>NZ_JALQEM010000038.1 GCF_023630705.1 Caballeronia sp. GAFFF1
GCGACGGCAAGCGTCAGCACGAGCGACACGACCAGCACCGCGATGGCGGTCTGCCGTCCGCCTTCCTTGTTCACGGCCACGTGCATGTCGAGCACGAGAAAGCGGATACCCGCGCAGAAGTGATGCAAATACGCCCACGACAGCACGAGCGTGATGATCTTGACGAGGGGGTGCGCGAGAAAGCCCTTGAACGCCTCGAAGCTGATCTCCGACGTCAGGCTCTGGTCGAGCAGATACAGCAGGAAGGGCAGCGCGATGAAGAGCAACAGACCGCTAATGCGATGCAGGATGGACACCTTGCCCGCCCACGGCAAGCGGTACTTCGCGATCTGTCCAAGCCCGATGTTCCGGTACTCGGGCCTTGGTTTTTTTACGGCTTCAGCCATGCTAGACCCCTTCTTTCTCTGAATCCCGATGAACGCAGACGCTGCCTTCACGCGTGGGTCGCGACTCGTCGCGTGCCTCTCTGCGGGCCGGCTGACGATGTTCGCGGGTGCGTAACGGGCGCGTAGCAGCCGCGCGGACTGCGCGACAGCGGTATTTTGTCGCGCGATTGTTATACTGTCCAATATCTATCTCCTCTATCTGAAATACGTTCGGCATATATCGCATGGAACTGCGTCACATCCGGTATTTCCTGGCCGTTGCAGAAGAGCGGAACGTCACGCGCGCAGCCGAACGGCTCGGCATCGGTCAGCCGCCGCTCAGCCAGCAGATTCACGCGCTCGAAGACGAAATCGGCGTGCGGCTTTTTCGCCGGACGGGGCACGGCGTCGTGCTCACGGAGGCTGGCGAAGCGTTTGCCACCGACGCGCGGCGCATTCTGGAAGACGCCCGCGCCGCCGTCGAGAACGCGCAAAGCGCGGGGCGCGGCGAGATGGGGCAACTGAATATCGGCTTTACGGGATCGGCCGCGTTCAATCCGGTCGTGTCGAAGCTGATCCGCGCGTATCGCCAGTCCTATCCGAACGTCGTGTTGACGCTTGCGGAAGGCAACACGGCGCAGTTGCTCGCGTGGCTCGATGCAGGCACCGTCGACGTCGCGTTCGTGCGACTCGGCAGTCAGTCGCCGGCGGGCGTCGAGTTCAATCACATCGCCATCGAGCCGATGCGCGCCGTGCTTCCCAGCACGCACCCGCTCGCCCAGAAGAAGAAGATCGCCCTGTCCGGGCTTGCCGACGACCCGTTCGTGATGCTCCCGCGCGTCGCCAGTCCGACGCTGCATGACGTGATCGTCGGCGCATGCAGGGAGGCCGGGTTCGAGCCGATTGCGGGCCAGCAGGCGCCGCAGCTTTCGTCCGTGGTGAATCTGGTGGCGGCCGGCTTCGGCGTGTCGCTCGTGCCCGCGTCCGTCTGCCAGATTCAGGTGGAAGGCGTCGCGTACCGCGAGGTGTCGGGCAAGGTCATTTCCATCCGGCTCGCGCTGGCTTCGCGGATAGAAGCGACGCGCGCCAAGACCGCGAATTTCATCGAGACGGCGCGCGCGTTCGCTTCTTCCGTCGATGCGCTCTAACCCTTCCCCCTGGCCGATGATGCTGCGTCGCAATGGCATGCGCATTGCGAGCGTCGAAGGCAGTCAAGGGCAGTCGAAGGGAGAACGCACATGACGAACGTATCCAGGACACTGGTCGCAGCCGCGATCGTGTCGCTTTCCAGCGCGGCCTTCGCCGCAGGCAGCGCCGGCCTCGGCGGCATGGGCGACGCGAAACATACCGGCGGCGTCAGCGCCGGCGAGTCGACGGGCGGCAACGGCGGAACCAGCGCCGCGGCCACCGGCGCGACAGGCGGCCCTGGCGGGACCACTGGCGGCGTGGGCGGGACGGGTAATAGCGGCGGAACGGGCGGCGGCCGAACCGCCGCGACGCCGGGCAGCGGCAACGGCGGCACGCCGACCGGACGCGAGTCGTCCACCGGGTCGATGAGAAACGGCGGCACGGGGCAGTAGCGAAGCAGCGCATCGCACGTAGCCGCGCGATGCGCCGCTTGCCACGATCAGTCGTAAAGCACGGCCGCGATCTTCGGATCGCTCATGTTGCTCTTGTCGTACCAGTAAAAGCCGGTATCGATCTTCTTCGGCAGCTTCTCGCCCTTGAGCGCCTTCACCGCCGAATCGACCACGCATCTGCCGATGCCGATCGGGTTCTGCGTGATCGCGCCGTACATCAGCCCCGAAGTGATGTCTTCCTTCTGCTCCTTGCCCGAGTCGTAGCCGATCAGCACGAGCTTCTTTCCCGACTCCTTGATGCCGATGGCCGCGCCTTCCGCCGAGCCTTCGTTCGCGCCGAAGATGCCCTTGATGTTCGGGTTGGCCTGAATCATCGCCTTCGCGATTTCAGCCGACTTCAGGTGATCGCCGCCGCCGTATTGCACCGACACGATCTTGATGTTCGGGTGCTTCGACTTCATCTCGTTGAGAAAGCCGTCGCGGCGGTCGATGCCCGTGCGGCTCGTCTGGTCGTGCACGATCACGCCCACTTCGCCGGAGTTGCCGATGGCGTCGGCCATCTTGTCGGCAGCGAGCGCGGCGGCGGCGAGGTTATCGGTCGTGCAGGTCGTGAGCGGAATGTCGCTATCGACGCCCGAGTCGAATGCGATGACTGGAATCTTGTTGTTCTGCGCGCGCCTGAGCAGCGGAACGGACGCCTTGCTGTCCAGCGCCGCGATGCCGATAGCCTGCGGCTTCTTCGAAAGCGCGGCTGACAACATGTCGATCTGCTTGTCGACCATCGCTTCCGTTTCGGGGCCTTCGAACGTCACCCTGACGTTATGCTCCTTCGCCGACTGTTCCGCGCCCGACTTCACCGCTTGCCAGAACTGGTGCTGAAATCCCTTGGAAATGAGCGGGATGTACGCTTCGTCCGCGTAGGCCGTGCTGGCCGCCGTAGCGATTGCGCCGAAACCGATCAGGACACCGATGATTCTTCTTTTGAACATGAAGGTTCTCCTCCTGGATAGACTGTCTCTCTTGATTTGCTGATACGTCTTCTTTGCGCGCCTGTTGCTCAACGCTTCCTGCGACGCAGAATATCCCCATACACCGCGAGAATGATGATGAGTCCGGTCACGACGATCTGCCATTCCTGCGCGACCGACATGATGCGCAGACCGTTGGTCAGCACGCTCATGATGAACGCGCCGATGATGGTTCCGAGGATCGTGCCCGAGCCGCCGCTCAACGACGTACCGCCGATCACGACGGCAGCGATGGCATCGAGCTCATAGCCTTGTCCGAGCGCAGGCTGCGCCGAGTTCAGACGCGAAGCGATCAGCAGGCCCGCGATGCCGCAAATCGCGCCGCCGAGCCCGTAGATGGCGATCTTCCAGCGATCCACGTTCACGCCCGACAGACGCACCGCTTCCTCGTTGCTGCCGAGCGCGAACGTATAACGGCCGAGCGCCGTGCGGTTCAACGCGATGGAACTCACGATCGCCACGACGAAGAGGATCAGCACGGCATTCGGAATCGGCACGCTCGGCAGAAAGTAGCCGATAAGCGAGTCCTGCGAGATCATGTAGAAGTTCTCGGTGTCGGTGAAGTAAATCGGCTTGTCCGACGACACCACGAGCGAAAGACCTTTGAGCAGCATCATCATGCCGAGCGTCGCGATGAAGGGCGGAATCTTCATCTTGGCCGTGAGCGTGCCGGAGATGGTGCCGCACACCGCGCCCGTCGCCAGGGCCGCGATGATGCCTACCCACATCGGCA
The DNA here is from genome assembly GCF_023630705.1 of Caballeronia sp. GAFFF1. GTDB lineage: Bacteria > Pseudomonadota > Gammaproteobacteria > Burkholderiales > Burkholderiaceae > Caballeronia. The sequence continues at coordinate 3,707 of NZ_JALQEM010000038.1, forward strand.
TGTGCCAGTAGGTGAGGAACACGCCGCAGATCACGGCGGTGAACGTCATCAGCGTGCCCACGGACAGGTCGATGCCGCCCGTCACGATCACGAATGTCGATGCGATGGCGAGCACGCCGTTCACGGCCGTCGCCTGCAGGATGCCGAGGATGTTATCCATCTGCATGAAGGCGGGCGACGCGAAGCTGAAGAACACAAGCAGCACGATCAGGCTTGCGAACGCAAGGAGCTTTTGCAGCGCGGTCGGCGAGAACACGCGTGAGCGCAAGCCGTTGGCGGGTTTGTCGCTGGCGAGCGCGGCGGTATCGGTAGGCTGTGTCATGTCTCAAGTCCTTGGCGGGTCATGCCGCTTGTAGAGTCGGGCGCTGCGTCGCAAGCTGCATGATGCGTTCTTGCGTCGCCTCGCCGGCGGAAAGTTCTCCCGTGATGCGCCCTTCGCACATCACGACGATTCGATCACTCATGCGCAGGACCTCGGGCAGCTCGGACGAGATCATGACGATTGCCTTGCCCTGTTCGGCGAGCGAGCGCAGCAAGCGATAGATCTCGCTCTTCGCGCCGACGTCGATGCCGCGCGTGGGCTCGTCGAAGAACAGCACGTCGCAGTCGCGTTCGAGCCACTTCGCAATGACGATCTTCTGCTGATTGCCGCCGGAAAGCAGGCGCACTGGCTGCGTCGCGGAAGGCGTGCGAATGCCGAGCAGCTTGATGAAATGCGTGGCCGTCCTGCGGATCTTCGAGCGGCGCAGAAACACGCGCGCTGAAAGGAACTTGCCGAGATTGGACATGACGATGTTCGATTCCACGTCCATGCCCGTCGCGAGGCCGAACCGCTTGCGGTCTTCGGACAGATAGCCGATGCCGCGCACCACCGCGTCGCTCGGCTTCTTGATGGTCGCCTTCGCGCCTTTCACGATGATCTCGCCGGACTCGACCGGGTCCGCGCCGAACACCGCGCGCGCCACTTCCGTGCGGCCCGCGCCCATGAGTCCCGCGAACCCGAGTATTTCGCCCTTGCGCAGCGTGAAGCTCACGTCTCGCACGAGCGGCCCGGCGTTAAGATGCTTCACTTCCAGCGCCACTTCGCCCTGATGCGCGCCGCCGAGAAACGAGGTCAGGTCGGTCAGCGTTCTGCCGACCATCATGCCGATAATGGTCTCGACGCTCGTATCCCGCGCGCTGACGGTGGCGACGTATTCGCCGTCGCGCAACACCGTGACGCGATCCGCAATCTGCTTGAGCTCGTCCATCTTGTGCGAGATGTAGACGATGCCGACCCCGCGTTCCTTCAACTGACGAATGATGCGGAACAGCTCGGCGATTTCCGCGTCGTTGAGCGCGGACGTAGGCTCGTCCATGATCAGCACGCGCGATTCGAACGACAACGCCTTCGCGATTTCCACCATCTGCTGGCTCGCGACGGTCAGCGTCTCGACCACCGCGCGCGGATCGAGCTTCACATGCATGCGCTCGAGAATCTCGCGGGCTTGCGCATTCAGCTTGTCTTCGTCGAGCAGCAGGCCCATCAGCTTGCGCGGCTCGCGTCCGATGAAGATGTTCTGCGCGACCGTCAGATGGTTCATCAGATGCAGTTCCTGATGAATGATGCCGATGCCGAGCGCCTGCGCCTCGCGCGGACTCGTGAATTCGACCGGCTTTCCATCGACGAGCATCTCGCCCGAATCGCGGTTGTAGACGCCCGCGAGAATCTTCATGAGCGTGGACTTGCCTGCGCCGTTTTCGCCCATGAGCGCGTGGACCTCGCCCGGCATGAGTTCGAACTGCACTTCATGCAGCGCGCGTACACCGGGAAAACGCTTGCTGAGATGGCTGACGGAAATGAGCGGAGTCATGGAGTCGTCGTGAATGAGCGTTCATAGTGCGACCGGGGAGCCGACATTCGCGTCATGGCTCGAAGAGGTCCGGTCTGTCCTTCGCCGAGCGGTGCAATTCGGCGACGACCTGGTCCAGATGGTCGTGCATCGCTTTGGCGGCGGCATCGGCCTTGCCTTTCTTGAGCGCATCGAAGATGCGCTCGTGCTCGTCGAGCGTGTGCACGAGGCGCTCGGGGCTCGCGAGCAACTGCCGCGCGCGGTCGAGCGCATTGCGCGACACCGCGACGATCTCTTTTACGCGCGGCAGCGCAATGGCATCGAGCAAAATCTCGTGGAACGCCAGATCGAGTGCATGAAACGCTAGGCGCGCGCCGTTCGCCATGGCTTCGCGTTGTTGCGCAAGGTTGCTCTCGAGCGCCTCGAGTATGGCGGCGTCATGCATCGCAGCAACGCCGCGCACGGTTTCCACTTCGAGCGCGCTGCGAATGAACAGATGCTGACGAATATCGCGCAACGCGATGGGCTTCACGCGCGTGCCGCGCTGCGGCAAGACTTCGACGAGGCCCGCGTGTTCCAGTCTCGCCAGCGCGGCCGATACGGGAAAACGCGAGACGCCCATGCGCTCGCAAACCGCTATCTTGTCGATCATCATTCCCGGTTCGAGCGCCAGCGTGACGATGGCTTCCCGCAATGCCTCTTCCACCGCCCCGGTCAGACTGCCGCGCTGGCCGGCGGCAATCTTGTGCAGCGCATCATACGGACTACTCACGATGACCGCATCGGATGAAGGGCTCACGGCGGGCTTGATTTCCGTTGAAGATGCTAGCATGCTAGAAAGCAGATTCGACGTTGTCAACGCGTGCAAACGCCTAAGAACGCGCAAAGCTGCCTGCATCGCCTTGCTGCGTCGAAGCTCATCAGTGTTTTCCCGCAGACCGTAGTCAATCGCACATTGCCCCGGAGGCAAACCCATGACAACGATCACCAAGCTGTCCGTTCGGGACATCCGCTTCCCCACTTCGCGTTCGCTCGACGGTTCAGATGCAATGAACGCCGCGCCCGACTATTCCGCCACGTACGTCACGCTCGAAACCGATTCGTCGGCCGGAATCAGCGGACACGGACTCACGTTCACCATCGGACGCGGCAACGAAATCTGCGTGGCCGCCGTCGAGGCGCTGAGTCATCTCGTCGTCGGCAAGAAGCTCGAAGACATCGCGGCAAACATGGGCGCGTTCTGGCGCGAGATCACGTCGGACAGTCAGTTGCGCTGGATCGGTCCGGACAAGGGCGCGATTCACCTCGCGACGGCGGCCGTCGTGAATGCGGTGTGGGACCTGTGGGCGAAGGCCGAAGGCAAGCCGGTGTGGAAGCTGCTCGTCGACATGACGCCCGAAGAACTCGTGCGCTGCCTCGACTTCCGTTATGTGACCGATGCGATCACGCCTCACGAAGCCATTGCGCTGCTGCGCCGCCACGCGAGCACGCGCGGCGAGCGAGAGAAGGAGATGCTCGCGCACGGCTACCCCGCCTATACGACATCGGCGGGATGGCTCGGCTATGACGACGAGAAGATCCGCCGCCTGGCTCGCGAAGGCGTCGCCCAAGGGTGGACGCATTTCAAGCAGAAAGTGGGCGGCAATCTGGAAGAAGACGTGCGGCGCGCCCGCATTCTGCGCGAAGAAATCGGCGCCGACGCGAAGCTGATGATGGACGCGAATCAGGTATGGGAAGTCGATGAAGCCGTCGCGAACATGCGGCGTCTCGCCGAGTTCGACCCGTGGTGGATCGAGGAACCGACGAGCCCCGACGACATACTCGGGCACGCGGCCATTCGGCGCCGGCTCGGTTCCATCGGCGTGGCGACGGGCGAGCATTGCCAGAACCGCGTCATGTTCAAACAGTTGCTGCAAGCGGAGGCGATCGACTTCTGTCAGATCGACAGTTGCCGTCTCGGTGGTCTCAACGAAGTGATCGTCGTGCTGTTGATGGCGGCGAAGTTCGGCGTGCCGGTGTGTCCGCATGCAGGCGGCGTCGGTCTGTGCGAGTACGTGCAGCATATTTCGCTGTTCGACTACATCTGCGTGTCGGCGTCGCTCGAGAATCGCGTGCTCGAATATGTGGATCACCTGCACGAGCATTTCATCGATCCGGTGGTGATTCGCAATGGCCGTTATATGCCGCCGCAGCGGCCGGGTTACAGCATCGAAATGCACGCGCCATCGCTGGACAAGCATCACTTTCCGGACGGGGAAGCGTGGCGCGTGAAGTGACCGGCGCTGGAACGAAATCTGCGCGTTCGGGTGATTCGTTTAACGAGGAACTATCACCATGAACGCTTCCACACAGTCTTCTCGCTTCGCTTCGAAAGTCGTCATCGTGACAGGCGCGGGCTCGGGCATCGGAGAAGGCGCTGCGCGCCGGTTCGCGGCCGAGGGCGCATCCGTGGTGCTCGCCGGCCGCACGCGGGACAAGCTCGAACGCGTGGCGCGCGATCTCGATGCCTCGCGCACGCTCGTCCACGCGTGCGATGTCTCGCGCTTCGAAGACGCGCAGCAGTTGATCGACGCCACCATTGCCCGCTTCGGGCGCATCGACGTGCTCGTGAACAATGCGGGCGTTGCGCCGACGGGCCGCATCGACGAGGCATCGCTCGATGACTGGCGCGCGATCATGTCGACTGATCTCGACGGCGTCTTCTATTGCAGCCGCGCCGCCATTCGCCATCTGATCCAGGCGAAAGGCTCGATCGTGAACGTGTCGTCGGTGTCCGGCCTCGGCGGCGACTGGGGCATGAGCTTCTATAACGCGGCCAAGGGCGCGGTGACGAACTTCACGCGCGCGCTCGCGATGGATCACGGCCGTGACGGCGTGCGCGTGAACGCGGTCTGCCCGAGCCTCACCGCCTCGGAACTGACCGAAGACATGCTCGGCGACGAACAACTCATGGCGAAGTTCCGCGAGCGCATTCCGCTCGGCCGCGCCGCGCAACCGGATGACATCGCCGCCGTCATCGCGTTTCTCGCGAGCGACGATGCGCGCTTCGTTACGGGCGTGAATCTTCCCGTGGACGGCGGCTTGAGCGCATCCAACGGACAGCCGCCGCAGGCGTGATCCCCAATCCTCCACCGGGCATCGCTCACTCTTTTACGCGCGGAATGTCGATTGCGCTACTGTCACGCGCACGCATTCCGCGCCTGCATTTTCCGAAGGATTTCCCCGTTGATGGACGCTCGCTTCTTTCGTCTTGCGCGCCTGCATTCGTTCATGCCGCTTGCCGGCGTCACGCTGATGCTGGGCGTCGCCATGTCATTCACCGCGCCGTTTCTGTCGCTCTTCGGCGTGCAGGAGGCGGACATGACGCCGCTGCAACTCGGGCTTTTCATGACGCTCATCGCGGCAAGCGGCGTGCTCGCCAGCGCCTTCGCGGGCAAGTGGTCGGATAAGCACGGTCATCATCGCGTGTTGCTGATGGGCGCGCTGGCCGCGTCGGCGCTCGGCTTTGTGCTGTTGTGCGTGCTGCGCAGCTATGCGTCGCTCGTGACCGTGGGCGTCGTGTTTCTCGGCGTCGGCAGCGCCGCCATGACGCTCGTGTTCTCCTTCGGCCGCGCCGCACTGCCGGTCACCGACGACGCCGAGCGTTCCTTCGCGCTCGCCACGCTGCGCACCGTGCTCTCGATGGCGTGGGTCTTCGGTCCGTCCGTCGGCGCGCTGGTGCTGGCCGCCGCAGGCTTTCACGGCCTCTTTCTGTTCGCGGCGGCATCGTTCGCGGCGTGTGGCGCGATTGCATGGCGCATCAAGGACAAGGAGAAGCCGATTGCGCCGCACGCCCACTATGCGGGCGATCCTGCGTCATTGCTCGAAGTCACGACGATGACCGAGCACGAGGAATCGCATGATCCGGCGAAGCAAGTGCCCGCCAGCCGCGCGCAGATCTGGCGTGCGACGATTGCATTGACGCTCATCGGCCTCGCGGCCAACGCGACGATGATCGTGCTGCCGCTCTATGTCGTGCAGGGACTTCGCGGCACGCAGATCGATGTATCGATCATGCTCGGGCTCGGCGCGTTCCTCGAAATCCCGATGATGCTCGCGCTCGGCGCGCGCGGCTCGAATCTCGACAAGCAACGCTGGCTCGCCGCATGCGCCGCCGTGCATATCGTCTATTTCGTGGCCGTCGCGTCCTCTCGCTCCATTCAGTTTCTCATTCCGATGCAGGCGTTCAACGCGTTCGTCGTTGCGGTGACGTCGTGCCTCGGCATGACCTACGTCCAAGATCTGATGCCGCGCAATCCCGGCGCGGCAACGGCGCTCTTCTTCAACGCATCGCGCGTCGGCTCCATTCTTTCGGGCGTGTTATCGGGCGCGCTCGTCGCAGCCATCGGCTATCGCGGCACGTTTCTCGTCTGCGGGTGCCTCGCGCTCGGCGCGCTCGTGCTGTTCGCCAATCCGCCGTTCAGGCTGATTGCGCGATACGTATGGGTCCGCGTGAATCAATGGCGGATGCCGGTACGCTGAGGGCGCAGGCTTCGGTTTGACGAGCCGTTCATTGCACGAGTCATACAAACGTCACTTCAGTCCCGCAATAATGCGAGTCCAATCACTTCGCATGCCGGATGAAGGAGACATCGATGCTTCAAGCTTCCGCTGTTGCGCGTAATCTGACATTGACGCTCGCGCTGTGCGCGGCATGTTCATCGGCGTGGGCGAGCGTCGATCTCATCGCCATCGGCCAGTTGAGCGGCAACAGCGTGGACCGCTCGCAGCAGACCGCCGCGCCGCTCGAAAACGGCGCGCCGGGCAATCTGCTCGGCGGACTGGGCTCGGGGCTCGCGTATGCGGGCTGCGATACGTTTCTCGCCGTGGCCGATCGCGGCCCGAACGCGATCGCGTATAACAAGGCGCTGGACGATACCGCTTCGTACATCAACCGCTTCCAGACCTTGAGTCTGAAGCTCGAAGCGTCCGGCAAGAGCGGCACGCTGCCCTACACGCTCACGCCCCGCCTGCTCGATACGACCTTGCTTCATACGCGCGACCCGCTCGCATACGGCGACAGCGCCGCCGCTGGCGTCGGCAACGGCGCACCCGCGCTGAATGCGACAAACCACACGCACTACTTCACCGGCCGCTCGGACAACTTCGCGCCGACGCAGTCCTCAACGTATCCGCTCGATGCGCGCTTCGATCCGGAAAGTATCCGCGTATCGCGCGATGGCGCGAGCGTCTTCATCTCGGACGAGTACGGCCCATACATTTATCGCTTCGATCGCCGCACCGGGGAGCGCACGGCGGTCGTGCGCGTGCCCGCATCGTTCGCGGTCACGACGCTTTCGCCCGTCGGCAGCGACGAGATCAGCAAGAACACATCGGGACGCGTCGCGAACAAGGGCATGGAGGGCCTTGCCATTTCTCCCGACGGCGAAACGCTTTTCGGCGCGATGCAAAGCCCGCTGCTGCAAGACGGCGGCACGAGCGGCGGCTACACGCGCATCCTGCGCATCGACTTGCGCACGGGCAAGACGACGCAGTTCGCCTATCCGCTCAGCAACATCGGCACGACCGCGAAGCCGAACTATCCGACGATCAGCGATATCGTCGCCATCAACGATCATGAGCTGCTGCTCGATGAACGCGACGGCAAAGGTCTGGGCGACGACTCGGCCGCGGTTTTCAAGCGCGTGTACAAGGTCGATCTCACGGACGCGCAGGATGTGAGCCAGGCGAGCGGTGCCGCAGGACTCGCGCCGTTCGCGCTGAAGAAGACGCTCTTTCTGGATGTGGTCGCGGCGCTGTCCGCGCATGGCTTCGCGGCCACCGACATTCCCGCGAAGCTGGAAAGCCTCGCGTTCGGCCCCGACGTGCGCGTGAATGGCGCGCTCAAGCACACGCTTCTCATCGCGAACGACAACGACTTCATCGGCACGGTGACGGATACGCATCACCCTGGCGGCATCGACAATCCGAACCGCTTCTTCGTCTTCGCGGTGGACGCATCCGATCTTCCGGCTTTCGAAGCGCAGCGCCTGCCGCATCGCGGCGAGGCGTTGTGCCGGATCGACCGCGAAGATCACGACGACCACCATCACGGCCACTGACCGCCCACGACACCAAGCCTCCCATGACGACACACGATTCGCACGATAGCGGGCGCGTTGCATCGCGCCGAGGTTTCCTGAAGCTCGCCGGCGCCTCGGGGCTCGCGACAGCCGCGAACGCCCTCAGCGGCGCGGCGAACGCGAAGGCGGCCTCGCCCGACGGCACGCCCGAGCAAATCCACCTCACATGGGGCGAAGATCCCGCGCATGAAGTGGTCGTGAGCTGGGCGTCGCTTGCGCCGGCCGTCAAGCCGCGCGTTCGCCTCACCACGCACGATGGTCACGCGCGGCTCATGCACGCCGTGCAGCGCACCTATACCGACGGTCTCAATGGTGAAATCGTCTGCACATATCACGCGCGGCTCGACGGTCTGCATCCGGACACGACGTATCGCTACGAAGTCACGGCCGACAACGACAGCAACGCGGGCCAGCCGTTCTGCGCGAGCTTTCGCACCGCGCCGCGCGGGCGTTGCACATTCCGCTTCACGAGTTACGGCGATCTCGCGACGCCCAACACGGGATGGGTGCTGTCATCGCCGCAAAGCCGCTTCGCCGTGCAGGCCGTCGAACGCTTTCAGCCGCTCTTTCATCTGCTGAACGGCGACCTCTGCTACGCCAATCTGAATCCGACGCATCAGCCGGACGTGTGGCGCGACTTCGGCAACAACGCGCAAGTGTCGGCCGCGAATCGCCCTTGGATGCCGTGTCCCGGTAACCATGAGATCGAGTTCAATAACGGTTTGCAGGGCTTCGATTCTTACCTCACGCGCTACACCCTGCCCGACAATGGCACGCGCTTCTGCGGCCGCTGGTATAGCTTTCGGGTGAGCTCCGTGCTTTTCATCTCGCTGGATGCGGACGATGTCGTGTATCAGGACGCCGCCGCGTTCGTCGCGGGACCCTCGCCGCTGGTGCCGGCGGCGAGCACCGGCCATCCTGCAATTGAACCGGGCACGTCGTTCTACGTGCGTGGCTATAGCGGCGGCGAACAGACGCGCTGGCTGGAGAAGACCTTGCGCGAGGCGAAGCACGATGACGACATCGACTGGATCGTCGTGCAGATGCATCAGGACGCGCTCAGTTCGTCGAAGACAGGCAACGGCTCCGACAAGGGCATTCGCGAAGCATGGCTGCCGCTTTTCGACCGATACGGCGTCGATCTCGTCTTGTGCGGCCACGATCACGACTATGAGCGCAGCCACCCCGTGCGCGGCTGCAACCATCACGCGGGCCGCGATGCCGTGACGGGCGAACGCGTCGACACGTTGCAGCCGCGCCCGGTCACCACGACACAGCGCGCCAACGATCCGATCGACACGACGCACGGCACCGTGCATCTGATACTCGGCGGCGGCGGCACGAGCGCGCCGCTCGACGTCTACGGCACCGATGCGGGCACGGGCAACCCGTTAGCGCAGGTCTTCACCAAGCCGAATCGCCCGGTGCCCGGCAAGACGGCGGGCACTTTCGTGCGCCCTGTCGCCGACGCGGTGGAGGACGCCATCTGGTCCGCGCAGCGCGATACGGGCACGGGCTACGGCATCGCCGTATTCGATCACGATCCGGGTGAACGCGGCGGAAAGACGTCGATCACGATGAACTACTACCACGCGCCGGGCGCGGACAAGACGCCCACCGCCGAGTACGAGCTCTTCGAAACCATCGTCCTTGAAAAGCAACGCCGCCGCTGAATATGAACGTCTCGTGACAATCCCCCGGCGGCTCCGGCGCAACGAGCAAGGCTCTTATCGCATTCTCGTTGCGGTACGAATCTTGCCTCGTAGATGCCGTTGCATCACACCGGGAAACGATCATGAAAAAGGACGACGAGAACGCCGACAATCGCCCGGCGACCGCTGAGACGAATTTTTCGACGTTTGCAGAGCCGCTCGTCGGCGAAGCCATCGCTCAGGCGTCCGCGCTGGAAAACGAAGGCGAGGCGGAACAACTGCATAAGCTGCGCGTGGCGCTGCGACGCCTGCGCACGCTGCTGTGGGCGTACCGTCCCATTCTTCACGAAGACTTCGATACGCAGCAGCGCGCCATCTACAAATTTCTTGCGAATGCCGCAGGCAATACGCGTGACTGGGACATCCTCATCAGTCTGGTGGAAGCCACCGGCGACCGCGAACTGCTCGACGCATTCCGCCAGAGCCGCTCCGAAGCCTCGAAAAAGAGCCTCGAAACGCTGGCTCATGCGAGTGTTAAGCAGACGCTGCGTGAAGCGATGAGCGAAGCGAATCGCGAGTTGAACACGGCCGCGCAACGCACCCCGCTGACCAAATTCGCCAGACAGCGCGTCGTTGCAGCGCAAAAGCAACTCAAGAAGCGGATGCGCGTGGCATCACGCAAAGGCCGCTCGGACTATGCCTCGTTTCATGAAGTCCGCAAGGCTGGAAAGAAGGTTCGCTATCTGCTTGAATTCTTCGAGCCGCTTCTGGGAAAGAAGCAGCGCAAGGGCCTGAAAATCCTGAAGCGCGTGCAAAAGCGTTTCGGTGAACTGAACGATGTCGTCGCGAGCCGGGATCTGCTGCTCGAGCACCGCGCGGCATTGCCCGACGGCGCGGCGGACCGCGCGTTGCGCGTGCTGGAGAAAGAACAGAAGCGCAGATTCAAGGCCGCCGCCAAGCTGCTTTAGCGGCTGGCCGCCCTTGTGATGCGGCCCTGCTTCGACCCGGTCGCCGCTGCGCTCAGTTCAGCGCGACGGCAGCGGCCGCGCCCACAGGCGACCCTTCTATCGCGATAGACCGCTTGCCGTCAGGTCCGACGGGGACATCGCCGACGAGCGTCGTGCGATATAGCTGACGGTCGAAGTCGAGGTCGAAGATATCCGTCGGCGCAAGGTGGGCCGTCGTGCGGTTGTCCCAGAACGCGATGCTGCCCGGCTCCCACTTGAAGCGGACCGTGAACTCCGGACGCGTCACATGTTCCCATAGCAATTCGAGCAGCGCCTGACTCTCGCGCGGCGTCAGGCCGACGATGGACTTCAGAAAGCCGGGGCTCACATACAACGCCCGCTCTCCGGTTTCGGGATGCACGCGCACGAGCGGATGTTCGGTGACGAGCGTGTGTTCGTTGACAGCCTTGGCGAAGGCATCCGTGCCGCTCGCGCCTTGCGGCGGCGCGAAGCGATGCACGCCGCGCAAGCCGTCGACGAATGCGCGCAACGTCGCGGACAACTTCTCGTAAGCGATGACGAGGTTGGTCCACTGCGTATCGCCGCCATACGGCGGAATCGTCACGCCGCGAAGTATCGATGCGAATGGCGGATTGACCGCTGCCGTCACATCCGTATGCCATCCGGTCCACGGCCGCAGCAACGCCTGACCTTCGAAGCGCGTCGCCTTGCGAAACTTCGAAATCGAGTACAGCTCAGGATGACCTTCTACATGACCGAATACGGGATGCCCGACGGTCAATTCGCCGAACTGCGCCGAAAACGCGACATGCTGTTCATGCGTAAGGAACTGCTCACGGAAGAACACGACGCGCCACTTCAGCAATGCCGCGCGAATGGCCGCGACTTGAGCAGGGTGCAACGCACGCGTCAGATCGACGCCGCTGATCTCTGCGCCGATATGCGCAGACAAGGGACGCACTTCGATCTCGTGTTCGGTTGCCTGGTGTGCGATGACGGCTGCGTTCATGGGCGAAATCTCCGCTTTGAGTGTTGGTCTGTTTCTGCGAGCAACCCGACGACGTTAGCTGCCTTGCGCATCGGGATCGTCGGTAAAGAAGTAGTCGCGCCACGACTTCGGCTCGTGGCGAATCACGCCGACCTTGAACAGGAAGGCGCCGAGTGCGAGTGTGTTTTCAGGGGTCGTGGAGAAACTCACGTCCTTGTCGTTCAGAATGCGTTCGACGAATGTCGGTGACAGTTTCGATGCGTCCTGTCGAATATAAATGGCCGCAGCCTCAGGCTTGTTGGATCGAACGAGCCGCGCCGCATCGACGAGCGCCGCGCGTACGGCCGCATAGGTGCGGGGGTTATCCTTGCGCCATTTGTCGGATGTGACCGCAACGCTGCTGGTCGCCGGGCCGCCCAGTATGTCCGTCGAACTAGTGACCTTGTGAATCTTCGGGTCGTCGAGTTCCTGATACTGATAAGGCGCGTTCGAGAAGTGAAGGTTGATAACGGAGCTGCCTGCGAGCATTGCCGTCGTCGCATCCGCGTGCGGCATGTTCACTTCGAATCTGTCCAGACGCGCGTATTCGGCATCGCCGAACGCCTTGGCCGAAGCCATCTGCAACAGCCGCCCCTGCTGCGAGACGGCGACCGACACCACCGCAATGCGGTCCTTCTCGCCGATATCCGCGATGCTGCGAATGCGCGCATCGTTCGACACGAGATACACCGGCACCGCGCTTTGCGCCGACATCGCGCGGAAATCCTGATGACCGCGCGTGCGGTCCCATATCGTCATCAGCGGACCGATGCCGAGCGTGGCGATGTCAGCGGCGCCCGACAGCAAGGCTTCATTGACCGCCGCGCCGCCGGAAAGCGTCGTCCATTGGACGTCGATATGAAGTCCCCCACGCGCGCCTTCCTTCTCGATCAACTTCTGGTCCTTCACCACTTTCAGCAACAAGGAGCCGATGCCATATTGATCGACGATGCGTACCGTTCCTTCCGCGTGCGCCGTGCCGAATGCAACAAACGACGCAACCAGCGCAACGAGCACAACCAGTCGATTGAATGCGGAAGATGCCCTCATGCGCTGAACGTCCGAGCGAAGTGTCAGGAGCGTTCACTGTACAAGCGCGGCGCTTGCGCACAAACGAAGGAAGAATGCTACGAATATGCCTCTGCGCGATATGCGAAACGCGCGGCTGTCGTCGAAATCAATGCGGCGGCAAATCGGCGGGCGTGCTGAACGCGTCCACCGTATAGCCCATGTTGAAATAGCCCGCGCGCGCGTACAGCGCGATCTGTTCGAGCCGCTCCGGGCCGCTTGCCTGCTCGTCGCGTTGCTTGAGTTTGCTTGCGTCCGAGCATCCGCACGCTCGCATCGCCCGCTCGTATGCGCGTTGCCGCCAGCGTTGTCGAGCCCGTCCTACGGGGACCAATAACGCTTGCCAGTATTGCGTCAGGATCTGTGACATGGCCGGCTCCGACAGTGCGTGAATGATTCCAATCTAGCGCGCCTATAATGGATCGGCAAACAAGACTTCGTGAAATGCATTGCAGACGCCGCCTGTGGCCCTCAATGACCGAAGCCGGGGCGTTGAAACGCCAGTTGAAGTCGTCGCGCCTGATCCAGGTGAAGAGTGAATGCCGGCCTCACTCGCACGAGCAGTACTTTCACATCCGCGCTATGCGTGGATCGAATGAATTCATCGACGGTATTCACGAGCCGCCCGAGAAAATCGACCTCGCGTTCGAGATAGGCTTGCGCGAATGCGTATTCGTCTTCCTCGTCGAGCCTCTCCGTGTCGTCGCGGCTTTGACGCGCGAGCGCGTCGCTCGTGCTGCTCGGCTGCGCGTTCGCGCCGAGCCTTCGCAACATGTCGTTCGTCTCCTGTGCGATCTGCGCGTTTTCATCGACGATGCGCGTGGCGAAACTCCGCAGGCTGGTGGACCGTGTCCTGCGCAACGCAATCTGCGCTGCTGCGATCTCCGCCTGATTCGCGGTCAGCAGAACACCGACCATCTGCGCGTCCGAGAGCGACCGGCTCTGCGCACGAGCGCCGACGGAAAGCGCCATGAGGAGCAGGCAGCCGCACGCGATTCTCCGTCTCTCGTCCATTCGCGCTCGCGCCTATCTATTGAATCGGTGTCGCGGGTTGACCTTGAAGAGCCGGCCCCATTCGTAATCGACGTGATCCGGACGTATCGGGAAAACTCCCGCGCCCGGCGTGAACGTAAGTTCCCCGAAGTAGATGTTTCCGTTGGCTTCGTAAAGATCGACTCTCACGTATTCGAACTCTTTCGCCAGCACGCCTGCGATTTCGAGCAGCGAATCCAGCGATGCGGGCGGCGGCGCAGGCGTGTCGCTACGGTGGTAGTGCCCGAACCAGATGTCCTGCAACCGCCACGCGGCGTCATACGTGTCGCCGCGAGGATGGTCGGTGAAGCGGCCCGATATAACCGTGATGAAAACCGTCTGCTGGCCGGATGGCGAGTTGAAGACGTGGAACTTCAGGTCAGCAGGGACCTCGCCATCTTCGGCGAGCAGCAGCGTTTCGAAGAAGATGCGCGGCTCGATCATGCGGTAATGGCGTTCTCGCGCCACTCTGTAGAAGGGCGTGGACAGCCATTGTTCGGACAGCGCCGCGAGCTGCTCGAACGACACGCGGCTTTTGTCTTTCACCACCTCGACGAAACCGCTGCCGTGATTCGCCTTCATCACGAAGGACGAAGGCAAAGCATCGAAGACTTCTCTCGTGAAAGCGCCGGGTTCTGCGAGCAAAGGGATGAGATGTCGCGGACCGATCTTGTTCGCCACATAAACGCGAACCTTCAGCTTGTCGGTCAGATCCATGTAACGCGGGTCGGGATAGAGACACCGATGCAGGATCTTCTCGTTGAACGTCCTGGGATTCCACATGTTCGGGAATCGTCCGACGTTATGACGGTGCGAAATGCTTAAGAACACCGAGTCCGGCAGCCACGCCTTCGCGCCGTCGATGAGTGTCTTGGCAAACATCCGGAAGCCCTCATGCCTCGGGGGAAGACAATGGAACGATCTTGTGCTCGTTATGGCTCGTTCCACCGGGAATAATTACAGCAAGAGATTCTTGCAAAGGGAAGACTAAATGGAATGTGCGGATCACCACATTGCAACGCGGAGCCGCGTGGCCGACGCGCATCTTCAGTGCGCCTCTCCGCGGCCTTTGTTGGTGGCCGCCGTGCCCGCCGGCAATAAAGCGCGGAGGCGCGAACGCAGGTTGTCGCGCGAGTCCGGGACGCTGCTCGGCTTCCAGCTTTCGGTAGACGTCATCGCGGGATCGCCGGCCGGCGCGAGGCTTCCTGCGCCTGGCGCATCCGATGCGTCGTATTCGCCGCGTGCGGGTGCCGATGCCCGCTGCACGGTACGAGCACGCGGATGTGTCTTGTCGTTCTTCTTCGCATGGCGAACGGAACGCAGCGTGGGCGGCGGGTGAGCCGTCCTCTCGCTGGCATGCGCACGCGAACGCGTCGATGCGTGTCGCGCGCTTGCCGACGTGTGTTCGACGCGACCATGAGTCTGCGTCGCGGCCTTCGTGATTGCGGGCGAGGCTATCATCGCAGACGCTATTGAATGAGGCGCTTCAGGAATGGGCGTGCTCGCTGCTTTGTTGATGTCGGGCGTTGCCTGTGACACTTGCGTTGCAACCGAGCCGTCGCACGCAGACAACGAAGCGAGCCAAGCAGGTCCCGCCGTCAAGCCGCATGACGCGATGTCAGCCGACGCGGGCAAGCCGAACGTGGCCCGGCCGGGCGCACCCGTCATCGCGAGAAAGTGTTGCTGAGCGAGCGAGACGGCTTCTTCGGGCGCGGGGCGTCCGGTCGCGTCATGGCGATCGGAACGAGTGGCCGGTGCAACTGCCTCGAGCTTATGAACAGTACCGGCGGCACTGACGGGGTTTTCATGCGCCTCGTGAGCACCCGGACTGTTCGATATCCGCACCCACGCATAGATACCGATCAGCATGCACATGCCGACGACCAGCATGACAATCGAGCTCGGCTTGACGGCGAAGGAGCTTGGCAATGAAAGCAAGGCTGCCGATTGATCCGCGCTGCCTGATGGCGTTGCATCGTTCGTTTGATTGCGTCGCATCTCGCCGACTTGCGACGAAGCGGCGCGTACCATTGCGCGCGCCGCTTCGTCGAATTCGAAGAGAGACGCCCGAGTTCGCGTCAGCACCGCGCCGTGCCGGTCTGCGCCGCAGTAGGGACACGATAGGTCATCCGCCGGCGATACGCTTTCGCAACGAGGACACACGACGCAGTAAAGCGATCGCCACTCTTCCCGCTGGTCCATGGTCACATATCGGTTGGAGCGCCGTCTGCGACGCGTTGGTGCATCGGTCAAGAAGACGATGTTTCAAACGACGAAACTACCGCACATCGGAAACGAACTGACCTTAGCACACCTATTTACGGTTAGGTAGCGGGAATGATCACTCGATACGATGCGTTCGATCCTTGTTCACGTTTTAATTTCGGCAGACACCGACTGCCGTTTTCCTTACACTGAGCGCGTAGCCGACATGCAACAGAGATTGCAGGTACCATGCGGTTCCGTTGCAAGCCGCCGTTAGAGACGTGGCCTGATCGATGCTTAGATGCAAGCCGTTCGAATCGCTTCGGACATCGTGCTAAACGCTTTCTACATACAAACGGCGTGGTGACTTATCTGTCAGCCTGACATGGGTCTAACGGTGCGCGGCAGTCAGATAACGCGCCACTGCTAATAATTCATTCCTTTTTTGCCTAAGCTACTTTGAGACGGAATGCAGGTGGCGTTTTCGACTCCTGACGCATAGACGTGCTCGACGCTGTCGGCGGCAAGGCCATGAAGAAGCGCGAGGACGCGCACGAAAAGGGAGAATGGCGTGAAGGTTGGAATCTACTGCGATTCGGGCATCAACGGCGGGCACGAGGAGATGCTCAAGCGTTTCATGTTGGCGCTCGTCGCGAACGCGCAGATTGAAACCTTGCATATCCTGGCGCCTCGACAAAACATCGCATTGTTCGGTTTCGTGGAAGACCTCGCGCGTGCCCATCCGAAAGTGCATACGATTGGCTTGTCATATACAGCAGAGTCGATACGCGGGAATGCCTTCGCGCTACTTCGCATGACACGCTCGACCGCCTCCGTTCTCCGCGGGTTGAAACTGACGCGCCTACTCATCGCGCAAGGCACGATTGTTTCAGGACTCGCCGGGCTCTTCGCCGCGCGGCTGACAGGCACGCGCTCGGTGAGCTATCTCCCGCTCGTAGGCGACGGTCCCGACAGCGCTCGCCTCCTCGACCGGTTGAAATGGCTCGTGAAGCGCGGCGTGTACCGCATGCCGGACGAATTCATCACGCTCAACGAACATCTGCGCGCGAAGCTGCGCACGCTCGCACCGAACGCGCGCACCACGATACTCGCGAATTGCGTGGACGACCGCTTCGCACAGTCCACGCTCACGCGGTCAGCAGCCCGCGCCATGCTCGGCCTGCCGGACGACGAGACGACCATCATTGCGCATATCGGGCGCATCGACTTCAGACATAAGCGACAAGACTTTCTGCTCGAATCCATAGAGCGACACCCCGACGCCTTCGAGCGCGCGATCGTACTCATCGTCGGTGAAGGACCGGACGCGCAACGCACGGCGGACTGGGTGCAAGCAAGCCCGGTCTTGTCTGCTCACGTTCGAATGATGGGCGCGCAGGCTGACGTGCTGCCCTATATCGCGGCGAGTGACGCCCTGGTGTTGCCGTCGGCTTTCGAAGGCGTGCCGCTCGTCATGATCGAAGCGGTGCTGGCGGAGCGCCCGATCGTCGTATCGCGGGTGTCCGGGCTCGATGCTTACCTTCCGGAAACGTTGCTCTTCCCTCCCGGCGATCACACTGCATTCGTGCAACGCATCTTCGCGGCGCGCGAGGTTCCGATGGCTGCGCTCGCGGCCGAGTTCCGTCGCCGCTTCTCGCGTGAGACCTTCGAGGCACAGGCTCAACGCGCGATGACGCTACCGCTTCCATCGCGTGATGCGTTCGACGCTGCTTCGCCTCCGCGCCCAGACGTGCTTGAAAAATGATGTCGGATCGAGCGACGAGAGAAAACGGCTACGCGAAGCGTAGCCGTCTGAGCGATGCGGTGTGCCGCGCGCCGTTGTGGCGCGCGCGAGAGTTACGCTCCGGCGTGCAGCGGCCGGCGTGTCATCTGCAGAAGCCGGCCCCATTCATAGTCGACGCTTTCGGGAAGCATCCGCAACACGCCTGCGCCCGGCGTGAACGTTAGTTCGCCGAAGTAAATGTCATCGTTGCGCGAGTACAGATCGACACGCACGTATTCGAAGTCTCTCGCGAGCGCGTTCGCGACTTCGAGCAACGCGTCGAGGTTCTCGGGGCGGGGAACGGGTGTGTCGCTGCGGGCGTATGCGCCAAAAGTGATGTCCTGCACGTTCCAGTTGACGTCGAAGATATCGCCGCGCGGCGTCTCTCCGAATCGATCGGAAATCACCATGATGTAGATGGTCTGCTTGCCCGACTTCTCATTGAATACGTGAAACTTCAGGTCGGCGGGCACGACGCCGTTGTCATCGAGAAGCAGCGTTTCGAAGTACACGCGCGGCTTGATCGCGCGATAGTGCCGTTCCCGCGCGATCTTGTAGAAGTCGGTCGCGAGCCACTCTTGCGCGAGCGCCGCGAGTTCCTCGAACGTCGTATCCTTCTTGTCCCGCACGACCTTCACGAAGCCGCTGCCGTGGTTCGCCTTCATCACGAACTCGTTGGGCAGCTGGTCGAAGACGGTCCTGGTGAACACGGCGGGTTCGGCGATCAACGGAATCAGATACTGCGGGCCGATCTTTCGCGCGATAAAGTCGCGCACCGCGAGCTTGTCGCTGAGATCCACGTAGCGCGGATCCGGGTGCAGGCAGCGGCTGAGGATCTGTTCGTTGAAGGTCAGCGGACGCTTGAGATTGGGAAATCGCCCGATCCTGCGGCGATGCACGAAGCTCAAGAAGACGTCGTCGGGCAGAAAGACTTTAGCGCTGTCAAGGAGCCTTTTCGAAAGCGACATCCGGTTATCCCCCTGTAAATGTCATGTAATGTTCAGGCGCGATTCGCGGCCCACGGTGGCGGGCGCCTCGGGCTTTTCACCGGTTAGGTGTATCCCCGAAATCGTCCCAAAGGCAGCGGTCTGACCACCGTGCGGAAGCGTACACAGCACCCCAGAAACGGTTGCCTGCGGATTTTCCTTGTATTAGCCGTTAGAAAATGCCGCGTGACGCGCATTGACTTTTGCGGGAGTGCCGATGACCGCATGTTTTCGCCGCAGCATGGAGCAAGAGCGATTCCCGATTAATGCGGCCCGCATCGAGCGACGTGCGAAAGGCGTTATGCGGAGGCGTCTGCTGAATGACCTCACGGCGATGAACGCCTTGCAACGTAAGGCGCTCGCTGAAAATCAGCGTCCGCCATTTGTCTCGAAGCAAGGCGCTTGGATTATCGGGTAGGGTTTTATCCGGCGGCTAAATCATGGAGTCATTGCGCGCCATGCTGTTTCGCTTTTTCACCGGAAACTGCGAAATCTGCTATGCGCTTTTGCTAAACGAAAATCATTTTCGCTAGCTGTTTCACCTGCGCAGATAAAGCCGACGCGCCTATTCAGCCGTCTCATCAGACAAATCGCTGAATAGATCAGGCGTCGCCGCAGCCACGGGTTGCCGCGCCTGCAGGTTGCCGCCCCGCACCTCTTCGAGGACATCGGGCGGAAGCCAGAGATCTTCCATTGCGCCGATGCCCCGTTCGATCATCTGCTGCAAAAAGAATGATTGCTTGCGTCCCGTTACTTCCGCCAGTAGCCGCAATCTCTGCTCGATTGCCGGCTCGACTCGTACCGCGACCACCTTCAACTTGTTTTCGGCGGTCCTTCTCAACATCTGCTCCTTCGTGGCGACAAACGAATCCCTTACACGCGCCGCGCAGCCGCGAACGCAGCGGTGCTTCTACCACGAAGCAGCAGCGCGTCGCAATGTCTTTCTGTTCCAGCCGGTTTACTGCTCATGAAAAAACCGCGCAATGCCACGGAGTGACAGTGCGCGGCAAACACCCGCTTGGAGTCCGTCGATAAGACTTACGGCGCGGCTACGCCCTGAGTCTTCGGGGTATAGGGCGTGTAGAGGCTCGATCCGGCCCAGGCAGGCGCGACGCCCGTGTACAACGCGGCGCCTTGCGTGTAGTTCGCGCCATCGTGCCAGTCGCCGCTGCCGGTGTACTTCGCCACCGCCGGATACGGATAGACCGGGCGCGTTGCCGTGACCTTGTCGCTCGAGTCGGTTTGATAGGTCATGACCGCATTGGGCGACGAACCGTGCTCGACCCAGCCAGTGATTTGCGAAACGAGGTCGATGTTAGGGAAGCCCTCGCCGCCGCCGCAGTGACCGACGCCCGGCACCAGATAGAGACGCGTGAACTCGCTCGCGCTCGCAGCGCCCATGGTGTTTTGCACCGCCTGGTAATACGCAATCGTGAAGAGCGGCGAGATATGCTGATCCGCCCAGCCATGCCACAGAATCAGCTTGCCGCCGGCCTTCTTGAAAGCGGACAGGTCGGGATTCGTTGCATCGTTGAGCGGATGGTTGGCCTGCAAGTAGTTAGGATAGAAGCTCGCGTCGCGATAGCCGAAAGTGTCGATGTTCGGCGTCGTCGGCGATCCCGTGAAGATCAGGTTGTACGCGCCGCTCACGATCATATAGCTGAAGAGGCTGGTGACGGGCACCGGCGCATCCGTCGACTTGGACGTCGGCAGTTCGACGCCCGGCCAGTTCACCTCAGAGCCGTACTGCGGCGCGCCCGCGAGCATGCGCACGCCGGTGGTCGCATCGGTCGGGCCGGTGTAGATCTTCGTGGCCGTCGCGACTTCCGCCGCTGTCAGACAGCTGCTGGTATCGGACGCGTTCGCGCCGCACTGGATCGTCGCCGGATCGAAATGGCAAGTACGCGGATCGGCGATCAAGCCGTCGGGCGCGCCCGATTGCCCCCCGCACGCGGCCACGACCGCCTTGTGCAGCACTGCGGCCTTGTCCGCATAGAGCACGGCCTTGCCGGCGCTCGTGCCCGTCGTGCTGTTCGATTCGACGCTCCAGCCGTGATAGAGCGAGTTCTGCACCTGGAAATGCGCGGCCGGCGCGCCCGCGACGACGCCGTTGTAGTCAGACGGATAACGCTGCGCGGCCATCAACGCTTCGCGTCCGCCGTCCGAGCAGCCGACGAAGTACGAATACTTCTGCGCCTGTCCGTAGTACGTCTGGATCAGCTTCTTCGCGGCGAGCGTCGTGATGTGCTGGCCGCGATACGCGAAGTCGGCCTGCTTCTGCGGGTCGGTCGTCCATGACGAATCCTGTCCCGAGTGTCCCATGTCGGTCGCCGCCGTCACAAAGCCGCCTTGCTGCACGAGGGGGCACGTGTAGCTGAAGCTGAACGAGCTCTGCTTGGTCGGGTCGCTCAGATTGCCGCAGAGTCCGCCGCAACCCAGTTCAGCGAAACGCTGCGTCCATGAATCGACGGGCAGCGCGACCTCGAAGGTGTTCGACGGCGCGAGCGTGCCTTTGACCGTGCAGAAGTTGACCGTCGCGCCGTTGATGGTTGCGGCGGTGACGGTGGCCGATGTGATGGAACTGCCCGCGCCGCCGACATCGCTGATATCGAGCGAGGCGAGCTTCGAACAATCGACGACCGGCTTCACGACCGACAAAGCCGCACTGCTGGAACTGCCGCTGCCGCTGCTTCCGCCGCACGCCGCGACCATCGCAGCGGCGATGCACGCCACGCAAAGCGTCAGCAGCGACACTGCGCCCGCGGGTGCGCGCGTGAATCGCGCAAGTAGTCTCGTGACTGTCATGGTGATCTCCATGCTATGTTGGTTCGTTGTACGTATTGTTTCTTCGAGTTGAATGCGGCTTAGAAGCGGTGGATGATGCCCACGCCTGCGCCGAACATGTTGCGCGTGGCCGACGGCGCATTCTGGAAGCCGTCGCCGAGCGTCGCGTTCGCCGTCACCTGACGACCCGGCGTGTTGTTGGCACCCGGCGCGGACAGCGTATTGCCGTTCGCGCGCTGGAACGCTTCGAGCGCATAGAAGCCCGTGCGCTTCGAGAGCGCGTAGTACTGGGACAGGTTGAACTGGTGATACGTCGCCGCGCTCGTGATGCCGTTCGCCTTGCTCGTCCACGTGTAGCTGTAGCCCGCGGCGAGATCCCATGCCGACGATGCCTTCCAGTGCAGCACCGTGCCCGCCGTATTGAAGATGGCTTCGTCGGTGAAGAGCGAGTTGATGCCCGGGATGTACTGCACGTTCGAATACGTCACCGAGATGTCCCACGCGCTGTTGAACGCGTAGCCGCCCGCGACGGCGAAGCGGTTCTGCGCCTGCGCGCGCTGATAGCCCGCGGTGAGCGCCGAGACGCCGGGCTGGCCGGTGCCGTCGGTGGCCGCGGTGTTGTTGACGACCGCCGAGCTGCCGCTATAGATGCCGCCGCCGTTGGCCGCATTGTTGAAGCGTTCGAACGCGACCGTCATGCCGACCGGACCCTGCGCGTACTGCACCGCCGCCGACCACGCCGAGCCTTGGTAGGCGCTGCCCGGCACGCCTGCGAACGAGTACGAGCTGCTCACCGTGAAGCCGTACAGCTTCGGCGACGTGTACACGACCGAGTTGTTGGCCCGGTAGATCGTGTCCATGTTGTCGATATCGCCGGGGTGCGCGCCGAAGTAGCCGGTCAGCCAGTTCGTCGGGCTATACGGCGAAAGCAGCGTGTAGTACGACGTGTACTGACGGCCCAACGTCAGCGTGCCGAAGTTCGCGTTCGTGAGGCCGACCCACGCCTGACGGCCGAACATCGCGTTGGTGAACTGCTGGCTGCCGCTATTGATATCGAAGCCCGATTCCAGCTGGAAGATGGCCTTGTAGCCGCCGCCCAGATCTTCCGCGCCCTTCAGGCCAAAGCGGCTGCCCGCCCAGATACCCGAGGCCATCTTGACGTTCGAGCGGCCCGGCGCCGAGCGCGCCAGATTCGTCTGGCTGTTCTGATAGACGATTGAATCGTCGACGATACCGTACAGCGTCACGCTGCTTTGCGCGAAAACAGGCGCGGCGATGGCCGCGGTTCCTGCAATCATCCCTGCCCCTAACTGCTTCAGTCGACGTCTCACGTTTGAATCCCTCATGTTCTTTTGATGGCTACGACGTTGGGCAAAGCCGGTCCGTGCCGCGCGTCGTGAGACGGCGGCGGCTACGGCTTGCGATGGTTGTTACCGCGGGTGTTGCTACTGCGCGGCGGCGCTAGGGCGCAAAGGCGTCAGGCATGGATGCGTCTCCCTCTCGAATCGTTATGCCGCGTGGGGTCATCGGCGTGGACGTTGGTACCGGCTACAAAATGGCTTCGACGCGGCCGGCGTGAAAGGCCGGGTTTACCAGTGCGTAGATGGTTCGAGTATGCGAGGCGGGCGAAGGCTCCCATGAGCGGAGCCTTGTGGTGAGAAGACTTTCGAAGGATGACTGGCCGACTCATCGACGCGTAGCCGCGCTTCTCGGTCGAGAAGGCCGATAAATAAAACTGATGCGGTTGTGAGGCGTTTCGTATAGAACTGCGGTTCGCTGGTTGTTTGCAAAAGAAAGCTGAACCGGTTCGAGCAAAGCGGTTTCAAGGAAACGGAGCAAATGAATCTGGTCTCGAACCCGCGTTGCCCGCTTCTGCTCGCAATGGAACCTGTTCCCAGCGCGCTGAACCACCGACTTCACGCAAGTTATCGGGCGCCTGCAGACGTCCATGTTTGCAATGCCATTGGGCGGGCGCTTTCTGCAATGGCGGTGCGGTGTCCCAACCGCCGGGGCTAGACGACCAGAATAGTATGGCCCTCACAGAGTCAACGACTTACGTACCTTGTTGCAAACAAACCTGTCTCGGCAGTTCCTTTTTGCAAATGAAACCTGTATTGACCGATCCTGACAACAGCGGTAGTGCCGCCGTTCGCGGCAGCAGGCCGGCGTATTTGTGTCGCGCCCGGTCATGCGTTGCACGCGTCGGCATACACGACCTTGATCTGCAACGTCGGCGGAAATGAATCGCTGAGCATTTGCCCGAGACGGCATCGACGTTGCCGGAGGCGTTTTTGAAATTTGCCGGCGGATGACCCATGAAACGCTTATCGGCGTGGCGCCGTCTGCGTTTGCGGCCATCTTCCACGACCTTAGTCGACTTTCACGACGCTTCGCTCACTACGGAATTGCTGTTGATCTGCCTGATGACGGCCTCCATCAAGCCGGGAAACCGGGCATCCAACTCCGCGCGCCGCAGTGAATTCTGATGTACGGTGCCGGCAACGCGCGTACGCACCAGGCCCGCTTCTCGGAGGATACGGAAATGATGGGAGACACTTGACTTCGGTCGACCGCCGTCAAGCTCGCCGCAGGTCGCCTCGTCTACCGTCGATAGTTGACGAACGATCTCAAGGCGCACCGGGTCGCTAAGAGCGTGGAAGAGCCGCCCGAGCGTGAAGTCCTCGGCGGCAGGATGGGTATAGGTGCGCATTGTGCAAACGATAGTGGGTTCTGCCATACTCGCTAGTTCGATATTTATCGAAATAACGTACGAGCCTCATGAACGGGAGTTTAGCCTGATGTCCGCATTGTTTCAGCCCTACAAGCTCAAAGATGTTTCCTTACGCAACCGCATCGCAATTCCACCGATGTGCCAGTACACGGCCGAGGACGGCTTGATCAACGACTGGCACCGCGTGCACTTGGCCGGTTTGGCCCGTGGCGGTGCAGGGCTGGTGATCGTCGAGGCAACGGCCGTGTCGCCCGAGGGCCGGATTACACCGGGCTGCGCGGGCATCTGGACCGACGAGCAGGCGCAGGCGTTCGCGCCCGTGGTCGCATCGATCAAGGCAGCGGGCGCGGTACCGGGCATTCAGATCGGTCACGCGGGCCGCAAAGCCAGCGCGAATAAACCGTGGGAAGGCGACGATCACATCGCCGACAGCGATCCCCGAGGCTGGGCAACTCTCGCGCCCTCGGCAATCCCCTTCGGCGGCGGTCTGTCGAAAGTACCCAAAGCGATGACGCTCGACGACATCGCGCGCGTTCGCGAAGATTTCGTCGCCGCTGCGAAGCGAGCGCGTGACGCGGGCTTCGAGTGGCTCGAGTTGCACTTCGCGCACGGCTACCTCGGCCAAAGCTTCTTTTCCACGCACTCCAACCAACGCGACGACACGTACGGCGGCAGCCTAGAGAACCGCAGTCGCTTCCTGCTGGAAACGCTGGCCGCTGTACGCAAGGTGTGGCCGGAGCATCTGCCGTTGACGGCGCGCTTCGGCGTGATCGAATACGACGGCCGCGACGAAGAAACGCTCGCTGAGTCGATCGAACTCGCGAAGAATTTCAAGCGTGAGGGACTGGACATGCTGAGCGTCAGCGTGGGCTTTTCCACGCCGACCGCGGCAATTCCGTGGGCGCCGGCGTTTCTCGCGCCGATCGCGGAGCGCGTGCGCCGTGAGGCCGGCATTCCGGTTTCGTCGGCATGGGGCATCGATACGCCCGAACTGGCGGACCGTTCGGTGAAGAACGCTCAACTGGATCTGGTGATGGTTGGCCGCGCGCACTTGGCCGATCCGCACTGGCCGTACCATGCGGCGAAGAAGCTGGGTATCGAGCGCCCGTCGTGGACGCTGCCGGCACCGTACGCGCATTGGCTCGAACGCTATGCGGTTGCGTGAGCTTACGCGTCGGTCGTAGTTGTGCTGATGTGCTGATGTGTCGTTTGCCTTGAGTGCGGTGCGTCGGGGCAGACGGCATATTTTGTTGCTGCCGCGCGCGCCCGGCCCCGCGTGTTGCGACACGCTGGAAGTGACTCGGAGTTTGATTGAAAGGCGGTTATGTGGAGGGCGGCATTCATAGAGCGCATCAAGATGCCGCCATCCGAAACCTTGGGTAACGGGTAAGTTCACTCATAGAAGCCAGCAGCCGACGCGCCGCGCGAACGACACGTCGGCCGGCTTCCGCGATGCATCTCGCAGGAAAGCGTTTCTCGGGGCTTGGCTCGATCAGGCAGCATTTCGGTGGGCAGACCGCAGACATCAGATGACGCAGCATGTCCGTGCGCCATACTCGAAAGACCCATCGCCGCCTCGCATGGTTGGACCGTCGACGTTCGGCTCGAGCATACTATTCGATACGTTCGTGCAACCAGAAACGTAGGCTATGCAGCGCCTCGAGACACTTGCCTATACGATGGTCAGCCTGCGCCACGAACACTGCGCGTCAGTGCAGCGCATCCCGACTATTCTTGGCGCGAGGTACTGTTAATCGGCCCGGCAAGGCCATATGCATTGTTGGAACTGTTGCGTGTTCGACGGGCCGAAATTGTGCGGCTCCCGATGGAAATAGCAGGTCACGGCATCGCCACCGCCCAGGGCGTTGCAGATCAGCGAAGAAGCGGTGCATTTGCCGGGCTAGGCATGTGCCTGAACGGTTGCTCACCGCCTGGTTGTTACCGCTACTGTATCCGAGGCTGATGGGTTAGCGCTGCCTCTAGAAGCGAAGCGCAATGACAATGCACAGTTGCGGTTCCTGTCGGCAGCGGTAGGTTTCCTCTCTCCAACGGTGCTGCCGCCTCATTGCTTTGATAAACGCTGCAGTATGCGCAGGCGGGCGCCGCTACCGGCTGCGCAACATGCGCCTTCAGTTTGCAGATCGTCGGAAAACGGGTTTGCGAAACACCCTACGCGCCAAAAGGCCGGAAGACTGTCGCGCCGTTTTGTTCGTTGGCCGTCCGGGATGAGCGCGAGGCTTTCGTAGCCGCCCCACGACGCGCCGATGCCGAACAGCCGCAGCGCATCGACAAACGCGACGGCATCGGCGTGAGACGCTTGGCGCAAGGCGAACGACACGAGCCCGTTCGCGCCAATATCGCTAGAAAGCGGCCATTGGCATCTCGCCGCCCGAAAGCGGCCAGTCGTCAGCGCACGTTCGCGGAGATCAGGGGGCGCAAAGACTGGGCGGAGGCAGGCCGCCGCGCGCTAGGAGAGCTTCATGCTCGATCGGCAACTGGCTTTGGCCTCAGTAGTGATCCACTTGCCGAAAACCTTGACGGCTTCGTCCTCTGCACGATCCACGTTGACGACCATCGTATAATCTGGCCCGCGCCAAACGGGTCCCTGCAACGGACACACGAGCCGCCCGGCGGCGATCTCCCGTTCGATGAGAGGCAGAGACGCCAGGGTCACGCCGAGGCCCTCCGTCGCGGCGGCCAATTGCAGGAACACGTGATCGAAATGAAGATCACGCGCACCCTGCATGGCCGGTTCTCCCGCCTCGCGCAGCCATTCCGACCATGCCGTGCGAGTGGTTGTTGAATGTAGCCAGGTATGGCTGCGCAAATCGGCAATCGTGCCGAGCGGACGGCTGATCAACGCCTTAGGACTGCATGCGGGCAAGCGCAGGTCGGGCATCAGGACCGATGACTTGATGCCCGCAGCGTCCTCGGGTCCAGAACGCAGGCCGATGTCGAACGCGTCGCTGACGTAGCGGAGCCGGCGTGACGTAGTCGAAAGCCTTACATCCACGTCGGGGTAAAGCGCCTGGAAATTCGCCAGCCGGGGAATGAGCCAGCACAGCGCGAAACTCGCCAGCGCATTCACGCGCACCACGCCCTTGATTCGGCGGGTGATCGATTCTTGCCGCAACCGGCCGACCGAACTGCCCAGCCGTGCGAAGGCACCGTTGACATCGACGAGCAGTGTCGTTCCCTCGTCAGTTAGCACAACGCCGCGCGCACGACGCTCGAACAACGGAACGCCGAACCAGTCTTCCAGCATGCGGATACGCTTGCCCACGGCCCAATGCGTCACGTGAAGTTCGTTCGCCGCGCCCGCGAAACTGCCGAGACGGGCCACCGCTTCGAAGTACCGCAAGGCATTCAAGGGGGGCAATGCTTCGGCATCTGCGGCGGCGGGCTTTTTAGTGCTCATCGGTGACTTTTTCTCCCGTGAGCGCCAATTTTATGTCAGTTGTTGCGCGGGTGTCCCAACCGTACACTTCAGACACCTTGCGACGTGCTATACGACGTAACCTGCACCCGCGCTCCCTGATCTATTGCATGCGACTGTTCTCCCTCTCCGCGCCGACGACGACCCCAGCCGAACACACCGATCCGTCCCGCTCCGCGCGCCGCAAACGGGCTCTATGGATCTCATGCGCGGCACACGCGTTGCACGACGGCTACACGGACATGATCTACGCGCTGTTGCCTGTATGGCAGGCGGATTTCGGCCTCGGCTACGGTGCGCTCGCGCTGTTGCGAGGCATGTACGCGGGCACCATGGCGACGCTGCAAGTGCCGGCTGGCAGCCTGGCGCGCGTCCTGGGCACGCGCGCGACCCTCGCCATCGGCACTCTGCTCGCGGCACTGGGCTATGCCATCGCAGGCATGTCGGGCTCTCTGATGGGTCTGTGCGTCGCGCTCGCGGTGTCGGGCTGCGGATCGAGCACGCAGCATCCGCTGGCGTCGGGAGTGGTGTCTAGTGCATACGGACGCGACGCCCGCGCGCCGCTCAGCGTCTATAACTTCGCGGGTGATCTCGGCAAGTCCACGCTGCCCGCGGCTGTTTCGCTGCTTATCACCTTCATGCCGTGGCGTCATGCGCTTTGGGCGATGTCGACCATCGGCATTCTCACCGGGTTAGTCATTGCACTTTTTCTCCCTTCGGCGCGCAACATCGAGCCGCCACGAGACGAAGCGATGGCCAGGGAAGGCGCGGCGGGGTCGCGCACCGGCTTCTCGCTGCTGTTCGGGATCGGCGTGCTCGACACGGCTGTGCGAATGGGCTTGCTCACGTTTCTACCCTTTCTCCTGCGCTCGAAGGGCATCTCGCCTCAGATGATGAGTACGGCGCTGGCGCTGGTTTTCATGGGCGGCGCCGCGGGCAAGTTTGCCTGCGGTGCGCTCGGCGCGCGCGTGGGCGTCATAGGAACGGTGTTCACAACCGAAGGCGCCACCGCGCTGCTGATTCTTGCCATGATCTGGCTGCCGCTCTCGCCCGCGATGATCCTGCTGCCGCTGCTCGGCGTGATGCTCAACGGCACGTCATCAGTGCTTTACGGCACGGTCCCCGAACTCGCCGCGGCTGGCGGCACCGAGCGGGCGTTTGCGCTCTTTTACACTGGCACCATCGCATCGGGAGCACTTGCTCCGGTCGCGTACGGGCTGTTGGGCGATCGGATCGGCGTGTACGGCGCGACGATCGCGACCGCGGCCACCGCGCTAGCCATCTTTCCGTTAGCGCTGGCGCTTCGCCGTCATCTAAGGGCGACGTGAGTTGCCGAGTACGCGCGACGCTCGACAAACCAGGAAGCCTATGAAGATGCACGACAATCCGACGATTGCCTTGGTGGGCCCCGGCGCGATCGGCGCCACTGTTGCCGCCTCGCTTCACGAAGCAGGACGTACGCCAGCGCTATTCGGCCGCACCGCACACGACCACCTGGACGTGCGATTCGACGGCGGCCAGATTCGCGTGCCCGGTCCCGTGCAGACAAACCCTGCGTGCATCGAAACGACGTTCGATCTCGTCTTCGTCGCCGTGAAGACGACGCAGATCGAAGCTGCCTCGACGTGGTTGTCCGCGTTGTGCGGCGAAAAGACCGTGATTTGCGTGTTGCAGAACGGCGTGGAACAGAAGAGTCAGTTCGCCACTTACGTACCGCAACACCGTGTGCTGCCTTCGGTGGTCTGGTTTCCGGCTCAGCGCGAAGCCGATGCCTCGGTATGGCTGCGTGGAAAGCCGAGACTCACGTTGCCAGACACTCGGGCGGCCCAGACTGTCGTGACGGCGTTGCGCGGCACACGCTGTTCCGTGGATGTGACCGAGGACTTCATCAGCATCGCGTGGCGGAAATTGCTTCAAAACGCAGTGGCCGGATTGATGGTGCTGACCGGCCGCCGAGCCGGCATGTATTCCCGGTCCGATCGAACACCTGTCGCTCGCGTATCTAAAGGAATGCATTGAAGTCGCGCGTGCGGAAGGCGCGACGCTAGGCGATGAAGTAATGCGAGAAATTGTCGATGGATTCCGGCGCGCCCCGGCTGACCTCGGTACATCGATCCTTGCAGACCGGCAAGCAGGCCGGCCGCTCGAATGGGAGAGCCGCAACGGCGTCATACAACGTTGCGGCCGAGCGCGCGGCATCGCGACGCCGGTCAGTAATCTGCTTTTGCCGCTGCTGGCAGCGGCAAGCGACGGGCCGGGGTAGACGCAGCACATCCATCTGCCTTCGCTCCTTGCATGCAAGACCGCATAAAGGTTTGACAGGCTATAGAGTCAATCGTCTGCCCGACTCTCTCACGTCTAAGCTCGGCAAACGGCAGAAGCTGGCCGCGTCGAGACGCTACCGCCCGCATGCGCTTGCCGAAAAGAGGTCGTTGAGGGAGGACCGATGAGGGATAGTGCAACCAAACCGGACGGCCACCTCGACGGCCCCTTCATGGCCGATCGGCGCGCTCCCAGCGCTCCCCGCTTTGCGGCTCGGCGAAGCTTGCCCGGCTAGTGAGCGGCTGGTTGCCTCGTAGACGGGTCGATGGGGTGCCATCTCACGAAAGAGAGAACGGCACGTCGAGCTGGATCAAGAGTCCACTCGCCGAACCGGAGCAAGTTGATTGCGGTAGTCGGACAGCGGCAGCCCGCCCTGTCCGATGTCATCGATCTCGTGTTCGTGGAAGATTACAGTGGTATCTTGGTGCGGCTTACCCATTACCGTGAAGAGCAGGTCGGCGATGCCTTTGTACACGGCGGCTTTCTGCTCGCGGGTTGTGCGTTCCTCGTGTGGGAGGGTGCCTTCACGGGTTACAAGGATATTCACAATCGGCATACGGTTCTCCAGGAGAAGGGGGAGGCGCTTGTTGCGCGCCTCCTTTGCAGTTCAGCGCCCTGCGATAAGACCGCCATCGACGTGAAGGATCTCGCCGGTCGAGAAGGCCGCGTCTTCGAGGTAGAGCACCGCTCGAACAATATCTTCGACCTCACCTAGCTTGTTCATGGGGTGAAAGGCAGCCAGCTTCTCCACCATGCTCGGATCGTGCATGGGCGTGCGGATAACGCCCGGCGCGACTGCGTTCACGCGGATGCCGCGTGTGGCGTACTCGATCGCCATGCTCTTGGTGGCGGAATTCATCCCGCCCTTGGTCAGCATCGCGAGGAAAGCGGGAGAGCGAGAGCTGGCGAATTCCGCCGTCGAGGCTGTGATCTGGACAACGTGTCCGCTGCCTTGTTTCAACATCACCGGAATGACTTGCTGGGTAGTGAAAAAGAAACCGTCGAGATTGGTCTTTAGCTTGAGACGGTAATCTTCTTCGGTGTATTCGGTAAATGCCTTGCCGATAAAGATGCCGGCGTTGTTCACCAGCGTGTCGATGCGGCCAAACCGGTCCAGCGCTGCAGCAACCACACGCTTGCCGGTCTCCGGGTCACCGATGTCGCCCGCGACGGTTAGAAGGTCCGGGTCGGCTGAAGGCTGAATCGAGCGCGACGTCGCAACCACGCCGTAGCCGCGCGCGCGATAAGCCTTGACGATGCCCTCCCCCATACCTTGCGAAGCGCCGGTGACAATGGCTACCTTTTTCTGATCCATGATTTTTCTCCTGGCTGTTGACTGAACTTGGGATGCCGTTGGCATCTCGTGGTATGGACAGGAGGTTAGCGCTGGACTTCGTGAACGGGGAGTCGCTATCCTTGCGCAATGGCTGATAAAAAACGCACAGAACTCGACTGGCAGGACATGAGGATTTTTCTGGCGCTGGGACGCTACGGAAGCCTGTCTGCCACGGCACGCGCACTGCGCGTCAATCATGCAACGGTCGCCCGCCGTGTTCAGTCTCTTGAGGAGAGCGCGGGTCAGAAACTGGTCGAGCGCAGGCCAGAAGGATACGTACTGACCCCTGCGGGAAGAAATACGTTGCAGGTCGCAGCGGAGATGGAAGCTGCAGCGCAGAGAGTGCAGCATGCCGGCGCGAGCGATGGAGTCGGCAGCCTTCGAGGCCTGGTGCGTATAAATGCACCGCCCGCGCTGACACAGGGCTTCATGCTCGCCCGCCTTACCCGTCTCACCGAGTCCTATCCCGGTATTGACATTGATCTTGCGACGAACCTTCGTTCGGTCAGTCTCGAGCGTCACAAAGCAGATATCGCCGTGCGCGTGGGTCGCCTTGCCGACGCGGACCTGATTGCCAAGTCACTCGGCCTCATGTCGTTCGGCTTCTATGGCGCAGCAGCGCAGTGCGAACGAGTCGAACGAGGAGAGCCGCCCGTTTTTATAAGTTTCAACGAGGAAAGCGCCGACATGCCCGGCACGGGCTGGTTGTCGCAACATTTCCCTCACTGTCGCGTTTCATTCCGCGCTGAAAACCACATCCTGCAAGCTATTGCGGCTCGCGACGGCGCGGGTTTAGCTTTGCTGCCCCATTATCTAGGGCGAAGTCTGTCTGGCTTGCGCTTGTCCGCCCTAGGGCCGCTGCCTCCCCCGCGAGATATGTGGCTTCTCATACGCAGGCAGGACCGTAACGTGCCGACGCTAAGGGTGGTTACGCAGCACCTGATCGATTCATTCAAGGAAAGCGAGACGCTTTTCGGCGCGTGATAGGTGATGGCGTGTTGGCCTGCCACCACCTTACACGGCCGATTGCCCCAATGAATTGGCCAGTCGATCTTTGCCCTCAACGGCTGCATTCAAGGACGCACACGAGTCGGAGCGTCCGAGCGATGGCGCATCGACTGAGGCTTCATGGCCGGGACCGCGTACTCGCCGACCCCCTGTACCTGCGCGAAGATCGATTCGGCAAACTCGCGGTCGTAGCCGCGCTCAAGCGCGCCGTTGACGAAGCGGTCATAGTAATGCAAGGCCAGCGCGCGCAGTAGTGAGTCGATTCCGGGCTTGCGGCTATTCGGTTTTGGATTGACCGGCTGCAGATGGTCGGGGAGTGCGGGCACGGCTCGTCGCGATTCGCTCGGTCTTGGATGGCTGGTCGCAGCCTGCCGGGCACGCAGCCATGCCCCAGCGTGTGACTTCCCGTGCCTGACAAGCAAGTTGCGCGGTGCTCGCGCCCGCTGAGGTCTCGAGCGGCGCAAGGGCTTTCCTCCGTGTCCATTGGAATAGTCACCGACGGTCTGCGGCATCGGCTTGCACGTGCTAAACCTTGTTCGATATCGAAAAGATGTTCTCGCCGTGATGAACGAAGTCGCGGTCTCTTTGAACATGCCAGTTCAGAAAGTTTCGGCTCGTGCGCTTCCCCGGCAACATCCAGTCGTGGAGTTCAATGATGAGCAGAGGGAAACGGTCGAACTCTTCAGGGGTGCGCGAGAAAAGGTCCGACTCGGCTCCTTCGATGTCGATCTTCAGGATGAATGGCGTACCTTTCTTCTTGGCCAGAAGCTGCTCGACGGTGAGCGCATCGACCCGGTACGACTGGCTGTCCGGCTGACTGGCGGTGCGGAATCCCCATGCCCCTGTTCCGGGGTCCGTCAAGTACAAGCTGTCGCTGTTCGCGGAAATCGCTGCGTTCACCGGCAAGATCGAAGGGAAGGCAGCGGCGTTCTTTTTCAGTAGCTCATAGTTGCCACGCTCCGGTTCGACGGCGACGACCGTGGCCTTCGGATAGCTGAGGGCAAACCAGACGGCAGACGCGCCGATGTTGGCGCCCGCGTCGATGATGACGGGATCATCGCATTCCCGGTAGAACTTTAGAATATCTTCGTGCCGCTGCCAGCGATCGATCGCGTAGTCACGGTTGAAGAAGATCTGCTCGCAGACCATGCGGTCTTCCGGAGTCGGACGGTACGAAAAGTGTCGGCCGCCGGGAAGGCGCAGACCGCTCAGCCCGTATCGAGCGCGTCCCCATTCGTCGACCACGCGCGTCCTTGACTTTAGCAGGTGAGTCAGCACTGGCGGGACAATCTCTTTGACCATCGACCTGATCAATCCATGCACGGCGAGCCTCCGAAAGCTAGGTTTGTCGTTAGACTGCGCGGCCCTCACGAGCGGATGGAATTGCTGAAACAGCCCCTGCTTATATCGAAACGAGCCGGAAAAGCGGCGCGCGGCCCCACGGTGCGCGCTGACGACTATCCCGGCTTCGTCGAGCCGACGGTGGTGTTTTGACCAACACCGTGCAACATGCCAAGGACTGCTGAATCATCCCTTGCCTCGCGAGCACGAGCGTCCGGTTCGTGCCTTGCGACCAACGCACAACTGGCGCTCAAGAAGCATGTCTTGCCCGCTTCGCTGGATGGTGGACAGTTTGCATCAAGATTCATTGGCTGTGCAAATCTACACTGAAGCCGCCCGATGGCCAAGCGGTTCACGTCAGGGCGAATCGCAATCGAGGTTCGTGTCGGGTGAACACGGCGACCGCAAATGACGGCAGCGTGCGACGCCTCAGCCCGCAGCTTGGATAAGATCAGACGATTACGAAGTTTCCCTAAAGCCTGACTCCAACTTCTCTCATCTCCGAAACAGCCCGCATCGATCAGCCACTTCGACTCCTTGGCTGCCGCATCGAGCGCGAAGCTCGCTGATGAAGTTCGCTCGCAGGCCGAGTCAGCCTTTGTCGCCACATCGTCGTGTTCGGGGCTGTCATAGGATGCTATAAGCGGCTCTGACGCCGGTGGGATCTTCCCGCTCATCTTGGCGATTGAGCCCACGCAAACGCCTTTCCCCCCAATGGAGGCAGGGTTGCAGACGAAATACGAGCAACGTGCTTGAGTAGTCGGGCGCGGGGTGCCCGTCCTCGGCCGGGTTGTGGCTTTCTCGCTTTAAGCATGTCTTCGAGCATTGCTCGCGGATTGCCGTAGCACACGAGGTCCTCTTCTTTCGCCGAATCTGCCTCGATGCGAGCAGAATGCGGTCCCTAGACGCCGCGGCCCTTCACCGCTATCAATGCACCCGCGCTCGGCCTGGCCGCGCCACGGCCAGTCGAGGGCTGCACGAAAGGACGATTCAATGATTTCCGAGCATTAGCGACCAGGGCGCTAGCTAAGGCCGAGGCGGAGATAGCGAAGTGGAAACGTGGTGTGGCGAGGCAGCGCAACCATATCCTTACCTGTCCGCTTTTCGGTGGCATCGACCTAGAGCTATCTAAGCAGATTCTGGCAATCTTCGAAGCGGCGCTGGCGGACGCGTACCGGCGGCGGGATCGACTGCTTTCCGAATGGAAGCGTGGCGATGCTCAAGGGGCCTTCGCCGCCCGGTGCGCCATAGCCGTGGGCCCGTCAACGCGGCCGAGCGCTCGATGACCGCTGCCGACGGTATGAGCCACCGGCATTTCGAAGCAATTGCGATGTCCGCCCCGATCATTGCCCGCTATGACGCGGACGACGCGCGCTGAATGTTCGCGCTCGGCGTAATGACACGAAGTGAGCGCTCAGGTTACGGCGTGGCTGACGCCTCGGCTGTTGGGCCGTCGCTGGCGGTTTCTCATCCTTACTTCGCTTGCGACGACTTATCCGGGCGATCGAGGCTGAAGACACGCACGATCATCGCATCGATCATCCGAAAGAAGCCGTCCGCGCCATAACCGGCAATAAAAGCGATCCCCGACGCGGAGAGCGTGAGCGCGCCCGAGCCGGAACTCACCGTCTGCGCCACGGAGGCTGGCGTGAAGAACAGTCCGACGGCAAGCCCGGCGATCGCGCCGAGAATCAGGCGAATGATGGCGAGCGTTTCATCGCGCGGCGCCAGAATGCTTCGCGTGATCCTGTCGCTGATATCGCGCAGAAACGAGGCGATGGTGCCGACGAGGCCGAACAGCACCGGCAATACATAGCTTGCGTAGGCGGACAGAACCAGCGTGATGGACTGGATGTTTTCTTGCGCCGCCACAGTGTTGCCGCCTTTATTCTTCGTGAGCAGCATCGAGGAAATCGGAAACGGCATGGTGAGCCATGACGACGGCGACGTTTCGGCGAATGCCGCCGCATCGTTGATGGATTTCTCGTAACGCGCCTGATAGTAGGACCAGCGGTTGCACAGCAGCCGGATCTGGCTGCTCTGCTGATCGATCTTCGAATCGCAGCGCACGGGTACGCTGTCGTGCTTCTGCTTGTCCTGCGCGAGCACCGAATTCTCCTTGTCTACTGCCGCGTAGATCTGGCTGGTCAGGTCTGCGGTGCTCTTCTGGTCGTCCTCGAAGCGCGACGTCAGTTGCAAGCCGTACACGACGAGCCAAAGCAGCATTGCGGAGAAGAACGTGACCGCCGCGCCGACACGCGAAACGTTCCGGTGAAAGCAGCGGAAACGCTTCGCGCTCGGAATGAGCCCCGGATAAGCCGACCTCGCGACGACCGCGCGAGTCTCTCTGTCGAGCGTAACGCCATCCTCCAGCGACGCCGGCGAGTTGCGCTTCGCCCTGGATCTCTCTTCGAGGAACATGTAGGTGTAGGCAATCGTGACCCCGTTCGCGGGAAAGGCAATCGAGTTGACCTTGTCCTTTACGCACAGAAGCAAGGCGGCGTCGTCGGCGCGATCGTTCAGGCTCTGATTCGGCTCCGGCGGATAACGCAACGCGCAGATTCTTCTGATCACTTCGATCGGCGGCAGCGCGGCTGGCGGACTTGTCACGCGATTGCCGTTGTCAGCGTTCGCGTTTGCCTCGGTGCTTTGCCGAACCGGATACTTGATGTCTCCGATATCCCAGATGTGCACGTCCGGACGTCCCGAAATGAAGTCCAGCAACAGCAGGACTTCATTGAGGTCGCGCTGAAGAATCAGTTGCTCCGCCGGGAATCTGGACTGCTCGGGCGCCGCCGGCGGCGGCACATGGTCCGTTGCGGCCTTGATCGGCGTCACCGAGGAAGAGGACGCGCTGGTGTCTTCCGGTACCGGATTCAGAGGTATGGAGCTCATGAAATATCCTTCGATAGAAGTTTCAGTCGCCCAGCGAATAGGGAACCAGCGACGCCCCGCGCCGATAGGCCTCTTGGAAGCGCTCGACGCGGGAATCGCGAACGGTAATCCGTCCGAGTCGGAGAAGCCGAGCGGGAGCAGGGCGCGCGGTCCCGCCACGCGATCGGGACAGTGATCCGCCACTTTTCCGAAATGCCATGACTGCCGTAACCGTTCCTTGCCTGTAGTCGCCGTCTAGCGCGCCCAGCCCCAATCCGTTTTCCGCGAGTGCTCTCCGCAACACCTTCCCGTCGTCGCCGCTGTTGCCTTGTCGAAGAGTGCTCCGCTGCATGACTGGCTCCTTCAGGACCGTAGACATGCGACGCGCTGAATTCAGTTCCGTCACTGAAGAGCCAAAGCCGGTCGCGGGTGTGA
Source organism: Caballeronia sp. GAFFF1 (assembly GCF_023630705.1). Taxonomy (GTDB): domain Bacteria; phylum Pseudomonadota; class Gammaproteobacteria; order Burkholderiales; family Burkholderiaceae; genus Caballeronia. Next base: position 40,649 of record NZ_JALQEM010000038.1, read on the forward strand.
AACCGCGTACTTCCAGGGGCCGTGGTGGTCGTCGTCGCCTGTCACGCATTCCACGCATCGCCCGTGATTCGCTCAATGCCACGCGCCTACCGATGGCCGAGAAAGAAGGCTGGTGCACGTTCAGAACGATAGGCCTTCGGCACAAATAAACTAGCCCCCTTTCGCAGGGTGCCTCTGCGCCCGTCTGGCGGTAGACCGATCATGGTTCGCTCGGGAAGCCGCTAAGTCAGTCCCGCCCCGTTATCGGAAGGCTGATCCGGCAACGTGCCTAGTACTGACGCTTGCCGCTACACGAACGGCATTAGCACAGCACGAAAAGGGGCGCCGGGTTGTGATTCCGGCGCGGTGCCGGATCGCCGACAGAGTGAAAGCAGGCGTTGGCAGCGGTGACCAGAGCACGATGCAGAGGGAAACCGGCGCGTATCATGCATGAACGCGCCGGCTGGAGTTGGCCGGATCGGATGTATAGAAACGCCGGCTCGCGCTGCGTCACCGCGCACGGATAACGAGGAAACCGAGCGGCAATGCGGAAAAGAACGGACGCCGGTTAGCGAACGCCTGGCGGCTGTCACGACCAGACGACGCTGCTATGACCGTAGCTACAACGCGAATCGGATCGGCGATCCGCCGGCAACTGTAGCAGCCCGTTCGACGCGGAAAGATCGGGGAGCGGCCGCAGAGCATGCGGCCGCACCGCCGAACAGACGGCTCATTAGCGCGAAGTCGCGCCCAGAAGATCGCGTGCCGTGCCCAGCATGCCGTCGGCGACGGCCGCCGAGTCGACCTTGTAGGTACCGTCTTTCAATGCCGCCTTGATAGATGCCACCTTGGCAGTATCGATATCCGAGGAGTGAGCAGCGAACGCCGCTGTCGACGACAGGCTGATGGTCGAGCCTTCCGTAGCGGCGGGCGCGACCTGCTGCGCAGTGCTCGCGCTCGGCTTCGTGCTGGTGCTCGCCGCGCGCTTCACGGTGATCTGGGTCGACGAATCTGCGCTTTTGATGTTCTGGATGTTCATGGTTTCGGTTCTCGCTGGCTTTAATGCTTAACGGTGCCTGCGTTGAAACCTTTACCATCCGAAGCGCCGCGCGGTCGCCCGAACATCCCCGGAATCGCCGGGAAGCCTTATCCAACAAGGCTTCCAGCAAATTGCAACAGTTTGCAACAAAGTGTAAAAGTCGCCGGTCACGCGTTCATGAAGACCGCGCCGAAGACGGACGCGCCGCGATCGGCCGGCGCGGCGGTCTGCTGAAGCGGCGCGATCTGAGCCAGCTTGTCGGCGAGCGCGGCCTCGGAAAACGGCTTCACCACGTAGCCGTTCGCACCGGCGCGAATTGCCGCAATCACGTTTTCGCGCCGGGTCTCGGCGGTCACCATCAGAACCGGAACGTCGGCATGATGCTCGGACTTGCGAATCTCCTGCAGAAGCGTCAGCCCGTCCATATTCGGCATGTTCCAGTCGGTGATGACGAGATCGAACCGCTGCGTCTTGAGTTTTTCGAGTGCTGTCACGCCATCGACTGCTTCATCGATCAGCGTATAACCGATCGCCTTCAGCATCTTTCGAATCAAACTGCGCATGGTGGTCAGGTCGTCGACTACCAGCAAGCGCATTTCCGTTTTAACCATCTGTCAATCCTTTCTCTCTTTACTTTCCTGCGCATGGCTCACCGCACACAGCCATGCGCAGCGCTAACTCGCTACACGCTCGGGCAATGCGAGGTATCGCCCGGCGGACTACCACTCGATCGAAGAAATTCGTCCAGCTCGAAGCAAGCTTTGACGACCGCCTCGACCGCCTCTTGTGCAATATCGTTTTCCATCGCCGCCAGCCGACGGCGAAGTTCATGCAGTTGCTTGACCATGTCACCTACCTCGTTCCGGACAAGAAACTCGCCCTGCGATTCTTCGCTGCAAGGCGAGATTGCGTGGGTCGGCGCGTCCGGTTCCGCGCGCCGGTTTGTCAGCCGCATGGCGACACCTTTCGACTCAGAACGTCGCCCAGTCGCCGTCAGCGGCCGCCGCGACCGCTACCGACGGCGCGGCGACAGGCTTCGTCGCGCGCGTCACCGGCAGCGCTTTCTTGGCGAGCGACGGCCGCGTCGGCTTCTGTTCGTAGCTGCCGGTCGTCGGCGCAGCGAACGACTGCGCCGTGCGGAACACACCAACGGCCGCGGTGAGGTGCTTTGCCTGGTCCTCCATCGAACCGGCGGCAGCCGCGGCTTCTTCGACGAGCGCAGCGTTTTGCTGCGTGACCTCGTCCATCTGCGAGATCGCCTGATTCACCTGCTCGATGCCGCGGCTTTGTTCGTTCGAGGCAGATGCGATCTCGCCCATGATGTCGGTCACGCGCTTGATCGCGGTGCTCACGCGCTGCATCGTGTCGCCTGCTCTCGCCACCAGCTCGGTTCCGGCCTGAACGCGGTTGCCCGAGGTCTCGATCAGTTCCCTGATTTCCTTGGCCGCAGCCGACGACCGCTGCGCGAGGCTGCGCACTTCGCTTGCCACGACCGCGAAGCCCCGGCCCTGCTCGCCGGCTCGCGCGGCTTCGACCGCGGCATTGAGCGCGAGGATGTTCGTCTGGAACGCGATTCCTTCGATCATTCCGATAATTTCGGCGATTCGGGCGGAGCTGTCTTCGATGTCGGTCATCGTGTCCACGACCTGACTGACGATGGTGCTGCCCTCGTTCGCGACGGTGCTCGCGTTGTCCGCGAGGCCACTGGCCTGCCGTGCGTTCTCGGCGTTCTGCTTGACCGTCGCGGTCAGCTCTTCCATGCTGGCTGCGGTTTCCTCGAGAGAGGCGGCCTGCTGTTCCGTGCGTGACGACAAGTCCGTGCTACCCGCGGCAATCTCGCCCGACGCGGTTCGAATGACATCGACGGACTCCTTGATGCCCGTTGCGAGCGACGAGAGCTTGGCAAACGCGGCTCGCACCGCCAGCATCAACGTCGCGAGCTCGTCACGGCCGGCCACTTCTACGCGGTGCGTCAGATCGCCCTGTTCCAGCGCCTTCATTGCCGCGAGCGCGTCGCCCAAGGGCTTCGTCACCGAGCGCGTGATGATGAGCATCGCCGCGATCGCGACTAGCACCGCCGCTATCGTCGTGGCGAAGGACAGCGCGACCGCACGGTCATACGCTGTGTGTGCGTGGCGCGCGGAGTCGTCGGCGAGCTCGTACTGATACGCGACGAGCGCGTCGAGCGCCGCGAAATACTTGACCTGCGCGCTTGCAACGGGTCCCGCGATTTGCGCGCGTGCTTCCTCGATCTGCCCCGCCGTCAGCAGCTTGACCGCTTCCTGACGCGCTGCGGTGTTCGTTCCGCGCGCCTCGACGAGCGCATTGAAAAGCTCGCGCCCGCGCGCCGACGTAATCATGCGGCCGACTTTTTCGAGCCGCTGCGACGTGGCTTTCGATGCTTCGAGCACACCGGCTTGCATCGCGGCGACGTCCTCCGGCTTTCCGGTAATTGCCGCGCGCTGCAGCCGAAGCACGGTCTGGCTGGCCGAATCCTTGGCTTTGCTGACCTCTGAGGCCTTGACCATCCGGTCATCGGTGATGAGCGTGATCTCGCTATCGAGGCCGCGCATATTGACGAAGTTGATCGTGGCGATGAGGACGAGCAACGCGACGACGATGCCGAAGCCGATGGTCAGGCGGACGCCGACCTTGAAGTTGTGCAGGTTCATTTAGGATTCCGAGGACCGGTTATTCAGGACGTGTTGTGGAAGGCGCTCGCTAACTGTTGCGTAGCGCGGCCGGTCGCCGGTTGCTGAGTTCCTACAGGGATCGCCTCTAGGATCGAATCGCTCGTTACTGTCGCCTTCCTTCCTGAGTATCGGCAGAAAGCATGGAAGCTTTACGTGGAATTTTCGGCGTCCGAAGCACGTCAGGATTTATTACCGAATGCGTCGCTTGTCGCCATTTCGCTGCTGGAATCGGGACTGTTTCGGATTAAGTAGCGGTGGTCTGCGCCTCGTCAGGACGAAGGAGACGCACGCTCGTGCGTTATCGGTAGGACGAAAATGCGGCGGGCAATCGGGCGAACCTCTCGACGTGCGCTTCCCGCGGACGACGCGACGCGCCTGCGCCGCAGCGGCAAGACGCCGAGGCGTTGCGCGCCCGTTGGCGCTTCTGAAAGAACCGATCTAGGAATGGCCGCGCGTCAAGCCGCCTGCAACGCCGCGCTTTGCGCGCGCGCCGCCTTCGCCTTGGTCTTGCCGGCGCGGGACGGCGGCTGACAGATACCGCACACCATGCCGTGCGTCGGTTCGTGCGCGTGCGCGACGAACTTGCCGCGGCAGCGCGTGCAGCCCGCGAGGCGCAGGATGCCGGCTTCCTTGAAGCGCACGAACGTCCAGGCGCGCGTCAGATCCATCTGGAGCGCTTCGCCGTTAAGCGTGAAGTGCTCGGCGTAGAGCGCGTAGGCGCGGCTCAAAAGATCCACGCGATCGAGGCTCGCGCTGTTTTGCTCCAGGAACGCATACACGTTGGCGAACATCGATGCGTGAATGTTCGGCCCCCACGTCAGGTACCAGTCTTCCGAGAACGGAAGCATGCCTTTGGGCGGCGAAGCGCCCTTCACTTCGCGATAAAGGCGAATCAGACGATCGCGCGAGAGCTTCGGAAATTCCGATTCGAGCACCTGCATGCGCGCGCCCAGCTTGATGAGCGTGATGGCGCGCAGGACTTGTGCGGCTTCCTCGGCGAGGCTCTTCGAAGTCGTGGTCGTGCTCATGGTCAGGCGGCAATGAGAGCTGCGTTGGACAGGGCCGAAACCGGCGCATCGTGGCTGCGGCCCGCGAGGCCGCCGAGCATTTCGTCCGCGCTCATGCGGAAGAAGCACAGCAGTTGCGACGACGATGCCAGCTTGTCCGCCTGCGCCGGCGAGAGATTCAGAAGCGTGTCCGCGATTTCCGCCGACAGGCCCAAATGCGCTTGCGCCGCTTCGCGATCGGACGCCAATACACGCCGCGCGAGCGTCAAGTACGACAGGTTCAACTCGCGGATGGACGAAAGGTCTGGGCTGGCGTGTGTCATGGCTGGCGTACCGAGGTAACTGTGACCGTGTTTGGCGTCTGGGGCGCCGTTACTCACAGCGCGAAGCAATTGTCTGGCTAATCGCAGCGATCTGCAACAAAAAGTTACAGTGGCAAACGTTCACGGAGGCTCGATATTTGGCTGCAAACGTTATCTGCCGATGATTTGTTCCACGGGGCACCTACGATTGACTACCTTAATATTCTGATAACATCTTGTTTACGCCATTTATACGGCACGAAACGTATAGTTCGTCGAGTTTTATTTCGATTTTCCGACGATCGCACAAATCGGCAATACTTTCCGCATAACACTTTTACCGCGGTTATTTCACGACAGTGTTACCACCGCTTACGTTTTTTGTAACGTTGTGCTGGGAGTGACTAGGCAGTCGTAGCGTCCGACGCCATCGCTGCGAAGAGCGCCTCAACTTGCGTGCAGGCGTTACTTCTCCCTACACCGGAAACTTGATATTGCGCCCTTCGCGTAGCCTTGATCCGCCGCGCCACACAGCGAATTGATCCCGTCCAACCCTGCCTGCCGGAACAGGGCTTGCTCGGGCGTCATGACAAAACAGGAGACGACCATGCCGGACCCGCGGAACCGGGGCGAGATCGACGGGACAGACGGTGTCATGCCTTGCCGCGAACGCTCCACGCCAGCGCGCAAGGGCAACAGAACACACAACGAACAGGCTCACGCGTCCACGCATCCCGACAAAACCTATGAACCGAGGCGCGGCGACTAGCCGGGCGGATAAGCATCATGCGCGAGATTCGGATCAAGACTTCGTTAGCATCGGCGGCGCTTCTCGTGCTGGCCGGGTGCGTTGCGGGGGCAATGCCGCCTCCGGGCAGGCATCTGACGGACCTGGAATGCCGCGATCTTGCCGCGCTCCGAGCGAACGCGAGCCCCACTACGATGGCGCAGCATCAAGTAGAGCTCGGGGCGCTGCGCAAGGCCGGCTACGACCCGTCTCCGTTCTACGACGACCCTTACTACCCGGACGATTTGCAGCAGGCACAGCGCCTCGTCGACTATTGGTTTCAGACGGAATGCCTGCCCGTTCTCGCGCAATGACGACGGCCGCCGGACTCCGGCGTCGCGATTCCATGAAAGCCGATGCCTGCCGGGATGCGAACGCGCCGCGGCAACTGGAGAACATATGGCGCAGCAAGACAACGGCGTAGGCGGGCGCCCACGCATCGCACTGGCGCTGCAAGGCGGCGGCGCGATCGGCGCGTTTCAGGCGGGCGTGCTCGAGGTATTGCACGAGGCGAACGTCGAGATTGACGCGTGCTGCGGATCGTCGATCGGCGCCATTAACGCCGCCATTTTCTTCGGCAACGCGCCGGAGCATCGCGTGGACCGGCTCAGGCAGTTCTATCAACGCGTGTCGGTTCCCGGCACGACGCTGCGCGACCGCATGGCGTCCTTGATCGAGGGACTGGCATTCGCGAACGACGACTTTCGCCGCATGCTGGCCGAGGCCGATCAAAGCTACGCGATCAGCGCGGGCCTGCCGGGTTTCTTCACGCGACGGCTTGCGGTGCCGTGGACCACCGGCAGCGAAGCGCCGGAACTTGCCAGCATCATGGACATGCGCCCGCTCTATCAGACGCTCGCGAGCCTTTGCGATTTCGACGAACTCAACCGCAGCGCGACGCAGGTCAGCGTCATCGCAGCAAATGTCGCGACCGGCGAACCGCATTACTTCGATAATCGCGGCGACGGTCTCCAAGCACCGATGATCGTCGCGTCGGGCTCGCTGCCGCCGTGGTTCGCAGCCGTGCAAATCGGCGACGCGTGGTACTGGGACGGCTCGCTGGTATCCGCCGCGCCGCTGCAACGTATTGTCGAGACGGCGCCCGCGGACGTCGAGACGATCATCTTGCGTGCCGACCTGTGGACCCCCGAAGGTCAGGTGCCGGACAATCTGACCGACGCCGAGATCCGGCAGAAGAACATCGAGCATGGCAGTCGCGCGGCGGCCTACCATCAGACGTTCGACGAATTGCAGCGCCTAAGGGCGCTTCTCGCTCACGCGCTCGCATGCATTCCGGCAGCGCAACGCCAATCCGATCCTCAACTCATGAACGCAGCGGCGCTCGCGGGCGCGCGGCCGGTCCGCATCGTGCCGGTCGACTATGCGTTTTCCCAGCGCGAATCGCACTTCAAGGACGGACAGTTCACCGCGGCGGCGATCGAAACCCACTGGGCTCACGGGCGAGAGGCAGCGCAAGCGGCGCTTGCTCGTATCGAAGAGCGTGAGTGAATCCGCGTCGTGCGATACGAACGGTCGATCAGGGTCGTCCGCACGAAGCCTCCAGACGGTCTGCCTAACGGCCCGATGCGTGCGATTCGCTAAAGGCCCGCGAGAAACCGTTGCGGCCTGCTACCCGCCTTCACGCGTGCACGCGGAACGGCGGCAGCGGCATCTCGTCGCCCTCGATGAAGGCGGTCGCGCACCGAACGGCGAAATTGATGGCGCCCTCTTCGTTGGCAAACATGCCTAGCTTTCCGAGCGATGTTGCGTGGCCGTCTTCTTCGAGCAATGCCACAGAAGCCACGAAGCCGTTGCCAGCCTGGGTGATCCTCGGCTCGAAGGCCGCGCCGCGGTGGTAAATGATCATGTTCGTCTCTCTCAGGTTCGGTTCAGCCAGTCGACGGCTTTCCTCGAAGAAGCCATCGCGTTCCCTGTCTAAACTTTTTGTATTGAAGGGCAGCGGAGCACCGGCGCATGGCCGGTCGTCTAACCTTTGTCAAACCGTGAGAAGAATAATGAACCGCCGCGTGGACCGCATCGGATTTAACAAACAGTAACGTATCTGCAATAAGCTCTTAAGATAGATGATTCCGACGGCGCTATCGAATATGCGCCGTTTATCCGTCGCTCAAAAGACGAAGCCCCGGCCAACATCCGATGGCCGGGGCTTGCGCTTGCAACGGTAATTACTCAACAACGACTGCTGGAACAGCATCCGCCTTGGGACTGCGCCTGCCATACCGCGCAAGTCCATCAACCGCTAATGCGACAACCGCTGGTCCGGAAAAATTAAGGTTGGCCGGCTTGCTCGGTGACGTTCGTTTCGCGATTCATGGCGCTTGATTGCTCGCCATGAGAAGCAGTGTATGCGGCGTCGGACACGGGGTATCCAATGAAAAAGCGGTGAAAACGCTGTCTTCCCGGCCGAATGCTTTTTCTGCTGCCGCCGATAAGGGCGGCGGTCGGCATGCCGGCTTGAGCGCCAATCCATTGCGGCGAAAGCAGCGGCAAGTACGTCACCGCACGCGCCTCGCGCAGTTATCGGATTTTCGCAGCGCCGTCATGAATCTTCGCTCTAATACGGCGCGTCGCGGTCTCGTTCACAGGTGGACCGTCGATTGCGAAGCTCTACAGCCGCGACGGCATCGGACATTGCGCGATGCCGTCCGATCCGAGCCGGTCAACCAAGGACAACAGAAGCGATGAACATTGCAACGAAGTGCATAGTAACGACTGCCCTCGCGTGGGGCCTATCCACCGCCGCGCTCGCTCAGGGCAATGCCGGCGGCATACCCGGCGGTAACGGGGCCGGCCGCGGCGGAGTCGGCGTGGGCACGCCGAACGGCAACGGCGAAACCGGCGCGCCTGCCGGTCCGTCCGGGAAACACTCCACACTTCATCTGAAGCACCATCATCACAAGCACAAGCAGACGAGCTGAACTGCTGACGGCTGTTTGCCGCTTCGCTCACGCGACGCCGGTGTGAAGCGGCACCGTCGGGCCTGCGCGGCGCTTGTGTAATGCGCTGCCCGAGACAACGAGCGTTGGTCGTCGTGCCGCCGTGCAGGGTCCATCTGTCAGCGAGCCAGGCCGCGCCCGTGACCAATTAACGCAACGGTGTTGCGCAGACGTTCGATCGCCGCGGTCTTTCCCGCCGAAGCATCGCATCGGTTGGCGAGCCGCCCGCGCTCGACAGACCGCTGCTGCTCGATATCACCACTTCCCCGCACGCACGGAACATCGGCTAGCGCACGATCAGACTCCACAAGAGCCGCTTTCGCTCGCTGACCCGGTTCTACGATCATCACCGCCCGCAGGCCAAACGCGTCGCTTTGCGCCACGCCCGCGAGCCGCTTCTAGGCAGACCACGCACGATCTCTGCTTGTCCAGAAGCGGAGGTGTCTCATGCGCGACATTGTGCTGTTCGATCTGGACGGGACCATCGGACTGATTCAACACCGGGTGCACCACATCAGCGGAAAACGGCGCAACTGGCATGCCTTCTTCGCCGCATGTGGCGACGATCTCCCGAACGCGCCGGTCATCGAGACGCTGCATACGCACGCAGCGCGGCATCGCATCTGGATCGCGTCGGGCCGCAGCGACGAGGTACGCGCCGAGACCGAAGCGTGGCTCGACCTGCATGTGGGCATGCATCACATCGACACGCTGCTGATGCGCCGCGCCGGAGACCGGCAGGCCGACGACCGGCTCAAACGCGGATGGTTGCACAACGGCTCGATTCCGCGCGAGAGGGTCTTGTGCGTCTACGATGACCGCCAGCGCGTGGTCGATATGTGGCGATCCGAGGGCCTGGCATGCTTTCAGGTCGCGCCGGGGGACTTCTGATGACAACGCCGCCGACGCACCGGAAATTTCGCCCTTGCAGGAGCGTCTTACTCAAGAATTGCCGATAGCTGCCGTAATCCACTTGTCGCTCGGCGTCGGTGCCGGCCCAGACCGAGGATCCGTAGTGCAAAAATCGCTCATTCACCTGCCATCGACGTCGAAAGACCGCGTCGCAGCGGCTGTCACCGCCGCCATCGCGCTGATCGGCGCTTTTATCGTGTGGCCGCACGCCAGGCAGCCCGGCCCGGTCATCGTCCCTTTCCTGCCCATCTTCGCTACCTGGGTCACCCTCACGGAAGGTCTCACCGCTTTCCTGCTTTGGACGCAGTACCGCATTTCCGGGCGTCTTCTCTTCGCGACGCTCAGCGGCGCGTACGCCTTCGTGAGTCTGATCGCGGCCATCCAGTTGCTGGTTTTTCCCGGCGTCTTCTCGCCGGGCGGCCTGCTCGGCGCCGGCGCGCAAACCGCCGTCTGGATATGGGTGTTCTGGCATGGCGGATTTCCTGCCCTCGTCACCGTGTCGCTGGCTGCGCGATCCTGCGCTCCGGGCGTGCGCAACCACCTGCCCGGACACGCGGCGCTCTTCGGCGCGCTCGCGCTCGCCTCCGGTTGCTCGGCGCTGGCGCTCATGGGCAAAGACATCCTTCCCGTCATGGTGGCGTCGGGCGGCTCGTATTCGGGCCTGTCGAGCAGTCCCGCCGCGTTGATCGTCGAGGCGACCTGTCTCGCGGCGCTCGGCCTGCATATCTCGACCACGCGGCTGCGCTCGCTGATGGACCTGTGGCTCGCCGTCGCGTTGCTGGCGGCGCTGATCGACGTGACGCTCACGCTGTCCGCGGGCGCCCGCTACAGCGTCGGCTGGTACGCCGCGCGGGTCGCCTCGATGCTGTCGTCGAGCGCGGTTCTCGGGATGCTGATCTACGAGACGAGCGGGCTGTATCGCAAGCTCACCGACGCGCATGTGAAACTGCTCGAGAGTTCGGCTCGCGATGGGCTGACGGGCGTCTTCAACCGCGCATATTTCGACGAGCGATACAGCCACGAGCACACGCTCGCCGCCTCCTCCGGCTATTCGCTTTGCGTGCTGCTGATCGACGTCGACAACTTCAAGGCGTACAACGACACCTTCGGCCACCTGGCCGGCGATGACTGCCTGAGAAAGGTCGCGCAGGCGCTGACCGAGACGCTGACGCGAAAGGGCGACTTCGTCGCGCGGTATGGCGGCGAAGAATTCGTCGTCGTGCTTCCGGCGTGTGACGCGGCGGCGGGTCTCGCCGTGGCCGAGAAGCTCCGCGCAGCCGTGGAGAAGGCAGCGTTGCCCGCGCCGAGGCCGGGCGCTGTCGTCACCATCTCCGTCGGCCATGCTTGCCGGGACGCCGCCTCGCGGCAGACCGCCAAGGCGCTGCTCGAAGCCGCTGACGCGGCACTGTATGCGGCAAAGGCAGGCGGCAGGAATGGCGTCGCCAGCGCGCGCCTCGACAAGCTGAGCGGCGGCCTTGTCCGACAGACTTCGGCGTCCTGAGCGGAAAGCGCGTCCCGCCGGTCTCTGAGGAAGCTTCGTCTCCGAGTCACGCGAGGCAACCGTCGCCGTCCGTCGCTTCATCGAACGACACGCCGGAGCCACTCGCGCTTAACCGCGCGCGGGGCTCATGCGCGCCGCCGGGCATCACCCGTCGCAAGCCGCTCCCGCGCTGCGAAGTCTTCCGGCGCGGTCGAAGACGAAGCGCGACACCGGCTTCTTCGCGATCTCGGCAATCCCGCGGATCTTCTCCTCGGGCGTCTCCATGCGCTCGGCAAGCACCGACGGATGCGCTTTCTGAGCAGTCTGCCGCAGAATCTCGGCGCGGCATCCTCGTCGATGCTGCCGCGCAGTTCGACACTCGCAGTCTCCCCCCGGCGCGAGGACACGTTCTCCTAACCCGCGGTGACGGCGCTCTCGATCGCGTGATTGAGCTGCGCCACGTCCACCGGCTTCGTGAAGTGATAGTCGAATCCCGCGTCTGCGGTGCGCGCGCGGTCCTGAGGCTGCCCCCATCCGGTGATGGCGATGAGCGTGACGTTCGCCGTCGACGGTCTCGACCTGATGCGGTGCGCGACCTCGATTCCGCTCATGCCCGGCAAGCCGAGGTCGAGCAAGATCACTTCGGGCGTATAGTGGCTCAGTATGTCGACCGCCTCTTCGCCGGAGTAGACGGTCCGCACTTCGTGTCCTTCGAGTTCGAGGAGCGCGGTGAGCGCGTCGGCCGCATCGACGTTGTCATCCACGACGAGGATTCGATGCTTCTCCATTTCGGCCGGAACGGCGGGCATGTCGCGCGCGGCAGCGGGCGGCGGCACCACGCGGCACTGCGCCGGAAGATGCACCGAGAAGCAACTCCCCTGGTCTTTACCGGCGCTCGATGCGGTCAGCCGGCCTCCATGCAGCTCGATCAGCGATTTCGACAGCGCGAGTCCGATGCCGAGCCCGCCTTGTCGATGATGGTCGCGATGCACTTGAGAAAACATTGAGAAAATGGCCGACAGCTTGTCGGAATCGATACCGATGCCGTTATCCGCGACCGACAGCACAATCTCGGCGTCGTCTGCCTTGGCCGTCAGTTCGATGCGACCGCCGGACGGCGTGTATTTCGCGGCGTTCGTCAACAGGTTCGCCAATACCTGCGCGATCCGCAGACGGTCCGCCTCGATGTGCAACGGCCGCGAGGGCAGCTTCACGATAAGGTCGTGACCTTTGCCCTCCAGCATCGGCCGCGCCGTGTCCACCGCGTCCTCGACGACATCGCGCAGCGCCACGGCTTCCTTGCGAAGCGTCAGCGCGCCGCGCGTGATGCGTGACACGTCGAGCAGGTCGTCCAGCAAAAGCGCCATCGCGGCCGACTGTCGGCGCAGCACCGTGATGCACCACTTGCGGCGCTCGTCGGTCAGGTGAGGCTGTTCCAGAATCTCCGCGACCTGCCGGATCGGGGCGAGCGGGTTGCGCAACTCGTGCGCAAGCGTCGCGAGGAACTCGTCCTTGCGCCGGTCGGCTTCGGAAAGCGCCTGCTCGGCGCGCACGCGCGGCGTCACGTCACCGAACCAGGCAACCACCGAACCGTTGAGCGACGCAGCGACGACATGGAACCACTGCTCACCGTGCTCTCCCTGAACGCTTATGTCGAACGCATCGCGGCCCTCGCCTTCCGCCAACGGCGCGAGCCGCTTCAGGAGCACGTCGGCGTCCCAGCCGTGCGGGCGCACATACGTGGTCGAACTGCCGATGACCACCGCTGTCGCCCGATTGAACAAGTGCGCGGCGGCATCGTTGAGGTAGTCCCACCGAAGCTCCGTCACGCGGCCGTTGCGCACCACCGGCGTGAGGATGAAGAACGGCACGCCCGCGCTGTTCAGCGCCACGTCGAACCGGTGCCGCGCGTCGCGCTCCAGTTGCAAGAGGCGCTCGGCCGTCTCCTGCGAAGCGGCTTCGGCCCTCCCGGCCCGTCTTGCAACCTTGGCTAACTGCTGGCCCGCCGCCACGAGAAGCGCGCCGACTACGACGAAAGCCAGCAATACGACTCGGTCGGCGTGCCCCTCGACGGTCAGACTGCCGACAGGCGGCATCCACAATGCGCCGTACACGAAACCGACTGCCAGAAGGAGCACGCCCGACCAGCCGCCGAACAGCACCGTGATCAAGGGAAGCGATGCGCTGACGAGAAGAAACGTCAGCCGCCCGTGGGCCACCACGGTCAGGATTTGTTGCGCCACCAAAACGGCGGCGGTGGACGCGACTCCGAACACCAGGCGCTTGCCCGGCGGGTATTGAGCGATTCGAACAATCATGGTCGGAAACTCGTCTGATTGATTACGCCTTTCGCCTGCATTATGCATTCCTCCTATGTTTTGCAAATGCGAATCTTTACGCTCGCGCATCGGTCATGCATGCGTTGACATTCGCGCCTGACACGCGCGTACGCCGCTTGCTGACGTCCGATCACCGACTCATCGGCTCACGAGGAGTACACATGAAATTGCAAGGGAAAACGGCGCTGGTTACCGGAAGCGACTCTGGGATCGGTCAGGCCATCGCGACGCTGTTCGCGGAGCAAGGCGCGGATGTCGCGGTCATCTATCACACCGACCGCGCCGGCGCCGACCAGACGGCAGCCAAGATCGCTTCCTTCGGCCGGCGTGCGGTCGTGCTGCAAGGCGACGTGGGCGACCCCTCGTCCGTCAAGCGCATCTTCGGCGAAGTCACGGCGCAGCTGGGACGCCTCGACATTCTGGTGAACGATGCAGGCGTGGGCGCGGGCGGCGCGGAAGTGGCCGAGCTCGACGACGCCCAGCTCGAAACCGTCATCCGAACCGATCTCTTCGGGCCGCTCTACTGCTGCCGCGAGTTCGTCAAGCTGCGGCGCGAGGCCGGCGGCGGCGGGCGCATCGTCACGATTTCGTCGGTCGCGCAGCATCTGCCGACGCCGGAAAGCGCGCCGTACGGCATGGCCAAGGCCGCGCTCGGCTCGCTCACGCGCAGCCTGTCGCGCGAAGTCGCCAACGACAAGATCAACGTGAACAACATCGCGCCCGGGCTCATCCAAACGCCGATGACGCAAAAGCGCCTGGATGACCCCGACGCTCGCGAGAAGTCGATGTCGGTGATTCCGTGGCATCGTCCGGGGCAACCGGAGGAGATCGCGCGACTCGCGCTCTTTCTCGCCTCCGACGACGGCGACTATGTGACCGGACAGACCTGGACCATCGACGGCGGTTTGTCGATGCAATGGGGCGGCGCATGAAGAAGGAGGACGTGATCGCGCTCTTAGAAAAGCTCAGGGACGACACCGACGCTTTCTTCGCGCACGTCGCCGATGACGTGGACTGGACGGTGATGGGCACGCATCCGCTCGCCGGACGCTATCGCGGCAAGGAGGCGTTTCTCGAACATACGTTCGCGCGCCTCGCGAAGGCGCTGCCCGACGGCGCCAAGCTGACCGTCACGCACGCGCTGGTCGATGGCGATACGGCCGCCGTCGAGTTGCATTCGGACGTGCGCGCGGCGAACGGCATGCACTTCGACAACCGCTACTGCTGGGTGTGCCGTTTCGAGGAAGGCTTGATTGTCGAAGTGCGCGCGTATCTCGACAGCGCGATGGTGGCCGAACTGCTGCGCCAGAATCCGGCCTGAGCAATGCCCCGCGCGGCTTACGCGTCGACGGTATCGCGTTCGTGAACGGGCGCGGCGCCGCGCGCATCGGCGGACCAGCACGCCGTTTTCACTCCGATTTCGTCGGACGCGAACGCGCCGCCGCCCGTCGCGCGATAGTGAGCGAGCGCCTTATAGACGAGCCCTTGTCCGAGCAGAACGATCGGCACGTTGAGCAGCACCATCACAATGTTCATCAGGTCCGAGAGCGCCCAGAGGTTCGGCAGTTCGAGCCCGGCCAGCACGGTCAACGCGCCGAACGGCACGAACACCAGCGAGCCGACCACGCGAATGCCGGCGATGAACGCCCGGCGGCGCGAGATGAAGTTCGCCGAGATTTCGGCGAACGAAATCATGCCGAGCAGCGTCGTGAAAGCAAAAAGCCCGTAGCACACGCACATGACGATCTTGATCGCGTGCGCGGCCCACAGCGGCACGAGGGACTGCACCGAAGCGAGATAGACCGTGATCTTCGAGGCGCGCACGGCTTCCCATGCCTGTCCGTCGACGGTTCCGGTCCACACGTGCGCCATCACGACGATAAAGCCGGTCATCGTGCAGATCACCATCGTGTCGAAGAACACGCCGAGGCTTTGCACGAAGCCTTGTTCGCACGGATGCGCGTTGTCGGCGATGGCCGCCGCCATCGTAATGGTGCCCTGCCCCGCCTCGTTGGACATGAGGCCGCGTTTCACGCCCTGCGCGAGCGCCGTGCCGATGGCGCCGCCGAAGAGCGCATGCGGCGCGAACGCGCCGACGACGACCTCGTGAAAGAAGTAAGGCACGAGCGGCAGATTGATCAGGATGATGACGAGCGACATCGCGCAAAAGAGCGCGGCCTTGATCGGCACCAGCACGTCCGTGTAAGCCGTGACGCGCCTGATGCCGCCCATGATGATGAACGCGCACGCGATCACGAGCGTCGCCGCGATGCCGTAGTACGCCGTGGATTGCCGCGCGAGGTGCTCGCCTGCGACGGTATCGGCAATGGTGCCCATCGCGGTGAACACGTTGAACGTTTGCGGCGGCACGTTGAATAAGGCGTAGACGATGAACACGAGCGACAGGAACGTGCCCACGATGCGCCGTCCGCCGAGCACGCGCCGCCCGTAGAACGGCAAGCCGCCGACGAACTCGTCGCCGTTCTTCTCCTTGAACAACTGGGCGAGCACGGATTCCATGAAGGCCGTCGCCATGCCGAAGAAGGCGGCGACCCACATCCAGAACAACGCGCCGGGACCGCCGACCGAAATGGCGCCCGTAATGCCGACGATGTTGCCCGGCCCGGCGCGCATCGCCAGTCCGAGCATGAACGACGCCATCGCGCTCACGCCCGTTCTCCCCGACTGCCTGCGCTGCATGATGCGCACGATCTTGCGCATGTTCATGGTCTGGACGAAGCGCGTGCGGATGCTGAAGTGGATGCCTACGCCGACCAGCAGCAGAATCGCGAACGGAAACCGGCCGAGCACGGGAATGCGCGAATAGGCCGCGAAGTCGGTCGGAAAATCCCAAAGAAAATCGGAAATGGGCGCGATGAACGCAAAGAACGCGTTGACGGATTGGAAAAGGTCTTCCACGCGGGCTTTCCTTCTGTTTTCTGTTGCTTTGAGCTGTTTAAGGCGGAAGTTCGATTGATTGAACCGGATTCGCTGGGATCAGGCGCTGTCGCAGGCGCGCGCGCCTGCGCCCGCCGTAGCGGGCGGCCATTATACGGTGCCGGCTCGCCGCGCTTTGCGCCCATCGCGGACAGGCCTGCGCGCCCCGTCTGCGAGGCGCGGCGATGGCGGCTTGGGGTTCGCCCAACGAATAGCGCGCGTGTTGAACGGGTGATACGCGTCGGAGCGCGCACCGCCGACCGATGGGTTCGAGGAAGTCGCGCCGGCCCGCCTGCGGCGGCGAGCGCCGCCGTTGCCGCCTAGTGGCGGACGCTCAGGAATCCTTCGATACCGCCTGCAGGAAATCGAAGTCACAGCCCGCATCGGCCTGCAGCACATGCTCCTGATACAGCTTTTGATAGCCGCGCAGCACGCGCTTCGGCGGCTTGACGTCGGCTGCGCGGCGCGCGAGTTCGGCTTCATCGACAAGCAGCTCGATACGCCTTTCGCGCACGGAAAGCCGAATGCGGTCGCCGTTGCGCACGAGTCCGATCGGCCCCGCGAGCGCGGCTTCCGGCGTGACGTGCAGCACGATGGTTCCATATGCCGTGCCGCTCATGCGCGCATCAGAAATGCGCAGCATGTCCTTCACGCCCTTCTGCGCGAGCTTTTTCGGAATCGGCAGATAGCCCGCTTCGGGCATGCCCGTGCCACTCGCGGGACCCGCGTTTTGCAGCACGAGAATGTCGTCGGCCTCCACATCGAGCGCGGGATCGTCGATGCGCGCGGCCAGATCTTCGAGCGAATCGAAGACCACGGCGCGGCCCTCTTTCTCGAAGAGCGACTTGTCGGCGGCGGAACGCTTGAGAATCGCGCCGCGCGGCGCAAGCGAGCCGAACAACGCGACGAGCCCGCCTTGCGGTTCGACCGGGTCCGAAAGCTCGCGCACGATGCGATGATCGACCCACGCTTCGCGCTCGGCCGCGATGCGTTCGCCGAGCGTTTCGCCGGTGACGGTCATCGCGTCGAGATGCAACTTCGGCGCGAGTTCGCGCAGCACGGCCGTCATGCCGCCCGCGGCGAAGAAGTCTTCCATGTAGTGCTCGCCGGTCGGCTTCAGGTTGACGAGCACCGGCGTGTCGTCGGAGAGCACGTTCAGCCGTTCGAGCGACACCGGAATGCCGAGCCGCCCGGCGACGGCGGTCAGATGGATGATCGCGTTGGTCGACCCGCCGATGGCCAGCAGCACGCGCAGCGCGTTCTCGACGGACTTCTCCGTGATGATCTGGCTCGGGCGCAGCGGCGCGCGAATGAGCTGCACGGCGCGCGCGCCGCTCGCTTCGGCGGCGCGAATGCGGTCGGCATGGACTGCGGGAATCGCGGCGGTGCCCGGCAGCGACATGCCGAGCGTCTCCGCAATGCACGCCATGGTGCTCGCCGTGCCCATCACCGCGCAGGTGCCGGCGGTGGTCGCGAGCCGCCCTTCGATCTGGTCGATCTCCTGCTCGCCGACTTCGCCCGCGCGGAACTTGCCCCAGAAGCGGCGGCAGTCGGTGCACGCGCCGAGGCGTTCGCCCTGATGACGGCCCGTCATCATCGGTCCGACGACGAGTTGCACGGCGGGGATATCGGCAGCGGCGGCGCCCATCAGTTGCGCGGGCACGGTCTTGTCGCAGCCGCCGATCAGTACCACGGAGTCCATCGGCTGCGCGCGCAGCATTTCCTCGACGTCCATGCTCATGAGGTTGCGGAACATCATCGAGGTGGGATTGAGGAAGACTTCGCCGAGCGAGATGGTCGGAAAGTCGATGGGCTGACCGCCCGCTGCGAGCACGCCGCGCTTGACTGCTTCGACCAGCTCCGGCATGCCGCGATGGCAATTGTTGAAGCCCGATCCGCTCGATGCGATTCCGACGATCGGCTTTGTCAGCATGTCGGATGTGTAGCCCATCGAGCGGGCGAACGAGCGGCGCAGGTAGAGGGCGAAGCCGCGGTCACCGTAGTTGGTCAGGCCTTTCGACAGGCCTTCGGTCTTTGGTTCTGGCATTTTTTTGGGTGTCTCCGGTTTTATGCTTGCCTGCTGTGGGGCGGTTGTATTGTGATTCTATGGAACTTGTTGTCGTGTCGGTCCATTGGCGTTGCCCCTCCCCGGGGCGGGGGTCACTTTCTTTGCCGCTGCAAAGAAAGTAACCAAAGAAAGCAGCTCTCTGAGCCCGCTGCATCGAAAGCGTGACCACCTTGCAGTAAGACCGTGGCGCTCCGTTAATGAACAGCCCTGGAGCACCTTCCACGCCCACTATCACCACGTCCCCCGAGCCCCTTGGCTCGTTAAAACCGTCGGGAATCGCGCTTATGTCAGCGCTGCTGCAACCCAATGAATTCAGCCTTCATTGGAAGCTAGAAGAAGAGCGGTAGCGAACGCAAAGCGGCAGCGGTCATGAACTGAACATCGCGCTATCTAGAACCGCCGTCGTCGATGACCCTGCTCCACCCAACGAAACCAGCCGCACCCCTCGCATCGATGTGGTAGCCTTCGCCGACCATCGAACGAATGTTCTGAGGCGGCCGTGCTGCTGCGCAAACGCGGCGCGAACCGCGGGACCGCCTTCGCCATCCGCCTGCCGCGCTACGACGACGAGCCCGGCCTGCTTCTTGCAGTCCCCGAAGCGGACATCGCCCATCTCGTCGATCATCAGAAGCAATCACATGCCAGACACCATCTCCGCGCCACAACGGGGGCGCATTCAATCCGGGATCGAGGGAATCGACGATATCCTGGGCGGCGGGCTCACGCCGCACCGCATGTATCTGGTCGAAGGCGCGCCCGGCGCAGGTAAAACCACCCTCGCCTTGCAGTTTTTACTCAAGGGCGCCGAGGTCGGCGAGCCGGGGCTGTACATCACGCTGTCCGAAACGCGAGACGAACTCGTCGCCGTCGCCGATAGCCACGGCTGGGACACGAGCCGCTTCACCATCATCGAACTATTGTCGGACGAAGGGCTCGATCCGGCGTACGAGCAGACCGTGCTGCATCCCGCCGAAGTCGAACTCGGCGAGACCGTGCGCGACGTGATCGCCAAGGTCGATGAACTCAAGCCCGCCCGCCTCGTCTTCGACAGCCTCTCCGAACTGCGCATGTTGTCGCAGAACTCGCTGCGCTATCGCCGCCAGATTCTGGCGCTCAAGCGCTATTTCGCAACGCGCGCCTGCACCGTCATGCTGCTGGACGACAACACGTCCGAGACCGGCGACCTGCAACTGCACAGCATCGCGCACGGCGTCATCAGTCTCGACAACGTCGTGCACGACTACGGCGGCGAGCGGCGGCGCATACGCATCGCGAAAATGCGCGGCATCCGGTTCCGCGAAGGCTTCCACGACATGACGCTGAAGACAGGCGGCATCGAGGTGTATCCGCGCCTCGTCGCGGCCGAGCATCACTCCAACTTCTCGTCGGATTCGCTCAGCACCGGAACGCGGGAACTGGATGCGCTCATGGGCGGCGGCCTCGTGCCGGGCACCAACACGTTGATCGTGGGTCCGTCGGGCGTCGGCAAGACGACGACGGTCGCCTCGTGCCTGCTCGCCGCGCTCAACCGCGGACAGCCGTGCGTCTACTATCTCTTCGACGAAACGCTGACCACGCTCTTGCGCCGCTCGACCAGCCTCGGCATCGACCTCAGGCCGCATCTCGACAGCGGCCTGCTGACGCTGCGCCAGATCGATCCCGCCGAGATTTCGCCCGGCGAATTCGCGAGCGACGTGCGCAAGAGTGTCGAGCAGGACGGCGCGCGCTTCGTCGCCATCGACAGCCTGAATGCGTATCTTCAGGCCATGCCCGGCGAGCGTTATCTCCTGCTCCAGATGCACGAGCTGCTCACGTATCTGAACCAGCGCGGCGTCATCACCATGCTCGTGCTGGGCCAGCACGGCATCATCGGCGAGATACAGAGCGATATCGATATCAGCTATCTCAGCGACGTCGTGCTGCTCTTCCGTTATTTCGAACGCCAGGGCGAAGTGCTCACCGCCGTGACCGCGGTCAAGAGCCGCACAAACGGCCACGAACGCTCGATCCGGCAGTTCCGGCTCGGCAGCCAGGGCTTGAACGTCGGCGAGGCGCTGCGCGATTTCGAGGGCGTGCTGAGCGGCCTGCCGACTTACCGGGGCGATACCGCCATGCTCGCGCCATCGCAGGGCGAGCCGGCCTCGCCACGGGAATAACGCGATGGAACATCGCGTACTGATCGTTGCGCCCTTCGGCCGCGACGCCGAGGTCATCGTCGATGTCCTCAGGACGGAGGGCCGGGAGTGCTTCGTCTGCGCCAACTCGACCGCGCTCGTGACGGAACTGGACCGCGGCGCCGCCGTCGCCATCATCACCGAAGAATCGCTGCTGGACGACAGCGCGATGGCGCTTGCCGCATGGATCGAACAGCAGCCCGCATGGTCGGATTTCCCGATCGTGCTGCTGTCCGGGCGGCTTCCGGGCAGGCGTTCGGCCAAGAGCATCGAGATGCTGGAGCGGCTCGGCAACGTGCTGGTGCTCGAACGGCCGCTCAACTCCGAGACGTTGCGCCGCGCCGTGGCGTCGTCGTTGCGGGCGCGCGCCCGGCAATACGACGCGCGTAAGCACCTCGCCGAGTCGGAGCAGCATCTCATCGACCGGGTCAAGGCTCAGGAAGCGCTGGAGCGGCTCAACGAATCGCTCGAAAGCCGCATCGCGGAACGCACGCACGAACTCGCGTCGGCCAACAACCGACTGATGCGCGAGATTCACGAGCGCGCCAAGGTGCAGGCCGTGCTCGTGCAGTCGCAGAAGATGGAAGCGCTCGGGCAGTTGACCGGCGGCATCGCGCACGACTTCAACAACCTGCTGAACGTGATCATGGCCAACGCGGAACTGCTCGCGCGCATCAGCAAGGACGAGCGCGTGCTCAAGATGGCCGCCACCACCAAGCGCGCGACCGAGCGGGGCGCGAAGCTGACCGCTCAGTTGCTGACGTTTTCGCGCACGAGCAATCTTGATCTGAAAGCGGTGAACGTGGCCGCGCTGCTGCACGGCATCCGCGACATCATTTCCATCTCGCTCGGCTCGACCATCGCGCTGTCGATCACGACTGCGTCCGACGATCTCTGGACGCAAGCCGACGCGAACCAGCTGGAACTGGCGATACTCAATCTGGCGATCAATGCTCGCGACGCGATGCCGAACGGCGGCCGCCTTGCGATTCACGCCGAAGAACGGCCGAGCGTGGACGAAGCGCTCGCGCCTGGCCGTTACATCGTCATCAGCGTGACCGATTCGGGCTCGGGCATCGAGCCGGGCGTGCTCTCGCGCGTATTCGATCCCTTCTTCACGACCAAGCCGGTCGGCAAGGGAACCGGCCTGGGTCTCAGTCAGGTGTACGGCATTGCGCGGCAAGCGGGCGGCGTCGCGCGCATCGAAAGCGAAGTGGGCAAGGGCACCACCGTGGAGATCTGGCTGCCGTTCGGCGCGGAAGACCCGTCCGAAGGAGCCTTGGACGCGGACCCGCGAGACGATACGGCGACGCCGTGCCGCATCCTTGTCATCGAGGACGACGAGGACGTGCGCACGATGATCGTCGATTGTCTCGAAGCGCTCGGTTATCACGTCACGCAGGCGCCGGACGGGCAAAGCGGCCTCGCGCGTCTCGATGCCGACAACCCGGACGTGATGATGGTCGATTACGCCATGCCGGGCATGAACGGCATACAGGTGCTCGCGAGCGCCCGCGAATCGCGCCCCGACCTGCCGGTCATCCTCGCAACCGGCTATGCGGACGTCGATGTCACCACCATCACCGACCGGCGCTTCACCGCGCTTCGCAAGCCGTTCCAGCTCGAAGACCTTGCGCGCGCCGTGCGTCTCGCGCTGAAAAGCGCCGAGAAGGCGTGAGCGTCACGAACATTCTCAAATCGGGCCGGTCGTATCGCGTCGCACGAGCTGGATTGGCAACACGTCACGCGTCGGCGCGCCCATGCCGCCGGCGCGACGCGCTCGACGAGCCGCCGCGCGGCGGTCCGGACTAGCGCTTCGACCGGCTGCCGGATCGACGTCAGGCCGACGAGCGGCGAATCCGCGAGCGGCATGTCGTCGAAGCCGATGATGAAAAGCTGCTCGGCCACGCGGATGCCGCGCCGCCCCGCGGCCTCCAGCACGCCGATCGCGATCGTGTCGTTGCCCGCGACGATGGCGGTGACCGGTTGCGGCTCGCTCAGCATGGCGATCGCGCAGGAGTAGCCCGCTTCGGTCGTGAAGTCGCACCGGACAGTGGAACGCGAGACGCGGCGGCTCCAGCCGCTTTCGCCGGCATGGCGCTCGGCGTTGAGCGCGCTGGAGCCGGTAGCGGCGTAAGACGCAGCGCGAAGCGACTACGCGTCGCCGCCTTCCGCGAGCCGCCGCGCCTCCAGTTCTCTGCGCACGCGCGCCAGTTCTTCGGCGAGCAGCGCCTCGTCCGGCAGCATCATGTGGTATTCGGCGGCGAGCACCTTGTTCGGCAGGCCGTCGAGCGCGTATTTCGCGACCGCCGCATTGGTCCGCGCGCACAGAATCAGGCCCACCGGCGGGTTCTCGCCCGGCAGCGTCCAGTGCTCCTTCGCGTAATTGCAGTACATGTGCATCTGCCCGACATCGGCGTGATTGAGCTCGGTCAGCTTCAGGTCGATGATGACGAGACACCGCAGCCGCCGGTGAAAGAACAGCAAGTCCACGCGATACCAGCTATCGCCGATGCGCAGGCGCCGCTGCCGCCCGACGAACGTGAAGTCGCCGCCCAGTTCCAGCAGGAAGTCCTCGAGCCGATGAATCAGGGCGTCCTCGAGCTGGCTCTCCGAATACTCGTCCTTCAGGTCGAGAAATTCGAGCACGTACGGGTCCTTGATGGCTTCCTCGGGCGTCACGATGTCGCGGCGCTCGGCGATGGCGCCCTTCTCCAGCATCGCTCGCTTGTCCCGCGACATCAGCGTGCGCGAATAGAACTGACTGCCGATCTGCCTGTCGAGTTGGCGCACGCTCCAGCCGCCGCGCAGCGCTTCGGCTTCGTAGAAACGCCGCTCGTCGTCGGAACGGGTGCGCCGCATCAGGTGGACGTAATGCGTCCACGAGAGCGGGAACCGCTCGGCCAGTTGCGCGAGCGTCGAAATCCGAATCGCCGGTTCGGATTTTCCCGCGGACGCAGCCTCCGCCGAATTCCGAATCGGCGATTCGGAAATCCCGGCGCTCGCATATGACTGGTAGAAGAGGCGCATCAGTTCCAGATTGTCGACGCCGAAGCCGCGCCCGAAGCGCTTCGTCAGATCGGCCGATAGCCGCTGCAACAGCGCCTGTCCGTATGCCGCGCGGCCCGCGCCGCCCTGCTCGAATTCGACGATCCGGTGCCCGATGCGCCAGTACGTCGCCGTCATCAGCGCGTTGATGCTGCGCGCCGCCGCCTGACGGCCCTGTTCGAGCAACGCCAGCACGTCGCCGAGCGTCGCGCCGTAGTCGTCCTCGGGCAGCATCACGTCGTTCATCGTCGTTCTTCCTTTCCGCTGCGCACACGGCGCGTTCGAGCGAAGTGTCGCATACGCGCGTGTGTCGCCGAGCGCACATTATTGTCCGACGAATCGCCCTACGCTGTGGCCCTTCAGGCGGATCAGCGTTCGGCAGTCAATGACTCGATACTTCACCTCCAGGCAAGGCGCCATCAAGCGTCTGATGGAACTCAAGCGGGAACTCGCGCGGATGAATCGCGCGGCACCGGCTATCGACGGATGCCGGACGGACGGCATCGAAATAGCCGGCCTCGATCAGGTGTTGCTCGACGTGCGCGCGGGACGCGTGTGCTGGTACCGGCACTCGGCGGCGCACGAAGACCAGCTCGTGTTCATTAGCTGAAACGCGCCGCTCACGCCTTCAGTTCGTGCGGCATCGTCACCGGTTCGTCGGGATCGACGCGCAGTTCAAGCAATGCGGCGCGTTTCGAGCGCAACGTCGCGTCGATGGATGCCTTCAGCTCGCCCGGATGCGCGCAACGAAAGCCGTCCGCGCCGCACGCCGCCGCGAACTGCGCATAGTCGATGCCGCCGATCTCGCAGCCATAGACCGGATTGCCCAACTGCTTTTGCTCGAACGTGACTTCCGCGAGGCGGTCGTTGCGCAGCACGATCACCTTGATCGGCAGCGCGTTCATCACGGCGGTGGACATCTCCGCCATCAACATCGCGAAGCCGCCGTCGCCGACGATCGCGACGACCTGACGCCCCGGATTCGCCAGTTGCGATGCGATCGCGAAAGGCAAGCCCGGCGCCATCGTCGCGAGCATGCCGGTGGCGACGAGTTGCTGATCGCGCCTGAGCGTCAGGAAGCGCGCCGCGAAGTGCGTGTTCGCGCCGCAATCGAGACACACGATGGCGTCCGGGTCGAGCGCATCGCTGATCGCGCGAATCGCGCTTTGCGGACGCAGCGGCGCGCGCTCGGTCGCGGCCACGCGGTCCAGCAGCGCGTTCCATCGCCCGACGCTCGCCTGAATGTCGCGCAGGAACGCGTCGTCTTTCTGCCGCAGCAGCGGCAATAGCGCGCGCAGCGTCGCGCCGGTATCGCCGACGAGCCCCGCTTCCACCGGATAGCGCAGCCCGATGCGCTCCGGCTTCATGTCGATCTGCACGCCGCGCGCCGTGCCGGGCTTCGGGTACGAGTCGATCCACGGCATCGTCGAGCCGATAACGAGCACGGTATCGCAGCGATGCATCGCTTCGTCGGAGGGCACCGTGCCCAGATGCCCGATGCCGCCGGTCGAAAACGGCGAGTCGTCGGGCAATGCGGCGCGGCCGAGCAGCGCCTTGGCGACCGGCGCATTCAGGCGCGCTGCCAGTTGTTCGAGTTCGGGCCGCGCGCCGAGCGCGCCTTGTCCTGCGAGAATCGCGACGCGCGTGCCGGCGTTGATGACATCGGCGGCGGCGGCGAGATCGGCGGTCGAGGGCGTGGGCGCGGGCCGGCTCCATGCGCTCGACGTGCGCTGGCCGTGGTTTTCCATCGACGGGCGGTCGTCGGCGAACTTCACGGCCTGCACGTCCTTGGACACAGTGAGATGCGCGACGCCGCGCCCGCCCAGCGCGTTGCGGCACGCCACGTCGGTCACGATCAGCGCGTGGCGCGGACCCGTCACCGTCGTGTTGTAGAGCGCGACGTCCTGCATCAGCGCGCGCGTGTCCACGCTCTGCATGAAGCGCGTGCCGAGCAGGTCGTGAAACGTGAGGCCGGTGATCGCGAGCACGGGCGCGCCGTCGAAATGCGCGTCGTAGAGGCCGTTCATCAAGTGCACCGCGCCCGGTCCCGTCGTCGCGATGCATACGCCGAGACGCCCGGTCGCCTTGGCCCAGCCGGACGCCATGAATGCCGCCGCTTCCTCGTGCCGCACGCCCACGAAGCGCACGCGGTCGCGCCGCTTGCGCAGCGCCTCGATGAGCGGATTGATGCCGTCGCCGACCATGCCGAACACGTGATCGACATGCCACGCGATCAGCGTGTCCACGATTACGTCGGCGGTGGTCGCATCGTTCGCTGTATCGAAATCGGGCTGACGGTCGCGGTTCTGCGGCTGTCCCGCCGGTGCCGCGGATCGGCTTGGCGCCGATGCCGCCGGTGCCGCCGATGTTGATGCCGCCAGCGCGCTCATGCCGCCCGCCGCCGCAGCGAGCAGCATGGAGCGGCGTTGCGGCGAATGCGGCGCATCGGGCGGAAAGCTGTCTGTCATCTCGGCACCGTGAATGATCGGTAAGGTCGCAGTGTCCGCGCAGGAACCGGTACCGAGCAGCAAGCGATGCGCCCAGCGCGCATCGCCGCCTATGTGCGGTGCCGCACAATCCGGTGAGATTCGTCACGTTAGTCTGGACCGGTGCCCAGCGCCCGTTCATGGCGAGGCGGCGTTCCGACCGCGCTCAATACCGCCCCCTTCCCCGCCCCCAACGTGGAGAGCCTGCATGTCTGCACCGAAAGTCAGCATTCTGTTTCCGATGTACGACGTGGAAGGCTGCGTCGCTGACTGCCTCCGCTCGATTCTCGCGCAGACGCGCACCGACTTCGAAATCATCGCCGTGGACGATTGCAGTCCCGACCGCTCCGGCGAAATCGCGCGCGCACTGCTGGAGGCGCAAAGCTTCATTCCGTGGAAGCTGGTGAGAAACGAGAAGAACGTCGGCCTCGCCGAGGCGCGGCGCATCGCTGTGACTCACGCGAGCGGCGAGTACGTGCTGTGCGTGGATAGCGACGACCTCGTCGCGCCGAATGTCGTCGAGGTCGCGTGCCGCGAAGCCGACCAGCATGGCGCGGACGTGGTGATCTTCGCGGCGAAGTGCATCGACCCGCAAGGCCGCGAGGTGTATCGCATCAAGACCGGCGACGAGATCATCACCGGGCTTCAGGCCGTTGCGCGCATCATGGACCTGAGCTTGCAGGCGTATTGCTGGAACAAACTGTTCCGGCGCGAGCTGTTCGCATCGGTCGAGCATCCCGCCGGGCTCATCTACGAGGACATTCTCGTGTGCGTGCAGGCGCTCTCGCGTGCGAATGTGGTGCGGCTGATTCCCGATGAGCTGTACTTCTACGTGAAGCGCGGCAACGGCATCTCCGTCCGCTTCAATCCGCGCATCGTGGACCTGTTCGAGATCATGGACCGCGTCGAGCGCAAAACGCGCGGGCTGCCCATCGACAATGGCAGCAAGCTCTTTTTCCGGCTCAAGTACGTGTATGCGTACCGGAACATCGCGTTCGAAGCCGCGCGCCTCGCGCCCGATTACGCGACGGCCGCCCCGATACTCGACAGCGTGGCGAGCAAGCTGCGCTTCACGCATGTCGGCAAGATCTACGCGGACAAGCGCCCGAAGTTATCCGTCGCCATGTGTCTTCTGAAGATCCATCCGCGAATCTTCTATCGCTTCGTGCGCCGCTTCAACTGACATCGCTTCCCATGCGCGCGCGATTCGCCTGCGCGACGCCCGCCCGCACGCGCCGGATCGCCGTCACGAGCGACAAGACGATGAACGCGCGCCACAGTCCCGCGCCGACTGTGCCGACTGTGCCGCCCGCGCCGACCCAAAGCGCGAACGCGCCGAGCACGAAGGCGCGGTCGCTCTTGCCGAACGGGCCGTCATAACGCCGGCTCGCGCCCGCGAGCGGCCCGGCGAGCCCCGCGCATTCCACGATCACCGCCAAGAGCGCGAAGAGCCAGACGTCGGCCGCGCAGAAGGCCTTCACCGCGAGAAACGGCAGCGTGAGCGCGACGTCGGAGACGACATCGCCCAGTTCGTTCAGGTACGCGCCGAGCGCGCTCTTCTGGCCGTGCTCGCGCGCCAGCATGCCGTCGATCGCATTGAGCGCCATGCGGATGAACAGCCAGAGCGGAATCAGCGCGAACAGGGTAGGGCGCGGCGAGCCGAACCCCGCAATGCCGCCCACCGCGATCGATCCGCCCGCCGCGGTCAACGTCACCTGATTGGCGGTCACGCCGTGGCGAAAGAGCCAGTCGGTCAGCGGACGCAAGAGATTCTGAAAGCGGGGTTTGAGTGCGTAAAGGCTCATGAGGCGGGTGACATGTCGGAAAAGAGGCGCTACTATCGCGGCCCTTTCCGCACGCGTCAAACGTTAAGGATGCCGAAGCTCAACAATTGGGCAGCTTTGTCACAGCATCGCCGATATCTGCCAAATCTCGTCACTGCGCATTGCAAGCGAACGGCGAATGTGAAAGGAATAGCGGCCCGACAATCACCTTCGCACTCTTACCCGATGAAACTCATGCACATCTGGCAGCGCGACCTGCTGCTCGCGCTCGTGCGGCTCATTGCGGGCGCGTATCCGGTATGGCATTGCGCCGCCCCGACCGCCACGCAGAAGCTCTATTTCTCCAACCACACGAGCCATATCGACACCCTCGCGATTCTCGCCGCGCTGCCACGCGAACTGCGCGATGCCGTGCGGCCCGTCGCCGCACGGGATTACTGGGACAGCGGGCGCATCAAGCGACATATCGCGCGCAATCTGCTCAACGCCGTATTGATCGACCGCCGCCGCGAGACGGAAGGCGATCCGCTCGATCCGGTGCGCGACGCGCTCGCGCACGGCCACTCGATCATCATTTTCCCGGAAGGCACACGCGGTGCCGACGCGCTGCCGCAAGCGTTCAGGAGCGGGCTCTTTCATCTGGCTAGCGAGTTCCCGAAGGTGGCGCTGACGCCCGTCTATCTGGAGAACCTTCAGCGAATCATGCCGAAAGGCGCTATCTGGCCGATTCCGCTTATCTGCAAGGTGCACGTCGGCGCGGCCGAAACACTACGCGACGGCGAAGAGAAAGCGCCGTTTCTCGTCCGAATGCGCGACACCGTGATCGCGCTCTTTCAATCAGCACATCGAAATTAACCTATGCCGACTTCATTCTGGAATCTGGTCGCGGGCGTCGTGGGCGCGCTGACCTTCGCCTCGCTGATCGGCGCGCTGCTCGGCGCGCGCGCGAAGGGCGCGAGCGCGACCATCGTCAATTTGAACCAGCGCATTCGTGCATGGTGGGGCATGATCGCGGTGATGGTGGTCGCCATCGGTCTCGGCGACAAGGCCACGTTCGTCGTCTTCGCGCTGCTTTCGTATCTCGCGCTGCGCGAATTCATCACGCTCACGCCGACCACCGCGAGCGATCACACCACGCTTTTCGTCGCGTTCTTTGTCGCGGTGCCGGTGCAATACGTGCTGCTCGGCATCGACTGGTACGGCATGTATTCGATCTTCGTGCCGGTGCATCTCTTCTTCGCAATGTCGCTCGTCTCCGCGCTCACGCAGGACACGCGCGAGTTCCTGAGCCGCAACGCGCGCATCAACTGGGCGCTGATGGTGTGCGTGTACGGGCTGAGTCACGCGCCCGCGCTGCTGACGCTCGATATTCCCGGTTATCGCGGGCAGAACGCGCTGCTGTTGTTCTACTTCCTGCTCGTCGTGCAGATCAGCGATGTGTTGCAGTATGTCGTCGGCAAGCTCTTCGGGCGGCGCAAAATTGCGCCTGTGCTGTCGCCTTCGAAAACGGTGGAAGGTTTCGTCGGCGGCGGTTTGCTCGCGACCCTGTGCGGCGCGGCGCTGTATCGCGTGACGCCGTTCGGATTCGGCGCGGCGTTTCTCATGTCGCTCGCGATCGTGCTCGCGGGCTTCGTCGGCGGGCTCGTGCTGTCGGCGGTCAAACGCTCGCTCGGCGCGAAGGACTGGGGCGTGATGATCGCGGGACACGGCGGCATGCTGGATCGCGTGGATTCCGTCTGCTTCGCGGCGCCGGTGTTCTTTCATCTCGTCCGATACCTCTACGTTTGAGCGGCGCAAAAAAAAGCGGCCCCTCGCGGGGCCGCCAGCCGTCAATGAAAGCGACGCGCGGAGGTCAGACCGCCATCACCGTCACCGACTTCGACACGAGGTACGGCTCCAGCGCCTCGGGTCCGCCTTCCGAGCCGTAGCCCGAATCCTTCACGCCGCCGAACGGCATTTCCGGCCACGGCGTTGCGGGCTGGTTGATCCACAACATGCCCACTTCGAGCTGGTTCGTGAGCAAGTGCACGTTCTTGAACGAGCGCGTGAACGCGTAGCCGGCCAGGCCGTACGGCAGCCGGTTCGCCTCGGCGATGGCGTCCTCCAGCGAATCGAAGCCGCGAATGGCCGCGACCGGGCCGAACGGCTCGTTGTTGAACACGTCGGCTTCGAGCGGCACGTCGGTCAGCACGGTCGGCGCGAAGAAGTTGCCGGCCGAGCCGATGCGCTCGCCGCCCGTCGCGATCTTCGCGCCTGCCTGACGCGCGTTTTCGACGACGCTCGCCATTGCCGTGATGCGCCGCGCGTTGGCGAGCGGCCCGAGCGTCGTTCCTTCGGCGAGGCCGTCGCCGACCGACAGGCTCTCCGCATGCCTGACGAGCGCCTTCGCGAAGTCGTCGCGCAGGCTGTTGTGAACCAGAAAACGCGTCGGCGAGATGCAGACCTGACCCGCGTTGCGGAACTTGGCCGCGCCCGACGCCTTCACGGCGCGCTCGACATCGGCATCTTCCGCGACGATCACGGGAGCGTGGCCGCCGAGTTCCATCGTCGCGCGCTTCATGTGCTGGCCGGCGAGCGCGGCAAGCTGCTTGCCGACAGCGGTCGAGCCGGTGAACGTCACCTTGCGGATCACCGGATGCGCGATCAGATACTTCGAGATTTCCGGCGGATCGCCGAACACGAGTCCGAGCACGCCGTTGGGCACGCCCGCGTCGGCGAACGCGCGGATGAGTTCGGCGGGCGATGCCGGCGTCTCTTCCGGCGCCTTCACGATGAACGAGCAACCCGTCGTCAGCGCGGCCGACAGCTTGCGCACCACCTGATTGACCGGGAAGTTCCACGGCGTGAACGCGGCGACCGGCCCGACCGGCTCTTTCACGACCGTCTGCTGCGCGTTGACGTTGCGCGGCGGCACGATCCGGCCGTAGACGCGGCGCCCTTCGTCCGCGAACCATTCGATGATATCCGCCGCCGAATTTACCTCGATGCGCGCTTCGGCGAGCGGCTTGCCCTGCTCCATCGTCATCAGGCGCGCGATGCTGTCGGCGCGTTCGCGCACGAGCGCGGCGGCCTTGCGCATGAGCGAGGCGCGTTCGAGCGCGCTCATCTTCCGCCACGTCGCGAAGCCCGCTTGCGCGGCGGCCACGGCGCGATCCAGATCCGGAATGCCGGCGCGCGCGACGGTGCCGATTTTCTCGCCGGTGGCCGGGTTCACCACGTCGAGCGTGGCGCCGCCCTGCGCGTCGCACCATTCGCCGTTGATATAAAGACGCGTGTTCTGATACGTACCTGCAGTCATTGAGCACCTCTTGCTGGAAAGATGGTCCGCGCCGGTGCGTTTCCGGCGCGGCGTCTATTGCACGACGATTGCCGCCGCGGCGCTTCGGCGCATGCGCCGCGCTGCATCGTCGTCGAAAAGAAAAGGATACGGATTAAATCGCCGGCGTGCATGGGTCGCCCATCACTTCCCGCGCTTGCCGAAGAAGTCGATGAGCGCGTCGGCCGCGGCTTTGTCGTTTGCGAGCCGCGCGTAGAGGCCCGCCGCGCCTTCGTAAATGCGATGCTCCGGATACGCATCGCCGATGAACGCGGCGATCTCTTCCATCTCCGCGACCCAGCGATACGCCTTTGGCGGCATGCGCGGCACGTTACCGCCAAGCCACGCGGCAAGCTCCGGCTGGCTTTCGCGCAACTCGGCGAAGAGCGCCTCTCCCGCGCCGTTGCGCATGGCGGCAAGCGACATGGCCGAGCCGATCGCCGTCAGCCCTTTCGTGATGCCCGCGTACGACATCTTGAGCGCGGAGGCTGCGCCGACCGGGCCGTCGAGCGCGCGCACGTTCAGGCCCGCGTCGCCGAGCACGGCTGCGCGCGCGGCGTGCGGTCCGGAAAGATAGAACTTCGGCGCCGACGGCGGCCCGATGATCGCGGCATCGACGAACGGCGCGCCGGTGGCATCGACCGTTCGGGCGATGGTCGCGGCGGTATCGGGGCTGATGGCGTTGCAGTCGACAAAGACGGCTTTGCGCGCCGCCTGCGTGAGCGCGGCGCGAGACGTTCGGCGGTTTGCACCGCGACGGCCGGCGGCACGATGGAAAGAATGAAATCGCACGCGGCCAGTTCGGCGAGGCTCGCGTCCTGCATGCCTGCGTCTTTTGCACGAGCGGCGCTCGCGGCGCTGCGGCCTTCGAGCGTCGTGAGGACGCGCGCGCCCGAGGCGGACAGCGCCCGGCCGACCGCCGATCCCATGCTGCCCGCGCCGAGCAGCGCAATGGTCAAACGAGTCAAGTGCGGCTCCTTGCGGATCGGTGACGAGACCCACAGGATACGCGGATGAGCGCGCGCTCGCAGCGCTCATCCGGCGACCGAACGCGTGGCCTTAGGCCTCGTCGCCCTTGATCTGCGGCAGCGCTGACGCCTCGCCCGGCGTGAGCAGTCCGACTTGCGCGTAGATGCGCAGTTTGTCACGCGTATCGGTGATGTCGAGATTGCGCATCGTCAATTGGCCGATGCGGTCGCGCGGCGAGAAGGTGGACGCCACCTTCTCCATCGACAGGCGTTCCGGCTGATACGTCAGATTCGGCGACTTGGTGCTGAGAATCGAGTAGTCGTTGCCGCGGCGCAGTTCGAGCGTCACTTCGCCGGTGATCGCGCGCGCGACCCAGCGTTGCGCGGTTTCGCGCAGCATGATGGCCTGCGAATCGAACCAGCGGCCCTGATACAGCAAGCGCCCGAGGCGGCGGCCGTTCTCGCGGTACTGCTCGATGGTGTCTTCGTTATGAATGCCGGTCACGAGGCGTTCATACGCGATATGAAGCAGCGCGAGCCCCGGCGCTTCATAGATGCCGCGGCTCTTCGCCTCGATGATGCGGTTCTCGATCTGATCGCTCATGCCGAGGCCGTGACGCCCGCCGATGCGGTTCGCTTCCAGCAGCAGCTCCACCGCGTCGGTGAACGTCGTGCCGTTCAGGGCGACCGGGCGGCCTTCCTCGAAGCGGATCGTCACTTCTTCCTTGTCGATCTTCACGTCGTCGCGCCAGAACGCGACGCCCATGATCGGATTCACGATCTTGATGCCCGATTCGAGGCTTTCGAGGTCCTTGGCTTCGTGCGTGGCGCCGAGCAGGTTCGAATCCGTCGAATATGCCTTTTCCGCCGACATCTTGTATTCGAAACCCGACTGGCGCATGAATTCCGACATTTCCGCGCGGCCGCCGAGTTCGTCGATGAACGTCTGGTCGAGCCACGGCTTGTAGATCTTCAGGTCCGGATTCACGAGCAGGCCGTAGCGATAGAAACGCTCGATGTCATTGCCCTTGTACGTGCTGCCGTCGCCCCAGATGTTGACGCCGTCTTCCTTCATCGCGGCGACGAGCATGGTGCCGGTCACGGCGCGGCCGAGCGGCGTCGTGTTGAAGTAGGTGACGCCCGCCGTCGAAATATGGAACGCGCCGCATTGCAGCGCGGCGATGCCTTCCGCGACCAGTTGCGCGCGGCAGTCGATCAGGCGCGCGCCTTGGGCGCCATATTGCGTGGCGCGGCGGGGAATCGAGTCGTAGTCGTCTTCGTCGGGCTGGCCGAGGTTGGCCGTGTAGGCGTACGGCACCGCGCCCTTCAGGCGCATCCAGTGCAGCGCGGCGCTGGTGTCGAGGCCGCCTGAGAACGCGATACCGACTTTTTGCCCAGTCGGAAGGCTTTCAAGAATTGTGCTCATTAGCGAAACCGTTAAGTCGACGTACGGGAAAGGTGCAACTGGGCAGTATCAACCATGACCGGTGATATGACAAGTTTGCGCCAAAACCGCGCGTGTAGACGGTCGTTCGCCGCGAGCCGCCGCTAGTGCAGGATGTCCGTCGCCTTGTGCGCCGGATCGACGCCGTCGATCAGAAAGACAGCACCGCGCGCGTGGCGGGTGCGCAGCGGCAGAATGCGCCGATACGCGTCGGACTCGTACCAGCCCCGCGCGGCCGATGAATCCGGAAACGCAATCACGACGAGATCGCCGTGCCACGCGCCCTCGCGCACGTCGCACGGGCCGCCGTGAATGATGAAACGCCCGCCGAACGGCGCGAGCGTGGCGTCGATTTGCTCCAGATACGCGACGATATCCGCGCACGTGTCGACTTCATGCAGATGCCCAACGGCGTAAGCAGTCATTTCGCGGCTCCCTTCTTCTGTGTGAGGATGCCGCCGATCTTGCCGGCCCGCGCGCGTTGCGTCGATTACGTGCGAGGTAAAGCGAGTCAGCCGTTGCGGAACAGGTAGCTGTAGGCATTGAGCGCGGGTACGCCGCCGAGATGGGCGTACAGCACCTTCGACCCTTTCGGGAACTCGCCGTTGCGCACCATCTGGATCATGCCGTCCATGGACTTGCCTTCGTAGACGGGATCGGTCAGCACGCCTTCCAGCCGCGCGCACAGGCGAATGGCGTCGAGCGTGCCTTCGTTCGGCAGGCCGTATTCGGGGCCGCCGAAGCGCGTGTCGAGAATCACGTCGTCGCGCGTGATGTCCTGGCCGAGATCGACGAGCGCCGCCGTGTGCTTCGCAATGCGCGTGATCTGCTCGTGCGTCTGCTGCGGCTTCGCGGACGCGTCGATGCCGATCACGCGCCGCGCCCGGCCATCCGCCGCGAAACCGACGACCATGCCCGCCTGCGTGCTGCCCGTCACTGAGCACACCACGATGTAGTCGAACTTGAAGCCGAGTTCGGCTTCCTGCTGCCGCACTTCCTCCGCGAAGCCGACGAAACCCAGCCCGCCCAGCGGATGCTCGGAGCAGCCCGCCGGTATCGGGAACGGTTTGCCGCCCGCCGCGCGCACGCTGTCCATCGCGTCCTGCCAGCTTTTGCGAATGCCGATATCGAAGCCGTCGGGCACGAGGCGCACGTCCGCGCCCATCATGCGCGACAACTGGATATTGCCGACGCGGTCGTAGACGGCGTCCGAGTAGTTGACCCAGTTTTCCTGCACGAGCATGCACTTCATGCCGAGATGCGCGGCAACGGCGGCGACCTGACGCGTCTGGTTCGACTGAATGCCGCCGATGGACACGAGCGTGTCGCAGCCTTGTTCGAGCGCCTCGGGAATCAGATATTCGAGCTTGCGCGTCTTGTTGCCGCCGAACGCAAGACCGCTGTTGCAGTCCTCGCGCTTCGCATACAGCTCGACTTTGCCGCCGAGATGCGCGCTCAGGCGCTTGAGCGGCTGAATGGGCGTCGGCCCGAAAGTGAGCTTATAGCGGGGGAAACGTTGCAGGTTCATGGTCGGCATCCTGTGCAATTAAGGTCGGGCTGCCGCGCGTGATCCGCGACGCCTGACAGAAATCGTAGTCAATCTGCGGGATGCCGGCGTTGCGAAGAAATTCGCTTTGGCCTAACGTAGCCGCTTGTCGGCTCGGTCGAGCGAACTTTTATTTCTTCCAAGAGCGCACGCACGCAATGAAGAAAATCACACCACGGCGAGAGCCGCCAGCATCGGGCATCGAGATCGATCGCGTCGATCGCGCGATCCTGCGTCAGCTTCAGCGCGATGCGTCCATATCCAATGTCGCGCTTGCCGCCAAGGTTCACCTGAGCCCGCCCGCGTGCCTGCGGCGCGTCGAGCGGCTGCGCGAAGCCGGGCTGATTCGCGGCACCGTCGCGCTATTGAACCCGAAGGCGCTGGATGCGGGCATGCTCGTGCTGATCGGCGTCGTGCTCGATCGCTCGACGCCCGAGTCCTTCACGGATTTCGAAAAAGCCGCGCAGAAGGTGCCGGGGTGCATGGAATGTCACGTCGTGACCGGCGAGTTCGATTTCTTCATGCTGATTCGCACGCGCGACAGCGACAGCTTCAACCGGCTGCACGCGGAGAAGCTGCTGTATCTGCCGGGGGTCCGGCAGATACGGACATTCGTCGTTCTGCGCGAGATTCTTTCGACGACAGCATTCCCCATCTGACGCGCCGAGGCGCAACGCGGGCACGCGTTACCAGCGATAGTTCATGCCCGCGAACACTTGCCGCCCGTAGCCGAACGCGCACCAGCTTCCGTAGTAGCACGACGCCACATACTCTTTGTCGAAGAGATTCTGCGCATTGACATACAACTCCGCGCCCTTCAGCTGCGCTGCTGCGCGGCCGAGGTCATAGCGCAGCGTGGCATCGACCAGAAAGAAGCTCTGCACCTTGAAGTCGTTCTGGGTGCTGTACGTCGTGCCGGTGTATCGCCCGCCCGCGCCGAGCGAAAGGCCCGCCAGCGGCCCGCGATTGATCGTGTAATACGCCCACAACGACGCCTGATTCTGCGGCACGGCCGGCAGATGCTTGCCTTGCAGGCCGCCGTTGTCTTTCGTGTAGACGGTATTCAAATACGTATAGCTGCCCGTCACGTTCAACGAATCCGTGAGACTGACCTTCGCTTCCAGTTCGACGCCGCGCGAGCGGGCTTCGCCGGTTTGCGACTGGAAGTTCGGGTTCGTGGCATCGACGGTCAGCAAGTTTTCGCGCGTCAAATCGAATAAAGCCGCCGTGAACAGCGCGTCGTAGCCCTTCGGCTGATACTTCACGCCCACTTCGTATTGATGCCCACGCTCGGGGTCGAACGCGCGGCCGTTGATGTCGGTGCCCACTTGCGGCGTGAACGACTCCGTATAGCTCACATACGGCGCAATGCCGTTGTTGAATACGTACGTCAAACCGGCGCGGCCCGTGAACGCGCGGTCGGACTGGCTCGACGACGTGCCGAACGTTTCGTTGCGCGTCTTGCTGTTGATCCAGTCTTCGCGCCCGCCGAGCGTGAGGATCGCGTTGCCGAAACGCGCCTGATCCTGCGCATACACGCCGTATTGCGTGCCGCTCAACACCTGCTTCGACAACTCGGGCACCGCAATCGTCTGGTTGTACACGGGCGCGAACATGTCGATGGAAGGCGCCGTGCCGAAGCCGGAGACGAAGTTCGTCGCGTAGTGCTGGTAATCGAAGCCGACGAGCAACGTGTGGTCGATCGGCCCGGTCGAGAAGTTGCCTTCGAGTTGATTGTCCAGCGCGACCGTATTCAGATTGTCCTGCGAATAGGCGGTGCCGCGATCCAGCGTGCGCAGATCGGCTTCCAGCGCGCTCGCGTAGACACTTTTGTAGTCCTGCGCGAGGTGCATGTAACGGCCGTTCGCGCGGAACGTCCACGCGTTGGTCAGGCGTCGGTCGAACTTGTAGCCGACGGATTCCTGCACGCGATTGAAGCTCTCGAAGCTCGGATCGCCGTCGTAGAAATTGCTCGGCAGCTTGCCGTTCGGGTTATAGAGCACGGTCCCTTGCGGCGGCACGCTGCCGTAAGAAGAACTGCGCGGATCGTGCTGATAAAGGCCGAACAGCGTGAGCGACGTCTTGTTGTCCGGGCGCCAGGTGAACGACGGCGCAATCGCAATGCGCTCGTTTTTCGTCATGGCCACTTGTCCGTCTTCCTTGCGTCCGATGCCGGTCACGCGAAAGAGATAGCGGTCGTCGCCGGCGATCGGCCCGGACAGATCGAACTTGCCCTGGACGTGGCCGTAGTTGCCGACTTCGACGCCCACTTCGTGCAGCGGCTCGACAGTCGGCAGCTTGCTTTCCATGTTGAGCAGCCCGCCCGCCGCGGCTTGCCCGTACAGCACGGACACCGGCCCTTTCAGGACTTCGACGCGATCCATCAGATACGGGTCGAGTTGCGGTATCGCATACCAGCCGTTACCGATGAGCTTGAGCCCGTTCCAGTACGTGTCGGCGTCGAAGCCGCGCACCTTCAGCAGGTCGTAGCGCGTTGCAATGGCGCCGCGCGTTTCCGGGGTCACGCCCGACACGTAGCGCACCGCGGCATTCAGCGTCTGCGCATTCTGCTGATCCATCTGATCCCGCGTGACGACGGAAACCGACTGCGGCGTCTCGATGATCGGCGTGCCGGACTTGAGCGCCGTCGAACTGGACTTCGCGACGTAGCCGTTCGTCGGCCCGTAAGGCGCGTCCTGATCGCTTTGCGCCGTCACCTTCACTGCGGGCAGCGTGCTTTCCGCTGGTGCGGCGTCGGCGTCGACCGATTGCGCGTTGACGCATGCGCTCGCCATGAACAGAAGCAGCGCGGCCGTTCTCAGCGGTCGCAGGGCGAACCGGCTGGTCTTGCGTGGATTCATGCTTAATCTCGTAGCCGTCGTGGTTTTAAATGCGAATCATTATTATTCAACGGCGGATTGTGCCCGCTGGCTTTACGTTTGTAAAGCTGCCGGCGACGCGGGCGGGAGGCTGGCAGTCAGAAGACCGCGATGAGGACGACGCCCGCGACAGCCAGGCCGGCGCCGAGCAGACGCAACGCGCTGGCCTCGCGCACTTCGAAACCCATCAGCCCGAAGTGGTCGAGCGCGATCGAGGTCACGACAGCGGAAATGACGACGATGGTCGTGAAGGTGGCCGATCCGAGCTTTCGCGTGATGAGAAGCGAGCACATCAGAAAGAGCGCGTTGCAGATGCCGCCGATGTACGCCCACCACGGCACGCTGCCGAGACGCGAGAACGCGGGCCGCACGCCGAAGCCGAAGAACGGCACGCATACGGCAAGACACGCCGCGCCGATCAGATAGACGATCAACGCGGACACGATCGGCTCGTGCAGGCCCTTGAGCAGCGCCGAGTTGCTGCCCGATTGCAGCGGGTTCGAGATGCCCGCCAGTACCGCGAAGACCGCCAGTAGCCATTGCATGATGTCGCCTCAGACAGTGAGCCGGGCGTCGCGGAACGCGTCCCGCTCGGCGACGGCAGGAAGCTGCACCGGGCGATTTTCCGCCGCCGAGCGATAGATCGCTTCCATGATCCGTTGATCCTGCAAGCCCTCTTCGCCGGGCGTCGCGGGCTTTCTGCCGGTGAGGATGCATTCGGCCATGTGATCGATCTCCGCGCCGAACTGGTTCGCGTCTTCGAGCACGCGCTCTTCGCGTACCTCGACGTCCTCGCGTTCCGGCGAGCGATGCTGCACCGACAAGCGCAGGCCCTTGTACGCGAACGCAGGATCGAGCACCGCCGTCCCGCGCTGGAAGTGAAGGCGTGCGACGCGCGATTCGTGTGCATCGTAAGCGGCCGAGCAACGCGCGACGACGCCCGACGGAAAGCGCATCTGCCACGAAATGTTCTCTTCGACCTCCGCGAAGCGGGCGTCGCCCGGCGTGCTCCAGGCCCAGGCCGACACTTCGACCGGCTCTTCGCCGGTCACGAATCGCGCGAAGTTCAGGCAGTAGAGACCGATGTCCGGCAACGATCCGCCGCCCGCGAGTCGCTTGTCGTGCCGCCATTGGTCGGCCTCGCCCTGCACCTGACCGTTATGCGCTTCGATGATCTTCAGTTCTCCGAATGTTTTCGATCTCGCCAGCCGCGCGGCCTCGCGATTATGCGGCTCATACTGCAAGCGGTACGCGACCATCAGCATCACGCCTGCATCCGCGCATGCGCGAATCATCTCTTCCGCTTCAGCCGATGTATTGCTCAACGGCTTCTCGCACAGCACATGCTTGCCGGTGCCCGCCGCCGCGACCACCTGTTCGCGGTGCAAGCCGTTGGGCGTCACGATATAGACCGCCTGCACGTTCTCGTTGGCGCCGAGGCGCGCCCATTCGTCATAACCGTACACCGCTTCGGCAGGCGCACCGTATTGCCGCGCCACGCGTTCGCCCTTTGCCTTGTCGCCGGTCATCACGGCTGCGAGGCGCGCGAGCTTCGATGAAGCCAGCGCGGGCAATATCGAATCGAGACTCAGACGGCCGAGGCCGACGATGGCAAAGCCCACCTTGCGGTCAGGCGGAAGCGGCGGCGGCTCGACGGGCGAGCGCCGTTCCGAAGCGCCGACGAAGGGCGGGCGTGTCTCGGGTTTGTCCTGCCCGGTCGATGGCAAGCCTGACATGATGTGCTCCGTGAGTCGCAATGCCGTGTGGCGTTGGCATCAGCTAGAGCAACGGCTATTCCTGTCGATGATCGCCGGGTCTTCGATCGCGTCCTTCAGCAGAGCGACGAATGCCGCGACTGGCTGAGGCAGCGTGCGCCCTGCCATCGTCTGTATTTGCAGCGTGCGTTGATGCAGCTCGGGATTCGAAATCGGCACGGCGGCGAAGCCCTCCGCGCCAAGACGGCTGCGCACCGTGAGATAGCCGGTGAGCGTGATGGCGTCCGTGAGCCGCACGAAGCTTTGCAACGCCATGTGGTAATTGCCGACGAAGACCGGCTCGAACACGAGTCCTTCGAGACTGCACGCGATGTCGAAGAGTTGTCGAAGCGTCACGCCCTGGCTATGCATCGCAAGCGGCCATGCGTGCAGGTCCGCGAGCGACACCGATTCGCGCGATGCAAGCGGATGGTCGCGCCGCATCAGCGCATAGACCGGCGCGCGCTGCGCGTAATGCACGTGCACGTCCTGCTCGGGTGCCATGCTGAAGCACACGGCGATGTCGTGCGAGCCGTCGCGCACGCGCTGCGTCGCGATGGACGGCGCGGAGACGTCGAGCTGAAAGTGCGCGCGCGAATGCGTCGTCAGGAAATGCGCGAATGCTTGCGGCAGAAAGTCGGGCGCCACGCCTTCGGATGCCGCGATGCGAATCGTCGCGCGGCCGCTTGCGCTCAGTCCGCGAATCTCGTCGACCACGCGCTCGTCTTCCAGTTGACTGCGACGCGCGTGACTGGCGAGCAGGCGGCCGGCTTCGGTCAGCACCATGCCGCGCGGGCGTCGCTCGAAAA
This sequence comes from Caballeronia sp. GAFFF1, assembly GCF_023630705.1. Lineage (GTDB taxonomy): Bacteria > Pseudomonadota > Gammaproteobacteria > Burkholderiales > Burkholderiaceae > Caballeronia. The sequence continues at coordinate 81,357 of NZ_JALQEM010000038.1, forward strand.
GCGGCGTGCCCATTTGCTCCTCGATTTTCGCGATTTGCCGGCTGAGCGCGGACACCGCGACGAAGAGCCGCTCGGACGCCTTGCTGAGCGATCCGCTGCGGGCCACTTCGAGGAAATAGCGTAAAGCCGTCTGGTCCATGCGCCGTCCGTTCTCGCGTCCAAAGTCAAAGCGCGCGCTTTGCCGAAAAGGCAAAGGTTCCTGAGAAATATTGTAATTGTCCAGAAATATCGGCGAGGTCAGCATGAATTGGTCGGCGGCTACGGCTGCCTTTTCAGCTTCGACGGAGACCGACGTGACCCGCGACACCGCCACTCAGATTGCCGACCGCTACTTTCAATCCGGCGCTTTTCTCGACGACTTGCAGCGGCGCGTCGCGTATCGCACCGAAAGCCAGGAGGCCGACAGCGCCGCGCGGCTCATGGCTTATCTCACCGAAGAACTGACGCCGACGCTCACGGCATGGGGCTTCCGCTGCCGGGTGGTCCAAAATCCTGCGGCTGGCGCCGGACCGTTCCTGGTCGCGCATCGCCATGAAGGCGACGCCCTGCCGACGGTGCTGACCTACGGCCACGGCGATGTGGTGCGCGGCTACGACGCGCAGTGGCGCGAAGGCTTGTCGCCGTGGAGCGTGACGGTCGACGGCGACCGCTGGTACGGCCGCGGCACCGCCGACAACAAAGGGCAACACAGCATCAACCTCGCCGCGTTGAAGGCGGTGCTCGACGCGCGCGGCGGCAAGCTCGGTTTCAATCTGAAGCTGCTCTTCGAGACCGGCGAGGAAGTCGGCTCGCCCGGCCTTTCCGCCATTTGCGAGCAGTTGCGCGACGAACTCGCCGCCGACGTGCTGATCGCCTCCGACGGACCGCGCCTCGCCGCCGACCGCCCGACCATGTTTCTAGGCTCGCGGGGCGTGATCAATTTCCGGCTCGACGTGAAGCTGCGCGACGGCGCGCATCACTCGGGCAACTGGGGCGGGCTGCTGCGTAATCCGGGCATCGTGCTCGCCAACGCGATCGCCACGATGGTCGACGAGAACGGCAAGATTCTGATCGAAGGCTTGCGTCCGCCGCCGATTCCGGATTCGGTGGTTCGCGCGCTCGCGGACATCACCGTCGGCGGCAATCCGGGCGAACCGGAAGTGGACACGGATTACGGCGAGCCGGGCCTCACGCCCGCCGAGCGCGTGTTCGGCTGGAACAACATCGAAGTGCTGGCCTTCCGCACCGGCAATCCCGACAAGCCGGTGAACGCGATTCCCGCGACCGCGTTCGCGCATATGCAGATCCGCTTCGTGGTCGGCACGGACTGGCGCAATTTGCAGCAGATCGTGCGCGATCACCTTAATGCGCACGGCTTCCCGATGGTCGATGTCGAAGTGGAGCGCGGCATGCCCGCGACGCGCGTGGATCCGGACAATCCGTGGGTCAAGTGGGCGCTGCGCTCGCTCACGCAAACGACGGGCACGCGACCCGTGCTGTTGCCGAATCTCGGCGGCACGCTTCCGAACGACGTCTTCGCCGATGTGCTCGGCATGCCGACGCTGTGGGTACCGCATTCGTATCCCGGCTGCTCGCAACATGCGCCGGACGAGCACTTGCTCGGGTCGGTCGCGAGCGAAGGGTTGCGCATCATGGCGGGCCTTTTCTGGGATCTCGGCACGCGCGAAGGCGATGGCGCCAGCGGCAATCCCGCCGACCATCTGCCGCGCAAGACGAACGGAGGGCTTCGCCATGAGTGATTCGGCCACCATTTCGACGTCGCCCAAAGCGCAGGGCAAGGAGCGCAGCATCGCACGACTGATCGTCGCGACATCGATAGGCAACGCGCTCGAGTTCTACGATCTCGTCGTGTACGGCTATTTCGCCGGGACCTTGTCGAAGCTCTTTTTCCCGACGCAGGATCACACCGTCTCGCTCTTGCTCACGCTCGGCACGTTCGCGCTCTCGTATCTGGCGCGGCCGGTCGGCGCGCTCGTGCTCGGGTCGTACAGCGACCGCCGCGGACGCAAGGCATCGCTCACGCTCTCCATCGCGATGATGACGCTCGGCACCGCCATGGTCGCGCTGATGCCGACCTACGCGACCATCGGGGTCGCCGCGCCGGTGCTGATCTTCGTCTCGCGGCTGTTGCAGGGCTTCTCCGCGGGCGGCGAGTTCGGCAGCTCGACGGCGTTTCTCGTCGAACACGCGCCCGAGCGCAGCGGCTTCATGTCGAGCTGGCAGTTTTCCAGTCAGGGCGCGAGCACGTTGCTCGCGTCGCTCTTCGGCGCGGTGCTGACGGGCTCTCTGACGCCCGCGCAGCTCGAAGGCTGGGGCTGGCGCATTCCGTTTCTGTTCGGCGTGCTGATCGGACCGATCGGGCTCTATATCCGGCGACGCATGGACGAAACGCCCGAGTTCGAGCACGCGGAGAAAGTCGCGTCGCCCGTGCGCGAACTGCTCGCGACGCAGAAGGAGCGCCTGCTCGTGTCGATCGGATCGCTCGTGCTGACGACGACCGCCAACTACATGCTGCTCTACATGCCGACGTACGCCGCGCGGCAGCTGGGACTCGCGCCCTCCTCCGGCTTCATCGCGACCTTGACGGCCGGTTTCATCATGATGGTGCTCGTGCCGGTGGTCGGGCATCTCTCCGACAAGTACGGGCGCACGCGCATCATGCTGATTACCGGTGTGATCTTTTTCCTGACCGTCTATCCGGCGTTCATGTTCATGAACGCGCATCCGTCGCTGCCGACGCTGCTCGCTGCCGTAATCTGGGTCGCGCTCCTCAAGGCGACGTACTTCGCGCCGATTCCCGCGCTCATGTCCGAGCTTTTTCCGACGGCGACGCGCACGACCGGCATGGCGTTCGGCTACAACATCGGCACCACGGTGTTCGGCGGCTTCACGCCGCTGGCGGTGGCGTCGCTCATCGCGTTGACGCATAACAATCTCGCGCCGGGACTGTATCTGATGATCGCGGCAGTCGTGAGTCTCTTCACGCTGGTGTGGGCGCGAAAGCGCCTGGACGTGCGTTGAACGTTTCGAATTCAGCCAGGAAGTTCTCACATGAATGAAGCATTGCAGCGTGCGATCCAGTTTTCCGTCGATCACGAATCGACCTGGGATCGGCAAGTGCACGGCAACTGGGGCGTGCACGTCAACGATCCGCCGCCGTGGAATCGGCTGCTCGGGCCGGTGCATGATCGCGGGCCGGTGTCGGGGGCGCTTGCCGTCGATGGCCGCGTGATCACGACGTGGGGCGAGCCGGACCGCGCGGACCTGACCTTCAGCATCGCGAAGACGTATCTCGCGCTGCTCGCGGGCGTGGCGCATGATCGCGGCTTGCTGCCGGACCCGGACGAAGCGGTGCGCGTGCGTGTGCCGGGCATCGGCTTCGACGATCCGCATAACGCGCCGATCACGTGGACGCATCTGCTTCAGCAAACCAGCGAATGGCAGGGCGAGTGCTTCGGGCTTTCGGATCAGGCCGACCACTACCGCGCGGTCACGTTCGGCGAGCCGCCTGCGGGCAAGAAAGGCGAGCTGCGGCCGTTGCGCACGCCAGGCACGTATTGGGAATACAACGACGTTCGCATCAATCAGCTTTCGCTCGCACTGCTGCATCTGTTCCGGGAGCCGCTGCCGGAGGTCTTCCGTAATGCCATCGCGCGGCCGCTGGGCTTGAGCGACAACTGGAACTGGGCAGGCTATGACCACGCGTGGGTCGAAATCGACGGCAAGCGCATGCAGTCCGTGCCGGGCGGCACGCACTGGGGCGGCGGGATGTCGATCAGCGCGAACGACCAATTGAAGATCGCGCAGATGCTCCTGGATGGCGGCGTCCGTGATGGAATGCGCGTGCTTTCATCGGAGTGGATCGCGCGGATGCGCACGCCCTGCCCGCTTGCGTCGTTCTATGGCTACCTTGTTTGGCTCAACACCGGGCGGAAGATGTTTCCGAGGGTGCCCGAGACGAGCTACTTCGGCATCGGCGCGGGAAGTTCGTTCATGTGGATCGAGCCCGTCTCGCGGATCGCGTTGATCGTGCGATGGCTCGACTCGGCGTACGCAGCAGAGTTCTTTGGGTTGATGTTTGATGCGTTGACGAGGACGCGCGGCGCAGTACAGGTCTGAGTGAGCGGCGGGCGGGTCGTTAGTGAGGGACTCTCTAGCGACCGTTGCCCCGCCCTGCGGTTTCCGTTCGTCGATTCGCTGCCGTTCGGGTTGACGTGGCGTGAAAAGACCGTTAGTTGCGTTATGTTGATGTCGCGCCAGTACGTCGGAGCCCTCAAGAACGGCCTCGGCTGTTCGTTAACAAGAGCAAGCCAACCAACGACCGACGCATGTCCTCCACTCTTCCATTTCGCCGCCCGACTCACGCGACGCACACGCGGCTCTCGAAAGCTCAACTGCTGCCCATCGCTCGCGGCGTAGCAGATGAACTCGCCCTTCACGCCCATCTCGCGCTGGAGACGCTGCGCGCGGGATCGCCGGATATCGCGCCGGCTCAACACATCGCCGAGGTCATGCTGCTCGCGAAGTTTCTCGCGGACGCAGGGCACGGCAGTTTCCCGGACGAAGCCCTCGTCGACGCCGATCAAACGATTGCGCGCATGTTCGACGGCGGGCGCGAATGCGGCTCCTGGAGCATTCGCGCCGATGAAGTCGATCGGTTGGCGGCGATTGTGTCGCTCTACGATCATCAACTGAAACGCGCGACACTAGGGGCGCTGACTGCGGCTAGCGACCGGCTCGAGCGATTCAAGGCAGGAGAGCCGTACCAGGGATCGAAGAAGAAGCGGGCTTGAGGGCGAGGGCTCGGGCGCTAGCGGTCGGTTAGCGGCGGGCGCCTCAGGGACGATAATGTATCGTTTGTTACGAAGCGGCGGGTTGGATGGGAAGAGGCGTGAATTTGTTGACGTGGCGGCTTCCGGCGGGCCGCGGCTATCCGCCCGGCGAGCTTGAGGCGTGAAACAAATTCAGGAACTCAATGCAACATATTGATTTTCATATGTTTTTCGCGGCAATCCGCGGTCTCGTTGTGTTCCACGGATGGTGATAGCTCGGTTGTGCCTTCTACCGAAGGGCTTGCATATAGCTCGTTCTTGGCTGTCATGCCGTCACGACGCACATGAAGTCAGCGCCGTATGCGGCGATGCAACTGCAACCGGCGTTGAATACTCACGGCAGTGCCTCTGCCGCGCTTGGCGCTCGCATCGCTGTAATACCTCATGAGCCTTACCGGGGGGTTGGAACGACGAGATGCGGAACAACGTTGCCATGTTGCCGCGCCGGCCCCCACGCCAGCGCGAATGGGGGAGTCGCGCCGGCTTGATCCACGGACTGCTTGACCCCGAGGCTCAACTTCCGGCCAAGAGAAAGTCCGCCACCTCTGCGCCGCCACCTCTGCGCGGCCCCCTCTGCGCCGCCACCTTTCTGCCCGCCACCTTTCTGCCCGCCACCTCTCTGCCCGCCACCTCTACGCCCGCTACCTCTACGCCCGCTACCTCTACGCGCGCCACCTCTACGCCCGCCGCCTCTACGCCCGCCGCCTCTACGCCCGCCGCCTCTACGCCCGCCGCCTCTATGCCCGCCGCCTCTACGCCTGCCACCTCTACACCCGCCACCTCTACGACGCCACCTCTACGACGCGACCTCTACGACGCCCCGGTTGGCTCGTTCGCCCGATGAGCCATCGAACACTGAAACGCTTGGGGTTACGCAGACGGGGCTCTTACGACGCGGCAAGCCGTGAACGCCACTCGTTTCTAGAGTTCCAAGTTAGCCGTTAGATTCCGCCTCGATGACGGCAACAGCGGTCTGGCCGCACGGGGACGTGCGCGGCATCACCGGCGCACTGCGTGCGCCTCGCCGCAGCGCCAACTTGTACTAGGAACTGAGCCGCTTCGTTCGCGCCGATGGGTCGCTCTGAAGGCTGACATCGCCCGGTACGGGTCGCCGGGCATGACTACGTCTCCTGATCTCCGGCGCGCTTCCGATAGACCTATGTCTCGGCCGACGTCCGAGCGGTACGCGACGGCGGCACCCGACTGATCATTCAAAACGTTCGACTCACCATCCGTCTTGCTACCGTTGGGAAGCGCCTTTTTGCCAGCGCTCTGCTCGTCTGAGGGAGTGTTAAGGGTGACTCTCGCGAACCTTGCGTAGGACAGTGAACAATGCGGCACATCCAGTAACGGTCGCCCAAACGTGGAGTGGCCGCGAAGCACCGTCTTGTTGAATTATTGGACGATTCCCCCGTCTCAGCTGTAGAACGATGTTCTTACCGCCACAGCGTCGGGAGAGCCCTGCATACGCGATGAAACGCCGCGCTGTCGGTGGGCGCGGCGGGGAAGCTCGAAGAAGGACGGTCACCGCGACGGTTCGCTGATATTCCGAGCGAAGAAGTGGCTACGCGTCCGTCTCGGACGAAATAAGCTTTGACAAAGGGAACGCCTTAAGAAGGCACCTCGCGGTGGCGTGCAGACTGAGTCTCTCCGCAGTTCACGAGCGGCTGACAGAAGCTCCTTGGGCGGCTTTTAGCCGATTCGGACAGTGTCCGAATTCGGACACATCATGGCTTTCATGTCGGAAGATCGCCGACGAGGCGGTTGAAATGATTGCCGCTGACAGCGTACCCGCTACGCGGCAGTTGGCTGCATCGCATCGCGGAGCACCGATCTCGAGCCTGTCTCGAAACTCGGCGCGCCGGCCCACGCGATTGTCGCCTCCCACGTGGAACTGCCGATTGACGTCTGGCAGGGGTGGGTCAGCGCTGCGCACCAAGACTTTACCGGACACTAAGACTCAGGGTACCGAACCTCGGGTCCAACCACTTGGGTTGCGAAAGGCAGCAGGTTCCCGGGCGCTAGGCGCGGGTGCGCGCAACGCGAATGAGGGGGACGCCGTCCCTGTTGCGCCTTCAGTCGGGCGAGGGCTTCCGACCCGTGACGTGCGCCCCACTTGGGCAGCGACGAATGATGGAATACCATCGCGTCGGCATTCGTCGTTCAGAATGTCCGAATTCGGACACAAACCGACTAGTCGCTGGACGGAAAGGAGATCGCCGCGATTGCGATCTCGCGACACCGATAAACTCGGCGCGTACGGCCTAGGCCACTTGAAAACGAGGCAACCAACACTACGCGGCACAGGCAAAAAAAAGCCCGCATAGCGGGCCAATCGATTCATTCAGACCTGATAGAGAACATCTTCCCAATATGCTCTCTGAGTTGGTTCTCCTGCTCCTCCGTCACCACGCCTGCTTTGAACTTGAAAGTCAAGCCTTTAACGTCCTTCGTGATACTTCCGGCCTGCACCTTCCCGGCGAATATCTTCAGGATGCTACGCCCTCCAGCATCTGTAGTCGCACCGCCGCGACTAACATGCGCGCCCAAACTAGCGGCAAGCTTCGTTTGCACGAGGTCGCCTGACAAGACCTGAGGCCACAGTTCCTGCAGCGCCTTTAGTCCCGGTTCTCCGGACTTTTTCAGAGCATTGGCAACGTCCTGCGCCGACGACGCCCCCAACACAGAAGGCGTCAAATCCAGATCGCGCTTTACGAAATCAGGAAGCGCGTCGAAAGCCAAGAATCGGTAAAGATCACTGCGCGAGATTCCCATCGCCTCGGCCAATCGGGTCCGGTTAGGGAACTCCGCTTCCGCACGCCTGATTGCAATAGCGATCTCGTAATCGGATAAATCGTCGCGCGTCACGTTCTCCATCAACGCGAGCGCCGCCATATCCTGATCTGAGCAATCGATTACGACTGCCCGTATCGTCTCCTTGTTGATGAGCTTCTGCGCGCGCAGCCGACGCTCACCGGCTACCAACTGGAACGACTCTCCGATTCGGCGGACGGTGACCGCCTGTAACAATCCGACTTCATCGATAGATCGAGCCAGCTCAGACAGCTTGGCCTCGTTGAACTGACGACGCGGCTGCCACGGATTCGGCACGATGGCGTCTAGCGGAATCTCCGTCTCGACACCCTTCGATTCCAACTCTTGAATCCGAAGCTGCGCCGCCGCAAGTGCGCTCGTAATACCCGGCATCGTCTGCGGACCGCGGGCGTTGCGATCCTTCTTCGCCTCGCCTTTGAAGTCGGCCGGCTTCGGAAGGTTGGCCGTCTTGGCCATGAGTTGTTCTCTGATGTTGTTACTCACGCCGCCTCCTTCCAGGATTTAACGAACATATCGTCGAGCCACTTCGCATACTGCATCATTGGCTGCCGAACCCGTTGCAGCGACTTCGCCGTCGAGTGCGTGCTGACGACATCCAGCGCAGTCGAGAATGACAACGCACCGCCACTCATCACGGAACTTGCCGGAATCTCGAACGGATCAAGCCAGCGTCCATATGCGCTTTGCGCCCATTGGCGGACCACCGGCGCAGACGAAGTCTTACCGTAATCGACCTTCGACAGCAGGATCGAAATGAAGTCGTACACCTTGTCTTCCTCATAGGGCAGGAAGTCCTCAGCGACATCGGAAAAAAGCCGCCAGAATGCCAACGAGCTGATGAAGTCCAGATTCTCGGGAATCATCGGCATGACGAGCGCGTCGGCGGCCAGCAACGCGTTGAGGTTCATGTACGACAGCGAAGGCGACGTGTCGATCAGGATGTAGTCGTATTGCGCGCGCAGCGGCTCGAGGCCTTCCCGCAACACCGCCCAGAACCGATAGCCCTGGATCGTCTTCTGGCGTGCGGGAAGAAGAAACTCCGCTCCGTACAAAAAGGTGTGGCCGGGGATGATGTCGAGGCCATCCCAGTAAGTCGACTGTACACTCGCCCCCAGCCCGCCCTCGACGTTCTGGTCATAGATATAAGGAAGCACCGTGTCGTCTCCCGAGATTTCTTTCTCGGCATACAGCCCACAAAGTTCAGACGCCGACGCTTGCGGATCAAGGTCAATGAGCAGAACTTTTCGCCCCAGCAGCGTCAGTGCTTGTGCGAGGCAGACCGTTGTCGTAGTCTTCGCCGAGCCACCCTTCAACTGAGCCGTGGTCAGCACCTTGCCGCGGAACGTACCGTCCGCGTCATCGAGCCGGGTCTGATAGATATCGGACGCCATCTTTACCCACAGACGAACCTCGGGTAGCGTGAACGTACGGCTGCGTCCGCTTCCGTTGAGCGTGCCGCTCGGCAGGCCGCCTTCGCCCTTAGTCACAAGATATTGAATCTGCTGGCGAGTCAGATTGCACATCTCGGCGAGCTCGCTGATGGTGTAGAAGGGCGCAGTCTTGCGCGGGCGCGGCGCGAGAATCTGCTCGCGAAGGTTGTCCGAAAACGGTTCGAGGTTGTCCGCAAACTCCGCGACTTCCCGGAGCGACACCTTGCGATCTTCCATTGGTAAGCTGCCTACGTTGGCCATTCTGCGCTTTCTCCCTGTATTGACGCTGAAGCGCAGAATACACGAATATGCGTAAACAGGCTTGCAAAGCGGCGAAATTTCGCAGTTCCTTGTCGCGAAAAGGCTCTAAAGCGTGATACTTCGGCTTTCACGATGCGCACCTCACAACCCAAGAGCCGGTGTTTTCCAACCGAGTTTGTGGCACCGGAAACGCTCGCAGCACAAAAACCGCCTCGGGGGTGGTTTTTGTGTCCGAGCAAATCCTCGTTAAATCAATCACTTAGGTCAAAAGGAAGTGCCAATCGGCCGTCGTGTAGCGCCGGTTGGTTCGGTTTTTTTGTAAACCTAGACCTACACACCTACAAACACAGCTGCGAAAACCCTTTGTAATCAATGCGTACCCTTGTGAATAGAGACGGTTTTTGGGAAGAGCCGGGCGGTTTTTGTGCGGGCCCGGCTGCAAACTGGGCGGCCTGAGACGGTTTCTGTGCGCATTGGGGTGGAATTTGGGCCGTGCGCGCGTCCGCGGGGCGTTTTTTGTGCGGTCCGACAGGATGAAAGCGGGGCGGTTTTTGTGTTGACACGCTTTTCGCGCCTGTTAGAGTGCCGGGACAGTAGCCGAACCGAAGAATGGACAATCAAGATTTCACCGTCACCCCTCAGCAACTCGCGCTGGACATCTACGAAGATATGTCCGGACAAGGCGCGGCCATTTGCGAGGCGACGCGCGATATCGGTTTTCTGCGGAACAACATTTTCACGCGCGTGGGCGGCCTCGGGATCGCGGCGCGTCGCGTGCTCGACGCCGCGTATTTCATCGTCGCGACGAAAGCGCCGGACGAACTGATCGACGACAAGATCTACACCTTCACCGCCGACGTGAACTACTTCAAGTGGCTGATGCGCTACGACAGTCGCAACCACAGTCACCTGATCGCGCAGATGAGAGCGGCCGCGCGGGCGCGCGTCGAAATCATGACGGCGCCGTCCATCGAGGAACTGACGGAAAAGGACTCGTGGGGCACCATCAGTTTGCTCGGTGACTGCTACATCGAGCGGAACGTTGTCTGCGTGCTGCTTTCAGGACGCGTCATCAAGTATCTGATCAGCCCCTACAAGGCCCACTGGTTGAGCCTGCGTGCCTCCACGGCCTTTTCGCTGTCGCTCGCACGTGCGATCTACGACCGGCTGATTCCGTGCGAAGGTCACGGCGTGACCGAATGGTTCCCGTTCGAAGAGGTGCTCGAATGGCCGGGCAAAGTCGGTGAGTCGCGCAAGGAAGTCAAGGAGTTCAAGAAGCGGTTTCTGGAGCCGGCTATCGACCAACTCAATGAAGTCTCGGACTTCGACGTGAGCTGGGAAGCCAACGCCGACCGCGCCACGCGCGACAAGCTCAAGATCCGCTTTCGCTTCACGAAGAAGCAGGGCGCGGATGCAGCGCGGGCTGGCATCGCCGACGAGATGTACTTGCTTCTGCATAACGAATTCGCGTTCGACACGCCGGACTTCGAGCGCCTCGCCAAGCGCCGCGATGTGTGGACGGACGAGCGCCTCGAACAGGCGATCGAATACACGCGGTTCAAGCTGAACGAAGGCAAGGTCACCGTGAGCCCGCGCGGCTATCTCTTCAAGGCGCTGGAAGGCAACTATCGTATCGGAGATGCGGACCGCAAGATGGCTGCGATCAAGGCCCGCCAACTCGAAGAAGAGAAGAAAGGGCGGCGCGAGCGCGACGCCGCGCAGGCGCAACTCGAAGCGACCATCCAGGCGCAGAACGATTCCGCGAAAGCGAAGATCAGCGAAGAAATCAGAATGGGGCGGGAGTTCTTCGAATCCGCGGACGCGCAGTCACGCAAGGAACTGTGCCATTCGTTCGTCAGCCAGCTGATTCCGCAACGGCTCATCGAGAAACAGGGCCTGTCGCGCGAATCGTTGAGTGCGGAAAACATTCTGACGGTCAATCGCGTCGTTGCCGACGCGTTCTGCTCGCACGTGTACGTCAAGATGAAGAAGGCGCGGCCGAACTGACTCCCCGCATCCGGCCTCATTCTTTCGACGATGCCGGGTCGCTCAGCGGCTTCTGGCATGCCGCAAGCGCAGCGCCGAGCGCAAGCATGGCTGCGGAGTAGACGAGACCGCGACTGAGCCCGCCGCTGTCCGAAATGCGGCCGATCACTGTGGGACCGACAATCTGACCGACCGCGAAGACGATCGTGAAGGCGTTGATGCCGCTTGCCCATTGGCTCGCAGCAAGGTTGTGCCGGACGAAGGCTGTCGTCGACGCTACGGCGGATAAAAACGTCGCGCCGAACAGCAGACCGGATGCGAACGCGGCCACCGGATGCGCGAGCAGGGCGGGCACGAGCGTCGCCACGGCAAGGAGCGCGTTGAGCAACGCGAGCGCCTGACCGCCGCGCACCCGGTCGAGCAGTCCCGACCACACACGCGCGGAGACGACCGTCGCCACGCCGAGCACCACGTAGAAGCCGCTGACGACGGTCGCGGTCATGCCCGCCGTGCGCAGCAACGCGACGATAAACGTCATGTACCCGATATAGCCGACGCCGAAGCACCCATATCCCGCGAGCGCGAGGATATAGCGCCTGTGCCGCACCGGCCGATGCGCCGCGACTGGCGCTCCGCGTGCTGCCATCGGTTGCTCAGAGGCGGAGTCGATACGCCGCGCGGCCCACACTGCGGCTATTCCGCAGAGGGCGCACGCTGCCGCCAGCGCGAACCAGGCGTATCGCCAGCCGTGCGTATCGGACGATATCGTCAGCGGGACGAGGATCGACGAAAGCGCGATGCCCCAACCCGTGCCGCCGTAATACAAGCCGATGATGAGCCCCGAATCGCGAGGCGAAAGCGACGCGAGGCGGGCCGCCAGCACCCCGCCGCTCACGAAGACGAGCGCGCTCGCGGCACCGGTCACGACCCGCAGCAGAAGCAGCCCGTTGGTCTGTGTGACCGCGCCGCTCAATGCCATCAACAGCGCCGTCGCGACACAGCCTGCGACGAAAAGCGTCCGCGGCGCGCTCCGCCGCGAAAGCCGCCAGAACGCGAATGCGCCGAGCAGATAGCCCAGCGCGTTGGCGGTGTTCATCGCGCCCGCCTGCGCGAAGTTCCATCCGAGGTCGAGCTTCATCGGGGGCAGGAGCAAGGCATACGCGAAGCGGGCGAACCCGAGCGCGATTGCGCTGCCGAGCGACAAGGCGACCGCGAGCCGCCGCGCGTGCGAACGGCTTGCCGATGCAAAAGCGACTTGCGGCTGCGCCCGAGGACCCGCGCCGCTGTCGATAGTCTCTGGATTTCGCACGCTCGTCGCTTCTCCGGATCGCTTGAATCGCTGATGGTGCGGCTTATGGTAGCGCGTCGAGCTCGCCCGTACCCTTCGCATCGCCGCCCATCGTCGAATTCACGCGAAGCAGAAGTTACATCGGATGCGCGGCGACGAAATTCTTGAACGCCGCATACACCGGCTTTTGAGTGACGCCGTCGTTCATCAAGAGACCGTAGTTGCCTTCGCCGCCGACCGGATCGTCGTAGAGCTCGTACACCTGGATCGCCTGAAGGTTGTACCGCGACGCCACCGCGACGAACTGCGCCATCATCGTGTTTCCGACCATGTAGGACGCGATCTGCGCGTCCGAGCCGTAGGACGGGCGCACGCCGAACTCGGTCAGCCAGATCGGCTTGCCGAACGCCTGCAATGCGGCAAGCACGTCGTGGCAGCCGGTGCCGCCGCACGCGCGCGTGATGTCGCCCTGCTCGGAATACCAATGCCAGCCGGTGATGTCCCACGTGACCTTCGGATGACCCGTCGTGCCGTCCGGCTGCGTGCCGTTCCAGAGCATGTCGTCGAAGCCGTAGTGCAGCCACGTATCCCCGCCGATGATGATCTTGCCGTTCGTATCGACCGATTTGATGCCAGCGATCATGCCGCGTATCACGCCGCGCGCCTTCTGGAAGAGCGCATTGTCGAACTGTTGCGGATAGACGCCGTCCACGTTGCCGACCAGCGTCATCGCGCCGAGTTCGTTCGACACCTCGTAGTACGGATACCGATACGACGTCGCCGTCTGTTGACCGAGCGCAAAGCCCGCGGTGTAGGCGTCCGTCTCGCTGTTGAAGGTGCGCGGGTCGGACAGCAGCACCGGAAACACCGTCACGCCGCCTGCGGCCATCGACCTTGCGATGCCCGCCAGCTTCGTGGCGGTGGCCTGGCTGTACACCTCGTTGCGATACAGCTTCGCGCCGAGATCCTGCAGTTGCGAAAGCTGGCGCGCGGGACTGGAGATGTCGTAGGCGCCGCCTTCGTTGTTGTGGCCATTGGCGCCATAGAAGATCGACGCAGAGGCATTGACCGGCGCGGGGGCGCTTACCGGCGCGCTCGCGCTCGATCCTGTCGAGTTGTTCAGGCTAACGGGCGTCGCGTTGCTTGCCGTCGCCGTGCTGCTCGGCGAAGTGCTGCCCGGCGTTGTGCTGGCCGCTGCAGCGGCCGTGGAGTTCGCGGCGGACTGCGCGGTGGTCGTGCTCGGGGACACGACGGCAGTGCCGCTGCCCGAGTACGAAGCCGACGAAGCCGACGAAGCGGCGGAAGCCGCATCGCTGCCCGGATTGCTGACGGCGGTGCCGGTGGCGGCGCTTTTCGCTGCGCCCGCCGTGCCGTCGCCTCCCCCGCCGCCGCCGCACGCCGTCAGGAGCGCGGTGATCGCCAGAACTACGGCGAACAGGGCGCACGGGCGCGCCTGGAAAAGAGCGCGTGCATTCGAATTGATCGTCATTATGATTTCACTTAGGAATGCTGATCGAGACCGGGATCGCCCAACGCGAAAGCGCGAGCCGAATGTCCAGAAGACAACGGATGGATGAGCGGACCCTCGCGCGGCAAGCCCGATCGGCGATGCAAATGGAAAGTGCGGCGGGATGCGACACGCTGTCCCGCTTGGGGTTCGGACGTAACTACGGCCGGAAAAGACGGGACTTTAGGGTCCGGTGTCGTCAAATTTGCGTGGACGGCACGCGCTGAACGGGCAGGTCCGCCAACGTTTGCTCAAGGTCGGCGGCGAAGCGGAAATATGTGCCGGGAACTCAGGCTGATGCCGCTGTCGGCGAGAGCCGGCTACGCCTGTCGACCGCGCGCCCGTCTGCCGAAGCGGCGATGCTTACTGACTGCTCGCCGAAGCCGCCGGGGCGGGGTCGGCAGCGGCGGCGGCTGCGGTTGCGGCGGTTGCGGCCGTCTGCGACGGCAATGCCGGCAATCCGGGCGGCGGGCCGCTGTCGGGCAAGTTGAAGATCGGCATGGAACTCGGGCAGCGGAACGTGGTGAGCAGATCGCTCGTGAGCGGATTCGCCACGCTGCCGGCCGTCGCGATATCGAGCACCGCCTTGCGGCCCTCGAAGCCGAAGACGACACGCGTGCGGCCCGGCGTCGCCGTCGGCACGACTTCGCCGAGACGCATCAGGCGCATGAGCGCCCACGGGCCGTCGGCTGCGATGGTCGATGTATCGGCGCGGATGCGCGGGCTCGCCGTGAGTTCCGCATGCACGCCGCCGCGCGGGCCGGGCCAACTGATGCGAGTCGGCGTGACGGGGCCGTGCTGGTAGAGCGCGTTTTGACCGTCGATGTCGATGGAGAGGCTCAGGATCGTCGGATCCAGTTCGGCGATGCGGAGGTCGGCTTTCCAGGCAAGCTGCTTCTGGCCCTGGTCACTGAAGAAGACGTCGCGGATTTCCTTTGCGTGCTGGAACGGCTCGAGGTCCGGTCCGTGCACGGGCTCGGTCGAGCCGGGAAGGGTCTTGTACCGCCACGGCCTCGCGGAAGTATCGACGAACGGCAGCAGATTCTTCGTAAAGAAGTCGTCGAGCACGCCGCCCTGTGCGAACACGCGCGTGAAGTCTTCCACAGTCACGTCGCGCTTGCTCTCTGGCGAAAAGGGATAGTTGCCTTCCACGGTCAGACGGCACGCGTCCGTGACGACCGCCTGCATCTGCCGCGAAAGCAATTGGCCGATGCCTTGATTAACCTCGCGCGAGCCTTGCATCGACAGGCCGAGCAGCACTTCGCGGAATGGCGCGGGCATGGTGTTGGCGGCCATCTTCAGTTTGGATGCCGCGTCGCTCGTCGGTGGCAGGCTGTTGTTGGCGATTGCGTTGTCCGCGACCGTGAGCGAGGTGTAGTAATCGTTGAGCAGGCTCGTCACGCCGTCGAGGCCCGTCGCGCCTGCCTTGCCGTTGCCGGCCGTCTGGCCGCCGGACTGCGTGTCCGAACTGCCCGTGACCATCTCGCGCAGGGCAGCAAAGTGACTGTCGACCAGTTCACGTTCGACGCGCTCGGCTGCCCGAATGCCGAGCGTCTTTTCGGCCTTGTCCGCGACCTTGTCGCTCGCCTTGTCGAGAAGGGAAGGGCCGTCGGCCGAGACGTTGCGGGTGAGCGTCGTCTCGTGGACGGCCGCGTTCGCGAGCCGCGCGAGCGGCGAATCGGGCGCTGCGAAACGCCGCAGCACCTGCAGATCGAACGCGAGACTCGTGCCGCTGACCGTGCGAATGTCGCCGAGGAACGCGTCCCACTGCTGCGCGTACTCGGTCAGGTAGAGCCGGCGGATGGCCTCGGTGAGCGGATCGTCGGCGCCCGTGACCGCACTCGCAATCTCAGCCGTTTTTTTTTGAGCCTCGCCGAGATAAGAGCGGCCCATCACCCAGGCGTCGTCGTCACGCGCCGCATCGACGAATTCGTGCAGCCGCTTGTCGAACAGATTGCGGTAGCCGTCGAATGTGAAAAGCCCTGCCACGCCGCGCGAAAGCGGCGCGCCGCTCGCGCGCGTGAAGACGGTGCCCGCCTGTGGGCCCACCGCTCGCAGGAGCGTGAACTCGTCGGGCGCTTCCTTCTGCATGTCGGCTTTCGCGCGATCGTACAGGCGTTGCGTCGCATTGCTCGAGTCGAGAAAAGCGCGCGCCCGCTGAATCAGCCCGTCATTGCGGATGAGTGGTGATCGAACCACCCGGTCGCCAGAGAACAACTGCTCGACGTGACCGATCATCGACGCGCGGCCGCCGAAAATCGACGCGCTGTCCGTCTTCGCCCAGTCGTCCAGCACCCACGCCTTCACGTCGCCGGCCTTGAACTTGGCGGGATCGTAAAGCATGAGGTAGACGCGCAGCGCGTCGTACGCCGACTTCGAATCCTGACTCGCGATGGACGACGAGATGACATCTTCGAGACGATGGACGATCTGCGGCACGAGCAGATTGTCTTCGAGAGCCTGATACGTGAAGCGGCTCGCATCCGCGATGCCGGGGGCGGTGTACAGGCCGTACCGAAAGCTGGTGTCCGGCTCGGCGAGGTTCAGTCCTGTCCACGTCGGCAGATACAGCGCCTCGCTCAGCGTATCGGGCACGGCTTCCGGTTTCGGCTCTTTGTAAAGCGCTGCGACGCGCGCCGCGAGCGACTGCGTCTTGTGCGCGATGGCCGCCAGATAGTTGCTGTTGTTCTCGAAGCTCATATGCAGGCCGACCGCCAGCCAGACGAACAACATGAGCGCGAGCGCGTGACCGAGCAGGCGAAGCATGCGCAGGCGGTACTCCCAGCGCAGGTTCGGGCGCACGAGATCGGCCTCCGGCACGATCACCTTCGCGAACAGGTCCTGAAGGAAGTAGCTGTGCGTGCTCTGCGGCGCAGCTTCCTCCGGCGAAACGGCATGTCCGAGACCGGTGGCGAGGCGTTGAACGACAGTGAGCGGCTCGGCGACGACGCGCTGGGCGCTCTGCACCGCGCTCGTAAAATACACGCCGCGCAGCGTGGCCTGAAGCTGGGTGTCGTCGTAACGTGAATCGACGAACAGTTGCGCGAGGAAATCGACGAGCGGCGCGGCCAGCGCGCCGAACGCCTCGGGCAACACCGACAAGCGCCGGCGTCTGTCCATGTCGTACTCGTCTTCCAGCCGCGTGTTCACGCCATTGGCGAGACGCGAGGCGAGTTGCCGAAGCTCGCCGTCGCAGCGCAGAGCGAGGTCGATCTGCGATGCCTCGTTGCCAAGCGGCAGTGTGAAGCCCCACATCTGCGCGCGATGCTCTTCCGTCAGCGAACTGAAGTACTCTGCGAAGCCGGGCAGATGGTCCGTCTGCGTGACGATCAGATAAACCGGAAAGCGGATGCCCAGCGCCGTGCGCAGGTCTTCGAGACGCCCCCGCAGTGCAGCGGCTTCCGCAGCACGGACAGCGGGGTCCGCGGCGGTCAGCACGTCGAGCTTCACGGTCAGCAGCGCGCCGTTGAGCGGCGCGCGCGGGCGATGACGCCGCAGTAGCGCGAGAAAGCCGCGCCATTCATCGCTATCCACGGTCAGACGCCACTCCGGGTCGTCGCGCTCGCTGCTTGAGCCGAGCGCCGGATCTGTCTTCGCGGCACTCGCCGACGTGTCCGACTTCGCGCTTTCCGCGAGCTCTTTGGGACGATGCACCGGCCCGGAGGAGGTGCCGTGGCGCGTGTAGTGGCCCGCCGTGTCAATCAGGACCGCGTCGTTGGTGAGCCACCAGTCGACGTTGTCGGTGGCGGCTGAGCCGCCCGTGAAGCGCTTCGACGTCGTGCCGACCGGAAATTCCAGTCCGGCGTTCAGGAGCGCAGTCGTCTTGCCCGACCCTCTCGATCCTAGCGTGATGAACCACGGCAGTTCATAGAGGTATCGCGTGCCCTGAAACAGACGTCCGATGCCGCGCGCGCCCGTGCGCATGGTCCGCAGTCGCGCGATCGCGCTATTGACTCGGGCCTCGACGACCCGCAGGCGCTCCGCAGCCGGCGGCGCGTCTTTCTTCTTGCCGAACGCCAGCGCCTTCTCGAGAAACTTCTCGTCGTCGCGCATCTTGAAGAAGACCCAGGCAAGCCAGTACACCGCAAAGCAGACGAGCACGACGGTGATCGCGATGATGCGCGCCGATTCCGGCGCGAACGGCTGCGCGTTGCCGAAGCTGAGCAAAGGCGTCGCGTACCAGATCAGCACGCAGACCAGCGCGACGAACGCGGGGCTTGTCGGCGCCTCCTTGAGCCAGAGCAGCACGCCGACTACGAGCAACGCAATGATGAACACGCGCATGCCGACGCCGGCGAGCGGCTTCAATCCCCCGAACGCCAGATAAGGCCCGAGAAACCAGATCACCAGTCCGACGACGACCAGCCCCAGGAAACCGAGGAACCAGCGTGATCTCAGAAACGACAGCATTTTCATTCTTTCTTTCCGGATGGCATGAGACGGCTAGGGCGTGACCGTGATGGCAACACGGCGGTTCAGCGCGCGGCCCTGCGCAGTGGCGTTGTCGCCGACAGGGTCGGCTGCGCCCTTGCCGATCGCTTCGAGGCGCGAAGCGGGAACGCCTGCCGTTTGCAGCATCTGCATGACCTGCGTGGCGCGTTCGAGCGAGAGCGCATCGTTGGACGCGAATTGCTTGCTCTTGATCGGAATGTTGTCGGTGTAACCGGCCACGACGACCTTGCCAGGCACTTTCATCAACTCGTTGGCGATCTTGTTGAGAAGCGGCCCGATCGACGCCTTCACCGCAACGCCGCCGGGCGCGAACATCGCATCGCCCTTGAAAGTGACGGCGCTGTGACGCGCGTCTTCGTCGACGCTCACGGTGCCCGCCGCAATCTCGCTGCCGAGGAGCTCTTTCAGATGTGGCAGACGGGGCGCGGGCGGCGGCGTCATGCGGCCGATATCGACGATCTGCTTTTCGAGCGTCGTCGTCTGGTCGAGCAGGTGATACTTGAACCACCCGAAAAGTCCGAGCAGCACGACGCCCAATACCGCAAACGTAATCCAGGCGGGAAAGTCGTACACCGACATGCGGCGGCCCCTCGCGTCGGAGGCGACGTGCGGGGACAGCGCCATCGGCACGATGCCGCGCTGCGTCTGGATTTCGTTGTAGAGCCGCTTGCGCACGGCGTCGTGCTTGCGCGCGCCGTCCGCTTCGTGACGATAGCGGCCCATGAAGCCGAGACTGAGCACGCGGTAAATCACTTCCAGCAGATCGAGATGCTCCTGCGGCTCGGTCATCAGCCGGCCGATGAGCAGATAGATCTTGTCGCCGCCGTGGCGGTCTTCGTGGAATTCGGTCGCGAGACCCGTTGCGATCCAGCGCACGCCGGTCTCGCGCTTGCCCCACGGCGTTTGCATCGCGGCGTCGTCGAGCGCCGTGCACAGGCAATAGCGCGCACCGATCATGTGGTCGCGCCGGATGTTGGCCTGCTCGCAGAGGCGCTGGAAGATACGCACTTCCTGCTTGAGCAGCAGATGCAACTGGTCGATGCCCTGAAGATCGAGATCGTCCGGCATGTCCGCGAGCGCGCGCAGCAGCACGCGGGCCGCTTCGAGCAATGGATTTTGCGCCTCTTCCATCGCGCGCAGCCGGGTGACCGGCGGCTCGCCCGGCGGAATGCCGGCGAGCAGCGTGACCGTCTGCTCGTTCAGTGCGGCAGCGGCGTTGCCGGAATCATACGTGCCGGCGGACGACAAGCCGTCGCGTGGCGGCAGCCCTGTCCCGTGGCTAGGGTATCCCGCTTGCGGATTCACTCTCTTCCCCTGAATTCATGATTGCCGGGCGCGGCTGGAATCGCTGCGCGCCCGGTTGTTGCGAGCGACGCGTCTCAGCCGCGCACGCCCCACAGTTCGAGCTTGAGTTGCGGGAAGTCCCCGGCGACGTGCAGCGCTATACCGCCGTGCTGCGCGACCGTGTCCCAGAGCGGTCCCGAGCGCGACAGCTCGAAATAGACATAGCCCGCGTTGAACGGAATCTGACGCGGCGGCACCGGCAAGCCTTGCAGCGTGATGCCGGGAAGGTGCGCGCGCACGAGGTCGGGCAGACGCTCGGAAGGGCCGACCTTCGCTTGCGTGCCGAACTGGGCGAGCAGGGCGTCGGGCGGCATCGCGGCGGAAACGGCGAGCACGATTGAGCTGAAGCTGCGAATCTCGGTCGGATCGACCACTGCGTTGCGCATGCCGTAGCCCGCATCTTCGAACGGAATGGCCTGCGCGCTGCGAACCAGCACGGCGTTGAGGAGCCAATGCGTGTCGTCGACCACGGGCCTGAGACAGACGTGCGGCTCGATGTGCTGATACGGCGGGTGGCTCTCGAGCGGCCGGCGGGTGCTGGTGCGCACGTAAGTGGACAACTCGCCCGCCATGCTGATGAGCAGCGCGTACAGATCGGCGGGCGAGGTGGTCGGCACGCGGCGCATGTGCTGAAGCAGCGGCTCGTAGCGATTGAGCGTTTGCAGCAGCAGATAGTCGGACACTTCGGCGACCGAACCCGCCTTGCCGTCGCTTCCGGTCAGCCGGCTCGCGAGCGCGTTGGCGCGCAGGCGCGTGAGTTCGTGAATCTTGTTGAGCCAGCTTTCGAGCAGAGCGCTCGCGCCATAGCCGGAGACGGGCGGCACGAGCGTGTCGTCGAGCTGGATGCTGCCATCCGCGCGGATCGACATGACCTTGGTGAGCGGCAGCCCGATCCACGCGTCGGTCATTTCTTTTTCCGGCACCAGGCGAAGCCGCAAGTTCGAAAGTTGGACGGTGCGCGCGCCCTGACCGACCGAGTTCGTATCGCGCAGGTCGGAATCGAAGACGGCGTAGCGCGCGAGCGAATCGGCGGAGTCGTCGAACGTGGTTTCCTCGCCGTTGGGCACGCGAATCGGCGTGGCCAGATGAATGACCTGTTCCAGATGCTCGGAGCGGATGGTCAGCGGCGGGGGAGGGGGCGTGCTGCCCGGCGCGTCGAACGGCGTGCCATCCGCGAACACGCCGCTCGCCGACTTGATGATGACCTTGCCGAGCGCGAGCGCTTCGTTGTCGATGGCAAAGTGGCTGAAGCCGAAGAAAAACGGCGAGAGCGGCGCGGCGCGCTTATGGGCGAACTGTTCGAGATAGCGTTCCTGCTGCTGAAAGAGTTGCGGGCGCAGGAAGAGGCCTTCGCTCCAGGTGACCTTGTTGTACCAGCTCATAAGAGTGAGTCCTTACCTATTTTTTCTGTTGTTCGGCTTGTTCGTCGACGATCCTGATTGCGTTCGCGTCGAGGTTGATCGTCAGCTTGAGTTTCGGCGAGAAGATGCGATACCACGCGGCGCTCGGCGCGGCAGGAAGCGGCCATACGGCACGCCAGACGGAGTTCGGCAGATCCCGGTAAGCGGCGATCACGCCGAGCACCGTGGTGGCCTGTTGCGCGTCGCGCTTGATCGTCTTCGTGTCGCCGGGACGCATCTGGAGCTGGTCGCGGCTCACGAGGTCGTCGGCGAGCGCGGTCTTGTCCTTGTCTTGCAGAGAGAAGAAGTCCGCGTCGTTGAAGGCGGCGGCGTCCTTCAGTTCGTAGATGCGTACGATGATCGGCGCGGCGCGCTTCTGGTCGTCGGGATTGACACCCGACGCTGCCTTCAACGTCAGCGTCATCCTGACGGGTTCGTGGGGTGGAGCGGGGTCGCTGCTCGCGCACGCGGCGAGTCCCAGCGTGCAGATGAATGCAACGAGGACGGATTTGAACGGGCGCATCAGAGAAGAAACAGGTGAGGATTCAGGCATCGAAAGGGCCCGGCGCGCGAGACAGCGCGCCGGGCCCGGCTACGTCAGGACGCTTTACGCTTCCTTGTTGAGCTTGATGTCGTAGCCCGCGGTCACGGCGCCGCCGCTACCGCCCTGGGCGTTCTGCACCACGTACTCCTGCTTCACCTTGGCGAAGGACAGGCGCACGCCTTCGGTGATGCCGCTGTCGGTGTTGCTGCCCGAGGGCGCCACGCGCGTGACGATCACGTCGCTCATCGTGATCTTCAGGTATTCCAGCGGATTGCCGCCGGCCTTGCGGACCGTCAGAACGGCTTGATCGATGTGCTTGCCCGTCAGGCAGTACTTCATCAGGTTCGGGCTTGCGCGGTCGACCAGATGCACGAAGGTCAAGTCTTCGACGGTCGCCTTGCCGGCGCCGCCGCCCGAGCCCATGTGCATGTTCGACTGCTGGGAGATTTCCCAGCCCCAGCTCTTCACTTCGACCTCGTTCTTGTGAGCGGAATCTTGCGATTCGCCGTCAATTCCGTTGATCTTGATAAAGATGTCCTGTGCCATCTTGCTACTCCTTGTTATTGAAACGTACTACTGCTTTCTACGGGCTTCGGAGTCCGTATTTCTTGAATGCTTCGAGTACCGATCGCAGGCGAATGCCTGCGGATGTCGGAGCGGACTACACGCGCTTCATGCCGCTCAGGCTGCGTCCTTCACGGACGGCAGGCGAGCGACGAGGCGCAGCGACACGGTCAGGCCTTCGAGCTGGAAGTGCGGACGGAGGAAGAACTTCGCCTGGTAGTAGCCGGGGTTGCCTTCCACTTCCTCGACGACCACTTCGGCGGCTGCCAGCGGACGGCGCGCCTTCGTCTCTTGCGACGAGTTCGCCGGGTCGGCATCGACGTAATTCATGATCCATTCGTTCAGCCAGCGCTGCATGTCCTCGCGCTCGCGGAACGTGCCGATCTTGTCGCGCACGATGCACTTGAGGTAATGCGCGAAACGCGAGCAGGCGAAGAGGTACGGCAGCCGTGCGGACAGATTCGCGTTGGCCGTCGCGTCCGGATCGTAGTATTCCGCCGGCTTTTGCAGCGATTGCGCGCCGATGAACGTCGCGTGGTCCGTGTTCTTGCGATGCACGAGCGGAATGAAGCCGTTCTTCGAGAGTTCGGCTTCGCGGCGGTCCGAGATGGCGATTTCCGTCGGGCACTTCATGTCCACGCCGCCGTCGTCGGTCGGGAACGTGTGGCACGGCAGGTTCTCGACCGTGCCGCCCGACTCCACGCCGCGAATCAGCGAGCACCATCCATACAGCTTGAACGAGCGGTTGATGTTCACGCCCATCGCGTACGCCGCGTTGGCCCACGCGTAGTTGCGGTGATCCGGGCCGTTCGTGTCTTCTTCGAAGTCGAACTCATCGACCGGATTGGTCTGCGCGCCGTACGGCAGGCGCGACAAGAAGCGCGGCATGGCGAGGCCGATATAGCGCGCGTCTTCCGTGTTGCGAAGCGCATTCCAGGGCGCGTACTCCAGGTTCTGCGTGAAGATCTTGGTGAGATCGCGCGGATTGGCCAGTTCCTGCCACGATTCCATCTGCAGCACCGAAGGCGATGCGCCGGAGATGAACGGCGTGTGCGCGGCCGCCGCGATTTTCGCGATGGAGCCGAGCAAGTCGACATCGGGCGGCGTGTGGTCGAAGTAATAGTCCGCGACCAGGCAGCCATACGGCTCGCCGCCGAGCTGACCATATTCTTCTTCGTAAATCTGCTTGAAAAGCGGACTCTGATCCCACGCGAGACCCTTGTACCGCTTCATCGTGCGGCGCAGTTCTTCCTTCGACGCATCCATGAAGCGAATCTTCATGCGTTCGTCGGTCTCCGTGTTGGAGACGAGGTGATGCAGGCCGCGCCACGCCGACTCGAGCTTCTGAAAGTCGGTGTGATGCAGGATCAGGTTGATCTGTTCCGACAGCTTGTGATCGATCTGCGCGATGATCGCCTCAATGCTCTTGTACGCGTCGTCGCTGATCGTGAGCGACTGCTGCAACGCCTGTTCCGCGAGCGTGCGCACCGCGTGCTCGACCGCTTCGCGTGCCTCGTCCGTTTTCGAGCGGAATTCCTGTGCGAGCAGCAGGGAAAAATCGCTGGTCGTTTCGGTGGCCGCCGCTGCGGCCTGTGCCATCTGTTTTGCCATCGTGAACCTTGTACGTGCTGTTTATTCGCTGTGCGTGTCGGGCTTGGTCGCGCCTGTCCGTTATTGCGCGGTCTGATCCGCTTCAGACTTGCGCGCGCCGGAATCCGCCTGCGGCTTCGGTTCGGCAGCGAGCGACTTCAGGAGCGCCGGGTCGGCCAGCAGCTTGTTGATGAGCGACTCGGCTCCGGACTTGCCGTCCATGTACGTCTGCAAGTTGGCGAGTTGCGTGCGCGCGTCCAGCAGCCGGCGCAGCGGCTCGACCTTGCTCGCGACCTTCGCCGGCGAGAAGTCTTCGATGCTTTCGAACGTCATGTCGACGAGCAACTGACCTTCGCCCGTCAGCGTGTTGGCCACCGAAAACGCGACGCGCGGCTTGATCGCCTTCATGCGCTCGTCGAAGTTGTCGATGTCGATGTCGAGAAAGCGGCGGTCCGCGACGGGCGGCAGCGGTTCGACCGGCTTGCCCGACAGGTCGGCGAGCACGCCCATCACGAAAGGCAGCTCGACCTTTTTCTCCGAGCCGTAGATCTCGACGTCATATTCGATCTGCACACGGGGCGCACGATTTCTCGCGATGAACTTCTGTGAGCTGTTTGAGTTTGATGCGGACATGCATGACTCCGTAAACGTGGGGAGGATCGGCAGAACTCAGCTGCTCTGGCCGACGGGGAACGTGACCGCGGACGACGCGCTTTCGAAGACGATCGCGGAAGCCGGCGCGGCGCTCATGTCCGCGACGTCGATGCGAATGCTCGCGAGCGGGCGCTGCGACGAGAACGCGTCGAGCCATAGCGCCGAGAGCGCGGGCAGCACATGCTGTTCGATGAAGCCGATGAGCACGCGCGCTCCGGTTTCCTGCACGAGGCAGTGAGCGACGATGTATTCGATGAGACGCTCGCTGTATTCGAGCGCGATCTCGTGGCGCTCGGCCATGCGTCGCACGACATGGTTCAGATGCAGCCGCACGATGCTTGCGAGCGACTCCTGCGCAAGCGGCCGATACGGCACGAGCGAGACGCGGCCGAGAAATGCAGCGGGGAAGGCCTTGAGGAGCTCGGGCGCGAGCGCGGCGCACAGCGCGCTGTGATCGGGGGCGAGCGCCGCATCGGCGCACAGGCTCGTCACGAGTTCCGAGCCGGCATTGCTCGTCAGCAGGATGGTCGTATTCCGGAAGTCGATATAGCGGCCGTCGCCGTCTTCCATGTAGCCCTTGTCGAAGACCTGGAAGAACACCTCGTGCACGTCGCGATGCGCCTTTTCGATTTCATCGAGCAGCACGACGGAATAGGGCCGGCGACGAACGGCCTCCGTCAGCACGCCGCCTTCGCCGTAACCGACGTATCCGGGAGGCGCACCCTTCAGTCCCGAGACCGTGTGCGCCTCCTGGTACTCGCTCATGTTGATGGTGATGAGATTCTGTTCGCCGCCATACAGCGCCTCAGCCAGCGCCAGCGCGGTCTCGGTCTTGCCGACGCCCGACGGCCCTGCCAGCAGGAAGACGCCGAGCGGCTTCTTCGGATCGGTGAGCCCGGCGCGCGCCGTCTGCACGCGCTGGCAGATCGACTTCAGTGCATCGCCCTGTCCGATGACGCGGGCCGCAAGCGTTTGCGGCAACGTGCGCACGGCGGCGACTTCGTCCTTCACCATGCGGCCCACGGGAATGCCGGTCCAGTCCGAGACGATTTCGGCGACGATGGCTTCGTCCACTTCCGGGAACACGAGCGGCGACTCGCCCTGAAGTTCGCGCAGTTCGTCTTCGAGGCGGCGCAGTTCCGCGACGGACGGCGCGACGGTCTGGTCATCGGTGCCGGCTGCGTTGCATGCGGCATCGCGCGCGGCGGCGAGTGCTTGCGCCGCGCGAAGCTGATTCTGCCAGCGCGCGTCGATGATGGATTCTTCGGCGCTGAATTGCCCGATGCGCGCCTGCGCAGCCGTCAGCGCCTTCTCCGCGTCGATGCCAATGCGCGCCTCCTGCCCCAGCAGGTCGAGCTCGACCTGGGCTGCCTGCACGCGTTGGCGAATCTCCTGCAACTCGCGCGGCGCCGCATGCTGCGAGAGCGCGACGCGGGCGCATGCGGTGTCGAGCAGACTGATCGCCTTGTCCGGCAACTGCCGCGACGGAATGTAGCGATGCGACAGCAGCACTGCTGCGCGGATGGCTTCGTCGCGAACGATCACGCCATGATGCCGCGAAAAAGCCGTCGCGAGCCCGCGCACCATGTCGATGGCGGCGTCTTCCGCCGGCTCCGGCACCTGCAGCACTTGAAAGCGCCGGGTGAGCGCCGGGTCCTTTTCAATGTGTCGCTTGTATTCGGACCACGTCGTCGCGCCGATCATGCGGACCGCGCCGCGCGCGAGCGCGGGCTTGAGCAGATTCGCGGCGTCGCCGGTGCCGGCCTGTCCGCCTGCTCCCACGAGCGTATGGATCTCGTCGACGAACAGGACGATCGGTGCGGGCGACTTCACAGCCGCTTCCAACACGCCTTTTAGACGTGCCTCGAATTCGCCCTTCATGCTGGCGCCCGCGAGGAGCGCGCCGACATCGAGTGTCATCAGTCGGACTTCGGCGAGCGATGGCGGAACGTCGCGGCTCGCGATGGCGAGCGCGAGGCCCTCGACCACCGCCGTCTTTCCGACGCCGGCTTCGCCGGTCAGCAACGGGTTATTCTGCCGACGGCGCAACAAGACGTCGATCAGCGTGCGAATTTCCTGCTCACGTCCGACGACCGGATCGATTTCGCCGGCGCGGGCGCGCGCCGTGAGGTCGAGGCAATATTGATTTAGCGGCGAGCCGCTCGCCGCCCCGCGCATTGCGCCAGAGCTTTCACCCGGCACGGCCGAGGAGAAATCGCTGTTGTCATAGGGCGCGTCGTCGCCTTCAGGGGAGCCGCTGATCCAGGCGGTCAGTGTGTCGCCGGACACGTCGACGGGAATGCGCGCGAGCGCCGACGACACCGAAAGCAGCACGCGGCGAAGCTCCGGCGTGCCCGCGAGTGCTGCAATCAGCCACGCGCCGCGCACACGGCGGTCGCCATGTTCGAGAGTCGCGAGCACCCAGGCACGTTCGATGGCTAGTTCGATGTAGTGCGAGAAATCGCTGATGGAGCTTGCACCCGAAGGCAACGCGTTCAGGGCGCGGGCGACATCGCGCTCGAGCAAGTCGAGTTCGATGCCTGCGTGACGAACGATGCGGTGCAGGTCGCTATCGGGAAGCTGCAGCAGCTGATGCAGCCAATGGACGAGCTCCACATATGGATTACCGCGGAGCTTGCAGAAAGTTGTAGCTGATTCAATGCTTCGGAACAGAGTAGCTCCGAGCTTTCCAAATAAAGCCTGGCGGGAAACGGTCATTGTTTTTCTTTGATGTTCGGATGCCGTAATAAATCCTGCGGCATCCAGCTTTCTTTTTTGTCTTTTTATGCGACCGTGCGATATGAGCGTATGCCTCGGTCTTCGCCGGTCGCGTCGAACCGCAGCGATTATCCATGCCAAAGCGCGTTCGTCAACGATGCGCGAGAGTGTGGCGGCTTATCTCGACCGTGCGATTTCTCGATTGCTCACGTTGCACGACAATTTCTATTTTTAGGTCCGACAGAGATTTCAATGAGTTAGAACGATTAACGGCCTACTGAACGAATGCATTCTCGACAGTTGCGACAGTTTCACCATGCAATGCATTCTTCGTAGAAATTCGTAGTGGTTTATCTCAATTTAATTGATATGGACACCTTGGTTTGACCGTGTTCTAATCCGGCCCCGTCCTATTCTTGGAAAGGTGATTCGCGATCGCGTAGAAGTATTCGGATCGTGAATTCAAGCTGCGATGAGACTTGCCAGACTGTTTCGCACCGCGCCGTCGAATGCGCGCCGCATGGAACCGCAAGGTCAGCCGGTTTCGGGCGTAGGCTCGGGCAGCGTGCAAAGAGCAGGGCAACGCGATCACGGCGATACGTCTCATGCGACGTCGCCCTATGGCGAGAATGCTGTGCTCGACCTGCTCGGCGGCGCAGCAGACTCGAGCTCGGCACGCTTCATCGTCAAGGCTGCAGACGACGCAGGAAGCAGCGCGGGCGACCGGTTAATGGGTTCGCTATACGAGCAATACTGCCAGGCGCTGGACTCGCCGCTCGCATCGCTCCCCGATACGTGGGTCGATGCGGCGAGCGGCGAGGGGATGCCTTTACGCGATCAGGAGCTTGCGTCGCACCGCTGGCGTGACCAGGCCGTCGGCCCGGTTGCCGCCATCCTGGGTGACATCTCCAACCTCGAACAAGCGTTCGGGCCGATGCATCACATCGGGCCCTACGCCGCGGCCAGCGTTGAAGAGGTCCCCGAAGTGCTGCGTCTCTTCGCTCCCCCCGAATACCACGCCGCATCGGCGCGTAGGCCGAGCCCGATTCTGCCGTCGCTCGTGCGGCGCGAACACCACACGCTGGCCATCGACAGTCCCGTACGGCCACTGAACACTCCTCACGAACGCGAACAAAAAGAGACCCTATGAGCGCAAACACGCCGAAGCGGACCGACGCGAAGCCCGGCTCCATGGCCATCGACGAAGCGATCGCCAGCCTCGTCACCGCCATTCGCAAAGAACCTGCCGTCGCGGGGCATCGGTGGTCGCTGTTCCAGTGCTTCTCCGTAACGGGCGAGTGGGAGAGGGCGATGCAGCAGTTGCAGGTCTACGGACAACTCGACCGTTCGGCGGAACGCGTGGTGCAGACATTCCGCGATCTCGTTCGCGCTGAACGCTGGCGCGAGCGCGTCATGGACGGAACGCAGGCACCAGCTCTGGTCTATGACGACGCACCCGAATGGATGCGCTCGCTGATCGCCGCGCTGGGCCTCGCGGCCGGGGGCGATTTGAACGCCGCGGACCGGGCGCGCGAGGCGGCGCTCGATGCCGCGCCGCTAGTCGCAGGACGCGCGGCGGGGCAGGCTTTTCAGTGGATCGGCGACAGTGACTCGCGCCTGGGTCCGGTGTGCGAGTTCATCAGCGCGGGCAGCTATCGCTGGGTTGCCTTGCCGGACATTGCTCGCTGGCGGGTACGTGAGCCGTCTTCGCTCATCGATCTCGTCTGGACGCCGTGCACCCTCACGCTGCTGGACGGTGCGACGCTCCACGGCTTCGTTCCCGCCCGCTATCCGTTGCCGTCTGATGGCGCCCACGCAAGCCGCGAGGCGCTTCGGACCGGACGTGAAACGGTGTGGGAGGAAAACGGGCGCACGGGCGTGATCGGGCATGGCCGCAAGACATGGGCGACGGATGCCGGCGACTTCAGCGTGTTCGAGATCCCGGATTGCGCATTCGGGCAGGCCGCCATGCGCGGCGAAGAGCCGCTCGCAAGCGAGGGCTCGAGTCAGTGAAGACGACGCTACACCGTGGCTTCGGCGCGCCGTCAGCGGCGCCCCGCCGGGCCGATTGTCACCTGATGCCGACGCTGCTTGACCGCCTCCGCGACGACGCGCCGCAGCGCCAGAACGAAGCGCCCGGTGAGTACACCGTGACGCGGTCGCAGATGCGCGACATCATCCAGCGCGATCTCGCCTACCTGCTCAACGCGATCAGTATCGAAGATCAAATCGACCGGACCCGATATCCCGAAGCTGCCGCCTCAACGGTGAACTTCGGCGTGCCGCCGCTGGCGGGCGCGTTCGTCGCTTCGCACCGCTGGCCGGACGTCGAAGCGAAGATCAAGCGCGCGATCGAGGACTTCGAGCCACGCCTGCTGCGCGACTCGCTGTCGATCGTGCCGCTGTCCGGAGTCGACAACAACGGACGCTATAACAACCTCGCGTTCGAGATCCGCGGCATGATCCGGATGGACCCGTATCCGCTCGAGTTCATGGTTCAGAGCTCGCTGGATCTCGAAACGAGCCGTCTGCACGCCACCGCGCGCCGCGGTGGCTGATACGCGCCGCGCGACACAACACAGGCATCGAATGGACCCGAGGCTGCTCGACTATTACAACCAGGAACTGGTCGCCCTGCGTGACTTGGGCGCGGAGTTCGCGAAGGCACATCCCAAGGTGGCGCACCGGCTACTGACGCAGCCCGATGAAGCCGTCGACCCGTACGTCGAACGGCTCGTGGAATCGTTCTGCTTCATGGCGGCCCGCATGCAGGTCAAGCTCGACGCGGAATTTCCCCGTTTCGCGGGTCGTCTGCTCGAAGTGATCTATCCGGACTACACCGCGCCGACGCCCTCGATGGCGGTTGCGCAGTTCCATCCGGACTCACGCTCCGACGAACTGGTGCGAGGCGTCACCATCGCGCGAGGAACGGCGCTGAAAGGACGCGTGGCGCCTGGCGAAAAAACGGCTTGCCAGTTCCGCACGGGTCACGACGTGACCCTCTATCCGCTTGCGATCACGCGCGCCACACTTGCCGGCATGCCCCGCGATATCCGTGCGCTCGACCGCTACGTGCCTGAGAACGTGCGCGTGCGCGACGCATTGCGCTTGCGCCTGCGGACGACGAACGGAGCGCGCATAGCCGACCTGCGCGGCCTCGATCGGCTGCCGGTGTATCTGAGCGGCGATGAACAGGTGGCGTCCCATCTCTTCGAGCTTCTGCATTCCGCGAGCGTGGCGACCGTCGTCGGCGCGCCCGTCGATCTTGCGGATGGAACGCGGCCGGTTTCGGTCATCACGTCGGAACCCGTCGCGCACGAAGGGCTTCGCACCGATCAGGGCTTGTTGCCGCTCACCTGGTCCAAGTTTCACGGCCACAATCTCCTGCAGGAGTACTTCGCCTGCCCGAGCCGTTTCCTGTTCTTCACGTTGACAGGACTCGAAGACGCGCTGCGCCGCATCGACGGCGATGAAGTCGAGATCGTCGTGCTGCTGAGCCAGTCGAGCGATCGCCTGAACGGCCTCATCGACGCGTCGCGGTTCGCGCTTTTCTGCTCGCCCGTCATCAACCTGTTCCCTTGCCGCACTGACCGCATCGAAGTCACGCACGCGGCGGCCGAATTTCATCTCGTGCCGAGGCGGCTCGCGCCGCTCGACTATGAGGTCTTCGCCGTCGAGTCGCTCGCCGGTCACAAGGGCAATGGCGCGGCCGGACAGGAATTCCGCCCGCTTTATCAGACTCGCAATAGTGACGAAGGCAACTATGGCCGCTATTTCTCGGTGCGTCGCGAAAGCCGCGTGCTGTCCGAAGCGGTCCGCCGCAACGGCTTGCGCACGCCGTATGTCGGCAGCGAGGTCTATGTGTCGCTCGTGGATCAGCACAACCCGCCGTACGACGAAGACATCCGCTATCTGTCCGTCGACGCGTGGTTGACCAACCGCGACCTGCCGAGCTTTGTTCCGCGCGACGGCATGAACGATCTCTTCGGCGATCTGGATGCGCCCGTCGCCAGTATCGGGCTCGTCCGCGCGCCCAGTGCGCCGCGCGCGCCATTCGCGGAACGGGAGACTGCGTGGCGCCTTATCCGGCATCTGAATTTCAATTACCTACCGCTCGAAGAAATCGATCATCGGCCGGGCGGGCAAGGCCTGCGCGACATGCTGAGGCTCTTCGTCGCCGCCGACGACAGAATCCACCAGCGTCAGGTCGAGAGCCTGGTGGGCGTCAAGACGCGACCGGTCTCTTGCAAGCTGCCCGGGAAGGGGCCGCTCGTGTTCGGGCGTGGCATCGAATGCCAGCTGACCGTCGACGAAGCCGGTTTCTCCGGCGTCAGCCCCTATCTCTTCGGCGTGATTCTTGAGCACTATCTGATGCGGCATGTGTCCATCAATACGTTCACGCAGACGGAACTTCATTCCATGCAACGCGGCCGTTTGATGCGCTGGCCGGTTCGCATGGGTTCGCGTGGAGGCGTCTGATGGAGCGAGCCACCTCTACCTCAACGTTGCGTGACACGGCGTTCTCTCATCGAACGCTGGAGCGGCTGCAGGCGGAGCCGTGGCGATACGGCTTCCTTTCGTTGATGCGCCGCATCGGCGCCGCTTCGAATAGCGGGCCCGTCGGCGCAGCGCGGCGGCCGCAGGAAGAGCCGTTTCGCCTCGGGCAGAAGCCCAGCCTGACGTTCGCCCCGCGAGAACTCGCGAGCGTCAGTGAACGCGACGGACGCCTCTTCGTGCGCCTGTTCGGCCTCGGCATGTTGGGACCGAACGGACCCCTGCCCATCCACGTAACTGAAATCGCGCGTGAGCGCGAAGAAAGCCGGCGCGACCGCACGCTCGTCGATTTCCTCGATGTCTTCCATCATCGCTATTTCACGCTGCTGTACCAGACATGGGCGTCCGCGCAGTCGACGGCGGGGCTCGACAGGACAGGCACGGGGAGCGAACGCTTTTCGTCCTACATCGGATGCCTGAGCGGGCAAGAGCCGCGCGAGATCGCCACCCGCGCGCTGCCAGCGCATGCGCAACTATCCGCATCGGCGCACAGGGTGCGCGAATCGCGCAACCCCGACGGCCTGCGCACGACGCTCGAACGCTACTTCGGCGTGCCGGTTGCGATAGACGAATACGTCTTCCACTGGATCGAAATGGCGGCGAGCGAGCGCAGCCGTCTCGGCGCGCCGGGCGCACCGTCCATCATGGCCGAAGGCGCGATTCTCGGGGAGCGCGTGCCGGACCGGCAGTACCGCTTTCGAATCGTTATCGGGCCGCTCGGCATCGACGCGTATTTGCGCTTTACGCCTCGCGGCGCGGACCTGCCGAAGCTCGTCGACTGGGTGCGCACGTTCCTCGGCCACGAATTCGACTGGGAACTTGAACTGCGCATTCGTGCGAAGAGCGCGCCGCCCGCCGTGATGGGCGGCCCGCAGCAGTTGGGATGGTCAGGCTGGCTCGGACAATCCCCGGACGACCGGCCGATCACCGGCATGCGCTTCGAGCCTGAACGCTACATGACAAAGCTCGCATCGTGATATGCGAGCCAACCAGAACAACGCAGGAAACCAGCAGATGAGCAGCAAGAGCAAGCATGCCGCCAACAAGGCACCCGGCGGTCATGCCGGGCCGGCGACGTCGCACGACTGGATGAGCCCGATCGACCCCGCCGCGCCCTGCGGCGCCGATCTCGAGTA
This sequence comes from Caballeronia sp. GAFFF1, assembly GCF_023630705.1. Classification (GTDB taxonomy): domain Bacteria; phylum Pseudomonadota; class Gammaproteobacteria; order Burkholderiales; family Burkholderiaceae; genus Caballeronia. The sequence goes on from NZ_JALQEM010000038.1 coordinate 114,452, forward strand.
CGACCCCGAGTTCGTCGTCCTGTCGTCCCAGGTCGCGGTCCGGCCGGAAGCGCAATATGGCGATTTCGTCGGCGTGCCCGAACCCATCAACTGGAGCGACGTCGACCGCGATTGCCGGCGTCTCATGATGCGCAGCAAGGATATGCGGCTCGCCGTTCTGTTCATGCGTTGCCGCACGCGACTGGCCGGCGCGCCGGGACTTGCAGAAGGACTGGGCTTGCTGGCCGAATGGCTCGATGCGTTCCCCGAATCCATCCATCCACGCCAGGGCGCGGACGACGATGAAGACGCCGCCCTCGAAATCCGCATGAACGCGCTGCAAGCCCTCACCGATACGGACGGCTTGCTCTCCGACGTGCGCGAGATCGCGCTGACGCGTTCGAGCGCCGCGCGGCTGCAAATGCGGGATGTAGAACGGGCGTTCGCGCATCCGCGCCCGAGCGATGCGCTTGCGCCGGAGTCCGTCACGCGACAGATCGAAGACCTTCGGATACAACAGCCCGACATGCTCGCCGGCTTCGACGCGGCTGCCGAGAGCCTCAAGCGCATCGAAGCGTGGTGCCGCGAGCATCTGGACGCGTATCTGCCAGATTTGTCGCCACTCACACGCCTGCTCGATCGCGTCGTCGCGACGGGCGCGCGAGTCGCTACGACCGCCGTGGAAGAACCGGCGCCCGAACCGGCAGAAGCCGCCGACGCGGTTGCCGCCACGGAGACTGCGGCCGACGAGAGCGTCGCCGCTGCGACTACCGTCGCCGAGCCGGTCAGGCCCACGCGCACTGCAGCGCTCGATCGCCACGCTGCGCTCGAACTCATCCGCGAAGCGCGGCACTGGTTCGAGCGGCACGAGCCCAGCAGTCCCATCCCGGTTTTGCTGCGTCGCGCGGAGTTGTTCGTCGGGAAGCGATATGCCGAAGTCGTGAAGGCAATCAGCCCGGACATGCTGGAGCAGTGGGAAAGCGAGAACGGCCTGCAATGATGTACTCGCGGATTCACAAGCTCGGGGGGCCCCGGCGCCGTCCTGCGGTGTCGCGCGGCACTGCGCTGTCCCGCAAGGCGTGCGGGGACATCGGCCTGAAAGTACGAAGGTAGCGGTTCACGTCAACTCATACGTGATCCTGGGCGATGACGCTTGCCTTTTCCCGCGAATTGCTGGTTCGCGGGACGCGGTCTTCGGCGCGCACGACTCGGGTCGGAGTGCGGGTATCCAAAGAGCGACAACCCGCAGCATCCCTGGTAGCCGTTTCACGTTCCTCGTAGCAGCGATGCTTTCGGACCCGTTCGCAAGCATGCTGTTGGCCGTTGTTGCGCGAGCACCTGCCTTCGCGGCGCCCGTGCGCGGCACCGGGCCCGCATGAACACGAGCATGGCCCTTGCTACCGCGTCAATACCGACGCCCCCCAGGAGCCACCATGTCCGATCCGACCCAACCGCAAAGACCTACCCCCGAGCAAGCCGAAATCGCGAGCGGCACGCCGCCCGCGCGCACGCCGGAGACGTTGCCCGACAACACCGATCTTCAGCCGGACCAGAACCCGGTGCGCGGCACGCCCGACATCTCGAAGCCCGGCGCGGACGGCTAAAGCTCGCGCGATGCGCACCGCAGCCCGGCACGCAGGCGCCCGGGCGCCTGCGCCCGTTATCAGCACTCCCGCGATTTCGCACCCTCGTTCTGCTGGCTGGCATCCGCGATGCTAAAGGCAAGCAGCACTTCCCAGGAGAATAGCGATGGACAAGACATCCGCGCGGGATTCCACATCCCTCATGAGCCGGGCGATCGCATGGCCCGTCCGCACTTTCAAACGCTTTAGCGCCGACCGCTCCGCGCCGATGGCCGCGAGCATCGCGTTCTATTCGGCCTTCTCGCTCGCCCCGACGCTCGTCATGGTGATTGCCGTAGCCGGACTCGTCTTTGGCGAGGAGGCCGCGCGCGGGCAGATCTTCCATCAGGTGAGCGGCATGCTCGGCAAGGACGCCGCCGCGAGCGTCCAGACCATCGTCGAGCACGCGCACCGCAGCGGCGGAGGCGGCATCGCCGCGGTCATCTCGTTCGTGCTGCTGGCCGTGGGCGCGTCCGCTACGTTTTCGTCGCTCAATACGGCGCTTTCCGTCGTATGGCCCGCTGAGGAAAAAGAGAAGTCGGGCGTCGCCACGCTCGTCAAGGTGCGGCTCATTTCCTTCGGCCTCGTGATGGGCGTCGCGTTCCTGTTGATCATCTCGCTCGTACTGGATACAGCGGTGCAGGCGGCCGGCAAATGGGTGTTCGGGGAATCGCCGCTCGTCATCGTCGGCGATATCGCGCAGTTCCTCCTCGGCCTTGTGATTCTGTCCTGTGCCTTCGCCGCGTTGATGAAATATCTGCCCGACGGCCACGTCGCCTGGCGCGATGCCTTCGTGGGCGGCGCCATTGCCGCCGTGCTGTTTTCGGTAGGCAAGAAGCTCTTCGCGCTGTATCTGACGCACGCGGGCACGGCGAACGCATTCGGCGCGGCCGGATCGCTCGCCGTGCTCATGATGTGGCTGTACTTCGCCGCCGCCGTGTTGCTGCTCGGCGCGGAAGCAGCGGCCGCGCGGGCGGAAGCGCGTGAGGGCAAGCCGACGAAGGACTCGAGCGCAGCCGATCAGCCGGGCGCGCCCGCGATGCCCGCGCCGGGGACCGGCGCATCGAACCATGGGTCTCAGGATGCCATTCACGGCGCGCCGCACGCGCCGGTGCTCGCGAGCACGGCGCACGCGCAGCCGGTCGCACCCGCGCCGCTGCCGCCTGTTCCGCCGTCGACGTCGGGCGCGACGCGCTCGTCGCCGTGGGCGAATGCCGTGGCAAAGGGCGTCGATACGGTGAAGGCTAATCCGATCCGGCTCGCGATCGCGGCTGCGGGCGCGGGCGCGAGTCTCTTCGTGTTCACCAAAGGGTCGAGCCGGACGCAGGGGCGGCATCATCGGTCGGTGAAGGCGTAGGCTGGAGGCAGCGGCCAAGGTCGTCTCGGACCGGCCTTGGCTAGCGCGAATCTGTGCAACGACCTTTTATCTGTCCGGCGGTCGCTTGGTGTTCGCTCCATGTAGCCGGCCGCATCGCCGTTTAGTCGGCCGCGCCGACCTGTTCACAATGGCGGGCCTAGCACTAGCGGGGCCGCTATCGCCTTCCACGCTTCGAACCGCGCCGGCACATCGTAGACATGCAGCCAGTCGCCGGGCGTGCCGGTGACGACACAGGAAGGTGACCCGAAACGGTAGCTCAAGCAACGGCGACGGCGTTTGAGTGTTGAATCAAGAGTCAGTTCTCATTGCGCCCAGTCGCCGCCTGACCAACTGGCGAGAACTGCGCGCAGCGACAGGAACGCGGTCAGATTCCACAGCGGCGCAGGTGCGTGGGAACGCCTCGCCCTAGCTAACGCATCGGCAATGACATGAAGTTGCGAGACAGCTTCTTCTGGTTGCGCGTGCTGCAACAGTCGATAAAAGATCGTGCGTCAGCGAGCGATTTGGGAACGCCGATTTATTTAAGAGAATTCGCATATCAGTAGTAGGGTCGGACTGGTAATTTGGCGGCCGTTATTTATGGCGAGCTCGCAATGCCAGTTATCCGTCGGAAACTCGCGCTTCTTTCAGGCGTGCATAACAGCACGAAGCCGAATCGCATACCATCGCGCTCGCCTCTCGGAAGGTGAGTGGCATGGATCCGCGCCTTCTCGAGACGTACCTCCGCGAACTGCGCTTCATGGAAGCGTTGGGGGAAGAATTCGCCAGCGAGCATCCCAAAATCGCCGCGCGACTCGGCATGGTCGCGGGAAGTATTGCCGACCGTTACGTTAATCGCCTGCTCGAAACCTCCGCGTTCGTGAACGCGCGCATGCAGATGCGCTTCGACGACGAGTTTCCGCTGCTCACGCAGGCGCTGCTGTCGTCCGTCTATCCGAATTACTTGTCGCCCACGCCTTCCATTTCCGTCGCGCGACTGTACCCCGGCGGCAAGGCGGCAGGCTTCATGTCGGGGCACACGATCCCGCGCGGCGTGGAGCTTACTTCGCTGCGCTTGCCCGCTGGCGAGAAAACCGCTTGCATCTTCCGCACGACACAAGACGTCTCCCTTTATCCCATCGACTTGGTCGAGGGGAGGCTCACGCACGTTCCACCCGACATCCAGGGGCAGGACCGTTATGTGCCGCCGCATCGGCGGGTGCGTGGCGCATTGCGCCTGCGCCTGCGCACGCTCGAGGGCGTGCCTTTTTCGTCCTTGCAGGGACTGGACCGATTGCAGATTCATCTTGCAGGCGATGAACGCGTCGCGTCCCACCTGCACGAGTTGATCCACACGGGGGCGGTCGCTTCAGTTGTCGGCGAGCCAGGGCGGTTTAGCGAAGCCGGCTATGCGCCACATGTGGTCTCCTCCAGCCCCGTCGTGCAGGACGGGCTCAGCGCCGGCGAGACGGTGCTACCGCTCGCCACGCCGAGCCTGCTCGGCCACAACCTCGTACACGAGTACTTCTCCTGTCCTAGCCGGTTCTATTTTTTCACGCTGACAGGATTGCAGGCGGGGCTTGCGCGCATCAAGGGCAGTGAGGCGGAGATCGTCGTGCTGCTGGACCGCGCCACCAACGCGCTGGCCGAACGCGTGAATGCGTCCATGTTCGCTCTGTTCTGCACGCCTGTCGTCAATTTCTTCAAGACGCGCACAGCGGCCGTGCGCACCGAAGATATCGGCCGCGTGCTCCATCTCACGCCGTTCGACAAGCCGACGTTCGATCACGAAGTGCATTCCGTCGAGCTGGCCATCGGACAGGTCAGCCAGGAGGAAGGGTCCGAGGAACTGCCGTTCTATCCGCTGCATGCCGCCTTGCTGCACGACGAGGAAGGTCTCGGACGCTACTTCACGGTGCGCCGTGAGCAGCGCTTGTCCAAAGCCAAGGGGCGCTCTTACGGCACGCGCGCGCCGTACGTCAGCACCGAATCGTTCTTGTCGCTCGTGGGGCGAGATGGACTGCCGTACGCACCGGCCGAAGACGAAGAGCGGATCAATTATCTGTCGTTTGATGTGTGGCTCACCAACCGCGACCTGCCAGGTCTTCTCGACTGCAACGGCTTGAGCGATCTGAAGCTGCCCGGTTCGGCGCCGCTCGCGAGCGTCGGTCTGGTGCGCGCGCCGAGCCGCTCGCGGCCGCCATTGGGCATCGGTAGCAAAGCGTGGCAATTGCTCGCGCAACTCGCGATCGAACATGCCGTCTTTGATGACCGCTACGACGAGCCGAGTCCCGGCGAGGGCTTGCGGAGCTTGTTGCGCCTCTATCTGTCGGCCGATATGCCTGCGTTGCGGCGGCAAGTGGACAGCCTGTCGTCGGCGACGCTCGCGCCGGTCAATTGCGTCGTGCCTCATGCGACGCCTCCGATGGTGCGCGCCCTCGAATGCGCCGTGACCTTCGATGAAGACGGCTTCGATGGCACAAGTCCGTACGCGTTGGGACTTGTCCTTGAACATTACCTGGCGCGGCACGCTTCGAGACACTCTTACACCAAGACGCTGCTGCTTTCAAAGCAGCGCGGACGCCTCGCCGAGTGGGCGCCTCGGCCAGGCACCCGCAGCACCGCGTGAATCCGCGGGCAAGCGCGCAAATCAAATCCCGCACGGCACGCGCCGTGACTCAATCAAAAGAACCAGGGAGAAGTATCCGATGTTCAATCCGCTGCAAAGCCGCACGCTGAGAATCGAGTGTGACGCGCTGCCCACCTGGGGCGGCGCGGAGATCCTCATCCCTCAGCGGGTGCGGGGCGTCGAGGCGCTCGGCGAGCTGTTTCAATATGAGGTGGACTTCGCGTCCGTCGACAGTCCGACGTTCCGCATATGGGATGCGCGCAAGCTCCTCAAGCCGGATGATTTGATTGGTAAAACGATCGGCATCCAGATTGAATTCGAGGGCAAGGGAACGTTCATTCCCGGGCTACCCGGCGATCTCGGCGCGGGCAACGTCGGGGCAGGCGTGCGCACAATCAACGGCATCATCACCGAAGTGCAGCAGACCGGCAGCGATGACCGGCGGGTCTACTACCGGTTCACGGTAAGGCCGTGGCTGTGGCTTGCGACGCAAAATCGAGATAGCCGGGTGTTTCAGGATATGAGCGTCTTGGACGTAACCGAGAGTGTTCTAAAGAGCGGAAACTACAAGTTCCCGTGGAAGACGCGCCTCGCGGCCGTCGCGCTGAACAACAACGTCTTTCCAAAGCGGGACTTCATCCGACAGTTCTGGCAGAGCGACTACGAATTTCTACAGCAACTCTGGACCGAGTGGGGCATTTACTACCACTTCGACGGCATGACGCTCGTGCTGTGCGATTCGCCCGGCTCGCACAAGAAGCACGGCAACGCGTACGACACGGTCCTGTATCACGCGCCCGAAGACAAACGGATTGACGAAGAGCATATCCATAGCCTCAAGGTGCTGCGCCAGATCACGCCGGGCGACGTGACGGTCAACGACTACGACTATACGTTGTCGAACGGCTCCTTCGATCGCAACCAGCAACGTTACAGCGAGTCGTCGTTCGACAACATCGCGCAGTACCACTGGGGCGATTACACGCAGCCGCTCGCCGGCGCGATGGGACTGGACGGCCAGCCGAACGATCATCGCAATGAGGCCGATTATCTGGCGCGCGTGCGCGTGGAGGCGCTGCGCAGCGAAGGCTTCCGCCTTCATGCGACGGCGAACGCGCGCGGCATCATGACGGGCAGAAGGCTCAAGATCGAGGGGCATCCCGAGCAAAAGCTGAATGCCGACTATCTGGTGGTGTCGACATCGATCGACATCCGCAATCCCGATGAGCTCACGGCCACGCCCGGCAGCGATGCGCAGTACCACTGCGTGACCGAGATGGTGCTGCAGCCGGCCACCATCTTCTTCAAGCTGGTGCCGACGCAAAAGCCACGTGCCCATCCGGAGACGGCGGTCGTCGTTGGACCCGAGAAACAACCGCTGTGGCTGGACGGTTACGCGCGCGTGCGCGTGCAGTTCAAGTGGGACAGGCTCGGGCAGATGGCCGAACTGCGTCATCATTTCATGTCGCAAGGTGAGCGGGAACGAAGGCTCAATGCTTCCACCGCGATTCTGAACGCGCAAGAACTCAAGGCGAGTGCGGCGCAGGACGACGTCATCGGAATCAGCGACCAACTGAATCTAGAGAGTCACTGGCAGACAGACGGTGTTGGCCGGACGATATATGTCCAGTCTGCGCCGAAGCTGCGCGAGCCGACCAAATCCGAAATTCTCGACGCGGCAAAGAATTCATGGACCAGATACCTCGGTGACTACGATGAGAAGGCCCGTGCCGCATGGCACAAGCAATTCCTCATCGACTTTGACGACTATTCCAAGCGCACGCTGAACCCTCTAGCAGCAGCGCATTCCGCCTGGATGCAAAGCGAACACCTGGCTAATCATTTCAATGCGACGCATGACGAGACGTCGGCTGAACATGGGCTCGTCTATGCTCGCCAACTCGTAGCCTGCGTGCAAGACACGCAGATCTACCAACCTTGCCTGAATTTGCACTATAAGTGGGCGAAAGGGAGCTACAGCGAACCCAACAATTTATTGCTGCGCGGCCTGGTGTTGAACCTCAAGGCGCAGCGCGAGCTGATTACCAAGCAACTCAGCCCTGACGTGACTTGGACGACGGTGGGTTGGGACAACCTGTGCGGCTTCTTCAATGGTCTCGCAGACAATGCGCTGAAGCATAACAGCGAAGTCTTGCCGCAACTCGTGCTCGCCTTTGGCGGAGCCATTACCAAGCTGCTGCGGACAGCGGTTGGTGATGCTCGTGTGCCTCATGGCCTGGTCGCCTTGGGAACGGTCACTCAACGGCCGGTCGTTCCCGTCCAATTGACCGGCACGTTCAAGGCCATGCGGGCGTCGGTAATGCGCCAGTTGCTCAAGGCGCCCGGGGTCAAGAAAGTGAGCGAGAACGCGCTGCAACAGCAAGTCACCCTTGCTTTGCGCCGGCTGGCCATTCAAGGCCAGCCGATGAATAAGTCCGTGTCGGTCTCAATGCTGGTCATGATCGATCAGGACACGCTCCATAGCATGCCGAAAGGACTGAGCAAGGCGAAGCAGGCTGAATGGGTCGCGAGTTCGCTACACACGGTTGAGGAAGTCGAGGCGTTAAATATCGCTGCGCGGCAGCAACTGATGGCGGACATTCCCGCAGTGGTGGGGGCCGCGAAGGCGGGGACGGCAATAGCGAAGGCCGTGCCAATCGTGGGCAATATTGTCGCGGCTTATGTGCAGATTGAGTCGATTAGGGCTACCGGGGAGGCGCTGGGGACTGCGGCAGGATTGGCGAAGCTAGAAGTTAATGCACGGCTGATCGGTGGCGCGTCTCTGCTGATATCCGTTCCGGCATGGCACTTAGTGCCGACTTCAACAGACTTGATAGGCACGGGTATCTGCTACGCCGTTTGCTGTCCGCTGTGGGCTTATTTGATCTGGATGCTCCTGAAGGAGTCATATCGCTGGACGCATTTCCCCATCCGGTTCAACCATCGCAAGCGCATGGTTTTCGTGTTCTGTCTGGACGGTGTAATTCGTTCAGCCAAGTGGGACGATCTCTTCTTCACCATCAGTCGGTGCAAGAGATCCTTCACACCGGGGTCGGGGCCGCAGATATGGGACATCCGTGGCCACGCGCTCAAGGCGGACCGACAAACCGTGGAATGGACGTTCGCCCTGCCTTGCGATAGTGAAGATCCCCGCCAATTGAAAAACTGCTGGGAGTTCGTACGCCGCTACATGGAAGAAGGTCCGAAGGCGGTCTATGGCGACGTGTTCTGGTGTCATGACATCGCTACTCGCCGCGAAACGTATCGTGAGGGGCTCTTCGCACTGAATTTATACCTCAACGGGTTGCCGCGCCTCGTCAAATACATCTCCGCACCGGTGGTTTGGCTCATTTCGATCGGCCGGCTATTCGCGATGAGGACCAGCAAGATCCCGCAATGGCCCGCTGAGATCGAATCTCAGTGCAGGATCGATCCGTCTGATCCCTATCAGCGCACGGCTGCGCAGAATCCGGCCAAGTTTCCGACTGATCCCATCAGCGTCGTGCTCGATCAGATCAGTAAATGAGCTGTCTCGGCATCGCGTTCAAATACCGCCTCCCACGTTATCGCCGTCGGTGACTTATGAGTCTTCGAATTATCCTTGTCGGCGATACCACCGACCACGCCGGAATAGTAATCACGGGTTCGTCGACCCACAGGATCGGGGGACGCAGCGTCGCCCGTCTGCACGACCTCGTCGATTGTCCGCAGAAGTATCCGGACGGCCGTCCGCATGGAATCAACAAGATCATCGAAGCGCATCCGACTTTCATGATCGGCGGTCAGCGTGTTGCCTTGCATGGACACCATACCGAATGCGGCTGTACGCTAATCGGGAGCGCTTCTGCTGACGTGGGCGACTGACGGTCTGAGTCGAGATGTTCAACCCGTTCGTCGCCTGTCGGTACGTAGCTGACTGAAGATCGTCTGCGCGCTGTTACAACTTGGCAATACCTGCCTTCAACAAGTGAGAGAGTTAATGGAGCGAGCCTTCTTCGAGGCGCGGCTGGCCGATACGAAGCTGTCGCTCGCGTACGTCGAACGTCTGCAAACGGAGCCGTGGCGTTACGGTTTCCTTCCGCTGCTGCGCAGCGTCGGCGCACGTTCGTCCGTGGAAGCCATCGGCTCTGCACACTTGCCCGCGACTGAGCCGTTCCGCCTTGGTCAACGTCCGAGCCTGATCTTCGCTCCATGCGAGGTGGCAAGCGCGGAACTCAAAAGCGGCAAACTGCACATCCGGCTTTTCGGACTTGGCATGCTCGGCCCGAACGGATCGTTGCCGATACACGTTACCGAGATCGCCCGTGAGCGTGAGGAAAGTCGCAGGGATCCGACGCTCAGCCACTTCCTGAACATCTTTCATCACCGCTCGCTCTCGCTGCTGTATCGGGCGTGGGCGTCGGCCCAATCGACGGCCAGCCTCGATCGTTCGCACGATGAGCGATTCTCGCTGTACATGGCAAGCGTCTCCGGGCACGCGCTCAGGCGGGACCGAATCCCGTTCCTGCCCGAGCACGCGCGCCTGTCAGCCGCTTCGCATCTTGTGTGTGGAGCCCGCAACGTGGACGGCCTGCGCGCTTCACTGGCCGCTTATTTCCGCGTGCCGCTCAAGATCGAGGAGTACCAGCTCCACTGGATGGTCATCCCCGCGCAGAACCGGAGCATCATGGGCGAACAGCGCATGTCCTCGTACCTGAGCGCCGGCGCCATGCTCGGCGAACAGACGCCGGATTGCCAGTACCGCTTTCGCATCGTGATCGGCCCACTGCACATTGAGGACTATCAACGTTTCACGCCACGCGGCTCGGAACTACTGCGCCTGGTCGAAGGGGTGAGGGCGTTCGTCAGCGAAGAATACGACTGGGAACTCGAGTTGCAGATCGAACCCGAGAGCGCGCCGCCCGCGGTGCTGGGCGGTGCGCAACAGCTGGGCTGGTCGAGCTGGCTGGGTCAATCGCCGGCCGGTGTGCCGATTACCGGCATGCGATTCGAACCCGAGCAATACATGCTTCAGTTGCGGGAAAACGCGGTGCGGCGAGCGAACGCGCAGGGGGGAACGAGCGGCTGCGTCGTCGAAGCAAAGCGCTGAGGCGGTGGACGCCGCGGCGCTTGACGCGCGCAACACCTCATGGTGTTGAGGGGGCGACCTACCAGCGAAGCAAGAGCCTGTGTCCTACCTGCCAATGTCGTTCCTACGGGCACGCGCCACTAGCACATTCCACGACTAAAAGCCCGCCGCCCCACGCGCCGCCCGCGCCGCTCATCGCTCTAAACAACGCACAACCCCTCACCTTTTCTCCGGCAACGCATAAGCAATCACATAATCTCCGAGCTTGGTCAGAAACGACCCGTGCCCGCCGGCCGCGATCAGCACGTACTGCTTGCCGTTCGCCTCATACGTCATCGGCGTCGCCTGTCCGCCTGCCGGCAGACGCGTGTGCCACAACTCCTCGCCGGTATCGGTGCTGAATGCGCGCAGATAATCGTCCGACGTCGCGCCGATAAAGAACACGTGACCCGCCGTCGTCATCGGGCCGCCGAGCATCGGCATGCCCATCTTGAACGGAAGCGGAATGGGCGATGCATCGCGTGTCGTGCCGATGCGCTTCTTCCAGATCACCTTGTTCGTCTGCAGATCGAGCGCCGACACATAGCCCCAGGCCGGCTGCTTGCAAGGCAGGCGCAGCGGCGACAGGAACGGATTCAGCGTCACGCCGAACGGCACGCCGTACTGCGGCTGAATGCCCGTTTCGGCGCCGGTGCCCGACTGTCCGGCCTGCGGCGGCTCCATCGGGTTGTTCGGCCCGCGCGGAATCAGCTTCGAGACGAACGGCAGCGCGATCGGGTTCGCAATCGCAATGCGTCGGTCCGTATCGACGGCAAGCCCGCCCCACTCGAACATGCCCAGATTGCCCGGGAATACAAGCGTGCCTTGCTCCGACGGCGGCGTGTACGGCCCCTCATAGCGCAGCCGATGAAAGATCACGCGGCACACGAGCTGGTCGTACATCGTCGCGCCCCACATGTCCGCGCCCGTCAGGTTCTTCTGCGGCCGGTAGGTGAGCTGCGAGAACGGCTGCGTCGGCGACAGGCGATCGCCCTGTGCCGCGCCCTGCGGCACCGGCTGCTCGGGCGCCGGAACGATCGGCTTGCCCGTGCGGCGGTCGAGCACGAAGATGTTGCCCGTCTTCGCCGGCGCATAGATCGCGGGAACGATGTTGCCGTTCGAATCCTTGATATCCGCGATGCTCGGCTGCGCGGGCAAGTCCATGTCCCACAGGTCATGGTGCACCGTCTGATAGAACCACGCGAGCTTGCCGGTCGATGCATGCAGCGCAAGCAGGCCGCTCGCGTAGCGTTCCTGTTCGGGCGTGCGATTGCCGCCCCAGATGTCCGGCGTCGAGACGCCCATCGGCAGATACACGATGTCGAGCTGCGCATCGTAGGCGGCGGGCGCCCACGAGTTCGGCGAGTTCATCGTGTAGCTATGCTGATCGCTCGGAATCGCGTTCGGGTCGCGCGCGCCCGGATCGAACGCCCAGAGCAGCTTGCCCGTGTCCACGTCGAAGCCGCGAATCACGCCTGAGGGCTCGCGCGTGCCGTAGTTGTCCGTGACCGAACCGGCCATGACGATGACCTTCGACGTGACGATCGGCGGCGACGTCGGCTCGTACATGCCCGGCGTCTTCACCGGCTGCAAATGCTGCAAGTCGAGCATGCCGTTGGCGGCGAAGCCTGCGCAGGGCTGGCCGGTCGCGGCATCGAGTTCGAAGAGACGGCCGTCGTTCACCGGAAGGATCACGCGGCGCGCGCACGCCGGCAGCGACGACAGGCTGTTCGTCTGACGGGCCTGTGCGGCAGCGGGCGTCTCAAAGTAGGAGACGCCCCGGCAAGTGACGTGCTGAAAGCTCGGGTCCGGCTTCAGGTCCGGATTGAAGCGCCATTTCTCCTTGCCGGTCGCGCCGTCGAGCGCGATGGCGTTCTGGTGCGGCGTGCAGAAGAAGAGCGTGCCGTCGACGGCGAGCGGCGTCACCTCATCGGTGATTTCTAGCGGATCGTGCGGGCCTTTCATGTCGCCCGTGCGGAACGACCACGCTTCTTGCAGGTTGCCGACGTTCTTGTCGTTGATCTGCGAAAGCGGTGAATAGCGCGTGCCGTGCTGCGAATTGCCGTACGCGAGCCAGTCGCCCGAACGGCCGCCGGTCGCGGCCGCCGCACCCGACGCACCCGACGCACCCGACGCCTGCGCGCTCACCGTGCCGCTGACTTCTTGCGGATCGTTGAACACGGCATACACGAGCGCGATGCCGGTCAGAACGAGCGCCGCGCCGAGCGCGAGGCCGCCGCGGCGCACCGGGTTCATGTACAGGCGATACGTGAAAGGCAGCAGCAGCCAGATGCCGACGATGACGAGCACGTCCAGACGCGGCGCGAGCGCCCAGAAGTCGAAGCCCGCTTCGGCGACCGCCCATATCAGCGTGCCGAAGAGCAGCACCGCGTAGACGATCAGCGCAAGCGTATTGCGCCGCCAGATGAGCCACGCGACCGCGAGCATGAGAATGCCCGCGACGACGTAATACGGCGAGCCTCCGATGGCGACGAGCCATATGCCGACGCCGGCGAGATAGAGACCCGACAACGCGAGAAACAAGATGGTGAGCCATTTGACGACGGGCGACGGCGATCGCGTGTTCAATGGCGATGGCGACGACGCGTCGGCGGACCGCGCTGGCGGCGAGTTCGTATTCATTCAACACCTCTGCTTAGAGCACCTTCAGGGACAGGCGACGCGAACGGCGCCCGGCATCGAACCTTTGCCCGATGCCAGGCGCCAAGCGATACGCGACGCAGTGCAGCAATTTATGCGCCATCGCCGTCCTTCGATCCCGGCGCGAGAATGTTCGGCAGCACCGGATTCTCCGGCTGCGTATAACGCTCTTCGACGGCCTTTCGGATCGCTTCGATGCTTTCCTTCGCCGAAAGGCCTTCGTTGGCTTCGACGGCTTGCGCCTCGTCGGCAAGCGACGTGTCGCCGATCACGTCGCGGAACCACGTCGAATAGTCGCCCTGGCGTAGATGGAACATCCAGGTCTCCTCATCGACGCCTTCGGCGAGTTCGAGGAACAGCACGAGATTGTGCGCGCGCAGGTTCAGCTTGTTGTCGGGGCCGCGAAAATAGAAGCTGCGCTCCGGAATCAGCATGCCTTCCGCATACTTGCGCACATGACGGCGACGCTGCGTTTTCGCGGGCTCGACATGCACGACGACCGGCTCGGTCCAGCCGCCGCCGTCCGCCTCGCGACGCCACACGAGCGCCTGGCCGGGCTTGATGTCGTCGGGCAGCGCGCCGGGCGCATCGTGGCCCGCCGCGCGCGCGAACTCTTCGAGCGAAGTCTGCGCGCCCGGACCCGCGCCGATGAACACGGTCACGCGATCCAGGAGACGCGGCGAAAGCTGCTCCGGATGCACGGTGACGAAGAGCGCGGGCGCAAGTTGGTCCGGCAGCACTTCGTCGGCCGGGTTAATGCTCGCGGGGAAGAAGTGATGCGCTTCGTCGAAGAGCATCCAGTGCGGCCGGCCGGTGAGCGCGCGCGACTTCTGCATGTGCGCAAGCACGCTCGCGCAGTACGCGGGCCGGTCCGCGAACGTGACGCGCATGAGATTCACGAGCACGGACTGGCTCGGCTGATGCAAAAGCCGCGTGATGTCGTCGGCTTTCGGCGCGGTCTCGGCATCGCCGATGGGCAGCGCGTTCTCGAAGGTGTCGAAGTCGCCTTCGGGATCGAGCGCGCAGAACTGGTAGCCGGCCGCCACGAGCCGCTCCATGAGGCCGGTGATGAGCGTGGACTTGCCTCCGCCCGATTGCCCGGCGATCAGCGCGACCGTCCGTTGCGGCGCGAGCGTTTCCGGTTCGCCTTCTTCCCGCTTCGCATCGCCGTCCGCGCGCTGGCCGAGCAGCACGTTGCGCCGCGTGACGCGCTCGCTCGCGGCGGCAAGATCGTCGGCGAGAATCGCGTCGATCAGTTCGGTCACGCCCGCGCCGCATTCGCTCTTCAGCACGATATCCGCATGTGACTTGAGCGCAGGAATCGCGTTGCTCACCGCCGCCGACATCTCGCACGCATCGAGCAGCGGGTGATCGTTCTGCGCGTCGCCGACGCCCACCGCATTGCGCGGCGACAGCGAAAGCTCATCGAGCGCCGCGAGCAGACCGCTCGCCTTGCTGACGCCCGGCGCGAGAACCATGACCGCGTCGCCGTTATAGACGACGTGCAGATCCAGCCCGAGATCGCGGATGGCGGCGTGCGCCTGTTCGTCGTAAGGCCGCACGGTCGCGACGAGCGTCTGACTCACGCCGAGATGGCGCACGCCGGCCTTCTTCATCGCCTCGACGAACGCGGGCGGCGGCGGCGGCGCGAGCAGCTTGCGCTCTCGCGTGACGGGCGAATAGATCACGCCGCCGTTTTCCGCGACGATCAGCGTGAAGCGGTCGACGCGGTCGCACAGCGTGAGCAGATCGTCGAGCTCGCGGCCCGTGACGAGGATCATGTGACGCCCCGACGCGCGCAGGCGGTCGATGGCGTCCCACGTAGTCTCGGAGACGCGGCCGTTCTCGGCGAGCGTGTTGTCGTAATCGCTGGCAAGCACCATGAATCGCATGCGCGTGTCCTCTCGTTAAGCGTCCTGTTCGATGAGCGACGGCGGCGCGCAACGAGCCGCGCGGGCATCGACAAGACGCTGATAAACATCGACGTAATCGCGCGCCATGCGCTCTGCCGTGAAGCGCCGCTCGAAGGTTTCGCGGCAGCGGCGGCGATCGATCTCCGGCAGACGCGCGAGCGCTTGCACCGCTTCGTCCTCGTTGCGCACGACGAAGCCGTTCACGCCATCCTCGATAATCTCCGGCACCGAGCCGCGCCCGAACGCGATCACAGGCGTGCCGCACGCAAGCGCCTCGATCATCACGAGGCCGAACGGCTCCGGCCAGTCGATCGGGAAGAGCAGCGCGCGCGCTTGCCCGATGATGCGGCTCTTGCCCGCATCGTCCTGCTCGCCGACGTATTCGATCAACGGCGCTTCGACGAGCGGCGCGACCGCGCTTTCGAAGTACGGGCGATCGGCTTCATCCACTTTCGCGGCGATCTTGAGCGGCATGCCCGCGCGACGCGCGATGCGGATAGCCGCGTCCGGGCCTTTGGCCGGCGCGATCCTTCCGACGAACGCGAGGTGTTCGCCCGCGCGCTCGTGGAAGGGATACAGCGTGTCCGGCAAGCCGTGATGCACGGTGCCCGCCCACGCGAGCCACGGCAGCGGCGCGCGCTGCGCGTTCGAGATGGAGACGAGCGGAATATCGGCGAAGCGGCGGTACATGGGTTCGAGACCGGGCACGTCGAGCCGCCAGTGCAGCGTCGTCACATGCGCGCACTGCATGCGGCGCGCGAACGGAAAGCTCTGGTAATCCGTGTGGAAATGCACGATGTCGAAGTGCTTCGACGCGGCGACCACGTCTTCCAGCATCGCGAAATGGAAGGCTTGCGGATCGGCGGTGTCCTCGACGAGCCGCACCGCGCAGTCGCTTCCCGCGACGAGCTTCGCGCTCGTGCGCGAGTCCGCGCTCGCGAAAAGCGTCACGTCGTGACCCAATGCCACGAGTTCTTCGCTGAGATAGGACACGATCCGTTCGATGCCGCCGTAACGCCGTGGCGGCACGCTTTCATAGAGCGTCGAGACTTGAGCGATGCGCATGGTGGTTCGTGTCGAAGGTCAGGCTTCCAGCGCGTCGGTATCCGCGGCGGCGATAAAGGCGTCTGCGCTCGCACGGCTTTGCAGCAGATCGTGATAGACCGCGAGATAGTCGCGCGCCATGCGTTCGGACGAGAAGCGCTGCTCGAACGTCCTCCGGCAGCGCGCGCGGTCTATCGCGCCAAGCTCGCGAACGGCGCGCACGGCTTCGTCCACATCGTCGACGATGAAGCCGTTCACGCCATGCTCGATGACTTCGGGCACCGCGCCGCGCCTGAACGCGACAACCGGCGTGCCAGAGGCCATCGCCTCCACCATCACGAGGCCGAACGGTTCTTCCCAGTCGATAGGGAAGACGAGCGCACGTGCGTTCGCGAAGAGCGCGCGACGCGTCTCGCCGCCGACTTCGCCGAGATACTCGACGAAGGACTCCGACTCCGCGATGAGCGGCCAGATCGTCTCCTTGAAGTACGCGCGCTCGCCCGGATGCACGGCAGCGGCGATCTTGAGCGGCAGCCCCGCGCGACGCGCGATCTCGATGGCGCGGTCGATGCGCTTTTCAGGCATCACGCGGCCGACGAAGAGCAGATAGTCGCCGCCTTCGCGCGAATAGCGCATCTCATCGAGGGCGAGGCCGTGATGCACGGTGGCCTGCCAGTTCGCGTGCGGCGCGCCGCGGCGCTGGCTGTCGGAGATGGAGACGAGCGGCGCATTCGCGAAGGTCTCGAAGAGCGGACCATGATCGGCGGGAAGAAGACGCCCGTGCATGGTCGTGAGCGAAGCGCATGCGAGAAAGCGCTGCATCGGCAGATGAATGGGCTCGGTGTGAAAGTGAATCACATCGAATTGCGATGAACGTTCGATGACAGCTTCGAGCTGGCGCAGATGATGGCTCGTCGTATCCCACACGCGTTCGTCGCGCCAGAGCGCCGTCGGAGCGCTCGCATGCAAGCGGGCGCGCGTTCTCGAATCCGCCGTGGCGAACAACGTGACTTCATGCCCGAGGGCGACCAGTGCTTCCGTCAGATAAGAAATGATGCGCTCAGTGGCGCCGTATGCGATAGGAGGGACGCTCTCGTAGAGCGGTGCGACCTGTGCGATTTTCATTGGGGGTTCCGCATTGACCGTATGCAATTCGGTTAGCAATCAGCAGGCCGACGCGCGCGCGCCGGGTGAACAGAACGGCACGCTGCATGCTGCGTCGAGAGTCGCCATGCAACGAGGAGGAAGTCATGACCAAGGTAGCCGAAGTAATGACACGCGGCGTTCAGACCATCGCGCCCAACGAAAGCATTCGCCGCGCAGCCGAACTGATGGACGAACTCAACGTCGGCGCGCTTCCGGTGTGCGACGGCACGCGCCTGAAGGGCGTCGTGACCGACCGCGACATCGTGGTGCGCGCGGTGTCGGTGGGCAAGGAGTCGTCGTGCGCGGTGCAGGACGTGGCGAGCGAACCCGTCGAATGGTGCTTCGAAGACGACGAGATTCACGACGCCATGCGCAGAATGGAGCAGTTGCAGATTCGCCGCATGCCTGTCGTAGACAGCGAGAAGAACCTCGTCGGCATGCTCGCGCTCGGCGATATCGCGATCTATTCCGACGGTGAAGTGTCCTCGACCATTCAGGCCATTTCGACGCCGTCTGTCCCCGACAGATAAGGACAGACAAGCCGCGCTCGTTCTACAGCGGATTGCCGTCCTCGGGCGTCTTGAGGCGGTCGTTCTCGCTTTGCGACCCGGGCGGCGTGCCGGGTTTGGTGTCCGGCGTCGCGTCCGGCGCGCGGTCTTCGGTCGGGCCGCGCTTCGGATCATCGGCCGGGTTCGTCGGAATGTTTTCGTTGTGGCCGGGAATCGGCTGGCTCTCGATGTGGCCATCTTCCGATACGGCGCTTTGCCGGTCTTGCGATTTCTGGTTCATGGTCACGTCTCGCTGAGTGGGTATTGCGCTAACGGCAGCAAGCACCGTTCCGACATTCGAGAGCCGCGAGGGGCACGGCCCTTGCTCGCTCCTTCGCTTCGCGCGCATCGCGCTTCAATCTAGACCATCGGGGAAACATGCCTCAGACATCATCCAGCGCCTTGTCATCGGGCAAACTGCTTGCCGGCTCCGTCGCGGCTGCTTCGCTCGGCGTGGCCGCGTGGGCCGCGCTGCGCGCGCGCCGCGCCGAGCGCGATCATCCGCCGGTCGGGCGCTTCATCGACGTGGACGGCGTGCGTCTGCATTACATCGACGAAGGCGAAGGCCCGGTCATCGTGCTGTTGCACGGCAATCTCGTCATGCTGCAAGACTACGTGGCGAGCGGACTCTTCGACCGGCTCGCGCAACGTCATCGCGTGATTGCGTTCGATCGTCCCGGCTTCGGCTTCAGCGAACGTCCGCGCGATCGCGCATGGACGCCGCAGGCGCAGGCGGCGCTCTTTCAACGGGCATTGAAGCGCATGGGACTGACGCGGGCGGTCGTCGTCGGGCAGTCGCTCGGCTGTCTCGCCGCGCTTTCCATGGCGCTCGATCCGCGCATCGACATTCGCGGGCTCGCGCTGATCAGCGGCTACTTCTATCCGAGCGCACGCTTCGACGTGCTGCTCACCGCGCCCGCCGCGATACCCGTGGTCGGCGATGTCATGCGCTACACGGTCTCGCCCATTGCCGCGCGGCTGATGATCAATCCGAACCTGCGCCTGATGTTCGCGCCGCAGCCCGTGCCGGACGTCTTTCGCGAGATGCTGCCGCGCGAGCTGCTGCTGCGTCCGTCGCAAATGCGCGCGATCGGTGAGGACGCCGGCTACATGGTGCCGGCGGCGCATGACTTGTCGCGGCGTTACGGCGAAGTGAGCGTGCCGGTGCGCATCTTCGCGGGCCAGGACGACACGATCGTCGATGCAGATTCGCAGTCGGGAAGGCTGCACGGAGACATCGCGCAAAGCACGATCACCGTGGTGCCGAATCGCGGACACATGCTTCACTACGCTGAAGCGGGCCGCATCGCCGATGCCATCGAGGCCATGGCCATCGAGTGACGCCGATCAACGCGCCTGTTCGCGCAGGCGCGGCTGCCGCAGGTCGGCCCAGTCGAGCTTTTCCCACGCGACATCGAGCGGCTTCTGCGCGAGCCTCTTCCGCAGGGAGGCAGGCGAAAGCGCCATTGCCATCCAGCGCATCACGCGACTCGCGAAGCCGTGCGTCTCGATGCGCACCGCAGTGACCACGCAATCGCCGCCGCGATCCTCGGCAAGCAGTGCGGAGATGCGGCCGACGCGCCGGCCATCCATCGCGGTGACGCGCAGGCCGACGAGTTCATGCAGATTGACGGTCTGCATCAGCGCGCTCCGGGAATGCGGTCGATGGTCCGCTCACGCAGCCAGCGTTGCCAGTCGTGCACGGGCGTGTCGTCGGAATCCACGTCGAGCTCGATATCCACGGCAACCTTGCGCACGTCCTTCCACGCGATGCGATACGGCGTGGTCTTGTGGCCCGCGCCGATACGCGCGAGCAACGCGCACATCAGCCGATGCGCCTGCCTGCCGAAGCGCCGCGCCATCACGACCGTGCCGGTTTCGATGAACACGAGCCTCGGCAGTTCGCCCTCCCGCAGTTCGGCGACGAGGCCATCCACGCGTCCCATGCGCACGCCGTTCTTGTCGACGAGCTGCTTGTCGAGGATATCGTGCACCACGTCCATCATGTGCCTCCGAAGTATTCGAGCGGTATCGTGACGATGCCGAGCACGAACGCGAGCGCGGTAATGGCGATCACCGCCACGTTGGAGATCGGTCCGTTGCAGTGCTCGCCCATGTAGTGCTCGTCGTTCATCAGGACGATGAAGGGCACCACCATCAACGGCAAGTTGACGGCAGTGAGCGCCATCGAGAACACCGTGAGCTTGAGCGGATCCGCGCCGGCGGCAATGGGCAACGCGCCGAGCAGCAGCGCGCAGGTATAGACGAGGCTGAAGCCGGGATTGGCGCGCGGCGGGCAGTCTTGCCCCCAGTTCCAGCCGAACGCCTGCGCGAAGAGATACGCTTCGAGCAGCGCCACTTCCAGCGCCGCGCCGAGCGATGCAACGCCGAGCGACGCCACGAAGAGCACGAATCCCCACATGCCGAATGCATCGACGAGAAGCAACGGCAGTTGATGGAAGTCTTCGACATCCAGAATGCCGCGCCCGTTGAGCACCTGCGCCGCCACGAGCAACACGGCTGCCGAGATCACGCCGCCGAACAGCATGCCCAGCGCGGCAATGGCGCGGTTGGGCCAGAGATAGCCGCGGTCCCAGCGATCCTCGATTGCGCCCGACGAATAGAACAGGAAGAGCGTGGGCGAAAGCGAAGCGCCCAGTATGCTCGCGGCCATGAACCAGTACGTCGCGGCGTGTCCGTGCGGGCGGCTCGGCACCGCAGCGGCGGCCACCTGCGTCCACTCCGGCCGCAGCCGGATGATCGCGACGACGAAGCATAGCGTGACGAGGCCGAGCAGCGAGATGCCTTTCTCCAGCATGCCGAAGGTGCCGCGCCATAAGAAAAGCCACGAGAGTAGCGCAACGGGCAGCGCCCACCATTGATACGAAATGCCCGTCGCAAATTCAAGCGCCACCGAGACGCCGCCTATCTCGGCGCTCAGTACGAGAAAGCTCACGATCACCGTCGAGATCAGCGGCAGCGCGAGCAGCTTGATGCCGAAGCGGTCGCGGATGCCATCGACGATGGTGTGTCCGCTCACCGCCGCAAAGCGGCCCGACATCTCAGTGAGGAACGCGATGCAGACCGTGCCGAGCACGATGGTCCATAGCAATTGATAGTGAAACGCGGCGCCGGCCTGCGCCGCAGTCGACATCTCGCCCATTTCGAGGAAGCCGCCGACGCTCGTCACGATGCCGAGCGATATCTCCAGCAGCTTCTTCATGACGCGTCCCCGGGTTGCGCGCGCAGCCACGCGTCGAGGCGGGACGCAGCGTCATGCATCGTCGAGCGCGCTTCGGTGACGCGCGCGCGGTCGCCGGAATCGAGCGCGGTGCGCGCCGTATCGAAGGCGGCCTGCACCGCGTGAACCTGCGAGGCGGCATCGGCGGGCGCGTGCGCGCGTTGCAGGTCGCCCGCGATCTTGCCGATCTGTTCGCTGGCCGAATCGACCGAGCGTCTGGCGTACGACGACGGCGAGGTGCCGTCGAGCCACGAGTCCATCCACTGCGACGCCGAGCGCGCATACGACAGCACGATGCGGGCATCGGAGGCAGCATCGTCGGACGACGAGCACGCGGCGCATGCCAGCGCGACCGCGACGATGAGCGGCGCAAGCGACAGTGAACGGATGGGCTTCATGGCGCCGCAGCGAGCAAGGCGCGTTCCTTCGTCGCCTCGGCTCAGAGCCAGCGCACCAGCACGGGCACTATCACCGGCACGAGAAACGAGGTGAGTATGCCGTTTAGCCCCATGCCGAGACCGGCGAACGCGCCCATCTGCTGGCTGACCTGGAAGGCGCGCGCCGTGCCGATGCCGTGCGACGCCACGCCGAGCGCGAAGCCACGCGCTTCCGGCTCCGCGATGCGCAGCGCGTTGAGAATCACGCGCGCGAACACGGCGCCGAACACGCCCGTCGAGATGACGAGCACCGCCGTCAACGACGGAATGCCGCCGATGGACGTCGCCACCGCCATCGCGATGGGCGTGGTGGCGGACTTCGGCGCGAGCGATGCAATCGTCTGCCGCGATGCGCCGAGCCATGACGCGATCGCAACCGCCGAAACGATCGCGGTCATCGACCCGGCGAAGAGCGCGATGAAGAGCGGCGCGGCGAGCCGCCTGAGGTTGCCCAGTTGACGGTAGAGCGGCAGCGCCAGCGCAACCGTCGCGGGCCCGAGCAGAAAGTGCACGAACTGCGCGCCTTCGAAGTAGGTCGGATACGGCGTGCCGCTGATCTGAAGCACCGCGACGATCAGCGCCACCGCAATCAACACGGGGTTGGCCAGCGGATTGAAGCGGCATCGCGTGTAGACGGACTGCGCGATCAGATACGCAAAGAGCGTGATGGTCAGGCCGAGCAGCGGCGAGGCCGCGAGGTAGACCCATATCGCGTTGAGCCGTGGGATTGCGCTCATGACGGATCGTCTCCCGCCTGGCGGCGCATCAGCGCGCGCATCACGATGGCCGTCACGCCGATGCCGAGCGTCGTGCTCACGACGATTGCGAGCACGACCGCCACGAGATCGCCGCGCACGGCGATCGCGGATGCCATGATGCCGACGCCCGCCGGAACGAAAAGCAGCGAGAGATGACGCAGCAGTTCGTTCGCGGTCGGCTCGATGATATCGGCGGCGCGCGGCCGCGCGATCAGAAACGCGAGCAGCAGCAACATGCCGACGACCGGCCCCGGCACGGGAAGCCGGAACACATACGAGACGCCTTCCCCGAAACACTGGAAGAGCAGCAGCACGGCAAGGGAAAGAAGCATGGCGGGACCTGTCGACGTTCATTGCGCGGTGTGCGATGCCAGCAAAGTGCGCTCCCGCAGGCGTCGACGATCGTGCCTCCGAACGCAGTGAATGCTCCTAGAATGAATCAGGCCGCCTGCCAGCGCGGTCATCCAGAACGTTCAAACACAAGGAGACACACCATGGCGCCCCGCAGACTGCTTCCGCTGATTCCGCCGCTTCTATCCTGCCTCGTGGCCGCTTGCGGCGGCTCGGATCACCACGATGCGTACAACGACGCACCGAAGGTCATCATCGATTCCGACTTCAACACGATGGGCGATGACGGCCAGCTCTTCGCGATGACGAGCCAGCTGATGGGGCAGGGCAAGGTGAATCTGCTCGGCCTGTGCGTCGTGACGGGCAACGACTGGCTCTTGCAGGAAGAGGCCGATGCGCTGAAGGCCGTCGAGCGCATGGGCGTGCAGAACCGCGTCGGCGTGTACGGCGGCGCGAACTATCCGCTTCAGTACGATGTCGCGAGCATTCGCGCGCAGCAGGCCGCGAATCCGAACGGTTACTTCGGCGCGTGGATGCGCCCGGAGCCCACCGACGCGTCGCAACTCACCGCGCCCCCCGACGGCTTCGCGCAGTCGACCAAGCTGCAAGCGGAAGCCGCCGCGGACTTCATGATCGACACCATCAAGCGCTATCCGAACCAGGTGACGATCATCGAAGTGGGACCGCCGACGAACCTCGCCACCGCCGTGAAGAAGGCGCCTGAGATCGTGCCGCTCATCAAGCAGATCGTGTACATGGGCGGCGCGATGAACGTGCCGGGCAACGCGAACGCCGTGGGCGAACTGAACTGGTGGTTCGATCCGGTGGCCGTGCGCACGCTGTTGCAGACGACCATTCCGCAGCGCGTGATTCCGCTCGATGTGACCAACACCGTGCCGCTGACCGAAAGCACCTATAACCAGATCGTCAATCCGCCGACCGGACAGACGGCCGTCACGAAGGTCTATGCGGTGGAGAACGCGAATGCTTTCGCGAGCCATACCGATATCTACGACACACTGACGATGCCTTACTTTCTCGACCCGACTTACGCGACCGAAACGCAGAGCGCGTACCTCGATATCGACACCACGCCGGGCGAAAATCAGGGGCACGTGCGCGTGTATCCGGACGCGCCCGCGCCCGGCGCTTCACCGCTCAAGATCACTTATGTGACGAAGTACGACAACGCCAGGTTCTTCAATCTTTACGTGAACCTGCTGACGAGTCCGGTGCCCGTGAAGTTTCAATGACCGATGGCCGATGACCGCCTTGCGCGGTCGTCAATCCATGTGCGCCTTGGGCGTGATGGCGGCGGCGACCGGCTCGGCGCTTCTCGTCATCGCGCCTTCGAGCGCGCTGCGGTAGACGTCGAGATACGCGTTCACCATCGTGTCGGGATTGAAGGTGTCGGCGTGTTTGCGGAGCCGGTCATGCACGGACGGCTCCTTCAGCAGGTCGATAGCTTCGCGGATCTTCTGGATGAGCGTCTCCGGCCGATCCATGTCGAACACGAGACCGGAGCGCGGTTCGATGACTTCGGGAATGCCGCCCCGGTTCGCGCCGACGACGGGCACGCCGTGCGAGTAGGCTTCTACGATCACGCGCCCGAACGGTTCGTGCCAGATGGAAGGGACGATGAGAATGTCGATGCTGTTGAGAAAGTCGCTCGCCTTCACGTGTCCGAGAAACTGCACGCGCGGGTCGCGATACTTCGTCTTGAGCGATGCAATGTAGCCGGCCTCGCCATTGCCGCCGAACGCGAGCGTCCAGTCGAGCGTGTGATCGGCCGACAGTTGTTCGAGCACGACCTCCGAGCCTTTGTCGCGCGCCACGCGCCCGAGCACGCCGAGCCGCACCGGGCCGCCTTCATAGCGCGGCTTGTTGACAAGCGCCGCGCTGTCCGCGCTCGGGATATAGCAATTGCTCACGACCGCCGTGCGCGACGCGTGCGGGAAGTACCCGTTGTCCAGATGCTTTTGCAACACGAAGCGGCTGACGCCGATGGCCACTTCGACGCGCGCCGACGCGCCGCGCTTCGGCGCGGAATACAGCGCGCACGATGCGCACTGCCGTTTGCAAGGCTCGGCGTCCGAGAACATTGTCGTGGACGGGCACATCAGATAATAGTCGCGAGCGGTATGCACGATCGGCACGCCCGCGTTGCGCGCCACGCGCCACACGTCCACCGAGAGACACGCGAGATTGCTGGTATGAATGACGTCCGGCTTTTCTTGCGCGATGATCCCGGCGAGCTTGCGCGACATCACGACGTTATAGACATCGAGCGCGTGCCAGGCAAATCTCGCCACGCGGGAGCGTTTTTTTGGCCGATGCGGCCAGTACAGATTGGCGTTACGCAGACGATAGACCTTCACCCCGTTCAATTCGGAAATGCTGTCCATGCCCGTTCCCGTCGCGCAGGCCACGCTGACTTCCATGCCGGCTCTCACGAGGCCTTCGGCGAGAAGTTGCGTCGATACCTCGGCCCCACCGACCTTGTCCGGGTAATACAACGTGTTGACGATGAGAATTTTCACGGCGTTGGAAGTGATGTTGTCGTTCTTCTAGGGCACCCTGGCTGTCACCCGTGAGGCGATGCGGCAAGGGCGAGGAGTGCGCTAACTGTGGTCATCTTCCCCCGAAGACGAACTCGGAATCCACAGGTCCACGTTTCGCTCTTACTCGTAAGCAAGAGTTTAGGATAAGCCAAAAAGCTTGAGAAGGCTCAAAGCGAAACGTAAGGAAATGCAAGCCGTATTTAGTGGAACGAAGTCTTTTTGTCCGATCTTCCGTCGGCAAGCTTGTCTCATCGAAGCGACCGACGATCCGCATCATTTACCCGCGAATGTAACCGGCGTTACTTATGTATCTTGCTACGAAAGGACGCGACATCGTTCGTGGTGACAGGCCGTGCGTCGTTACCCCACGACGAGCGGATGTAAGAGAGCACCTGTCCGATCTGCAAATCTGACAGGCGGCCCGCGAAGCCCGGCATGTTTTGCCGCGGCGGCCCGTGAATGGTGTCCGGCGTGTTGCCGCCTTCGACAACCAGCCGAATGAGCGACGTCGTGTCCTCGCTGATGACGGCGGGGTTGCCCGCAAGCCTCGGAAAGGCCTTCGGCACGCCCTTTCCGGTATCGAGGTGGCATTGCGCGCAGAAGGTCGCGTAGACCGCCGCGCCCTGACCGGGCGGCGTATCCGGCGCGCGCGTTTTGAGCCGCCCGGGCGGCGCGAGCGAGGGATCGAACGTGCCATCGGCGGCGCCGGTCGCGGGCAGCGTCTTAAGATACGTGGCGATAGCGGTGAGATCGTCGTCGTTCAGATACTGCAGGCTGTCCTCGATGGTCTGGACCATGGTGCCGAACGCGATCGTCTTGTCGCCGCCATGACCCGTCTTCAGGAACGACGCGATCTCTTCTGTCGACATGCGCCCGAGTCCCGATCCCGGATCGCCGCGCAGATTCATCGCGTACCAGTTGTCGGTGACCGCGCCCGAAAGATATGTCTTGGACGATTCGTCGTAGCCGCGCTCCTGATACGCAACGCCGCGCGGCGTGTGGCAGGCTCCGCAGTGGCCGGGCCCCTGCACGATGTACGCGCCGCGATTCCATGTGGCATCGCGCTCGGGCCGCGGCTCGTACACCTTTTTCGGCGCGACTGCCGCTCGCCAGAGACGCAGCGCCCAACGCTGGTTGAACGGAAACGACACGTCCGTCGGCGGCGGCTTGTAATGCACCGGCGGCACGCCGTGCATCATGTACGCGTAGAGCGCGCGCAAGTCGTCTTCGTTCATCTTCACGAAGGACGCATAAGGCATCGCGGGATACAGTCCCTTGTTGCCGGGCGCCACGCCCTCGCGCATCACGCGGGCGAAATCTTCATAACTGTATTTGCCGATGCCCAGTTCCGGATCGGGCGTGATGTTGCTGCTGTAGATGGTGCCGAACGGCGAATTCACGCCGAGACCGCCCGCATACGGCGCACCGCCTTTCGGCGCGGTGTGGCAACCGGCGCAATCGCCGATTCGCGCGACGTACGCGCCTCGTGCGATCAATTCGGGCGAGGGCGCCTGTCCGGCCGCATCCGCGAAATCTGCCGCCATTGCCATGACCATGACGAGCGATGCGGCCGCGATGCCCCGCATCGCAAGCGATCTGCGCAGGCGGACTCTCGTGAACGAGCGCATGTCAGGACTCCTCGTGCGCCCGCAGGCGAGTGTTTGGTGCCGCCGGGCGCGCGACGGACGTGGCGGGCGCGAGCGTCGATGCCGGCCGCCTCGTCAGCCAGCGCGCGCCGACCAGCAGCCCGCCGACGAGATAGGCGAGACCGCCCGGCACCCACATGACGAGTCCGCCGAGTTGCTGATCCTGTAGCGGATCGAAGCCGAGCGCGAGCGTGCTTTCGATGCAGGACGGATACCAGACCTCCGGCGCGAGCGTCAGCAGCGCGCCGAGCGCGCCGGTGTGAACCATCGTCGTGAAAAGCGACAGCATGGCGTGCGCGCTGTGAGGACGCGAGCCGTCCTGCGAGGCGGGACGAAACACGGTCCACCAGAAGAGGAGCGCGGTGCCGAGAAAGCTCGTGTGTTGTAGCGTATGAATCCCTTCGCTGGCGAGCGCGGCTTCGAAGAAGCGCGGCGCATGCCAGCACCACAAGGCCGCCGCATGCAGCACCCACGCGACGGCAGGCGTGGTCAGCCATCGCCACGGCGTGTTGACCCACGCGCTGCGCGTCGCGGCGCTGATTCCTTGCCGCGCGCGCGGAGGAAACGCCCATAGCCACACCGCGAGCGGCCTGCCGATCACGAGCAACGGCGCGGCCACGAGCATGAAGATTTCATGCTGAAGCATGTGCGCCGAGAAGAGCGCCTCGCTCAACGTATGCAGCGGCGACACGAGCGCGATGACGAGCGCGATCCAGCCGGTCACGAACGAGACGAGACGCAGCGCGCGGTCGCGCCGTCCGCGCGCCCCGCGCAGGCGAAGCCGCGCGTAGCCGGCGAGATAGAGCCCGATGCTCAACGCGAGACACGCGACGACCCACGGCTCGAACGTCCAGCCGAAGCTCGCCGGGACGCTGCTCGCGCCGGGCGCGACCGCGTGGGCGCACGCGGCATCGGCGAACGTGATCGCGGCGACGCCCGCCGCGATGCGGATCGACGAGCGAGTCAAGAAGCTAGTCAACAAGCGGAAAGCAGCCATTGCGGTAGCGAGATGAAGATGATGCCGATCGACGAGAGTGTGCCCACTCCCGTCGCCACGACGGCCATGAAGCCTGCCCGCGAGCGCAGCGCGGGCGCGGACGGGTCGGCCTCTCGCCGCGCGCTGCGCCAGCGCCCGAAGGCGAGCAGTGTCGAAAGGACGCTTACCGCGAGACTCGCCACGCTGATGCCGTGCAGCAGGAGCATGCTTTGCAAATGGCACGACGGCTCGACGAGCGCATAATTCAGGCTCAACAAGCCGAGGAGGACGGACGGTGCGAAAAGGAGAGCGGGCCAGGTCAGCATGATCGCGAGTCAAAAGCGGGGTGCCCAGTAAATGACGCCGTAGATCGGCAGCCAGCTTAGTACGACGAAGTACCAGTACACGGCGTTCTCGCTGACATCCACGAACCGCTTGCCCTCGAACGGCCCGGTGAAAAGCAGCACGGTCAGCACGGCGGTATCGATGAAATCGGTGACGAGGTGCGTCGTGTGCAGGCCGAGCAGCAGCCACACGACCGAGCCGTACGCATTGGTGTACCAGCTGACGTTGAGCGTGGCGAATTCGAAGCCGCGCAACACCATGAACACGATGGTCGCGATGAGGCATACCGTCATCCACAGCTTCGCGCGTCCGCGGTCGAAGCGCTCGGCGGCGCGCTTGGCGAGCTGGTTCGGCAGCATGCTCGCGAGCAGCACCACCGTATTGAGCGTGCCCCAGCGCAGCTCGGGCGCGGACGCGGCCATCGGCCACGCGGGCGCATGCGTGCGCAGATAGAAGTACATCATCACCGCGATGCCGAAGACCGTGCCTTCGATCAGCATCAGCCCCGCCGTGCTCCACCACATGACGCTGCGAGAGCCGAACGCGAAGGTCGGGAGCCCGCGCACGTCGAGCTCGGTGGCGTCCGCTTCGTCGGGGCGCGTCTGCGCGTTCCGAAGGTTGCTGGCGGTACTCATGGGCGCTGCTCCCGTGCGGCTGCGAAGGCATTGCTCGATCGCTTCGGCCAGAACCACGCGATCATCGCCACGGCGACCGGCGGCGAGCCCCACACGATGGCCCACGGCGAATAGATCGAGGCGATGAAAAGAATCGTCGTCGCCACTGCGCTGATGAACGGCCAGATGGAAGGCGACGGAAAGAGCGGCCGATGGTCCGGCTTCGCATCGAGCACGCTCGTCATGAGCACTTCGCGCGCATCGGCCGCCAGTCCGCCGACGAAGCGTGGCTCGCCCGCCGGTTCCCACAGCGGATCGCGCCCGTGCACGACCGGGATCGCATCGAAGTTATGCGGCGGCGGCGGCGACGGCACGCTCCATTCGAGCGTGCCCGCGCCCCACGGATCGGCAGGCGCGGGTTGTGTGCTTCGCAGCGTCAGCACGACATTGACGATGAAAAGCAGCACGCTCACCGCGATGATCCATGCGCCGATAGTCGACACGAGGTTCATGCCGTCCCAGCCGAGCCCGTGCGGATACGTCCAGACGCGGCGCGGCATGCCATGCAGACCGAGCAGATGCATCGGAAAGAAGGCGACATTGAAGCCGATGAAGAAGAGCCAGAACTGCCAGCGTCCGAGCCGCTCCGACAGCAGGCGGCCGGCGAACTTCGGAAACCAGTAGAAGAACGCGCCGAACAGCGGAAACACGGCGCCGCCCAGCAGCACGTAGTGCAGATGCGCCACGACGAAGTACGTGTCGTGCACCTGGAGGTCGAGCGGAACGGAGGCGACCATGATGCCGGTCATCCCGCCCATCACGAGAATGAAGAAGAACGCGAGCACGAAGAGCAGCGGCGTGCGCAAATTCAGGCGGCCGGTCCAGAGCGTGCCGATCCAGCAAAAGATCTGAATCGCCGATGGAATCGCGATGGTGAGACTCGCTGCCGTGAAGAAACTCTTGCCGAGCTCGGGCAGATTGGTCGCGAACATGTGATGCACCCACAGCCCGAACGCGAGAAACGCGGTGGCGATGAGCGCGAGCACCATCGCGGGATAGCCGAACACCGGGCGGCGCGCGAAGGTCGGAATGATCGACGAGATGAAGCCTAACGGCGGGATGAAGACGAGGTAGACCTCCGGGTGACCGAAGAACCAGAAGAGATGCTGCCAGAGCAGCACGTCGCCGCCCTTTGCCGGGTTATAGAAATGCGTGCCGACCAGCCGGTCGAGAATGAGCGCGGTGCTGCACAGCATGACCGAAGGCATCGCGAAGATCACCATGAACTGCGTGACCAGCGTGGCCCACACGAACAGCGGCATGCGGTTGAGCGACATGCCGGGCGCGCGCATCTTGAAGATGGTGCTGATAAGGATGACCGCTTCGATCAGGCCGGAGAGTTCGGTGAATGTGATCATCTGCGCCCAGATGTCCGAGCCCTTGCCCGGCGAATAGTCGGGACCCGCGAGCGGCACGTAGCTGAACCAGCCGGCGGCCGGCGCGCTGTTCACCGCCAGCGAGGCGAACAGCAGGATGCCGCCGAAGAGAAAGACCCAGTACGCGTACGCGTTCATGCGCGGAAACGCGACGCTTCGCGCGCCGATCATGAGCGGCACGAGATACGCCGCGACGGCCTGCATCACCGGCACGGCGAAGAGAAACATCATCGTCGTGCCGTGCATCGTGAAGAGTTCGTTGTACAGGTTCGGGCCGATCAGCCGCAGATCCGGCCGCGCGAGCTGCATGCGCATGGCGAGCGCGAGCAGGCCCGCGAGCACGAAGAAGGCGAACGTCGTCACGATGAAGCGGCGCGCCACCGTCTTGTGATTGATCGCCGACAGCGCGCCGATGAATCCGGGCGGATCGCTCCACGTCGCGGCAAGCGTTTCGCGCACGGCGGGCGAGGCGTGCGGACCGTCGACGGGACGGGAGCCGTTGTCATCGGCCGGGCCGAAGCGGGAAGAAGCGGGCGCGCTCATTTGAGAGTTCCGAGCCAGACGACGAGGGCCTGGAGATCGCCAGGGGCGAGTTGCGTCGCCGGCATCATGACGCCGGGCTTGAGGGCGGGCGGATTGGTGATCCACGCCGCGAGGTTGTGCGCGTTGTTGACGAAGGTGCCGGCCGCAATCGTCTGCCGGCTCGCCAGATGCGTGAGGTCCGGACCTACCGAGCCGTTGGCCGGCGTGCCGCGCACGGTATGGCAACGGGCGCAGTCGCCGTTCAGAAAGACGTCGCGTCCGTGCATCGCGAGGGCGTCGCTCGACGTGCTCGCCGACTGCCGTTGTTGCGCGGCCCACGCTGCATATTGCTCGGGCGGGTCGGCTACGACCGAGAACGCCATCATCGCGTGCTCGTAGCCGCAGAATTCCGCACACTGCCCGCGATACGTCCCTGCGCGGTCGGCGCGAAACGTGATGGTCGAGTCCTGGCCGGGAATCATGTCCTTCTTGCCATGTAAATTAGGCACCCAGAATGTATGTATAACGTCCGCGGCCTTCAACGACACGATCACCGGCCGGCCGACCGGCACATGAAGCTCGTTTGCCACCGCGAACCCGTCGCCGCCGCCTTCGGGCGCATAGCGCGCCTGCCACCACCATTGATAGCCGGTCATTTCCACATGCAGCGCGTTGTCGACCGGAAGCCGCGACAAGGCGCGATCGGTGACGACATCGGCGATCAGCAGGCTGACGAGCCCCAGCGCCGACAAGACGGTCCCCACGATCACGAACCGGTGAATGCCGCGCTCCGGCCGCTCGCGCTTGCTCATGTCGGCGGGCGTCGCCTGATTGCCGCGCGGCGCGCGCAGGAGCGCGAACATGCACGCGAGGAGCACGCAGGCGAACACCACGCAGCAGACAGTCAGCGTGAGGTGCCAAAGCTCCAGGACGTGACTTGCCTGGATGCCTGCCGGACTAAGGGCGCTCTGCATGGCCGTTTCTTTGATTGTTCGACGTTATGGTTTTCATACGGCTCGGGACGTGTTCGCCGGGTTAAGCAATAGACATTCCATGGACGGACCGCTGCTCTTTGGTGCAGCGATTGCTTTGCACTTGCCTGCAAGGTCATTGGCAGCGAGAACAAGGAGACAGTAAACATGGACGTACCACGACAAGTCGTTTCTTTCCTCACCTCGCGTGGCCTGGTGCTTGCGACAGCCGAATCGTGCACGGCGGGTTACATCGCGTCGCTCATCTCGTCCGTGCCGGGCAGCGGCAGCTGCCTCGACGTGGGCTTCGTCACGTATTCGCCTTCGGGCAAGACCGGCTTTCTCGGCGTGCGCGAGGAGACGATGAAGCAATACGGCCTCACGAGCGAGGAAGTGGCGCGCGAGATGTCGGAAGGCGCGCTGAAGCAGGAAGGCTGCTCCGCGACCGTCTCGGTTTCGAATACGGGGGTGGCCGATGCCCCACCCGGCGACGGTCCCGAGGCGGGCACGCAATGCTTTGCATGGTCGTACAAGCTGCGCGACGGCCAGATGGTCACGTTCAGCGAGACGAAGGTCTTCGATGGCGAACGCAACGAAGTGCGGCGCGCGGCGGCGCTCTACGCCATCTCGCGCCTGGAGCATTACTTCGACCGTCTGCCGAGACATTGATCAATACCGTTGGGGGACGAACATGGATCAGAGCCAAAGCGAATGGCGGCAGTGGCAGCAGCAGATCGCTCAGGAACTCGGTGTCAGCCAGGACTTCGATGCCGACGCCGAGCGTGAGCGGCGCGTCGCCTTCTTGTCCGACTATCTGACGTCGCAGGGACTGCGAACTTACGTGCTCGGGATCAGCGGGGGCGTGGATTCGTCCACGGCCGGGCGTCTCGCGCAGCTTGCCGTCGAGCGGCTGCGCGCGCGCCGCTACGAGGCGCATTTCGTCGCGGTGCGGCTGCCGTACGGTTCGCAGCGTGACGAAGACGACGCGCAGGCCGCGCTCGAATTCGTGCGTCCGGACGAGACCCTGACGGTCAACGTCAAGGGACCGTCGGACGAAATGATCGCGGCGCTCAAGCAAGGCGGCGCGCAATACACCGACGATTTCCAGGAAGACTTCGTTCTCGGCAATATCAAGGCGCGCGAGCGGATGATCGCGCAGTACGCGATTGCCGGCGCGCGGCGCGGCGTGGTGATCGGCACCGACCACGCGGCGGAATCGCTGATGGGCTTCTTCACGAAGTACGGCGATGGCGGCGCGGACATTCTGCCGCTCTCCGGACTCACGAAACGCCGCGTGCGCGCGCTCGCGCGTTCGATGGGCGCGGATGATCGCCTCGTCATGAAAGTGCCGACGGCGGACCTCGAAACGCTCACGCCGCAGAAACCCGATGAAGACAGCTACGGCATCAGCTACGAGAACATCGACGATTTTTTGGAGGGCAAGGACGTGAGCGAAGACGTGCTCACGACCATACGCCGTTTTTACATGGCGACGCGCCACAAGCGCGCGCTGCCGCTCGAAGTGCCGCGCGCCTGAGACTGGAATGGCGATTGCGCGATAGACATGCGCGGCTGGCCCACCGGCCGGTGCGAACCCACTCACCCTGAAACGGAGGCATCGATGGCATCGAAGACTATGCAGGACTTGTTCATTCACGCACTGTCCGACGTTTATAGCGCAGAGAAACAACTGACGAAGGCGCTGCCGAAGCTGGCACGCGCGAGCACCAACGAGCAGCTGAAGCAGGCATTCCAGCAGCATCTGGAAGAAACCAACGGTCAGATCGAACGGATCGACAAGGTGGTCGAACTGTGCGGCGTCAAGCTCAAGCGCATCAAGTGCGTGGCGATGGAAGGGCTGGTCGAGGAAGGGCAGGAGCAGATCGAAGACTTTGAACAAGGCCCGATTCGCGATGCCGCGCTGATCGCAGCAGCGCAGAAGGTGGAACACTACGAGATCGCGACGTACGGCACGCTCGCGACGCTGGCGAAGCAGCTCGGCCAGGAAGAAGCGATGAACCTGCTGCTCGAGACCTTGCAAGAAGAGAAGTCCACCGACGAAAAGCTCACGCAACTCGCGAAGACGCAGATGGCCGAGGAAGTAAAGGCGGCTGGCTGACGAGTCCCCCACACTCGTCGTCGCTACCTGAGCAGGAACGAGCGCGCCGCATCCCCCGGCGCGCTTTTTTTATCTTTCAAGCGCGCGCGCCCGACCGACGCGCGGCTTGTGCCCGTGCCGGTTTACGCGTACTCCCTCGTCCGGCGCGAGGGCGAGGGCCGCATCATTTGCGCGACGGCAAGCGCGCCGAGCGATATCAGTGCGAGCGAAGCCAGCGGGAACGTGCCGACCGTGTTCACCGCAATCGAAGCGGGACGCTTCTGTCCGACCAACTGCATCCTGCGCTTCGTCATCTGCTGCCCGAGTTCCGACAATCGCGAAGCCAGCGCGCGCTCGGCCGTCGGCAACAGCACGGTCTCTTCGTCCGCCACGTGGTGAATGACTTCGCGCATCAACTGCATGAAGCGGGCATCGTAGGACGCGTCGTCCGGACCCATCGCGCGCAGCTTGGCAATGTCCTCGCGCATCTTGTCGTGCTCGGGCTTGCTCTTCTCCAGCGTGTCGTCGCCCGGGATTGCTTCGCCGAGCGCGGGATAGAAGATCTCTTCTTCGAGTTGCGCATGAATCTCGAGCGCCGTGCAGGCCAGCTCGACGATGGCGCGTTTGCGCCACCACGGACTGTCGGCATGGTAACGATGGAACGCCGCCATGACGTGTGTGTGATCCATGCGGATCATCGTCGTGATGGAGGGCGAGCAGGATGACATGTCCACGATGACTCCTTCGCGTATTCGCGCGTGCTTCGATGGTGGGGAAAGTTGTCTTGCCGGCGGGCGTCAGGCGCCTTTGGCCTTTTTGTATTGCGCGTGCGTGTACGGCAGCATCTCGTCGGGCGCGCGCATGTCGCGCGGCGTTTCGAAGTCGCGCAGCGCCGTGCCTCGCATCGCTTCGGGCGAGCGCGAAAAGCCGCTGCGGTTGCGATACATCGAGGCGAACCGCTGCCCTCGCAGCTGCGCTTCGCGACGCTCGTCTTCGGCGTGCGAGGAGAGCGCCGTGGCCGAATGAATGTCGAGCGCGGTGACGCCCGCCACGTTCAACAGCGCGGTCAGCGCGCGCGGGCTCGTTCTGTCCGACGCCGTGACGAGCGTCGCGAGGTCGAGCGCGTCGCCGCCGACGCGCGCCCACAGATACGGCGTGGGATCGCGCGAGACGAGAATGCCGATGCCGCATGCGATTTCGCGCAGGCCATAGAGGCGCATCAGCGTCGAGCCGGTGCGCACGCCGGCCGCGCGCGCGACGGAATTCGGCGCGAGCAGCTGGGCGGCGCCGAGCGCCAGGCTGTACCAGCCGAGACCGCGCGCGACAGCGGCGGGTTTGCTTCGTCGCGAGACGTCGTTGGCGGGAGACTTCGGAAAGGGGAAGGGGTCACTCATGATTTACCTCTTCTGAGGAAGCGGTGGAAGGTGCGACGCTCGGGCGCGCGCGGCGCCTGAGCGTGAACCTTCAAGCAAACCGCATTCCGCCGTGACGAGTGGTACGTGCAATGCTCGAACGCAGCCATTGCCAAGAGGAATAGGGGAACCGTCATGGTGGCGACGGGGAACGACGGAGACGAGCAACCGTCGATGACAGAGCAGCTTGCCGCGTTCATCGGGCGCGTGCATATCGGCGATATCGGCGACGCGGCGCTCGACAGGCTCAAGCGCAGCATCGTCGATGCGCTCGGCTGCGCGATCGGCGCGATAGGACATCCGCCGATGCTGAAGGTGCGCCGCCTCGTGACCGAGTTCGGCGGGCCGCCGCTCGTCACGTTCATCGGCGGCGGATGCGGCGCGCCGGACCGCGCCGCGCTGTATAACGGCTGCCTTGTCCGCTATCTCGACTTCATGGACAACACGGCGATTCGCGGCGAGGTGTGCCATCCCGCGGACAACATCGGCGCGCTCGTCGCAGCCGGGGAATATGCGGACGCGACAGGGGTGGCGTTTCTCACGGCGCTCGCCATCGCGTATCAGGTGCAGACGCGCCTGCTCGACATACCGACGATGCGCGCGGGCATCAATTACACGACGCCGCTGGCTTTCTCGGTCGCGGCGGGCGCGTCGAGCCTTTTCGCGCTCGACGAATGGCGCTGCGCTCAGGCGCTCGCGCTCGCGGGCGTCGGCGCGGTGTCGCTCGCGGCGATTCAGGCCGAGCCGGTATCGGAGTGGAAGGGGCTCGCTTCGGGCGAAGCGGCGAGCCGCGCGCTTCTCAACACGTTCCTCGCGCGCAATGGCATTACCGGGCCGATGGGTGTCTTCGAAGGGCCGATGGGACTCTTCCATCTCGCCGGCGCCAAGCCGCCGCTCGACTGGAGCCGCGAACGGCTCGACGTGCCGCTTCGCGTGTCCATCAAGAAGCACAACGCGGAGTTCCAGTCGCAGAGCGCCGTGGATCTCGCCATCCGCTTGCGCAACCAGCATGACATCGATGCGCAGAAAATCGCGCAGGTGAACGTGCAGGTGTCGGACGGGGCGTATCAGGTGCTGGGCGGCGGCGCATACGGCGCGAAGGATCAGTGCTGGACGAAGGAGCAGGCCGATCACAACCTGAAGTATCTGATTGCCGTCGCTCTGCTCGACGGCGAAGTGTGGCCCGCGCAATTCGCCGATGAGCGCATACGGCGCAACGACGTGCAGAGCCTTCTGCGACGCGTCAACGTCGTGCCGAACGCTAACTATACGAACCGCATTCCGGATGAAATGCCGGTGTCGCTGCAGATCGTGATGACGAATGACGCAGTCATCCGCGGCGAACAGGCGGACTATGAAGGCTTCCATACGCGCCCGATGGACTGGAGCGCGGTCGATGCCAAGTTCGAGCGCCTGACGGCGGACCGACTGGATGCCGGCCGATCTACCGCGATCCGGCAAGCCGTCCGGCAACTCGAAACCATCCGCTTGCGCGAGCTGACCGGTTTGCTTGCGTGGTAAAGCCTCCGAAGATCGCGGCATGCGAGGTGCTGCATCGCGAAACCCACACAAGCCACGGAGGCAGGACACATGAGCCGAGAGAAGCGACGACTGGGCGGCTGGCTGCCCGACGGCGAGGAAGCGATCGCGAGCTTTCGCAGAAACTTCGCCGCCTACGCAGGCGAACGCGCCGGCAAGGCCGAGATGCATAGCGTGGTGAAAGAATTCGCCGCGTTCATACGCGAGGACCCGGTGGTGCGGATGGAGTTCACGAGCGCCATCGAGCAGGCCAGGAAAGAAGGCTTCGAACTCGCCTACGCGAACATCGACGAATTCGTGGTTCTGCTCGATGCCATGCTCACCTACGCGCCGCCCTTCAGCGAGAAGAGCCTGATTCATTGCCCGGTGAACGCGTTGCTCGACTGGCCGATGGTGATGCCTTCCGGCTATTCGCTCTTTCGCGATCCCGCGTTCAACAGGCACCTGAAGCGCATTCTGAACGTGTGGTCCGGCTTTCTCAGCGGGCCGTATTCGCGCACGCATCTCAACACGTCGTCGCCGAACGGGTGGTTCAGTCCCGAAGCGGACAAGCAAATCGGCCTCTCTCAGTTCCAGTGCGACAGGGACAAGCCCTATTGGGGCTTCTCGTCGTGGAACCACTTCTTCACGCGCGAGTTCAAGCCCGGCGCGCGGCCCGTCGCGGAGCCGGACAACGACAAGGTCATCGTGAGCGCATGCGAGGCATCGCCTTATGCGATCAAACACGACGTCAAGCTCCAGGACTCGTTCTGGATCAAGTCGCAGCCTTACTCGCTACAGGAAATTTTCACCGCGAAGGAGATGGAACTGGCGAAGCGCTTCGTCGGCGGCACCATCTATCAGGCGTATTTGAGCGCGTTTTACTATCACCGTTGGCACGCGCCGGTGAGCGGCACGGTCACGAAGTCGTATCTGGTCGATGGCACCTACTATTCCGACGCCGAATCCGAAGGGGAAGAGCCGAGCAGCCTGAACGACTCGCAAGGCTATATCAGCGCGGTGGCGGCGCGGGCGGTGATCGTGATCGAGAGCGACGACCCCGCTATCGGCGAGGTGGCCTGCGTGTTCATCGGCATGGCGGACGTGTCTTCGTGCATGATCGAGGCGCTGCCCGGCCAGCGCGTGAAGAAGGGCGAGGAGCTAGGCTACTTCCAGTACGGCGGCTCCACGTATTGCCTCGTTTTCAGACCCGGCGTGATTCAGAGCTTCGTGCCGCAACCGCCATTCGAGAAGAATGCAGCGCCCGTCAAGGTCAACGCGCATCTCTGCACCGCGCGATGACGAAGTGACGCGAAGGTGCGCCGCGCGCTGACTCACGCGCGGCGCGCCGTTCAGTGATGCGCAAGGCCATGCTCGCGCGCCGGCATGAAAGCCCGGATCAGCGAATACAGTCCTGCCAGTCCCACGAGCACATAGACGATGCGCGCGCCCGGAGACCCCGCGCCGAAGATGGCCGCGACGAGATCGAACTGCATGAGGCCGACGAGGCCCCAGTTCAGCGCGCCGATGATGACGAGCGCGCCTGCAAGCCAGTCCACCGGGCTGCGGTGAACGGCGACCGTTCCCTTCGAAGTGACAGTTGGCATAACTAAACTCCACGTTGACAAAAGTGCTACATTGAATGCACCGTCCATGAACGGCGTTGGAATCTCGCCAGCGCCGCCGCTCTTCCAGCGACGCCGGCGTCCTGCAAGAACCGTTACTTACTCACTGCCTGTCCTGCGCCGAGGTCCGCGCCGGTCGTCGGATCGGCCGTCGGGTCGGACGCGGTGCGGGCGGCCATCGCCTGCAGCGTCTCGACGTCCTGCTCCGACACCTGCACGCTTGCGGTGCCGTCGCCGCCATCGACTGCGGGCTGCGGATCTTCGACGAACTTCCAGTCGCCGCCTTCGTTCCACGGGCC
>NZ_JALQEM010000039.1 GCF_023630705.1 Caballeronia sp. GAFFF1
GTTCTGAATCAGATCGAGCATGGGCAACAGGATCTGACTGTTCTCGGCAAAACAGGCACGCAGTCCTTCCGGGTCCTGCTTGGGCACCACGTGCAACGGCGCGCTGGCGCTTTGGGCCTTCTTCTTGGTACGCTTCATAAGGCGGTTCTCCTTGGTTCCCTGTCCGGGAAGTTGGTCGTCGAAACCCGATTCTCTCGGATTTCCAACGGGGAACCGCCGCCTTCAACCTTCAACTACGCCCGGGACATTGCCGATACGACGTGCAAAGATTCACATAGGGGCGAGCGTGCCCGGGACGCCGCGCACGGATGTCGGCCAGTCGCTCGCTAAAAGCGCCCGTACCCGCGCGCGGTTTCAGTCATATGATTCTGCCAATGACCGTACTAAAAGATGTAGTGCACTAGTGCGGCAGTTGTTCTGCGACCTTTGCAACACCCGCTGCCGCACATACCTCGTCTTTATCTCCGCCAGGCGCGCCTCCGATGCCAAGAGCCCCCACAATTCGGCCATTGACCTTAAAGGCGACCGCACCCGGCAAGGCCATCACGTTGTGAACGGTCGCAAGCTGCGGCGCGAACGGGTTTGTTTTGACAAGCTCAAAGAAGCCGCTTGAACGGTCAAAGTCGAACTCAGGACCCAGCGTGACCACCGTAAACGCCTTCCGAAAGCTCGACTCCCCCGTATGTACCGTTGCCTTGTCTCCGCGCATCGCCAGTTGAGTAACACCATCCATATCAACGACTGTAGCAGACACCCAGTAATGATTTTCCTCGCATACTCGAATTGCTTCTTGCGCGGCCTCGATTGCTAGCCGCAAAGGCAACGAGTATCGGTTGTATTCCGACACTTCGTTTTCCTCCGCGTTGCCCGTGCGAGCCAGAAACGTCATCACGAAGTACAGTGCAGTCACAAGACATTTCACGTCAATCTCCGCGGTCTTTGCGCAAATGGTCACCTTCATCGGCTTATGCGTTCAA
Organism: Caballeronia sp. GAFFF1; assembly: GCF_023630705.1. Taxonomy (GTDB): domain Bacteria; phylum Pseudomonadota; class Gammaproteobacteria; order Burkholderiales; family Burkholderiaceae; genus Caballeronia. The sequence goes on from NZ_JALQEM010000039.1 coordinate 978, forward strand.
GGATAGCTAGCTGCGAGACCCATTGCAGTCACACTTACGTATGCGGACCTATACCAATGTTCCGTCGACACCAACATCGCTTACCAGTTAAATGGAAGCAAGTGCCGGCTAGCGTGCGAGCGCGCCGTCTGTCGCACGAGATCTTGCTCGAAATGACTAGGCAACACAGGGTCTCAACGCAACCGAGGTCAAAAGCGTTTGTGCTGGCACCGAACCTGGTGCCGCGCACACTCCGGAACTGCGTCTAGCGATGCCGTCGTGAACGAAGAAGGCCAATCGGCTTCTTGTTGCGATAGGGCTGCGCGGCGACAGGATGGTTCGACTTGCTAAGGAGGACGTTTGCACGGCGAAGTCACCTGATAGAAGAGGCCGGCCAAACGGCTACTGGTCGTATTCAGACATGGTTCCGCGCCCCCCGAGTGATGCTTCGATCGGCAAGGAGCGGCTCCTTAAACTAGATAGAAGTCGAGGATACAGAATGCGTCATCACGTCAATATCCAACGCCGTCGCGTTGTCGGAGCGGCCATCGCTATGACGGGCGTCGCGCATACAGGATTAAGTCGAGCCGGGTACGAGACGGTGAACAGCGCTGTAACGGCCGGAACAGGAAATGCCATCGCTACATTCGGCACCATTCAGCAGATCAATGCCGGCGTACTGAACGTGGGCTATGCCGAAGTCGGGCCGCCGGAAGGCCCCGTGGTTTTACTGCTGCACGGTTGGCCATACGATATTCACAGTTACGTGGAAGTTGCTCCACTGCTAGCGGCTGAGGGTTATCGCGTGGTGATTCCGTATTTGCGCGGCTACGGATCGACGCGATTCATTTCTTCGGACACGCCCCGAAATGGCCAGCAAGTCGTGACCGCGTTAGACACTCTCGCGCTTATGGATGCCTTGAAAGTCGACTCGGCTGTGCTAGGCGGCTATGACTGGGGTGCTCGCACTGCTGACATCATTGCTGCGTTGTGGCCGGAACGGGTGAAAGCGCTGGTGTCAGTCAGTGGCTATCTGATCGGCAGCCAGGCGGCAAACATGACGCCACTGCCACCGTCGGCCGAACTGCAATGGTGGTATCAGTACTACTTCGCCACCGACCGCGGAGCACGCGGATATGCGACGAACATCGATGCGTTCAATAAACTTATCTGGAAGCTCGCCTCGCCTAGATGGTCGTTCGACGATGCGACCTACGAACGCTGCGCAACGTCATTTCGTAATCCGGACCATGTTGCAATCGTCATTCACAACTACCGATGGCGACTCGGTCTAGCACCGGGTGAGCCCCGTTATGATGCGCTGGAACGCCGACTAGCGGATGCACCACAGATTGACGTTCCAACTATTACGCTCGAGGGTGATGCCAACGGCGCGCCGCACCCCGAGCCGACGTCTTACAAGAAGAAGTTCGGCGGCAAATATCAGCATAGGACCATCGGCGGCGGTATTGGGCACAACCTGCCTCAGGAGGCACCCGACGCTTTCGCAGAAGCGATAGTGCAAGCGGCGAAGCTATGAGCCCCCGAGAGGACGACACTCCCTGGTGATCCGAAGACGCGGTCACGTTGGCGAGCGCGGCGCTATTTAAGAGGAGCGCATTCATGGACACCGACTGGAAAGGCGCAGACCCTTGGGCACAGATAATTGTCACGCTGCGGGGACGATCGTACAAAGCCAACCTCAGCCCCGCTATACGCGGGTATCAACATAAGGTGACCACAACAGATACACAAACGTGGCGGCGCGCGCTCAATGTACGATTGATCGAACGCCTGGATTCCACGACAGTGGTCGTAAGCTGGCAAGACGCAACGCGTTGTCATTACGGCGACCAAACTTGGAAAATGTCTCGGGCACGATGCCATGGAGTATGTGCCATGAGCGGCCAGCCTATCGCGCCGCGCGATTACGTCTATCGGCCTAGCAGACGAACGGCCGTGTGTAATTCGCACGCGATGATTCTCGCATCGGTGCTTGAAAGCGAGGTGCCGATATGAAAGCGGCACGCGCCGTGCGTTACTGTGCGCAATTGCGGTACATCCGGTCGAAACCAACATCGCCAATGCATTTACTACGCGCGGACTGAATGCCGCAGGCCCGACGATCTCCGTGCTTATCGGAGCAGCATATAAGGCGTGGCCGCTGACACATTTGCGTGACCGCTATGTCTTCGCGAGAATTACCGTTTACTCGCCACAAGGGTGGCTTCGAGCTATACCGCCTTGGAGCGTCGCCCTCTAGTGATTCTCGCTCACCCACTACGGCGCGAATACTTTTTGCGCTTTCGCCGAAGGGAAGGCGTCATGAAAGTCGCTACAAACTCGCTGCACAGTGCGGTCGATAAATGGCTCGCCCCAACCGTGACGCATCCTGCGCGGGTTGCTCAACTCTGCCGCAGGCACACCGGTACGCGCTATGTTCGCATAGAAACCTGGCATCACGATACCCTAATCTCGATCATTTTCTTTCGCCACGAGGACGGTACGTGGAACGTCTTCCCGCCCCAGGCAAACCGTCCGTCGATGAGCCCAGTGGGGCTTGCCGCCTGAATCATGCGGGGCGCCACCATGCAAACTCGGCTGCCGGCACTGTACCGTCAATCTCCACTGCCCGGTGCCAGGACGTGCAGCGAGTTCTTTGCACCGCCATTTTGTATCGGACGCTATACGTTGGTATGAGCTTCTAGGATGGCGCGTCCCGGGAGCGCCTATAGTGCTCTTACGCCGGACTCTTTAGGGAACGTTGGAGCGTAATGGCGAAAGTGATGCCGGCGACGAAGGATTACCGCGTAAGTCCGCGTGGACCTCAATAACATCATCGGATGGAATCATGAGCCTGCACAACGGCGATGCACAAGTTCGCATCGACTACATCAGCCCGTCCCATTGGCGGGTCATTTTCGATCATCCACCGTTCAATATTTTTGGGCCCGATACAATTCCGAAGCTCAACGCTGTGGTGACATCAATGGAAACCGATCCGTATGTGAAGGTCGTGGTCTTCGAGAGCGCGGTCGCTGGCTTTTTCATGACTCACTATGACTTCGTTCCGCCGTTAGAGGCGACTACGGAATTAGCGAATGGCCCCACGGGCTTGCCGCCGTTGCCGGATATGCTCGCCCGGATCGGCCGCGCGCCGGTGATATCAATTGCAAAAATCCGAGGTCGGGCGTCGGGGGTAGGCAGTGAACTAGCGCTCGCAAGCGACATGCGCTTTGCAAGCAACGAAGGAGCACTACTGTCGCAATGGGAAATCGGTGTCGGTCTTGTGCCGGGCGGCGGACCCATGACGCGTCTATCGCACTTGATCGGACGGGGCCGCGCAATGGAGGTACTGACAAGTGGGAACGATATCGACGGTGCACTGGCCGAGCGGTATGGCTACGTGAACAGATCGTTCCCGGACGGCGAACTTGACGCGTTTGTCGATAGTATAGCTACGCGCATCGCTTCATTCGATAAGCACTCTCTTAGCGTAATAAAGCAGCACGTCAACGCCGCTACGCTACCACCGGATTCAGCGCTTGCGTCCGAATGGGACGCGTTCATCACCTCCGTCGGCCGTCCGGTGGCGCAGGAGAAGATTGGTCGACTGATGGAGCTGGGGTTGCAAGAAAGTGGCGACGTCGAAGCGCGGCTTGGCTACCACACAGCTACGCTGTGGCGTTAGCAGGCGCGGCACCGACCGCCGTAAACACTATGCGCTGACCCTGGGCACCGCTGAAGGGCCATATGCGTCGAAAGACATGTGGACGTGCTCGTTAAAGCAGGATCGCTAATTTGTGCCACTAGCCCCGGTGCATGACGGTGCCCTAGGCACTCGGCTGTCAGGTTGACCACTTGAGCAACACCTCTACCTTGTTGATGTGTGACCCAATGGGGCATTACATACTCCTACATAGTAAGGTGAATCATGGGCAGGAATCTTTTTTTCGTGGCGGCCTCCGCAGCAGCCTTCATGGCGCTATCTGTGCGAGCGCAGGACGCAACGCATGTTGAGGGGTCGTTATCCCAGGGCAATCCCAGCGCCAACCCTACCGCCAATGCATCCGGTTACGGTGGCAATCGCGCCCAGTCAGAACTTGGGGCTAGCCACAGAGAGGTTCGCAGTCAACCGCCCGCGTGCGCAGGCCCGGCATCGTTTTGCAATATCTACAAGGGCGGTCAATAGCTCGTGCGACGTTGAGTTGAGGGTTCTCCTGCCGACCGCGGTGCTCACCTAACGAGAGCCCTTGCATCAAGAGCCGATAGGAGAGACGCCATCGCTCCGTACGCAGTAGGGGAGCGGTGCGACTCGTCCGCTGTTGTACTTTTGTGACGGCCGACTCTACTCAAATAGCCGAGCGTTCGGGCGCTTTCGCGGCCGTACCCCGGCGTCAGAGACTGGCTGCCCCTGACTGAGTAGCGCAAGCTTGGAGCGCCGCTTCGCTCTTGCTGCTTGGGCTTTAGCAATGGTGTCGTCGAGAGAAACGCGCAAAAAGGGAACTCGCTATGTCGCAAGTTTGCTACCAATGGATCGAAGTTGATGGGCTGTCTATCTTCTATCGCGAAGCCGGGCGCGATCATTGTCAGGCCGTGCTTCTCTTACACGGCTTCCCGTCGTCTTCACGCATGTTCGAGCCGCTTCTAAGAACGCTAGGCGATGAATTCCGCCTGATCGCACCGGACTATCCAGGGTTCGGTCACAGCGACGCCCCGGGCCCGGACACATTCGCATATACGTTTGATTGCCTAGCGGAGATCATGAATCGATTCGTGGAAGCATTGGGGCTGGAGTCGTACGCGATCTACATGCAAGACTATGGCGGCCCTGTAGGGTTCCGCCTTGCACTTGCACACCCGGAACGCGTCGAGTCTCTGATTATTCAGAACGCCGTGGCGCATGTGTCGGGGCTCGGCCCTCTTTGGGAAACGCGCCGCGCCTTCTGGGCCAACCGGGAAAAGCATCAGGCAGCAGTAGAACAGAATCTGATGTCACTCGAGGCTGCAAAAGAGCGCCACGTAGGCGCGAGCCCCAACCCAGCTTTCTATGATCCGGACCTCTGGACCGATGAGTATGCGTTTCTCTCACGTCCGGGTCAACGCGAGATACAAAGCGATCTCTTCCACGACTACCAGACGAACGTGGCCTCGTACCCACGGTGGCAGGCGTGGCTGCGTATCCACCAACCGCTTACCCTCGTGGTGTGGGGCCGCTACGACCCCTCCTTCTTGCCGAGCGAAGCGGACGCATATCGCGCTGACGTTCCGCATGCTGAGGTGCATTTGCTTGACGCCGGGCACTTCGCACTCGACGAAAAAGCTAGTGAGGTTTGCGTCATTCTCAAGGACTTCCTCAACCGTTCCCGCCGCGCAGTTCCCCCTGAGGGCAGCTAGACCATTGTTTTCGGACCGATACTCATGGCGCGCGCAACTATACGTGGCGACAATTGAAGGCTACCGCGCGCGCGTATCTAATAAAAACTCATCGTGCTACGTTCGTCAGCTTTCGTAGATCTTCACCGACAGGAGCCAAACATGAGACCGCGTGCGTTCTACTTTACTGTTGCAACCGTGACCGCGCTAAGCAGCGCCATCCTAGGCGGTATGCAGACAGCATCAGCCGAGAATTCAACGTCCGTCAGCAGCGAAGGAAATAGCAAGGCGGCGGCGCGCGCTGAAAATCGCGCTCTAGGTCATGCAGTCCGTCGTTCTTTAACAAAGGTTAAGGGATTAGATTCCTCCCGGATTAATGTTCTGGCGCATGGCAGCACCGTAACGCTCGCTGGTAGCGCACCGGATCAGTCCCAGATCACATCTGCAGCCGCTGCGGCAGCGAAAGTGTCGGGCGTCAGTCGAGTGGACAACCGGCTAGCGATCAATGAGCCCGGCCACTGAAGGTCTAGTCGCGACCTGCGCCGTGATCGACGTTACAGCAAACGACCGTGGCACGCTTTCCTTGCGCAGGCCCCGCGCGATTGAGGGAACTTGCATGGGTGGCGCCATTTCTCCGCAACGGCGATTTGGTTGCGCCGCTCGGACCGGGGGGCTGTGGTTCGTATTGTCGCCGGCCCACGGCTCGATCACCGCCAGAACAATGGCCGGATAACCTTAGGAGGAGAGATGTACGACAGTGCGAAGAAAACCGAAATTGGAGAACCTGTGTCATTGTCTCCCGAAGCGTACGAAATGAAACTCGAGATCGTCGTGATTCCGGTATCAGACGTAAATCGGTCGAAGAAATTCTATCGAGATCTAGGGTGGCGCCTGGACTTCGATTTCACGGATGACGACGGTTACAGCGTCATTCAGTTCACGCCTCCCGGCTCCGCCTGCTCCGTAATATTTGGTACCAACGTGACCATGGCGTCCCCCGGGAATGCGCAAGGTCTCTACCTCATTGTTTCCGACCTTGACGCGGTGCGTGCGGATTTGCTGCGTCGTGGCGTCCAAGTCGGTGAGGCGTTCCACGACGCAGGTGGCGTGTTCCACCACGCGGACGGGAAGGATAGAGTCACTGGCATAAACCCACAGCGAAAAAGCTATGCGTCGTTCTCGTCATTTAGCGATCCAGACGGTAACCGCTGGACCTTGCAAGAGGTGACCGCGCGATTGTCAGCCGATGTCGAATTGGGCGATGCACGCTTCACTACTCAGGTCTTGAAAGCTCTGCACGGAGCGATGGCTTAGCGCGAACCGCACAATCAATCGGATAACGACGACGAGCAGGCAGGGACAGTGAGCCACGTATATCCGCTCATGCGGTTTTACGTTCGCACCTTCCAATGTCCATCGCTGCGCCGTCCCATGCAACCACTTAGATAGCGGGAGACTCACGTGCCTACTGTAGACCTTCCCAATACGCCGACGCGCCGACGTTTCATTGGTTTCACGGCGCTAGCGATGTTGGCCGGTTCATCCAGCCCATTTGCGACAGCCGATACCAGCGTCAGTGACATCGCACAGGTAAGTGGCGGTGGTGACGGCGCGGTGAGGACGCTGCGGATTGACGTGCCCGAGTCTGCACTCGTCGACCTGAGACGGCGAATCAACGCGACCAGATGGCCCACGAAGGAGACGGTGAGCGACGCAACACAAGGCGTGCAATTAGCGACTATGAAGCGGATCGCTACTTCTTGGAGCACCACATACGACTGGCGGATCATGGAGGCCAGACTGAACGCGCTACCGCAATTCATCACCGAGATCGACGGACTGGACATCCATTTCATCCACGTCCGCTCCCGGCATCCGGACGCTCTGCCGATTATCATTACTCACGGATGGCCGGGGTCGATCATCGAGCAACTGAAGGTTATCGATCCGCTCACGAATCCGACCGCGCATGGTGGTGAGTTGCAAGAGGCTTTTGATGTTGTTATCCCATCGCTTCCTGGCTACGGTTTTTCAGGCAAGCCCCTAAGCACGGGCTGGGATCCCGCACGTATCGCACGGGCATGGGTTCAGCTCATGCAGCGCCTTGGATATACGCAATATGTTGCGCAGGGCGGTGATTGGGGGAATGCTGTTACGGAGCAAATGGCATTGTTGTCGCCTCCTGGACTGCTCGCCATCCACACCAACATGCCAGCGACTGTGCCAAACGATATCGCAAACACGCTAAAGAACGGCGAACCGGCGCCAGCAAGCCTTTCTGCCGAGGAACGACATGCTTTCGAACAGTTAGACTTCTTCTACAAGCACGGCCTCGGCTATGCACTCGAAATGGCCAACCGTCCACAGACTCTATACGCAATCGAAGACTCACCTATCGGTATGGCTGCGTGGATGCTCGATCACGATGCAAGGAGCCAAGCACTGATTGCACGTGTCTTCGAGGGTCAGGCAGAAGGATTGACACAGAGCGACGTGCTCGACAACGCGACGCTTTACTGGCTGACGGGCACCAGCATATCCTCAGCGCGACTCTATTGGGAGAACAAGTTGAACTTCTTCGAGCCCAAGCACGTTCCGATTCCGGTTGCCGTGAGTGTCTTCCCTGATGAGATCTACGCAGCTCCGAAGAGTTGGACGGAGCGGGCCTATCCACGGCTTCTCCGTTACAACAAGCTTCCAAAGGGTGGCCACTTCGCGGCGTGGGAACAGCCACAAGTATTTACACAAGAGCTCAGGGCAAGTTTTCGGTCGGTGCGGTAGGTACGTAGTGTTTTCGAGGAAAGCGGTCGTGAGCCGAATGATACAAGCGCGGCGCCGAGGGAACCTACGCCGAGGCCAAAGGCGCCTGCTGATCTCCATCGATGACCGATGAGAGTTGCACGGACGCAATCGTCGTCATTCCTTGCTCGGCTTCTTATCGCCGGCTCATTCTTTTGGAGGGTTGTGGCAATGCTCAGCGGACCAACGAGAGGCGCTCCTAATTCGCGACCTACGGATGGCGAAAGCCCAGGGAAAACGTAGTTTTCGCCGCCCGGGCCCGCCGGATCACCGTCGGTTGGGTCTACCCGACATTGCTTGAGCGAGCAACTGACCAAGCCCGACCGAGAAGTTGGTCGGTGGTGAGTGCCCTAGAAGCATCTTTCCTCCGGAGGCGGCCACGCCGCCTTTCGCGTCTCGACACAAGACAAGACAAGACAAGACAACTGTAATTGTTCGTGGGGCAAGCGCTTGGAGCGTCACGTTATTACTCGACGCTCGTCCTCGATGGCGTCGATCCATGCATTGAGGCGCGGTCGCATTGTTAGTCGCGCGAGCACTACCACGGACTGTTTGGCTGGCGAAGCACTTGTGACTGACGCGCACAACTGTTTATCCCTTCAAGGTATGCGAATCTGCCTCGATTGACCTTAAATTCCTCGCTCACAACTGATTTGGTGTCGTATCCCCGGGAATCGAGTTCATCCCTGCCGCGTTGAAGTCGTCTTCTTCCGTCGGACGAGGCTGAGCGGATCGTGCAACGCGCACGCAGAATACCGTTGCTAGATGATGAGACCAAGCTTCCGCGATCGAACCGTGAGCTCCAGTTTGCAGATGACGGAGGGTTCCCTTGAGCTGATCGAGCACACTACCGGCGACGTCCGACTGCCACGACAAGTTGAAACAATGGTGGAGCGACTATGCAGCGTCAATTCAAAGACCTCCTACTAGGCAGCATCGAACTCTTTTGCCTGGCGGCTGAACTCGAAAGCTTCACGCTGGCCGCAATGGCTGCCACCGTGACTCCCGCCGCGGTCAGCCGTTCGGTAGCGCGTCTCGAGAGGCGGCTTCGCGTGCGCCTTTTCGTTCGCAGCACAAGGCAGGTCCGGCTGACAGACCCCGGCAGACGTTACTTTGAACAATGCAGGCAAGCTCTGCGGCAACTCGCGGATGCTGAGCTAGAAGTGACCGGCCAACAAACATCGCAATCTGGGTTATTGCGGATAAGCATGCCGACGCCGTATGGCCACTACCGTGTGCTGCCTTTGCTGGCGGAGTTCCGCGCTCGCTATCCGGGCGTCACTGTCGAAGCTCATCTAAGCAACCGGAACATTGACTTCGCCGACGAAGGCTTTGACTTAGCGATCAGAGGTCGCGCGCCGGCCGACTCCAATTTGATCGCGCGTAAGATAGAGGACGCGGAACTGGTCGTCGTTGCGGCACCACAGTATCTCCGGGAAGCTGCCAAACTCGAAACGCCTGAGGACCTGGTTCATCACGATTGCATCCAGTATGCGCTGCCGAGCAGCGGTCGGAACCTGCCGTGGTTGTTCGAATTGGATGGGCAGGTGACCCAGGCGATCACACGCGGTGGCTATGGAACGTCTGGCGACGTGCTCGCGGGACTTACGCTTGCACGTGAGGGAGCCGGTGTTTTTCAGACATATCGATTCGTCGTTGAAAGAGATCTTGCCGATGGCACACTGAAAGAACTGCTTATTCCCTACGGTGGATGTTCAAGACCATTCTTGCTGCTTTATCCACATGCGCAACACGTCTCGTCGCGGGTGCGGACATTCATCGACTTTCTCATGGAGAGACTGGAGCAGCGAAAAGCAACTTCGTTGTCTCGCTAGCCATCGCCGCGTTGTTGCGACCTTATCAGCACCAATGATGAACCGCGCCGGGAATGGTCGGGGCTGGTCGCGGAACTGATCTTGACGCGTCCTGCACGGTTTTGGTAATCCGACGGGGGACCCGCAAGACAAGACACTGGTATCGTGATGCCAGTCAACGAAGCTCTTAGCAATTGAGGGGGTGGTAGCCCCGTCTGCGCGAAAGACGGGCACGTGCGCCGCCCCACCTTGATAGCGCGCTAGGTCAAGCAGTGGCGTTGTGTGCGACATCTGAGATGTCGCGATGTCGCAATCCCGTCTTACCGATCACCGCCGCAATCGATCCGACGGCTGCGAGACGGACTACGCTCACTGCGGCGCTCGCACATCAGCTATACATGCACCTCCGCAAACCTCCGGCGAAACTCGGTAATTCCTTGCGAAAGTACTCCGTTGTCTCGAGATTGCAGCTGCGCAGTCGCCCGTGCCGCTTCCATGGTTCTATCCCCTGACCATACGTCGCCCCCGGCGTCTAAGTGATAGGCCTGTCGTGTAACAATAGATGTTCAGCTCGATGCGTTCATAGCTTCGACCGAAAGCTGTATCGTCGTCGCATGTCACTGTGTCGCCGTGAAGCCATCGGCGGCAATCAAATGGACGTTGCGCGAGTAAAACATGAGATTGATATACGTTGGCGATCCGATGTGTTCTTGGTGCTATGGGTTCGGAAAGGAGCTTTCCGAATTGCTGAAACGTCGCAGAGATCTTGAGATCGAAATTGTCGTAGGCGGAGTTAGCGCGGGAACGACGGAAGTCCTGAGTGACACGGAAAGGCAGTTCCGGCTGCAGCACTGGAGCCGCGTTGAAGCGCTGAGCGGTCTCCCTTTTGATCGCGCCGCCTTCGTGGCGCGTCAACTATTCATCTACGATACTGAACCGGTGTGTCGCGCCGTAGTCACCGCTCGTCGGCTCATTGGGAACGAGGGCTTGCTAAATGTCTTTCGCGCTCTGCAGCACGCGTTCTACGCGAAGGGTCAAGATACGACAAACGAGGAGATTTTAGCTGAGGTCGCGGTCGGGGCTCTGTCGGCCGCTGGCGCAAGAGTCCGCGCAAGTGACTTTCTCGAAGATTGGGCATCTTCGCAGTCGAGACGGCAGACTCAGAGCGATTTCGCCGTCGCCCGCGCGCTTGGTGTCAGGTCGTTTCCGACGTTGCTGCTGGAGGGGCGAAACTATCCGGTCACCGTTAGTTCTGGATACGCGCCTGCGAATGAACTCCAACGGCGCCTCGAACAAATCGAACCTCAAGCAGCCTGAAGTCGAGCGGCGACCAAGGCGGCCAATGGGCGGCGCTCCGTATCGACCCACCAAGGAATATCAACTGGCCACCTAATACGGTTGTATCCTCGAAACACAGTTCGGGCTCCCACGACCTTACATCAACCATAGGTTTGGTGACTCACAGTAATCTTCAACGAATGCGACTATGCAGGTTACTCTGATTGACGACGACGAAGCAGTACGCGGGTCTCTCGCGAGTCTGCTGCGGGCTGTCGGACACGCTGTATCCGTTTTTGCCTCAGCAGAGGCGTTCCTCGCAAGCGACGGTGTTGAGGTGCCTGACTGTTTGATACTTGATGTCAACATGCCGAACATGAGTGGGCCGGACTTGTTTGAACGAATGAAGGGCCTCGGCAGTACCGTCCCCGTCCTGTTCATCACGGCTAGCAAAGACGACGCACTGAGAAGTCGACTACTCAGTGTCGGAGCGAAAGGTTGCCTATTCAAGCCATTTAATGATGAAGCACTCCTCTGCGCTTTGCAGGCGGCCGCGCGCGGAATCTAGGGATGCGAGCGCTTTTGAACGGCTTCCTCGCCCCTTAGCGTACGGTGGTGGTCTCAAGTGTGTTCAAGAGAGGAACGGCAGAATAGTTGCGATCTATCAGAGAACTCGGGCTTCGTCCGAACAGTTACACGGCGGCTCGACGTCTCATTTCGGCAGCCGCCTTTATGTCGACTTCTTTGCTCTCTGCTGGCGGTACGTTAAAGCAGGTAGGCCTCCCCAACCCCAGTTCTGAGGGTCGACCTCCTCAATTACTACGAACGTCGAGTCGAGCGGCTTTTGCAAGATACGCAGCAAAGCGTCGCTGACCTCCTTGATCAGTCTAGCCTTTTCGTCGGCCGTTATCGATGTCGCACCGGCCGTAGTGCCCTCACGGGTAAGCTGGATCGTCACAATGGGCATGTTGTCCCCCGGGCCAAAGTTCGTGATGGTGGTGCTTCCTTTTTCCATACGGATCACTTTAGTGCCCAGCGCTTTGCCCGCCATCAACGTGCAATATCTCCCCGGTGACAAAAGGCGCAGCATCAAGGTACAGCACGCCATCGACCACATCACTCATCGCGCCTATATGACCCAGAGGGTGTAATGCGCCAAGCGATGCGTGAGTTTCTGTTGCATGCATGGGGGACGCAATGACGCCTGGAGAAACAGCGTTCACCCGGATCCCCCGCTTTGCATATTCGATCGCAAGGGACTTCGTCGCGGCGTTCAACCCACCCTTCGTAAGCGAGGCCAGTACCGAAGGAACACCGTCGATGGCGTGGTCGATCAAGCTGGTCGTGATTGAGACGACATGCCCACTGGATCGCGACTCCATCTCTGCAATCGCTAGTTGGGTGATGTAAAAAAAACCTGCTAGGTTGACGGCGGTCATGACTGCGTAGTCTTCGGCCGTGTAATCTGTGAATGGCTTAGAAATGAAGATGCCAGCGTTGTTGACGAGTGTATCAATGCGACCAAAGCGTGCTACCCCGGCCGAGATAACCCGTCGCGCCGTGGTAGGATCAGTGATGTCTCCTGCGATTGCTACAATGTTCGAATCGTCAACGGGCTTGATTGACCGGGCCGTCGCAACAACGATATGGTCCCGCGCACGGAACGCTTTGACAAGTTCGGCGCCGATGCCTTGCGATGCTCCGGTTACGATGACTACTTTCGTTGATCCACTCATAGTTTAGGCTCCGAATCGGTGAGTAGATACAGTGATCAGGGTCGGTCACTTCAGGATGCCTCAATCTCCTAGTGCGTGGAGTCGCCTGTTCGAACAACATTCCGTGTCAGGCTTTGTATTCTCTTAGAGAATCGACACGGTTTTCAAAGCAAACCACGAGTATTGACGCCCGCGTTACCACGGGAACGCGTGTGGACTTCAAAATTCGAAACTCCGTGTATTGCCCTCCGCTGCACACAGCATATCCATCGCCGTCCGCGACCTTGATACGGCCTACAAATGCTTCAGAAGCTCACGCGCCGTCGGCCCGGATGAGGCCGGATTTTGTCCTGTTATCAGCCGCCCATCGGCCACGGTCAGGACCTCCCAGTTGGCCACTTTTTCGAAATGGCCGCCCAGACGCTTGAGTTCGTCCTCGACGAGAAAGGGCATAACCTCGGTGAGGTTGACGGCTTCTTCTTCCTCGTTAGTGAATCCGGTAACCCGCTTGCCCCTGACAAGCGGTTCCCCGTTGTACATCGTCTTCCGAAAGACGCAAGGACCGTGACAGACGGCTGCGACCGGCTTTCCGGCGTTGTACATCTTCTCGATTAGTGCGATCGAAATCTCATCGTTCGTGAGGTCCCACATCGGGCCATGCCCTCCAGCGTAAAAGACTGTGTCGTAGTCGTCCGGGTTGACGTCTGCGAGTTTGACGCTCGTGCCTAGGACCTTCTGCGTCGCTGGATCGCTCTTGAACCTCAGCATTGTGTCTGTCTGATTGTCTGGGTCATCGCTTCTAGGATCGATCGGTGCAGCGCCGCCCTTAGGCGAAGCAACGGTGACCTGCGCGCCCGCATCTGTGAACGCATAGTAGGGAGCGGTGAACTCCTCGAGCCAAAAGCCGGTCGGCCTACCGGTGTTTCCAAGTTTGTTGTGCGAGGTTAGAACCAAGAGGATCTTCATCGACATTCTCCGGTGATCGGTATTACGAGCACGCAACGTTGCAAGGCGATCTTCAAGGCACTTGGCGACAAAAGATGCAGCCGCCGGCCGATGTACGCCGCCCGAAGTACGAGACGGCAGTGCCGAGTTAAGGAATTCAGAATCACGCACCGCCGTGGCTCGACCGTTTGGATTAAACACCTGGACCGGCTCCAGCGCCAGCAGTCGATGGTATGAGAGACTATGCGAACGTATAGGCGGGTTCTTATCGTGCCACACATAGCGTCGCATTGAACTAACGCAGTTTTGCTAGCCGCAACAGAAAGTTGCACGCACGGAATCGTGCAGGCCTAAACTGTCGAGACAACGCAGCCACGAGAAATAACGGGCATTCACGATAAGTTGCGTGCGATACGTCTGGTACTCCAAGAGCGTAGCAAACATTCCACCAAAGTCAGCGGCGATCGAATCAGTTTCACCAATGATTGGCTTAGCGCAGCAGACGCCGCACGATAGAGTCGAGCGTAGATTACTGCAAGAAACCGCGAAGGGCTACCAACAGACGACGCGAGCGCCTCAAGGCTTCTGAGACGATGTGAAGAAGCTACGTCGCGCCAACCAGATGATCGAGGTCGCGGGCGCATTCTTTCCCAAGGGCTAGCGCGCCCGCCCTCGCAAGTCTAGATTAGCTCCCTGACCACGAGGCCGTTATGATCGAAATTGCGGCAAGGTGCTTTCATGAGAAAACTTAGCAGGTGCGTCGTTGGGATGCCTAACGTGTCGACGCACTACGTGTTGCACCTGCGAGTATCAACGACAAATCAACTAGATCCCTCGCGATGATATCAATGTACTGCTCAGGAGCCCGGTCGGCAACGCCTGTTCCAAGCTCCAGTGGTCGAGGAACATATGCGGTTTTGAAGCCCTCACGTTTTGATGCTTGAAGGTCCCACTTATGCGCTGACACCATCAGCAGTTCGTCGGGCCTAAACCCTGTGTACTTAACGGCCGATTGGTAGACGCGCGGATCCGGTTTGTAGGCTTGACTTAGTTCACCGGTCAGAATCTCGTCGAACCGCAATCCATTACGCTTCACGAGCGCAGTCATTTGTGACATTGAGGCGTTCGTGAGGGTGCACACAGTGAACTTGCGACCAAGAGCTGAAATACCTTCTGCTGCGTCGGGCCATGCAACCATTTCTGCCCAAACTCCCATCAGCTTATCGATATTCGCGCCGGAGAAACGGTCTCTGAGCCCGCCGGTAGCGAGGATGGACATTAATGCCTCGCGGTAGACGTCGGAATTCGGAATCCATTGCCTGCGACCGGCCGAGATGTCAAGAATGATCTCGTGAGCACGGCCACTCCAATCGCCTGGGAGCGATTTGACCCAATCTGTCGTCAATCCCGTATCTTGGCAGATCGAGGTCGCTGCCGCTACCAGAGGACCGTAGAAGTTGAAAACCGTCCCTTGCATGTCGAACGTCAGCGCTTTGATCGACGACGTTGGTGTCATGAGGACCCCACACCCCTTTGCCGGTTTGATGGTGCAAAGCGTGCATGTGGCAACCGCGCACAGCAGCAGCGAGCGTCGTGCCATCCTGACGCCGTCGAGATCGACTCGTATCACGTCCATTCCCAACCCCGCGAAACAAAAATCGTTTATCAGGGCTGAGTCGCCGCCCTCGTAGATCTCAAGAAGCAACTCAGCGCGACGCACTTTAGCCGATTAGATCGTCCGATCTATCATCGCAAGCTCCGCGGCGGTTGCCCAACTGGCCGTCTCCTCGGGGAAGATCGTTCTGAACGGTCCCGTTCGTTCCGGTATAAGCTCTACCATCTTTTCGATCATGTCCTTCGGATCGAGGCGCATCTCCGGCTTATCAAGCAAGGCGTCGGTTTGCGCTTTGTATGATGCACGGCTTGTGAAGTTGATGTCATCGTCGAGCCATCGATATGCAGCTTCAACGCCGCGTTCGTTGAATCCGGTGAAAAACGGTCCAGGATTAATAGTCTGAATTTGTATTCCAAATTCTTTCAACTCCTCTTGCATCGACTCCGCCATCGCTTGCAGCGCGTGTTTGGTTGCACAATATGTTCCAATCATCGCCGGACTAACCAGCGCAACGATCGACGATATGAAGACCACCTTTCCTTTCACTCCGGCGTCTACCCAGCGGCGAATGACCCGCTGACTGAGATCCAAGCAGGAAAACACGTTGACTTCGAAGTTTCGTTTGACAAGCGTTATAGGTATCTCAGCGAGTGGACCATCTTCCGCGATGCCCGCGTTGTTCACCAACACATCGAAGTCGAGCCGCGCGGCATGCGCCAGGTCATACTCATCGAGCATGTTGAGTTTCGTAACTGTGACATTTTGGAGTCGTTGCGCGGTTACCCTGTCGCGCAACGCTGTTACCTGCGGCCACGACTCCGCGGTGGCGATAACCGTGTGTCCTTTTCGCGCCAAGCCGATTGCAGCCCCTTCGCCAAGCCCGGAGCCAGCACCGGTAATCAAGATTTTCCTAGTCATTCTTAGACTCCTTCATCCATGATTGAACAAGAAACTGGTCGTCAGCCGCCGTAGCTGTACGTCCATCGGATGGTCCCTGCTAAAGTCACTGCCGAGAAAATCGTGCTCGCGATAATCGTTGAGTTTGCCTCTCTAGACAGCCGTCCATAGGTGTTGCCGAATAAGATTCCGAAAAACCCAGACGGAAGTGCGGCCATGACAACCGCAAGCTTCGTTACCTCTACTGGAGCCTTTACGGAATGGCAAACAATAAAAGTAACTAGCGGCTGAATGACGTTTGACATACCAACTCCAAGGGTGGTATTGAGAGTCATCCGAAACTTGCTTTCAGAAAGCACGAGGCCAGTCACCATCAAACCCATCCCGCCTGCGGCGATTCCGATCTGGCGTAAAGATGCATCCACAAAAGCAGGTAAGCGCCATCCCAATAACGACACAAGCATACCCATCACGGGTGCAACAACGATGGGTTTAGCCAAAGCGCTTTTGAGGACTCGCGTGGTTAGCCCGGTGCTGCCCTCTCCGTGACCATCTGGGTCTGATCCGCCCCCAAGCTTGGTTGTGCCCTTACGGTATTTGTCCAGTTCAAGAAGCGCTAACGTGAGCGGGGATGGTAGCAACGAGCCTACTGCAATACCGACGGCGACAGTCGAGAGATGAGTTGATCCGAAAAGTGCCGTTATTACGGGGAAAGCGGCGGCAGCATAATTCGGTTGGCCAACGGCCAGTGCCTGCAGAACTGCCTCGCTGCGGTTTTGCCGACGCACGCGACGCTGGTAAACGTACCAGACGGCGAACACGCCCATCATTGTGATTGTCAGAGAAAGTAAGATGGGCCACTGCGCAGCGAGCTCCGACCATTTTGATGTTGCCGTGGCGACGAACAACGATGCAGGAAGGCAGTAACTCATCACCACGGTGTTAAGCTCAGCGATGCGCATGTTGTTGATATGTCGGGTCATACCGGCGCAGTAGCCGAGGAGCATTACGAAGAACGTTGGGGCGAGCGCGAGGGCGAGAACGGAAAGCATCGTGAATCACTAATCGCTGATTGTGCTGATGGCGCGCACGCCGCTTATTCGCAACTACGTCGGCGCCCGCGAATGGGATTTCAATCGTGTGAGTCCGCGGATGGGAACTGTTGATTGCGGCGCACAGCATCCAACTGAGATCGCCTAGTGCCGCGGCGGGCTGACAGGTAGGAGCACCATCTTGAGGAGTCGAGCGCCTCTTTCTTTTCATGGGGGTAGAACTGGCGGATGAGAAAGTGCTGCGCACCTCCCCCGACGACACCTCCAATCAGTGGCGCGACGATCGGTACCCACCAATAGCCGAAGACAGCAGGGAACGCTGAACCATCCCATCCGAGCAGCCACGCAAGAACACGTGGACCAAGATCGCGTGCTGGATTGAGCGGCCAACCTTCCAGGTACCCTGTCGCTGCGCCGATCACGGCAACAATCAGACCAATAACAACAGCTCCAAAGTTAGCTTTCGGTGCCATCGTGTTGAACTCGTCGGTGACCGCGAAAATTCCGAAGACTAGGATGGCTGTAAGAATGACCTGATCGGCGCACGCTTTCAATGCCGTGATCGCAGTCCCAGGGGCCGTAAAGAAGACACCTGCTGCACCACCTTCAGCACGCGTTAGGTGGTGCGTCGCATTGAAATTGTCTATGACCGTATAGTAGAGCGCATAGACGATCGCGGCGCCGATGAAAGCGCCAACAAGCTGCGCAGTCCAATAGGGGAGCACCTTTCGCCATTCGAACCCCCGAAAGACAGCTAACGATAGAGTAACGGCGGGATTCGCATGTGTCCCAGATACGGCCCCCGTCACGTAAATGGCAATGGATGTAGCCATTCCCCACGTCATACAAACTCCCCAATAGGCCGTCTTATAGGGACTCGGCTCGTACAGTAGATACATCCCGGCGACTGAGCAACCGAAAGTGATGATGATCATCATCGCGATAGCTTCGGAAACTAGCTCTCCCACAAGCTCACTGGCACGACCCATGGCTCTGCTCCCAGGAAAACTTCAATCAATAGGCGTTACGACGGTCCTGACTCGCGATGGCGTCAGGACGCCATTCGCCAGAAAGATGAGCAAAGATCTCAGCAGCGAAAATCTCTGGCGCCTCCGTCGGGGAAAAGTGGCCCACCCCCTTCATAAACTTCAGGGAAAAATTCGCCATAAAATCGCTGATTCGATCCGACCACTCCGTTGGAAACAACGGATCGCATTCAGGCCAAAGAACTGACGTCGGTTTCTTTGACCGCGCATTCGCGTCCGGCTTGATTTCAGCGGCATAATCAGAAATTGGATTGCTGTCGGAATCGCGGAACCATGACACACCCGCGGTAAAAGACCCAGGTGCGGCATAAACTTCAACCATGTGTTCTAGTAATTCATCGGTGACCGTCGATCCTGGTCCAGACCAGCCGTCAAGATGGATCTTCAGCAGCGCACGAATACAATCGGCATTCCCGTCGAAAATTTGCTCGACCAAAGGGGTCCTGAAGAAGGTCGCATGCCAGAATGCGTTCACCGCAGCCACCTCCAAGATACGCCTGCCAACGCCCGGAACTGGTGGTGCCAGCACGAGTGCGGAAGCTAGGTCAGGCCGTTCGGTCGCTACCTTTTGCACGGTGAATCCGCCAATGTCATATCCTACGAGCACCGCATCGGTGAGCTCTAGCTCATCCATCAGCGCGATAACCGCTCTAACTTGCCCGTCGCGGGAATAAGCTTTATTCCCTCCCTCAGAATGCTTGTCCGAACGCCCAAATCCTCTTAAGTCAGGAACCACGGTCATGGCACGGGGTGAGACTAAGTTAGAAAGTTTGTCGTATTCGTGACTGTCGCCCGGTGATCCATGAATCATTACGACAGGTGTTCCGCTCCCGCTCTTATGGTAAGCAAGTCGATAACCGTCGGTTTGACGTGTGTAGTTCATCAAGAGCCCCAGATACATAGTTGTGAAATCAATGTTCTATCAACTGGTATGTTTGATCAATTACACCTTCGTTTACGTTCCCATACCAATCTCATAAATGGCGTCCGGCTAAGAAGAAAACGGGGATCTTGACTGCCGCGTGGCGCCGGAATTTATCAACATTCGATTAGTCGTTTGAGTACAGATTTCGGGCGGTGCGCAGCTGTTTGTTTAACTAACGAACTGCACTAGTCAGACGAACGAGCGAACGCTATCGAGGAGGCGGACGGCAGCTCATGTATCCACGCTGTAGGCTGGTGTTGCGTCCAGCAAGCACGGGCGCCGTGGTCTGCTACTTGTTTCGAGAGTCCGCGTAGCGCGAAGTTCTGAGAACACTTCGCAAGCCGCGCGCCGGGTTTAACCGGAAGGTAAGCTTGCGGTCGCGCGCATCATTGGGCTCGGCAACTTGCGAAGATCGGACACCAGGTTCGAATTGATGCCCTCAGACTCCGTGAAGGCTTTCAACATCGGGAATAAAAACGACTGTGCGGATGTTCGAGACAGCACTGCCGGTCGTGAGCGAGGAACGCGGGAGCTTTGGGCGGCAGAAAATCGCACACTGTCCGCCGATCGCCGCGACTACGGCCGCGCGCACCGGCGCGCTCGTCGCATGGTTCTGGAGGAACGGCCCATCACGATCACGGCTACGCACCCTGAGGTTGGATGGACTGATGGACTTGCCGACGGGTGGAAGAGCAACTGACGCAGACGGCGTGGCCCGTCAGCTATGTCCCAGCGACTGACCGCGCCTGACTGCCGGCGCGGCGCGAGGGCGCGCTGCGCCAAAAACCATATAAGCTGACTGGCGCCATTGAATTGGACGAGAAGCTTCAGTTTGCGACTCTTTCATCCTTATGCATGAATTCTCGTAGCCGTCGCAATAGGAGTTCAGGCTGTTCTTCTGCTATCCAGTGCCCGGAATCTTCTATCGGCCGAACTACTACGTCCTCGGCGACCTCGCTTAGCATCTCTTGAGCGACTGGCAGAAAGAAGCTCGCGGTTCCTCCGAGGCCCAAAACCGGCATTCGCAGCTTACCGTTTTGTTGAATGGATCGGATGTTGTCTTCGGCATCCTTCTCAAAGGCACGAAAAAGTTCCAGTCCCGCTCTCATTGCGCCCGGTGCCATGTAGTCCGCGACATATCGTTGTGCTTCAAGCAATGGTATGGCGTCCGGATTGGCGCTTAACTTGCTGTAGAAGGAGCGAAGATAGACATGTTCATGGCCAGCGATAAGGGACTCGGCTGCGTTGTCGGGAGCTCCATGGAAGTGGAAGTGCCAGAGCTTCGCAGTACTGTACCGTGTAGTGGCGAGCACCCGTTCATACGTTCTTGTACCCGGAATAGGCGCCTCCATTAATACAAGACGTTCAACCGCCGAGGGATAAAGGCAAGCAAAGGCATATGCCACCAACATTCAGAGGTCGTGACCCACCAAGGTTACTGGTGTGTCGACGCCTAGGTGCTCGATCAACGCCTTAATGTCGCTGGCCATTGTCTGCTTGTCATAGCCACCGTCCGGCTTCGACGACGAGCCCGCGCCGCGGTAGTCTGGCGCAACTACGAACCACCCTTCGGAGCGCAACGGTTCAATGATATAACGCCACTCCCACCATGTTTGCGGCCAACCGTGCAGCAATACAATCGTGCGGTTTCCACCGCCCTGCCTGCGCGATGTCCCGCTTTTCACGTAGTGAATCCAAACGCCGTCACGTTTCAAGACGTCGTGCTGAAGCTGGTCCATTCTCGGCCTCCCGGTTGTCGTGAGAGCAATATCCGCTGATTCAACCGGGCGCTCAACTATACCTTGGATCCGTCCGTTATACCGAGGAACAGGCTTGCGCTCAAGCTTGCAAAAGGTCGGACGTGGTCATTGAACGCCGGATTCAAACCACCGCGAATCGTCAACCCCCGCGATTACCAAGTTGTCACAGACGTCCTCCAAACTTCGATCTTTGATCTCAGTCTTCGTTTTCGACATATGTCGGCAGGCGGAACGCTAATAGGCCGGCGCCGAGCATAAGTATCGCGATTACCGACAGCGCCATATTCGCCGAGTGAGTGGCGGAGCGAACGGCACCAAATCCAATTAGGCTGACATAGGAGACTAGTGCGGCGATCGAATTGATCAGTCCGATCCCTATCACCGCGGCCTTATCCTTTAGATAGGTAGTGGTGTACGCCCAGAAGACACAGGTGCACGACAGTGCGCCGACGTATGCAAGGGAAAGTCCGGCAATTGCGACCTCAATTTGACGACCAGAACCGCATACGATTGTCAGCCCGCTCGCCCCAACGATGGCCGCCAAAGCGTAGTGCCACCGACGCTCACGCTTCTGATCGGATGAATATCCCCAGTATGTGATTCCAATGGCAGCACAGAGGTACGGAATTGCAGTCACTAGGCCGTTGGTACGGGAGTCCGTGATGCCTAGATCGTGGACGATCTGTGGAAGCCAGAACGAAAAACTACTGTTGGCAATGCCGTTGATAATCTGGAGCGTCACTAAGAGTCTGAACACTGGCGACACGATCGCGTGTCGCCAGCTAACCCGTGGTGTTTGCGCCCGCTGTGGTGAATGCAGGGAGAATGTGTCGTGAATTGCGCGTTTCTCGGACTCAGTTAGCCACGGTGCGTCTTGCGGCGAGTCTTCAAGGTAGAAGTAGGCTATTGCCCCGACTATCACTGACGGAAGACCCTCAAAGAGGAACATCCACTGCCAGCCCCGCAATTTTCCGACATCGCTCATTAGGTGTAGGAGATAACCTGAAATTGGCGCGCCAATTAGTCCTGCAACCGGTATTGCGGCTAGTGATAGAGCCAACATCTTCGCTCGGAGACGAGCTGGAAACCAGAAAGTCAAATAAAGGTAAATTCCCGGGAAAAGCCCGCCTTCCGCGAGTCCGAGCGCGAATCTCAAAAGGTAAAAGTGCGTCGGTGTGACAATAAACATCATCGCGCTGGAAACGAGCCCCCACGAGATCATGATGCGTGAGATCGTTATGCGTGTTCCGAATCGATAAAGCAGCAGATTGCTTGGCACGTCAGCCAATACAAATCCTACGAAAAATGCGCCGGCACCAGCTCCGTAGACCACGTCGGAGAAGCCCAGATCCTGGGAAAAGTAAAGCTTTGCGTAACCAATATTTACCCGGTCTATCATAGCGAGCACGAAAATCAAAAAGAGGAAGGGCATGAGCCGCCAAGCAACCTTTCGAAATATATGGTCCGCCTTCCGGCAAGCAGCGGTTTCACCTACGGCTGCCTCTTGAACGTTATGCTTTTGCATGGGATGCGGGTCTTTGGGCGTTCGGGCAAGACGTCCTCGCCTGCGGCGACGGCGTCTTTCTGCCGTCGCCGCAGGCGCATGGACACTAGTTCCTTGCCGCTGTAAGGACTAATACTCCAATCTCATTGCTGAACGGTCATATCCACGAACCAAATGATCATGCGATGAAAGGTGCTTCTGGCTACATTCCTGGCTACATGTTAGAGCCACTGCGGACGGATAGGGACCTAGCTCTTTATAAGGGCACCAAGGTCGACACTGAGCAGAAAGTTTTCGTGATCGCCGTCGCGGCTGAATTGCCGACGCCTGACAGCGTCCGCCAGCTCGAACACGAGTACTACTTCGCGCGTCGCCTCGACGCGAGTTGGGCAGCACAGCCTTTAGAACTCACGCGATTACACGCCAGAGCGGCCCTCGTAGTTGCATATCCTGATCCTCAAGCTGAGTTCCTCGACCTTCTTCTCACGCGACGCGAGAGCTTCCCCCCGGATATCAGCCTTTTTCTGAATATCGCCATTGGACTGGCAACCGCGGTAGACGGACTGCACCGGCTTCGAGTCGTCCACAAGGACATCAAGCCGTCGCACATCCTCGTCACCCCTGCGGGACGTGCCTGGCTGACCGGCTTCGGCATAGCATCCACGACTTCTCATGAGCGACAACCAACAGTTCCGCCCGAGACGATTGCCGGAACGTTGGCATACATGTCGCCGGAACAGACTGGCCGGATGAATCGCCCAGTTGACTGTCGCAGCGATCTCTATTCGTTGGGGGTTACACTTTTCGAGACACTGACTGGTACGCTTCCTTTTGTTGCTTCTGATCCGATGGAATGGGTGCATTGCCACGTTGCACGGCAAGCCGTCCCCCTTACGGAGTTGGTTCCAAGCGTGCCTGCTGTAATAAGTTCGATAGTTACCAAGCTGCTTGCCAAAGATACGGACGAGCGATACCAAACCGCAGCCGGTCTGGCCAACGATCTCCAGCAGTGTCTCAAAGGATGGCAGCTGACCGGCCACGTTGAGGACTTCACTCTAGGGACACTGGACACGACCAGCGGACTTCGCATAGGTGAGAAACTGTATGGAAGGGAATCAGAAGTCGAAGTACTACAATCCTGTCTTAATCGTGCCGCATTAGATCGACCTTGTGAACTCGTATTGGTTTCCGGCAATTCAGGAGTCGGGAAATCTTCTCTTGTAGATGAGTTGCAACGGTCGACTGTCGGCATACGCAGTAATTTTGCATCAGCCAAGTGTGACCAGCAGAAACGCGATATACCTTACGCAGTATTTGGCGACGCCGTTTTAGCCGCTCTTCGGCCATTGTTGATAGAAGGAGAATATGAACTAACGCAGTGGCGCGAGACGGTCTCAGCAGCACTCTACCCGAACGGCCAGGTCATAATGGACCTAATCCCGAATTTGCGGGTGCACTTGGGAGAGCAACGGCCAGTGCCAGCTCTGCCACCAACCGACGCGAAGATTCGATTACACGCTGTCGCACGACGCTTTATTCAAGCCTTAGCACTGCGGCGACCCCTCGTGCTATTTTTTGACGACTTGCAATGGTCCGACACCGCAACACTGGATCTGATTGAGGATTTAGTCGTTGATAAAAGCTTAACCAATGTGATCTTGCTCGGTGCCTATCGGGATAATGAATTACCATCGGATAGTCCGTTATCGCTTAAACTGCTGTCCCTAAGAAACTCAGCAGCTTCGGTACGACATATGAAGCTTGAACCATTACGACGCAGTGATCTCGATAACGTTATCGCCGACTTTCTTCATTGCTCACGAGAGTTTTGCAGTTCGTTAAGCGAAATCATCCATGAGAAGACTAACGGCAACCCATTCTATGTGATTCAATTCATTCGTTCACTGTTGGAAGATGAAATTATTAAGTTTGATCGGGACGCCGCGGCATGGTTTTGGGATTTGAATAGGATTCGAAAGCGCAGATCCACAGAGAACGTTGCTGACCTTCTCGTAGACAGATTGCGTCGCCTTCCACCGAGAACGCAAAGGATCGTCGAGGGACTCGCATGCTTGGGCAGCGCGGCCACTGTGGAAATACTGGCGGCCGTCAGAAGACAATCCGAGGATGACATCCACCAATGCCTTCTTCCTGCGGTGAATGCTGGTCTCATTATCCGTTTAGAAGGCTATTACCGGTTCGTCCACGACCAGGTACGGGAAGCCGCGTATCGCCAAATCCCAGATGCTTCTCGTGCCGAGAGGCATCTGCAGATCGGAATTTCTCTCGAAACGCAGGTAGAAGGGCAGGAGCTAGATCAGCGCATCTTCGATATTGTAAACCAACTAAATCGTGGTGCGCACTTGGTGGCTGCCGTCGAAACGCGGGAACGATTCGCTAAGCTTAACGTTATCGCTGCCGCGCGCGCCAAAGCGTCGACCGCTTACTCGTCTGCACTGAACTTCGTGCTCGCAGGTCGCCGGCTGCTCAACGATGACACATGGAAGCGAAATCCTCGTCTAATGTTTTCTGTTGAAAGCCTGACGGCTGAATGCGAATTCTTGACGGGCGATCTCGCCTCTGCCGAAAGGCGGCTTTCGATGTTAGCCAGCCACGTCGACCGCGCGGCCGACGCAGCGCGCGTGACCCGGTTGCGTGTCTCGTTATATAACGTCCTAGGTAAAGGCGATGCTGCAATATGGACGTTTATCGAGTACCGGCGTGCACAGGGCGACTTATGGTCCCAACGACCCAGCGATGAACAGGTATCGATCGAGTACGGCCAGATATGTGCAATGGTAGACGCTCGTGACCCTAAGGACCTTTTATCGACGCCTTTGCTGTCGGAGGAAGACACGTTGCAGCTCCTTGACGTACTAGCTGAGGTAACGATGTCAGCAATGCTTAGCGATCCGAACGTTTACGCATTATTGATTTTTAGGATGGTGAAGTTGACATTAACTGAAGGCAACAGCGGAGCCGGCTCTTTCGCGTATGTTTCGCTTGGCATGCTCGCCGGATCGAGGTTCGGCGATTTTGGGAAGGGCTATCAGCTGGGAAAACTCGGGTATGACCTCGTGGAACGATACCGCTTTGACGATTACCGCGCTCGTGTCTACGTCCGTTTCGCGGACTGCATCATGCCATGGATCGGACATGTTCGCAGAGGCCGGGACCTGATACGCCGCGCAATCGAAGCTGCTGCGGAGATGTCCGACGTCAGCTTCGCAGGTTATAGTTATGCGCATCTAAACACGAACCTGCTCGCAGCGGGCGACCGTCTAGCGGACGTTCAACGACAAGTGGAAGACGGCCTCCGTTTTGCGGAAAGCGTACGCTTTGATCGCATGGCAGAGCACATGACGGCACAGCTGATGCTGATTCGAACATTGCGAGGGCTAACGCCAAAATTCGGCTCCTTCGATGACGGAAACTTCAGCGAAGCGACTTTTGAGCTCCGCCTGTCATCTAGCCAGGCGTTGACCCGTTTGTATCTTTATTATGTTCGTAAGCTGCAAGCGAGGTTTATCGCGGGCGACTATGCTGTAGCGGTAGAAGCGTCCGCGCACGCAGACCGCCTCTTTTGGACCGCGCACTCGCATTTTGAAGCCGCCGAGCATCAATACTATGGCGCGCTGGCGCGAGCGCAATTATTAGATCAATTAAGCGACGCTCAACGCCCGACGCATTTCTCCGTACTTCTTGAGCATGCGCGACGTCTTGAGCAATGGGCGCGCCATTGTCCAGAGAATTTCGGAAATCGAGAAGCACTAGTCAATGCAGAAATCGCACGGGTCGAAGGGCGCCTAATCGAGGCTCAGGACTGGTACGAGAAGGCGATCGTCTCAGCGAGGGAAAGCGGCTTCATACACAACGAAGCGATAGCGAATGAGCTAGCGTCGCGCTTCTACGAGAGTCGAGGATATCATAGGATCGCCCTTGCATACCTGCAAGACGGGCGCCACTGCTATCTAAGCTGGGGTGCAGAAGGCAAGGTGAGACAACTGGATAGAAGTTTCCCAACCAGCGAAGATGGGGCGCGATCGTCTGTTGTCGCTACGATTATGGCCCCGGTAGCCGTATTAGATCTATCGACCGTAGTAAAGGTCTCGCAAGCACTTTCCAGCGAGATAATGTTGCCGCGGTTGACTCAGGTTTTGCTGCGTATGGCAATTGAAAACGGGGGGGCACAAAGAGGGCTGCTTATACTCGTTGGCAGCGAAATCGATGATCTGAAAGTAGAGGCAGAAGCAGTCACAGGAACCAGCGATATCTCGGTACACCTCCGGCAAGCTAGAATGACATCGACGGACGTGCCGCAATCCATCGTTCGTTATGTATTGCGAACGCGCGATTACCTTGTGCTGCGTGATGCCTCCGCCGACGTTGTATATGCACGCGATGAGTATGTCCAACGCAACAGATCGCGGTCCTTGCTTTGCGTCCCGATTGTGCGCCATGCGAAGGTCATCGGCGTGATGTACCTCGAGAATGCCTTAGCACCCGACGTCTTCACAGCCGACCGTTTGGCTATTCTTCAATTGATGGCATCGCAAGCAGCGATTTCGTTGGAAAATGCAAAGTTGTACACCGATTTACAACGCAGTGAAGCGTTTCTCGCACAAGGACAAAGAATTAGCCTAACTGGCACGTTCGGATGGAATCTCTTGAGGAAAGAATACTACTGGTCCGATGAAACGTATGATTTGCTGGGATATGACCGTGACGTAAGGGCGTCCGTAGAGCTCGCAATCGAACGTACGCATCCGGACGACCAGCGTATTGTCCGTCGAATGCTGTTTGCGGCGATGAGGGAAAAAATGTCGTTCGACGTTGAACATCGATTGTTGATGCCGAATGGCGAGATAAGACATGTGCGCGCTGTTGGCCGGGCCGTTGATGCTGGAGATCTGGATTACATCGGTGCTATCCATGACATCAGCGGGCCTACACTGGCGCGTGAGGCGTTGAACCGTGCGCTAAGTGACCTATCGCGTATTAATCGAGCCACGACAATGGGAGAATTGACGGCCTCTCTCGCTCACGAGATCAATCAGCCGATTACATCTGTGGTAATAGGAGCAAGAGCTTGTCTGCGGTGGCTGAACCGCGATGAACCAGATATCAACGAAGTGCGCGAGTTGGTGGAAAGGATAAGCCATGACGGCGAGCGTGCTGGCCACATAATTGACAGAATTCGCGCCCAGTTCAGGAAGGGCCCCTTGGATCGCGAGCGCTTCTCGATCGACGTTGTGATCGACGAGACAGTGCACCTTCTGAAGAGCGAAGCGGCGCGTTATGGCGTCGTAATGCGAGTGGAGCGGGCCGATGCTTCAAGCATCGTACTTGGGGATAGAATACAGGTGCAGCAGGTGATTTCAAATTTGGTCATCAACAGCATCGAAGCGGTGAAAGATCACGCTGGCACCCGTGAGGTGACCATTAGTTCGCGGCGGTCCGATAACGGAACTGTCATTGTGGCGGTCCACGACACCGGACCTGGAGTTCCTCCGGATCTTGTCGGGAAGATATTTGATCCCTTCTTCACTACAAAGACGCAAGGCACTGGAATGGGGCTTCGCATCAGTCGTACGATCGTGGAGGCGCATGGAGGACAGCTTTGGGCCGGCGAGCATGTCGGCACCGGCGCAACGTTCTTGTTCACGCTTCCTTTAGTCGCCCCATAGTTCAGCGGGCCTCATGCCTCATCGGTGTTGCGAGGTCACCAGCCGCTGCGCTGGTCGATGTCGACGGGCTCGGACGTTACTCCATATCCATCTTGGAATTACCGGACGATCAGGCAGTCGTCTCTACATTCATCTCGGGTCTTCGCTGCCATAGCAGGAGGCTGCGAGTTCCCCGTGCATTCTATTTCCGGGAAGCCGGGTTCCGCTCCGGCCGGACGCTAAGACCATTAACCGCGATGACGCAGGTGGACTAGGGCTCTAACATTACCGCCTTAACGAACGCGCGCCGTGCAAGCCAGAAAGCCTAGTGTTGCCGCGACTCACGCTCGATTGATGAGTTCGACACAGATGGCTCGCGGGCCGGCGAACGTCGCATTGAATCCGCCCTTTCACGAACGGTATGTGACCCAAGAGATAGCGCCTCCGCCTTTCGAACAAGATCTGGCAGGTTGCGCGATCCCATCTTGCGCATGACCTGTCCACGGTAGACCTTTATAGTCACCTCGCTAAGGTTCATCTCGTAGGCGATTTGCTTATTAAGTGCGCCCTCGACAACGCGCTTCATGACATCTCTTTCGCGTTCTGTCAGCGACTCGAACGACAAGGAGACCGCAGCCAATGAACTCTCCGCGTCGCGGCGAATAGCGTCGCGATTGAGCGCTTCCGCGACTGCATCAAGCAGATCTTGCTCGCGAAAGGGCTTCTGGAGGAAGTTGACAGCACCCGCTTTCATCGCTCTTACGGTCATCTCAATGTCACCATGCCCTGTGATGAACAGTATGGGCATCCGCACGCCGAACTGTGCCGCTTTAGCTTGGAACGTTAGCCCATTGGTTTCTGGCAGTCTAACATCGAGAACCAAGCAACTAGGTGCGTCATATCTTGCGAAAGCAAGAAATTCATCAGGCGTTTCGAACGTCTCAACTCGCAATCTGACTGACCTAATCAAGCTATGCATCGACAAGCGGATAGATTCGTCGTCGTCGACAACGTAGACCACCGGCGTTTTATCGCTCGCCGCCGCATTGCTCTTTGCCGTCTCAAGCCGGTGAAGCATCGTTTCCTCCGCATCTGACTAGATTGCGATGTAGTCGCTTGTATAGAGCTTCCGTTATCTTCCTTCGTTTATGGCATGGTCGTATCCATTCTAGTCGCTGTGCGTCCACTTGTATGAGATCTACACTCACGTTTACCCGAAATCGCGAGCTCGTCGAGCGGATCGTTTGTTATCGGTATGGAAAAGGACAACGTCAAGCGAACAACGTTGAAAGGGGCCATGTCCCGGCGTCAAGCGTGTCCGGGCGCCGTTTAGGTCGGCTGCCTCGACAGTTCTAATCCAGTCGTGCGGTGTAACGAGTGCACCCTCACTGCGCGAGACAGGGCAAAACAGTTATTACATCGGATCTATCTAACACAAACTGACTCGAACAGTCGACTGCATTTATCATACGTATTCCGGCACAGGAGGAAAGCCGCGTGATTTGAAGAGCCGGTCACAGTCCTCGCGTGTCCCAAATTTTAAGATATGGCGCAAGCCCCAACGCAACGGAGCCAAAATGTCAGTCTCATCTGTCAATCCATCCCCAAAGCCGTACCAGCTAATCGGCGGCAACACGTTCGGAAGCGCTTCAGGGCTATCAGACGCCGCCGTGAATGTCACGTCTTCGAACTCGACGGAATTCTCCAGCGTAGTCACGCTCAGCCCTGACGCGCAGGCGCTGATGGCGGCTGCCGCAGCCGGAATTTCCATTGGGCAAACCAACCTGTCGGATCTCGCGTTGTCTGACAGTGAGCCAATGGCACAGCAAATTCCTGAACTGCAGCGAGCAACGAAGACGCTTCCTACCGAGGCTTTGCAGAACTCTGACGCAGGGCTGTCGCAGTCGGCCTTCAACAAGCTGGTTGCCCGTCTTGCCGGTGCGGCTGTGGATGTCGCCAAAGTCTTCCAGGCATTCGACACCGATCGTGACGGGGCGATCTCAAACGACGAGTTCGAGAAAGGCTTGGCCAATGCATTGGACGATCCAACCAGCCCGTTCGCGCAACAACTGTTCAGGTTGATAAACTCAGACGGCAACAGCTCAATAAGTTCCACCGAGTTCACGTCAATTGAGGCAGCTTTTCTGCAAGGCGAGACTACATTGCCACGAGCAGCTAAAGAATAACTGCGAACGAGGCGTTCCGGAGACAACAGGAAATTGATTTCAACGAACCTATAACTCACGACACTACTAGATGAGCGAGGTTCTTCAAACGTCGACAACGCCGGCTACGTCGAACGGCCGAGCCTGCCGCAGAGATCCCATTTGAGTTCCTGCATCTTCAACTGATTTTGCGAGGCGCGCTCCGTGCCCCTGTTGTAAAGAGCCCGCGTCAAATTGGGTGGTAAGTCTAGAACAGATGACAGTTGATGACGGCCGTTGGAAGCAACGGCTGCGTCGGCCAGAAATGACCCGAGCGCCGCCGTACCAACGTCGTCAACGCAGTTGACTGGATCGGACTGCATCGATTTGTGACGTTGACGCAAAACTGTTGCAATTTGTCATGCCTTCGATTGCAACGCTGGATCGCCTACATTTACGTCGACGGAACGCCCCATCTACGCGCTTCCGACAGTTGGTAAATGAATCATAAACCGGAGTTATCCAAATGAACGAGCAGACAAAGGTCGTGGTTGTAACAGGCGCTTCGCAAGGCATCGGAGCCGAAATTGTCAAAGCGTTTCGCGCTCGCGACTACCGCGTCGTCGCGACCGCGCGATCCATACAACCAACGGACGATCCAAATGTAGTTGCTGTCGCCGGCGACATCAGCGACCCCGCAACCGCCCGGCGCGTCATTTCGCGAGCGCTGGAGCACTTTGGTCGGGTCGATACGCTGGTTAACAATGCTGGCATTTTCATCGCAAAGCCATTCACGGCTTATACAGAAGATGACTATGCTGCGGTATTGGGAGTGAACGTAGCGGGCTTTTTCAATATTACCCAGCACGCAGTCGTGCAGATGGAAAAACAGGGCGGTGGTCATGTCGTCAGCATCACGACGACTCTCGTCGATCATGCCATTAGCGGCGTGCCGTCTGTGCTGGCCTCTCTGAGCAAAGGTGGTATCGCCGCTGCAACGCGGTCGCTGGCGATCGAATATGCGAAGCGCGGGATTCGTACCAATGCGGTATCGCCGGGCATCATCAAATCGCCAATGCATCCCGAGGAAACGCATGCCACGCTCGATGCGCTTCATCCAATCGGCCGTATGGGCGAAATGCGCGATGTGGTCGACGCAGTTTTGTTCCTCGACGACGCTCCATTCGTCACCGGTGAGATCTTGCACGTCGATGGCGGACAAAGCGCGGGCCATTGAGCCAAGTGGTAAAGCCGCGCGCGATTCCTTGCTATAAATCACGCATCTCCGGGGTGTGGCTTGTTTGTTCGCATCGAAATGCGGAAGAGCGTCTGCCGTAGCGCGGTGATTCTCCAATCATGCAGCCGTGGCTATACTGCGGGCAATGTTGGACACAGCCACTGCGACACACCTGCGAGTCGCGTTGTCACGCGCGGAGTCAGGCGGTCTCTTTCGCAGAGCCTTTGCAAGATATCAACATGAGTTGACGGAACGTCAAGTTCAACTACTATGCGTTGCGTAACTATTTGTCGATGTGAATTTGTCGCCGCTGAAGCCGCTGTAGAGGCGAAGAACGACTACTGAGGTGATCTTCCTGCCGTGCTGCACCGCGTCGGTCGCTCGATCAAGAATGGACGCAACCCTAAATGGTCTCTCAGGTTCTGACAACCACTCCGGTGTCGGAATCTTTGGGCCGACACAACTGTCGGCCCTTTTTTCCGTGTACTAAGATCGACATTGTTAACGCGGTTTTTTTGAACGGCGCACCTCTGTCATTGGCCAGACTCCGCACGCAGATGGTGGAACGGGCTGCCGGTGACTGAGATGAGCGGTCCGCACTAAACAAAAGGAGCCAGTCCATGCCCATCGTCACTATTCAAGTCACGCGTGAGGGCACAAGCCCAGGCGCAGATGCTGTTACGGCAGACGAGAAAGCGCGGCTGATAGCAGGTGCCAGCCAGCTAATGCTAGACGTGTTGAAAAAACCGCATGAGGCGACGTTCGTCGTTATAGAGGAAGTGCAATTGGAAAACTGGGGCTGGGGGGGGCTGCCTGTGGCGGATTACCGAAGGAAGCTTTCGGGAAAAAGTGAGTGAACCTCGTGTTGGCCCCATTTTGCTGTCTCGGCTCCCAGGCGACGCTGAACTGAAGACCTTCATACGGGCGGTCCGCGCGCAGAACTTTGACGTCTATGGTATGCGAAAAGGCTTGGCGCCAGTTTTTGAGAGATGGCGTGAATGTCGTGCGCTGCACGGTTATGCGCCTCACGAATGTGATCGGCCTCAAGGTGTGCGGCATGTGTGAACTTTCGCCGTTAAGGAGCCAAACCGTTTTCGGCATAAAGGCGCCGGGGACTTTTCGGCGTTTAGGCGCCACAAGTCTTTCGGCGTATAGGCGCCAGTAGATTTTCGCCATAAAGGCGCCACTGGCGTCTGAGTCGGGCGCTCGAACTTCGCCAACCGCTACCCTCGTGGCACGCATTTGCTCCGGAGGGTGGCTTGAAGAGGAAGTTCGAGATGTACCAATATCGACAGGTTCTGGTGCGAATGCGCCAGGGTGACTCCGACCGGGATATCGACCGCTCGAAGATCATGGGCCGTAAGAAGCTGGCAGCCGTACGGGAGATCGCAACCGAGCGGGGGTGGCTTTCTCCTGACAACGCTCTGCCGGATGACGCGCAGCTTGCTTCAGCGTTCAGCCGAAGGGAGTTCCTGCCTGCGAGCTGTATCTCGTCGGCCGAGCCGTGGCGCGAGCAGATTGCGCAGTGGCACGACGCGGGCGTGCCCGGCACGACGATTCACAGCGCGCTGGTGCGCAACCACGGCTACGACGGAAGCTACTCATCCGTCTACAGGCTACTTCAGCAATTGAAGGCGGAGCTCACGCCGGATGTACCGATGCGGCTGGAGTTCAAACCTGCAGAAGCCGCGCAGGTTGATTTCGGCGCAGGTCCGACCATCACGGACGCGCACACGGGCGAGGTCCACAAGACGTGGTTCTTCGTGATGACCTTGTGCTGGTCGCGGCATCAATACGTCGAGTTTGTCCGCGACCAGAGCGTCGACACATGGTTGCTATGTCATCGTCACGCCTTCGAATGGTTCAATGGCGTAGTGGGACGCGTCACCATCGATAACCCCAAGTGTGCCATCGTCAAGGCCTGTATCTACGAACCCGAAGTCCAGCGGGCCTATGCGCAATGCGCCGAAGGGTATTCGTTCAAGATCGATCCGTGTCCGCCGAGGGACCCGGCTAAAAAGGGAATTGTCGAATCGGGCGTCAAATACGTGAAGTCGAGCTTCCTTCCTCTTCGCGAATTTCGTGATCTGGACGACGCCAATCGGCAAGCGCAAGCCTGGGTGATGCAAGAGGCCAGCACCCGGACGCATGGCACGACGCGCGAGGTGCCGCTCAAGCGTTTCGAAGACGTTGAACGGGCGCTGTTGCAGCCGCTTCCCGATGTGCCGCCCGAGCTGGCAACCTGGGCGCGCGTGAAGGTCCATCGCGACGCCCATGTGCAATTCGAGCGCGCCTACTATTCCGTGCCGTTCCGGCTTGCCGGTAAAGAGCTGTGGCTCAAGGCAACCGCCACCATGGTGCAGGTTTACTACGAGCACGAACTGTCAGCATCGCATGTCCGCCAGACTGCGCCAGGAACGCGTAGCACGGTGGCCGATCACATGCCGCCAGCAGCACAGGCCTGGCAACTGCACGACACCCAATGGTGCCTGAGAGAAGCGCAGCGTATCGGGCCGTCGTGCTACGCGCTTGTTCACGCGCTCTTCGGCGATCAGGTTCTCATCAAGCTGCGCGCTGTACAGGGCGTGCTGCGCTTCGCTCAGCAGTTCGGCGCGTCCCGCCTGGAGGCGGCCTGCCGTCGAGCGAATCACTTCGGTACCCCAAGCTACAAAGCCGTCAAGCTGATCCTGCAGAAAGGCCTTGATCAGTCGTGGCTGTCGACCGAGCCCATTGAATCGGGCGCGAGTACCTACACCCACGGCGGCCGCTTCTGCCGCGATACCCAGACTCTGCTTATCCATTGAACATGAATCCAATTCCCGAACTCACGTCTTCCCTTAAGCAATTGCGACTGTCCGGCATCCTCGACACGCTCGAAGCGCGCAACCGTGAAGCCATCGACCGTAAGCTCGCCTATACCGATTTCCTGACGTTGCTCATCCAGGACGAGATCGCACGGCGCGATCATCGAAAGCTCGACGCCCGCATGCGCCGCGCGAACTTCCGTGGCCAGAAGACACTGGAAGGTTTCGACTTCGACCGGCTGCCCAACCTTAATCGCGCCGTCGTCCATGATCTGGCGACCTGCCGCTTCATCGATGAGAAGGTCAGCGTGCTGATCGCCGGTCCGAGCGGACACGAGACATAACGCTCACCTCCCTATGTTATTGAAGATCCATGGATAATTGATTCGGATTTGCTGATTGCGGACCGGCGTTCGCCCGTCGTGCCAGATAAGCATCGAGATCGGCCTTGCGGATGATCCATGGCGCCCCCAGACAGGCCTGCGAAGCAGGCAACCTTCCCACTCGAATCAGACGGATGGCGGTCGGCGCGCTAACGCCGAGGAGATTGGCCACTTCGGCTATGGTCAGTTCATCACGCTCCTGGCGCTCTCCTTCGCGATACGCTGCGATTCGATGGTCATGACGCAGTGTGCAGACTCTCACGGCGGTCCACGTGTGGCCTCTTGCCGTGCGCTTGCCAAGCCGGTTGATGACCGCTGCGATGGCCTGATCAGGCAACGTCCGCGCCAATGCACGAACAATGTCTATCGTTTCGACGTCCGTGACCCAACGATGCTGTCCGATTTGGTTCTTCTCGAACACGATCTCAGTATGATCGCCTCCTTGCCAATGCACGAGCGCGCGAATCGTGTTGTCCTGCTTCGTGACGACGATCTCCTTGAGGACAGTTCTCAAGATCCTCTTCTTGATCTCGACAGAACTGGCCGGGTGATACCACAACCGAGGCAGATCATGGCCCAGTCGCAGAAGCTCGTCACGCGCGCTGGCACTCAGCGCTCTTGAAGACTGTTCACGCAGCAAGTCGACTTCGGCCTGCAATTGCGCCTGCGCCTTCAACGTCTCATTCCAGCGTCGCTCGAGTTCGGCAGCAACCAGCCGGTTCTCAGGATCAGTTGCATCGTATTGCCGGCGTGCACGCGCAGCCTCATACCGGGCCTGTTCAAGCGCCAGCTCTTTGTGTCGTACGCATTCATCCTGCTCGGTCCGCGCACGCTCGATGGCCTCAAGTGATGCACGAACACCCAAAGGCTGGAGTTGACGCAGAACTTCTTCAGATACCCGAAGGTCAACGCGAACTGCGCCGAACGAAATGCAGCGCGGGCCACCGT
Source organism: Caballeronia sp. GAFFF1 (assembly GCF_023630705.1). Classification (GTDB taxonomy): domain Bacteria; phylum Pseudomonadota; class Gammaproteobacteria; order Burkholderiales; family Burkholderiaceae; genus Caballeronia. The sequence goes on from NZ_JALQEM010000039.1 coordinate 36,865, forward strand.
GATTGATCATGCTGCCCTGACAGTTGTAGCGTGCGACGGTGCCCTTTGTGCCGGAATAGGCAACGTGCAGTTTGCGTCCGCAATGACCGCAACGGAGTAGTCCTGACAACAGCGAACTGCCTCGCTTGACCGCGCCGCGGACCATATTGCCCTTCATGTTCGCATTATGGGTAATCAATTTGCGGTTCGCCTCGAACTCGTCCCAGCTAATGTAGCTCGCATGGTGCTCGATGATCAAGGACTGCCAGTCTTCACGTGGAAGGCGGTTACCTGCAAATACCCGCTTGCGGCCATTTACGATGCGGGCGGTGGTCCGGGTCTTGCCGAAGGCGTACGCACCGCCATATGTCGGATTCGTCAGAATGTGCAGCAAGGTGTTATAGACCGGGAGCTTCCATTCAATATGACGGCCGTCTGGCCCATAGTTCACCGCGGGTAAGTCAATGCGCTCCTGTCGAATCCATAGAAGCACCTGCCTGACGCTACCAAACTCGCGGAATTTGCGGAACACCAGATCGAGCGCTTCGCGAATGCGTAGGTCAGGATCCTTCTCGATACGATTTCCAGGCGCACGCACATAACCAATCGGTATCGACGTGAACAGTTCGCCGCGTTTGGCCTTCTGGTCGATCGCAGCCTGCGAGCGTTGGCGAAACGTGGAGAGTTCCATCTCGGAGAGCGTGCCCTTCATGCCCAATAGCAGGCGATCGTTAGGCTGTCTCGGATCGTAAATTCCGTCCTCGTCGATCAGAAGGCATCCTACGAGGCGGCAGAATTCCAGAAGCGTGTGCCAGTCGCGTCCGTTGCGCGCCAGACGAGATGCCTCAATACACAATACGGCACCCACTTCGCCGCTGCACAGCGCTGCCAGGAGGCGCTCGAAGCCTGGGCGATGAATACCCGAACCAGAACGACCAAGGTCGTCATCGATGACTGTCACATCTGGCCAGCCAAGTCCGCGTGCGCGATCGGCCAGCCCGTACTGGCGTAGCTGGCTCTCACGATTGAAATGGACCTGATCCAGTGTTGACTGACGGACGTAGACGTATGCGCGACGAGAAAGGTGCTCAGTGCCGATCTTGCTCATCATGCACCTCCGTCTCGATGGCGTCGATCAACGCGAACATCAGCAGCGCCAGTCGCGTCACCAGCTCCGGTTGCATCTCTTCTGACACCAGTGTGCCCCGTACAACTTCCTCGAACAGATCCTGCTGTCTCGTCATCTGCTTGCGCATCGCCATCTCCTTCGCGGGTTGACAACGCAAGGCACGATAACGCCGTATCGACCAGACGCAGGAGTTCGACCAAAACTCCATGTGGGACTTCCGGTTGCAGAACGATAGACATACGGGCGGCAGTCTCGTCAGCCATCCACGGCGGAAGATGGGCGCGAGTGCCGTCCGGTTGCTTGATGATCAGATACGACTCGCCGCGGTAGTTGTTAAATCCAAGGACGACGATCCGCGCGCCACAACGTGGGTGAAACGGACACCGGATGACCACATCCTCGTGATGACGATGGGCAGTGTGTTGTGGGTTCGTGTGGAACGGGTAAAAGTCATCTGGCGCAGGCACTGGGCCACTCCGCCGCCCGGCAAGGTCACGATGTCCTGTTCATGACCCAGACCCGGCTTCTCGGCGCGCTACGCAATGCGCAAGCCGTCGGCTCCTACGACCGGCGCTTCCAGGCGCTTGCCAAGGTGCCGCTGCTCATCATTGACGATTTCGGGCTGAAACCCATGCGCACGCCCGAAGATGAAGACTTCCACGATCTGATTGCCGAGAGGTACGAGCGTACGTCGACTGTCTTAACGAGTAATTTGGATTTTACGGAATGGGGCGACGCATTCGCGACCAACAAAATGCTCGGCGCCGCAACGCTTGATCGCCTGCGACATGCCGCGTACCGCGTCGTGCTCGACGGCGAGAGCTACCGTGTTCCACGCCCGATGCCCGAGAGCAACAAATCAGCACTTGCGAAAGGAGGTAAAAACAAGGATTCTTGATCCCCGTTCGAGCCCCGAATCAGGCGCCTTTCGCTGGCGCCATTACGCCGAAAACACCCGGCCCCTTTACGGCGAAAGGCAACAGCATGGGCGCGGGATCGAAACAACGAGCGCGACGGTGCGGTGCCGTGCCCGCTGAACAGGGTCAAACGTCTGTTCCAGGGTGAGCGACCTAACGCGCTGTGGGTCTCGGATTCTACCTATTGGTGGACATGGAGAATTTATCGATCTTCCGTTAGTTGTCCGAACGACCGCAGTCGTGCAGCGCTTAGCCGAGCGAGCCAGCCGGACAGTTTGAGCACGGAGAAAAACGGTCGTTACTATATCCGCGCTGCCACTCAACAGCGGCGGGCCTTCGCCGATCATCGCGAATCAACCCAGGAGTTCGTAGGCATCTAGGTTCACATAGCTGTGAACGCTGTGAACTGCCAAGATGCCGCTGTGAACACGCGAAATCACGCGCCCCTCTGCTCGCAATGCGTTGCCGGCGGTTTTTCTTAAGGGGTTGGCGGCGGAGACCATTAGTTGCGTCTGTTCGACAAACGTCCGAGTAGAAACTTGCCGTGCCGACTTGCTTTGATCCTAAACCATCGTTAACCGGCGGCCCATGCCGTGACGGCGGACGGTCATCGTCCTCCAGCCGGACTTCCATCTCGCGACGTCACCCAGCAACAGTTCCCTCGGTTCTCCGCCCGAAGCGCGCCTAAGCGAAACGCGGCATCTAACCGTCCCTAACGCATTATCCGAGCGCTGACACTGCACGCTCTTCCTCGTCGCTCAAGCTCTGGTCGAAGCCTGCGCGCGACGAATTTGCGTGCGCATAAGATTGATCTGCCGCTATGTCCACTTTGCTCGGGAGGCCTTTGCGGCGCTGGGCGCCTTTCGGGTCTTCGCCGAGCGCGCAGGCGTTGCGTTCGTTTCGGACTTCGGCTTGCTGGTGCCACCCGTTTTGGTATCAGCAGTGAGAATCAGAAACTTGGTTCTGTCCTTTACCGATGCCAACCATCTCGGCGCCTTGCCGCGGCCGCTCCACTCGGCTCCCGATTTGGGATCTCGATACTTCGCCGGTTGGGGACCGCGAGGGTAGTTCCCTATGCGCCTGCCGGAGTGGCTATCGTTAGAGTCGACTGCGGCAGAGACTAGGAACATCGCTCGATTTTTGACCTTCGCTATCCACGCCGGCGCTCGGCCTCGACCGCTCCACGTCGCGCCCGTCTTCGGATCACGGTATTTGCCGATCGCAGCTAGCGGAGCGGCGGCCGATTGCTTTGCTGCGCCAGCTCTTCCTCGCTGAGTCAGGTCGTCGATTGTCAGGCCATGCTCTTCCATGAGCGAACGAATTTTTGCGACCACAGCAATCGCCTGCTTCTTTTGAATCGCGTCTGCTCGAGCCTGCAATTTGCTAATCCTTTCTTCGATGTTTGAGAGAGTCGCCATATTCTCCCCTAGGTTGCCTGACGTCCAGCACTATGCCATACGTTCTTTCTTCGAGGAATGTGCTTGTCGCTGATAGGTCCGGCCGGCGTCACGTTACGGCAGGTCCAGCAGGAGGGGCAGAAGGCCGTTGAACAGCATCGCGATGCGCGGGCCACGGTCAACGCGCCACGCACCCGGGAGCCGATGGCAACGGCGGACCGCTATGTGTGGGGCCGCATCGGTCGAAGATAGAGGCTGCTTATCCAGCGCTTCTGAGTTCCTTCTCTTGCGGACGTGAATCGCTGAACATTGCTGTTCGGCCGTCGTAGGCGGACGACCTCCCTGCGTGTTGTGAATCAGCCGAGCCTCGCCCGGGCATCTTCCGCGATTCGAGATGCTAGCAAAGACACCAGCTGGCAGAATAACGGTTTCTGGAGGCAGGCGTCGGTTAGAACAACTGTTCGTTGTCGATCGATCCGGAGCGCGGCTTGACACTACCATTGTCATCCGCGCCGGACTCAAAATTGCTCGCAAAACGGAAGCCGTTGCGCCCTTTGCGTTTGGCCTCATACATCGCGGCGTCAGCACGACCAAGAATCAGTTCACCGGTTGACCTCTCCCAACCGGTGCACATAGCGATGCCTACGCTTGTGCCGAGCCGCAGGCTCGACCCATTAAAACTGAACGGACGCCCAACGGAGCGGCAAATGTCTTGTGCTATTCGACTGCACGCGTCCGTCGTCGACGTGCCACGACTGATGATGACGAACTCATCGCCCGCGAGCCGGGTGACCGTGTCGCAAGAGCGGACCACCCGTCTCAAGCGTACGGCAACTTCCTTCAGTACTTCGTCGCCTGCGTCATGGCCGTAGCTGTCGTTGACTTTCTTGAAGCCATCGAGGTCAAGGAAGAACGTTGCAAATGGAACGCCTCTGTAGTGCGCGTCGTTAAGCACCTCGTCGAGATGGCGATGCAAGGCGCGCCGGTTGGGCAAGCCGGTCAAGGCGTCTCGCATTGCCTCTTCGCGCATAGCGTGTTCGGCGCGCTTGCGCTCGGTCACGTCCTGCGACATAACATAAAAGCCGACCACGCGGTTTTCCCTGATGTCAGGGATGTAAGTGGAACTCCAGACGCGGTCCTTCGTCCTGTCATAACGGACATTGTCGTGAGTTGTGCGATTGCCGGCCAGTGCGCCATCGAAGCATGGCTTCAGTTCAGCGAAGAGTTCCCGGTCCAGAATGTCTGACAACCGCTTACCCTTCACCTCGGCAGGGTCCACGCCGAATACCTGGCGGTAAACCTCATTGTTGAACGTGTAGCGTAGATCCGAATCGACGTGAGCAATTAGAACCGGGAGGTTGTCAGCAATCGTCTGTAGTGCCGCGCGGCTGCTCGCTAGTTCGGACGTCCTTTGTATGACGCGATTTTCCAGTTCCGACTGATAGTCGCGCAGGAACTGCTCGCTGCGTTTCCTGCTGCTGATGTCTTGCACCACACTGATGAAGTGAAGCGGGCGTTGCTGATTGTCGCGCACGAGCGCGACGGTGAGATCCACCCAGACAACCGAGCCGTCGGGTCGACGATAACGCTTTTCCAGGCTGTACGTCTGGATCCGGCCAGCGAGAAGATCGGTTACACGTTGCAGGTCCGGCGCAAGATCTTCCGGCACGGTAATGTCGGCGAACGTCATCCGCATCAGTGCGTCCGCGGTGTAGCCGGTAATCTCGCAAAGTTTTGGATTGACGTCGAGGAAGCGGCCCTTCAAGTCGACGATCGCCTTACCGGTAGGCGTTTTCTGGAAGATAGTCGCGAATCGCGCCTCGCTAACCAGCAGATTGCGTCTGTCGAGTTGTTGGACTCGGCGTGTGTCGCGGATTGTTTCGCGCTGTATGAGTTCGCGTTCAACTATGGCTGCCAGGTCAACAAGCGCCTCACGCTGCGGTTTAGAGATTGAACGCGGAGCTGCGTCAATGGCACACAGCGTCCCGAGGACGAGCCCCTCGCTGGAACGCAGTGGAACGCCCGCGTAGAACCGTACGAACGGTGCGCCGGTGACCAGCGGATTGTCGGCGAAACGCGGGTCGGTTAGCGTGTCCTCAACTACCAGCATGGCATTTTCGCTAACAACGTGCGAGCAAAACGCGATCTCGCGGCTTGTTTCGCATACCTCGAGGCCGACGCGGGATTTGAACCACTGACGGTGCTCATCGACCAAAGAAACAAGCGCAATCGGCACCTGCAGTATTTGCGCGACAAGACGCGTTACACGGTCGAAGGCCTCCTCCGGCGCAGTATCGAGCACTGCGAGACTGCGCAGGAGGCGAAGTCGAGCGGGTTCGTTATCAGAGAGCGGTGCAGAAAGCATGATTGGATGAGTCGTCCTTGCGACCGGGCTGACTGTCTTCTGCTCGACGAGTTGAATTCAACGGCATCGTCTGCGCAACTGACTATAGACGTCCTAAAATGGGACGAAGCTACGAGTTGGATGATAAAACAGGTAGTATTCCGCGAATTATAGAAGACCACGATGTAGTAGGCGACAATCCGCAGGTAACCGCTGCTTTAGCTGTGCCGACTAGCATAGACGCACCGCGCCTTTCGACGTCCTTTTGTTCTTTACGCCAGCGATCCGGTTTCCCAGCGCTCGTGTCCTAAATACGTACGCGCGCAGACTTCGCAAAGCTGCAAGGTTTTACGGCCATACAACTGGTCAGCGCGCGGATCGGCCGCGTGAACGGTCTGGCGTCCAACATGTACATCCACTGTCGGAAGTGGCTGCTCTGCAGTGCGGTGGTTCTGCTGGTACTCGCTAACGTCATCAACATCGCGGCCGACCCCTCTTGTAAGATCCGGTCAGCGAGAACTGTACGTGGGCATGCTCGGAGCCCTGTCGGTCGTCGTGTGATTTTCGTTCCCTATGACAGGT
>NZ_JALQEM010000040.1 GCF_023630705.1 Caballeronia sp. GAFFF1
TTGCGGGAGCCGCGCAAGCCGCAGTCAACGATACCGCGCCCGCGTCGCAGGATACGCAGTCGTCGGCGGTGCATCGCGTCGCGGGCAAGACGCGCGCCGAAGTCCGCAGCGAACTCGTGCAGGCGCAAAAGAGCGGACAGATCGCGGCGCTGGCGAGTCTGTATCGCGGCAGCTGAAGACTCGCGCATCGCATCGCCTGATTCCCGACTATTCGAGGATCACTTTCAACCTCAAGGAGCTCAATCATGAAAACTTCGATCATCGCTTTGTTCGTCGCCGCCAGCGCTTTCGCGGGAGCCGCGCAAGCCGCAGTCAACGATACCGCGCCCGCGTCGCAGGATATGCAGTCGTCGGCGGTGCACCGCGTCGCGGGCAAGACGCGCGCTGAAGTCCGAAGCGAACTCGTGCAGGCGCAAAAGAGCGGACAGATCGCGGCGCTGGCCAGTCTGTATCGCGGTAGCTGAAGACTCGCGCGTCGCATCGCCTGATTCCCGACTATTCGAGGATCACTTTCAACGTCAAGGAGCTCAATCATGAAAACTTCGATCATCGCTTTGTTCGTCGCCGCCAGCGCTCTTGCGGGAGCCGCGCAAGCCGCAGTCAACGATACCGCGCCCGCGTCGCAGGATACGCAGTCGTCGGCGGTGCATCGCGTCATGGGCAAGACGCGCGCTGAAGTCCGCAGCGAACTCGCGCAGGCGCAAAAGAGCGGACAGATCGCGGCGCTGGCGAGTCTTTATCGCGGTAGCTGAAGACTCGCGCGTCGCATCGCCTGATTTAAAACATTCGAGGATCACCATGACGACACACATGGATACTGTGCTTTATACCGGCAAAACGCGGGTGACCGGAGGCCGCGAAGGACACGCGCGCAGTTCCGACGGCCGGCTCGACGTGAAGCTCTCGACGCCCGGCGCGGCCGGCGCGGGCACCAACCCGGAGCAGATGTTCGCGGCAGGCTGGTCGGCGTGTTTCATCGGCGCCATGCGCAAGGCCGCCGCCGTGTTGCAAGTGAAGTTGCCCGACGATACGGCCGTCGACGCCGAAGTGGATCTCGGCACTCACGACGGCGCGTATCTGCTGCGCGCGCGGCTTGCGGTGAGTCTGCCGGGCATCGACCGCGATACGGCACACGCGATCGTCGAGGGCGCGCATCAGACCTGCCCGTACTCGAAGGCGACGCGCGGCAATATCGACGTGACTATCAAGGTCGTGTGAGAGCGGCGGCGCGAGGATGCGTTCGCTGCCGCCGCAATCTCGTGACTTCCGGGGATGCGTAAGAGCGGGCACGGCGCGTGCCTTGCCCCGAACCGCCGTGCGATTGCGGTCCGCGGTTGAACGGCGCGAGACGACCTGATATGTTCGCTTGAACCTCACTCAGCCCTCGGAGTCACGATGCAGTCCAAGTTGCGCGAAGAAGATATCCGAACCCGTGCCTATCTCCTCTGGGAGGCCGATGGCCGACATTCCGGGCGCGATCACGTTTATTGGCAGCAGGCCATCGCTCAACTGAAGGAAGAAGGCGCCACGCCGTCGCGCGATGCGGTCATCGACGAGCATGCGGCGTCAGGCGCAAAGAAGCCGGCGAAAGCCAAGAAGGGCGCTGCATCCGCGAGCCCCGATACGTCCGATACGTCCGATACGTCCGGCGCCGACAAGAAGGCGAAAGCCAAGACGAAGCCGCCGGTAAAGACCGCAGCCAAGACAGCGGCCAAGACCGCAACCAAGACAGCGGCGAAGTCGGCACCGAAGTCCGAACCGAAGTCCGCCGCGAAGAAGCCAACGAAGGCGAAAGAACCGGCGGCCGAAGCGAAGCCGAAGTCTGCCGCCGCTGCGAGCGAGCCGAAAGCCAAACGCGGCAGCAAGACGGCTGGTGCCGAAGCTCCCAAGCCCGCGAAGAAGCCGCGCAGGGCGAAGGCCGTCGAAGGGCAGGCCGAGTCGAATTAACACGGCGGTAAGCGTCCGACAGGCATATCGGACGCCAGGCGCGGTTCGCTACGCTTGCGCGCCGCCGCGCCTGCTCACGATAGCCAACGCCACCGCGCCCAGCGCCAGCGCCGCAGCCGCGATCCACAGCGCGTACGAGAAAGATCCCGTTCGCTGGGCGATCGGCGCGGCGACGATCGGCCCGACGATCTGTCCGAGACCATAGGCGCCCGTGGCGTAGCCCATCAGGCCGGCTGCCGCGTCGCCGCGCAACCGGCGCGCTTCGCGCATGGCGAAGAGCGTGATCGCGGTGAATGGCAAGCCGAGCAGCACGGTGCCCGCGCCCAGCCCGATGGCGGTCGGCGACACGACGCCGAGACCGATGCCCGCCGCCTGCACGACATAGCACGCGGCCAGCAAGCGCCGGTTGTCCCATGCAATCGGCAGACGCGCGGCGAAGAGCGCGCCCACCATCAGCGCCAGACCGAAGGCCGGCCAGAACAGATCGGGCCACGGCGACCCCGGCAACGCATGTCGCGCGATGACCGGCAGAAACGTCGCGGTGATGATGTAGCCGAAGCCGGCGAGACCATACAGGCTGACGAGCCAGAACGCATCGCCACGCGTCGAGGCGTGCGCGGTGGCGTTTGTAGCGCGCCCGTGCGCGGAGGCCGGCGAGGGCGTCAGCGCGAACGCCTGCCAGATGAACGCGATCGCCACGGCCGAGCACGCCGCGAAGCCCGTCCACACCCACGGCGCGCTGACGCCGGAGGCGGAAGCGCCCGCGCCAAGCAGGCCGGTCGCGACAATGCCGACGCCCGGCCCCGCGTAGATCACGCCGCTCATGCCGTGCGCGTTCAGTTCCGCGAGACGTCGCAGGCCCCACTGCGATGCGAACACGAACGCCCACGCGCTGACGACGCCCGCCGCGAAGCGTATGGCGGTCCACGCCCAGAAGGCGTGCACGAGGCCCATCGCCAGCGTGAGGACGGCGGTCGTCACGAGCGCGAGTCGCACCATGCGGCCGTGATCGATGCGAATGGCCGCGCACGTGAGCGCGCCGACCAGATATCCCGCGTAATTGGCCGATGCGAGCCATCCGCCCTGACGAATATCGAGCGCGCCGCTCTTGAGCATCATCGGCAGCAGCGGCGTGAACGCGAATCGCCCGACGCCGAGCGCCACGGCGAGCGCGACGGCACAGGCGAGCGCCGCATCGCGCGCGGGATGCGTTGACAGTGCGTGAGCTTCAGCAGACGTAGCCATGACAGATCGAGAAAGACGAGCAGTTTTTCGATGCTAGCTTGACCGCCGCATCTTGAAAAATGAATAATCAAGATGCGATCAATCTCGGATGCAGATCATGGACCTGGGCTCATTGGCGATTTTCCGGACTGTCGTGCGCGAAGCGGGCGTGACCAAAGCGGCGGCGAAGCTCAATCGCGTGCAGTCGAACGTGACCACGCGCATTCGCCAACTGGAGGAGACGCTCGGCACCGAGCTTTTCGAGCGCAACGGCCGAAAGCTCGTGCTCACGCCCGCGGGCGAGACGCTGCTGCCGTACGCCGAACGCCTGCTCGCGCTGGCCGACGAAGCGCGTCACGCGGTGCGGGAAAACCGTCCGCAAGGGCGTTTGCGTCTCGGCACCATGGAAAGCACGGCCGCGAGCCGGCTGCCGCGCGTGCTCGCGGCTTACCATCAACGCTGGCCTGATGTGACGCTGGAACTGGCGACGGGCGTGACTCGCGCGCTCATCGACAGCGTGCGCGCCTATGAAGTCGATGCCGCCGTGCTTGCGCGTCCCATCGAGCCGAACGCGCTTCCCGCCGAACAGTTCGAAACGATCCCCGTGTTCGAGGAAGAACTCGTGATGGTCACGCCGCGCGGGCAGCATCCGACCGCCATGGCGCAGCAGATCGCCGGCCTCACGCTCGTGGCATTCGAGCGCGGCTGCGCGTATCGGGCCTATGCGATGCGCTGGTACGACATGCAAGGCGTCCGGCCGGCGCGCGTGCTGGAGCTGGGTTCGTATCACGCGATTGTCGCGTGCGTGTCAGCAGGCGCGGGCGTGGCCGTCGCGCCGCGCTCGGTGCTGGAACTGGCGGGACTGGCCGACGAAGTGGAACTGCATTCCCTCGGTGATCTCGGCCGGGTGGACACGCTGCTCGTGTGGCGCAAGGGGCACTTCTCGGCGGCGCTCGGCGCATTGCGCGACTTGCTGCTCGCGCGTTCCTGAGCGCCGTACGCGTCGCCCGTCATGAGGCTTGGCCGATGCTCAGCTGCACCTGATCGATCGCCGCCATGACGAGATCGTCTGCGTGGCGAATGCCTTCGGCGGATGCGGCCAGTCCGTCCAGACGACCATCGACCAGCAGCAAGGCGAGCCCGTGCACATACGCCCACGCTGCGGTGAGCGCGACGGCGCGCGACGCGTCCATCGGCCCGAAAGTGTGCTTGCCGGATGGCGGCGCGGGCGGCGCGTCGCCGAACACGCCTGCCAACGCGAGGCCAGCGGTTCTTCTCGCTTCGATGAGCGATGGCCTTTCGGAATCGAACATCTCGCCGCGCGACATCAGCCGCATGAGATCCGGGTTGTGCTTCGCGAACTCGATATAGCCACGCGCGATGGCCCTCGGCCTCTCCGACGCGTCCTGCACGTCCCGCGCGCGATTCGCGATGCACGCCGACAGACGCATGAAGCCATCGGCCGCGAGTTCGCTCAGGACGCCCGCTGTGTCGCCGAAGTGATGTTGAGGCGCGGTATGCGACACGCCCGCCTGGCGCGCGATGGCTCTGAGGCTTAGTCCGCTGATTCCGTCGCGCTTCAGGACCACTTCGGCGGCCTGCAACAAGGCTTGCGGCAGCGACCCATGATGATAGGGCTTGTGCTGTTCTTTTTCCGTTGGCGTCGCCGCGCGCTTTCTGGCTCGCGTCGGCTGGGCGAGGCCGCTTTCGCTCTTGTCGATCATGACGGTAGCATCGAATTTTTACATTGGAAACTTATGGTGATGCGTTCACGGCGAAATGTCAAAGACCGCTTCACATGGCGAGCGTGAGCGGCGCGTCCGGTCACGGCGAAGACGATTCCCCGCGCGTCGGCCGTTCGCCCGTCATCGCGCGATGCGCGCCTGCAACGGGCGCTTCGTCCGCGAGCGCGCCGAACCGCGCGGCCAGCCATTCCTGCGCCCATTGCCGGGCGAAGGCCACCGCGTCGTCGCGCAAGTCGAAGCCTGCGAGATCGCCGCTCATGAGGACGTCGGTCTCGCTGCCGTCCGCGTTTCTCGCACTGATGCGCGCGTGAGCAATGTATTCGCCGTCCGCCCTGCGGGGCGTCGGGTCGATGCGATAGGGGGATGAAGTCGATTGCATGATGCCTTCCTTCGATGCAGCGTGTCAGCCATTCCGCGCGTCAATCGAAGAGCGTCCGATCCTTCGCGCACGTGTCGATCATTGTCTCGGCATAAGCGGTCGATGCGCGCCGCGCGTCGCCCGCGTTACGGAACGGCTCTCGCGCGTCGAGCCTGAACACGCGGCTTCGCGTCACGCCGTCTGGGACGCTCGGATCCTGAATGCGCACGGCGGCGTCGAAACCGTCGTCGTAATTGTGCGCGCGGCCGGCCATTGCGGGCCGGTGCGGAAACACGAGCGGATAGATTTCCAGACCACGGTAGAGACGGAAGTCGACTGTCATGAGATGCTCTCGCGCCGCGCGATGGCGGCAAAGTTGTACAGGGCGTGGAAGGTATCGGTACTGATGACGCATTGGCCGTGTTGCACGGCCGCGATCCATGCGGGCATGAGCTTGCGGAGTGCCGCTCGCGTCTTTAGCCGTTATTCGCCGTCGGTCACGACTCGCTAAGCCAGTCCATCGTACGCGCTTCGGAGACTTTGTACAGCGAAATTTCCGGCTGCCGTCACGAGCGGCTCGACGTGCTTCAAAGAGGCCGCGGCGTTGCGCGGTTATGTGCCTATAATGGACCGCGCTCGACACATGCTCCCCGCAAGGGCGAATGATTGCGGCACCTCGAGCGCCTCATGGTCCGTACCCTTCCTTCTCGCGGCTTCAAATCGGAGACTCGCATCCAGGGCAAGCCGCGATCGACTTGCTGCTCGTTCATGCGAACGACGATTGACCGCTAGCGTCGGTTGCCGGATTATCCTCATCGGCCGAATGCGCAATGGCGCTCCAACAGGACACTCACTCATGCAAGCGCATATCCTCGACGTCTATTCGAGCCCCAATGGCGATACATGGCGCTTGCGTATCGGCGCCGACAAATCGCGCGTCGTTCAACATGTCCCTAACGCGGCTTCGGGCGGGCAGGCATCGGAGATGTCGGTCGAGGCGTTCGTATCGTCCGACGAAGGAACGCCGCAACGCGAGGCGCTAGTCGTCCTGCTCGACCAGCTTCGACGCGATGCCGAGCAGTCGAGCACGCATGCTTCGAGCGAACGCGCAGTGCCCCGCATGCCCGCTGCCGACCCGCTATTGCTCACCGCTGCGCGCGTCAGGACCTTCGCGCACGAAGCGCATCTGACGAATGCGAGCGGGTTCTTCTTTGCTCGCGATGAACGGCTCTTTCTCGTGACGAGCCGTCATGTGGTCAGCGATGCGCCGAGCGAGCACTTTCCCGATCGGCTCGAAATTGAACTGCACATCGACGCCGACAACCTCGGCGCTTCGACGTGGTTCTCGTTGCCGTTGTATGCGAATGGCGTCGCGCTCTGGCGGGAAGGCGCGGACGACGGCGGCGCGATCGACGTCGCGGTGCTTGAACTTCAGCGTGATCGCCTGCCCGCGACCGCGCGCTTCGATGCGTTCGGTCCCGAGCATCTGCCGAAGCCCGACGGCGCGCTGCCGGTCGGCGCTTCGGTGCTGATCGTCGGTTTTCCGCTGGGCTTTCACGATTCGCTGCATCATCTGCCGGTCGTGAGGCAGGGCGTCATCGCGTCGGCGTTCGGGCTGCGTTTCCAGGGCAAGGGATGCTTCATCACCGATGCGCGCACGCATCGCGGCACGAGCGGCGCGCCGGTCGTGACCCGCGACCCGTCGAACGTAGGGACGCCTGAAGAATCACGTCTGCCGTGGCTGCTGCTGGGCATTCACTCATCGACGATCGACATGGGCTCCCGCGACGTGCAGATGGATGAGACGCTCGGCCTTAACAGCGCGTGGTACGCGGACATTCTCATGACGCTGACGCGTTGAGCGAGCGCGCCGCCCGGACGCGATTTTCACCATCCTGTTAAAATAGGCGCTCTTCGTCACGTCCCGACGCATCGCATGCGCGAGCCGCAGCTATCGCGTTGCTAGCGGGCCGAGCCTCTGTTGTCCCTGTGTCGGCGCACTCGCGCCGCACGTCTTAGTCCGAATCCATACCGCCATGACTCAACCCGCGACCGGGACCCACACGCGCGTCGTCTCGCGCCTATCATTGCCGTCATCACGCGCCGAATGGGTGCGGGAGATTCTCGCGGGCGTCGTGACGAGTCTCGCGCTGATCCCCGAAGTCATTTCGTTCGCCTTCATTTCCGGCGTCGAGCCGCGTGCGGCGCTGTTCGCCTCGGTCGTGCTGCTGATCGTCACGTCGCTGCTCGGCGGACGGCCCGCGATGGTGACGGCCGCGGCGGGTTCAGTGGCGCTCGTCGTCGCGCCGATGGTCCACGCGCACGGCGCGGGCTACATTCTGCCCGCCGTGCTGCTCGCGGGCTTGATACAGATCGCCTTCGGCGCGCTGGGCTTCGCGCGCATCGTGCGCTTTATTCCGCGCTCGGTCATGCTCGGTTTCGTCAACGCGCTCGGCGTCCTCATCTTCTGCGCGCAGGTTCCGCATCTCGTCGACAAACCGCTGGCCGTGTACGCGCTGTTCGCGATCACGCTCGCCATCGTAGTGATCGGGCCGCGCGTGACGCGCGCCGTGCCGGCGCCGCTCATCGCGATTATCGTGGCCACCGTGCTCGCCATTGCGTTGCACTGGTCGGTGCCGACGGTCGGCGGCGACCGTCCCATGTCGTCGGACTTGCCCGGCCTCACGCTCTGGTCCGTGCCGTTCGATCTGGGCACCTTGAAGATCGTGTGGCAGACGGCGGTGTCCATTGCGTTCGTCGGCTTGCTGGAGACGCTCTTGACCGCGAAGCTCGTCGACGAAGTGACCGCGACGCGTTCGCACAAGTCGCGCGAATCGTGGGCCCTCGGGCTCGCGAATCTCGGCGCGGGCGCGTTCGGCGGCATTGCCGGCTGCGCGATGATCGGGCAGACGGTCGTGAACGTGGAGATCGGCGGGGCGCGCACGCGCGTGTCCACGCTCGCGGCGGCGGCCACGCTGCTCCTGCTCATCACCGGCCTGAGTTCGGTGATGGCGCGCATCCCGATGGTCGCGCTCGCCGGCGTGATGATGGTCGTCGCGGTCAAGACGGTGGACTGGCACAGCCTGCGCCCGGCCACGTTGCGCCGCATGCCGCTCATGGAAACGTCCGTCATGCTCACCTCGATTGCGCTGACCGTGTACACGGGCAATCTCGCGATCGGTGTGGTCGGCGGCGTACTGTTGGCGACCGTCCTGTTCGCGCGCCGCGTCGCTCACGTGATCCGCACGACGCGCGCCGTATCGGACGACGGCGAAAGCGTGCGTTACGAAGTGCACGGACCGCTTTTCTTCGGCAGCAGCAACGATCTCGTCGACCAGTTCGAGTACGACGCCGATCCGCGCTCGGTCGTCATCGACTTCACGAAATCGCAGGTGTGGGATGCATCGACCGTCGCGGTGCTGGACTCGATCCAGAGCAAGTATCGGCAGCGCGATGCGGCCGTGCAGTTCGTCGGGCTGGACGAGCGCAGCCGTGCGTTCCACGCGCGGTTGAGCGGAAACCTGAATGCCGGTTGAAAGGCGTCGCGATCCGCCGTCGAAAGTCGCGCCAAAGTCAAAGGTAAGACGAATTCGCCCGATACGTTAAACACCGCACAATTGCGCGTTTGCCTAGCGTGTACTGTTCTCCCTGACCGCCCGACTTGAGAGGCGGAACAAGCGAAAACAAATACGGGGAAGCAAATGAAATCACGTGCAGCGGTTGCGTTGAGTGTCCTGTTGGCTGCGTGCGGCGGCGGTGGCGGTGGCGGTGCGTCGAACGGTGGAACGACGGCGGCGTCGGCCGCGCCTGCGTCCGGTTCCACGGCCACGGTGTGCTCGGGCGGTCCTTTCACCACGGACGCGTCGAAAGCATGTTCGGATGCATCGGGCAAGGTCGTCACGGCCTACGTGTACGCGCAGCCGCAAACCGTCATCGCCGATGGTACGGTCATCTCCGCGGATACGACGTGGCCCGCGAGCGGCTCGCCGTACTACATCGCGGGAACGGTGCAGGTCGCCAAGGGCGCGACGCTCACGATTCCGGATGGCGTCGTCGTCGAGGGCCTGAAGCCCGTGCCTTGCGCGGCCGACTGCATCGGCACCGTGCCGGCCAAGGGCATCATCAACGTGGCGGGGCAACTGAACGTGGGCGGCAGCAATCAGGCGCAACTGCTCGGCGTGACCGTCAGCAACGTGGACGGCACCGTGGGCGGCGGCACCGTCAGCATCCAGCACGCGCTGCTGCAAGACGCGTTCGTGCAGATCAGCCCCGCAGCGCCGTTCTCGATGACCTACAGCCAGGCGTACCGGATGAACGTCACGCGGATCGTTCGCGCGGGCGTCACCACCTATCAGGCCGGAACGAACGGCTATCCGAGCTTCAAGAACGCCACGCTGAAGTACAACACGTTCGTCGACTCGGCCGCGTTTGCATTCGATCCTTCGGTCGTCATGCAGAATAACCTGTTCGTGAACATGGTGGACGGGCTCGTGCTGATCGACGATTTTCCGGCGACGGGCGCGCCCACCGGCATCGCGAAGAACAATTCCTTCCTCTTCAAGAAGGATTCGCCGAATCTCAATCGCCAGGTCATCGCGGCGCATGGCACGTATAACGCGTCGGCGGTCCATACGCTCGATTTCTCGAACAACTTCTGGGGCGTGACGGACAACACGACGATTCAATCGCGCATTCTCGACAGCACGAATTCGAGCAGCCCGCGACTGCCCAACATCGTGAACTACGCGCCTGCGGCTACCACGGCCGACCCGGCCACGCCGGCCGATCCGCAAAGCGGCACACCCAACGTCTGATCTCTGCCGGCAGGAACAGTCGACGGCCTCACCGAGCTTTCGGGTTCGGCGGCCGTCGGCCGCGACATCCTGCACAAAAGGCGACGAACGCAGCGAATGCGCGTGGCATACTCGACACGGTACTCATCGGAACGTCGGGCTCATGCGAAGCCGTTTTACTCGGACCATTGGCACGCTGTTGGGATTGCTTGCAATCCTGATGGTGTCGCTCGCCCCGACCGTTTCGCAGACAGTCGCCGCGTCGCACCACGAGCACGCGGCAGCCGACATGGACTGTTCCATGCCGGAGATGCAGCATGCGCCCGCCGGGAAGTCGAAGGACGGCACGTCGATGTCCGACGGGCAGGCGTGCGGCTATTGCGGCCTCTTTGCGCACATGCCCACCGTGCCCATCGCGCCGACCCGTTTCGCGCTGACGGTCGAGGCCATCGTCCATCGGGCGGCGACGCGCTTCGAAAGCGTTCGGCTGGTGGCGCGCGTGTCGCCGTCGCAGCCTCGCGCGCCCCCTGTCTTGTCCTGAAGTGATTCTGATCGACGCGATGCGTGAAGCGCATCGCAATGCCCCGCGCATCGGCGAACCGACCCGCGGCGGCATGACGACGACCTCATTCAAGGACACGACATGCACGTCATCTCGACGCGCTGCGGGCATTTGCTGCCTGCGGCGTCACTCGCTTCGGCCATCGCGGCCGCCCTGTTTCTCTTGCCTGCTGTGGCCGGGGCGCACTCCGTTGCCGGCGATCGCATCTTTCCCTCGACCATGGCGGTCGACGACCCCGGCGTCGGCGACGAGGCCAATCTCCAGTTCGGGCACATTCGCGTGCCCGGCGACGACGGCGATCAGAGCATCAATACCTTCGAATTCGAATACGACAAGCTGATCACGCCGAGGCTCGCGGTGTCGGTCGGCGGCGCGTACGCGATGCAGAACAATCCGACGGCGCACGGCTTCGACAACGTCGAGGTCGGACTCAAGTACCTTCTTTACGTCAACGAGGCGCACGAGTTCATGACGTCGGTCGGCGTCAGCGCCGAGCTGGGCGGCACCGGAAGCCGCGCGATCGCGGACAGCCATTCGACCATTTCGCCGACGCTTTATGCGGGCAAGGGCATGGGCGATCTGCCGGACTCGCTCGCCTACCTGCGGCCCGTGGCGATCACGGCGGAAGCCGGGCCCGCGCTGACCACGGGCTCGGGCCAGCCGAACGCCTTCAACTACGGATTCACGGTGCAGTACAGCCTGCCGTATCTTCAGCAGCACGTGCGCGACGTGGGCTTGCCGCAGCCGTTTTCGAACATCGTTCCGCTCGTCGAGATTCCGCTATCGAGAAGCCAGGGACAGACGACGGGCACGGTCAATCCCGGCTTCATCTGGATTAATCGCTACGGGCAGTTCGGCGTCGAAGCGCAGATTCCGCTCAACCGCGCGAGCGGCTCACATGTCGGCATTCTGGTTCAGGCGCACATTTTCTTCGACGACGTCGCGCCGAAGACGCTCGGCAAGCCGTTCTTCAAATAAGCGAGGCCAGAAAATGAGAAAACATCGCAATGCCGGGCGGTGGCTCGCGAGCGGTGCGGCGTGGGCGGTCGGGCTGATGGTGTCCGCCGCCGCGTGCGCGCATGTGTTTCCGCAGAAGCAGGAACCGGGCGCGGGCGCGACGGTGGCCGCGCCGCCGCGCATCCGCATTGTCTTCGACGGGCCGCTCGAGCCCGCCTTCTCGACGCTGACCGTCACCGATGCAAGCGGCAAGCAGGTCAACACCGAGAAGTCGAAGGTGGATGCGCAGCAGCCGTCCATCGCCACGCTTGCGCTGCCGGCGTTGCCGGCGGGGCGTTACACCGTCCACTGGGCGGCTGTCGCGGACGACGGGCATCGCACGCACGGCGATTACAGCTTCGAAGTGAAGTGACTTGCGTGAGGGCGGCGGCGGATCGGGCACAGGGTGAGTCGTCCCGCCGCCCGCCGCCCGCCGCCCGCCGCCGCCGTCCGCCGTCCGCGGCTCGGCCGGCGCGGCGAGCGGCATACCCTGAAATCCGCCAGGTGCGTGCACGTTGCGGATGGTTCGTCCGCTTCATCGACGACGAACCCTTACCGATGTGTACGGTGTGCGCAGGCTAGGCCGTGGCCAGGGCCGAGAACGGCCGTTCGGGGCGTGTGCATCGTGGACAGACTGGGGCGAGGCCTTGCGGTCGGGAACCGAACGGCGCGGACGTGACGCGCCTCGGCCGCCGCCGGCGATTGCTGTCGCGAGCGGCAAGTCAAATGGGCGCTCGATGATATTTGCAGCACCATCGCCCCGGCGCGGTGAGGGCAACGCGACGAGCCGAGGGACGTCCGCTACCAGGCCCGAACTCGCGAGCCGGTACACCGTAAGCAGGCTGCGGCACCGCTTGTAAAGGATCCGCAAAGAGCCGCCGAGGTCGCGGCACAACGGTTGCGTAGCCCGAAGGGACTTCCACGCCGGCGGCCTCATGACTTGCGTTCTTCTGGTCGATGACGACACACTCTCTCTTCACGCGCTCGAAGCGGTCTTCGAGTCGCGCGGCTTCAAGGTGCTTCTGGCGCGAAACGGTGTCGACGCGCTCGCCACCGCCGTTCGCATGCTGCCGGACCTGGTCGTGACCGACTGGGAGATGCCGCTGTTCGACGGCGTGACATTGTGCGAGCGACTCCGCTCCGTTCCCGGGCTGGCGCGCATCCCTGTCGTTCTGACGTCGGGAAAAATGCGTCCCGCCGATGGCCCGCAAGCGTGGGACGTCTTCCTTAAGAAGCCGCTGGACTTTCGCCTGCTCGAACCGATCTTCCGGAGGTTCTAGTCGAACGTTCGTCGCGGGTGCTCAATGTTTCGAAATGGAGAAACCGCCATGAATCGAACGGAAACGGCGCTGATCGTCGGCGCTGGGCAGGGGCTGAGCGCATCGCTGGCCCGGCTCTTCGCGAAGGAAGGCATGCAGGTCGCGCTCGCCGCGCGCGACACGATCAAGCTCGCGCCACTCGTCGATGAAACCGGCGCGGTCGCCGTCGCATGCGACGCGAGCCAGGCGCGCGACGTCGAGAATCTCTTCGCGCAGGTGAGCGCTCAATTCGGTGCTCCGGACCTCGTCGTGTACAACGCGAGCGGCCGCTATCGTTCGCCCGTCGGACAGATCGACGCCGGCAGGCTCCGCGATGCGCTCGACGTCACGGCCATAGGCGGCCTGCTCGTCGCCCAGGCGGCGGCCGTGGGCATGCTCGCGCGCGGAAGCGGCTCGATCCTGTTGACCGGCGCAACCGCGAGCGTGAAGGGCCTGCCCGGGTCGACGCCGTTCGCGATGGGCAAGTTCGCGCTGCGCGGCATGGCGCAATGCCTCGCACGGGAATTGGCTCCGAAGAATATTCACGTCGCGCACTTCGTGATCGACGGCGGCATTGCGAGCAGCGCGATGCAGCGCGACGGCGCGGACGCGCCCGACGCATGGCTCGACCCCGACGCGATCGCGCGGGAATATCTTCACGTTCACCGGCAGCATCGGAGCGCCTGGACGTGGGAGATCGAATTGAGGCCGTGGGTAGAGCGCTTCTAAAGCGAACGACACTGCGTCGACATGCGCTCAAGTTCAGGGAAGAATTGCCGATACAGACCGGCTCGCCAGGCGGGGCGAGCAAATCTGGCTAAAGCGTCCTCGCATCCTTGCCGATAAGAACGAACGGAAACGTTCATAAGAAAGCCGCAAGAGATGTTGATCCCCTGTGTCCCATCGCGACGCCCGTGCCTCGCCGCCGCGTCGGTGCCTCTGCTTGCCGGTACGGTCCTCGCCGCGGCATTGAGCGCTTGGACCCCGCCTGCTTGCGCCGCGTCAGCGGCGTCGCTGGCGGGCGCTTCCGCACAGGCCGACGGCGGCGCGAGCGATGACCTCGCGTCGATGCCGCTCGAATCGCTGATGAACCTGACCGTGAGCGGCGCGACGCGGATCGAACAGTCTGCATCGAGCGCGCCTGCCGCCGTCATGGTCCTCACAGCGAGCGACATCCGCGATTACGGCTGGCGCACGCTTGGCGACGCGCTCGCCACGCTGCCGGGCCTCTATGTCAGTTCGGACCGCATGTACTCGTATCTCGGCGCGCGCGGCTTCCAGCGTCCGGGCGACTACAACAGCCGCTTCCTGCTGCTGATCGACGGCATGCGCCTGAACGACGCCGTCTATGGACAGGCGCCCGTCGGCCGGGATTTTCCGGTGGACATGGATCTCGTCGAGCGCATCGAGTACATACCCGGTCCGGGATCGGCCGTGTACGGCTCGAATGCGTTGTTCGGCGTCGTCAACGTCGTCACGAAGAAGGGCAGCGCAATCGGCGGCGCGCAGGTCGCGGGCGCCGTCGGCAGCTTCGGCGAGAAAGAAGCGCGCGGCACGTACGGCTGGCATGGCGCGAACGGCGCCGATCTCGTGCTGTCCGCCACGGCCTACGAGCGGCACGGACAAGATCTCTACTATCCGGAGTTCGATACGCCGGAGCAGAACCACGGCATCGCGCAGAGCCTCGACGGCGAGCGCAACCAGACGGTGTTCGCCAAGTTCGGCGTGGGCGGATTTCGCATCAGCGCGGGCTACGGCAACCGGACGAAAGACGTGCCCGGCGCGCCGTACGACGCCGTGTTCAACGCGCCGATGAGCGTGACCGACACGCATTCCTTCGTCGATGCCACTTACACGCAGAGCGTGCGTGAAGACATCGCGATCGACTACGAGCTGTATGCCGGCCGCTATGACTACACGGGCCGCGAGTTGCAGGCGCCGGCGCCCGGAATCGCGAACCTCGACGGCGATCATGCAGCCTGGTACGGCGGCGATGTCCACGCCACCTTGCGCACCGTGCCGCGCAATCGCATCATGGTGGGCGTCGATTACGCGATGAACGCGGCGCAGAATCAATGGAATTACAACGTCGCGCCGTACGCCAAGCTGCTCGACGATCATCGCATGAGCCAGCGCGCAGGCTTTTATATCGACGATGAAATCAAACTCGCCGAACCGCTCACGCTCGATATCGGCGGGCGCTTCGATACGGAGACGCACGTGGGCGGCAACTTCAGCCCGCGGATTGCGCTGATCTGGCAACCGACCGCGAGCGATACGCTCAAGCTGATTTACGGTGGATCCTATCGCGCCCCGAACGCGTACGAGATGTACTACGCGATTCCCGGCGATGGCGGCCAGCTCGCGAATCCGTTGCTGAAGTCAGAGCATATCGACACGCAGGAAATCGTCTATGAACGCGCGCTCGGCAGCCTCGGGCGCGCGACCGTCACGCTCTTTCGGTATACGTTGCGCGATCTGATCACCGAGTCGGTCGATTCGGACACGGGCCTCTATGTCTTTCGCAACGTCGATCGCGCGCAGGCACGCGGGGCCGAACTCGCGTGGCAGCAGCAGTTCGCCTCGGGCGTGCGCGCCCGCGCGAGCTACTCGTATCAGTTTTCGCGTGATTCCATCAACGGCGGCGCCTTGCAGAATTCGCCGCGCCACATGGGCAAGGTCAACGTGAGCGCGCCGTTGTTCGCAAAGTGGGCGCGCGTGGGCGCCGAAGCGCAGTGCATCTCGTCGCGGCTGGCGCAAGCCGGTTCGGCTGGCGGCTACTGCGTCGCGAACGTCTCCGTTCATAGCCGTAAGCTCGTGCCGCGCGCGGACGTGTCCTTGTCCGTCTATAACGTGTTCGATCGCCGCTATGCCGATCCCGCCGGCCCCGGCTTCGTGCAGGACGTCATCGCGCAACAGAGCCGCACGTTGCTCGCCAAAATGGTCTACGGGTTCTGATGATGTGGATGCGTCGCTGCATAGCGTTGTCTCTCTGCGCGGCCGGATCGGTCACGGCATGGCACGCGTACGCGCAGGCGGACATGCGTAAGCTCGAAAGCGCGTACATCTTCAACTTCACGCAGTTCACGCAATGGCCCGCTGACCGCACGCGCAACGGCGAGTTGCGTGTCTGCGCGAGCGCGCGCAGCTCGATGCGCGAGGCGCTCGCCGCGCTCAACGGACGCGCGGTCGGCTCGCGCGTGTGGCGCTTCATCACCCTTGCGGAAAAGCGCTTCGCCGATTGCGACGTGCTCGCCCTCGATGACGGCGACAGCGCGAACGCGGAGATCCGCGATGCGCTCGCCTCGGACGATGCGCTGCTCGTCGTCGCGGGCGTGGGCGCGACCCCGCCGGGCGAGCCGGTTGTCGCGCTGATTGCGCAGGACGATCATCTGCGCTTCGATATCAACAATGCCGAGGCGGTGCGCCGCAAGCTCGTGCTCAGTTCCAAACTGCTGCGGCTTGCAAGGAGGCTCAAATGACCGCCATCAAAACGCGCAGCGCAAGCACGAGCCGCCTCACGGTCCGCGCGAATCTGGTGAGCGTGGGCATCGCGCTCGTGGTCGCGAGCGTCGTGCTGCTGCTGTATCAGGCCGTGGCCTTTCGCAGCGCGCTTTACGACGATGCATCCTTGCAAGCGACAGTAATCGCGGAGAACGTGAGCGCGTCGCTCATGTTCGACGACGAGGGGTCGATGCAGGACGTCTTGCGCTCGCTCGGCCGCGTTCCTTATGTCGAGACGCTCAGTGTCTATAAGAGCGATGGCCGGCTCTACACGCGCTATGCGCGCGCGGGCATCACCCCTGAGGAACAGGCGGAGGGCACGCTGGAGTCGACGGAGCATCGTGCGGCGCTTTCGCTCGGCGACGTCTTCGTGCGCGCGCCCATCGAACACAACGGCCGCGTTCTGGGACATGTGGTGCTCGTCGCGACGAGCGAGCTCGTGCGCCGGCACCTCGCGCACTACGCGTGCTTTCTCGGCATTGCGTGTCTTGGCGCGATGTGGATCTCGACACTCGTGATGAACCGCATGCGGCGGCGCGTGAACCAGGCCGAACGCGAACTGGAGCGTCTTGCCCGGACCGATCCGCTCACCAATCTGCCGAACCGTCGCACGTTCTATGAAATGCTGGAAGAGCGCGTCGCGAGCGCGAAGGAGCCGAGCCGTTATTTCGGCATCGTGCTGATCGACCTCGACGACTTCAAGACAGTGAACGACACGCTCGGTCACGGCGCTGGCGATGAACTGCTGCAGCACGTTGCGCGCGTGCTGAGCGACACGGTAGGAGGCCGCGCCATCGTGAGCCGCATGGGCGGCGACGAGTTCGCGGTGACGCTCACGACCTCATGGAAGCGCACGGCGGTCGCGGAACTGGCGCGCGAGATTGGCACGGCGTTGTGCCGCCCGGCGACCTTCTTCGGCCGCGAGATCAACGTGACGGCGAGCGTGGGGTATGCGAGCTTTCCCGAGGCGGGCGACGACAGCGGCAGTCTTATCACGAGCGCCGATATTGCGTTGTACGAAGCAAAAGCGCTCGGTAAGAACACGGTGGTCGGCTTCTCGCCGGAGATGATGCACGCGGCGCAGCGGCGCGCGTATCTGGAAGCGGAGTTGCGCAAGGCCGTCGACAGCGACGCGCTCGAACTCGCGTTTCAGCCGCAGTTCGACTGCCGCAGCGGCACGCTCGTGGGCGCCGAGGCGCTGGCTCGCTGGACTCATACGAAGGAGGGCGCGGTGTCGCCGGGCGAGTTCATACCCATTGCGGAGAACAGCGATCTGATCGTGCTGCTTGGGCGCTCCGTCCTGCAGCGCGCGTGCGTTGCGGCCGCAACGTGGAATGCCGCGTGCCCCAGCGTTGCCGTGCGCGTGGCGGTGAATGTGTCGGCGCGTCAGTTGCGGCATCCGGCCTTCGTCGGCGACGTCATGGCGGCGCTTGAGACGAGCGGCCTCGCGCCGGCGCTGCTCGAACTCGAATTAACCGAAAGCCATTTGATTGCGAATCGCGAGACGGGTATCGCAGTAATGAATCGTCTTCGGGCAGCGGGCGTGTTGCTGTCGATCGACGACTTCGGCACGGGCTATTCGTCGCTCTCTTATCTGCATGCGTTTCCGGTGAACGCGCTCAAGATCGACCGGTCGTTCATCGAGCGGCTGCCGGAGGACGGCCAGCCGATCGTGACCGCGATCCTTTCGATGGCGCATAGCTTCGGACTCGATGCGGTGGCCGAAGGAGTCGAGGATCCGAAGCAACTCGAGTGGCTCGTCGATGCAGGTTGCGACGTGGTGCAGGGATTCCTGACCGGGCGGCCGATGTCGTTGCAGCAGTTCCGGGAGCTGGTGGCGAGGGAGCGAGAGGAGCGCGCTGAACGCGAGATCGGAGGCGGGACTGCGTTGGTGGCGGAGGCTTGAATGTCGCTTGCGTCGCTAAGAGAGTGGTTTTGTTGGCCGACTGTTTGATTCTCGAGCGACGTCGCACCATCTGCTTGCCGCCATCGCTGAACGAAGTGACGGCAAAAACCGAAACCGCTTCTGGTTGATTGCTGTTTGTTCGAATCCTCCAGTGCGATTTCGTACGACGCTTATCGAAAGTGTCTTGATCTGCGCCTCGGTGACTACACGCGGTGCTGACACCGCGGAACCTGGCGCGAAAACAGTCAGACGGTTCAGTTCAGTTTGCGAAATATGTCGCAGTGGACGTTGGTTCCTATATATCAACGGTCGTAAGCAAAACGACGAAATCTTTTTTGGACAACTTACATTAACGACACGCGCTGGCGTTATGCTTATGCGTCCCGACGCTACGGAATACGCATAGGAGTGCGTGTCTTACGGGCGACACGATCGAGACAGCTTCATAGTCACTCAGTCATCTTATCAAATGAAGTTTGACGCGCGGAGGTTTCGGCTATGGTCCAGGTTGTCATTCTGAGCCTTGCGAGATTAACCGAAGACAGCGATGGGGAGTGTGTTATCCCGTTTCGGTTGAGTGATGAAAGCGGATCTGTCTTGGACCAAGGGGTCCTGTCCTCGAAGCGCATTAAACGTATTACCATTTCTCGCGACTCTCGCGGGGACATCAAAGCCTTTGCTGGGGCGAGTTCAAATCCTTCGGCTTTGACGTATCTGACGCTCGAGTTGATGAGGAGAGACGGCACTAGTATGTCGTGTCGCATCCCGTTGATTGGTCAGTTCGTCACGCACACAGTCGATCTCGTGCCCGATGAACTTCCGGGCTGGCTCAGGTGGGCTGCGGCAGATGTCGACTTGTCGGAACGGGCGAGGGCTCGCTTTATCGATACCCGCGCGCACGACGTTTGGGGTCGACTCTGGACGCGGCGGTTGAGTACATGGCGCCCTGGCAGTCTTAGGATCGAGCAGGAACAGCGGAATGCGTACGCGGCACAGTTTGAAACGACGATAGACGAACCATCGGTACTGGAAATCGGAGGGCCGGAGCTTCGTTCGAGATTCATAGTCCTGCCGCAGGGGCGAATAAAGGTACTGCTCGCGCCGAACAACGCATGTCCCGGGTCTGAAGATCCATTGCGAGTTGTCGTCACTCGATGCTCGTCTTCTGCGAGAAATGTGCTGTTGTCTCTTCTTTCGATAAACCAGAACATTTACTCGGCCGATGTAACGCGGGAGCTTGCAAGCGACTTCGACTGGGACGCCATTGGCCAGGACACGCTGAGCGGATGTGCGTTGGGTTACGCCGCGCTGCGGCTGGGTGCGTTAGATCTCTTCTCCCAGAGCGACGCAGAAACTCTTTTCGAAATGGCGCACGCTTCGTCTGACGCTGCTATCCTCCTCACGACGCGAACCATTGCAGAGGGCACGACTGATTCGGCCAAACTGCTTCGATTGTTGGACGTCGGCATCGGCCGAGGATTACCCGTGTTTGGCCAGTCACTCAGCGCAGCCAATGTGGCTTTTGATCGACTGCGGCGAAGCGCAGATTCCATCAACCAAAAAAAGCTCGACACGCTAGCAGAAAAAGGACGAACGTATGCTCATGCCCGGGCCGACGTGTCGCCATTCATGAATTTCTACGGGTGTTCGCCCGATGCGCCCGGGCGGTCTCGAAGCACTGGCTCAACAAGGCACGGCACATTGCATGGTGCAACCGCAGCGGCGGCTGCGCTCATGTCATCCCTCAGGCCCATGCCGTGGGCAACGCTAGTTTGCAGCG
Source organism: Caballeronia sp. GAFFF1 (assembly GCF_023630705.1). Taxonomy (GTDB): domain Bacteria; phylum Pseudomonadota; class Gammaproteobacteria; order Burkholderiales; family Burkholderiaceae; genus Caballeronia. The sequence goes on from NZ_JALQEM010000040.1 coordinate 20,114, forward strand.
AGAAAGCTGCCGTTGCGCCGCAGCATAATCAGGTCGATATTCTCTAGACCATAACATTCGCCGAAACCCTGAAACGCAATGTGACGAACGAAAGGCTGGACTTCGCGCATCCAGAATTTTTTCGGTGATAGTGTTAGAAACAGTAGCCAAGGTTTCATGCCTTCGACGCAATCGCCGTTTCACATTTGACAATAGGCTGACCGTCCCAACCATTGGTCGCGGGGATGCCCACCTGACTCAATACGGACTGCAAATAGTCCTATCAAATTACTAATGAGCGTTGCGAAATCGCGGATTAAGACCGGCACGATTTCGATTGAAACGTTTTCTTAACGGGGTGCCCGTTAATGTGTGGGTTGCCGCACGTACATAAACTTTCGTTAACCCGAATGTAGCACTCTCCAGAAATAATTACGCTCAACGACAGTCGATTCACGCCTTAGTACAAAGGCCTCTTTCGCTGGTGTCCCCGTGATGGATTGATATCGGCCTATCAGTCAGCGAGATGGCTATCGAACGACATACTGTAAGGAACTTGTAGATGAACACACCTATCCTTGGTCTTGACCCAGTGCCGCCCAGGAGGGTGGACGACTCATTTTCTGCAAGCGATTTCTGGAAGTTGATCGTTGATAATGCATGGCTGGTACTCAGCATAGTCATTCTGGTGACGGGCGCCGCAACGCTCTATGCGTTTATTGCCACGCCGGTTTATTCGTCAGACGCGTTGGTCAAGGTGGAGTTTCCTAATCCCAATGCCTTGGGCGTCAACGCGCAGCCGCAACCTCAAACCGTGCCTTCCACGCTCCCGACCGACGCGGAGATGCAGATCATTCAAAGCCGTGCGGTGCTTTTGCCGGTGATCAAACAATATAGCCAGAACGTCGTTGTCAAACCTCATGAAGTGCCCTTGTTTGGCCGCATTTCCGAGTTGTTCGCGACCACTGGCGAGCCGTCCGCGCCGCTTCTCGGCCTGAATTCCTTCGCTTGGGGCGGCGAGGTCGTGAAAGTCGCGAAGCTGGAAGTGCCCGCGCGTCTGGAAAACATGACGCTGAGCTTGCGAGCTCTGCCGCAAGGCGCGTTCGAGCTAACCGATCCCAGCGGTAATTCGATTCTTCACGGTAATGTCGGGCACCCGGCAACCGCGGACGGCACGACCATTTTGATCGACAACCTTGTTGCCAGGCCAGGCACCGAGTTCAAGGTCGTGCGTTACAGCGACTATCAGGCGATGACGCGATTCCTGAAGAGTCTGAAAGTCATGGAGTCGATGAAAGACTCGGGCGTCGTTCAGATCGTCTATGAAAACGAGGATCCGAATCTCGCGCAGGAGATCACGAACGCAATCGCTCAGAAGTACATTGCGGCTCACGTTAATGAGCACCGGCAAGAAGCGAGCGTGACGCGCGATTTCATCATCGGCGAACTCCCGCGTCTGGAGCAGGAACTGCAACGCGCAGAAAGCGCACTGACTCAATACCGCACGTCCGCGAGTTCGATGACGCCGGGCACCGAAGCGTCGTCTTATCTCCAGGGCAGTATTGACATCGAGCGGCAGATTGCGGCGCTTCAAATGCAGCGTACCCAGACGGCAAGCCGCTACGCGCCCACCACTCGTGAAGTACGCACGATCGACGAACAGCTTGCCACCTTGAACGCTCAGAAGCAGGCGTTCGACCAGCGTTTCGGGCGGCTGCCTGCGTCGGAACGCAAGCTGATGGATCTCACGCGCGACGCGAAAGTCGCTGAGGATATCTACGTCGCGATGCGCGAGAAGGCCAGTGCGTTGGCAGTGACGCGCGCAGGAACGATCGGCAACGTGCATCTTGTCGACTCCGCTATTTACCCGACGGATCCGGCTAAGCCCAAGCGTCCCCTTATCATCGCTGGCGGCGCAGCTGCGGGAATGATTATCGGACTGCTGTTCGTTTTCTTCCGTGATCAACTGTCGCGCAATGTCAAAACCCCGGAGGCAATCGAGCGCCGTCTGAGCTTGCCCGTGTTCGGCGCAGTCAGTTTCAGCCCGGTTCAGGCGCGTCTCGATCGTCGGACGAAGCCGTCGCTTCTCGCCAGCAAGAGCCGCGCTCTTTCGTTGACCGACAACTCGTCCGCGCGCGTATCCGGCGATGAGTCGGCCTCGGAAGGGGGAATCGATGCGACGCAGCTGCTCTCGGCGCACGGCGATCAGGACATGGCCGTGGACGCGTTGCGCGCGGTGCATGCTTCGCTCATGCATGACATCGCCCCGGCGCAGAACAACGTGCTCGCTATCGTCGGCGCCGCGCCGGGCACCGGCAAGACGTTCGTGGCCTCGAATCTCGCCGTGCTGCATGCGCAGTCCGGCAAGAGCGTTTTGCTTATCGACGGCGACATGAGGCGTGGTCGCATCGCTTCGATGTTCGGCCGTACCAATATCAACGGACTCTCCGAAGTGCTCGCAGGCAAGGTGCACGTCGACCAGGCGGTCGGCGAGACCGACATACCGGGTCTTTCGTTGATGACCGCGGGGCGCTCGCCGGCCAATCCGTCGAAGATGCTATCGACTCCGCGTATGCCGATGATCCTCGAGCATGTGCGTGAGCGCTTCGACCTCGTCATCATCGATACGCCCGCAGTCCTTGCGGTCAGCGATGCGAATTTCATCGCGGCTAATGCAGGATCGTCGGTCATTGTCGTGCGTCCGGGTCTGCAAAGCGAAGACGAACTCGAAGACGCCATCAAGCGACTGGACTCGACGGGTGCGCGCATCGCAGGCGTGATCTTCAACGCAGTTCCGAAGCGCCGTAGCGAAAGACGTACGTACGCTTACGCCAGCGCGTACATGTCGCGCTCCACGGCGGAGTAGCGCAAGCATGCACCTTTCGCGATGGACAGTAGATTCGCAAGAAGTGCGGCGGGATAGCGTGGTGTCGTCGGAAGGCTGCTTCACTGGAGCTTCGCTGCCGCTCCAGTGGGGCACTTTCAGCACGGCGCGTCGAAAGCGGCGTTTCATCGCGATGGCCCGCGCCGCCTTGATACTCGCCGCACCGTTCGCAGCCTTGATCGACGCCAGCCCCGCGCGTGCTCAGAATGCGTTGCAGTTGATGAGCGCGCCCGGTTCATTGATCATCGAAGACGCGGGTGACAAACGACTCAATTTCAAAGTGACACCCGCGAATGCGTTCGACGGCGAGGCCATCGCGACGCTTTATCGCTACGACGATAACGGTGAGCTCTCACAGTCGCCAATCAAGGACTACCGCATCTCGCCCACCAAAAGTTCCGGTGGCCAACAGCTATCGTTGAACGTGTCTTTACCGGGCGCGGGACTTTATGTGCTCGACATGAAACTCTCATCGAAAAGCGGTGATGAGATCGCCTCGCAGAAGGTTAGTCTTGCAGTTCTTGCCGCTGGTCAGGGCAGCTTCAGCGAAGCAGGCGTGCAAACTCACTTCGCGCATGGGAAGGGCGTGCCGTCGATCGTGTTGCCGCTCGTCAAGCGAGCGGGCTTCACATGGATCCGCGATGAAGTCTACTGGAGTGCGATTGAAAAGACGCCCGGCCAGTTTCAGTTGCCACGCAATGACAACGACTATGGCGGATATGTCCGCCAGGCGGTTCGCATGAATCTGAAGCCGCTCATCGAGCTCGACTTCGGAAACAGGCAGACGTACCCGAATCTGTTCAAGGGACCGCAAGGCTTTCCCCAGACGCAGGAGGAACGCGAGCTTTTCCTGCGTTATGTCGATAAGGTCGTCGGATTCTACAAGGGCTATGTCAAGACCTGGGAAGTGTGGAACGAGCCGAACTTCGCAAGCATGGGGGGCTACGACACTTACCTTGCGTTGCTGAAGCCCGTCTATAGCCTCATCAAGAAACAGAGTCCCGACGCCACGGTACTTTCGTGTGGTGGAGGCGGCGCAGGAGGCGGCCCCGGCGGCGACTGTATTGCGGCGATTGCGAAGGCAAATGCGCTCGCCTATCAGGACGGCTTCAGCATTCATCCGTACATGTCTCCGTACGATCCGGACCACGGTTATAGCGCGAAAGGCTCTCCGCTTTCTCAGGTCAATGTGCCGAGCGTATGGCAGCATTTGCAGCGCATGGCGCAATCTCATCCGAAACCGGGTGTCGGGCCGCTTGGGGTGTACGTCACGGAGATCGGATGGCCGTCGAGGCCGGAGGATGCCGGCTTGTCGGAGCGCAAACAGGCAGCGGCAGCGGCCCGCACTTACCTGTTGTCACGGCGCTTCAACACGATGAAAACGGTCATGTGGTATGACTTCGTCGACGACGGAGTGAATCCACGCGACAAGGAGGCCAATTTCGGTCTCCTGAGACTGGATCTCTCGCCGAAGCCGGCGTATGCCGCTGTCGCCACGGTTTTTCGGACGGTCGGGAATCGGATGTGGAAAAGGTCGTTCGTCGATAACGAGACGACCAAGGTGTACCAATACTGCGAGAGCGATTGCGTTATCGCGGGCTGGAGACGCGACGCCGATGACGGTCCGGTCGCCACGTCGGTGCCCATTCCGCCGGGCAAATATACACAGATCGACTGGCAAGGTTCGACATCGACCATCGAGGTCAACGACAACTTCGAATGGAAGCTCGGCGTGATGCCGAAGTACCTCGTGCCCGCCAGAAAGTAGTGACGGCTACCGCGGAAGTGTCGCGGAGCGCTTTGATTCATTGCGAAACGGAGCGCTCCTTGCGTGATTGATCAAACGGGGTTGGCTTTAACGAAATTCTTGTAGGTGTTGTAAGCCGGTGTCTTGGTGACCCCGTCGTTCTTGATAAGTCCGAAGCTGTCGTCGATTACGGCGTACATCATCACGGACTGAAGGTTGTACTTGTCCTTCACCGACTTGTACTCGGCCAGCGCTTTGTTGACATATGCAACTTGCTGGTCCGGCGTGTCCGTCTGACCGTGGAAACCCCATTCGGTCAACCAGATCGGTACGCCGAACGCATCTTTCAGGGACTGGAGCACGTCGAAGCACTGATTGTTGATCCATCCGCAGACCACATCGCCCGAGCTCTCATACCAGTGATAGCACGTGAAGTCCCAGCGGATAGTCGCGGCACCCGAGGCGCCGTTCGCGGAGCCATCCGGCGTAATGCCGTTCCACAGCATCTGCAGTGCGCGGAAAGCGAGAGGAATACCGACGCCCACGCCGACCTTGATGGTCGGATCGATAGCACGCACGCCATCGACCATGCCGCGAATCACGCCACGGAAAGAGCCCCATGCCTTCGGGTCCCAGTTGCTGGTCAGGTTGCCGTTACCGTTCGAACGCGCATTCACGTCGAGCTCGTTACCGCATTCGATGTATTTCACCAGGCCCTTGAGTACCTTCGTCACGCTCGTGGCAAGGTTGTAGCCGAGCGTATAGGCTGCCGACTCGCTCAGGGAGACATTCCAACCGATCGAGGGCGGATTCAGCACGGGCAGAATCGACACGCCGCTATTCTTGAACGGTCCGTTCAGCGCATTCGCGAGAATCTGGGCCATTGCGGCCGTGCAGACGTCTGCCCGATAGTTCGTCACGCCCAGGTCTTTGAGGATAGCGAGCTGCGCGGCGGCCGACATGGTGTTGTAGATGCTGCCCGAGCCCCAGGCCATATGCCCGTTCATGCCGTAGAACAGCGAGTTGTTGCTGACAGCGTTGCTGGTTGCCGTTCCACGCGGGTCTGTCGAACCAATGTTCGCCCACGGGCTGCCGTTCTTGTACCAGACGCCAGATGAGTTCTTCGCGTAGATCGTTCCGTTGTAGTACAGGATGTTGACCAGCGCGACAGAAGATCCGGTAGACACGTTCGAGCCGTTACGCGTGACATGGCCGCTGGAGAGCGCCCACACATTGCCCGCACTGTCGGTAATGGAAGAAGCCGGAGGAATAACCGTGCCGCTCGCCGATGCGGCCTTGGAGACGCCGGTTGCAACGTTTGCCACGCTGCCCGACGAACCGTCGCCTTCGCTGCCACCGCCGCAAGCCGCTAAGGCCGCGCTGCCGGCACCCGCCATGAGCAGAGACAAAAAGCTTCGACGCGAGATAAAGTCGTTTTTACCGTCGATTCCAACAGGTAAAAGATGCTTAACTTGAGTTGAGAGTTTTTTCGACACGGTAAGAGTTTCGTTGTTTTTCAAAGTGCACGCAGTATATGTCTGATAAGTCTCCTAAGATGTTTCTGAATGTAACGGTATCGGAAAAAAGAAATTCTGTATTTTCTTACTATCATAAGCGGGAAAATGCTCCTAATGAGGCGGGTCATAGGGAAGAACTGACCACCCCGATTCAGGCGCCGAGGGACAATGAGGTAAAAGGATCGCTTTGTGATCCTTAATATTGATCTGCCGGTCGTTGCTGAGTACTTTTTACTCAGCACTACTTTGTGGCATAAATTGCGAGTGACGCGGGGAGGCGTATTTTTGACCGGGTTGACTGCGGGATATAAGCGCCCGATCGAGCGGCTTGATGGGCGAGAGGCCCACGACGTGCGGACTGTGGCTGTTCGTTTAACTAGTGGGATTCCCTTCAAAGTCGTGCCTGCTTCCACGACAATGTTCGGGATTAGTTGGCGCTGCGTAGGCGATTCCGCGCATGACGCTGCCAGCGGAATCTATATATGAGCGTGCAGGTTCTTGATCGCGCGGAGGACGTTCGTACATTGCGAACGAACGTCCACTTCTGGTTGCAGAAGGCAGGGGCGATTAGGGAATGTATCTACGGAGTGACGGCATTGACGCGGCCATACACTCGTCGGGCCCTTTGCGTGGGCTGTCGTGGGACGGCATCGAAGACGACGCCGGCGATATTTGCCCGTACTCGATCGAGTCGTCTCACGGCCTCCTGAAGATTCCCGACCGCGTAACTGTCAGGTTGTTCGACCAGTAAAGTGCATGCACCGAGCGGCGCGATCAAGCAGGCGTCGTCGGCCGACAGCACTTCAGGCGCGGCGATGATAACGAGGTCGTAGGCAGACGTTAGCTCCCGCATCAGATGCGAAAGACGCCGATTGGAGAGCGACAGCTCCGGTGCCGGGAGCAGATCGCCAACGGGTATCACATCGAGGTTCTTCGATCCTCCGACAGAATGAATGACATGTTGAACTCTGATGTTGCTTTCGAGCACTTGCGCAAGTCCCAAAGAATTGGATAGGCCGAACGAATCAGAGATCGCACCGTGGCGGAAATCTGCGTCAATGAGCAGTACGCGGTTGCCCGCCTTCGCGTTCATGGACGCCAACTGGGCCGCCAACACCGTTTTCCCGTGGTTAGACCGCGAACTGGTCACGATCATCACGTTGCGTTTCCAAGGGGTATAGGGCAGCCTGAGCCGTTCTCGGCGTCTGAGTTGAAAGTGTTCGAGCGGAAAGAGTTTGAAGCTGGCCGCCGGAAATGAACTGCGTTTCGCGCGATATGCCTTGAATCTCGGCCAATAGAGAACGAGGTAGCCAATCACCACGAACGACGTCACGGTAGTGATACTGACCGTCGATGTGATGAGCAAGAGAAGCAGCATGAGAAAGCCGTCACTCGCTGTGAAGGCAATGAAGCCAAGCAGGAGCAGCGCGCTGAACAAGCCCATTTCTGCGAAGCTCGCAGGAAGGCCCGCGAACGGCACGCCAGAAGAGATTTCATACTCGACCAAACGAAACGACGGCAGATACATATACCGCGAGCGTACGTCGTCGGCAGTGACGCCTCGCAATATGTCCTCCAGCGACGCATCGAACATGAACGGATAACCACCGAGCCGGTGCGAAAATGTGGTCGAGCCATAGAACGTATGGCTTCCCAGGTAGATGCCCACGAGGCCGACGACACAAATGAATCCGGCAAGCATGACAAGCGGATGGACCATCCGAAGTCTATTGCGCAACGGATACAGCCCCAGAAATATGAACAAGATAAACGATGACTTCGAGAAGCAAAGAAAGAGTCCGAGGCAGTACATCGCAACGATCTTCTTGTTGACCTTCTCGATCAGAAGATGAGCAATGAGTGACGCCACAAGTAGGGACGAGAAGAAGCCGGCTTCTCTCGAAAATCCAGAGGCTCTGGCAAAGAACAGGAACTCATAGAAGTTGGAGTAGGCGCGCGTCGCGTACTCTCCCCATATCATCCGCGAGAGCGCGGCCGGTCCTAGCATCTCGGCAAGCCCTCGGTCAACGTAATAAGCCGCAAATTGCACAACTGCGAACCCTACGTTGATAGCCATCCAATGGTGCAGATAGCAGATGCGGGCGCCTATTGTGTACATCATGTAGCCGATGCACACCCCAATCGAGACGACCCGAAGCGCTACGCTCGGTGAGCCTATCGCGCTGACAGCCACACCGATCGCCAACGGACCACTCCAGCTACGGGCAGTGGCAGAAAGAAAGCGTAGAAACTTAAGGTCGAGAAAAGGGATGAAGAGATAAAAATAAATTGTGAAGCCATTAACCCGCGGGTTGAAGATAATGCAGGTGAAAAACATGTAAAAGAGGATTGATACGATCTTCGAATACATGAGGTCCTCTTTGTTCCAGCGTCCGAGTCGGCGCCAGAGAACCGAGTCACGAACAGATTTTTATGCCACCGGGTCGTCAGGCGAACAGTACCGCAGAGTCTTTGCAGCGGAACTGCCACGAGTGCTCCTGCGCTCGGACTTCGCGCCAGCTGCCAAATTATCGAACTGTATACCGCCGATTTTCTTTTGGCTCGGAATTTGAGCGCCCATGCGTACGGAAACAGACACGCGTTTTCGTACTATTAAAATAGGAATATCGCGGCCGGACTATTGATAAGCACGGCTAGCCGAACGGGCGTGCGATCCGGGATTCCTAAAGCTTCGCGATTCAGGCAGAGTCTGTCATTCGACCGTCTGACGAGTTCGATCAGTGGCGGAGGCCCTACGCAAGGCCATGACTTCCGCCGAGCCGGTACATTGGGTGGTTTCGGGTTGATGTGCAAGGCCGTCGCAAAGGGCGTAGCCGGCGACGACAATATCCATACCGGCGCCCCGTGCGGCGAAATGGCAAGCCGCACTCGAAGCAGCGCGACAGGTCGCTTCGGCCTCCGATCGCCCGTTGTTTATAGAACGCCACTTCGCCGCGAAGATAATGCCGCCCCGTAGTACACCCGCGTCGAATGATGAAAAACGAAGTCGCTCTCCGAATCACGGATGATTCGTGCTGCGTCGCGAGCGGTGCTCATGAAGCTACCCGTTTTCGTCGTGCGTACACCTATCTGCGGCGGTCAATCCGGCGAGTGAGTCACCGCGCCAGGATTATTGCGGTTGACCGTCCAGCCGACATCACGCGTGCTGATAAGTGGAATGATTCGTCCCGCCGCGCCGATGCAAAGCGGTCGCGCAACGGCGCAGAAGCGGCAGGGCGCTTACTGTTCCATCACGGCCTGCGGCGTATTGCGGAAACTGATTGCCAGGCGGTTATACGTATTCATCAAGCTGATGGCGATCGTCAGGTCCACAAGTTCTCGCTCATCGAACACGGCGCGGGCAGCTTCATACGATGCGTCGGGCACGCCGGTTTGCGCCACCAGCGTGACCGATTCCGCCCACGCGAGTGCTGCGCGCTCGCGGTCGTCGAAGAGATGGCCCGCTTCTCTCCATGCTTGCACGAGCGCGAGCTTCTCGATCTTCACGCCTTTCTTCAGCAGGTCGCGTGTGTGCATGTCGAGGCAATAGGCGCAGTTGTTGATCTGCGAGACGCGCAGGTAGACCAAATCGACGAGAACCGGCGACAGGTCGCTCTGCATCACATAGCCATAGACGCCGCCAAGGGCTTTGACGCCCGCGGGCGCAATCTGAACGTAGTCGAGACGCTTGCTCATGAGGTGACTCCTGAAGGGAATGAATTACTTGATGGGGGTGGTCAGCGCCTTGTCATCGCTGTCGGCGACGAATACGGCGAGCAGCTTCGCAGGCTTCGATCGGCTCGCATTGCGGCTTATGCGGTGAACGGAGCCGGGCTCCTCGAAGAAGCTTTCGCCGGCATGGTAGACGCGCGTCGGACCGTCATCGACTTGCGACTCGATCTCGCCCGATACGACGTAGGCATAGATGAAAGCCGAAGCCGCATGCCTGTGCGCTGAGGACGCCGCGCCGGGCGCGTAATCGACTACGACGGCGGTTAACGACTTGCCCGGAACGTTGGGAATGGCGTGCCGGAAGTTCGGCGTAACAGTCTCAGCCGCGCCATGCGCCGAGGTCGATACGGCGATGCCCAATGCCACGGCTGCGCAGGCGGCTCGCTCGATAAATCGAATGTTCATGGGTGTTTGGCTCCTTTGTGTTTCTGCATTGTCGTGTCACGCAGGGACACGCAAAAGCACCAGGAATCAACATTTTCGATGCACCAAGCAAGCAGGGCGCGGCAGGTCTCGCTATGTCGTCAGTGCCGCCCGCGAACGACTTCCAGCAGGCGCGAACAGTTAGCCGCGAGGGTTCTTTCGTCGAGATTGGTCACGCCGAGCAGGAGTCCCTGTTGCCCCGGGTCGGTCGTGTACCAGGGCGAAAGAGGAACCGGGGCCAGTCCGAAGACTCGCGCGCGAGAAGCGATCTCGATATCCGATACCGCGGGTTGCGAAAGCGCGGCCACGACGGTCATGCCCGCAGAACCGCGCACGTCGATTGACTCCGAGCCGAGCTCCTTCAGACAACGAACCAGCGCTTCCTGCCGGCCCGCGTACAGACGCTTCATGCGCCGCAGGTGGCGAAGGAAGTGTCCGTCGTGCATGAACTCGCTGACGGCGTGCTGCACCGATGCAGCCGGGGCGGGGGAAAGGCAGGCCGCGACATCGCCGAAGCCGCGTGCCAACGACGGCGGCACAACGAGAAAACCGAGGCGCAGCGCAGGGCTGATGGTCTTGCTGAAGGTCCCGATATGAAGCACGCGTCCGTCACGAGCGAGCGAGGCCAGAGCCGGTGCGGCCCGTCCCCTCAACTGCATCTCGCCGAGATAATCGTCTTCCACGATCCACGCATCGTGGTGTCTGGCCCAGTCGAGCAGCGAGAGCCGTCGAGCGAGCGACATCGTCATTCCGAGCGGCGCCTGCTGGCCCGGCGTCACCACCGCTAGCGCGGCCGCAGGCGCGATCCGGATGCCTGCCTCGACATCGAGCCCATCGGCGTCCACCGGCACGCCTGCCACGGTCATGCCGGCCAGGACGAGCGCCGTGCGCGTGAGCGGAAAGCCGGGCTCTTCCATCCACGCTAGTTTGCCTTCCATGTGCAGGCCGCGGATTGCGAGGTTCAGCGCGCCGGCGAAACCCGCGGTGACGAACACCTGCGAGGGACTGCATGGAAGCCCGCGAGACACCGCGAGATACGACGCGATCTCTTGCCGTAATTCAGGATCGCCGCGAGGATCGGGATAGCCGACAGGAGCCGCTGCCGCCCGGCGGGCGGCGCGTGCCTGAATCCGTGACCAGAGCTTGAACGGAAACGCGTCCTGCGAGGGCACGCCCATTTGAAACGCCAGCGGCGCCGTGCTGAAGTCGTTGAACAGTTCCGGAAGCGGCGGCGACTCGGGCGACCATCCGGCCTTCGCCGGCGCGGGCCTCGCCACGACTCGCGTGCCGGCCGCACCCAAGCCCACCGCGAACTGCTCGTCGATCAGGCGTTCATAGGCGGTACGAACCGTGCCTCGCGATACGCCCAGCTGGGCGGCCAGATCCGACCACGACGGCAGCCGCGCGCCGGCCGCGAGCTGACCCGACTCGATCGCCTGGCGGATCGAGCCATAGATTTGCGCCGACAGCGGGAGGCCTCCGGCACGATCGAGTCCAATGGAAAGTGTTGCCATAGACGCGATAGTACAGTGGCTGTTACCGATCTTGGGCCTGTTCTCAGAGCCATGCGAAGCGTAACTTTTCGGCTGTAGCGCCGCGAGTCAGTCGGCACTCGATGACCGCCCGATTCACAAGACGCGTGCAACAGGGAAGCACGCTCCAACTAGTTCGAGTAAGCGATGAAGCAAGATACACCCGCGCCGACGAAAGCCGTGCTCGATGTCGTCATCCCCGACAGCCAGCTCGCCCGTGAGGCGGCCGAACTCATCCGCGACACCGAAAGCGAATTGCTGTTCAACCACTCGACGAGGGTCTACCTGTGGGGCGCGCTGTTGGGCAAACGAAACGGTATCGAGTACGACCCGGAGTTGCTTTACGTTGCCGCCATGTTTCACGATATCGGTCTAACGTCGGCGTATGGCAAAAGCGGATTGCGTTTTGAAGTGGACGGCGCCAACGCCGCGCGGGATTTCCTGCGCTGCCACCGTGTCGACGAGGCGGACGTGGCGAAAGTGTGGACCGCCGTGGCGCTGCATACGACGCCGGGCATTCCCGAGCACATGCATGGCGAGATCGCGCTGGTGCAGGCCGGCGCGGGCATGGACATAGCGGGACGCGGCTTCGATGCCTTTTCGGAAGCGCAGCGCGCGGCGGTGGTTGCGGCTTATCCGCGCGGCGCCGACTTCGCCGCCAGAATGATCGATGCCTTCTACGACGGCATGAAGCATCGCCCGGGCACCACGTTCGGCACCTTCAACGACGATTTCCTCGCGCACAAGGATCCCAGTTTCGAGCGCGTCAACCTGTGCAGCATCATTCTCAATTCGAAGTGGGGCTGACGTCGTAGCCGCAATCGGCACGCATGACGTTCGTCGCGAATCGCGGCCGCAGAAGCGACTGTCCAGAGATCAGTCACACGCCATAGCGAGCAATGTCTTCGCACGTGCCCGTCGAAGCCGGCCTGCTTGAAAGGCGGGACCGAGTCCAATAGGCAATCAGCAGTCTCGCGGTCCGGTCGTCTTCGCGCAGGCTGCGAACGAATGCATAACGCGAATCCACATGCAGCCGGGTATCGAATAACAAGGCTTGGGGACGCCAACAGGCCATCTGGCGCGAAAGCGTGGCGAGGTTCGTGGCGTAAAGAATCTGGTAGTGCTTGACCGCCAACAGCAAGGCGAGCGTTGCGCCGATCGCTTCATCGCGATGACCGATCATAATGCGGCAATTCCCCATCGTCGCTTTGGATTCGCGCTCGTCGTCCAGCGGTACGCGACGTGTCATAGCGCATCCTACCTGCTCCGCTTGCAGGAACCGCATCTGCGATTCGTGCCCCAGATCATCTGGCTGGCACAACGTTAGGAAGCTCTTTGAAGAAATAGTTGTATGCCGCGTTTCAAATCAAGACAAGCGGTCTCGAAACTATTGCGGCATGAGCGTCACGGTAGGAGTTGCGGGGACCTCGAATGCCCGGTCGATCCGGGTGATTCAATCGGTCGCCGCAGGTGCGGAGCATCCGCTCATCGAACTATGATAAATCGGTCATCCAGCACATCCGTTCAGTAACGCGTTCGGTGAAGTGGCAACCGTATTGCTCCGCTCCGATAGCTGTACCGCTTCGCTGGTCCTACAATAGGCATTTCAGTACACCAATCGGCATTGGTCGTGCTTAACACAGCCGCGCATTGGACTAGGAGAGGCGTAGTGTCAAAGCCAAGGTCGACACTCCAGCGAGCGACGGGTTCGCCCATTGCTGTCAAGAGCGACTTGCCGTTTCCAGTAGTAGGTATCGGCGCGTCGGCCGGCGGCGTCGAAGCCTTGCAGACGTTTTTTGAGAATGCGCCAAACAGTATGGAAATGGCGTTTGTCGTCGTAGTGCATCTGGCGGCAGAACGCGCAAGTCACGTCGACGACATCCTGCAACGGGCGACCGGCATGCCGGTGCGTCAGGTGACTTCCACTCTGCCGCTCGAAAAGAACCATGTGTACGTGATCGCACCCGGCAAGCTGCTCGAGATGTCGAATGGCTGCGTCAGAGCCATTGATCGCGAAGCATCGGAAAGCCCGCCTTTCACGATCGACCATTTTTTCCGCACGCTCGCTGAAGCTCATGAGCAGCATGCAATCGGCATCGTGCTGTCCGGCGCGGGATCGGATGGCGCGGCAGGGCTCATCCGCATCAAGGAAGCGGGCGGCATCACGTTCGCGCAGACCCCCAGCGACGCCGAGCACGCGGAGATGCCGCAAAACGCCATTGCGACGAGCCAGGTCGACATTGTGCTGCCCGCGTCCGAGATGCCTCAGCGATTGATCGAATTGCTGGCGAACGCGCAGCGCATCCAGTGGGAGAGTTTCGAAGTTTCAGAGCCGGCGAACGACCGCACGCGTCGGATTGCCAACGACCCGGCGCGCGCGCTGTCCGACATACTGATGCACCTGCGCGTGCGCACGGGACACGACTTCCGGCTGTACAAACGCGCCACGGTGCTGCGGCGCATCGAACGGCGCATGCAGGTCAACGGACAGCGCGATCTCATGGGCTATCGCGACTTCCTGCGCGCGACGCCCGACGAGGCGAACGCCTTGCTCGGCGACATGCTGATCGGCGTGACGCAGTTTTTCCGCGACCGCGGCGCATTCGATTACCTCCAGCGCGAGGTCATTTCCACCCTTTTCGCCGAGGACCCGGGCGAGGGCCAGGTGCGCGTCTGGGTGGCGGGTTGCGCCTCCGGAGAGGAAGCCTATACCATCTCGCTGCAACTGGCGCAGGCGCGCGACGCGGCGGCTTCGGCCCGCTCCATTCAGGTGTTCGCCACCGACATCGACGAAGCGGCGATTTCGCGTGCGCGCGCCGGCTTCTATCCGCTCTCGATCGCGAACGACGTGCCGCCCGCGCTGCTGCAGCGCTATTTCGCGCGTCAATCGGCACACTACGTCATCGCCAAGTCGGTGCGCGAGCGCATCCTGTTCGCCTCGCATAGCCTGCTGCGCGATCCGCCCTTCTCGCAACTCGATCTGATTTCCTGCCGCAACGTGCTGATCTACCTCGAACGGGCGGTGCAGCGGCAGATTCTCGAACTGTTCCACTTCGCGCTGCGGCCGAACGGCTACCTGTTCCTCGGCACCGCTGAATCGGCCGATGCCGCCGACGACCTGTTCGTCGTCGTGGACAAGAAATGGCGCATCTATCGGGCGCGCACGGTCGCGCATCGCACGAAGCCTCCGGTGGGCTTTTTACCGCTGCCCCAACCTGAACTGAGCACGGCCGACGAACGCGCTGCGCCTACCGCGCCGCGGCGGGCGCCGGCCAGTCCCGCGCAGCGCAGCTTCTCGTTCACGGAGTTGCATCAGCGCGCGCTCGAAACCTATGCGGCTCCGAGCGTCATCATCGACCGCGACTCGAACGTCGTCCACCTCTCGGACAACGCGGGCCGCTTCCTGCGCCATCCGGGCGGCGAGCTGTCGAGCAACATCATGTCGCTGGTGCTGCCGGACTTGCGCCTGGAACTCCGCACGGCCATTTTTCGCGCGCTGCAAACCGGCACGAGCGTCGAGGCGCGCCGCGTGAAGTGGGTGCACGAGCCGCGCGCCTCGTGGATCAACATGACGGTGCGGCCGTTTCACGACAAGGTCGCGAATGCCGCATTCCTGCTCATCGTGTTCGATGAAGTGGCAGCTCGCATGAACGACGAAGAACACGCCGAAGCAGCGGGTCAGGATCCCGTGCTCGCGCAGCTCGAACAGGAACTGCAGCAGAGCCGCGAGCAACTGGCAACGATCATCGAGCAGTATGAAACGTCGGTCGAGGAACTGAGGGCGTCGAACGAAGAGCTGCAGGCGATCAACGAAGAATTGCGCTCGACTAGCGAAGAACTCGAAAGCAGCAAGGAAGAACTCCAGTCGGTCAACGAGGAACTCACCACCGCGAACGCGGAACTGCAGGCACGGATCGAAGACACCGCGAAGGCGAACGACGACTTGCACAACATCATCGAATCGAGCGAGATCGCGACGGTGTTCGTCGACAAAGAGATTCGCATCAAGCGATTCACGCCGAACGCGACGGCGATCTTCAATCTCATCGATACCGACATTGGCCGGTCGCTCTTTCACATCACGCATTCGCTGCGCTACCCGACACTCGCCGACGACGTGCGGCAGTCGTTCCAGTCGTTGCGGCTGACGGAGCGCGAGATTCGGAGCGAGACGGGCCGCTGGTATCTGATGCGCCTGTTGCCGTACCGGACGGCCGACGATCATATCGACGGCGCGGTGATCACGCTCATCGACATCACCGACCGGCACCACGCCGAAGAGGCGGCGCGCGCAAACGAGCAGAGGCTGCGTCTCGTCGCGCAGTCCACCAAGGACTACGCGATCATCATTCATGACCGCGACGGCTTGATCGTGAGCTGGAACGCGGGCGCGGAGAAAATCTTCGGGTACGCGGAAGACGAAGTGGTCGGGCGGGACATCGAACTGATCTATGAGACGAACGACCGGCTGGCGTTCGTGCCCGCGCACGAGCGCGAAACCGCGTTGAGCGAAGGCCGCGCCGACGACGAGCGCTGGCATCGCACCAAGGACGGCCGGCGTATTTATTGCAGCGGCGTGGTCACGCCGATCTCGGACGCTTCGTTCAGCGGCTTCGGGAAGATCGTCCGCGATCTGACCGAGCGCAAGCAGCGCGAGGACGCGAGCCGCGAGGCGCTGGAGCAGGAACAAAGAGCGCGCGAGCAGGCGCTGAGCGCCAATCAGGTGAAGGACGAGTTCATCGCGGTGCTGTCGCATGAGCTAAAGCATCCGCTCAATCTGATAGGCGTGAAGTCGGAGATGCTGCCACGCTTGCCGGAGGTCCGGCACATCGATGCCGTGCGCGAAGCGGCCGTTTCCATCAAGCAGGCGGTGCGCAGCCAGGCGCAAATCATCGACGATCTGCTCGACTGGTCGCGCATTCAAACCGGCAAGCTCACGCTCGAAGTGCAGCGGGTGGACGTGTCCGCTATTCTGCGCAGCATCGCGGATGCTTGCGAGGAAGACGCCGGCGCGCGTGGCATCTCACTTGAAACGCACCTGGCGGAAGCACCGGCGATCGCGCTCGCCGATCCCGTCCGGTGCGAGCAGATTATTTGGAACCTCGTGTCGAACGCGCTGAAGTTCACGCATGCAGGCGGCCATGTGAGGCTGCATCTGTCGCACGAAGGCCCCATGTTGCGCATCGACGTAGCCGACGACGGGCAGGGGATAGACGCGTCGATGGTCGACTATGTATTCGACATGTTTCGTCAGGGCCCGCGCGACCGCGTTCGTGGCGGTCTCGGCATCGGCCTCGCGCTCGTCAAACAACTGGTCGAGAAACATGGCGGCAGGGTCGCGGCGGCATCCGAAGGTCACGGCATGGGCACGACGATGTCGGTATGGCTGCCGGCGGCGGACGCCCCGCCGCCCGTCAGCGCAATCATCCGAGACAACGCGAATATCGTCGGGCTGCGCATCCTGCTGGTCGAGGACGACGAGGACACCGGCGCTTCGCTGACCACGCTGCTCGAACTGGAAGGCGCCGTGGTCGAAGCCGCTGCGAACGCGGACACGGCGTTGAAGATCCTCGCGGAACGGCCGATGGACGCAGTCGTGTCGGACATCGACCTGCCCGGCATGAACGGTTATGAGCTCGTGCGCAGGATCCGAGCGAATCCGGCATGGGCTGCGTTGCGCTGCGTCGCGCTGAGTGGACACGACGGTCACGAAGACGTCCAGGCCGCGCACGAAGCCGGTTACGACGTGCATCTGGCAAAACCGCTGGACTTCTCGCTATTGATGGATGCGCTGGGCGCTCTGACCCGCGATCAGGGAAGCCAGGCTACCGGCTAGGCTTTCAAGCTAACGAGCCGGGTGCAACGCGTGTCGGGGCGGGTCGAGCGGCGCAGTGCGATCGACGCTTGTATCGCGACGGCTACAGAGGTCGCCCGGAATGTCCGCGTGCTTGTCGCTGGCCGCCCGGCGGCGTCGAATCAACCACTTCGTGCATATGCGCGCAGCAGTGGGCCCTAGTCGCGTCATTTCTTCATAGCAGGCCGAGCAAGTCGGTCAAGCCGGCAGCGCACGCCGTCACGCGCCGTCCTGGATATCGGACCCTGCAACTGTTCCCTGGCCGATACAAGAGCGGGCGCAAATAATGCGAGCCGAGTTCGACGGAGGCGCTATGGAACATCGAGATATTGTTGTCATTGCGGCATCTCGTGGCGGGATTCCCGTCCTCAAGAGGCTGGTGACACAGTTGCCTGCGGACCTGGATGCCACGCTTTGCATCGTGGTGCACATCGGCAGGCATCGAAGCTTCCTGCCCGAGCTGCTGTCGCAATGGGGGTCTCACACGGCGACTCATCCGAGGCACAAAGAAGTGCTCCAGCGCGGCAGGATTTACGTGGCGCCACCGGATCGCCACATGGTGTTGCGCGACGGCATGCTCTGTCTTCTCGATACCGCCACGGAGAACTTCGCACGGCCTGCCGCCGATCCGCTGTTGAGATCGGCCGCCGTCGAATACGGAAGCCGCGTAGTGGGCGTGGTGCTGAGTGGCGATCTGGACGACGGCGCCGCGGGCCTCGCCTCGGTTCACGCCCGAGGCGGTTATGGCGTGGTCCAGCATCCGGATGATTGCGAGGCTCCATCGATGCCGCGTAGCGCGATCGCTGCCGGGGGCGTGGATGTCATCGCGAAGCTGGACGAGCTTCCGGCGGTCCTTGTTGCAGCCGTCAAGGGGGCGAAGCGGCGCAAGGAGCAATCCATGACGACTGATCGGCCAGACCTCGATCGCGAGGCAAAAATTGCAGACACTGGGCTCGTCGAACCTCGGGTGCTCGATGAGATAGGGCTGCGTTCGGCGCTCACCTGTCCGAGTTGCAACGGCGCGCTTTGGCGGCTCAACGACGACCGGCCTTTACGCTACCGATGCCATACGGGGCACGCGTTCTCCATGTTGTCGCTGGAAGAAGCCACCGCGCAAACCGCGGATAACGCGATCTGGAGCGCGCTGCGCGCGGTGCACGAGCGCATCATCTTCGCTCGCGAGCGGCAGCAGTGGGCGCAGCGCGTGGGCAGCGACGCGGACGTGGCTGTGGAGCAGGCGCGCATCGACGAGAACGAGAAGCTGGCAGAACTCCTTCGGGCCGCAGCCAGTACGCATGAGCCCTGATCGGCAATAGCGAGCCGCGAACACGACTGCCATTCCATCGATACACTTGCGCTTGGCGCAAACCGGCGCACGAATTCACTGGTTCGAGCGGGACAATGGCCGCTTTGCGTCGCGTTGGACAGCGAACCGCTACGGCGCTCTGACAGCGTGCCGTGAAGTAGGCGCTTCACTGATCGTAAGCTGCGATGTAGCTCGCGGCTATCTCCGTCGCGCAGGCGCGACTACACGATTCGCCAGGCCATGCAGAGAGTGCGCCATGAAACTCGCCAGGTGGTTCGCGGTTGCGCTAACGCTGTTGATGACGGCATGTGCAAGCCTTCCGCCGCAAGCCGGACGCGAGGAAACACACGCCCTGACCGACACCGCGAGCACGCGCCTCGGCAGGTCTTTCGCGGCGAGCGAGGCCGCTCATCCCGGCGATAACTCGTTCCACCTGCTACCGGACGGCATGGATGCGCTCATTGCACGCGTGATCCTGAGCGAGACCGCCGATCGCACGCTCGACCTCCAGTACTACATCTGGCACGCGGACCTCACCGGCCGCGAGATGGCCGCGTCGATCATGCGCGCGGCCGATCGCGGCGTGCGCGTGCGTCTTCTGCTCGACGATCTCGGCACGAACGCCGACGATCAGTTCCTGCTCGCGCTGGCATCGCATCCGAACGTGCAGGTGCGTCTCTTCAATCCTGTGGCGAATCGCACGTTCAAGAGACTCGGCTCGGCAGCGGAGTTCTTTCGCGTAAATCGCCGCATGCATAACAAGGCGCTCATCGCCGACGATCAGGCCGCGATTCTCGGCGGACGTAATATCGGCGACGAGTACTTCGGCGCATCGAGCACGGTTGCGTTCGGCGATCTCGACGTGCTCGTGCATGGCCCCGTCGTGCGCGAAGTGTCGAGCGCGTTCGATCTGTACTGGAACTCGGATGCGGCCTATCCGATCGAGAATCTCATGCGACGTCATGCCGATGCCGACTCATTAGCTGAGTATCGCGAGAAGCTCGATGCTTATCTTCTGTCAGAAGAGCATTCGCCGTATGTGGCGAACGTGCGCGAGCGTCTCGCGACCGTGATCCAGCAGCGCGGCACCGAATTCTCATGGGGCAAGGCAACGCTTCTCTACGACGATCCCGCGAAGATCACGCGCGCGCCCGGCGATGCCGAAGGCCATCTGATGTCGCAATTCAAGGCTCTGAAGCTCGATCCCGAGAAGGACATGCTGATCGTGTCGCCATATTTCGTGCCGCGGGAAGAGGGTGTGCGCTGGCTTCGGTCGATGACGTCGCGGGGCGTGCGCGTGACGGTGCTGACGAATTCCCTCGCGGCCACGGATGTCGCGGCGGTGCACGCCGGCTATCAACGCTATCGCAAGGAGATGCTCGAAGCAGGCGTGCGCTTGTATGAGTTGAAGCCGGTCGCGTCGACGGATCAGCACGAGAGCACGAAGAAATCGACATTCGGTTCGTCGAAGGCGTCGCTGCATGCGAAGACCTATGTGTTCGACCGCAAGCGCATCTTTATCGGTTCCATGAACCTCGACCCGCGTTCCATCGAGCTCAACACGGAGATCGGTGTCTATTGCGAAAGCGCGGCGGCGGCCGAACAGGTGGCGCACGGTATCGGCACGAATATCGATCGCATTGCGTGGCGTGTGGAATTGCACGACAACGGCAACGGCGGCACGCGCATGGTATGGATCGACACGGACGCCAACGGCAAGACTACGCTGCTCGAAAGCGAGCCGGGCGTGTCGGCGCTCAAGCGAGCGGGCATCTGGATGCTCGGCATTCTGCCGATAGAATCGCAACTGTGAGTCACCGCGAACGACGTCTTGCCGATGCAGCGTTGCGCGCATGACACGTCAATGGTATCTATGCGATGTGGCATGTTCGCGAGGAGCATCGACATGACATTGCACGTTTCCCGGCTTCCGTCGAGGCGCGCAAGGGCGCTCGCGCCGTGCGAAACGCTTCATGCGGACGGCAGCGTCCACGTCATGCGATGAGTCCGTTCGGCTGGCTAATGGCGCGCATCGAGCGTCTCGGTCGCTCGCGTAGCGATGCCAACTCTACCGACGACATTCGCGAGGCGCTCGATCGCATCCTGCGCATTGCGCCGCAAGTGCGGCTCGCGAACCGCTACGAGTCGCGGCTCGGGCCGCTGGTTCGCGGGGCACTCCGTTATGCGCGCGAGCTCGTCGACGCGCTTCCTGCGCCGCGCGATGCGACGCCTTCCGCCTGGGCCGACGATGCCTGTCTGCGCGCCATGTTCGCGACTTCGGACGACATCACGCATGTCGTCGGCCAGTCGTACGATCTGCGCAGCTGGTTCGACGCGCATTACGCCGCGCAATACGCCTATGCCGTGCTGAGTAGCCGCTTGGTCGAGCGGCGCGTGCTCGGCGTGGCCGATGAGGCCGGCGTGGTGCGCTCGGACGTGCCGCGCATCGCCGTGAGCTTCGACGACAAGCGTATTCGTATTTGCGACGAGACCGACGCGGCGCTAAGAAATGACATCGTGCTGCGGATTATCGAGCAACTGGCACTGGAAGCCACGTCGCGCATCTCGGCGCAGGAGGCTCAACGCGAGGTGTTGAAGGAGACGCGCGCACTGCTCGTCGCTCGAATGCAGATGCTCGGACGGCGTGGCGCGGGCATGTCGGGCATGAGCGGCGCGTCGCCTGCATACGGCGTTGCCCCGACGGACTTCGCGCGACTGGAGCGCGAGATGGCCGAGAACCAGGCCGCGCTGGCGTCGCTCGGTTCGCGCGCGGAAGCAGTGGAACAGCAGCTTGGCGCGCTTGCGGACGTGCTGGGCGGTCCTGCCGCGCTCATACGCGTGGATCGCAAGACGCTGCGGCTGGATTGCATGAACCTGGTCGTCGAAGCGCCTGGCGATGAGCGGGCCGCCGAACTGACGCTCCATCTCGCGCACTTGCCGATGCAGCCTCCCGAGGTCCGCGCAGTGCAACTGGTGCGCGTCGCGCGGCGAGACATGCCGGCGGCGGGCGGCGCGATCGACGATGTGGCGCGGTGGCTGATCTGAGCGCGCCTCGTCATTCGCGCACGCTGCCTTGTCTGATGTACATGCCGAGACTCAGCGTGCAATCAATATGGCCACGTCCATTCGGTGATCTCGTCGGGATCGGTGCCATGCGTATGCGCGTAATCGAGGTGGCGAATGACCGCGTTTTTCATGTCCTCTCTCAAATGCGCAGTGCTTCCGCGCAGGCGAGGCACGCGGTCGATCACGTCGATCACGAGATTGAAGCGGTCCACCTGATTGAGTATTGCCAGCTCCAGCGGTGTATTGATGTTGCCCTTCTCCTTGTAGCCGCGCACATGCAAGTTCTCGTGATTGCGGAACTTGTACGCCAGCTTGTGGATGAGCCACGGGTAGCCGTGAAAGTTGAATATCACGGGCTTGTCGAGCGTGAACAGACTTTCGAAGTTCCGCACGCTCGATCCGTGCGGATGCTCGGTATTGGGCTGCATCTTGAACAGATCGACTACGTTCACGAAGCGCAACTTCAGTTCCGGCAGATGCTCGCGCAGAATGGCCGTGGCCGCGAGCGCTTCCTGCGTCGCGACGTCCCCGCACGACGCCATGACGACATCCGGCTCCTCGTTTTCGTCGTTGCTCGCGCGCCGCCAGACGCCCATGCCCTTTGCGCAATGCACGATGGCTTCGTCGATCGTCATGAACTGCAAGTGCTTCTGTTTGTCCGCGACGATCACATTGATGCAATCGGTCGACCGCAGGCACTGATCGGCCACGACGAGAAGCGTATTCGCGTCGGGCGGCAGATAGACGCGCGTCACGGACGGACTCTTGTTCGTTACGAGATCGATGAAGCCCGGGTCCTGATGCGAGAAGCCGTTGTGATCCTGCCGCCAGACCGTGGATGACAGCAGGATGGTCTCGGACGAAACGGACGCTCGCCAGGGCACATGGTTCTTGCAGATGTCGAGCCATTTGGCGTGCTGATTGAACATCGAATCCACGACATGCGCGAAAGCCTCATACGTATGGAAGAAGCCGTGACGTCCGGTCAGGAGGTAGCCTTCGAGCCACCCGAGCAAGGTGTGCTCCGAGAGCATCTCCATCACGCGGCCGTCGCGCGAGAGCTCGCCGCCGTCTTCGTCCTCGGGAAGCATGTCGGCCATCCAGACCTTCTTGCTTGCCTGATAAACGGCCTGTAGCCGGTTGGAGGCCGTTTCATCCGGACCGAACACGCGGAACGTGTCCATGTTGGCGCGCATGATGTCGCGCAGGAATTCGCCCAGCGGGCGGGTGTTCTCGTGCTGGACGGTCCCCGCCTGGCCGACATCGACGGCATACTCGCGGAAGTCGGGAAGCTTGAGTTCCTTGCGTAGCACGCCGCCGTTTGCATGAGGATTCGCGCTCATGCGGCGCGTTCCAGCAGGCGCAAGCGCCCGGAGCTCTTCGCGTAGCCGGCCGGTCGCGTCGAAGAGTGCATCGGGCTCGTAGCTCTGCATCCAGCGTTCGAGCACCGCGAGATTGGCCGGATTCGTATGCACATCCGAGAACGGCACCTGATGCGAGCGCCATGAGCCTTCGACCTTATGCCCGTTGATTTCCTTCGGTCCGGTCCAGCCCTTCGGCGTGCGCAGCACGATCATGGGCGAACGCGGACGTTCCGCGCCCTTGCCTGCGCGGCTGTTCTCCCAAATCGCACGGATATCGGCGGTGACTCGATCGAGTGTCTCGGCCATCTTCCGGTGCATCTCCGCGTGGTCCGATCCTTCGACGAAATACGGCGTGTAGCCGTAGCCGACGAAGAGCGCCTCCAACTCTTGATGGCTGATGCGCGCGAGGATCGTCGGGTTCGCGATCTTGTAGCCGTTGAGATTGAGGATGGGCAGCACCGCGCCGTCCCGTGCGGGATTGATGAACTTGTTCGAATGCCATGCGGTCGCGAGCGGTCCGGTCTCCGCTTCGCCATCGCCCACGACGCACGCGACGATGAGTCCGGGATTGTCCAGCACCGCGCCGTAGGCATGCGACAGGCTGTAACCCAGTTCGCCGCCTTCATGAATGGACCCCGGCGTTTCCGGCGTCACGTGCGAGCCGATATGGCCAGGAAACGAGAACTGCTTGAAGAACTTCTGCAAGCCCTCGATATCCTCGCTCTTGTCGGGATAGACCTCCGAATAGGTGCCTTCGAGATAAGCGGGGCCGAGCACGCCGGGCGCGCCATGTCCGGGACCGGCCATGAAAATGACATCGAGGTCGTCGCGCTTGATGACGCGGTTCAGATGCGCCCAGACAAACGAAAGAGCAGGGCTCGCGCCCCAGTGTCCGAGCAGGCGGTGCTTGACGTGCTCCGCTTCGAGCGGCTCACGCAGCAGCGGATTATCCACGAGAAAGATCATGCCCGCCGATAAGTAATTGCACGCGCGCCACCATGCATCGACGAGCCGTAGTTCGTCGTCTTCGATCGTAGTTGCTTCAGACGGATTGGTGCTGGAACGATTGTTCATCGACGTCTCCGTTCAATAGCGGCGCATCGGAACGCACGTCGTGCGTTTTTCACGGGGCGTCGCGCTGCGCGAGTTTCGCAGGTCGGTATGTGCGCTCTCTCGTGCCTATTTTTATGCGCCTTATCGAGTCGATATCACGCAATGCCACTATGTTCAAGATTCAAGGCGCGGGTTTCGCAACATTTGATCTGTCTGCGCAAAGAGCGCATTCAGTACTTGATGTCTCTTGCAGCCTGGCGCCCATGTTGCTTCGTCTCGCGCTTGTCCTGCCGGCATTGCGCATTCGATTGCTGGTTGGCGGCGCGGCAGTCCTGTTTGGTATGCCGGGCGGTCTGGCGCGTCTCCTGGCGGACATCGCGCCCGGCGCGGCGTTGCTGCGCCTGCTGCGTCGGCAAGGCGCTGTCGGGCCACGACAAAGCGAGCAGGGCGGTGGCGATCGCAATGAACCTGAGTGTGCACGCGGGCATGATGGGGGCTCCGAAAGGATGGGAGGACTTTTCGACTCTTCTTCTTCAAGATAGCGGCCTTGCCGGCCCATGTGAATCGGCTTTTGCGAAGAGATAGCTTGACTGTCGGCGGCGCATGGATTTAATTGATTAAAGAAGCCGAGATGCTGTCGACGGCGTGGTGCTTATCGACCGGAGCTGATCCCGTGAGACTCCTTTCCGCAGTCACCGGAGCGTGCTTCTCGCTGGTTCTGCATGACGCGTGCGCGAGTCCGGTCGACTTTTCGAACGCACTGCCGAATTTTTTCGGCGCGGGCATCGGATCGACAACCGAGTACGCCGGCGGCAAGGACCGCATCGTAGGCGTGCTTCCCGGCATGCGCTACGCGACGAGCGGGGGGCATCTGTTCGAGTGGTACGGAACCTATGCGCAATACAACTTCGGTACGCTGACCGGCTTCCAATGGGGGCCGGCACTGGCGCTTCGCCTCGGTCGACGCAACGTCGATGACGCCGTGGTGTCGCAGGTCCATGACGTGTCCACGACAGTCGAAGGCGGCGGCTTCGTCGGTTACGAATACAGCCACGCTGGCGACGTCCCCTACCGCCTGCGAGGCGAGATCACCGTCGTGACCAATGCAGGAGCCGTCTATACGGGCGCGCGGGTTTCGCTGAACACGAGCGCGTGGTTTCCGCTGCATTCGCGCGTGTTTGTCGGCGGCGGAGCCGGCGCGACGTGGGTGAGCGGCGGGTTCAACGAGACTTACTACGGCGTCACTCAAGAAGACGCGCAAAAGAGCGGGCTGCCTGTCTTCCGTCCGGGCGGCGGACTGAATCAACTGACAGGCTGGATCGCCGGAATCTACAAGATCACGCCGAAATGGTACGCAGGCGCGATGGTCTACTATCAGCGTTTGATGGGCGACTCGGCGGCGAGCCCAATCGTGACCCAGCGCGGCACCCGCAATCAGCTGACCTACGGCGTTGGCGTTGCTTATGCGTTTCAATAAGCATGCCGGGTTCCGATGCCAGCCGTTCCAGAGGCAACCGACACGACATAAACGCGCGTGCCTCGACGGGTGAACGTCATCGACGAGCCATGCACGCAATGCCGCGCTAGTGCATCGCGCCCGCGAGCGCTTCCGCGTCGAGGCCGACGATGAGATCGACTTCGCCGTTAGAGAGCTTTTGCGTCGCCGGCACGCCAGCGGTCGTCAGCGCCGCGTTATCCATTCGCGATGCGTCGTTCAGCAGCACGCGCAGGCGCGTCGCTGCGAGCGGCTGCAGCGTGACGATGTTCGCGCCGCCGCCGAGCGCCTCTCGAATCTTCTCCGCGCGCGCCGCATAGGCCGAACCGTCCGAAGCAGGCGCAAAAGCCGGCGGTGCGGCTGCACTTGCCGGCTGCGCCGCGCCCGCCGCGCCCGTTGCCGGCAGTTCGGCTTCGGCGCCCGCGCGCTTCAGGTAGTCCTGCATGTCCGTCTTCATGTTCTCGGAGAGCGGCCCGAAGATGGCCTGCACGCCGTTGCCCACGCGCACGACGCCTGCCGCGCCCAATGCCTTGAGCCTTGCGTCGTCGACGAGCGCGGGGTTGTTCACCGAGATGCGCAGCCGCGTGATGCATGCATCGAGACTCTTGATGTTCGAACGCCCGCCGAACGCGAGCACGAGATCCCGGGAGCGTCCGCCCATCTCGGCCGTGCTTCCTGCGGCTGCTTCGACCGTATCGTCCTCGCGCCCCGGCGTCTTGAGATCGAAGCGCGTGATGACGACGCGGAACACGGCGTAATAGATCACCGCATAGATCGGCCCGACGATAAAGACGTACCATGCGTTGGTCGCCTTGTTGCCGATCAGGTTGAACATCACGAAGTCGATCGCGCCCTGAGAGAACGTGAAGCCCATGTGCATGTTCAACGTGTTGGCGACGAACTGCGCGGATGCCGCAAGACACGCGTGGATGAAATACAGCACCGGCGCGACGAACAGAAACGCGAACTCGATCGGCTCCGTGATGCCCGTGAGGAACGAGGTCAGCGCGGCGGACACCATCATGCCCCCGACCGCCACTTTCTTTTCCGGCTTCGCGCAATGCCAGATTGCGATGGCGGCCGCAGGCAGGCCGAACATCTTGAAGAAATACGCGCCGGCGAGAATCCCGGCCGTGCGGTCGCCCGCGAAGAAGCGCGTGATGTCGCCGTGCACGACCTTGCCGGTCGTGGGATCGAGATAGCTGCCCGCTTCGAAGAAGAACGGCACGTTCCAGATGTGGTGCAGGCCGAACGGAATCAACAGCCGTTCGACGAAACCATAGATGGTCGCCGCCGTGCGCGGATCGGACACCGCCGCCCATTGCGAGAACGCCTTGATCGCGCTGCCGATAGGCGGCCAGATGACCGAGAGAATCGCGCCGAGCACGATCGAGCCGATTGCCGTGACGATCGGCACGAAGCGCTTGCCCGCGAAGAAGCCGAGATACGGCGGCAGCGTGATGCGGTAGTAGCGATTGAACATCCACGCCGCGAGACCGCCCGCGAGAATGCCGCCGAACACGCCGGTCTGGATCGACGGAATGCCCATGATCGTGTCGGGCTTCACGCCTTCGAACGTTGCGATGACGCCGAGCGTCGCCGTCATCACGAGAAAGCCGATGGTCGCGGCGATGCCCGACACGCCGTCGTTCTCCGTGAAGCCGAGCGCGACGCCGATGGCGAAGATCAACGGCAGGTTGCTGAAGATCACGTCGCCCGCGTTCTTCATGAGCGCGAGCACGATGCCGGGGATATAACCGTGAAAGTCGGTGGAGCCGAGGCCGAGCAGCAACCCCGCGACCGGCAGCACCGCGACCGGCAGCATCAGCGATTTGCCGACCTTCTGCACCACGCCGAAAGCGTTCTTGAACATGGTGTCTCTCCGCTTCTTCCGGTTATCGCCTTCTACCTATTCCGCGTATTGAGCGAGCAGCGCGCGCACTTCCGCCGTCGTGCCGAGAGCCAGTACCTTGTCCGCGAGCGCGCGGCATTCGTCCATCGTGAGGCGCGCAAGCTGTGCCTTGATCGAGCCGATGGCCGGCACGCTGACCGACAACTCGTCGATGCCTAGTCCGGCAAGCACGGGCACGGCCATCGCATCCGACGCAATCCCGCCGCACACGCCCACCCATTTGCCGTGCCGGTGCGCGCCGTCGATGGTCATGCCGATAAGACGCAGCACAGCCGGATGCAGCGCGTCGGCCTGCTTGGCGAGCTTCGGATGCCCGCGATCCATCGCGAGGGTGTATTGGGTCAGATCGTTGGTCCCGATGGAAAAGAAGTCGGCTTCCTGCGCGAGCGGCTCGGCAATCAGCGCGGCCGATGGCACTTCGATCATCACGCCGACCTTGATGCGGCTCATCTGCTCGCCGGCCTCCTCTTGCAGAATGCGTTTCACCGCGCGCAGTTCGTCGAGCGTCGCGATCATCGGGAACATCACATGCAGATTGCCGATGGGCGCGGCTCTCAGGATCGCGCGCAACTGCGTGCGAAAGAAGTCGGGCAGTTCGAGACTCACGCGCACGCCGCGCAGGCCGAGGAACGGGTTGTCTTCCTTCGGCAGCGGCATATAGGAAAGCGGTTTGTCGCCGCCGACATCGAGCGTGCGAACGACGAGCGGACGCTCTCGGCCAAGCGCTTCGGCGACGGCGCAGTACTCGGCCGCCTGTTCGTCTTCCGAAGGCGCGGTGTCGCGATTGTCGAAGAGAAACTCGGAGCGCAACAGACCCACGCCTTCGGCGCCCGCCGCGACGGCATCGCGCGCTTCCTGCGCGTTGCGGATGTTGGCGACCACTTCGATGCGATGACCGTCGGCGGTCACGGCGAGCTTGTTCGCGGCGGTTTGTTCTTGCGCGCGCTTCTCCGTCTGCCGCTCGATGCGCTCGCGCGCCTTTTGCAGGTCGTCAGCGCCGGGATTGCGCCGCAGGCTTCCGCGCGAGCCGTCGAGCACGACGAGCGTGCCGTCGGGCAACTGCAATGCGCTTTCGTCGATGCCGCAGATAGCCGGAATGCCCAGCGAGCGCGCCAGTATCGCGACATGGCTCGTCGCGCCGCCTGTCGTCGTGCAAAAGCCGAGCACTTTGCTTCTGTCGAGCGACGCGGTGTCCGAAGGAGAGAGTTCCTCGGCAATCAGGATGGATTCGCCGGGCACGTCGATGCGCGCCTGCTTCACGCCCGCCAGCAACGCGAGCACGCGGCGGCCGACATCGCGGATATCGCCCGCCCGTTCACGCAGAAGCGCGTTGTCGAGCTTCTCGAGATGGCTTGCCTGCGCCTCGAACGCGGCGCGCCACGCAAAGCCCGCGCTTTTGCCGTCGCTGATGCCGGCGATGGCCGCATCGTTGAGATCCGGATCGCCGAGCAGTTCGAGATGAGCATTGAGAATCTCAGCCTTCGACGGATCGCTCAGCTTCGCCTTCAGCGCCTCGATCTGCTGACGCGCTTCATGGTGCGCCGCGTCGAGCCGTGCGCGCTCCCGTTGCGGCGATTCGCCCGTTTCGGCCACGTCGATGACTTCGCGGCGGAACTGCACGATCTTGCCGACCGCGAGTCCCGGCGACGCCGAGACGCCGGTGAACTCGTTCGCGTCCGCGGGCGCTGCGCGTGGCGGCGCGGCGGCTTCGCCCGTCATGGCCGCAGCGGCAGGCGCGGGCGCTTCGCCGGGCTTCTCGCCCGAACCCGACGCGAGCAGGCGCGCGAGTGCGGTCGCGGCTTCGTTCGCATCGGGCCCGGCGGCTTCGACCCGCAGCTTGTCGCCGAAGCTCGTCGAGAGCGCCATCAGCGCGACCACGGACTTTGCGTTCGCGCTGTCGTTGCCGCGCACGACGCGAATCTCGGAGGTGTATTTCTTGGCTTCGGCGGCGAACACGGCGGCGGGTCGCGCGTGCAGGCCTTGCGGATTCGGCAGCGTGACTTCATCGGATACGGCCTCGCCGCCTGCGTCGCGGCTCGCGTTGTCTTTCGTCGGCGCGACGAACTCGACCCTGAGCGCGACGTCCTGGCCCGCCGTCACGAGGCCCGTGGCCGGTTCGTAGCGGGTGACGAGCTCGCCGTTCGCAATGACCATTTCCGTGAGCAGACTTACGGCCTTTGCGCCGACGACGAGCGGATCGAAGCGAATCAGCGGCTGGCCGGTCACGACGGTATCGCCTTCCTTCACGAGCGGCGTGAAGCCTTCGCCGCGCAGCATCACCGTATCGAGACCGATGTGAATCAGCACTTCGAGCCCGCAGTCGCCCGTCACGGTCGCTGCATGAGAGGCGCGATGCAGTTGCGTGACCTTGCCGGCGAGCGGGGCGAGCAATGCGTCGGAAGTCGGATCGATCGACACGCCGTCGCCGACCATCTTCTGAGCGAACACCGGATCGGGCACGGTATCCAGTTTGACCATGACGCCAGAGATCGGCGCCATCAACTCGATTCGCTCTAAACGTCGCGGAGCTTTCATCTGAACGACTCCTTGTCCCTTGACTGCGCGAGGTCGATTCATAAGACGTCTGCGCAAGGTTGTTCAACGGACCATTTGCCTACGATGAATCATAGGCAAACGAAGAGCGAATCGCCGAATTATGTGGGCAGGGTTTGATCTGATGCAGACCGCTTTGCGATTGAATCGAATCGGCGGAAATGATGCGGGAATTGAAACGTTATTAGCAACGCTAACTGATAGGTCGGTTCTTCGCTCTCGCGATATCGGCTACCTTGTCTGAGGAGAGACTTCGGAATTAGGCGATTAGAGAATAGCGCTGCGAGCGCGCAGTTTGCGTCAACTGGGTATCTTGGCGTCGATGACGCGTTGCGCTGCGCCGAGCCCGCTCGACAGAGCGTCGTCCTCCGTGCGGAAGACAGTATGGGTTTCAGAGACCAGCCGAACCGGTACGCCGACAGGCCGCTTCGGTTCAGCGGTGCAAACACTCACTACGGCTATGAATCCGACCGGGTCGCTGAATTCCGCATCGTGCGACACGGCCCGAACTGGCTCGAGGTGAATGGTGATCTCGAACCCTCGATACGGATAGCTTCGCTCCATCGATTCGCCCTCGAAAGGTTCATCAATTGCAGTGCGGATGCCGCCCGACAGCGAGCGGCAAAGGCATTCTACTTCTCCGCAATGTCGATTCGCAGCGGCGTAGGGTTTGTGCTTAGCCGGGTCGTTTGCGACTGGCGTATCTTTCGCCGATCCAAGCGCCGATGTCGCGCCGCGTGCGAATGCGCTGTAGCGGTTCCGTTCGCTCTTGCGTTACACGAGGCGCGCGCCGCCATCGACGTTCAGCGTCGCTCCGTTCATGAAGCCATTGGTCATCAGGAACACTACGCCTGCGCCGGCTTCGCTAGCGGTGCCGAGACGATGCAGCGGCAAGGTCTTCTCCATATTCGCCACGACCGCATCGCGCGCGTCGCCGAGCGCCTTGCGCAGAATCGGCGTATCGATCGGACCGGGCGACAGCGTGTTGACGCGCACCGGCGCGAGTTCGAGTGCCAGGCCGCGTGCGAGTGCTTCCATCGCTGCCGACGCGGCCGCGAGCACTGCGGTGCCGTAGGCGTTCGGACGGTCGGCGAGACTGCCCGAGATGAAGGTGACCGAGCCATCGGCGCTCAACCGATTCCCCAGGGCGCGAATGACGTGCACGGCCGCCCAGATCCGTTCCTCGAACGCATTTCGAAGATGCGCTACGTCGGCCTCGCGCACCGTCCCTGCGACAAAGGTGCCCGCCAGCAAGACCAGATGATCGACCTTCGCAATGTCTCGCACGGCCTGCTGCAGAGCGTGCGCGTCGGTCACGTCCGCCGCGCGCCATCCGGCGAAGCCATGTTGCGCGGCGACGCGTTGAGCCGTGTCGGCAGAGCGTCCGACGACGATGACCTCAGCGCCCGCCCGCTTCGCCTGAATAGCCGCGTCGAGCCCGATGCCCGACGTTCCGCCGAAGATCAGTGCCGTCTTGCCTGCCAGTGCGCGGTGAGCGACTGCTTCGGCCGGTGCGTCTTGCGGTGTCGTATTCGCGTTCATTTCCCTCTCCTTTTGGCTTCGCCGCTTTGGCGTCGATGGAAGAAGGTTAATTCGAGAGACGGAGCTTGATAATCGGGCTAGGCTTCGCTTTAATGATGCCATCATGGAACAAATCGCCATCGAAAGGCTCACTGGGCTCATCGCTTTTGCGCGTGCCGCGTCGCTGGGCAGCTACACGGCGGCGGCGCGTTCGCTGTCGGTTTCGCCATCGGCGATCAGCAAGAGTATCCAGCGGCTGGAGCAGCATTTCGGCCTCGTGCTGTTCACCCGGACCACGCGCTCGCTGACGCTGACGCCGGAGGGGCGAGATCTTCTGGAGCGCACGCAACGGTTATTGCGCGAGGCGGAAGGTATCGAGCAGGGCGTCGCCGCAGCGCGCGCCGAGCCGGCCGGAACGCTCAAGGTGACCGCGCCGCTGCCCGTCGGCGTGAACATTCTCGCGCCGGCCTTACCCGCGTTTCGCAGACAGCATCCGAAAGTGACTGTCGATGTGCGCCTCAGCGACCGCTACGTCGATCTGGTCGAGGAGGGCGTGGATGTCGCCATTCGGGTCGGCGATCCCAGCGACACGCGGTTGATCGCGCGTCGTCTGGCACCGCATCGGATTTGCGCATTCGCATCGCCCGAATACTTGCGGGAGCGAGGCGTGCCGCAGCATCCGAACGATCTCATGCAGCATGACTGCGTGAACTTCAGGTATCAGTCGACGGGGCAGGAAGCCGCGTGGCCCTTCAACGTGGGCGGCAAGCTCGTTGAGTTCACGCCTGCTTCGGCTTTGATGATCGACGTGAGCGACGCGGTTGCCGCGGCGTTGGCCGCTGGCGCCGGGATCGGGATTTCGACGACGTATATTGCAGCCTCCTACGTTCGACGGCGCGAACTCGTACCTGTGCTGCATGAGTTCGCTTACGACCGATTTCATCTGCATGCCGTGTGGCCCGAGAGCCGCCGCAGCAATCCGGCGGTAAAAGCGTTTGTCCGCTTTTTGCAGGACATCTTTCCGTCGCCGGCGCCTTGGGACGTGCTGGTGCGGGATCATGCTTCCTAGCGGCTGTTTCTGGTTCTACTCGCATTGCGCTCGGATGCTTCGGTCACTGGAGCGCCAGCCGCATTGACGAAGCGCTCTACCATAACGTTCCGCTTCCCCAGATCGTCGGCCGAGAGAACGTCAGAGCGTTTCACGCCGACTTCGGGATCGGCCGAATCTTCACGGTCGATTAACGGGTCACGCAGATCGCGGCATCCGGCAATGCCGTTCTAAAGAGCGCGTGGATATCGGTTACGTCCTTGACAGTGAGCGTGCCGTCACCGGCAGCGATATCTCACCGCCGTTTTATGTCGGAAGATCCATCAAGCGTGCTTCCCGGCGGCGGCGTCGACTCCCAGCGCCGCGCGCGTTTCACGAAGAATCTCGTCGGACAGCTCGGGATCGTCAACGGCACGAGCCAGAATAAGAGCGCCGACGATGCTCGACAGCGTGTGGATCGCATCGCGGCGAATGCTTTTCTTGCTAGCTTTCGCACGAGCCTCGGAGAAGCCTTCGATCATGCTTTCCACGTGATGGGTGAACGCCGGTTGCGCCGTAGGTTCATGCGCGATTGCTCCAGCCAGTCCCGCCATCAGACATCCATTGCCTCTATCGTCGCGGTGCTGCCCGGTCAGATAACCGTTGACGTAATCGATTCTCGACGCGCCCCGAGCCACGCCTTCCTTGAAAGATTCGAGCGCTTTGGCCGATGCATCTTCGATGCTCTTTCCGATCAGATCTTCTTTGGACTCGAAGTGATGATAAAACGCGCCGTGAGTAAGGCCCGTCGCCTTCATGATTTCGCTCAGGCTCACGCCGGAGAACCCACGCTCGCGAAATAGAATCGATGCCTGTTCCAGAATACGGGCGTGCTTCTCTGCCGTCTCCTCTGGCGGGTAACGCATACATCCTCCCAACGAACCGGTAAGAAACAAGTTGACTTCAAACAGTATAGCGATCATGCTTCGCGAATGGAAGCATGATGACCATCATGTTTGGCCGATGGCAGGCTCGTGTGGTCAATGCGTCCGTGCGTTCTGAAACATGATGGTCATACTGCTTAACCGCGTTGTTCTTTCTGCCGAGGTTCGTATGAAGAAGTTTCTTGTCACAGGTTCCACCGGTACCACGGGGGCCCCTACGGTTCGCCTTTTGCTCGAAAACGGCCACCGCGTTGCGGCATTCGTGCGCCGCGAAGACGCCCGTTCCGCGGCGCTCGCGAAACTGGGCGCCGAGATCGTGACCGGTGATCTGCTCAACATCGAAGATGTGCGCCGTGCGACGATGGGCGTCGACGGCGTCTACTTCTGTTATGCGTTGACACACGGAGCGGTAGAAGCCACGGCGATACTCGCACAAGCGGCGATCGAGCAAGGCGTCGGGCAGATCGTGTACCTGTCGCAACGACAATCGCGCCCGCACGCACGCAGTCCCGCGACTATGAGCCACTGGCTATCGGAGAGGATTCTCGATCGCTCGGGCGTTCCCACAGCGCATCTTCGCGTCAACTTCTTCGCGGAATGGATGTTGTACACAGCCAATGAGATTCGCGCCGGTCGCTATCTGACGCCGTTCGATGCACAGAGCCGCTTCGTTCCGATCGCCGCAGTCGATATCGCCCGTCTGGCCGTGCGGATCCTCGAAAATCCCGAAGCGTTCGGCAGCACGATCATTCCGCTCACTGGCTCCGTCGAAGTAAGTCACATCGAACTCACGCACATGCTTGCGGAGACGCTCGGAAAGGAGGTGCTGTTCAAGCAGGTGTCGCCGGAAGAGTTCGTGAAGACGATCGGACTGGACGGAGATCCTTCCTTTGTCCGGCATTTCAGGGCGGTCAAGATCGATCAGCAGGAGGGCTTGCTTGCCGGCGTCGTCAAGAGCGCGGCGGAGATCATTGGTCGGCCGCTGGTGACGCCCGAACAGTTTATCGAAGGGCATCGCCATCTCTTGGCTTGATCGTCATGGACGGACAGGTCCGGCCGCATGTCACCGTTCCGTCGTTCCGCGATCCTTTCGCGTGTGGCGCCGCCTTAGTTGACACGGTTGCGGTGCGCAACTATAGTAGTTGCGCACCGCAACTAGCAAAGCTATCTATGTCGCCTGAAAGCCGTCAAAATTCCCCGTCGCCGAGCAGTGTGCGTCAGGTCCGAGATTCGTCGCGCAAGCTGGTACGCGAATTGGGCTTTATGAGCGCAACGTTGGCGGACACCGACCTGTCGCCTTCTGCCGTACACGCAGTACTCGAAATCGGCGCGAGTCCCGGGATCAACGGCAAGGAACTGGCCGAGCTCCTGAGATTGGATAAGTCCAATAGCAGCAGGCAGATCGCGCGTCTGGAGGCGGCGGGGATCGTCGAACGGCGCGCGTCCGACGGCGACGCCCGTTCGTCGGAACTCTATTTGACGCATGCGGGAAAGCAACTCAGGCAGAAGATCGACCGGTTGGCGTCGTCTCAGGTGTCCAAGGCACTTGGACGCTTGAGCCATTCCGACCAATTGGCCTTGGTGCGCGCAGTCGGACTGTATGCCGATGCATTGAGGCAAGACAACGGTACAGATACACCGGTTAACAGAACCGTTTCCGCCTCTATAGTCGAGGGATACCGCCCCGGCTGCATCGGTGACGTGGCCAGCCTGCACGGGCGCTTCTATGCACAGCACTGGGGTTTCGGCGCCTTCTTCGAGAAGAGAGTCGCGACCGAACTGGCCGCGTTCGCCGAAGCCTTGCCGCAGGATGGCAAGGCGCTCTGGCTCGGCGAGCGGGATGGCCGCACGCTTGCATCGCTTGCCATCGATGGGAATCTCGAGAGCGGAGTGGCACATCTACGTTGGTTTATCGTGGACGACGCGTTGCGCGGGACGGGAATAGGAAGGCAGCTGATGACGCGCGCCATGAACTTCGTCGACGAGCATTTCACCGAGACTTACCTCTCGACGTTCAAGGGTCTCGACGCAGCGAGGCACCTGTATGAATCATTTGGCTTCAAACTGTGCGAGGAAGCTCAGGGCACGCAATGGGGAGCGAGCGTCACGGAACAGCGGTTCGTCCGTCGGACGGCCTGACCTTCGCGGCTGGCGCTTGGACCGTCGCTGTGCTCGACGCTCGTCAGCGCATCCGTCTGTCGACTAGAGACGAAGATGAATACCGTGCAGGAGCCGACGCCAACCGTCTCCATCTACCCGTTGCCGATCTAGCAACTGCCGCACACGCCGCTTGTCCGGCTCTGCCGCGTCGTGCGTGCCGACAGCAACACTGGCCCTTCATGCGCCATTGGAGCTTGCCTAACGACGCAGCCGAGATCGTCTAAGTTCATTCTGCGCAGGAGGACGATCTCTTTCTTTCCCATGTTGTTCAGTGGCCGCCGTATTCCCTCATTTTTCGGCGTAATGCTGTCCGGACACTTCGTACAAGGACTCGGAACGTGCAAACAAATTTCATCTGTTGCAGCACGCACTCATGTTGCATCGCAATGCTATCGCCCGATGACGCGCGGTTCCGAATGAAGCATCATACGGCCTGAGACACGCTCGTGCGGATCGGTCTATCCGGATTCGCACGCGAGACCAGGAGAGCACGATGGACATGCGGCAACGCGAGCACATCGAGGCAGTCGTCGCGGCGACCACGCGGGCCGAAGCGCAAGTCGTGGCGCGCACGCACGAGAGCATCATCCAGTCCTCGTGGCGGCGTTGCGTGCATCAGTACGGGCTCGATCCGTCGCGCATGCAGGAAGCGCGCATCCTGCCGCAGACGCGGCTGCGCGAGCATCAGCAACGCATCGACGGTTTCGCCCGCATCGCGCGTCACGGTCTCGAAACGCTCTACGAGCACGTTGCGGGCATGGGCTACGTCGTGCTGCTGACCGATGCGCTCGGCGTGACCGTCGATTACATCGGCGATGCGAACACCGACATCGAACTGCGACGCGCGGGTCTCTATCTCGGCGCGGAATGGAGCGAAGCCGGCGCGGGCACGTGCGCGGTCGGCACGGCGCTTACGACGGGCCAGGCGCTGACCGTGCATCAGGTCGATCACTTCGACGCCACGCATATCCCGCTGACCTGCACCGCTGCGCCGCTCTACGATTCACGCGGCGCGCTGGCCGCGATTCTCGACATCTCCGCGCTCACGTCGCCGCAAGCGCGCGACAGTCAGAATCTCGCGCTGCAACTCGTGCGCATCTACGCGGGACATATCGAGAACGCGAATTTCCTGCGCACGCATCGGCAGGACTGGATCTTGAAGCTCAACGCGTCGCCCGAATTCGTCGATGTCGCGCCGGAGTACTTGATCGCGCTCGATGCGAGCGGGCGTATCGTCGGACACAATCGTCGCGCGCACGCGATGCTCGCGGCGGAGATCGGCAGGCCCATCGCGCCCGGGGAAGTGGCCGCGTCGCTGATCGGCGTGCCGTTCGACACGCTCTTCGATGCGCGCATCGAAGAATTGGGCCGCTTCGTGTATTCGCGGCCGAGCGAGCTGCGCGCGGTGCCGCTCGCGAAATCGGGCGGACTGCTGTATTTGAGCGTAATGCCGCCCGCGCCGTGCGTCACGCCGGCCCGCAACGCGGCGTCGCCACGCAGCGTCGAGGTGCCCGCGCCGCTCGCCGCGCTGGGCGGCGGCGATGCCGCGCTCGCGCGTCAGCTGGAACGCGCCGCGAAGCTCGTCGATTCGCCCATCAACCTGCTGATCAACGGGGAAACCGGCAGCGGCAAGGAATTCTTCGCGAAGGCGCTGCACCGCGCGAGCGCGCGTCGCGCGGGACCGTTCGTCGCCGTGAATTGCGCCGCGATTCCGGAGACGCTCATCGAAAGCGAATTGTTTGGGCATCTGCCGAACAGCTTTTCGGGCGCGGGCGCGAAGGGCAAGCGCGGCCTGATTCAGGAAGCCGACGGCGGCACGCTTTTTCTCGACGAGATCGGCGACATGCCGCGCGAACTGCAATCCCGTCTGCTGCGCGTGCTGGCCGAAGGCGAAGTGCTCGCAATCGGCGCGTCGCGGCCCGTATCGGTCGATGTGCGCGTGATTTCCGCGACGCATCATTCACTCGATGCGCTCATGCAGGACGGACGTTTCCGCGAAGACCTGTACTACCGCCTGAACGGCGCGCGCTTCACGCTGCCGCCGTTGCGCGAACGAAGCGACCTCGACTGGCTCATCGACAAGTTCCTCGAAGGCGCGGTCACGCTGTCGCCTGCGGCGCGCGAGCGCTTGCACCGGCACGAATGGCCGGGCAATCTGCGCGAGCTGAGCAACGTGCTGCGTTATGCGCGCGCGGTGTGTTCGCACGGCGTGATCGACATAGATGACCTTCCGGAAGGATTCGCAAGCGACTCCGTGCCGGTCGAGGCGCCGCCGCGCGCCGTCGAGGACTTCGACCCGCACCGTCTGCCGCCGGAAGGCATGTTGCTGATGCAATACCTGCGCGCGGCAAGCTGGAACCTGAGCGCAGTCGCGCGTCAGATCGGCGTGAGCCGCATGACCCTCTATCGGCGCATGGCGCGTTACGGCATCCGCTCGCCGAATCAGCGCGACGCGAATGGTCACTAACGGCTGATACGCCTGTACTCCCGCCGATACACCTGCCGCTGTGACACCTGTCACGGCGGCGCTTGTCACATCGCACCGAAATGCGGCTTTTCTACGGGAAATCCCGCGTTTTTTCGATTGGCATAGGCTTTGCCTTTATCCGCCGCACACAAGAACGACGGAGACAAGGCATGTCAAAGCCGCTCGTCGGCATCATTGCCAATCCTGTTTCGGCGCGCGATATCCGGCGCGTGATCGCCAATGCCAACAGCCTGCAACTTGCGGACCGCGTGAATATCGTGTTGCGGCTGCTTTCGTCGCTGGCGTCGTGCGGCGTCGAGCGCGTATTGATGATGCCGGACCGCGAAGGCCTGAAGGTCATGCTCGAACGTCATCTCGCGCGCAAGCACGGCCCGGACGCATCGCTTGCCCAAGTCGACTTCCTCGACATGCCCGTGACCGCGCGCGTCGACGACACGTTTCGCGCCGCACGGATGATGCGCGAGGCGAGCGTCGATGCGCTCATCGTGCTCGGCGGCGACGGCACGCATCGCGCGGTCGTGCGCGAGTGCGGGCAAGTGCCGATTGCGGGTCTATCGACGGGCACGAACAACGCGTATCCGGAGATGCGCGAGCCGACCATCTCGGGACTCGCGACAGGGCTCTATGCGAGCGGCCGCGTGCCGCCCGCCGAAGCGCTCGCGTCGAACAAGCGGCTCGACATCGAGATACGCGATGCGAGCGGCAACGCCCGCCGCGACATTGCGCTCGTCGATGCCGTCATCTCGCATGAGCAGTTCATCGGCGCGCGCGCGCTCTGGAAGATCGACACGCTCGCCGCCGTCTACGTCTCTTTCGCCGATCCCCAAGCCATCGGCATGTCCGCGATCGCGGGTCTGCTCGAACCGCTCGGGCGTCACGAAACGGGCGGCGTGGCGATCGAACTCGCCGCGCCGGGGCAAGGCGAATTCGTACTGCATGCGCCGATCGCGCCGGGGCTCATCGAACCGGTGCCGATCGCGAACTGGACGCGCCTCGCCGATGGCGTGCCGCATCGCGTGAAGCAGCGCTCGGGCATCGTCGCGCTCGATGGCGAACGCGAGCTCGCCTTCGGCCCGCGCGATGAAGTCACGATCACGCTTACGGAAAACGCCTTTCGCAGTATCGACGTGGCCGCATGCATGCGTTACGCGGCTGCGTCCGGGCTGATGCGTCAGCTCGAGCTTCGCTAACTCAACCGGGAGACAACCATGACAGCGTCGCGACAGCATGCGGGCGGCTTGCCGCTCTCGAAGGATGAACTGTTGAGCGCGTATCGCAAGATGCGCACGATCCGCGATTTCGAGGAACGTCTGCACGTCGATTTCGGACGCGGCGACATTCCAGGCTTCGTGCATCTTTACGCGGGCGAAGAAGCGGCGGGCGTCGGCATCATGATCCATCTGAACGACGGCGACCGCATCGCGAGCACGCATCGCGGACATGGACACTGCATCGCGAAGGGCGTCGATCCTGTCGCGATGATGAAAGAGATCTACGGCAAGAAAGGCGGTTCGTGCAACGGCAAGGGCGGCTCGATGCATATCGCCGATCTGTCGAAAGGGATGATGGGCGCGAACGGCATTCTCGGCGCGGGCGCGCCTTTGATTTGCGGCGCGGCGCTCGCGGCGAAGTTTCGCGGCAAGGGCGAAGTCGGCATCACGTTCGCGGGCGATGGCGCGTCGAATCAGGGCACGTTTCTCGAAAGCCTGAACCTCGCGGCGGTGTGGAATCTGCCGGTCATCTTCGTGATCGAGAACAACGGCTACGCCGAATCGACGGCGCGCGACTACGGCACGGCGGTCGACAGCTACGTGGATCGCGCGGCGGGCTTCGGCATTCCGGGCGTGACGGTCGACGGCACCGATTTCTTCGCGGTCTATGAGGCGGCGGGTGAAGTCATCAAGCGAGCGCGTGAAGGCGGCGGACCGGCGCTGCTCGAATGCAAGATGATCCGTTTCTACGGCCACTTCGAAGGCGATGCGCAGACGTATCGCGCGCCGGGCGAACTGGACGATATCCGCTCCAACAAGGATTGCCTGAAGAAATTCGCGGCCGCCGTCACGCAAGCCGACGTGATCTCGCCCGGAGAACTCGACGCCATCGATCGCGAAGTCGCCGCGTTGATCGACCGCGCGGTGCAGGAAGCGAAAGACGCGCCGTTGCCGACCGCCGCCGATCTGCTCACCGACGTCTACGTCAAATATTGAATCGAGGAGACAACCATCATGGCCCGCAAACTGAGCATGAAGATGGCGATCAACGAAGCCATCGATCAGGAAATGACGCGCGATCCGAGCGTGATCGTGCTGGGTGAGGACATCGTCGGCGGCGCAGGCGCGGACGGCGAAAAGGACGCGTGGGGCGGCGTGCTCGGCGTGACGAAGGGACTCTACGCGAAGCACGGCGACAGGTTGCTCGACACGCCGCTGTCGGAAAGCGCGTATGTCGGCGCGGCGATCGGCGCTGCGGCGTGCGGCATGCGACCGGTCGCGGAACTCATGTTCATCGACTTCATGGGCGTGTGCTTCGACCAGATCTTCAATCAGGCCGCCAAGTTTCGCTATATGTTCGGCGGCAAGGCTGAAACGCCGGTTGTTATTCGCGCGATGGTGGGCGCGGGCTTTCGCGCGGCGGCTCAGCACAGCCAGATGCTCACGTCGCTCTTCACGCACATTCCGGGGCTGAAAGTGGTCTGTCCTTCGACGCCCTACGACACCAAAGGATTGCTGATTCAAGCCATTCGCGACAACGACCCTGTGATCTTCTGCGAACACAAGAACCTGTACGGCTTCGAAGGCGAAGTGCCCGAGAGCTCGTATGCGATCCCGTTCGGCGAGGCGAACATCGTGCGCGACGGCAAGGACGTGTCGATCGTCACCTACGGATTGATGGTGCATCGCGCGCTCGAAGCGGCATCGACGCTCGTGAAGGAAGGCATCGAGGCGGAAGTGGTCGATTTGCGCACGCTGTCGCCGCTCGATATGGACACTGTGCTGGAAACGGTCGAGAACACGGGACGGCTCGTCGTCGTCGATGAAGCGAATCCGCGCTGCAACATCGCAACCGATATTTCCGCGCAGGTCGCGCAACAGGCGTTCGGCGCGCTGAAGGCCGGCATCCAGATGGTCAGCGCGCCGCATACGCCGGTGCCGTTCTCGCCAGCGCTCGAAGACTTGTACATTCCGAGCGCCGCACAGATCGCCGAGGCCGCGCGAAAAACCATGCAGGGAGGAAAGCACTAATGTCCGCAATCACACCGATCGTGATGCCCAAATGGGGCTTGTCGATGAGGGAAGGCACCATCAATGAATGGCTCGTGGGAGAGGGCACGGAGATCACCGTCGGCATGCCGATTCTCGACGTCGAGACGGACAAGATCGCCAATGCCGTCGAAGCGCCCGACGCCGGCCTGCTGCGGCGCAAAGTGGCGCAGCCCGGCGACACGCTGCCCGTTAAGGCGCTGCTTGGCGTGCTCGCGCCGTCCGAGGTGAGCGACGCCGAAATCGATGCGTACGTGTCCTCTTATGTGACGCCCGCCGAGGACGAGGAACAAGGCGAGGAAGCGGCGGCGTATCACTTCGTCGATGTCGATGGCATCCGCGTGCGCTACGCATCGCGCGGCGGCGATGACGCGAGCCGCGCTGCCGTGCTCTTCATTCACGGCTTCGGCGGCGACCTCGACAACTGGCTGTTCAATCTCGACGCGCTCGCCGAGAAGCATCGCGTGTTCGCGCTGGATTTGCCGGGGCATGGGCAATCCACGCCGAAGGTGCCGGGCACGTCGCTCGCGGATCTGGGGAACTTCGTCGGCAAGTTCATGGACGCGGTGGGTCTCGAACGAGCGCATCTCGTCGGGCACTCGATGGGCGGCGGCATCGCGGCGCAGATGGCCGTCGATCAGCCGAGGCGCGTGCAATCAATCGCGCTGATTTCGCCTGCCGGTTTCGGCGATGAAGTGAACAACGCGTACACCGAAGGCTTTGTCACAGCCGAATCGCGCCGCGAGCTGAAGCCGGTCGTCGAACTGCTGTTCGCGAACCCTGAACTGGTGAGCCGCCAGATGCTCGACGATCTGCTGAAGTACAAGCGGCTCGACGGCGTGAGCGACGCGCTGAGATCGCTCAACGGCGGATTGTTCGCGGGCGGCAGGCAGAGCGCGCAGCCGGGCGCAGAGCTCGCCGCGACAGAAAAGCCGGTGCTCGTGATCTGGGGCGCGAAAGACCAGATCATTCCCGCCGCGCACGCGAAGCACGCACCGGAAGGCGCGACCGTGCGCGTCTTCGAAGACGCCGGTCACATGAGTCAGATGGAGAAAGCAAACGAAGTGAATGCGCTGTTGAAGGCGCATGTCGAGAACGGCGGCTGATGTTTTCTTCGACGTGCGCGCGCCCCGCTGGAAAAGGCCGCCAGCGGGGCGCGGTCGACGCTACTTCACCGGCGTCAGGATCGGTGCGCCTTGCTTCTTGAGCAGGAAGACGACGAACTTCGCCGGCTGCGTCGCGCTGGCATTGCGTCCGACGGTGTGGATGTCGTTGGGGCCTTCATGAAACGTGTCGCCAGGCTTGAGCGTCACTTCCTTGCTGCCCTTAACGCCCATGACGATGCTTCCCTCTAGCACATACACGAAGGCGTGAGCGTCATGACGATGCACGGGATCCACTGCGCCGGGCGGATAGTCGACGACGATCATCTGAAGTTCCTTGCCCGGATAGTCAGGCAACGGCTCCGAGCGAAGTGGCGTCACGCTTGCCTCTGGCGCGGCCATGACGGGCGGCGCGATCACTGAGCCGATACTCATTACGGTTGCAGCGACGCAAAGCATTGTCTTCATGACATCACTCCAGGCCGGCCTTGTCCAGCCCGAACGCCTTGTCGGACGAACCGGGCGCCGTGCGGAACGCGACATTGAGTCGGTTCCAGCTATTGATCACTCCCACGAGGAAGGTGAGGTCGGAGAGCTCCTTATCGGAGTACTGGGCGCGCACGCTGTCGTAAATGTCGT
Organism: Caballeronia sp. GAFFF1; assembly: GCF_023630705.1. GTDB lineage: Bacteria > Pseudomonadota > Gammaproteobacteria > Burkholderiales > Burkholderiaceae > Caballeronia. Next base: position 63,673 of record NZ_JALQEM010000040.1, read on the forward strand.
CCGGCACGCCCTCAGAAGGAATGTTCGTCAGCACCTCGGCCCATGCGAGCGCGGCCCGTTCGCGCGGCGAGAACAGCGTCGACTCGCGCCAGATTGCCACGTGATGCAGGCGCAGTTCGCGCTCGCCATGAATCTTCGCCATCTTCACATGCATGTCGACGCAGAAGGCGCAGCCATTGAGCTGTGACGCCCGAATCTCGACGAGCTCGCGGATGTGCGTCTCGATCGTCGATTCCTGAAGCAACGTGCCAAGCTGGATGAGCTTCTTCGAAAGCTCCGGGGATTGCTGAAAGTAGTCGATGCGTCGCGTCATAATGGACTCCTAAGTGATGATGTGTCGTGAAAGTTCGGTGAGGACAGTCAGCCGCGTTTGGCCTGAGCGAGCCACTGGTCGAGACCGATCTGACCGATGCGCGCTTCGCCGAGCGGCACGAGCGATAGTTCCTCGACCACGCCGCCGTAATACCGCGCCTTCGAATCCGTCACGACCGGGCGTGCGTCGCCTACGGATTTCAAGTATCGCGCGACAATCTCCGCGAACGGCGCGCGATCCGGGCCGGCTATGTCGATGGTGTCGTTCAGAGGCCCGGCGAGCGCGACCTGCGAAAGGATCGCCACGATGTCATCCACGGCGATCGGCTGGAACTGTCCGTCGCCGACCCGTACTGTGCCGCTCTCCGTGCTGAAGTCCGCGATGCCACCGATGAACTCCATGAACTGTGTGGCCCGCACGATCGTGTACGGAACGCCGGCCGCCCTGATGGCCTCTTCCTGCGCTACTTTGGCGGCAAAATACGCATTCTCCGGCATGCGGTCGGTTCCGACGATCGACAGCGCGACGTGATGGCCCACGCCCGCCGCCACTTCGGCCTTGCCGAGATTGCGCGCCGAGGTGCGAAAGAAATCGAGCACCGCCTGCGGTTCCCATGACGGCGCGTTCGTTACATCGACGACCGCGTCCGCGTTCATGAGCGCCGTGGTGAGACCTTCGCCCTTCACGGTGTTGACGCCGCTACGCGGCGATGCAGCGAGCGCCTGATGGCCTGCCTCGTTGAGCAGTGCGACCAGACGCGAGCCGACGAGGCCCGAACCACCGATTACGACGATCTTCATGGCAGATCCTCCAGATAGGTCAGTGAAACGGCGGGCGTGGTGACGCGTGAAGGTTCTCCGCCGTCGCATTGCCCACAACCAGTATGGGACAATGATGGTCTACAAATAAGGGGCAAGAATCGTCGACACGACTAGTCCAAGATTGCCCCGCTGCGCGTTGTCGGAGAGACGATCATGAACGCCCGAAGTCCTGCATTGGCTATCGAGATCGATCGGCTGAAGCCTTTGCCGATCTATTTACAGATATGCGAGCGATTCAGGACGGCGATCGCAGCCGGGCATTTGCGTCCGGGTGATCGCGTGCCCGCGCTGCGCAACCTCTCGACGCAGTTGAGCACGGCCCGCGGCACGGTCGAGCTGGCCTATTCGATCCTCGTCGACGAGGGCTATCTGCAAATGCGCGGTGCCGCCGGCACGTTCGTATCGCCGTCGCTACCGGCGTCGGTCGTGCATGGCGCGGAGGAAAAGCGAGCGGGCAGCGGGAAGACGCGAGACGCGCAACGTAGCCAGCCGACGCGGTCCGACGGCGCGGTCACCGTTGCCATGAGCGGCGAGCCGCGGCCGTTGCAGCCGGGGCTGCCGGCGCTGGACGCGTTTCCGCGCAAGATATGGAGCCGGCTGGTTTCGCATCGCGTGCGTAGCGGGGATCGCGCGATGCTCGCCTACCCTGATCCAATGGGCTACAGACCGCTGCGCGAACGCATTGCGACCTATCTCGGCTTGTCGCGCGGTGTCACTTGCCTGCCCGAGCAAGTGTTCATTACCGGCGGGTATCGCGCGACGCTTGAACTCGTGCTGCGCAGTCTTGCGCAATCGAACGATCGCATGTGGTTCGAGGATCCCGGCTATCTGCTCGCGCGAAATTTTCTGACGGAGACCGGCGTCCAGTTGACGCCCGTGCCGGTCGACGATGACGGAATGGACATAGCGCGCGGCATGGAACTGGACCCCGAGGCGCGCTTTGCGCTGGTCACGCCGTCGCATCAGAGCCCGCTCGGACAAGTACTGTCGCTGACGAGACGCCTCGCGCTGCTGGACTGGGCGGAGAAGGGCGCGCGCTGGATTATCGAGGACGATTACGACAGCGAGTTCCGCTACTCAGGCAGGCCATTGCCGGCCCTGAAGAGCCTCGATCGGCACGATCGGGTGATTTACACCGGTACGTTCAGCAAGGTGTTGTTTCCCGGCCTGCGGCTCGCGTATGCGGTGGTGCCGGACCGTGCTGTCGAGCGCGTCGGACGGGTGGCGTGCTCCATGAACGCCGGGTCGCCCGCGCTATTGCAAGCTGCAGCGACGGACTTCATCGAGCAGGGGCATTTCGCGCGGCATGTGAAGAAGATGCGCGCGTTGTACGGGCAACGACGCGTCTTCATTGCGGATGCGCTGGAGCAGGCGTTCGGCAAGCGGTTGCGTATCGATTTGCCGCCCGGCGGAATACAGTTCGCCGTGCGATTCGCTGAAGGCTCTGATGGGCCGGTCGACGATGTCGCTGTCGCCGCGCGTGCCCGCGAAGCGGGCCTCGGCGTGCTGCCGCTTTCGATCTGGTATGCGAACGCACGTATGCCGCGCACGCCACGGGGTCTTGTCATGGGTTTTGCGAACATCACGGATGCGAGCGAAGCGGCTCGTCTCGCCAGGAAGTTGCGAAGCTGCCTGGAACGCTGAGAGGGGCGACCGTTTCAGTTCCGACGCGAACCTCGTGACGCTGGAACATCGGTTGCTCAGACGAATAGCCTGCGGAACGCTGTCGTGCTGTTGCGATGCTCTCCAGCGGGTATTCTTTGAGAGGAACTCGGAATGAAAACACGTCATCTTGTCACGGCCGCGGCCGCCGTACTTGTCGTTGCGAGCGGCACCGCTCTCGCCCAGGAACAAAGCGCGCCGATGGCCGGCGCATCTCACACTACCGATTCGAGCATGGCAACGTACGGTCCGTCCACCTACCGCGGCTCGGACTATGGCGGCGCCGCCTACGGCGATAGCTCGGCCGGCGCCCGCAACTACGGCGAGTGGGCCCGAGCCCGCAATCCGGCGAACTGCCCGCCGGGACTCACGTGTAACGTTTATAAGGGATCCTGATTTTCTGCGTCCGGACACCGCCTCGCCCTGTATGAAGCCGGCCGCATGCGACGGCTGCATCGAGCATGCAGTGCGAGGAGGTGGCTGGACGCGAGCTGCTCAGCTTTGTCCCTTGGCCGCTCTGCGGAATTCTTCCACCAGCTTGTCGACGATGCTGTTCAACTGCCGGCGCTCGGACGCGCTCAGGATCGACAGCATCTCGGCCTCCATCGACTGCCCGAGTTCGTCGCTGGACTCGCGCATGCGCTTGCCGGCAGCAGTCGGCCACAGCTGAAAATGGCGCGCGTCGTCGGGATGGATGGAGCGCCGCACCAGATTACGATCGATCAGGTCGGACAGTAGCTTGGACAACAGCGTCTTCTCGATGAGCGTCTGCTCCTTGAGCACGCTCGCGGTGATGCCCGGCGTGTCGCAGATCGCCCGCAGCACGCGTAGCGAGCGCACATCCACGCCGAATCGGGGCCGATAGCCCGCATTCGCTCGGCTGATCATCTCGCTTTTGATCAGGTCCAACTTGAAGGTCAAATAATGCGTCGCCCCGCCACAAGCGGCGATGCTGTCTCCTGGCTTACCTCCGTCGTCGCCGTCCTCTTCCTGTCGCTCTTTCTTGAGCGCTCGTGGCCTTCCTGCTCGCATCTGATGCCGTCCTGTCGGGAGACTTCATTCGAAAAGCGTCTAGCCGCCATGTAGGCATGCCGGCAGCCGCGCTGTTATCGGTGCTGTTATCCGTGATGATAGCCCAGCTCGGCGACGCGGTCCGTTTGCGTTAGGGAATGTCATTAGTTGAATAATGCAACTATTGAAATACTATCTGAACGTCGCGCGGTCGATTGCTTTCATTAGAGGATTAGGCGGTCCGGACCGCCAAACAGGCAAGAGCTCAACACTTTCCGACGACGGAGCCACCGGCACTCGACGCGGCCGTTCACCTTCGAAGCCCGCGGGAACGTATCGCAGACGGCATCCGAGGTCATTTACGAGAGAGGACACGATGGACATGAACCGAACAGGCGCGCGCGTTCCCACACCCGCGATGGTGCGCAAGGTTGTGATTGCGTCGGTGCTGGGAAACGCGTTTGAGTGGTTCGACTTCGCAATCTACGGCCTCTTTGCCGTAATGATCGCGAAGCTCTATTTCCCAAGCGGAGACGAGTTCGCGTCGCTGTTGCTGACGCTGGCGACCTTCGGCGTCGGCTTCGCCATACGGCCGCTGGGCGGGGTTCTGCTGGGTCTGTACGGCGACCGCGTCGGCCGCAAGAAGGCGCTGTCGTTGACCATCGTTTTGATGTCGGTCGGCACCGGAATGATCGGGATTCTGCCGACGCACGAGGCCATTGGCCTTGCAGCGCCGATTCTCATGGTGCTCGCGCGACTCATTCAGGGATTCTCGGTCGGCGGGGAATTCAGCGGCGCGACAACCATGCTGGTCGAATTCGCGCCGGTGAATCGCCGCGGCTTTTTTGGCAGCTTCCAGATGTGCTCCCAAGCACTCGCGTTCTCCATAGGCGCGCTGGTCGCGTATTTGTTGACCGTCAATCTCACGCCGCATGATCTGGAATCGTGGGGCTGGCGTTTGCCGTTTCTATTCGGCATCCTGATTGGTCCGGTCGGATGGCTCATCCGGTCGACGGTAGACGAGTCGCCGGAATTCATCGCCTATGCAAACGATGTTCAACGGGGCAAGGTGAAGCGCGTGAATACACCGCTTCGTGCCGTGTTTCGCGACCATTCGCGCGCAGTGCTCGGCACACTCGGCGTGTCGATCGTCGGAACGGTGTCGGCCTACGTGTTCGTGTTCTTTCTCCCAATCTTCGCGAAAAAGCAACTCGGCATGCCGGCCTCGGATGTGAACCTGAGCACATTCATTGGCACGCTCATCGTTCTCGCTGTTTGTCCGCTCGCCGGTTATCTGTCGGACCGCTTTAGCCGCAAGTCGGTGATGCTGCCCGCAATCGTCGCCTACGGCATCGCCTCTTATGTGCTGTTCAAACAACTCGTGAACGTGCCGACGTTCAGTTCACTGCTCGCGGTGCAGATTGGCGTCTCGTTCCTGATGAGCTTTTTCTGGGGCCCCACGCCGGTCGTGCTGACCGAAGTGTTCCCTGTGAGCGTGCGCTCCACCGGCGCCGCGGTCACATACAACCTCGCGGTGTTGATCTTCGGCGGACTCGCGCCTTTCGTGAACACGTGGCTCGTGCACGTAACGGGCAGCAACCTCGCGCCGATCTACTATGTGCAGTTGAGCGTGGTGATCGGCATCGCAGGCGTGCTCGTGTTGCCGTCGACGGGACGGCGCACGTCGCCGGGTTTCGCGACTTGAGCGGCTTGGGTGGCGAAGACGCAGGGGCGAGCGTCTGCATGCAGTATCGCAAGCTGTCTCTAGAATGAAGCTATTGATGACCACAGTCGTTCTCCGGCGCGAATAGCGAGTCGGGAGGCGATACGGCCAGCTATCGACGCACGCTTGCAGCCGCGTATCAAAGTCATACGACTAATCACACGCCTCACATCTCGGGAGTTGCCCATGTCGAACATGATGAAAGCGATGCTCGGCAGCATCGACGATCTGCTGCCGGAGCTCGAAGCGATCTACAAGGATCTGCACCAGCATCCCGAACTTTCGATGCAGGAAGTGCGCACGGCAGGCATCGTCGCGGACTACGTGCAGAAGCTAGGATTCGACGTTACGCGTCAGGTCGGCGTGACAGGTGTGGTGGCGGTCCTTTATAACGGAGAGGGCCCGACCGTTATGCTGCGTGCCGACATGGACGCTCTGCCCATGACGGAGGCGACCGGCCTGCCTTATGCGAGTACGGAGAGGGCCAAAGACGAAGACGGCGCTGATGTCGGTGTCGCGCATTCGTGCGGGCATGACATGCATGTCACGTGGCTCATGGGAGTCGCACGCTTGATGGCCGAGCATCGCGATGTCTGGCGTGGAACGCTCATGGCCGTATTTCAGCCGGGTGAAGAAGTCGCGCGCGGGGCGCGCAGCATGATCGACGACGGCATGACCGAACGGTTTCCCAAGCCCGATGTCATCCTCGGTCAGCATGTGATGGTAGGCGAGGCAGGAACTGTCGGCTATCGAAAGGGCACTATTCTTTCGGCGGGTGACAGCCTCAAGGTGAAGCTCTTCGGACGCGGGTCACACGGCTCGCAACCGCAGACGTCCATCGATCCGGTCATCATGGCCGCATCGACGACGCTTCGCCTGCAGACGATCGTGTCGCGCGAAATATCGCCTCGTGACACTGCCGTTTTGACGATTGGTGCGTTGCAGGCCGGAACGAAGGAAAACATCATTCCGGATGACGCCACGCTCAAGCTGAACATGCGCACGTTCGACGACGACGTGCGCGAATACATGCTCGGTGCCATTCGCCGCATCTGCTGCGCCGAGTGCACGGCATCGAACGCGCCGCGTGAACCCGAGTTCACGACCCTTTCGAGCTATCCGCTCACCATCAACGATGACGCAACGAGCGAGCGACTGCGCGTTGCATTCGAGGCGCACTTCGGTGAACGCGCGTATGAGACGCAGCCCGCAGCGGCGAGCGAAGACTTCAGTGTTTTCGGTCGCGAATGGAACGTGCCCTATGCATTCTGGTTCGTCGGTGGAACGGACCCCATTGAGTTCAGGCGCGCGCTCGCCGCAAAAAAACTCAACGAGATTCCGAGCAATCACTCGCCCAAATTCGCGCCGGTGCTCGATCCGACGCTGCGCACGGGGCTCGAGACGATGATATGCGCGGCCGGCGCGTGGCTCGATCGGCCGGACGAGGCTGCGTGAACGCACACTCGATCTATGCCGTTCTCGACCTGATCGGAACCTTCGCTTTTGCAGTGAGCGGCGCGGTCGCCGCCCGTCAACGGCGGCTGGACTTGTTCGGCATCGTGGCCGTGGCCTTCATGGTCGCATGCGGGGGAGGCATTACGCGCGACATCTGTATCGGTGCCATTCCGCCTGTCGGGCTTTCGGACTGGCGCTATCTGGCCGTCTCCGTCCTCGCATCGGCTGTGGCGGTCCTCGCCTATGCGCCTATGCGCCTGTGCGGCGCTTGCGGCAGCCCGTGCTCTTTTTCGACGCCATCGGACTCGGCTTGTTCGCCGTGGCCGGTGCGCAGAAGGCGCTGATTTACAGCCACAACGCGGAATCGGCCGTCCTGCTCGGCATCGTCAGCGCAGTCGGTGGAGGCGTGATGCGCGACGTCGTGCTTTCACGCGTGCCCGCGATACTGGAGCGCGAGATCTATGCATCCGCCGCGCTACTTGGGGCGAGCGTAGCAATCGGATTCAGCTACGCCGGATGGACAGCATGGTGGACGCCGTGGTTCGCTACGTTGGCATGCGTTGGGCTGCGCCTGGCATCGCTTCGCTTCGGCTGGCGACTTCCGGCATTTCGCGGGCCTGCAACTAAGGTCGACGGTGACTAGCTTCGAGGTTGCACGTTCTCGCGTGTGCCGTGTTCGAGACCGATTGCAATGCATCGCAAGGCGCTTGCTTCGCACGTAGCCCGAAGAGCAAATCAACATAATGGAACGATGCCATCCAATTCAAAGAGCGAAGCAGAAAAGCAAGCCACAGAAAGTTTGCATGATCTACGCGTACTTCGCATCGGTTTTCTTCTCCTCGAAAACTTCTCGCTCATCGCGTTGGGGACGGCCGTCGATCCGCTGCGCATCGCGAACATGGTCGTCGAGCGCACGGTGTACGAGTACGAGCTGATAGGTACCAGCGGCGACATCGTGCGTTCGAGCGACGGCATCCGCGTCGTGCCCGACAAATCGATGGCTGAAGCGAGTGATTTCGATGCGGTATTCGTCGTCGGACCCAATCCGATTCCGCGCAAAGGTATCGGCGGCATTCTGGACTGGCTACGTCTACAGGCGCGTCAGGGCATCGCTCTCGGAGGGCTGGACACGGGAAGTTATTTCCTCGCCCGTGCCGGCCTCTTGAACGGCTATCGCTGCACGATCCACTGGGAAGATCAGGATGTGTTGCTCGGACAGTTTCCCAACCTCACCGTATCGAATCGTCTCTACGAAGTGGACCGCGACCGGTACACATCGAGCGGCGGCGTCGCACCTCTCGATTTGATGGTGCATTTGCTACTTCTGCCCCCGGGCACGCCATCGCTGGCCGCGCGCGTGCTGGAATTGCTTGTCGCGGAGCGCAGGCGGGGCGAAGAACGACAGGTCACGTCCCTTCGTCAATACTTCGGCAATGAGCATGAAAAGCTCAACGAGGTTCTTCAGGTCATGGAGAGCAACGTGGAAGAACCGCTGAGCGTTGAAGAGATTGCCGAGTTCGTCGGTGTTTCGCAGCGCCAGGTCGAGCGATGGTTCCGAGAGCGGTTGAACAAAACGCCCGCGCAGGCGTATCTCGAGATCCGCCTTCTGCGCGCGCGACAACTGCTGTATCGCACGGCGCTTCCACTCGAAGAAGTGTGCGCGCGTACTGGCTTTACGTCGCTGACTCACTCCTCGACCCGCTATAAGGCCAAGTTCAAGATGCCACCCATCGCTGACAGGCGCCGCTATCAGAAGGCCCTCTGACCGTCGCTGGGTCCTTTGCTGAGCGACTCGATGCACGGCTAAGGGTGTTGATGATCGTTAACCCTCAATGTCGAAAACAGAAAGCCTTGAGTCGGATATGAAAATATTCGAAAAGCTGAGGCTCATAACATTCGCTCACACCAACGGATTATTCCTGAAAGGAGCAGAGCGAATGAAGATGGAGAACCTCATCCGGATCGAGAATGGCGAGAAGGTCAAGCACACGTTTTCCGATGCCGAGTATGCGAACCGCCAAGGCAAGCTGCGCGAGCTCATGGCGCGTGAAAACATCGATGCCGTGCTGTTCACGTCGTATCACAACATCAACTACTACTCGGACTTCCTGTATTGCTCGTTTGGCCGCAAATATGGGCTCGTCGTGACGTCGAAGAAGGTGGTGTCGATCTCGGCCAACATCGACGGCGGCCAGCCGTGGCGACGCACCGTCGGCGACTACAACGTCGTCTATACGGACTGGCAGCGCGACAATTTCTTTCGTGCCGTACAAGGCGAGATCGAAAACAAGGGCCGCGTGGGCGTCGAATTCGATCAGTTGCCGGTCGAGATGCTGTCGAAACTCAAGGCGGCGCTGCCGGACGTCGAATTCGTCGATGTGGGCGCGCAGACGATGCGCATGCGCATGATCAAGTCTGCCGAGGAAATCGAGGTCATCAAACACGGCGCGAACGTGTGCGACGTCGGCGGCGCGGCGCTCGCGGCGGCGGTGCATGAGGGGGTGCCTGAGTACGAAGTGGCGCTCGCATCGACGCAGGCCATGGTGCGCGAAATCGCGCGCCGCTTCCCGCACTCGGAGTTGATGGACACCTGGACATGGTTTCAGTCCGGTATCAACACCGACGGCGCGCATAACCCCGTCACCACGCGCAAAGTGCAAAAGGGCGACATCCTGAGCCTCAATTGCTTCTCGATGATTGCCGGCTACTACACGGCGCTCGAGCGCACGATGTTCTTCGATCACTGCTCCGACGAGCATCTGCGTCTGTGGAAGATCAACGTCGAAGTTCACGAAGCGGGTCTGAAGCTCATCAAGCCGGGCGCCCGTTGCTGCGATATCGCGAACGAACTCAACAAGATCTACGCCGAGTATGGCGTGCTGCAATACCGCACCTTCGGTTACGGCCATTCGTTCGGTGTGCTTTCGCATTACTACGGACGCGAAGCCGGTCTCGAACTGCGTGAGGACATCGACACGGTGCTGGAACTGAACATGGTCGTCTCGATGGAGCCGATGATCATGCTGCCGCAAGGCTTGCCGGGTGCGGGCGGCTACCGCGAACACGACATTCTCGTGGTCGGTGAAAAGGGTGCGACGAACATCACGGGCTTCCCCTATGGTCCGGAGCGAAACATCATCGCAGGCTGACGCAACCCACCCGCGCGGTCCGCGGCACGCGTCGCGGATCGTGCGACGAACGAGCACATCGAGGGATTCATGTATTCGAACGAACAGACCATTGCCGGCTTTGACCCGGAACTCTACGCGGCCATGCAGGCGGAGCGGCAGCGCCAGGAAGATCACATCGAGCTTATCGCTTCCGAAAACTATGCGAGCCCTCGAGTATTGGAAGCACAGGGCTCCGTGTTGACGAACAAGTATGCAGAGGGATACCCGGGCAAGCGCTATTACGGCGGATGCGAAGATGTCGATGTCGTCGAGAGGCTGGCCATCGAACGCGCGAAGCAGCTGTTCGGGGCCGCCTATGCCAACGTGCAGCCGCATAGCGGATCACAAGCCAATGCCGCTGTCTATCTCGCTCTGCTCGCACCGGGCGACACGATCCTCGGCATGAGTCTCGCGCATGGCGGGCATCTGACGCACGGCGCGAAAGTGTCGTTCTCCGGGAAAGTGTTCAATGCGGTGCAATACGGCGTGAACGAGGCGACCGGCCTGATCGATTACGACGTCGTCGAACAGGTGGCGCTGGAACATCGACCGAAGATGATCGTCGCAGGCTTCTCGGCCTATTCGCGCGTGCTCAATTTCGCGCGTTTTCGCGCCATTGCGGACCGCGTAGGCGCTTACCTGTTCGTCGATATGGCTCACGTCGCGGGTCTCGTCGCAGCGCGCCTCTACCCGAATCCGGTGCCCTTCGCCGATGTGGTCACGACGACGACTCACAAGACGCTGCGTGGTCCGCGAGGTGGCTTGATTCTCGCGCGAGCCGACGAATCGATCGAAAAGAAGCTCAACGCGATGGTCTTTCCCGGCACGCAGGGCGGCCCTCTCATGCATGCGATCGCGGCTAAGGCGGTGGCACTGCGCGAGGCCCTTGGCGGTGAGTTCGTCGCTTATCAGAAGCGTGTTCTCGACAACGCGCGAGCGATGGTGAGCGTATTCATCGAGCGAGGCTTCGATGTGGTGTCGGGAGGCACGGACGATCACTTGTTTCTTGTCGACCTCGTGAAGAAAGGCATCACGGGCAAAGACGCCGATGCCGCGCTCGGGCGGGCACACATCACGGTCAACAAGAACGCGGTGCCGAACGATCCGCAGTCGCCGTTCGTGACGAGCGGGATTCGCATCGGGACGCCGGCAATCACGACGCGCGGATTCGACGAGGACGACGCGAAGCTCACGGCGTCGCTTGTCTGCGACGTCCTGGATAACCTCGGCGATGCACGGGTCGAGAGCCATGTGCGCGAGCAAGTGGCCCGGCTTTGCAAGCGCTTGCCCGTCTACAAGGGACTGTAGCCATACCACCGAGAGGGAAGAACGGCGATGAACGATAGCGTGATGATAGGCGAACTTGCCTGGCCCGAGTACGCTCGTCGTATCGGCGAAGGACAGGCGGTTTTGATTCCGATAGGCGCATTGGAACAGCATGGCCCGCACATGTCGATGAACCCCGATGTGCTGCTGCCGAGCGCCATTGGCGCCGCTGTCGCGATGAAGATGGGCGCGCTCGTCGCGCCACCCATCGCATACGGATATAAGTCGCAGCAGAAGAGCGGCGGCGGCAATCACTTATGCGGAACGACCAGTCTCGATGGACATACATTGGCGTCGACCGTGAAGGACTTGCTCAAGGAGTTCGCGCGACACGGTGCCCGCAAGTTGTGTCTCATCAATGGGCACTTCGAGAATTCGATGTTCGCGGTTGAGGGCATCGACCTGGCCTTGCGCGAGTTGCGTTGGGAGAACGTGCACGATGTCCAGGTGGTGATGCTGTCCTACTGGGAGTTCGTCGGCGATGCGACCATCGCGCGGATCTATCCGGAGGGCTTTCCGGGTTGGGCCGTAGAGCATGGCGGGGTGCTCGAGACATCGTTGATGCTGCATCTCCATCCGCACCTTGTGGACATGTCGCGCGTTCCCACGCATGGCGCGGCCACGTTTCCACCTTACGACGTCTTTCCGCCTGTTCCGGAGTGGACCCCGGCCTCGGGATGCCTTTCGTCCGCGGCAAATGCAACGGCGGACAAAGGCAAGCTGCTATTCGATGTGTGTGTCGACGGAATCGTCAATGCGTTGCGCGTGGCCTACGACGCGCGAGCGAACGGGAGCCAACTATGAGCACGCAAGCAAGCGAAGTCAGCGCCGACAAGGCGTGGAGCATCGAGCAGCACGCGATCGATCCGATTCCGCGCGAGGACCGCCACGGCACGCCCGGGGAACTCTTCAAGATGTGGATCGGAGCGAATACGAATTACGTTGTCGTAGTCACGGGCGCGCTCGCGCTCTCGCAAGGGTTGTCGCTCTGGCAGGCTCTGTTGGCCATTCTTGTCGGGAATCTCTTCGGCTGCCTGGTGCTCGGACTGACAACGATCATGGGGCCGAAGACAGGCACTTCCGGAATCATGACATCGCGCAGTTCGTTCGGACAGTTGGGCTCATTCTTGCCCAAGGCGGTGAGCCTCGTATCCGCGCTTAGCTGGTTTTCGATCAACTCCGTTGTCGCGACCGAGGCGCTCGAAACGCTTCTGAAGATGAGCGGCTTTCACAGTCACCTCGTGGTGTGGGTGGCGCTTGCAATCATTCTCGCCGCGGAGATCATCCTCGCCATATTCGGCCACGCGACTATCATCGCGGCGGAAAAGTGGATCGCGCTCGTGCTTGCTGTGCTGTTCGCCGGCCTCGCGTGGTTCGTGCTGCCGCACACGAGCCTCGAAATCGCGTCGAAGATCAATCACGGTGGCGGCTCGTTCAGTACATGGCTCATTGCAATGGGCATCGTGTTTTCCTATCCGATCGGCTGGGCCAACTTCGCGTCGGACTATAGCCGCTATTTTCCGGCGGAGACGAACTGGAAGAAGATCGTGCTTGCGGCAGGCGGCGGCCAGTTCGTCGCGCTGATGTTCTGCGAGATCATTGGCGTGCTGTTCGCGACGGCGCTTGGCGGCACGCTCGGCGAAGACCCCGTGAGTCAGCTATCGCGCTTTTTGCCGACATGGTTCATTGTGCCGCTATTGTTCGCGATCATTCTCGGCGGCATCGCAGCGAACGTACCGAACGGCTATACGGCTGGCCTCGGACTGCTCGCACTGCGCATTCCGATCAATCGCGTAACGTCGCTCGCAGTCATCGCGCTGTTCACGCTGGCATTCCGGGTAGTCACTGTGTTTTACGGCGAGTTCTTCGGCATGTATCAGGTGTTCTTGAACTACATGGTCTTCTGGACCGCGCCATGGGCCGCGATCGTGGTGGTGGACTATTTCCTGCGCGCAGGGAGGTATCGTGCAGACGACTGGATGAAGTGGCGTAGCGGCGCGTACTGGTACACGGGGGGAGTGTTCTGGCCGGGAATCATCGCGTGGTTGCTGGGCATCGGCGCAGCGCTGGCTTTTTCGAACTCGCCAACGTTCGTGAGTCCTCTCATTCGTGATGTGCTCCGATGGGGCGATATGAGTTTCGAATGCTCGCTTCTGGTAGGCGGCCTCGTGTATTTCGTGCTTGCTCGGCGGCATCCGCTGTTTCGTGGCGCTACGTCCGTCGATCGCGTGCAGGCGGAAGCAGGTTCAACACCCGTCTGAGTACCGCCGTGAACCGCACATGCAAGCAAGTGAAGTTCGGAATCGTCCTTCTGCCGAACTTCACGCTCACTGCGTTTTCCGGCTTCATAGATGTACTGCGACTCTGTGGCGACGACGGCGATCGGAGCGAGCCGGTGCGGTGTGCGTGGACCGTCGTCTCGGACACGCTCGCGCCGATTCGTGCGAGCTGCGGCGTCCAGGTGCAACCGTGGCGCACATTCGACGATGCAGACGCGTTCGACTATGTCGTCGCCATCGGCGGACTGCTGCATTCGGGCTCTACCGTAAGCGATGCCGGTTTGCGATTCATTCGGCGATCGGCTGAATCATCGGCGACGGTCGTCGGTGTGTGCACGGGCGCATTTGCGCTTGCGCAGGCAGGGGTCATGGAGGGACATCGCATCTGCGTGAGCTGGTTTCACTATTGGGACTTTCTGAGCTGGTTTCCAGGCATAAGTGAAGCGTTGCTGGTGGTCGACCGCTTGTTCGTGATCGACGGGCGGCGCATCACCTGTTCAGGCGGGCGCGCTTCAATAGATGTAGCGGCGGCCATCCTTCTACAACATATCGATGCAGCAGTAGTACAAAAGGCGCTACGCATCCTTCTCGTCGACGAAGCACGGTGCGCGGATGCTCCGCAGCCTCATCCACCGGGTTCCGAGCCGATGATTCATCCGCGGCTGCGGCGCGCGGTTCATCTGATCGAGCAGCACATAGGCGCACTGCTTAGTGTCGAAGCATTAGCAACTCGTCTCGATACATCGCCGAGGCAACTTCAGCGCCTTTTCAAAGAGGAAACCGGCGAGTCACCGCTGGCGTATGCGCTTCGCATTCGATTGAAAACGGCGGCGTGGCTGCTCGCCGGTACGCATCGAACGACTACCGACATTGCCGGCCACTGCGGCTTTTTCGATGCCTCCCATATGGGACGACAATTTCGTCGCGTTTATGGTGTGACTCCGCAGATGTATCGGGTGAAGCATCACGCCGAGTCGTCGACGGTCTGACGGTGGGAAATGCCGCGCGTGCGTACATGTAAGCGCGTTTCTCGAACTGAAGCTCATCGTGGCTGCATCACACGAAGCATCGGACGTCCCCCGATGTTTTTCAACGGGAAGTAGACGCGATGTGTCGTTGGATCGACACTGACGACGTGGGCGTTCGGCGCGATGCTGCCTTCACCGATCTTGGTGACGCCCGAAGGTCGGACCGCGAACATCGAGACGACGCCGGCTTCACCGGCAACATACAGGACGCTTAGACCGGCATCGAATGCGAGTACATCGGGATGCTCTCCGACTTCGAATGTCTGGACGACCTGCCGCGAGAGCAGATTCAGTTGCAGGAGCCTGGCGTTGTCCTGACAGGCGACAAAAGCGAGGCGCGCTTGCGGAACGATCTGGAGACCGTGATTGCCTTTAGCGCCTGGCAGGTCGATGCGGGCGACTATCGTGTCATTCGATGGATCGATCTCGATCAGTTGCCTTCGCGACTGTGCATTGACAAAGATGTGGCGAGATGCGGCGTCGTACTGGGTGTTGCCGATAGTGCCGCCTATCTCGATCGTCTTCATGCGGCGATTCGATACGGTGTCGATAACGGTTTCGGTGCCGCCCGTCTCATCGGAGACATAGAGCTTCCTGGCGTCCGGCGCATACGCCATGCCATCGGGATAGACGCCACCCGGCATGCGCGCGAAGATCTTCAGTGTGGCCTCGTCGATTGACACGACCTCATTCGTGCCTGTCGCTGTGGCGAAAACGCGGGACATTTCGGGTACGACCAGCACGCCGTGCACTTCAGCGATGTTCTGAATGCGAGCCACGACTCGCGACGTCCGAGTGTCGAAAGCGATGACCTCGCTATCGCCGAGATGCGCGATGAACAGCAGATGGCGCTCCGGATCGTAACTCGTGTAGTCGAGCCGCGTGGCGCGACCGGGCAACGGGAAGTCGGCGACGCGCGACAACGGCAGATCCGTCACAGCCGCATCGTCGGCTGGTTCCGCTGAATGACCGATGCCGGAGGCTACCGCAAAGCCGATTACGAGTGCCTTAAAGACGTTCGCAGCGCGGCAAAAGTAGCGCTTGCTTAGATCTCTCATGGCGAACGTCCTATCGCGTTTCTTGCTATCTGCGATCATTCACCAGTCGAGCGATACCCGCAAGCGACAGGCCTCAAACAACGCAAATATGTCGTTGACCGATTCGGTGACTCCCTATGAACTGGGTTTGTTGGACGGAAGGCACGGACGATGAAGCAACGATTCACTGAAACTCACTCAAGCCATTGTGAGCGTGGTGTCGACACCACTTAATTCATGCGATGAGAAAAACACGCTTGCCATTCATCGTACTGGAATAATGCCGCGCTCTTGCCCGTTCGAAGCTGTTGTGACTCACGAACGGGACAGGGAGCGCGGTCATGAAACTCGCAATGTTGACACTCTTAGCCTGCGGCGCCGCGCTAGCGACACTCGCATCATGCGGCGGCAGTTCGGGCTCGAATCAATCGGGACCACCGGTGGAGTCTTCGTTCGCTGCGACCACGCTGGTGTCGAATGGTCCCATCCCAGCGACTCACGCCGACGCCAATCTGAAGAACGCGTGGGGCGTTGCGTTCAATCCGAAAGGGTTCGTCTGGGTCGCGGATAACGGAACGAACCTCGCGACGCTCTACGACGGCAACGGGGTACCTCAGTCATTGGTGGTGACCATACCGGACGGCGCGAGCGGACCGGCGTCGCCGACGGGCATCGTCTTCAACGGCACGCAAAGCTTCAGGGTGACCGAAAGCGGAAAATCGGGCGTCGCCGCGTTCATCTTCGCGGGCGAGGGCGGCACCATCACGGCGTGGGCGCCTGCTGTGGGGCCGACCAGCGCGTTCGTGATGTATGACGACGGCGCGGGTGGTGCCGTCTATAAGGGGCTCGCGCTCGCCGAGAACAACGGCAGCAACTTTCTCTATGCCACTGATTTCCATAACAGCAAGATCGATGTCTTCGACGCCAACTTCGTTAAGGTGAACATGCCCGGCGCATTCACGGATCCCGCGATTCCCGCCGGGTTTGCGCCGTTCGGCATTCAACTGGTTGGGTCGAGCTTGTTCGTGACCTATGCGAAGCAGGACGCCGACAGGCACGACGATGTCGCTGGCGCGGGACTTGGCATGGTCGACGTATTCGATACGGCGGGCAATCTAAAACAGCACTTTGCAACGGGCGGCGCGCTGAATGCGCCGTGGGGCATTGCGCAAGCGCCGAGCAATTTCGGCTCGTTGGGCGGCGCGGTTCTCATCGGCAACTTCGGGGATGGGAGGATCAACGCATTCAACGCGTCGAGCGGTCAGTTGATCGCTGCGGTCCATGACTCGAACGGCAACGCGATCGTAGAGCAGGGCTTATGGGGCATTGCGTTCGGCAACGGCCTCAATAACCAGCCGTCCAATACGCTTTTCTTCGCCGCGGGACCGAATGACGAAGCGGACGGCGCGTATGGAAGAATCGATCTCAAGCCAGCGGCCGCCTCCGGCTCGACGACAGGTACCAGCAGTGGCACCAGTTCGAGCGCAGGCGCGGGCACAGGCATGTAGATCATATATAACGCGGCTGCCTGAGCAACACGGGCGGTTGGGCGGGCTGTCCGTCACCGCCGTCAAAACTCATGCCTCGCGGCTTAGGCGACCTCCTTGCTGAGAAACCGCGCGCGCATCGGCTTGAGCACCAGAATGGCGAGCACCGCTGTCACGATGTCCAGCGTGATCCCGACGCTGAAAACCGGCACCCAGCTACCCGCATGCTGATGCAGCAGCGCAGCCAGCGGCCCGCCGAAGATCGAGCCGATGCCCTGCGAGATATAGAGCCAGCCATAGTTCTCGGTCGCGTGGCGCGTGCCGAAAGTATCGGTAAGAGTCGACGGAAAGAGCGAGAAGATCTCGCCCCAGCCGAAGAAGACCACGCCCGAGAGCAGCACGAACAGCACGGCGTTGTCGCGGGTGAGCAGCCACATCGCCATCGCGACACCTTCCAGTGCAAAGGCGAAAAACATGGTGTTTTCACGGCCGAATCTGTCCGATACCAGGCCGAAGAGCGGGCGCGTCAGGCCGTTGGTGAAACGGTCGATGGTGAGTGCGAGCGGTAGCGCGGTCATGCCGAACACCACGACCTTGGTGATGCCGAAGTCCGCCGCGAAGGTCGCCATCTGCGAAGTGACCATGAGACCCGAGGTCGACATCATCGTCATCATGGCGAACATGAGCCAGAAGAGCGGAGACTTCATCATCTGCGAAGGGCGCAGGTTGCGCACGTCCGATGCTGCCGTTGCCGATGCCTTCAAAAGCGTTGCGTCGTGCGGCACGCGCAAGCCTTGCGATGCGACGAACCCTACCACTGCAAACGCGATGCCGTAGAGCCAAAGCGTTGCGTCGAGTCCGCGCGCCGCCAGCGATGCCGAGATCGGGAACGTCGTCACGATCGCGCCCATGCCGTAGCCCGCGGCCACTGCGCCCGCTGCGAAGCCGCGCCGGTCGGGGAACCAGCGCACCATCAGGCCGACCACGCCGACATACACGATGCCGGTGCCGAGACCGCCCACGAGACCATAGGTGAGATAGAGCATCGGTGTGCTGGTCGCCATCGACGAAAGAACCCAGCTCAGGCCCGACATGACCGTGCCGAGCGAAATCAGGAGGCGCGGACCGAAGCGGTCGATGAGCTTGCCCTGGAACGGCGAGAAGAATGTCTGCAAAATGATGAGCAGCGAGAACGTGATCTGCAGCTCAGGCAGCGGCACGCCGAGCTTGGCCGACAGCGGTTTGGTGAGCAGCGTCCATACGTATTGCGGGCTGGAAATGGACATCATGCAAAGCAGGCCGAGGCCGAGCTGAAGCCAGCGGTGATGTGTCGTGCCCGCGGGCGCACCTGCTTCTTCGTGCAGTGTCTCGATGCGTGCGTTCATATGCGTTCCCCGAAAAATTGCAGACAAAAAATGAGTCGTGCCCTCCGGTCCCGACGAACGCGGTCCGGAAAGTGTTTGAGCAATGCGGCTTAAGGATTACCGGTGAGCGCCCGCTCCGTGGGTGATCGGAACGTGACCGGCTTGCATTGGACCATTAGGATGGCGAACGATTACGTATGCTTGGCTCATCGCCTCGTCACAGGCGCCGAGCATTATCGACGTCGCGGCCGAGTGCGCGCGATGCGTCGGCGGTCTCGGACGTCAGAGCGCTGCCCGACTCAGTTAGTTTGCGGCGAAATGCGCGTGCGCCAGAAGCAATGAAGATGTCCTTGTATGCAACGGGAGAAGACAATGCGAGATCCGTGCCAATCCTCGGTGGAAACCCTGAGAGCGCCTTCAGGCAAGGGGTCTTAGCCCGCCATTGCTGATTCGTAGCGACGTAGCGCGATGCCGTCATATGGTGCGCCGAAACCTTGCCAGTGCGCGCGCAAAGGCGACGCGCCCCGGCGCGGTGCGCGCGGCGAAAGGCGTCGGTATGGCCGAGTGTTTCGTCGTAAGTCACTGCGATGCCCGCCGTTCGCGTGAGCGAGCACAACGTGAAGCGCGCCGATGCGGCGGGCCATCGAGCCGGCGAGTTCGAGGTGCGAGCCGGCGCGTACACGGGGATTTGCTGCGCGGGCGCGTGCAGCGTACGCTATCGGCTTGTCCGGTCGAAACCTCCGCGGCTCCTTCACGTTGCGGCTGCGTCGCAGGGCGCGTTCTCCGCGCGACGCGCGAAGACACTGCGCCGCTCCGGCCTGAGCGCGTAAGGCAAATCCAGATGAAGCCGACGAAATTCGCCGTCACCGTGGTCTCGCCGCCGGGCTATGCGCATTCCGCCGCGTTTCACGAAGTGGCCGAGACGCTCCACTATGCGCTGCTGTCGATGGGTCAGGACAGCGTAATGACGACGGAAGGACGGCTCGACGGGCGGCGGCACATCGTGTTGGGCTCGAACCTGCTGCCTCACTTGCCACTGCCGCTCGCGCCCGACGCCATTCTCTATAACCTCGAACAGGTTCACGCGGGGTCGCCGTGGATCACGCCTTCGCTGCTGACGCTCTTGCGCCGTCATGTCGTGTGGGACTACAGCGTGGCAAACGCGCGCGCCTTCGCCACGCTAGGCGTGCATGTCGGTCACGTGGTGCCCATCGGCTATGTCCCGGAACTCACGCGCATACGGTTTGCCGAAGCGCGCGATATCGACGTGCTCTTTTGCGGCTCGCTTTGCGAGCGAAGGGCGCGCGTCATCGACAGAATGCGCGCGGCGGGCATCAACGCGGTCGCGGCGTTCGGGCTCTATGGGCGGCCACGCGACCGGCTGATTGCACGCGCGAAGCTGATGCTGAACGTGCACAGCCGCGCGGATAGCGTGCTGGAAATCGTGCGGCTTTCGTATCTGCTCGCCAACCGCTGCGCGGTGCTGAGCGAGCGATGCGCCGACGCGCTCGATGAAGCCTCGCTCGCGCAGGCGATCGCCTTCGCCGATTATGACTCGTTGAGCGAGCGCGCGGCCCAGCTTCTCTCGTCGGCCGCCGAGCGCGAGCGGTTCGCGCGCAAAGGCTTTTCGCAGATGTGCTCGCGCCGCGCGGCTGACTACCTGCGCGAGGCGCTCGCATGAACTGTCGTGCGGAGCGGTCTCGTCACTAAGCGCATTGACACCACCTTTCTGACGCATGCGTTGTCGGCCCGCAACGACCGGTCGTGCGTTTTGTCGGCGCTGGCCCCATCGCGCGGCGGTCCCTTCATTCAGAGCGCAAAAAGGCGCCCAATGGTCTGGTGGCAAACCGACCGACGCGCGACAATCGCTGCCACGGCGATAACCCGTCCTGCAACCGTGGTTGAATCCGTTCGGTTGGGCGAGCGCGTCGATGCAATGACAAAGGAGCAGTTCAATGCCCGATGTTTGGGACACAATGTTCGATGGCGCCGGCGAGGTTCGCGCGTTGCTGCGCCGGTACGACTGGAGCGCATCGCCGCTCGGGCATCCGTCGCAATGGCCGGCGCCGTTGATCACCGCAGTCAGCATGGTGCTCAACTCGGCTTTCCCGATGTTCGTCGCCTGGGGCCCGGAGTTCGGCTTTCTCTATAACGATGCTTACGCGGTCATCATGGGCCGCAAGCACCCGGCCGCGCTCGGAGGCCGTTTCGAGCAAATCTGGGCGGAGATCTGGCCTGACATCGCGCCGATCATCGACGGCGCAATGTCGAACCGGTCTTCCTATTTCGAGGATCTGCCGCTTACCGTGATACGCCACGGTTACCCGGAGCACAGCTTCTTTACCTTCTCGTACTCGCCGTTGCAGGACGATTGCGGGCGTGTCGGCGGGATGTACTGCACGGTCATCGAGACGACCGAGCGCGTGCTCGCTGAACGGCGTGCCGCGTTCGAACTCAAGGTGTCGGAGGCACTGCGCCCGCTGACTTCACCGGAAGACGTGGTCTCGCGAGCGAGCGCGCTCATCGGCGAGCAGTTGAAGCTCGCCCGGGTGATCTACGGGGAATGCGACGAAACCGGTAAGAACTTCTTCGTGCCGCGCGACTGGACTGCGCCGCCGTTGCCGAGTCTCGCCGGAACGGTTTTCGCCCTCGACGACTTCGGCCTGGCCATCATCGATTCGCTGCGTGCCGGCGAGGTCGTCAGCGTCAGCGACAGCGGCACCGATCCGCGCACCGTCGACTTTGCGAACTCGTACGGACTGACCGGCATCCGCTCGTTCATTGCGGTGCCCCTCATCAAGGCGGGGCGTCTGGTTGCGTTTCTCGGCCTGCACCGGGCCGAACCGTATGAATGGACCGCGAGCGACATGCGGTTTGCGCGCGACATGGCCGAGCGCACGTGGTCGGCGGTCGAGGCAGCGCGCGCGCAGGCCGAACTGCGCGCTGAACGCGATCAAAGCCGCTACATCTTCGACACCATTCGCGAAGGCTTCATGCTGATGAACGCGTGTTCGATCGTCACTTACATGAACGCCGAGGGTCTGCGCATCCTGGGTCGCACGAAGGAGGAGGTGGTCGGGGGCAGTCACGCGCGACTTTGGCCCGAAGTGATCGCCACGGATCTGACACGCCTGTATCAGCGGGTGATCGAAAGCCGCGAGGCAGGCGCGTCGGAATACTGTCACAGTCGCGCCGATGGCGAGATTGTCTGGGTCGAACTGCGCGCCTATCCGACCGGCGAAGGCGGAATTGCCTCGTTCTTTCGCGACATCACCGATCGCAAGATTGCCGAAGAGAAACTGAAAGCGGCCGATCAGCGCAAAGACGAGTTTCTCGCCATGCTCGCGCATGAATTACGCAATCCACTGGCGCCGATCTCCGCCGCTGCGCAGCTATTGAAGATCAGCAAGCTGGACGAAGAACAGGTGCGCCGCAGCAGCGCCATCATCGCGCGCCAGGTCGCACATATGACCGGACTCGTCGACGATCTGCTCGACGTGTCGCGCGTGACGCGTGGACTCGTCACGCTGGCCAGAGCGCCGGTCGACGCGCGGCTCGTGATAGAGGAAGCCATCGAGCAGGTTCGCCCGCTGACGCAGGCGCGCGCGCAGCGCCTGGCAGTGCGCCTGCCCTCGCACGAGGCGACAGTGCTGGGCGATAAGGCGCGGCTGGTTCAGGTCGCGGCCAACCTGCTCCATAACGCGTCGAAATTCACGCCCATCGGGGGCGGCATCGAAATATGCCTCGACATAGACGGCGACCAACTTGCGCTGACGGTGCGCGACGACGGCATCGGCATGGAGGCGGAACTGACGGCGCGCGCATTCGACTTGTTCACGCAAGCCGAGCGCTCGTCCGACCGCTCTTTGGGCGGCCTGGGCCTCGGGCTCGCGCTGGTCAAGCATCTGGTGGAACTGCACGGCGGGACGGTGCATTGCTTCAGCGCGGGACTCGATGCGGGAAGTACTTTCGTGGTCAGGCTGCCGCTAATGCAGGCGCAGCCGGCGGCAGCCGAGCGACAAGCGGATCAAGCAGACTGGGCGCCGAACGAGCGCCTCAAGCTGCTTATCGTCGACGACAACGTGGACGCGGCCGAGGCACTGGGCGCGCTACTCGGGTCCTGCGGACACGAGGTAATCGTCGAACATGAAGCGCGGCGTGCGCTGGAGCGCGCGTCGCAGGAACGTCCCGATGCATGTCTGCTCGACATCGGCCTGCCGGACATGGATGGCAACGAACTTGCACGGCGCCTGCGCGAGCGCCCGGAGACGGCCGAAGCGACGTTGATCGCGGTGACCGGGTACGGGCAAGCAGAGGATCGTCACCGCAGCGCGCAGGCCGGGTTCGATCACCATCTGGTGAAGCCGATCGTCATGGAGCAACTGGCGGCGCTGCTCGCGGGCATCGGCGCGAGAACCGATGATTGAGTCCGCATGCGCTGCGTGCCTCTGCCGCCGGGCTGGCATTGCATGTCGCGCACGCGCTTGAATGCAGCGCACCGTACTCTCGCTTGCGCGACCGGTAGCGTTGGCAGTCAGCCTTTGCGGGCCAGGCAAAGCGCTAAAGCTTCCAGAAGCCCTGCCGTAAATAGAATGAGACGTCATCGGCGCGGAGCCGAATGAACCGAAGCGCAGGCGCGGAAAAGCAGTGATTCCCGGGCTTTTTCTCAACTCTACAGAGAAGATACAGAGATGTCCGTTGCACTGGACTCACGTCACAGCGAATGGCACGAAGCGCCCGGTACGTTGGCGCGCTTTCTCGGCGATGCCATTGCAGCGGAATTGCGACACCTGCGGCCCGGAAGCGCGACGCCAGAACACTTTCCCTGCTCGCCCGAACTCAGTATGGGAGAAGACGGCCTTGGTCTCGATTCCATCGAACGGCTTTCCATTGCGACGTCACTCGCGGAACTGACTCAACTGCACGAGAGCGGACTCGACGATGCACTCCTGGCCCAGCGCTGCTTCGGCGACTGGCTGAACGTCGTCGCCAGAGGCTTGAAGCAGTACAGCGCCCAACTGGTTTTCCGGACCTCGGGCTCGACGGGCAAACCGAAAACATGCGTCCATGCATTAGCCGACCTCGAGCGAGAGGCTGAACACGTCTCCGCAACCCTCGGCGGAACGCGCCGGGTTCTCGCGGCCGTGCCAGCGCATCATATCTACGGCTTTCTCTTCACCGTGCTTTTGCCATTGCGGCTGGGTAACATCGAGGTCATCGACGTTCGGCACGTGACGCCGTCTGCATTGCCGCGCATGATGGCATCGGGCGATCTATTGGTCAGTCATCCGGCGCATCTGGCGCTGGTTGCTCGCTTCGCAGGCTCGATTCCTCGTGGCGTATCGGCATTGACATCGACTGCTCCGTGCCCGCCGCAACTCGCGCAGGCGCTTACCGCCGAAGGGGCGTTTGGTCGCGTGCTGGAGATTTATGGCAGCTCGGAGACGGCTGGCGTCGGTGTGCGTGAAGTCCCTGCGCCGGCCTTTCAGTTGATGCCATTCTGGACGCGAACCACCGCGGACGCCACTCGACTCATTCGCGTCGCTCAAGACGGCCGCGAAGGAAGCGTGGCGCTGCAAGACCATGTGCAATGGGCGACCGAGAATAGCTTCATCGTCCGTGGTCGAATGGACGACGCCGTGCAGGTGGCGGGCACTAACGTCTTTCCCGCGCGGGTGCGTGAAGTGCTGTTGCAGCATCCTCACGTCGCTGATGCCGCTGTCCGTTTAATGGACCCGAGCGAAGGTGCTCGATTGAAGGCATTCGTTGTTCCGGCCGCGGGTGTCGACATTGAACGGCTTCCGATCGAACTCGACCGATGGGCAATGACACGACTGTCTGCTCCGGAGCGGCCCAAAGGTTTTACGTTCGGTGAACGACTTCCTGTCAGTGACTGCGGCAAGCTCTCTAACTGGCGCGTCTAGGCGGCGACACGCGAGCGCACCGCGGCTCGACCGTTGCCTCCGCCCCCGGTGACGGAGCGGACGATAAAGTATTCGAGCTTGCTGCCGTTATAGCTTGCGAAAGACGATCCTTCACGCGGAGAGAAGAATAATGATTGGCCAGTCTACTTTTAAGCATACGTTCGATTCAGTGTTATTCGACGACCTCGTCGCAGCCGGTGAGCCGGAGCTCGATGAACTCGAATTCGGAGTGATCGGATTCGACGCGACTTACGCCGTGACTCACTACAACGCTCTCGAGTCATCGAGCGCGGGGCTGAGCGCCACTCGCGTCCTCGGCAGACATCTGTTCGAAGAAGTCGCGCCGTGCATGAACAACTTCATGGTGGCGCAACGGTTCGAGGATGAAGCCGAACTCGACGAAGTGCTGCCGTACGTTTTGACGCTGCGCATGAGGCCGACGCCCGTGCAGCTGAGGCTCATGAAGTCCAGCCGCAGCGAAACCCGCTTTCTTCTCGTTCAACGTCAGACCGGCAAGTGAACGTCATGACCACCGTGGAAGGCGCATTGGAAGCGGAGCACGAGGCGCTGCTGTCGTTCATGTATATGTCACCCATCGGCATCGTCCGTAGTGGCTTGAATGGCGATGTGGACATGCTCAATCCGGTCGCCGTCCAGTTGCTCATGCCGCTTGCCGGGCGCATGGGCGTCGGTAACGTCTTCGAGAGCCTGACCAACGTCGCGCCGGAGTTGCGCAACCTCGTGTCGAGTTTTCCGGCCGAGCGGGGTCGGGTTTGCGAGGGCCATCGGATTGTAATTGCGCCCAGTGCCGATCGTCCGATGGTGCTCTCATGCAACATCATCAAGGTCAATAGCAGTACGTTGATGATGACGCTCTCCGACATCTCCCGTCAGGTCGAGGCCGAACGACGCGCGAGACAGCATGAGTCGTGGCTCGCGGGCATCTATACCAGCGTCAACGATTTCGCGTTCTTCACCCTCGACGCCGCTGGCCGTATCGACAGCTGGAATGCTTCCGTCGAGCAGCTCACGGGCTTTGGCGCGGAAGAAGTGCTCGGCCATACGCTGGACCTCTTCTACGCGCCCGAGGCCGTGGATCCGTATTGCAGCCCCGAGCACATCTCGCTGACGCGCGAGGAGGGCTGGCACATTCAGGAGCGTTGGTGCGAAAGCAAGCAGGGCCGCCGCTATGCCGCGCAGATTATGGTTGCCGTCTTGCGAGAAGATGATGCGGACATCGCGGGATATTCGGTCGTCATACGCGACGTCTCCGAACGCAAGATTTCGAGCGACGAACTCACTCGCCTTCTCACCACGGATCATTTGACCGGCGCGGTCAATCGCGCGCATTTCTTCAAACTTGCGGAGAAGGAGCTTGCGAGAACGAGGCGACTCGGCAAAGAGTTGTCTGTCGTGATGATCGATGCCGATCATTTCAAGCGAATCAACGACACGGCCGGGCATCAAGCGGGAGACCTGGTTCTGACGCAGATCGTTCAGAAGGCGAAGGCGCATTTGCGGTCGATCGACCTGCTGGCCCGACTCGGAGGCGAAGAGTTTTGCCTGTTGCTTCCAGGAACTGCTCGCGGGGAGGCGTTCGTCATCGCGGAACGCGTGCGCGCAACGATCGCGGACACCGAGATCGCTACAGGCGCTGGCCCGATACGGGTGACGGTCAGTGCGGGCATTGCCTCGGTGACCGATGCGACGTCTTGCGTGAACGACTTGCTCGCCGCAGCCGACAAGGCACTGTATGCGGCCAAGGCAGCCGGTCGGAATCGCGTGGAACTCGGTTGAGAGCAGGCACTCTTTGTGCGCTCACTTTGCGCAATTGTCCCTGGCATGTCTGTTTGGTCGTCGAGGAACCTAAGAAGCTCGACGCATGAGAATGAGTGAAAATCGATGCAACGGCGTAGCGGTGTCACGCCACGGATCCCAAGATAGCGTCACATCGCGCGGCGCGACAAGCGAGGAAGCTCTCTGCGAGCTACCCGTGGATGAGGCTGTCACGCCTTCGGCCGACTCGGTGTCCGCGAACGAAGCATTGATGGAGTTTCTCTATCGGGCGCCGATAGGGCTTCTACAGATCTCGGCACTCGGGGTGATCGAGATGATCAACCCTATGTCGGCCCGCTTGCTGATGCCGCTTTCGCCGGATGGCAACCTCGTCAATCTGTTCGACGTGCTGGAAACGATTGCGCCGCAATTCCGGCGAATGGTCCAGGAATACGAGGCGCCTGCTGGACCTGTTTGCGATGCCGTACGCATCACGGTTCCGCGTTCTTCCAGAAACTCGCTTGCCCCTCAGGTCTTGTCGGTCAGCTTGCTCAAGCTCGACCGGAACCACCTGATGGCAATGGTGAGCGATGTAACGCTGGAGTCGCAGCGCGAGCAGTCTATTCTGGACAAGAAGCTCGGCGAGGCCGCGCGCCGGGACAAGCTGACCATGATGCCGAACCGCACGTCGATCTGCGAGTTCATTCAGGGTGGCATGCACCATCGGAGTCAGGACCAGCGCCGCGATCTCAGCGTGCTGTTCATCAATTGCGATCGCTTCAAGCAGATCAACGACTCCCTCGGTCACTCCGCGGGCGATGAAGTATTGGCAGAGGTCGCCAATCGGTTGATGACGACACTGGGTATGCCGGATTCGCAGAAAGGCCAACATGATAGCGGCCTGCTCGCGGGTCGGCTCGGGGGCGATGAGTTCGTCGTGGTCATCGGCGAGCCGCAACCCGAATCGGACGTTCTCTCGCTTGCGGATCGGCTGCTCAGAGCGTTGAGCGAACCATACCGGATCGCCGGCCAACAGCTGCACCTTAGCGTCAGTATCGGGATCGTCCACTCGACGACGTCGAGCGCGCACCCCGACGCGATACTGCAAGACGCGAGCATCGCGATGGTGGAAGCCAAACGTCGCGGCGGAGCCCGGTATGTGAGTTTCGAACCTTCCATGCACGAGCGCGCAGCGCGTCGAGCGCAGATGGAGAACGATCTGCGTCGCGCGATCGGGAATCAGGAACTCTTCGTCGTCTATCAACCGGTCGTCATGCTTGCGCCGACTGCGGACCGCTGGTCTTTCCCGCCACATGCCGCTGCTGTCGAAGCACTGGTGCGGTGGCGCCACCCGGTCAGGGGCGTCGTGCCGCCGGTCGAATTCATCGGCGTCGCCGAGGAATGCGGCTTGATCGGCGCATTGGGCGAATACGTGCTGGATACCGCGTGCCGCCACTTCGTCGCATGGAAAAGAGAACTGGGGCGCCTGGCCCCGCGCCTTCTGGCGGTCAACCTCTCTCGCGCCCAACTGACCGACGAAGGATTCGTCGCCTATGTTTCGCGTACGCTGCGAGACAGCGGCATGAGTCCGCGTGAGCTGCAACTCGAAGTGACAGAAAGCCTCGCCGCGCAGGATGAATCCGTGCAGGCCACGTTGCAACAACTCAAGTCGCTCGGACTCACGCTGGCGCTCGACGACTTCGGGACGGGTTATTCCTCGCTTTCCAGCCTGCACCAGCTACCCGTGGCTACGGTCAAGATAGATCGGTCGTTTGTCAGCCAGGCAGTGCAGAGCGCGCATCATCGCGTATTGATCGAAGCAACGGTTCGCGTGGCGGCGAGCCTGAACATGAGCACCGTTGCGGAGGGAGTGGAAAGCGAGGCGCAGGCGTCCGTGGTCCGCTCGCTTGGCTGCGAGAAAGGCCAGGGCTATCTGTTCAGCAAGCCCATTGTGTCGGAAGATCTCGTCAGTTGGTTGAAGAGCAATGACGCGTGACGGCGACAGGTTGATTTCTGAGCGATCGTTCGAAGCGACGGCGGCAACACAGCGAATGGTCCTGTTCTAGACAGTTCCGAGCGCGCCGCCGTCGCTAACTGACTTCGCGTTGCGCACGGGGCTTTCGCCCGAGATGCGTTCTTGCCGCCATCGGCGATGATCGCCAGTGTCTTTCCCCTCGCGGCCTGAATTTGTACACACTACTTCAATAAGCGCCTATTGCGCCCCTTCGCGATGCTTTGCTTCCCGCCCGCTTAACGCCTAAAACAGGAATTGTCGGGCGATGTGATGCCCGCCGGTTCAACCGCAGGGGAGGCGCAAGTGAGCTATCAACTGATGGGAAGCATCCTCGAAGTGTGCGAGTGCAAGATCCTGTGCCCGTGCTGGGTCGGCGAAGACCCGGACAACGGCACGTGCCGTAGCGCGCTCGCTTACCACTACGAAAAGGGCGTGATCGACGGCGTCGATGTCTCGGGCAGGACGGTCGCGTTCGCCGCGTTCATCCCCGGCAACGTGCTGAAGGGCGGCTGGCGCGTCGCGATGTTCATCGACGATCAGGCGAGCGACGCCCAGTTCGATGCGCTTGCTAGCGTGCACCGTGGCGAGCGCGGGGGACCGCTCGCGGACATCGTGAAGCTCATCGGCGAGATGGTGTCGGTGCAACGCGCGCCGATCGAGTACGCCGTGGTCGAAGGCAGGGGCAGAATGAAAGTCGGGGACGTCGTGGAAGCCGACATGGAGCCTTATCGCGGTCCGACCGGCGAGCCGACGAAACTCGTCGAGAGCATCTTTTCGACGATACCGGGGTCGCCCGCCTTCGTCGCCAAGGCGAGCTCGTTCCGCCTGCGGTACGACGCGCTCGACCTCGACCTGAACTTGAGCGGACACAACGCCATTCAGGGATCGTTCAGCTTCTCGTCATGAAAACGCGGCCGCGCGCGCGGCTTTTCGCGCCGCTTTTCATCGCCCTGACGGCGAGCGCATGGATCGTGCTCTGGATCTGGGACGCCGGGCCGTATGCGCGTTACCTGCACCTGGCGGACTGGAACGACCTCGCGGGCGTCGGCGCGTTGTGCCGCGCGCTGCCCGGCGCGAGCGCGGCGCTTGCGGCATCGCTCTACAGCGCCGCGTGGCTCGTGATGATCGCCGCGATGATGCTGCCCACCGCGTTCCCGCTCTTCGACGCTTTCGTGCGCATGACCGTCGCGCGCGAAGACAGGCGCGCGCTGATTGCCTTGCTGATCGCCGGCTATGCGGCCGCGTGGGCGATCTTCGGTCTGCTCGCGCACGGCGTCGACGCGGCGCTTCACGCGCTCGTGGCGCGGTCGCCGGCGATGTTCGCTCACGCCTGGCTCGTCGGGGCGGCGATTGCCGCCGTCGCGGGGGTCTATCAGTTCGGCGGGCTCAAAGCGCGGTGTCTCGACAAATGCCGCTCGCCGCTCATGTTCATCGCCGGGCACTGGCGCGGCAGGAGCGCGCGCCGCGAGAGCTTCGTGCTGGGCGCAAGTCACGGCGTATTCTGTGTCGGCTGTTGCTGGGCGCTGATGCTGGTGATGTTCGCGGTCGGGACCGCGAGCGTCGGATGGATGCTGGCGCTCGGCGCGATCATGGCTGCGGAGAAGAACCTTCGCGCGGGCAGGCGCATTGGCAAGCCGCTCGGCGTCGCGCTCATCGCGTGGTCCGCGTGGCTCGTCGTGGAGCACGCGATCATCGCATGACGCGGTAGCGGCTCCACATGCAATTCGACTGGCGCAAGCGGGGAAGCCGGTGCATCCCGAACGAGCGTGGCCGAACGCCGCTAGTCTCGGACCGGTTCGGGCGAGAAGAGACAGTCGATCGGATCGCCGGAATCACAGACAATCACGCAAGTCATCCCTATTCTCTCCGTGAAAGGACCGTCCATGCTCGTTCGCCAGCTCACTCCATCCGACGCTGCATCATTCGTCTCTCTGCGGCTTGCCGGACTGAAGGAGTGTCCCGCCTCATTCGCTTCCAGCTATGAAGAGGAAGCAAGCCGCTCGCTGCATGACGTCGAGAAGCAACTCGCAGCGGATCGGGGCCAAGGCGTGTTCGGCTCTTTCGATGGAACGCGCCTGGTCGGCGTCGCGGGCCTCGGACGCGAGCACCCGCGAAAGCTGAGTCACAAGGCGTTTGTCTGGGGCGTCTATGTCACGCCGGACATGAGAGGCCGGAGCATCAGCAGAGCGCTCATTGCCGAACTCATCGAGTTCGCGCGGCTTACGCCTGACACCACGCAGATCAACCTGACCGTGAACGCGAACAACGAGCTCGCCGTCCGGCTTTACGAGTCGTTGGGCTTCGAACCCTTCGGACTAGAGCGGAACTCGTTGTTGGTGGACGGATGCTTTCACGACGAGGTGCACATGTCGCTGAAAATCGATCGTCAGACTGCGTCATAGGCCGGGGACGCGGATTTCGCTCGACGCCAGGATGAAGCGGCAATCGCTTCACTCGTGAAGTCTAAGCAGCCGCTTCCTCACCGACCTGTAGCGCGCCGAACCTCTCGGACACCTTCTGAGCGAGGTCGATGAGTCGATAGCTGATCCGGCTCGGTTCGTACATCGTCACGATCTGGTATGTGCCGCCTGTTTCAGGGTCGAAAGCTCGCGAAATCTGCGTCGCGTCGGTCGGCCCCGACATGGTCAGCACAGCGTCCACCGCGAATGCAAGCGTGAGCCCGTCCACCACGACCACCAGTGCCTGCCGCGGCTCCGAACGCTCGATGTCGCTGCCGCCCGCAAAGTCCACGTTCACGAGCTCGACAAAGTCATTGCGCCAGTTGATCAGTCCAAGGCTCGCCTGGTCTACGCCGCCGCGCACTTCGACCTTAGGCTTCGTCACGATTCCGGCCACGTGTTCGATGTTCGTCGCATAAGGACGTCCCGCCACCGAGAAAACAATGTAGGACCCGGTGTATGCCGCTGCCTGATTCGCCGTGGCTGAACTCTTCTGCGGTGCCGCGGTGCGCGGTAGATGCATCAGGCGTCCGCTGCTGGAAAGCGCTTCCGGGTTCAGAACCAGCGCCGTTCTGTTTCGAAAGGTACCGATAGCGCCGAAGAAGAAGCCGGGTTCGGCGAAGGCAGCGGGCGACACGGGCCGTATGTCCTTCGGCGCGAGCAGTACCAGTTCTGAAAGCTCGTCAACGGCGAAACCGGTCACACGGTCGCCGTGCGCGAGGACGAGCAGATACTTGCCTTGCCCCGTTTCGCGCTGGGGAAGGCCCGATACCGCAGGAAGGTCCATGACGGCCAGGTCTGCCCCCAGCCAATGCGCGACGCCCAGAAACGTGGTGTTGCCCGGACTTGGTTGCTGAAGCTCGGGCATGGGAATGACACATCGGACACTGAGCGCGTCGATGCCGAGCAGGTGTTCGCCACAACGTACGATCGCGTGCTGCCTGCGTCGCGACTTCGCCTCCTCGTTCGAGCAGTCTTCGGCGCTTCCAGCGTTGCGCGGCCGAACCGCCTTGCGCGCAGCCCTTCCCGCCGTTGCTTCGTAGAGCTTCCCGACATTCGCAATGCCGATGAGCGACGACGGTTCTCCGAGCGCGGCCAACACAGGAAAGAGGCCCGCTGCGGAGTCATCGTCTGGCGCAAGCGTAATCAGGCCATCTCGGTCGATCGCTTCGGTTTTGCCGACTGCATCGACTTCGATGCCGAACACGGCATCGCCCTGGCGCAGGACGATGACGTGCCTCGCTGGCTCATGCGCAGTCTCATCGGGGCAAATAAGCCCGTATGTATCGAGCGTGGCGACGGCGTCGCCGCGCAGCAGGAAGTATCCCTTCATGCCGGCCGGCTGACCCGGTACGCGCTGGTAGGCGCACGGCGCTTCCACCGCTTCCACGATGTGCTCGACAGGAATCCCGAAGCGGATCGAGCCGACCTGCACGACGCCGACAACAAGTGCTGACGAATCCATCATTGCGTCTGGCGGGACAGCGCGGCCACGGTGGAAGATGAACGAACCGCCGCTTCGCCGCCTGTTACCAGCGTAAGCTCGCGCAACAGTTCCGAAACGGTACGCGTGGCGGTTGCCTGCTTCTCGGTAACCTGATGGATTCCGGCGATGGTCTCGGTCGTACGGTTGACACCGGCGCGGATACGGTCGAAGCCATTGGCTGCGCGTCCGGACGTTTCGCTTCCGGTCTTGATCCGATGCACGGACTCGTCGATGTGGCGGCGAATCTCGTTGGTCGCCTGCGAGCAACGCTCGGCCAGCCGACGCACTTCGCTCGCGACGACGGAGAATCCCAGTCCATGCTCTCCTGCGCGCGCCGCTTCGATGGCTGCGTTGAAAGCGAGCATGTTGGTCTGGGTGGCGATCTCGCTGATGACCTTCACCACTTCGCTGATACCGGCGGAGGACTGTTCGATCTCCTTGATCGCCGACATCGATTCAGCCAGCGTACGGCCGCCCGTATCCGCCTCGGCCTGCGTTTCGGTCGCGACTGCCGTTGCTTCGCGCGTGCGCGTGGCGATGCCGTCGATGGACTGGGACAACTCGTCGATCTTCTCGCTCATTGCGATCAGACTGGCCTGCATCCGGCGTTCGCGCTCCACCTGCGCGGTGATGTCGCTCGCGTACTTCACGATCTTGTAGGGCCGGCCGGACTCGTCCAGCACAGGATTGTACGTAGCCTGAAGCCACACGCGGTATCCGTGCTTCGATACGCGCTCGAAGCGCCCGGCATGATAGTCGCCGCGGCTCAGTCGCGCCCAGAAGTCGCGATATTCGGCCGTCGCAGTCGTTTCGGGATCGCAGAACATCCTGTGATGCTTGCCGACGATCTCGCGCAGCGTATAGCCGATCGCATCCGTGAAGTTCTGATTCGCGGCGAGAACGTTGCCCTCGAGGTCGAACTCGATCACGGCATTGGCCCGGTCGATGGCGGCCAACCGGCCATCTCGTTCAGCGACGCCGCGTTTGAACTCGGTGATGTCGGAGGCGAACTTCACGATCTTGATGAGCCGGCCGTCCGCGCTATAGATCGGGTTGTACGTCGCCTGAATCCATACTTCGCGGCCGCCCTTCGCGATGCGCTTGTACTGCCCGGCGTCATACTCGCCGCGCCCGAGCTTTTCCCAGAACGAGCGATACGCGTCCGTGTTCAGGTACGACGGCTCGCAGAACATCCGATGATGCTGGCCCTTCACTTCTTCGAGGCTATAGCCCATCAGATGAAGGAACAGGTCGTTCGCCGCAAGGACGTGGCCATGCAAATCGAACTCGATGACAGCTTGAGCGCGTTCCATCGCCCGCACCTTGCCGGCGTGATCGTCGGCGAGCGTGCGCGCGCCGGTAATGTCGGTGGCGACTTTCACGATCTTCTGGACATTGCCGCTTTCGTCGAGAACAGGCGTATAGGAGCCGTGTATCCAGACTTCCGAGCGCGTCTTGTTCAGGCGTCTGAATTCGCCGCTCGCTTCGCGTCCGGACGCGAGCATGATCCAGAAATCCTGGTATGCCTGACTGTTGGCGTATGCGGTGTCGCAAAAGACGCGGTGATGCGATCCGACCACCTCATCGGCCCGGTAGCCCATCAAGGTCAGGAAGTTGGCATTCGCGCGCAGGATCACGCCGTCGGGCGAGAATTCAACGACGGCTCGCTCCTTCTCTGTGGTGGCCCACAAGGAGCGCAATTCCGCGAGGGGCTTCTGACCGGCTGCTGCCGCGTTCGACGCGCATACGGTGAGGGAGGGTTCGGCGTTCGGGTTCATGGTTCGAGTCTTTCCAGAGCGTGCTCGATGGCTGTCAGGGCTTAGCGGGCTTAGGCGGGCTTAGGCTCTTGTTAGCGGCACCAGCACGGCCGATCTTTAGCTGCATCGCGGAAAGAAAGCGCTCAAGTACGGGTCGAATTCTGCCGACAAGACATCGATCAAAGACCTATCCTTAGCCCAACGAGTAACGATGTCCGAGTATCCGGTTTTATATAACGAAGAAGACAGACTCGATGCGGTCGCGCAGTGCGGCTTGCTCGACACGCCCGACGATCCCCGGCTCGACCGAATCACGCGACTTGCGGCGTATGTCACGGCGTGTCCGATCGCGCTCGTGTCGATCGTTGCCGCGCACCGGCAGTGGTTCAAGTCGCGGCACGGGCTCGCGGCCAGGCAAACGCCTCGTGATATCGCCTTCTGCAACTATGCGCTCGTCGAGCCGGGCATTTTTGTGGTCGAAGATGCGACGAAGGATGATCGCTTTCGACTGAACGCACTCGTGACGGGCGACCCGGGCATCCGGTTCTATGCGGGCATCGCGATCAACGGGGCGAGTGGCCACCGTTTGGGCACCTTATGCGTCATCGACACGTCTCCTCGGGCGCTGTCGCCTGTTCAGAGGCGCTTGTTCGAGGATCTCGCGGGCTGTGCCGCCGACGTTCTGCGCGTGGTCGAAGCCGAAATGACCGCGCGGTAACGCTATAAGGCCCTTTCGCGGGCGATGGATCGACGCACTCAAACGTGCGGCCTCGTGAACCACGCTCGGCTGATACGCTACGTCTTTGCCACGCAAAGGAAGAGACGCCGTGTTGAAGATCGATCCCGCCCGCCTGTTGAACGACCTCGAGCACCTGCGCAGCTTCGGCGCGGCGGGTAAGGGTGTCGTACGTCTTTCGCTTTCGCTGGTGGATATGGACGCGCGCCGCTGGCTGGCGCAGCGCATGAACGAGGCCGGGCTCGATGCATCGATCGACGGCGTGGGCAACGTGTTCGGCCGCTCGCGCAACGACGGCCCGGCGCTGTTAATTGGCTCGCATACCGACACGCAGCCGACCGGCGGCTGGCTCGACGGCGCGCTCGGCGTGATCTACGGCCTCGAAATCGCCCGCGCGCTTGGCGAGTGCGATGCGACGCGCCATCTCGCCGTGGACGTCGCGTCGTGGATCGACGAGGAAGGCACGTTCTCGGGCTTTCTCGGCAGCCGCAGCTTCGTCGGCGAACCCGTCGACGAGGCGATTCGCAGCGCGCGCAATCGCGAAGGCGTTCTGCTCGGCGACGCGCTTGCAGAGGCCGGCATCGCAAACGCGCCGCGCGCACGCATCGACCGCGCGCGTCACAAGGCGTACATGGAACCGCACATCGAGCAGGGTGGCAGGCTGGAGGCGCATGGCAATGCCATCGGCGTGGTGACGACGATCGTCGGCATACGCGAGTTCCGGCTGCGCTTCGCGGGGCAGCGCAATCATGCGGGGACGACGCCCATGTCGATCCGCCGCGACGCGGGCGCGGGGCTGATCGCGTTCATTACGCGCATGAACGAAGCATTCGAGCGGCTCGCCGATGCCGATACCGTGTGGACGGTCGGCCGCATCGATCTCGATCCGGGATCGTTCAGCGTGGTGCCGGGTTCCGCCGACATGTACCTGCAATTCCGCGACGCCGACGCACAACGCCTGACCGCAATGGAAGCCGCGCTCGCCGAACTGGTCCGCGACTTCAACGCGCAAGAGAAGATGAGCGTCGAGATACGCGACATCGAGCCGCCCGAAGAACCGGTCACGATGGACGCGGCGCTGCAGGCCCACCTCGCGGATGCAGCGGAAGCGCTCGCGCCGGGCCAATGGGAGCGCATGCCGAGCGGCGCGTCACACGACGCGCAGGTGCTTGCGCATCATCTGCCTGCGTGCATGCTGTTCGTGCCGAGCATCGGCGGAGTCAGCCATGACTTCATCGAGGATACGGCGGAGGCGCACATCGTGCTGGGTTGCGAAGTCGCGGCGCGCGCGGCTGCGAAGATACTGCGAGGATTGCAGGGATAAGCGGCCGAATCCGGCTTCGCAGATTGACGCGCGCCGGTGCCCGAGCAGTGCTCATCGAGTGTGAACGCCCTGATGCACGGAGACACCCATGCTGACACGCCGTCTCGAACCTCAATTGCGCGACATCGCACTCGACCAGGCAGAGCGGCCCACGCAGGCGCGCCTTGCTGTCGCCTCCCGCGCAGCCGCCTGTTTGCTGCTTATAGCGGGCGCCACCCTCGCGCACGCCGATGACGTTGAAGACCTCGCCGATTTCCTCGGCTATGCGCTACAGGATGGCCGCGCCGGGATTCAGTCGTGCGCAGCTCGCGCTGCGCAAATCGTCGGACCCATCGGTGCAGGCATTTCCGAAGCGCATGATCGCCGACCATAAGTCGCTCGATGCCAAGAGCGAAAGTCTCGCCAAGCGAAAGCGACAGCTTGCCTGGCGGCATTTCGATCACTCACGAGGCGACTCACACCGCGCTCAAGCCGCTCACCGGCCACGCGTTCGACAAGGTCGTCATGGACCATAACGTCTCCGATCACAAGGGCGACATGCAGCAGTTCAGCGATGAAGCACAGCATGGCAGCGACCCGGATGTGCGCGCACTCGCCGCGACTGCCACGCCCGTTCTACGGAAGCATTCAAGTTGGCAGACGAGACGCAGGCGAATATCGACAAGCAGGGCGGCGCGGGCGGGGCCGCAGTGTGCGGATGCGTCATCGCGCGGTGAGAGGCAGAGGGTTGGCGCGAACCGTCGATCGTGCGTTGGCTTGCCCGACCGTGGCGAAAGCACATTCGGCAAGCGCTTTACTGACAAAGCGACACGACACATAAACGAATCACAAGACGCGTCTGCTTGCACACCTGAGCCGCAAGACTGCCCGCTCCTGCAAATCCTGCAGGAAGGCATCCCACGCGCAGCGGATGCTGCGACAGGAATCACACGGCGCGGCCGGCCTCTCGGCGGCAGACCGTCGGGCGAATGTCAGCGGACGTCTTCCCACTACACGCTCGAGAGCGTCACGTTTCATTCCGCGGCAGCAACGCCGAAAGCAGCCGGCGCAGTTCGAGGCATTCTCGCGGCGTGAGCCGTTCGGTGAGCACGCGCTCCACTTTCTCGACCCGCGGCTGCAGCGCAGCGAATTGCTTTTTCCCGGCGGCGGTGAGGAAAAGGACGTAGCTGCGTTTGTCCACGGCATCGTCCGAGCGCTCGACAAGGCCATTGCGAACCATGCGCGCGACCAGATCGGCGATGGTCGATCGGTCCACGTCGAGCTCGTCGCCGAGTTGTCGCTGATTGACGCCCGGCGTCCTGTGGAGCACTTCGAGCGCCGCGTACTGAACGCTCGTAATCTCGGCGGACACCTCGGCGAGCCACACTGCGATATGGCGTTGCTGGGCACGGCGCACGAGACTGCCCGTATATTTCGACAGCGCATCGCGCCCGCTTGGTTTGGTCGGCAATTTGGCTACGTCAGGAGCAAGTGAAAGGCTGAGCGAAGGCACGCGGAAATATCGGCCGGAAGAAGCCTGCCAGTTCCGCGTATGCGTCCAGTGGCAAGACGTGCGCGACGAACTGGTCCGGACGGACCACGACGAGCGCGCCGCGATTGCGGTCGATTCCGCGCTCATCGAAGATATCAGTCACGGCGTCGCTGGTAAATATCTTCTCGTAGTCGACGAGTCCGTGGCGGCCCTTCTTCGGCAAAAGCAAGCGCGGCATGCCTTCGAGTCGCACGTCGCGATGGTCGCGCTGAAGCACCGCGCGCAAGTCGAGCACGCTGTCGGGGTCGGCGCCTGCCGGCGTCACGAGCCGCAGAGCGGATTCCGGCGACGTCGCAAGGTGTTCACACAGCGCGTGAAGCGCGGTTTCCTGTGCGTCGGCGAAGGCGTACAGACGCCAGCAGCCGTCGGCGCGCGCGGCGTGCCCGAGTTGAACCGGCTTCGCGTCCGCTGCGCGAAGCACGGCCGACGAGTGAAAGCGCATGCCGATCACGAAGCCGCTCGCGAGCGCCTGATGAGTCGGCTCGCCCGTCAGCATGGCCGGCCGGTAGCGGGTCGCGACGCCCGCCGTATAGCGACCGGCCCGCACGAAGTACGCCTGTAGTTCGGCCGGATCGACGCCGCCGGCTTCAGGCCGGTTGGGGTCTTTGGGTGGCGCGGCCATCATCGCCGACCACTCCTTGTCGAAGTCGATGAGTTCCTGCGCAACGGGCTGGCGCTCGTCGGAATATGTGCGCAGCAGACTGGCATCACTGAGTCCGTTCAACACCGCGCCGAGCTTCCAGCCGAGATTGAATCCGTCCTGCATCGAAACGTTCATGCCCTGACCGGCTTTCGCGCTATGCGTGTGGCACGCGTCCCCCGCGATGAAGACGCGCGGTTCGCGCGAGGTGCCGTCGGCGGCCAGGGCATCGTCGAACCGGTCTGTCAGACGCTGGCCGACCTCGTACACGGAAAACCAGGCCACTTCCTTCACGTCCAGCGAATACGGATGCAGAATGCGCTGCGCCGTCTCGATGATCCGGTCGACGGTGATCTGCTTGATGGCATCGCGGTTGCCCGGCGTGACCTCGCCGAGATCGACGTAGAAGCGAACGAGATAGCCGCCTTCGCGCGGAATGATGAGCAGATTGCCTTCGCTTGCGGACTGAATGGCCGCCTTCAGGCGGATGTCCGGAAAATCCGTGACTGCGAGCGCGTCCATGACGCCCCACGCATGATTGGCCGCGTCGCCGCGCAGCGTCTGGCCGATGGCGGCGCGCACGCGGCTGCGGGCGCCGTCGCAGCCCACGACATAGCGCGCGCGCACGGTGACGAGTTCGTCGAGGCGCGATGCGTCGGTGCGCCGTAACGTGACGCGCACCGGATGCTCGCCTTCGCTGTCACGCTCGACGCGCTCGACGCTCACGAGTTCGAGATCATAGTCGGGCTCCAGCCGCCGCGGAGAGCGGCGCATGACATCCAGAAGATAGTCCTGCACTCGCGCCTGATTGACGATGACGTGCGGGAATTCCGACAGACCTGTTTCGGTATCCTGAACGCGTCCGGTACGCTTGATCGCGCCGCGCTTGTCGGAATCGGGCCGCCAGAAGACGGTCTCGTTGACCCAATAGGCTTCGCGCAACAAGCGGTCGCTCAGGCCGAACGCATCGAACATCTCGACGGTGCGGCACGCGACGCCGTCGGCCTGACCCATGAGAAGCGGCCCGGAACGTCGTTCGACGATACGCGTATTGATTGCCGGGAACTGCGACAGTTGAGCCGCGAGCACAAGACCTGCCGGGCCGCTGCCGACGATCAGCACATCGACGGTGTCGGGCATGTCAGCGGTGTGCGCCACGGCGGCGGGGTCGATCGTCGGGTCGCCTGTGCGGAAGCCGTCGAGATGAAACTGCATTTGTCTTCCCCTTCAGTGAGCGTCTCGTTGACCCGAATATACTCCGTACACCAACCATTTGTCGGCGGATGTTTACCCTAGTCATTGAGGCGCGAAGGGGCGGCCTTCATTTGTAAGCCAGGAGTGCCGGACGCCTGGTGACGACTCGTTTCTTTGCGCGCCATTGCCGTCGAATCAGCCCTCAGGCATCCTCCAGACTCTCGCCACGTTCGGCGATCAGCTTGCCGATCTCGCGGGTCGACAACACTCGCCGCCGCGGATCCGTCGATTCCGACTCGTCTTCCGCCAGGTTTTCGATGATGGTTAGCAGCACCTTGCGCGCGACCTTGATATCGCGCTCGCTCAGTCCGGTCACGCTGATTTCGTTGACTTCCTCGGCGAGCGGCACGAGCTTGTCCTTCAGAGCGCGACCCTCGGCAGTGAGATAGACGTGCGTGTTCTTCTTGTTCTCGGGGCGCTGCTGGCGCTCGACGAGTCCGAGCTTTTCCATCGCCGTCACGGCGGCGAACGTGGTGGGGGCCATGACGCCTGCCTGCTCGCTGAGCTCGCGCTGCGTGAGGCCGTCGCTTTCCCACAGGATGCGCAGGAACGTCCAGTGTCCGAACGACACCGAGTGCGCCGCGAGCCGCATCTGCAAGGCGCGGACCATCGAGCGTGTCGCGTCCTTCACGAGGTGCGCGAGACGGTCGTTCGGCACCGATTCGTGCCAGTGGCGCAGCATTTCGGCGGTCTCGCGCGGCGCGCCTTCCACAGTTTTCTTTCGTGTCATGACGAAGTTCTTCATCCGTGAGCGGGTTTCTTCTACATGATAGCCGGTGGGTCTCGTGCGTGACTGTCTCACCCGTGCGCAGGACATGTCGGTGCAAACCCGAGCTTGTTCAGCGCGGACGCTCTCCTTACCATAATCGTTAGATATCGAATAAAACGAAGATGCAGGGCAGGCGCGCCCAAGCCCGCGCGTGCCGGCGCATCGTCCTCATGAGCAGGGCAAAGGAGACGTTTGGTGGCCAAATCCACAGTCACGCAATTCATGCCGGAATCGGACGCCACAACCGCGCGGGTCGAGGCCACGTATCAGAAGGTCACCTGGCGGTTGATGTCGTTCATTTTCGTGTGCTGGGTGCTCAATTATCTGGACCGCGTGAACGTGAGCTTCGCGCAATTGCATCTGAAGCAGGACCTAGGCTTGTCCGATGCCGCGTATGGCCTCGGCGTGAGCCTCTTTTTCATCGGCTATATCCTGCTCGAAGTGCCGAGCACCCTTTGGCTCAAGAAGATCGGCGCGCGCCTGACGATCTCGCGCATCATGGTGCTGTGGGGCGGCATTTCCACCGCGATGGCCTTCATGACCACGCCGGCGCAGTTCTACGTCGCGCGGATTCTGCTCGGCGCGGCCGAGGCGGGTTTCTGGCCCGGCATCATCCTGTATCTGACCTACTGGTATCCGGGAGCGCGGCGCGCCCGCATCACGTCGCGCTTTCTGCTGGCGATCGCGGCGGCGGGCATCATCGGCGGACCGTTGTCGGGCTGGATCCTGCATAACTTCGTGGATGTGCTTGGCTACAAGAACTGGCAGTGGCTCTTCTTCCTCGAAGGCCTGCCCGCGCTCGTGATGGGCGTCGTCGCCTTCTTCTATCTCGTAGACCGGCCGCAGGATGCGCGCTGGCTCGACGACGAGCAGAAGCAGATCATTCTCGATGCGCTCGCCGCCGACCGCGCCGAGAAGAAGCCCGCGAAACACTCGCGGCATCAACTGCTGGCGGCGCTGAAAGACCCGCGCGTGTACATCCTCGCGGCGGGGTGGGGCACGGTGCCCTTGTGCGGCACGATCCTCAATTATTGGACGCCGACCATCATTCGTCAGGCGGGCGTCTCGAACGTCCTGAATGTGGGCCTGCTGTCGGCGCTGCCCTACATCATCGGCGCGCTGGGCATGTTCGCGGTGGCGCGCAGTTCGGACGTGACGCTCGAGCGGCGCTGGCACTTCTTTCTGTGTACGGCAATCGGCGCGCTCGGCGGCTTTCTGCTGCCGCTCGTGTCGGGCAACACCACGGCGGCCATTGTCTGTCTGGGCATGATCTCGATTTCCTACTTCGGCGCGGCGGCCATCATCTGGTCCATTCCGCCTGCCTATCTGTCCGATGACGCCGCCGCCGCGGGCATCGGCGCGATCAGTTGTCTCGGGCAGGTCGGCGCGTTCTGCGGCCCCATCGCGCTCGGCTGGATCAAGACGGTGACGGGCAGTCTCGCCATCGGGCTCGCGTCGATCGCGGCGATCGTCATGATCGGCGGGCTCGCCGTGCTGATCGGCGTGCCCGCCAACACGCTGCGGGAACACGCGGAAAAGCATTCGTGAGCACCGGATCTCGCAGCACGGGCGGCGTCTTCATCATGAAGGCGCCGTTTTTCTTTTGCGGCACCCGACGCCGTTTGAGGGAAAACCCGCTTGTGTCGTAATGATTAGATATCTAACATAATGAACATGGAGATCGGCGCCGATGGACAGCGCCGGTGGGCCCGGAACAAGCGGGGGAAGGGATATGAAGGACTCGGCCAGCAACGAGCTGTCGTTCAGGACGGTCGTGGTGACGAAGAAGGATCAGGTAGCGGAAGGCGTTTTCCGCTTCGAACTGCGCGATGAAGCCGCGCGGGCGCTGCCCGCTTTCACGGCGGGCGCGCATCTCACGGTGCGCGTGCCGAGCGGCGCGAACCGCAATTATTCGCTCTGCAACGATCCGGCCGAGACGGACCGCTACGTGATCGCCGTCAAGCGCGATGCGGCTGGCCGTGGCGGTTCGGTCAGCATGGCCGACGAGGTTGCGGAAGGCGACCGGATCGACGTTTCGGAGCCGCACAACGAGTTCGGATTGAGCGAGCGCGCGCGCAGCTTCGTGTTCGTCGCAGGCGGCATCGGCATTACGCCGATTTTGTCGATGATGCGGCATTTGAAGGCAACGTCCGGTCCGCGTTTCAAGCTCTATTACGTGTCGCGCAGCCCGCAGACGACGGCTTTTCTCGATGAACTTTCAAGCGCCGAGTGGAAACCGCATGTGGTGATTCACCACGATCACGGCGAGCTCGCCAACGCTTTCGATTTCTGGCCGGTCTTCGAAAAGCCCGGCAGCGGCGCGCATATCTACTGTTGCGGTCCGCGCGCGCTAATGGACAGCGTGCGTGACATGACCGGTCACTGGCCCACCGGCACCGTGCACTTCGAGAGC
Organism: Caballeronia sp. GAFFF1; assembly: GCF_023630705.1. Lineage (GTDB taxonomy): Bacteria > Pseudomonadota > Gammaproteobacteria > Burkholderiales > Burkholderiaceae > Caballeronia. The sequence goes on from NZ_JALQEM010000040.1 coordinate 106,432, forward strand.
TTCGGCGTGGACCAGTCGCGCGCGGCGGAGAACACGCCGTTCAACATCAGGCTGGAACGGACGGGCCGCTCTTTTCAGATCCCGAAGGACCGCTCGATTCTTGAGATTCTGCGCGACAACGGCATTCGGGCGCCGAGTTCCTGCGAGAGCGGCACGTGCGGGTCGTGCCGCACGACGCTGTGCGCCGGGGAGGCGGACCACCGCGACATGGTGCTCGGCGACGACGAGAAGCGCGATCACATCATGATCTGCGTGTCGCGTGCGAAGAGCCAAGAACTTGTACTCGATCTTTGAGAATTCCGGAGAAGCGTAAATGCTCACGCACGAAGAAAACGAATTGCTGTGCCGCGTAGAAGGCGATGCGCCGATGGGGCAACTGATGCGCCGTCACTGGACGCCCGTGTGCCTCATCGAGGAAGTCAGCGAGCCGGACGGCGCACCGGTCAAGGCTCGCGTATTCGGCGAAGACCTCGTGGTGTTCCGCGATACCGACGGCAATGTCGGCGTAATGGACGAGTACTGTCCGCATCGGCGGGTCTCGCTCGTCTACGGGCGCAACGAGGATTGCGGCCTGCGTTGCCTCTATCACGGCTGGAAAATGGACGTGAAGGGCAACGTAATCGAGATGGTGTCCGAGCCTTCATGCAGCGACATGACGAAGAAGGTCAAGCATAAGGCGTACGAAACGAAGGAATGGGGCGGCTTCGTTTGGGCCTACATGGGGCCGCAGGACGCGATTCCCGAGTTCGTGCCGCCCGCCTGGGCGCCCACCGAAGATACGCGCGTGAGCATCGCGAAGGCGATTCTGCCGTGCAACTGGGCACAGATTCTGGAAGGCGCCATCGACTCCGCGCACAGCTCCAGCCTGCATTCGTCGGACTTCGTGCCGGCGCGCGTCGGCGGCGCCGAAGCGACCTCGAAGAACTGGCTGCGTCCGTCGACCGACAAGGCGCCGCGCTTGCAGGTGCATCGCACCGAATACGGCTTTCGGTACGCCGCGTTGCGACGTCCGATTCAGAACGCTGCCACGCACGACTACGTGCGCTCGACGGTGTTCGTCGCGCCGGCCACCGCGCTGATTCCGCCGAACAATCTGTACAACGTCGCGAATATCAACGTGCCGTGCGACGACACCAGCACCGCGTTTTATTTCATGGCGTGGGGCCACCCGGACAAAACGCCCGAAACCGAGACATGGCGCAAGTTCCTCGGCCAACAGGTCGGCATCGATCTCGATGCGTACTACCGGCCGCTGCGCAATCACGAAAACCGCTTCTGGCAGGATCGCGAAGCGATGAAGGCGGGCAACTTCACCGGCATCAAGGGCTTCCCGAATCAGGACATCGCGATGTGGCTGACCATGCGCCCGATCGCGGACCGCACCGAAGAGCGCCTCGGCGCAAGCGATGTCGCCGTGGTCGAATTCCGCCGCCGCATGCTCGATGCGTTGAAGGCGTTTCAGGCGGGTGAAGCGGCCATCGGCACAGGCGACAAGGCGATTCCGCGCAGCGTGTGCTCGTTCCAGGCGATGGTGCCGAAAGACACCGACTGGAAGCAGTACCCCGCGCGACCCGTGTGGGTCGAGACGGCTGCGAAAGCCTCGCCTGAACTCGAATCGAACTATCAGGTTCAGGTCTGATGGAGAAGATTCGCCTCGGCATAGCGGGACTCGGCCGCGCCTTTTCGCTGATGCTGCCGACCTTTCTCGCGGACGCGCGCGTGCAGCTGGTTGCCGCCTGCGATCCGCGCGAAACGGCGCGTGCGCAGTTCGAGGCCGATTTCGGCGCGCCGACCTTCGACGACATCGACGCGCTCGCCCGCCGGCCCGACATCGACGCCATCTATGTCGCGAGCCCGCACCAGTTTCATGCGGCGCATACGCGGATCGCGGCGGCGCACGGCAAGCACGTGCTCGTCGAAAAGCCGATGGCGCTGTCGCTCGCCGAATGCGACGACATGATCGCTGCATGCCGCACGGCGGGCGTGCACCTGATCGTCGGACATTGCCACAGCTTCGATACGCCGTATCTGCGCACGCGTGAGCTGATTGCATCGGGCGCGGTCGGCGCGGTGCGCATGATCCACGCGCTCAATTACACCGATTACCTGTACCGGCCGCGTCGTCCGGAGGAATTGAAGACCGAAGAGGGCGGCGGCGCGGTATTCAGTCAGGCGGCGCATCAGGTCGATATCGTCCGGATGCTTGCGGGCAGCCGCGCGACGCGTATCCGCGCGGCCGTCGGCAACTGGGATGCGGCGCGTCCCACCGAAGGCGCATACAGCGCGACACTATGGTTCGAAAGCGGCGCTTTCGCCACGCTTTCCTATAACGGCTATGCGCATTTCGATTCCGACGAGTGGACCGGATGGATCGGCGAGATGGGACAGCAGCGCAATGCCGATGAATACGGCGTCGCGCGCCGCAAGCTCTCGCAGGTGACGTCACCCGATGAGGAAGCGCGTCTGAAGGCAGCGGGGACCTACGGCGGAAAAGCCTATACGCCCGTCTCCAGAGCGCCCGATGCGCGCCGGCATCAGCACTTCGGCCCGATCATCGTATCCTGCGAACGTGGCGATGTGCGGCCGTTGCCGCATGAAATCGTGGTGTACGGGAACGAACGGCGCGAGCGCATCGAACTCGATGCGCCGCGCGTGCCACGAGCGGAAGTCATCGACGAATTGATCGGCGCCGCGCACGGCGGCATCGCGCCGCTGCACGATGGCGAGTGGGCGCGCGGGACGCTCGAAATATGTCTCGCGATGCTTCGGTCGAGCGCCGAATCGCGCGATGTGCTGATTAGCGGCTGATGAGCGGCGAAACAACCAATACCTGGAAATGTTGATTATGGCGAAGCTGAACCTCTCTATTGCAGTGGGTAACTACGATCGCATGCGGCCGCTGGTCGACGGCGAAGTGCAGATCGACGGCGTCGAACCCGTCTTCATGCTGCAAGACCCGGAGGAGATTTTCTTCCGCGCCTTCCGCCATGCCGACTACGACATCTGCGAACTGTCGCTCTCCAGCTACAGCGTAAAGACCGCAGCGGGCACGAGTCCGTATATCGGCGTGCCGATATTTCCGTCGCGCGCGTTCCGTCACACGTCGATCTACGTGCGCAACGACTGCGGCATCGAGACGCCGGCCGACCTCAAGGGCAAGCGCATCGGCGTGCCCGAGTATCAATTGACGGCGAACGTGTGGGCGCGCTTGTTCCTTGAAGAAGATCACGGACTGAAGCCGTCGGACGTTACCTGGGTTCGCGGCGGGTATGAGGAGGCAGGCCGTCTGGAGAAGATCAGTCTCAAGCTGCCCGACGACGTGCGCCTCGAAAACGCGCCCGAGAACCAGACGATCTCCGGCATGCTCGCGTCCGGCGAAATCGATGCGCTCATCGGGCCTCGCGCGCCGTCGTGCTTCACGAATGGTCATCCGAACGTGAAGTATCTCTTCGACGATCCCCAGAAAGCCGCCGCCGACTGGTACTCGCGCACGAAGCTCTTTCCGATCATGCATCTGCTGGGCGTGCGGCGCACGCTGGCCGAGCAGCACCCGTGGCTGCCCGGCGCGGTGGCGAAAGCCTTCGAGAAGAGCAAGGCGATCGCGCTCACCAGGTTGAGCGATACGTCGGCGACCAAGGTGACGCTGCCTTTCGTCGAGGAGCAATTGCGCAATGCGCGCCGGCTGATGGGACACGACTTCTGGCCGTACGGCTTCGAGCCGAACCGGCATGTGCTGTCGCGGTTTCTGAAGCGCCATCACGAAGAAGGGTTGTCGAGCCGCCTGCTGGAGCCGGAAGAACTGTTTCATCCCGCTACGCTCGAAACGTTCAAGATCTGAGGCTTCTCGTTGCTTTCCGCCTCGCTCGGTGCGCCGTGAGGCTGTGCGCATGAGCGAGGCAGCACCATTCGCAAAACGGACAGCGAGCATCGCCACGATGACCCGGCTGAGCGCGGCGCAAGGCGTCCGAGCGTCCGGCATGCGCGACAGCATCGGGTGCGATGACCGGTAACGCATCCCGGAAGATTGCAGCAGTGCTGACTAAAATGAGCCCAAGCGGCCACGGGAGACATGATGCATGCACCGCATTCAGACGACGACACGCGCAGCGTCGTCCTGCAGGACCTCATCAACCAGCGCGGATTGTCGCGCTTCCAGATCGTCACGTTCCTGCTCTGCTTTCTGATTCTCGTGCTCGACGGCTACGATACCGTCGTGGTCGGCTATATCGCGCCGGCGCTGAAGGAGCATTTCGGCGCCGCGCCCGCGCAGCTCGCACCGATGTTCGGTGCAGGGCTCTTCGGGCTGACGCTCGGATCGTTCGTCTTCGGCCCTGTCGCGGACCGCTTCGGACGCAAACCGACGCTCATTGCATCGATTGCGGTGTTCGCGCTCTTCAGCCTGGTCTCGGCGTGGGCGAACTCGATCGGCATGCTGATCGCGTTGCGCTTCCTGACCGGGCTCGGCTTGGGCGGCGCCATGCCGAACGCGTACACGCTGGCGGCGGAATATTGCCCCGACCGCCTGCGCTCGACACTCGTCGCGCCCATCGGATGCGGGATCGCGGTCGGCGGCGCGCTCGGAGGCCTCGTCGCGTCGCGCATGATCGCGGCATTCGGCTGGCAATCCATGCTCGTCCTGGGCGGCGTTCTGCCGCTTCTCGTCATCGCCGTGCTGGCGCGCTGGCTGCCCGAATCGGCGCGCTACCTCGTCGCACGGGGCGGCAGGCAAGCGCAGGCGCGCGAGATTTTGCGAAGCATCGCGCCCGAAGTCGCTTTCGATAAGGTGGCGATCACGCTCGGCGAGAACCGCGTGCAGGGCCAGCCTATCCGCGAGTTGCTGCGCCCGGGCGTGGGCGGCGGCACGCTATGGCTCTGGACGACGGCGTTCATGGCGCTCTTCGTCATCTACTTCCTCGGGAACTGGCTGCCGACGCTCATTCAGCAGAGCGGAGTCTCGTTTCATCACGCGTCGCTGATGACGGCGCTCTACCTCACCGGCAATAGCCTCGGCGCGATCCTGCTGGGCCTGCTGATGGACCGCATGAATCCGCAGTATGTGCTATGCGGCGCCTTTCTCTGCGCCGCGATCAGCCTCGCATCGTTCGGTCATCTGTCCGGCATGCCGGCTCTGGCATTGCTGGCGCTTTTCGTCACCGGCGTGGGCACGGGCGGCACGATGACGGGCACGAACATTCTCTCGGCAGGCTACTACGGCACGGCGGCACGCGCGACCGGCGTGGCCTGGACGCTCGGCATGGGCCGCATAGGCTCGATCGTCGGGGCGATGATCGGCGGCGCGATGCTGGCCGCGCACTGGGGACCGAAGGTCATCTTCGGCGCCGTCGCTGCGCCGCTCGTTATCGCGGCCATGAGCATTCTTGCACTGGCGCGTTATCGCTCGCGTCGCGCCGATGCCGGCATGGCGGAAGAGGGCTTGGCGGTCGAATCAACCGGAACGTGAGCCGGGCGGGGCGGTTCCGTCAGAACTGATACAACTCAGCCGGATTATCGACAAGCACCTTGCGCCGCGTTTCGTCCTCCGCGACGAGATTCATCGCCCAGTCGAGCATGTGGACGTCCTGAGGCACAGGCCGCACATTGGGATGCGGCCAGTTCGATGCCCACAGTGCCCGCTCCGGATACCGCGACGACAGTTCGCTTACGAGCCACGCCACATCGTCGAATGAGGGCGGACCGGCGCGCGAACTTTCGTACGGCGCGGACAGCTTGATCCAGCAGCGCCCGCCATCCAGCAGACGGGACAGCGACGCGAAGCCTTCGCTCTTCGGCGTGACAGGCGCGAGGAACTTGCCGAGATGATCGATCACGAGCCGCGACGCGAGACGCGACAGCATCGGCTCATAGCGCGGCAACGCATGCCCGTCGAGTTGCAGATCGATGTGCCAGCCGAGTGGCGCGATGCGCGCGGACATCTCCGTCAGCGCGTCCCACGGCAAAACGCCGCCCGCGAGCATCATGAAGCGCACGCCACGAATGCCCGCCTCATGCAGACGCTGCAATTCGTCTTCCCCGACATCCGGCGGCACGACCGCGACGCCGCGCGCGCCGTGGCCCAGTTCGGCTATCGCGGCAAGCGTGCAGCGATTGTCGAAGCCATAGCCGGTTGGCTGCACGACGATCGCGCGGGACAGGCCAAGCGCGCGCTGCACTCGCGCATACTCGGACGCAGGCGCCGGTGGCGGAATGAACGTGGCGCTCGCGGCGAGCGGATAGCCTTCCTCGTACACATGAATGTGGCAATCGCACGCGCCTTCGAAAGGAAGCGGCGACTTCATCGCGCATCCGCCGGAACGTCGATGCCCGCGTGACCCCAGCGCGCCAGCCGGAACGCGTGCGCCGCATTCACCGCGCCGGCCGGCATGCGACCGTTGAACAGTGCCTCGGTCTGTGCGACCGTTTCCATCGACTGATGCTCGATCGCGCCCGGCGTCAAGCCGCCGACGTGAGGCGCCGCGATCACACGCGGATGCGCAGCCAGCCGGGGCGATGGCATCTGGTCCGGCGCGCGCCCGACATCGAGCGCGCATCCCGCGATGCGTCCGCTCTCGAGCGCGGCGAGGAGCGCGGCGTCATCGACCAGTTCACCGCGCGCCGCGTTGATGAAATAGGCATCGGGTTTCATCGCGGCGAAGGCGTGCGCATCCATCAGATTCGCGGTCTGCTCGCTCGCGGGCGCGAGACAGACGACGAAATCGGCCTGCGCGAGCAAGGCGTCCAGCGCGACCGCGCGCACGCGCGCATCGTCGATTCGCGCGTAGGGATCGGACACGATCACGCGCATCCCGAATGCGAGCGCAAGCTCGCACAGATAACGCGATATCTGTCCGTATCCGATCACGCCGAGCGTGCTGCCGCGCAATTCTCGGCCCATCTGCGGCACGGGCGCTTCGTGACGGTGATATGCCGATGCATAGGCAGTCGTCGCGCGCGCGAGATCGAGCATTGCGCCAATCACCCATTCGGATACCGCCGGCACGAAGCCCGCGCTGGCCTGCGTGACGAGCACGCCATGTTCGCTGGCGGCATCGACATCGACGGTGCGAATATCCACTGCGCAGCGCACGAATGCAGCGAGATTCGGCAGCGCCTCGAACAACGCGCGCGGCGCAGGCGTCTGACGATACGCGATGAGGACATCCGCGTCGCGCGCCTTGTCCGCGAGTTCGGCCGTGGTCAGCTCGCGGTCTTCGGGGTTGTAGGCGACATCGGCGATCTTCGCGAGCGCCGCCGCCGCGCGGGCGCCGAAATAATGGTCCAGCATGTGCCGGGGGTGACTCACGAATACCTTGTTCATTTTCTGGTCCTGGATTGCTTCGTTACCGGCCTGGCGCTGCCCGGCGGCGCTACCGACTCCCGTTCGACGAGCGTGATCTCCGTGAACAGCGCCTGTTCCGATGCGGGCATCGGCTCGTCGTGCGCGCGCATGACCCGTTCGACCATCGCGGCGGCCATGGCAGGCACCGGAAGCTGCACGGTGGTGAGCGCGGGGTTCGAGATCGCCGCCAGAAAGTGCCCGTCCATGCCGACGATCGACACGTCCTCGGGCACGCGCAGCCCCGATTCGCGCAGGCCCGCCATCAGACCCAGCGCCATCAGGTCGTTGACTGCGACGATCCCCGTCGGGCGCTCGTCGTCGGCTGCCAGTCGACGCGCAAGCGCGCGGCCGTTCTCGGCGATCATCGAGTCGCCGTATTCGTTGACCGGACCGCTGTCGAGCACCTGCGCGCGCCCGGACAGGCCCGCTTCGCTGGCAGCGGCGAGAAAGCCGTCGATCTTGTCGCGCCGGCTCATCGTCATGCCAGTCAGCGTCGCGAACGCAAGCCGCGTGTGTCCCTGTCCGATGAGATGACGTGTCGCCATCCGCGCGGCACTGAAGTTGTCGGGCGTCACATGATCGACGCGCGTGGCTTCGCCTTCGGTCGCTCGGCGGTCGTAACTCACGACGACCATTCCGCGTGCGGCGGCGGTTTCCAGATGGCGTTCATTGGCAAGCGATGAGATCACGATCACGCGGCGCACTCCCTGCGAGAGCAGGTCCTCGAAGAACGAGGCCTCCTTCGCGGGATCGCGATACGTGTTGCCGATCATCACGCGGTAGCCGTAACGCTCCTGCGCATAGGTCTCGACTTCGCGCGCGATATAGCCGTACATCGGATTGGCGATGGACGGCACCAGCAAGCCGACGATCGGCGTCTGCCCGGTCTTCAACTGACGCGCCAGCGTGCTCGGGCGATACCGCAGCGTGCTGATGGCGGCCTGCACGCGGGCAAGCGTTTCCTGGCGCATCTGATCGATACGGCCGTTGAGCACGTTCGACACGGTGCTCACGGACACGCCGGCTTCGCGGGCCACATCCTGAATGGTGCTCATAGCGTTGACTTCTACCGGCTACAGGCCGAGCCGGGTCGGCAACCAAAGTGAGAAAGACGGCACCAGGACCAGCGCCACCAGTGCGATGCCCAGCACCAGCAGATATTTGACCATGGGACGCGCCACCGCCTTCATGTCCGTGCCGGTGATCGCGCAGGTCGCGAACAGGCCGAGACCGACGGGCGGAGCGAAGAGGCCGAAACCCATCGCAACGACGATCACGGTGCCGAAGTGCAGAGGGTTGATGCCGAGTTGCGTCGCGATCGGCGTCAGCAGCGGCCCGAAGATGATGAGCGCGGGCGCGCCTTCCAGCACCGCGCCGAACACGATCATGATGAGCACCGACAGCAGCAGGAACATCGTCGGGCCATACTGATGCGCGAAGGCGATCATGGAATCGGACACGAGCGCGGGAATCTGCTCGATGGTCAGCGCGAACGAAACGCTCGATGCCGCCGCCACGATGAAGAGAATGCTGCTCGCCATCGATGCCGAGCGCACGAACACGCGCGCGATCGATTTCGGCGTGAGCTCGCGGAATGCGAGCCAACCGACGACGAGGGCATAGACCACGGCGAACGCCGACACTTCCGTCGATGTCGCGATGCCCGAAGTCACGCCCTTGCCGATCATCGCGATCATGACCAGTGCGACGAGCGCGCCGCCGAGCAGCGGCAGCCACGCACGCGGGTGCGTCAGGGCATCGGCGAGATTGATGCGCCGGCCGCAGATCACGGCGACGATCGCGAGCGCCACGGCGAGCACCGCGGCCGGCACCACGCCTGCGAGAAACAGGCCGGCGATAGAAATGTTCGCGACGAAGCCCATGATGATCATGTTGACGCACGGCGGGATCGTCTCCGCCATCACGGCGCTGCATGCGAGCAGCGCGGCGGCTTCGTTCGGGTCTTCGCGGCTCTGGCGCACTGCGGGCATCACCACGCCGCCCACCGCCGCGATATCCGCCAGTTTCGAGCCGGACACGCCCGAGAAGAACGCCGTCGCCATGATCGTGATGAGGCCGAGTCCGCCGCGTACCCGCCCGAACATGCGCAGCAGCAGTTCGATCAGGCGCGACGACATGCCGTTCGTTTCCATCAAGAGGCCGGCGAGCACGAAGAACGGAATGGCGAGCAGTACGAAATGATCGGTGCCGGCCATGACCTGCTGCGAATAGACGAGCATCGGCAGCGACGGTTCCGCGAGGAAATAGAGCAGGGCCGAGAAGGCGAGCACGAAGCCGATCGGCACGCCGAGCACGAGTCCGCCGATGAAGCCGATGGCGAGCAGCGCGCCGGGCCTCATCGCGTGACCGGGAACGAGGACGTTCCACGCACACACTGCCGCCGCAATCGCCGCGCAGCCGACCAGCGTGCCGAGCACGAGTCTGCGCGTGCCGTTGAACGCATGGGCGAGGGCGAACACCGTCATGAACAGGCTGCCCGCGACGAGCGGATACACGTTGATCCACGCGGGCAGGCCGCTCGGCGTCATCTGCCCGTATGAATCGACGAGCAGCAGACACGACGACACGCAAAGATTGGCGGCGACGCCCGCGATCACCCAATGGCCGGCATGCACGAGCGACGGTTGCCAGCGCTTCGGCAGCATGCCGCGAAACAGATCGACCCCGACGTGCTGGCTTCGCCCGAGCACGGTGGCCGCGCCGAAGAAGACCAGCACGATCATCAGCGCGCGGGCGACTTCCTCGGCCCAGTCGAACGGGTCGTGCAGGAAGTAGCGATAGATCACGGACAGAAACACCACGAGCACGTCCGCCGCGAGCACAGCCGCACACAGATATTCGATGCCCTGCATCAGGCGCACGAGACCGCGGGCAAGCGGCGTCTCGCAACCGAAGTCCGGCGCGGCGAGCGTAGCTTCAGGGCCGGGCGTCGCGGAGAATGTGGTCATGGCGTCGTTCCTCCGTTCAGGCCCGGGCCGAGGCGATGGCGGTGAAAAGCGGCGCGGTCGCGGGATATTGCTTCGCGAAGCTCGCGTACAACTGCGTCTGCATTTCCTTGCGCGCGGTGTCGCGATCGGCCGGCGACATCGGGTAGAAGGTCATGCCGCGCTTTTTCAGTTCCTGCTCGGCGCTGGCGGCGGTCTGGATGGCCGCGACGCGTTGCTTCGCGGTGGCGTCCTGCGCGGCCTTCTAGAACGCGGGACGCAGGTTCTCGGGAATCTTTGCGAGTGCGCGCCGGCCCATCACGACGACGAGCGGGCTGAAGACGTGCTGCGTTTGCCAGCATGATTTCACGACCTCGTCGTACTTGCTGGCGAGCACGGTGGCGCAATCGTGCTCGAAGCCGTCGACGACGCCCGTCTGCGCGGCCATGTACAGCTCTCCGATGGGAATGGGCGTCGGCACGGCGCCCATCAGCTTGAAGGTTTCCATGAATGCCGGCGTGGGCAGGACACGCAGCTTCACGCCCTTGATGTCCGCGAGCGATTGCGTCGGCTTCTTCGTAAAGACATTGCGGCCGCCGAACGAATAGCCCCATGTGACGACGGAGCAGCCGGCGCGCTGTTGCAGCATGCTGTCGAACGACTTGCCGGGGCTGCCGTCCATCGCGCGGCCGACATGGTCGAAACTGTCGAATACGTAGCCCAGGTCGAGCATGCCCAGCTCCGGCAGCACGGTCGCCCAGATCGACGAGCCGGTGACCATCATGTCCACGGCGCCTACCTTGACCTGCTGCACGACGTCGCTTTCCTTGCCGAGCTGGTTGTTCGGGAAGTAGTCGATGCGGATCTGGTCGCCCACGCTCGCCTTCAGGTTGGCGGCGAGATTCTGATACCAGACGTAGTGCGCGGCGTTTTCGTTCGCGGGCATCGAGGACGACAAGCGCAGCGCGACGGCCGGCTGCGCGCGCGCGATGGCGGGAAAGCCCGCGCCCGCCGCCGCGAGCGACGCTGCCGAGGCCGTCTGAAGGAACCGTCGCCGGGAAATCGAATGCATGGTGTGTCTCCTGATTGCCGCGTGAGCGCGGACGAGTTTGCGCGCATGGAGCACCCGCTGCGCGACTGTATCGATTTAGTGTATCGATACAGTAGGCGAGGCGTTTTCGACGGTCAACCGGGCGTTTTCCCGTAGGCTCATCCGCTGTGCCGACTGCGTTCGCCCTGAATAACCCGCGATGCGCCGCAACGGACTGCGACAGTGCCCAACACGAGAATGCAAACGCCTCGGCGTTTTCACCTAGTTGACTCGTCCCGAGACTCTGCCCAAACTGCGTTCCATGCGGTGTGATCACACATCACAACGTCAACCGGCATGCCTTTGGGAGGCTCTCTCGTGGCGACTCGCGCATCACCGGACTTACCGGCACTCGAACTGGTCGCACGAGAGACGATGGCGAGCCGCGTCTACACGCAGTTGAGAGAAGCGATCATGACCGGACGCTTTGCGCCCGGGCAGTTGCTGAGCCTGCGCAGCGTCGCGGAAGCGGTCGGTTCCTCCACGATGCCGGTGCGCGCCGCGCTCACCCGCTTGCAGGCGGAAGGCGCGCTGATCGACGGACCCGGCCGCGCGCTCATGGTCCCGCCGATGACACTCGAACTCCTCGAAGAACTCCGCGACGTGCGCATCGCGCTCGAAGGCGCGGTGGCGAAACGGGCGGCTTCGCGGATGAGCCGCTCGCATCTCGCTTCGTTACAGGAGATCTTCGACGAGATGGATGCTCACGTGGAAGCGGGCGACGTGGCCGCCTACCTGCGCAGCAACTTCAGATTTCATAGCGCGATCTACGCGCATGGCGCAAGCGAGATCACCCAGGCGACGATCCAGAACCTCTGGATGCGCATCGGGCCGTTTCTCAACCTCGTCGCGCCTGACATTCCCCACATGCGCCGTTCGATGGACGCGCACCGTCATATCGTCGAGGCGCTGTGGCGCGGCGACGGCGAAGGCGCGCGCGCGGGTATCGAGGAGGACATCGGCGACGCCGCCGCCGATTTGCAGGAACGCCTGCAAAGCGCCACGAGCGACGAAGAAAGCGACGACGGCGGCGGCAATCTGGCGCAGGCCTGAATCGAACGAAGATTCGTACAACGAATGAAAACAACCGGACACGGACAATGACGGTTCTGCAGATGCTGAAACCGCACGCGGGCTTGCGCGTGCTCATCACGGGAGGCGCATCGGGCATCGGGCTCGTGATCGCGCGGGCGTTCGTCGATGCAGGCGCGCGCGTTCACGTATGCGATGCGAGCCAGCAAGCCATCGACGAACTCGCCCACGCCGAAGCGGGCGCGGAATTGAATCCGATCACGGCGACGCTCGCGGATGTATCGGATCGCGACGCGGTGGAGCGCGTGTTCGCGGACGTGCAAAGCCAGCTCGGCGGGCTCGACGTGCTCGTCAACAACGCCGGCATTGCCGGACCGACGGGCGGCATCGACGAGATCGACGTCAAGGCGTGGGAAGACACCGTCGATGTCAATCTGAACGCGCAGTTTTACTTCGCGCGCCGTGCGGTGCCGCTGCTGCGCGAAGCGAGGGAAGGCGGGACGATTATCGCGCTGTCTTCGGTGGCGGGGCGTCTCGGCTACGCATTCCGCACGCCTTACGCCGCGACGAAATGGGCCGTGGTCGGCATGATCAAGAGCCTCGCGATCGAACTGGGTCCCGACAACATACGCGTCAATGCGATACAGCCGGGCATCGTGAAGGGCCCGCGCATCGAACGCGTGATCGACGCGCGCGCGAAGCAGCTCAATCTCTCTTACGAAGAGATGGAGAAGCAATATCTCGCCAAGATTTCGCTGCGCCGCATGACGACGCCGGAAGAAGTCGCGGCCACCGCGCTCTTCCTGTGCTCGCCTGCGGGCAGCGGCATCTCGGGACAGGCTATCTCGGTCTGCGGCAACGTCGAAGTTCTCTAATCGCACGAGGATCATATGGCAACGAAACGCAAGGTCATCATCACCTGCGCGCCGACAGGCGCCATTCATACGCCGTCGATGTCGCCGTATCTGCCGGTCACGCCGCAGGAAATCGGCGATGCCGCGCTCGCCGCCGCCAAGGAAGGCGCCGCGATCATTCACCTTCACGCTCGCGATCCGAACGATGGCCGTCCGACGCAGGACCCCGCCGTGTTCCAGGAATTCCTGCCGCGCATCAAGGCGGAAACGGATGCCGTGATCAACCTGACGACCGGCGGCAGCCCGCACATGACGGTGGCCGAGCGCCTGAAGCCCGCTCATCACTTTCAGCCGGAGGTGGCGTCGCTGAACATGGGCTCGATGAATTTCGGGCTTTATCCGATGCTCGATCGCTTCAAGGAGCTCAAGCACGACTGGGAACGCAAGCATCTCGAGAACAGCCGCGATCTCGTGTTCAAGAACACGTTCGCGGATATCGAATACATCCTGACTTCTTGCGGCGCGAACGGCACGCGCTTCGAGTTCGAGTGCTACGACATCTCGCACTTGTACAACCTCGCGCATTTCGTGGATCGCGGGTTGGCCAAGCCGCCGTTCTTCGTGCAGAGCGTGTTCGGGCTTCTGGGCGGCATCGGCGCGCATCCTGAAGACCTCGCGCACATGAAGCGAACCGCCGATCGCCTCTTCGGCAGCGATTACGTCTGGTCGATTCTCGGCGCGGGCCGCAACCAGATCGCGCTCGGGTCCATCGGCGTCGCGCAAGGGTCCAACGTGCGCGTCGGACTGGAAGACTCGCTGTGGATCGAGCCCGGCAAGCTCGCCGATTCGAGCGCGGCGCAGGTGCGCAAGATCAAACAGGTGATCGAAGGGCTGTCGCTCGACATCGCGACGCCCGCTGAAGCGCGCCAGATGCTTCAACTGAAGGGCGCGGACAACACTAACTTCTGACCGGGAGCGCATCGTGAGCGCGAAGCTGAAAGTCGTCGCGATGCCGACGGGATGGCTCACCGTCGATCGGTCATCGCAAGTCTATGGCCGCTACTTCGGCCAGCAGATCAAGGTGCCGGTGTGGTCCACGGCCATCGTCGGGGCGAGCAAGAAGATCGTGGTGGATACCGGCATCCACGATCCGGGCTGGGTTTCCAGCTTCGTCTGCCCGTGCGATCAGGCGCCGGAAGAAAGGCTGGAACGCGCGCTGAAGGAGTACGTCGGCTGGAGCGCGGACGAGGTCGATATCGTCATTAACACGCATTTGCACTACGACCACTCGGGCGGCAATACGCTCTTCAAGAACGCGCGATTCATCGTGCAGGCGCAGGAATGGGAGTACGCGGGTCGCCCGCTGCCGACGCAGGCCACCTATTACCAGGAGTTTCTGATCGGCCGCGAGCCGCTCGCGTACTTCCGCTGGCAGTTCGTGCACGGCGTCGCCGATATCGTGCCGGGCGTGCGCGTCGTGCCGACGCCGGGTCATACGCCGGGCCATCAGTCCGTCGCCGTGGACACGGAAGAAGGCGTCGTGCTGATCGCGGGAGATTGCGCGAACTGCATGGAAAACATCGTCGATCTGGTGCCGGTCGGCATCGTGCACGAGACGCTCGCCGAAATGGGCTCGCTCGCGCGCATACGCCAGATCGCCGACTTCGTGATTCCCGGACACGATCCCAACGTCGTGCCGGGAACCGCGGGCATCGCATTGCCGGCGAGCGCGCGCTTGCCGCATGTAGTGAAAGAGGCGTAAGTCCGAAAGCAGTCAAGAAGACAACCAGCGGAGGAAGACATGAAAGCATGGACGAATACGATCCGTCATGCGGGCCGGGCAGCGCTCGGACTCGCGATGGCGACGGCGCTCGCGATGTCGGGAAGCGCGCACGCAGCGGGCAAATACAAGATTTTCCTGTCGATGAGCTATGTCGGCAACGACTGGCAGACGGAAGCCGCGAACATGGTCAAGGCCATGGCGAACACGCCGGCGCTCAAGGACAAGGTCGATCTCGAAGTGCAGGTCGCGGGCACCGATGCGCAGAAGCAGATTCAGCAGATCAACTCGATGGTGCAGGCGGGCGCGAAGGCCATCATCATTTATCCGATCTCGCCGACTGCGCTGAATCGCGCGATCAAGAATGCCTGCTCGAAAGGCGTGGTCGTCGCGGCGTATGACGCCGAAGTGACCGAGCCGTGCGCGCACAACGTGAACATCGACCAGCATCAGGCCGGCACCGTGACCGCAGAATGGCTCGCGAAGACGATCAACGGCAAGGGCAACATCGTGATGATCAACGGCGTGCCGGGCACCTCGGTGGACCGCGCGCGCACCGAAGCCGCGAAGGCCGTGTTCGCCAAGTATCCGGGCATCAAGATCGTCGCGGAAGGCACCGGCATGTGGAGCCAGGCGACGGCGAAGACCGAACTGTCGAAGATTCTCGCCACCAACAGCTGGGACAAGATCGACGGCTTGTGGATGCAGGTCGGCTGCTTCACGGCGGCGTCGATGCAACTGGACGCGGGCATCGCGGACGACAAGATCAAGCCTTGCGCGGGCGAATCGTCGAACGGCCATCGCGTGCAGATGCTGCCGCCGGGCGAGGTCAAGGGGCAAGGCGCGTATCGCTCGATCGGCTACCGGTCGATCTCGTACGGCGCGCCGCCGTACTCCGGCGCGATGGCGCTCAAGATGGCTGTTGCGAAGCTCGACGGCAAGGACTTCCCGCAGCACATCACGCTGAAGCTGCCGCTCGTGGAGAGCGGGCAATCGAAGCTGTGCAAGACGGGCGGCATCGACGAGCTGAAGGCGGGCTGCACGGCGTTCAGCCCGGACAAGGTGCCGCCGGGCTGGTTCGCGGACATCTATTCCGAGGACACGAAGGAAGTCGGCTTCAACGCGGCGCTCACGGGCAACCAGGACTAAAGGCGCTTACCATGAACGACGCATCTCTGGCGATCGATCTATCGAACGTGACGAAGCGTTTCGGCGTGACGGTCGCGCTCGACGGTGCGTCGTTCCGCGTGAAGCGCGGCGCGGTGCACGCGCTGCTCGGCGAGAACGGCGCCGGCAAATCCACCACGGTCAAGCTGTTGTCCGGCTTGATGCAGCCGGACGAAGGCAACATCCGCGTGATGGGCGCGGAGGTCGCCATGCGCGGACCGAAGGACGCGCATCGGGCGGGCGTGCAGACCGCGTTTCAGGAAATGACGCTGGTGCGCGATCTCACGGTCGCGCAGAACCTGCTGATGTCGTATGAGCCGACGGGTTTCTTCGGGCGCATCAAGAAGCGCGAAGCGCAGCGGCAGGCGTCGGAGTGGCTGGAAAAGCTGGAACTCTCCGACGTGCGTCCCGGCGCGTATATCCGCGACCTGTCCTTGCCCGTGCGACAGAAGATCGAGATCGCGAAGGCGATCGTGCGCGGACCGCAAGTGCTGCTGCTCGACGAGCCCACGTCCGCGCTTTCCGGGCGGGACGTGGCGTGGTTGTCGCGCCGCATCGATGAACTGAAGGCGAAGGGCGTGACCTTCGTGTTCATCTCGCACCGCATGCAGGAAGTGCGCGAGTTCTGCGACAGCCTCACCGTGTATCGGAACGGTCGCGATGTCGGCGAGTTCGATGCCGCCGATATTACGGACGACGAAGTAATCAAGCTCGTTATCGGCAGATCGCTCGAAGCGAAGTATCCGCCGAAGATCGAGCCGCCCGCGCTGCGCGAAGCGGCGCCGAAGCCGCCTGCGATGGAGGCGCGCGGCGTGCGCGTGGACGGCGTGGTGACCGACTTCGATCTCGTGCTCAAGCCTGGCGAGGTGCACGGCATTGCCGCGTTGCAGGGAATGGGGCAGCGCGAGCTGTTCGAAGCGCTGTTCGGCGCGACGTATGTCGACGACGGGCAAATCCTCATCGACGGCAAGCCGGTCACGCTCACATCGACCGCCGATTCGCTCAAGGCGGGCGTTTCGACGAGCTTTCTGCCGGAGGATCGCAAGACCGAAGGCCTGTTCCTCCGCCTGGCCGGCGGCGACAACGTGTCCCTGCCGGTGATCGGGCGTTATTCGCGATTCGGACTGATTGACCGCAAGCGGGAGCAGGCCGCCATCCGCACGTCGCTCGCGCAGATGGAAGTCAACCCGCGCGCGCTCTACAAGCCCTGTCTGTCGTTTTCCGGCGGCAACCAGCAGAAGATCGCGATGGCGAAATGGCTGCTCACGCAAAGCCGCGTGTGGCTCATGTTCGATCCGACGCGCGGCATCGACGTCGGCACCAAGCATCAGATTTTCGTGCTGATGCGCGCTTTCGCGGCGGCGGGCGGTTCCGTGCTGTTCTATTCCACCGATGTCCCCGAGCTCGTCAACGTCTGCGACCGCGTGTCGGTGATGTATCGCGGCCGCAATGTCGGCGAGCTTTCCGGCGACGCGCTCACGGAAGAAAACGTGATGCGCAAGATGCTTTCGACTTGAGAGGTGCTTCCATGAAGGTAGCCATTGCGTCGCCCGACAGCGAGACCGTCAAGCCGGGCACGGGAACGGGATGGGGCGCGCGTCTGGATCATCATCGCGGGCTGATCATCGCGATCGGCGCGTTGCTCGCCATGCTGGCCGCGTGGGTCGCGCTGTCCGCGACGCCGGTCGGCATGTACGACCTCGGCTCGGTCATTTCCAGCGCGACGACGCTCGCGCTCGCGGCCATCGGACAGACCATCGTCGTGCTGACCGGCGGCTTCGATCTGTCGGCCTCCGCGGTCGTCTCACTCGCGAATGTGCTTGCAGTGCGATTCGTCCAAGGCACGCCGCTCGAACAATGGATGGGCGCGGCGCTCATCATCGCGATCGGCGGCGGCATCGGGCTCGTCAACGGCGCGCTCATCGCCTGGTTCCGCCTGCAATCCATCGTCGTCACGCTCGCGACGATGTTCATGGTGCAGGGCATGACGCTCCTCATCCAGAACAAGCCGGGTGGCAGTGTCGGCGATCAGTTCGGCGCATTCCTCACGTCGGATCTGATTCCCGAGAAGTTGCCGATGTCCGCGGGCGTCCTGATCGTCGCGTTGTTGATCTGGGCGTTCGTGAAGCGCACGCGCTTCGGCGTCGGCCTGTACGCGCTCGGCAGCGATCCCGACGGCGCGTTCGCCAACGGCATGCCGGTGACGCGCTATCGCATGGCGACGTATGCGCTCGCCGGCATGTTCTACGCGGCCGCGGGGCTCTACGTGTCCGCGCAGACCGGTTCCGCCGATCCGCTCGTGGGCCGTCCGCTGCTGCTGTCGATGTTCACTGCCGTCGTGCTCGGCGGCACCTTGCTCGGCGGCGGGCGCGGCGGCTGTGTGGGCACCGTGTTCGCCGCGATGACGCTGATGATTACCGTGAACATTCTACTGGTGCTGAACGTGTCGGCGTTCTTCACGACGATCGCCGAGGCGGTCATCCTCATTCTCGCGGTGCTCGGTGCGTCGATCGGCAAGGAATCTGCGGCGCATGAGTCCATGCGTCACGCGGCGCAGTGGCTGAAGGCGGTGCGCACCGGAACGCGCGTCAGGAGCGACGCGCAGGCGCGGCGCGTGACGTTCCAGGTGAACGACTTCCGCCCGATCGAGAACACGGAACTAAAGGGGCGCGCAATCGGCGACTGGATCGAGCGCAATCGCGAATGGGCGAAGTATGTGCTGCCCGCCTATCTGCTTTTCATCGGCGTCGTCGCGGTGACGGGTGTCGTGTACGGGCCGGGCGTGCTCTTCAGCGCGAATTTCTATAGCAGCCTGCTCACGCTCACGCTGTTTCTGGCGATCCTCGGGCTCGGCCAGGGCGCGGTCATCCTGACCGGCGGCCTCGATCTGTCGATGCCGTGGCTCATCACGCTCTCCGGTGTGCTGCTGACCGGTCTCACGCACGGCGTCAATGGCGCGGCTGCGTGGGCCGTGCCGGTCGTGCTGGGCGTGGGCCTTCTCGTGGGTCTTTTCAACGGCATCGGTGTCGTCATGCTGGGGCTGCCGCCTATCGTCGTCACGCTTGCGGCCAACGGACTGCTGCAAGGCCTGACGCTCATCTACTGCAACGGCTCGCCGCAAGGTTGGGCCCCGTCGGCGGTCAGCGACTTCACCAATGGCCGGCTCGGGCCGCTGTCGCTCGCGGCGTGGAGCGTGCCGCTGTTTCTCGCGTTCGCGCTATTGCTTTTGCATCGCACGCCGTTCGGGCGTCGCATCTATGCAGTCGGCAACTCGCAGATCGCGGCGAAGCTCTCCGGCGTGCGCGTGGGCGCGGTCCTGATCGCCGTGTACTGCGTCTCTGCCGTGTGCGCGGCGCTCGTCGGGCTGCTGCTCGCCGGCTTCAGTTCGCAGGCATTTCTCGGCATGGGCGACCCGTATCTGTTGCCGTCCATCGCGGTCGTCGTGGTGGGAGGCGCGCTCATTACCGGTGGACGCGGCCACTATCTCGGCGTGTTCGGCGGCGCGCTGCTGCTGACGGCGCTCGGGACGCTGCTCGCCGGCACGACGGTTCCGCCGGCGGTACGCGACATCATCAACGGACTGGTTGTATTGGCTGCCGTCATCACGCTGCGCGACAAACGCGCCTAATATAAGGAAAACGAAACATATGAGCACCAGAGAGATAGCAGTGATCGGTTCGGGGCGGATCGGCCGCGCATGGGCCATCGTGTTCGCCCGCAGCGGCTTTACCGTGAAAATCCACGATGCCTCGCGAGAGATGCTTTCGGGCGCGATCCCCGCGATTCGCGAGAGCGTCGAGGATCTCGCTTCCTTCGGCCTGATCGACGAGAGCGTGGACCGTATCGTCGGGCGCATCGAGGCGTGCGATACGCTTGCCGAAGCGGTGGCCAATGCGGATCTGGTGCAGGAGAACATCGCCGAGATCGTCGATGTGAAGCGCGCTATGTTCGCCGAACTCGACCGTCTGACGAAGCCCGAAGCGCTGCTTGCCAGTTCCACATCGGGGCTGCCTGCGTCGACGTTCACGGAGGGTCTGGAGGGCCGCGCGCGGTGCCTCGTCGCGCATCCTGTCAATCCGCCGTCGCTCGTGCCGCTCGTCGAACTTTGCGGCACGCCGTGGACGTCGCAAGAGACGCTGCAACGCGCGCGCGCCCTCTACGAGGAAGCGGGGCAGAGCCCCGTCACGGTCAACCGCGAAATCTCGGGCTTCCTGCTGAACCGCATTCAGGGGGCGGTACTGGACGAGGCGTTGAGCCTCTACGAGCAAGGCTACGCGAGCGCCGCCGATCTCGACACCGTCATGCGCGACGGGCTCGCCATGCGCTGGTCGTTCATGGGCCCGTTCGAAACCATCGACCTGAACGCGCCCGGCGGCGTGGCGGACTATGCGTCGCGCTATGGCGGCACGTATCGCAGCATCGCCGACACGCGCGTGCCGTTTTCGTGGTCCGAAGAAGCCATCGCCAGTCTGCACGCGCAGCGCCGCGAACAGCTTCCGGCCGATCAGATCGAGGCGCGCAGCCGGTGGCGCGATCGCCGTCTGATGGCGCTGCTCGCGCACCGGCGCGCCGAGAAGAACAAGAACGACTGACAGAACGAACCCATCAAGGAGACGACGATGCCCGAAGTACGCTTGCTGGTCGATGCCAATAATCACCTGGGCGAGGGACCGCTCTGGGATGTGCAGCAAGATCGGCTCTACTGGATCGACAGCACGGCAGCCGAAATCTACAGTTGCCGCGCGGATGGAAGCGAGGTCACGCGTTACTTCGTGCCGCATCATATCGGCTCGATGGCGTTGCGCGAAAAGGGCGGCGCCGTGGTGGCGCTCGCCAACGGTCTGCATTTCTACGACTTCGAGTCGCAGACCGTCGAGTTCATCGCCGATCCCGAATCCGACGATCCCGAGACGCGCTTCAACGACGGCAAGGTGGATCGGCGCGGCCGCTTCGTCGCGGGCACGATGGCCTATGACTTCGACCGCTATTTCGCGGATCGCGGCCAGCGTTCGACGCGCAGCGGCGCGTTGTACCGGCTCGATGCCGACGGGCGGGTGACGCGGCTCGACAGCGGAATCACCTGTTCGAACGGTCCGTGCTGGAGTCCCGATAATCGCACGTTCTATTTCACGGATACCTACAGCAAGGAAATGTACGCCTACGACTACGATATCGAAACGGGCGGCATTTCGAACAAGCGGCTTTTCGCATCGGCGCGGAACATGGCGGGAACCTTCGATGGCGCGACTGTCGACGAGGAGGGATATATCTGGTCGGCGCTGGTGTTCGGAGGACGCATCCTGCGCTTCTCGCCGGATGGAAAGCTCGATCGCGTGGTGCCGTTTCCGGTGCGCAATCTGACGAGCGTGATGTTCGGCGGTCCGAACCTCGACACGCTCTACGTATCGACCATGGGCCGGCCCATGTGGGGCATTCCGCAGAAAGAGCAGGACAAAGGCGGATTGTTCGCTGTGACCGGACTCGGCGTGCGAGGTCTTCCCGAGCCGCGTTTCGCTGGATGAATGGCATATGCGCCGGAACGGCCGAGTCAGGCGAGGAAATGCGTTCCGGCCTATTCAATGAGCATCCGGACTGAATCGACAAGGGCTGCATCGCGCTGAACGAATGCCAGCGCTATCCGAAACAAGCAACCCCGAGGCTGCGGAGCGCAAGGCAATCACCCGCGCTCCGCTCCTCCGCGCGCGCTTTACTTCGCCACCTGCTCGCGCCACTTGTAGGCCTGTTGCCAGCCGAGCAAGCGCTTGAGCTTCTCGTTGCTGAGCAGGGTTTCGGATTCCGCCAACTGCTTCTTCACCGGCACGTTTGGATAGAAGCGCTTCAGCAATTCAGCGGTGGGCAGATCGGACGAGACGTCGTCGGCGGCGACGTTCATCACCTGGAACCCCAGACCGTCCTTCTCGATGGCGAGGCGCGCTGCCGTCGCGAGGTCGCGTCCGTCGATGTAACTCCACGCGATGCGCTTTCTCAACGCGGGGTTTTCGAGCCACGCCGGGAATTTCTGGTAATCGGCGGGATCGAGCACGTTGCCGATGCGAAAGCAGTAGATATCCGCGCCCGTGCGGGCGTGAAACGCTTTCGCCGTGACTTCGTTGATGACCTTCGAGGTGGCATAGCTGTCCATCGGATCCACGGGATACTCTTCGTCCAGCGGGAAATACACCGGGTCGCGATGCCGGTGCGCGAACACCACGCCGTATGTCGTCTCGCTCGATGCGACGATCACCTTCTTGATGCCGAGTTTCGACGCCGCATCGAGCACGTTGTAGGTGCCCATGACGTTGATGCGAAAGACTTCATTGTCGGTCGTGACCAGAATGCGCGGAATTGCCGCGAAATGCACGATGGCGTCGATCGGCTTCGGCTCGATGTCATCGTCGAACTCCTTCGGCGTCGTCGTGGATGCGAGCGCGTTGAAGACCTGCCCCGCGTCGGTGATGTCGGTGATGAGCGTGCGAGCGGTGCCCCTCGCCATGGGCACGCGGTCCACGTTCAGCACTTCGTAACCGTGCGCGACCAGATCTTCCACCACCCACTTGCCGGCCAGGCCGCTACCGCCGGTCACAATCACTCGCTTCGTCATGCTGCGCTCCTTTGAAATCGATAAGTGTGTCCGCGCATCGTAGCCCTTCTTAGCGTTCCATTTCTGTGACGCGCGTCATAGCGGCGCGCGAGTTGTTCTACGGGTCATCCCCGATGCCCGACTATGACGCGCGTCACAGATTTGCCGTTTGCATCGCGCCTATGATCGGCCTCAGCCTGAACGGAGGAGCGATCGGTGAGCGCACTATCGTCGAACAAAGCGTCGGACAAGCCGCAGCAGTCATCTCGCGGCGTGGCACTGCTGCGTGCCTGTCTGCGCATCCGCGAGCTGAATGTACTCTCCGTGGTGTTGCTGGTCGGAATCCTGATCAGCGCGTTCTCGCCGTACTTTCTCACCACCAACAACCTGATGGGCGTGTTCCGCTCGTTCTCGCTCGTGGCGCTCATGTCCATCGGCATGATGCTCGTCATCATCACGGGCGGCATCGATCTCTCTGTCGGCTCCGTCATGGGCCTGTCGTCGCTCGTGACGGCGCTCGCCTTCCAGCACGGCATGACGGCGCTCGCCGCAATTCTGTCGGGGCTCGCGGTCGGCGTGATCGTCGGCGGCTTCAACGGCCTGATGATCACGTGGATACAGTTGCCGCCCTTCATCGCGACGCTCGGCACCTTGTCGATCGGGCGAGGGCTCATGTACATCATCACCAAGGGCGTGCCGGTCACGCCGGACGTGCCGGATGCCTTCACGTTCATCGGACAGGGGTATATCGGCTTCGTGCCGTTTCCGGTCGTCATCCTGCTCGCCATGACCGGCGTATTCTCCGTCGTCATGCGTCAGACGCGCTTCGGCCGTCACGTCTACGCGACGGGCGGCAACGAAGTGGCCGCGCGGTTGTCCGGCGTGCGCACCGCCCGCGTGAAATTCGCGGTGTACGTGCTGTCCGGACTGATCGCGTCGATGGCGGGCGTCATCGCGTTCTCGCGCTTCGTGTCGGCGGAGCCGGCGTCGGGGTTCGGGGCGGAACTGGATGTAATCGCGGCGGCGGCCATCGGCGGCGCGAGTCTTTCGGGCGGCGCCGGCAGCGTCGAAGGCGCAATCATCGGCGCGGCGCTCGCCGGGATCATCACCAACGGCGTGGTGCTCCTCAACATTGATACCTATGCGCAGCAGGCCATTACCGGCTGCGTGATCCTGATTGCGGTGAGCATCGACATATGGCGCGTGCGCCGCAAAGGGCCCTGATTCGAGCCTGATCGACAGAAACCAGAACGGGAGACGAAGCATGAAGACCACGCCAAGGATCATCGCGGGCTTGACGCTCGCGCTTTGCGCCACGCTCGGCAGCGCTGCGCACGCAAAAGAAGGGAAGGACATATCGGTCGCCGTGATTCCCAAGGTCGCGGTGCCGTTCTTCGACGACTGCAACAAGGGCGCGCAGTCCGCCGCGGACAAGGCCGGCGTCAAGTATCAATGGGTCGTGCCGCAAAACACGCAGGGCTCGACGCAAGTGCAGATCATCGAAGACCTCATCTCGCGTCACGTCGATGGCATCGCCATTTCCGTGAACGAGCCCAAGTCGGTGGAAGGCGTCATCAAGCGGGCCGCGCAAAGCGGCGTTAAGGTGTTGACCTACGATTCGGATTCGCCGAAGAGCGGCCGCTCGATGTACATCGGCACGAACAACGTGCAGGCAGGCGAGACGATGGCCGACACGATGGGCCGTGCGTTGAACGGCAAGGGCGAGGTCGCGATCGTGACGGGCCAGCTCGGCGCGGTGAATCTCAACGAGCGCATCGCCGGCATCAAGAAGGGTCTCGCGAAGTACCCCGGTATCAAGATCGTCGAGACGCAGGGCACGGACGACGACCTTGCGCGTGGCGTGTCGGTCGTGGAGACGACGCTGCGCGCGCATCCGAATCTGAACGGCATCTTCGGCGTGAGTCAGGTCGGCGGCCCGGCGGTGGCGAAGGTGCTCAATACGAAGGAATTCGGCGCGATGAAAGGCAAGCTCGAAGTGCTCGCCTTCGACGACCTCCCGGATACGCTCAAGGGCCTGAGAGATGGCTACATTCAGGGCATCATGGTGCAGCGTCCGGTGACGATGGGTTCGCTCGCGGTTCAGCATCTCGTCGCGCAGATCCAGGGCAAGGAAACGCAGGAGAAGGACATCGACACGGGCGTCACGGTGGTGACGAAGGAAAACATCGGCAGCTACACCAAATGACGCCCGCCGGCGACCGTACGAAGCCCTTTCTGGAGATGCGCGGCATCTCCAGAACGTTTCCCGGCGTGAAGGCGCTCGATCACGTCGACCTCGCAATCTACAGGGGCGAAGTGCTCGCGCTCGCCGGCGAAAACGGCGCAGGCAAGAGCACGCTCATGAAGGTGCTGACAGGTGTGTATGCGCCCGATCCCGGCGGCGTCATCCTCGTCGAAGGTCGCGAAGTGACGATCGCCAACAGCAATCATGCGCGCGCGCTCGGCATCAACACCATCTATCAGGAGCTGGCGGTCGTCGAAAATCTGACGGTCGGCGAGAACATCTTTCTGGCGAAGGAGCCGCTCACGCGCTTCGGCTTCATCGATCGCGCGCGCATGCATCGCGAAGCGCGCGAGGTGCTGCAGATGATCGACATGGACGTCGATCCGGCGACGCGCGTGAGCGAACTGAGCGTCGGGCAGCGGCAGATGATCGAAATCGCGAAGGCGCTGTCCGCGCAGTCGAAGGTCATCGTCATGGACGAGCCGACCGCATCGCTCAGTCATCACGAGACCAGCGTGCTGGTAGGACTCGTCAAACGGTTGCGCGAGCGGGGCATTGCTGTCGTCTACATCTCGCATCGGCTCGAAGAGGTCTTCGAACTCGCGGATCGCGTGACCGTGCTGCGCGACGGCCGCACGGTCAGCACCATGCCGATCGAGCGCGTGACGCGTGAAACGCTCGTGCGTCAGATGGTCGACCGCGAGTTGAGCGAACTCTATGGGGAGCCGCAATCGCACGCGACCGGCCATCCTGTGCTCGAAGTGCGCGATCTTTCGCTCAAGCAGAGCAAGTCCGCCGATGCGCGCATACGCGATATTAGTTTCACACTGCATCGCGGCGAAGTGCTCGGCATCGCGGGGCTCGTCGGCTCGGGACGCACTGAGATCATGGAGATGATCTTCGGCATGCGTCCGTCGACCGGCTCGATCCTGATGGAGGGCGAGCCGGTCGCGATACGCAACCCGCATGATGCGATTCGCGCGGGCATCGGCTTCGTCACCGAGGACCGCAAGGCGCAAGGCCTCGTGCTTGGCATGAGCGTGCGCGAGAACTTCAGCCTCACGCATCTCTCGCGCTATTCGCCGTTCCAGTTCGTGCAGCACGCGCGCGAGCGGTCCAGTTGCGCGGAGTACGTGCGTATGCTCGGCATCAAGACGCCGGGCGTCGAGCAGAAAGTGGTGAACCTGAGCGGCGGTAATCAACAGAAGATCGTCATTGCGAAGTGGGTCGCGCGCCAGCCCAGGGTGCTGATCGTCGATGAGCCCACGCGCGGCATCGATATCGGCGCCAAGGCGGAAGTGCACGCCCTCATTGCGCGGCTCGCGTCGCAGGGCATCGGCGTGATCGTGATTTCGTCGGACCTGCTGGAGGTTCTCGCCGTGAGCGATCGCATTCTGACCGTGCGCGAAGGGCGCATCAGCGGCGAATTGCGCCGCGAGGAAGCCACTCAAGAGAAGGTGATGGCGCTTGCCACTGCCTGACATTCACTCATTCAAACGTTAGAGCGAAGCATGGCAAAGATCGTCGTAGTGCATACCGGACCCGTTACCGTCGAGCCTCTCAAGGCGCAGTTCGCAGAGCAGTTGCCGGGCAATCGCGTCATCAACATCGTGGACGACAGCCTGCTTGCCGATGTGCGCGCGGCAGGACGCCTGACTCCCGAAGTGACCGCGCGTCTCTATGCGTACATGTCGAGCGCGCAGGGCATGGGCGCGGACATCATTCTGAACGCATGCTCGTCGGTCGGCGAAGCGGCGGATCTGCTTCGCGGCCTCATTCGCACGCCCATTGTCAAAGTGGATGAGTCGATGGCGGAAGAAGCGAGCGCGCTCGGCGCGCGTGTCGGCGTCGTCGCGACGGTGTCGACCACGCTCGAACCCACTGTCCGTCTCATTCGAAGCAAGGCGGCGGAGCATGGACGGCGGGTCGACGTGACCGAATGCATCGCGCAAGGCGCATTTGAGGCGCTGCTCGCGGGGGACGCGGGCCGGCACGACGACATCTTGAAACGCGCGATCATCGAACTGGCCGATCGGGTCGACGTGATCGTGCTGGCGCAAGTGTCGATGGCACGCCTCGTGCCCGCGCTCGGCTCGCTGGCCGTGCCGGTGCTTTCGAGTCCGCAAAGCGGCGTGGCCGCCGTCAAGCGGGCGCTCGCGAATATCGCCTAAGCCGTCGCGAGCGCGTGTGTTCTGCCGATGAAGCGCGAGACGAACGCGGGCGTCAGCACGATCTTGCGTTCGCGCATGTCGACCAGACCTTCGGCCTTGAGATCGCTGATATGCCGGTTCACCGATTCGCGCGACGTGCCGATGAATTCCGCGAGCTTGTCCTGCGCAATCGGCAAGTCGATGAGAATCGCATCGCCCTGTTCGGCGTAATCGCAGGCGATGCCCACTTGTCCCGAGAACATCACGAGGATGTTGGTGAGCCGCTTGCGCACGTCATGCAGCGAAAGATTCTCGATCAACTGCTGCGCTTCCTGCCAGCGTAGATAGTGGTTGCGCAGCACGAACTGGTTGATGACGTCGTAGCGCGCGAGCAGGTCCTTGAAATCCTGCTTGCGGATAAAGCAGACCATGCTCGGCGCGAGCGTCTGTGCGTGATGCGAATAGTTCGCCTGATTCAGCACGTCGCCATCGCCGAAAATCATGCCGGCCTTCACGAACGCCAGTGTGATCTCCTGACCGTCCTCGGTCAGCCGGTATAGCCTGACGCTGCCGCTCTTGAGCAGATAGACGTGCTCGCTCGACTCATCGGGGCGATACACGATGGTGTTCTTGCGCAGCGTCCGGTGATCGCTGAACGCGGGCATTACCTCGTCGAGGCAATTGCGCTGGATGAGTGAAAGCAGTTCGCTCTTGCCGACAAACCACATTGCCGTCTCCTTGGGGTTGCCTTTCGATCGGCTCTCTTTCCGGGCGCTCGTTCATGGCGCATGCGGAGCCGTACTTCAGGACGGCTCATTCTACACACGCAAGCATTGGCCGGTGTCCCATGCCGGGTGCGTTGCACCGCACTTTTTTCCTGCGACGCGATAAGCGTTATTGCAATGCGACGAGCGCATGCGCCAGCGCTGGCGGGATTGCGTTACTAAAAATGCTGCAGGCGCGGAATGTCGCTCAAGTAGACGAACGCATGCGGCTAAGGGAAAATCCCGACAAGAACATCAGACGTCTGATGTATATTTGACCTCATGACACCTGCGGGAGCCCCATGCGTTTAAGCGTCGAGCGTTCGATGAGCGACAAGATACAGGAGTCGCTTCTCACGATGATCCGCGAGCGCAAGCTCAAGCCCGGCGACCAGATTCCGACGGAAATCGAGCTATGCGAGTTGCTCGGCGTGGGGCGTTCGAGTCTGCGCGAAGCAGTCGCGCAAATGATCTCGCATGGACTGCTCGAACGCGTGCAAGGCAGGGGGACGTTCATCAGACAAATTTCGCTCAAGCTGCAAGGCGGGCTGGATGATCTGATGTCCGTGACCGACATGATCAAAAGTGTCGGTGCGGTGCCGTCGACGAGCCGCATCCGCATGGACATCGTCGGGGCATCGGAGAGTCTTGCGGAAAAGCTGGGTATCGAGGCAGGCGACGAATGCGTACGCATCGAGCGCGTGCGCCGCGCGGACGACGCCATTGCCGCGTACTGCATCGACACCATTCCGAAGACGTTGTTCGATGCCGCGGACGGGGAGCTGGGTGAATCGCTGTTCGGCATGTTCGCGCGTACCGGGCGCCGTTTGTCCCACACGCATACGTCGATACAGCCGACCATCCTCACGCCGCGCGATCTGCCGGAACTGGGCGATGGCTTCGGCCTGTTTCTGCTGCTGGACGAAGTAGATTTCGATCAGAGCGGCGAGCCGCTTTGCTATAGCAACGACTACTACAACACGAGCATCTTCAAGTTCGACCTGGTGCGCAAACGTCGCTGAAGCGTTCCGCTGACTCGCGCGCTCAACACATCGGAGGAGACACCGATGGAGTTCGAAGCATTTACCGCAGCCGCACTTGCCGATTACCTCGGCGGCATCCCCGAAGTGCGCGCGCGGCTGGGCGATCCCGATGATCTCGAGATCGTCGAAGTGGGGGACGGCAATCTCAACTTCGTGTACTTCGTGACCAATGCGAAGGCGCGCGAGCGCAGCGTCGTCGTGAAGCAGGCGCCGCCGTTTCTGCGGCTCGTCGGCAAGAACTGGCCGCTGTCCTGCCAGCGCATGGACCATGAGGTCGCGGCGTTGCGGCGCTTCGGCGCGTTGTGTCCGCAGCATGTGCCGCAGGTCTTTCACGCCGACGGCAAGCGCTTCCTGATGGTCATGCAGCATCTCTCGTCGCATCGCATTTTGCGGCACGGGCTCATGGACGGCGTGAGGTATCCGCTCATGGCCGAGCATCTGTCGACGTATCTCGCGCAGACGCTTTTCTTCGGCTCCGATCTCTATCTCGCGCCCGACATCAAGAAGCAGGCCGTGGGCGCCGCCGTGAACGCGGAGTTGTGCAAGATCACCGAAGATCTCGTCTTCACGTTTCCGTTCGAAGACCATCCGTCCAACGTCTACAGCGCGGCGTTGCCGAAGTCCGCGCTGGAGCGCCTGCGCACCGACGATGCGTTGCGCCTGGCCGCCGCCGACATGAAATGGGCCTTCATGAATCATGCGGAAACGCTGCTGCATGGCGATCTGCACACCGGCTCGATCATGGTCAATGAACGCGAGACCTATGTCATCGACCCGGAATTCGCCTTCTACGGGCCGATGGGCTTCGACATCGGCGCGCTGATCGCGAACCTGCTGCTCGCTTACTTCTCGCGCGATTATCACGGCCGCCTCGATGGCGGTGAACCCGGCGCGTATCAGGAATGGCTTCTCGACCAGACGGCGCGCATCTGGAACGGCTTCAGCGCGAAGTTCCTCGCGCTCTGGCGCGATCACGAAAGCCGAAGCGGCCGGCCCTTTATCGGCGGATCGGCGGATAGCCGCGCGGCCGAGGCATACCGCGCGCACTTCATGCGGCGGCTTCTGGCGGACACGCTGGGCTTCGCGGGCTGCAAGATGATCCGGCGCATCGTCGGCATGGCGAAAGTTGCGGAAATCACGCGCATTCCCGACGCCGAAGTGCGCGCGCAGATCGAAGTGCGCTGCCTGCGCTGCGCCGAAGCGCTGCTCGTGCAGCGCGCCGCTCTGACCGGCATCGAAGATGTCACCCTGCTCGCGCGCGACATGCAGCGCGAGGCCGTCGAACAACGCTGACTGGAGCATGAATGAATTCGCAGCCCTTGTTTCCTGCGCTCGCGCCCACCATCGAGTGGCGTGACGGCAAACTGCTGCTGCTGAACCAGACGCGCCTGCCGCACGAGATCGTCGTGGAGCATGTCGCCGATGCCGCCGCCGTGTGGCGTGCCATCCACGAACTGCGCGTGCGCGGCGCGCCTGCCATCGGCGTGGCGGCGGCATATGGGCTATGCGTCGCGATGCAGGATGCGCGCGCGTTGCCCGTGGCGCGGTTCCGGGCGGAACTGGAACGGCGCGCCGCGTGGCTCGACAGCGCGCGTCCCACGGCTGTCAATCTGAGCTGGAGCCTGAGGCGCATGGTGCGGCGCGCGCGCGAATGCGACGCGCAGGATGGCGCGGCGCTCTACGACGTGCTCGTCGACGAAGCGAAGCGCATCCACGAGGAAGACATCGCGCTATGCGAAGGCATCGGCGTGCATGGCATGTCCCTCATCCGGCCGGGCAGCGGCGTGCTCACGCACTGCAATGCAGGCGCGCTCGCGACAACCGGTCTCGGAACGGCGACGGCGCCGATTTACGCGGCGCATCGCGCGGGCGTCGCATTCAACGTCTTTGCCGATGAAACCCGGCCCTTGCTGCAAGGCGCCCGCCTCACGGCGTTCGAGTTGCAACAGGCGGGCGTCGACGTGACGCTCATCATGGATGGCGCGGCGGCTTCAATCATGTCGCAGGGTCTGGTGAATCTCGTGATCGTCGGGACGGACCGCGTGGCCGCGAACGGCGACTTCGCGAACAAGATCGGCACGCTGGGGCTCGCGATCGCCGCGCGCCATTACGGCATACCGTTCTATGTCGCGTGTCCTTCTTCGACGCTGGATTTCTCGACGGCGACGGGCGAGCGCATCGAGATCGAGGAGCGCTCGGGAACCGAGGTCACGCATCTCGCCGGGCAGCGGATCGCGCCTGACAACATCAAGGCGCGCAATCCCGCATTCGATGTGACGCCGCACGCCCTCGTCACCGGCTTCATCACGGAACGGGGCATCGTGGAAGCGCCGTTCGAGCGTTCGCTCAGGAACCTCTTTGCCGCCGAAGGCAACGCGGCATGAACGCGACGGATGAGGGCACGCTGCGCCGGGGCATCGTGGAGACGGCGCTCGAAATGGAACGCCTCGGCATCAACCAGGGCACGTCGGGCAATGTCAGCGCGCGTCTGCGCGACGGCTTGCTGATCACACCGAGCGGCATTGCGGCACGCGAGCTGGACGCCGCGAGCATCGTGTATCTGCCGCTCGACGTGCGCGACGACGATGACGTGCTTCGCTTGCAACGGCCTTCATCGGAATGGCGCATTCATCGCGACCTGCTGCGTGCGCGCCCGGACATGCATGCGGTGGTGCACACGCACTCGACGGCGGCAACGGCGCTCGCCATTCACGGCCGCGATATCCCGGCGGTTCACTACATGGTGGCGGCAGCGGGCGGCGCGTCGATACGCTGCGCGCCGTATGCGCTTTTCGGCACGCAGGCGCTATCGGACCACGCGCTCGCCGCACTGGAAGGAAGACGCGCGTGTCTGCTCGCGCATCACGGTGTCGTCGCGCTCGGCGCGAATCTCGCGCGCGCCGTGTGGCTCGCGCATGAAGTGGAAGTGCTCG
Source organism: Caballeronia sp. GAFFF1 (assembly GCF_023630705.1). Lineage (GTDB taxonomy): Bacteria > Pseudomonadota > Gammaproteobacteria > Burkholderiales > Burkholderiaceae > Caballeronia. The sequence continues at coordinate 138,351 of NZ_JALQEM010000040.1, forward strand.
CGAGGCAATATCTGCTCGCGTTGCAACTGGGCACGCCGCCTATCTTGAGCCACGAGCAGATGGACGACGTGCTGGAACGATTCAAGACGTACGGCAAGCGCAGCAAGGACGATTGAAACCCCGCGACACGACCTGAAGCAAACTGCATTGAACAACTCATACAAAGGAGACAGTGATGGCCTGGAGTTCTGCACGATTCGATAGTTGGGGAACGTTCGGCAAATCCACCGGGGCGCTGCTGCTTTGCGCCGCCGCGCTCGCGGGATGCAACAAGAGCGAAAACACATCGTCGGGCAGCAGTGCCGCCAAGAGCGCCAGCGAAAGCGCGAGCGCGCCGGCGAGTGCACCCGCAAGCGCACCGGCAAGCGCGCCGGCGGCGGCCGCCGCGAGCGGCGCCAAGCCCAAAATCGGCTTTTCGATCGCGACGTTGAACAACGCGTTCTTCGTGGGCCTCAAGGCCGGCGTCGAGCGCGGCGCGAAGGATCAGAACTTCGACCTCGTGCAGACCAACGCGAACGGCGATGCGCAGCAGCAAGTGAACGATGCGCTCAATCTGCTGAGTCAGGGCGTGACGGCGCTCGTGCTCAATCCGATCGATTCGAAGGCGATCATCCCGGCCGTCGAGAAGGCGAACCAGATGAACATTCCCGTCTTCACGCTCGATCGCGGATCGGATGGCGGCAAGGTGACGTCCTTCGTCGCGTCGGACAACGTCGCGCTCGGCCAGACGGCGGCGAAGTGGATCGCGGAGCAGCTCAAGAAGCGATACGGCTCGGAGAAGGGCAACGTCGTCGACCTGATCGGTCTCGTCGGCACCACGGCGGCGACCGATCGCGAGAAGGGCTTCAGCGACGAGATCGCGAAGTATCCGGACATCAAGGTCGTGGCTCGCCAGGAAGGCGCATTCGACCAGGAAAAGTCGCTTAACGCGATGACCAACATCCTGCAGAAGTATCCGCAGATCGACGCGGTATTCGGCGCCAACGACGACAACACCGTGGGCGCGGAAAAAGCCATCGACAACGCGGGGCGCTACAAGCCGCTCGACGATAAGGCGCACATCATGGTGATCGGCGCGGACGGAACCGCACAGGCCCTCTCCGCGATCCGCGCGGGCAAGCAGGACGCGACCATCTCGCAGAACCCCATCAAGATGGCGGCAAAGTCGTTGCAGTTCATCGCGGACTTCAACGCGAAGAAGGACGTCCCCGCGAATTATGCGTGGCCGACCATGCTCATCGACAAGTCGAACATCGGCTCGGACGCGGTCAAGCAGTACGGCCTGTGGTCCGAAGAAGTGAAGCAGTAAGGCCAACCGGCGGCCGCGCGTGCTTCAGGGCGCGCGGCCGCGAGCGGAATGCGAACATGACAGTCGAAACGGAACCGCGCACGCGCGCGCCTTCGAGCACGAAGGCGCCGCTTCTGCGCATGCAGGGCATCGTCAAGAGCTTTCCCGGCGTGAAGGCGCTGCGCGGCGTGAGTCTCGAATTGCAGGCGGGACATGTGATGGCGATCGTCGGCGAGAACGGCGCGGGCAAGTCGTCGCTCGTGAAGACGCTTTCGGGCGCTTACGAGCCGGACGAAGGCGACATCGAGATCGACGGCAAGCCGCTTGCGCGCGGCACGAACGCCGCGATCGACGCCGGTGTTGCCGTCATTTATCAGGAGCTTTCGCTCATCAACGACATGACGGTCGCGGAGAACCTGTTTCTCGGCCGCATGCCAGCGACCAAAGGCTTCGTGAGGCAGCGCGAGGCCCATGCGATGGCGCGCGAGGCGCTCGCGCGCGTGGGGCTCGACGACGTGGCGCCGTGGATGCGCCTCGGCGATCTCCCGCTCAACAAGCGGCAACTCGTGGAAGTCGCCAAGGCCATTGCACGCGACGCGCGCATCCTCGTGATGGACGAGCCGACCGCCGCACTGCAAAGTCACGACATCGAGAACCTGTATGCGGTCGTGCGGCGCTTGCGCGAAGAAGGACTCGGCATCATCTTCATTTCGCACCATCTCGAAGAAGTATTCGAGCTGGCGGATTCCGCGGTCGTGATGCGCGATGGCGCGACCGTGGGCGCGCGTCCCATGTCGCAATGGACCGAAGCCGAACTCGTGCAGGCGATGGTCGCGCGCAATCTCGAATCGTTCTATCCGTGGGAGCCGCGCGATTACGGGGAGGTCGTGCTCGAAGTGCGCAACCTCGCGAGCGCGCCTCTGCTGCGCAACGCGAGCTTCACGGTGCGCGCGGGCGAGATCGTCGGCATTGCGGGAATCGCGGGCGCGGGGCGCACGGAACTGCTGAAGACGATCTTCGGCGCGCTGCCCGCCACGCATGGCGAGATCTTCGTGAAAGGCAGGAAGGTCTCGAATCATTCGCCGACCGAAGGCGTTCGTCACGGGCTCGTCTATACGTCGGAGGATCGCAAGCTCGAAGGGCTCGTGCTGGATGCCAGCATCGAAGAGAACATTGCGCTGTCGAGTCTCAGGGCGCTCGCGAGCGGCGGCTTCGTGCGCGGCGCGAGAAAGCGCAAGCTCGCGCAGGAGGCGAGCACGCGCTTCGGCGTGCGCGCCTCCTCGGTGTTGCAAATCACGGGCACGCTCTCGGGCGGCAACCAGCAGAAGGTCATTCTCGGACGCGCCACTGCGACCAATCCCGCCGTCATCATGCTCGACGAACCCACGCGCGGCATCGACGTGGGCGCGAAGACCGAGATCTACGCGCATATGGTGGCGATGGCCCGCGCGGGCGCGGCGGTCGTCATGGTCAGCTCGGAACTGCCGGAACTGCTCGGCATGTCGGATCGCGTGCTGGTGATGTATCGCGGCAGCATCGTGACCGAAATAGCCCGCGACAAGGCGCACTCCGAAACGGTGATTCAATGGGCAACGACAGGAGCAGGGGCATGACATCCACGGCAGCCAACCGGGCGGACACCGAAGCGCTGTCGCGCCGCGTGATCCGTCAACTGAGAAGCGGCATCGGACCATTGTTCGCGGCGCTCGTCATCATCTGCGTCGCGTTGTCGATTGCGTCGCCGGAATTCCTCACGACGAGCACGCTCACCAACATCATGGTGCAAGTATCCGTCGTGGGCATCGCGGCGGTCGGCGGCACCTTCGTCATCATCACGTCGGGCATCGACCTGTCGGTCGGATCGCTCGTCGCGCTGAGCGGCATGGTCGCCGCGACCTTCATGGCGGGATCGAGCCCGGATGCGGTCGGTCTCGGCATAGGCGGGCTCTTCATTGCGCTTGCGACGGGCGCGGCGGTCGGTGCGATCAACGGCTTCGCCATCTCCTGGCTGCGACTCGTGCCGTTCATCGTGACGCTCGCCGCGATGGCAATGGCACGCGGCCTCACGCTTGCCATTTCGGACGGCCGCACGAAGTTCGACTTCCCGAACGCGTTCACCGTGTTCGGCGCGAAGGCCATCGCGGGCCTGCCCATGCCGATGATCGTGATGCTGGTCGTTTTCGTCATCGGCCACGTATTGCTGCGCAAGACCACGTTCGGTCATCAGGTGTTCGCGGTCGGCGGCAATCAGGAGGCCGCGCGGCTTGCGGGCATTCCGGTGCGGCGCGTCGTGTTTCTCACGTACATGCTCGCAGGCGTCACGGCGGCGATCGCGGGCATCGTGCTCGCGGGACGGCTGAATTCCGCGCTGCCGTCGGCGGCGAACGGTCTCGAACTTCAGGTCATCGCGGCCATCGTCATCGGTGGCACGTCGCTCGCAGGAGGGCGCGGCTCGATCGTCGGCACGTTCATCGGCGTGGTGCTGATCGGGGTCATCAACGTCGGCCTGTCGCTGCTGGGCGTAAACCCGTTCTGGACGCAATTCATTCAGGGCGGGGTGATCTTCGCCGCCGTTCTGCTGGATGCGCTGAGCCAGCGACGCAAGCTGTGACACGCGCGACGTCAACGAATAACGCAGGACATCGAGAGGCAAACCAAGGAGACACGCGAAGATGAAGAAGATAATCAACAACCCGGAAACCTTCGTCGATGAGATCATCGACGCGCTCTTGCTTGCGCATCCGAAATGGATCAAGGCGGCCAATTCGGACAAGCGCGCGCTCGTTCGTGCGGATGCGCCCCGCGAAGGCCGCGTAGGCATCGTGACCGGCGGCGGATCGGGCCATATGCCGGGATTTCTCGGCTACGTGGGCGAAGGCTTGTGCGGCGGCGTCGTGGTGGGCAACGTGTTTTCGTCGCCGTCGTCGGAACAGATTCTGGAGGCCACCAAAGGCGTGAATGGCGGGGCGGGCGTGCTCTACGTGTACGGCAATTACGGCGGCGACGTGCTCAACTTCGATCTCGCGTCGGACCTCGCGGATGCCGAAGGGATCGAAGTGAAGACCGTCGTGCTGACCGATGACGTCGCATCAGCGCCAAAGGAGCGCGCGTCCGACCGGCGCGGCGTCGCGGGCATGGTGTTCGCGTTCAAGTGCGCGGGCGCGGCGGCCGAACGCGGCGATTCGCTCGAAGAAGTGGCTCGCATCTGCGCGAAGGCCAATGCGAACTGCCGCACCATGGGAGTCGGGCTTTCGCCGACCATCCTGCCCGCGGCCGGCAAGCCCACCTTCACACTGCCGGATGGCGAGATGGAGATCGGCATCGGCATTCACGGTGAACCGGGAACGCATCGCGGGGCGCTGCAGTCGGCCGATGCCATCGCCGAGAATCTGATGCGCCAGATTCTCGACGATCTCGCGGCACCCAAGGGCTCGCGGCTCGCGCTGCTCGTCAATGGTCTGGGCGCGACGCCGCTCGAAGAACTGTATCTGCTGTATCGGCGCGCGGCGAAGATCGCAGAGGGCGATGGCCTGTCGATCGCGTGGTCGTATGTCGGCGAATACGTGACGAGCCTGGAAATGGCGGGGGCCTCGATCACCGTCATGCTGCTCGACGATGAACTCGAAGCGCTGCTCGCAGCTCCTGCGCATTCGCCCTTCTTTCGCGAAGGCACGCGTGCCTGATCAGGAAACCTAAATGATTACGACGAGTCAAATGCGGGACCTGCTATCCCACGCATTGAGTGAGCTTCCGTCTCATGCCGACGAGCTACGCGACCTCGATGCGGCACTCGGCGACGGCGATCTGGGTATCACCGTGCGCGCGGGGTCGGAAGCGGTGGTCAAGGCGATAGGCGCGCTGCCGGACGAGGCCACGCTCGGCGACGTGCTGCTCGCCGCAGGAAAGGCGTTTTCGACGGCCAATCCGTCGACATTCGCGGCGTTGGTGGGCGGCGGCTTGCTTGCCGCCGCGAAGACGGTGCAGGGCAAGGATGCGTTGGGACGCGACGAGGCGCTCGCCATCGGCCGGGCGGTGGCGTCACGCATTACCGAGCGCGGCAAGAGCAAGATCGGCGACAAGACCGTGCTCGATGCGCTGGCGCCCAGCCTCGACGTGCTGGAAGCATCGCAGGCAAGCGCGGCCGAGACCCTCGACGCGATGATCGCCACGGCGAGCGAACGCGTCGTGGAAACGGCGAAGATGCAGTCGCAGAAGGGCCGCGCGGCGTGGGTGCAGGAACGGAGCATAGGCCATCCGGATCCCGGCGCGACGGCCTATGTGCGTTTCCTTGAAGCGTTGCGCAAGGCGGTCGACCAAGGCGCCGGCGTGAGTGCGGGGGCGTCCGTCCCGCGCCCCTGAACGCTATCTGTGAGAGAGCGCGCGCGCCGATTGCAGAAGGTCGTCGAGCATGGCCTGCCGGCGGTCCGGAGTCGTGTCGCGGCCTGTCATGAAGCAGAGCGCCGCGACCGGCGTTCCGGCGCGATCGCGAACGGGCGCGGCCATGCACAGGCGAAACGCGTTCGAGAGTCCCTCGGTGCAGCAGTAGCCCAAGTCGCGCGCGAGCTGGACATCGCGCATGAATGCCTGGAAGTCGATACGAACGCCGTTGTCGAGAACGAAGTCTTCCTGCGGAATCAACGCGCGGATCTCGTCGGCGTTCATGTGGCCGAGCAAAAGGCGTCCGGTCGCGGTCCACGGAATCGGCACTCTCACGCCGATGTCCGAACTGATGTTGAAAGGGCGCGCGCTGTTCTCGGATAGAACGACGGTGTACTTGTTACCTTCGAGCATGCACAACTGCGCGGTTTCCTCGTGCTTGCGCACCAGCGCGAGAATCGATTGATGCGCGCGGCTAATCAGGTCGTTGTGCGTTGCGTAGTCGGAGCCGTAGTAATGCATCTCCCGTCCGAAGAACACGCTTCCGTCGGCGGTGCTCTCCAGCCAGCCGACTTCGGCGAGGATAGCGACGAGTTCATAGATGCTCGATCGCGGAGCGCCGGTCGCTTCGATCAACTCGCGAATCGACATGGGACGCTGCGCAATATGCAGTTGCCTGAACATCGCAATCACGCGATCCACGCCCCGGGCGCGCGACGATTCCATCACAGCCATTCATCCGCTCCATCGTGCGTCAATGATCGAGCACCCGATGCAGAAACTGCCGGGTGCGCTCGTTCGACGGATTGACGAAAATCTGCTCGGGATCGCCTTGCTCCGCGATCACGCCCTTGTCCATGAACACGACGCGATCAGCGGTCTTGCGCGCGAATCCCATCTCGTGCGTGACGACGACCATCGTCATGCCATCGCGTGCGAGACCGCGCATCACATCGGTGACTTCGCCGACGAGTTCGGGATCGAGCGCAGAGGTGGCTTCATCGAAGAACATGATGCCGGGCTCGACGGCAAGCGCGCGGGCGATGGCGACGCGCTGCTGCTGTCCGCCGGACAACTGGCTCGGATAATGATCCGCGCGCTCGGCGAGCCCCACGCGATCGAGCACGTCCATCGCGCGCCTGCGCGCGTCGGCAGGACTCATCTTGCGGGCCTTGATCAACGCGAGCGTGACATTGCCGAGCGCGGTCTTGTGGGGAAAGAGATTGAATTGCTGGAACACCATGCCGACGTGACCGCGAATGTCGCGCGCGCGTTTCGGGTCGTGCAGCGGTACTTCGTTGACCCACACTTCGCCGGAATCCGCCGTTTCGAGGCCCGCCATGATGCGCAGCACCGTGCTCTTGCCCGATCCCGATGCGCCGATGAGTACGAGGACTTCGCCCGCACGCACGTCGATATTGATTTCGTCGAGCACGCGTGTCGCGCCGAATGCCTTGCTGACGCGCGTGAGCGCAATGACGGGCTTGTTCTGGCTTTGCTCGCTCACGAGAGTCTCCTGCGGTCATGGTGGCGCACCCACTGCGAAAGCGGGAAGCACACGACGAAGTAAATGAGTGCGACGAGCCCGTAGATTTCGACGGGCTTGCCGATCCGGTCGACAATAGCCTGTCCGCCGTGCATGAGTTCCGACATGCCGATCATGCTGACGATCGACGTGTCCTTGATGAGCGACAGATACTGTCCCACGAGCGGCGGCAGCACGATCCTTCCGGTCTGCGGTAGCACGACGGCGCTGAAGGTCTGCATGCGCGACAGTCCGAGGATCTGCGAGACTTCCCACTGGCCTCTCGGCACCGCCTCGATTCCCGAGCGGAACACTTCGGCGATATAGGCGCCCTGATACACGCTCAGACCGATGACGCCGGCAGCGAACACGTCGATCGCATAGCCGAAGTAAGAGACGCCGAAGTAGATGAACATCAGCGTGATGAGCACCGGCGTGCCGCGAAAGAGCTCGATGTAGAGCCGGGCGATACGATCCGTGGCCCACGGCCCGAACGTTCGGAGCACGGCGGCGAGAAGGCCGATCAGCGTGCTGCCGACGATGGCCGCGACGGACAGCAGCAGTGTCGTCACGAGACCCTGCAGCAGGATCGACAGACTGGTGCGCAACAGTTCGAGTGACATGATCCGGCTCCGGTTCGCGGCTCAGGCGCGATTGGCGCGGCGCAACGTGAGAGCGCCGAACCGCGCGCGCGGTGGCACGACGAGCGGTGGATGAAACAGCCGCGCGCCGAGCCGGCTCGCAAGCCAGGACAGCACGTTGCTCAGCACCAGATAGGCGACGAGCACGACCGCGAACGTCTGAACGTAGAGCAGCGTGCGCGAGTTGATGACCGTCGCTGTTCCGGTCAATTCGGGCAAGGCGATAGCGGACAACAGCGAGGTGCCGAGCAGCAACTGGATCAGATAGTTGACGATCGCCGGATAAACGGCGCGGGCGGCCTGGGGCAGGACGATCTCGGACATGATTTGTGCGCGCTCCAGACCGAGGATTGCCGCAGCTTCCAGTTGCCCGCGCGGCACCGACTGAATGCCCGCGCGAAACACTTCGGACAGGTAGGCGCCGACATTCAACCCGAGCGCGATGACGCCTGCCCAGTACGCATCGAGCGCAATGCCCGCCGACGGCAAGCCGAAGAACACGATGAAGATCTGGAGAAGCACCGGCGTGTTGCGGATGATCTCGACGTACGCCCGCGCGAGGAAACGAACGACGCCGAGTGGGGACATGCTGGCCAGCGCGGCCACGAGGCCCAGAACGATCGACAGGACGAACGCGAGCAGCGTGACTTGCAGAGTCAGCCAGCCGGCTTTCAGGAACTCTGGAACATAGCCCCACAGGGTCAACCACTCATAACTCATGTCCTTCTCCCTATCGGAGGTATCGGACCTATCGAATAGGTCCATCTTCGGCCGGCGATCCCATCATGCGCTGCTCAGAATTGCGGATTGAGCGGAAAGCGCGGATCGACGCCGAACCACTTCTTGTAAAGCTGCGCGTTCACCTTCGACGCATTGATGTTGAAGAGGAACAGGTTCAGGTAGTTGAGCCACGCCTGATCGCCGGCTTTCACGCCGAACGCGTTGTACTCCAGCGGCACCAGCGCTTCGTTGGTCACGGTCAGTTCGGGGTCCAGCTTGGCCTGATAGGCGAGGAAGTTGTTGTCCTCGATCATCGCGTCGGCTTGCCCTTGCTTGACGGCGAGAATAGCGGCCTGCGAACTGTCGTATTCCTGAATCTTGACCTGCATGTTCAGCGAGCGCACTTCATCGCCATTGGTCGAACCTTTTACGGTCGCGATCGTGCGGTTAGTCATGTCCTTCACCGACTGAATGCCGCTGCTCTTCTTGACCAGCAGCGCTTCACTCGCGACGACGTAAGGCGACGTGAATTCGATGACCTTCGCGCGTTCGAGATTGCGGGTGAAGTTGCAAAAGACCACATCGACCTTGCTCGTCTGCAGGTTGGGAATACGGTTGGCGCTGGTCGTGTTCACGACTTCGAGCTTCACGCCCATCTGCCGGGCCAGTTCTTTCGCGAGATCGACGTCATAGCCGTCCGGCTGGCCGTCCTTGTCGTAGAAGCCGAACGGCGCGAACGTCAGACAGTCGCCGACGCGCAAGGTCCCGCGCTGCAGGACTGCCTGCAGGGTCGAGGAACTCGTTGCCGCAGGGCTTTCGGCTGGGGTGGAGACCTTCGTGCATGCCGCCAGGGCAATCGTGCCGATGACGAAGAGAGCGGCCGCTTTACCGCGAAGAGCAACGAAATTCATTTGCAGGTCCTGATTCCAAGGTGGGCGAGGGACCGGTTCCAGAACTGCATCCGAAAGGCACCGGAGTGTGTTGTGTCCGATATACCGGACAGGCATCTGACTCTTTGGAATGAAGTTCAGTGTTGACCGAGAGTATCTTGGTGGCAAGCGGCCAAATTACGGATTGTGTCGGTCTTTTTGATGAGATAAAGGCTCGGATCCGGCAGCCCAGTTGTGGGGGCTCGATCGTTGCGACACGTCGAACGCGGCGTGTGCGAGGGCGATGCGCTGCGGTCTCGTGAAGTGAGTGCGATCCGGCGGCATCGTTGCGGCCGTGCTTACTATCCGATACTCCGTGACAGAGATGAGCGTATCTAAATCCGACATCGAAGATTGCCTGCTGCAACTGCTTGGGCAGCGCGCCGCTACTTCCTCGATCTGCCCGTCAGACGTTGCGCGCGCCCTGGCTGCCGATGAAGACGCATGGCGCGCGCTGATGCCCGTGGTCAGACAGGTGGCCTTGGCACTGGCGCATGAAGGGCGCATCATCGTCACGCAAGGAAGCGAAACGGTGCATCCGGATGCGATCAGTCACGGGCCTATCCGCTTGCGACGCGGCCCGACGTTCGAGCAGTCAGAGTGACGCGCAGCGGGCAGCAGAACGCACGGCACATAGCCTCTTGAAAGGACCACGGCCGCGTTGCGAGCCTTCCAGCAAACCCGGTATCTGATTTCAATGCAGAACGGCTTGCGCTATTCCCGCAAGCGCGCAGCCAATCACCACGACGAGTGGCGGAACTTTCCAGCGTACCAACAGGAAAAAGCCGATGACAGCGATTGCAAAGTCGGACGCCGTGCGCACGGCGCTGATCCAGACCGGCGAGTAGAGCGCTGTCGCGAGCAATCCGACAACGGCCGCATTGACTCCCGACAACATGGCAGCCATCGACGGCCGGGCCTGCAGCGCTTGCCAGTACGGCAAGGCTGCGAGCACGAGCATGAGACCGGGAAGGAAGATGCCGGCGGTCGCGAGCAGCGCTCCCCACGCGTGATGGCCTGTCCCGCTCATGGTCCAGCCGAGAAATGCAGCGAAAGTGAATAGCGGACCCGGAACCGCCTGCGCGGCGCCGTATCCCGCGAGAAAGTCGTTCGACGATACCCAGCCCGTCGCCACGGTTTCCCGCTGAAGAAGCGGAAGGACGACGTGACCACCGCCGAAGACGAGCGCGCCCGAACGGTAGAACGCATCGAACATCTGGAGTGAGTGCGTCGGATCCGTCGCCATCAAGACCGGAAGTCCGAAAAGGAGAACACAGAACAGAGCGAGCGCGATGGCGCCAGCCGCGCGCGGCACACGAAACGCTTGAGCGTGTTCATGCGTGGCAGCGAGGCTTCCCGCCGTGGCCTTGCGGCACAGCGCGATGCCGAGCAGTGCGCCCGTCGCGATGACGATAAGCTGCGCGTACACCGTGGTCAGGGCGGCGAGGATTGCGATGGTAGCGAGCGCAATGCCTGCCCGGCGATGATCGGGACACAGGCGGCGCGCCATATCCCACACGGCTTGCGCAACGACCGCAACGGCGACGAGCTTGAGCCCGTGAATCAGGCCGCTGCCCACCGGCCCGCCGAGCGATGGGGCAAGGATCGCGAAACCGATCATCAGCGCGACAGACGGCAGCGTGAATCCGCACCACGCTGCGATCCCGCCGAGCCAGCCCGCCCGCAGCAAGCCGATGGAGAAGCCCGCCTGGCTGCTGGCCGGTCCGGGGAGAAATTGGCAGAGACCGATGAGATCGGTGAAGGTCTCGTCGTTGAGCCAGCGGCGCCGCTCGACGAACTCGCGGCGGAAATAGCCGATGTGCGCGACCGGTCCGCCGAACGACGTCAGCCCGAGCTTCAGGAAGACCATAAGCACCTCGAGTGCCGAGCCTGCCCGGTTCCGGCTGGGCGTTAGCATGTTCGCTTCCATCGTGGCCTTTCGATCATGGATTGCAACGAGCGCGACGCGAGGGACTGCGCGGCGGAAGCGGTCCTGGGAAACGGGGCGACGCGTTCATGCACTTCGTGATTGCCGGGGGCGCTGCGCCGCATCTGGCCGTGGTTGCGCGATCGCAGGCCGCGCTGAATAGCGTAAGGCATGTGCGGAAAGTTGAATGAGGCTCGCGGAGTGATTCTCGACCAGCGCTTCCTTTTCGCATAGGCATTGAGACATGAGCGAATCGTCGTCCATAAAGTAAGTCATAGGACCATCGCCGTGTGCCAGAACATAGCATCCGGCGCACAGCACGATCAGAAACAAGATGCCGATGATGACGCGTGTCATCGCAGTCCTCCCGTGGCGGTTCGATTGCACAATTGCGCGATCCGACTGTAAAGCGCCTCAGCGCACGACCAGAAGATAGGACCAACGCGCGCATTGAAACAGTCGCTATTAGCGGGGTGGGCTATACCCGCAACAGGAGGGACGGGACGTGTCGAGCGACTTTGCGCACTGAAGCGGGCGCAAGCGCTTGGGGACCATAGAAGGCGTTGGCGTCCGTCGCACGGGCCCGACAAGTGGCGAGAGCGTTCGACGGTGAGATCAGCGACCGTTGTTGGCGTCAGAGGTGACTAGCCGGCTGTCTCGTCGGAGCTTAATTGGCGGCACGGACTGCCCGAGGTCTGCGCAGTCTGCATGGGCTTTCGCATCGCCGCATAGGATCACGACGCGTTCGCCGGATCGACGCGGCCGCAATGCTGCGCGCGCGGCCGCCGCCATTCTCTAAGACGCACAGTCCGCGTCATGTCGCCGTACGGCGACAGTTCTGCGCAGCATCGTCGCACGGCGCCGCGCGGCTGGCCTGCGGCGCGTCTTCGGCAGACTGGCCGTACAGTTCCGCCACCTTGCCGCTCGCGATGCCTTGCCCGAGCTTCTGCAAATCGAGCGACGTATCCTTCGCGAGCAGCACGTAAGCGAGGCGGTTGCTGCGCCATGTCACGGTCTTCATTTCGCCAACTTGCTGGGTACGAACGGGCTCATCGCTCTTCGCTTCTTCGATCACGCAAAGCGCGACCGGATCGCCGCGTTCAGGCAGATAGACCATTTGGATGAGCGGCCGGTCGTGATAATTGAGCCGCTGCACGCGCTTGAACTTCAGTCCCGCCTGCCGCAAGTCAGGCACGTTCACCGGCATGCCATCGCGCTGATGAATGTCCGCGAGAACCTGCTCGGTGCTCACCTTGTCTTCGCGAATGTTCGCAACGGTATCGCGTCCGTATAGCACCTGATAATCCGCGACGCTGCGCACCCACGGATCGACGCCCGGCTTCAGCGGATTCATGCCCCCGAGATAACCCGTCAGCACGCCGGAGCAGATGGCGCCCGCGACGAATGCAGCGGCTGCCCATTGCATCGGAAAGCGTCCATTCGCGCGGGCAGGACGGCGCTTTTGCGCGGTGGTCACGCTGACGAGTTCGTCGATGCGGCGCGTCAGACTCTCGGGCACCGGCGGCACCGGACGGCGTTCGTATGCGGCGCGATACGGAAGCACGGACGCCTGCAGCGCGGCGACACGGCCCGCCAGATCGTCCGAATGCGCGATGGCCGCTTCGACTTCCGCGCGTTGCTCCGGCGCGAGTTCCCCGTCGACATAGGCCATCAGCAGTGTGTCGTCGACATTCATCATAAGGATTCTCCTTTTTGTCCTTTCTGTGCCGCAGCCGGCGCCTGCACGCCGAATTGCTGACCAATCGTCAGCCGAGCGCGAGAAAGCCGGCTCATGACCGTGCCGATGGGTACGTCCAGCACGTCGGCGGCCTCCCGATAGCTCAGACCTTCGATCGCCACCAGCACCATGACGACGCGCTGCGCTTCGGGCAACGCTTCGACCGCGTTGAATACCTGGCGGTGCATCAAATCGACTTCCGGGTTATGCCCGCCAGGATCGGCCAACGACTCGATTTCCTCGTCCTGCCAGTCCATGCTGCCGCGGCTGCGTATCGACCGGGAGCGCAACTCGTTCATCCACGTCGAATGGACGATCGAGAAGAGCCAGCTCAGCGTCGACGTGCCCGGCTGTAACTGATTGCGCCGCTCCAGCGCCCGCACGCAAGCTCGCTGGACGAGGTCCTCGGCGTCGTGCTGGTTCTGCGTGAGCCTGAGCGCGAAGCGCCACAGGCGCGGCAGCAGTGTCGGCAGGACGGCGGGCAGGTCGTCGTCGTTCATCGGGGCAGCTCCTGGTGTCGGCGCGCTCATGATTGATAACACCCGAGCGGCCCGCTTATTCCAGTTCTTTTTCGATTTTTTATGCGGAATAAGCCGGCGAGTCCGGTTGTTTTCGGGTCACTGCTCGCGCAACGAAGCGCACTCGAAAGAACGAATAGGAGACAGATCATGGCGACCCTCCTCGACCAGGCCCGAACGGTCATGCGAAAGGCGTATGTCGAACGCACACGTTTTCCTAGCATAGTCGGTCCGGCACGCATGCAGGGACTCTTTACGGAGACCATCGGCGAACAAGTCGCCATTTGACCTGATTCGATGCTTTCCCGATGTGGAGGAAAGCATGGCAAGTAGTTAGGAAAACGAAGCAAGGACGACGCATCGACCCCTCTCGCGCTCAAACGACGCGATTTCACCGTGCCGTAACACGCACATTCATTATCTGGAGACTGACATGGCTGTAGACATTTTCATGAAGCTCGGCGACATCAAGGGCGAATCACAAGACTCGGTTCACAAGGAAGAGATCGAAGTCCTGAGCTGGTCGTGGGGCTGCGTGCAGACCGGAACCACGCACAGCGGCACGGGCGGCGGGACGGGGACGGCATCGGTGCAGGACCTTTCGTTCAGCAAGTATCTCGACAAGAGTTCGCCGACCATCGCGCAAGCCTGCTGTCAAGGCAAGCACATGCCCGAGGTCGTGCTGACCATGCGCAAGGCGGGCGGAAAAGAGCCGGTCGAGTACATGAAGGTCACGCTCAACGAAGTGATCATCAGCAGTTACTCGGTGGGCATGGGCGGCGGCGACCAGGGCATGGACAGCATCACGCTGAACTTCGCCAAGTTCAAGGTCGAATATCAGCCGCAAGACAACAACGGCGCGAAGAAGGGCGGGGTCGTGACCGGCAAGTGGAACGTCCCCGAGAACAAGTCGGAGTGACGTACGAGCACGCCGCCGTAACCTTCAACGCATCGGGACATCGACATGAATCACGCCGATATCGCTGGCTGGCTCACCGACATCGCGCCGCACGCGCCCTGCGGCGACGACGAGGAATACAGCGCCGACTTTCGCGCGCTCGAAGAGGCGGTGGCGGGCAAGCCCGATGCGCAATACGGCGGCGTCATGATCGCGGCGACGCCGCCCGACTGGGCGCTCGCGCTCTCGCTTGCGACGACGCTCTTTGCGCGCACGCGTGACTTGCGGGTGGCCGTGCATTACACGCAGGCGAGCACTTCACGCGACGGCTTCGAAGGACTCGCGCGCGGCCTCGCGTTGATCGAAGGCTTGCTCGATTCGCAATGGGGCAGCGTCCACCCTCAGCTCGACGATGCCGATGGCGACCCCACCGCGCGAGTCAATGCGCTTGCGGCGCTGCTCGATGCTGCAGGGATTGCCGGCGCGTTGCGCGATGTGCCGTTCGTCGCGCCGCGCGGTCATCGCGCGTTTGCACTGCGTGACCTCGAAATGATGGCGGGCGAGTTGCCGCTCGCGGAGGGTTGCGAGATGCCGAGCATGGCGACCATCGACGCCGCATTCGCGCTCGCGGGCGCCGAGGCTGCTCAGGACGCATGCGATGCGCTGGCGTCGGCGCGGACTTCGCTTCTGCGAATCGAGTCGCTGCTGACCGAGCGCGTCGGCCCGGCGCGTGCGCTGGATTTCGGCGCATTGGCAAGGCCGCTTGCCCGCATCGACGAGTTCGTCGCGGCTCGCGTTGCGGCGCTCGATCCACAGGTGATGCAACGGGGCGGTGCGATGGAGACCGACAGCAGTGAAGAGGGCAGCCATTCCGGATCGGCGGCGCATGAGCCGGCCATGCCCGGGATCGCCATGGCCCCGCGCATTGCCAACGCAAGCGACGTGATCGACACGCTCGATGCCATCTGCGCGTACTACGCGGAGAACGAGCCGTCGAGCCCGCTGCCGGTACTGCTGCAGCGCGCGCGAAGGCTCGTTGGCAAGAGCTTCATCGAGATCATCGAGGACGTCGCGCCGGATGGCGCGCATCAGTTCAGGCATCTGGGCGGCGTCGAATGAGTAACCCAGTTATCTAGTTAGATATCCGAAGGAAATACATCATGGCTAAGGAAAGCAGTCAGAAGTTCATCGCGCGCAATCGAGCGCCGCGTGTGCAGATCGAATACGACGTCGAAGTCTACGGCTCGGAGAAGAAGGTGAACCTGCCCTTCGTGATGGGCGTGCTCGCGGATCTCTCCGGCCAGCCGGCCGAGGCGCTGCCGAGCGTCGCGGAACGCAAGTTCCTCGAAATCGACGTGGACAACTTCGATGAACGCCTGCGCTCGGTCAGGCCGCGCGTGGCGGTTCAGGTGCCCTACACGCTGACGGGCGAAGGCAACGTGGCCGTGGACCTGACGTTCGAGTCGATGGACGACTTCACGCCCGCCGCGATCGCGCGCAAGGTCGAGCCGCTTCGGCAGTTGCTGGAGGCGCGCACGCAGTTGGCGAACCTCCTCACGTACATGGACGGCAAGACCGGTGCTGAAGCGCTCATCGCGCGTCTGCTGGAAGAACCGGCGCTCATGCGGGCGTTGTCCGCCGAGCCGCACCCGGACGCAACCCCGACCAACGCGCCCAACCACGGAGCATGACGCGATGAACGATCTCAGCATCCACCCGCAGGCCGCGACGGACGTCGCGTACGGACAGGCCGCGCCCGAAGTGAGCGACTTCTCCGCGCTTCTGCAAAAGGAGTTCAAGCCGAAGTCGGAGCGGGCCCGCGAAGCCGTTGAAAACGCGGTGCGCACGCTCGCCGAACAGGCACTGCGCGACACGCAGGTCATTTCCGGCGATGTCCTCGCGACCATCGAGGCGCTCATCGCGCAGATCGATCAGGCGCTCACGGCGCAGATCAATTTGATCCTGCACAGCGAAGCTTTCCAGAAAGTGGAGAGCGCGTGGCGCGGCCTGCACTACCTTGTGAACAGCACGGAGACGGATGAGTCCCTCAAGATTCGCGTGCTGAACATCTCGAAGCCCGAGTTGCACAAGACGCTCAAGAAGTATCGCGGTGTCGCGTGGGACCAGAGCCCGCTCTTCAAGAAGCTCTATGAGGAAGAATACGGCCAGTTCGGCGGCGAGCCGTACGGCGCGCTTGTCGCGGATTACTACTTCGATCACAGCGGGCCGGACGTGGATTTGCTCACGCAAATGGCGAAAATCGCCGCGGCAGCGCACGCGCCGTTCATCGCGGGGGCGGACCCCGCTGCGCTGCTTATGGAGTCGTGGCAGGAGCTTGCCAATCCGCGCGACCTGACGAAAATCTTTCAGACGCCGGAGCATGCTGCATGGCGCTCGCTGCGCGACTCGGAAGACTCGCGCTATATCGGTCTCGCCATGCCGCGCTTTCTCGCGCGAGCGCCGTATGGCGCGAAGACCGACCCGGTCGAAGCGTTCGATTTCGAGGAAGACACCGCCGGCGCGAACAGCAGCCATTACGTGTGGGCGAACGCATCGTATGCGATGGCGGCGAACATCACGCGCTCTTTCAAGACCTACGGCTGGTGCTCGCGCATTCGCGGCGTGGAATCGGGCGGCGCGGTGGAAGGGCTGCCCGTGCATGCGTTTCCGACGGACGATGGCGGCGTCGACATGAAGTGCCCGACCGAGATCGCGATCAGCGACCGGCGCGAGGCGGAACTCGCGAAAAGCGGCTTCATGCCGCTCGTGCACAAGAAGAACTCGGACTTCGCCGCGTTCATCGGCGCGCAATCGCTGCACAAGCCCGCCGAATACGAAGACGCCGACGCCACCGCGAACGCCAATCTCGCCGCGCGCCTGCCGTATCTCTTCGCGTGTTCGCGCTTTGCGCACTATCTGAAGTGCATCGTGCGCGACAAGCTCGGTTCGTTCAAGGAGCGCGACGACATGGAGCGCTGGCTGCAGAACTGGATTCTGCAATACGTCGATGGCGACCCTGCGCATTCGTCCGACGACACGAAGGCGCGCAAGCCGCTCGCGGATGCGCAGGTCGTCGTCGAGGAAGTGGAGGGCAATCCGGGCTACTACACGTCGAAGTTCTTCCTGCGTCCGCATTATCAGCTCGAAGGCCTGACGGTGTCGCTGCGGCTCGTCTCCAAGCTGCCGACCGCCAAGACCGCGTAACGCGCGCATCCCTGACCACGACGAGAGGAACCCGCCCATGTCCGATCCGACCACGCGCGACCGCCTGCAACCGTCGCTGCTCGACCGCCTGACCGATCACGAACCGCACGCGCGAACCGAACCGCGCGAGCGTCGCGTGATGTCGTCCCGGGCGCTGCGCGAGAGCGTGCGGCGCGACATCGGCTGGCTGTTGAACGCGAGCGGTCTTGCCGCCCGCATCGATACGGCGGGTTTCCCTCACGTGGCGACGTCCGTCCTCAACTATGGGCTGCCGGATCTTGCCGGATGCAACGTCGCAGCGCTCACGCCGGGCGCGGTCGAGCGGCTGATCCGCGATGCGCTGTGGGCCTTCGAGCCGCGGCTCGCACGCGAATCGGTGCGCGTCACCGTGATCGACGACGCGAAGAACACGGCGCGCGGCCACGTGATCTGCTTCGAGATCGAAGCGCAGATGTGGTCGCGGCCGTATCCCGAGCGGCTGTATCTGCGCACGGAGCTGGATCTCGAAGCAGGCGAAGCGCGCATAGCGGACGCCGCGCCCGCGCGTAGTGTCCACGGCGAAACGGGCGCGGAGGTGCAGGCATGAACCCGGCATTCCTCAAGTACTACAGCCAGGAGTTGCGGCATCTGCGCGAAATGGGCGGCGAGTTCGCCGCCGCGTTTCCGAAGGTCGCGGGCCGGCTCGCGCTCGACGGCCTGGAATGCGCGGACCCGTATGTGGAGCGGCTGCTGGAAGGCTTCAGCTTTCTCGCGGCGCGCGTGCAGATGAAGCTCGACGCCGAGTTTCCGCGTTTTACGCAGCATCTGCTGGAGATGACGTATCCGCACTATCTGGCGCCCACGCCTTCGATGACCGTCGTGCAGTTAATGGCGGATCACGCGAACCCGCAACTCGCGGCGAGCGCCCATGGCGTCGCGGTGCCGCGTCATACCGTGCTGCGAAGCATGCTCGACGCGTCGTCGTCGACGCGCTGCGAGTTCCGCACCGCGCACGCGGTCACGCTTTGGCCGGTCGAAATCGCGCAGGCGAAGTTCGTGACGCAAGGCGCTTCGGCGAGCGCGAAGGTCGCATCGAGGGCCGCGCTGCGCCTGCGGCTGCGCGCGACAGGCACGCTCGGCTTCGACCGCCTCGCGCTCGACCGTCTCGTAGTGCATCTGCGCGGCGCGGACGGCCTCGCGCTGCGCATTCACGAGCGGCTGCTTGCCGGTTGCACGGGCGTCGCCGTCGTGCAGCCGGGCAAGAACGGCGCGGCCGATACGACGCTCGCCTTGCTGCCGAAGACCGCGCTGCGCCCGCTCGGATTCGCCGAAGACGAGGCGCTGTTGCCGGTCAGTCAGCAATCGTTCGATGGCTACCGCCTCTTGCAGGAGTACTTCGCCTTCGCGCCGCGCTTTCTGTTCGTCGAGATTGCGGGCTTGCGCGACGCTTTGCGCCACTGCCGCGAACGCGAAGTCGAAATCGCCGTCCTGCTCGATCAGGCCGATGCGTCGCTGGAACGCACCGTCGATGCAGCGCATTTCGCGCTCAACTGCACGCCCGCGATCAACCTGTTCCGCCGCCGCACCGACCGCATCGCGCTCACGCATACGGACTTCGAATACCACGTCGTGGTCGATCGCACGCGGCCGATGGACTACGAGATCCACCATATCGAGGACGTGACCGGCTACGGCTCGGGCGCACAGGCGCAGCGGCCATTCAGGCCGTTCTACTGCGCGAAGGACCTCGACGCGCCGGGCGAGGGCGGCGCGTTCTACCAACTGCGCCGCGAGGCGCGGCGCGCGTCGGTGCGCCAGCAGCGCGACGGCGCGCGCAGCGGCTATCTCGGCAGCGAGGCGTTCATCGCGCTCGTGGATGCAGCGA
The DNA here is from genome assembly GCF_023630705.1 of Caballeronia sp. GAFFF1. Taxonomy (GTDB): domain Bacteria; phylum Pseudomonadota; class Gammaproteobacteria; order Burkholderiales; family Burkholderiaceae; genus Caballeronia. Next base: position 157,980 of record NZ_JALQEM010000040.1, read on the forward strand.
GCGCCCCGCTCGACGGCGACATGCGGCAACTCGGCATCACAGCGTGGTGCACGAACCGCGATCTGCCGCTTTCCATGCCGCTCGGCGCGGGCACGACCGACTTCACGCTCGACGCCGAAGCTCCCGTCACCGCCGTGCGCTGCGTCGCCGGCCCGAGCCGTCCGTTGCCGTCGTTCGCGCAAGGACCGGCGGCGTGGCGGCTGCTCGATCATCTGTCGCTCAACTATGCGTCGCTGGTCGATCACGACGCACAAGAGGGCGCGCGGGCGCTGCGCGAAATGGTCGCGCTCTACTGCCCGGCCGACGACGCGGCGGCGCAGCGGCAAATCGAGGGATTGCGCTCGGTGTCGTCGGAGCCGGTCGTGCGCCGCCTGCCGTCGCCGGGGCCGATCGTGTTCGGCCGTGGCCTCGCCGTCACGCTGAATTTCGACGATGCCGCGTTCGAAGGCGCGAGCGCGTTCCTGCTCGGCGCGGTGCTCGCGCAGTTCATGGCGCAGTACGTGTCGATCAATTCGTTCGCCGAGACCACCGTCGCGACGCTCGCGCGCGGTTCCATCATGCGCTGGCCGCACAGGAGCGGACGATGCCCGACGCTCTGAGTCTCGACGACGTGCTCACCCGCGACGCCCGCCGCTTCGACTTCTTTCAGGCGCTGCGGCTCATCGAACAGATGAACGCCACGCGGCCGCGCCTCGGCCGTTCGGCGAGCCCTCACGACGACGCGGTACGCCTCTCGCAGGAGCCCGAACTGATTTTTCATCCGACGACGCTTGGCGGCTACACGGCGGGCGAAGGCGGCGAGCCGGGGCGCCTTGCGGTGAATTTCCTCGGCCTGCTCGGCCCGAACGGACCGCTGCCGACGCATCTCACCGCGTATGTCCGCGAACGCGCGCGCAACGCGAACGACCCGACGCTCGCGCGCTTTCTCGATGTCTTTCATCACCGGATGCTCTCGCTGTTCTACCGCGCGTGGGCCGACGCGCAGCCGGTCGTGAGCGCCGACCGTCCGCAGGAAGACCGCATTGCGGATTACGTCGGCAGCTTGTTCGGCCTCGGCGCGCCGGGCATGCAGAACCGCGACGCCGTGCCGGACCACGCGCGCCGCCATTTTGCGGGCGTGCTCGCCGCGCCGACGCGCCACGCGGGCGGCCTGCGGCTGATTCTCGCGCGCTTTTTCGGCGTGCCCGTCGCCATCGAGCCGTGGCGCGGCCACTGGATCGCGCTGCCCGCCGATTCGCTCGCGCGGCTGGGCGTTGCGCGGCTCGGCGTGTCGGCCGTGGCCGGCACGCGCGTATGGGACTGCCAGCACAAGTTCCGCATCGTGATCGGGCCGCTTTGCTACGCCGATTTCCTGCGCTTCCTGCCGGGCGGCGCAAGCCTTCGCAAGCTGCGCGACTGGGTGCAGAGCTACGTGCGCGACCCGCTCGACTGGGACGTCGCATTGCATCTGAAGCGCGACGAAGTGCCCGCGCTTCGCCTCGCGAGCACGCCGAAGGGCGGCGCGCGCCTTGGCTGGACGACGTGGCTCACGAGCGGCGCGCCGGTCCATGACAACCATCGGGTCGTGATTGCGCGAAATGCGCGTACGAGCCACATCGAGGAGACACTCCATGACTGAAATCAGCCGCCAGGCCCTGTTCGGCAAACTGCATCCCGTTGGGTATCGCGCGATAGAGAACGGCACCGCGTTCTGCAAGCTGCGCGGCAATCCGTATGTCGAACTGGCGCACTGGGTTCATCAGATCCTGCTCGCGCCGGATTCCGACCTGCAACGGCTCGCGCGCGCGTTCGAACTGGACGAAACGCGGCTCGCCCGCGACCTGACCGCGGCGCTCGACCGCCTGCCGCGCGGCGCGAGCTCGGTATCGGATATCTCGGCGCAGGTGGACGAAGCGGTGGAGCGCGGCTGGGTCTTCGGCTCGCTGATGTTCGGCGCGACGACCGTGCGCACCGGGCACCTCGTCATCGGCATGTTGCGCACGCCGAACCTGCGCAATGCGCTTTTCGCGCTCTCGCGCGAGTTCGAGAAGATCGGCTTCGACGCGCTTTCGGCGCGCTTCGACACGCTGCTCGACGGTTCGCCCGAAGCGAGTATCGGGAACGCGGCGCATGTCGAATCCGCCGATGCCGCCGCGCCGCTCGCCACGCCGCTCGCCGCGCACGAGGCGCTCGACCGCTACACCGTCGATCTGACCGCGCAGGCGCGCGAAGGCAAGCTCGACCCCATCGTCGGACGCGACGCGGAAATCCGCCAGGTCATCGATATCCTGATGCGCCGCCGCCAGAACAACCCGATCCTGACCGGCGAAGCGGGCGTCGGCAAAACCGCGGTCGTGGAGGGCTTCGCGCAGCGCATCGTCGCGGGCGAGGTGCCGCCCGCGCTGCGAAACGCCATCGTCCGCACGCTCGATATCGGCTTGCTGCAAGCGGGCGCGAGCGTGAAGGGCGAGTTCGAGAACCGGCTCCGGCAAGTGATCGACGAGGTTCAGGCGTCGGCCACGCCCGTGATCCTGTTCATCGACGAAGCGCATACGCTCGTCGGCGCGGGCGGCGCGGCCGGCACCGGCGACGCGGCCAATCTGCTCAAGCCCGCGCTCGCCCGCGGCACGCTGCGCACCATCGCTGCGACCACATGGGTGGAATACAAGAAGCACATCGAGAAGGACCCGGCGCTCACGCGGCGCTTCCAGGCGGTGAAGGTGCCGGAGCCGTCGGAGGCCAATGCCATCGCGATGATGCGCGGCCTCGCGCGCAAGATGGAGCAGCATCACGGCGTACAGGTGCTCGACGAGGCGCTGGAGGCCGCCGTGAAGCTGTCGCATCGCTATATTCCTGCGCGGCAGTTGCCCGACAAGGCCGTGAGCCTGCTCGATACCGCGTGCGCGCGCGTCGCGGTGAGCCAGCAGGCGCTGCCGCCCGCCATCGACGATGCGAAGCGCCGCATCGAAGCGTGGCGGCTGGAAAGCGGAATCGCGGCGCGCGAGGCGGCGCTCGGCATCGCGTCGGCGGATGAGTCGAGAGCACGCAGCGCGGATATCGCCGCGAGGCTCGACAGCGAAGAAGCGCGCCTCGGTACGCTCACCGCGCGCTGGGAAGCGGAACGCGCGCTCGTTTCGCGGATTCTCGCGGCGCGCGCGGAGATAGATGAACGCGGCGCAGCGTCGACGGAAGCGCTCGCGAACTTGCGCGAACTCACGGGCCAGCTCGCCATCGAGCAGGGCGAAGCGCCGCTCGTGTTGCCCGCTGTGGACGCGCATGCCATCGCATCGGTCGTGCAGGACTGGACCGGCATCCCGGTCGGCCGCATGGTCCGCGACGAAGTCAGGAGCGTGCTCGACCTCGCCTCGGCGCTCAACCGGCGCATCGTCGGCCAGCAGCACGCAATGCAGATGATCGCGCGCCGCGTGCAGACCTCGCGCGCAGGACTCGACAATCCGGAGAAGCCGGTCGGCGTCTTCATGCTCGCGGGCACCTCGGGCGTCGGCAAGACGGAGACGGCGCTCGCGCTCGCTGAGTCGCTTTATGGCGGCGAGCAAAACGTCATCACCGTGAACATGAGCGAGTATCAGGAAGCGCATACCGTTTCGCTGCTCAAGGGTTCGCCGCCTGGCTACGTCGGCTACGGCGAGGGCGGCGTGCTGACGGAAGCGGTGCGGCGTCGTCCATACAGCGTCGTGTTGCTGGACGAGTTCGAAAAAGCGCACCCGGACGTGCACAAGCTCTTTTTTCAGGTCTTCGACAAAGGCCGCATGGAAGACGGCGAGGGCCGCGAGATCGACTTCAGCAACACGCTGATCCTGCTCACGACGAACGTCGGCACCGAACTCATGACGCAGCTTTGCGCGGGGCGGCAGCATGCGCCGCCGCCCGACGAGATCGCCGAGGCGCTGCGCGCGCCGCTCGTCGACGTGTTTCCGCCCGCGCTGCTCGGCCGCGTCACGGTGATTCCCTATTACCCGCTCGACGACGCGATGCTCGACGCGATCATCCGCCTGCAACTCGCGCGCATCGGGCGGCGCATCGAGGCGCGGTATCGCGTCGGCTTCGCGTATGACGACGCGGTCACGCGCGAGATCGCACGCCGTTGCACCGAGCTTCAGAGCGGCGGACGCATGATCGACGCGATTCTGACCAACACGGTCCTGCCGCGCGTGAGCACCGAATTTTTGAGCCGCCTCGCCGATGGACGCAGCGTCGCGAAGGTGGCGATCGGCGTATGCGATGGCGAACTCACCTACGCGTTCGACTGAATCGGAAAGGAGCCTGCGATGCCTCAACAAGTCAGCATGGGCGCGACGCTTCAGTGCTCGTTCGGCATGGCGCCGTCGACGCTCGTCGTGCTGCCGAAGAACCGCGTGCTGTGCGAAGGGCCGCCCGCCGCGAACATCATGGATCACATACCGCTCGTGAACATCATGCCGTTCGGCATGTGCAACGCGCCCGCGAATCCGGCCGTGCAGGCAGCGACCGCCGCCGCATTCGGCACGCCGACGCCCGCGCCCTGCGTGCCCGCCACCGCGCAGCCGTGGACGCCCGGCGCGATCACCGTGCAGATCGCTCATGCGCCGTCGCTCGACAACGTGTCGGTGTGCCCGTGCAACTGGGGCGGCGTCGTCACCGTGGCCGATCCCGCCACGCGCAAGACCGAGCTTCCCTGAGATAACCAACGAGACCGTGATGACGCTCACCGACACTCACCGCATTGCCCGCGTGACCTGCGCGCTCGGCGCCGACGCCTTCGTGTTCTACCGGATGCGCGGCCACGAAGCACTCGGCCGCCTCGCGCAGTGGGACATCGAACTGCTCGCGGACGACTCGAACGCCGATATCGCGAAACTGCTCGGCCAGGACTTCTCGCTATCCGTCGAGATTCCGGGCGGCGGCACGCGCGAATTCAATGGCATCGTCACCGCTTTCGAACTGGCGCGGCCAGCCAGCACGAAGCCCAACCGTCCCGCGCTCTTCCGGGCGACGGTGCGGCCGCGCCTGTGGCTGCTCACGCGTGCCTCGCATTGCCGCTTCTTCTACAAGATGACGACGCCGGACATCATCGCGCAGGTGCTCGGGGACTATCACATCGACTTCGAGAACAAGTGCACGGCTTCGTATCCGAGCCTCGAACACTGCGCGCAGTACCGCGAGACGGACTTCGATTTCGTGAGCCGGCTTGCGGAGCGCGAGGGCATCTACTACTACGTGCGGCATCACGGCGGCAAACACACGCTGATTCTCACGGATTCGCCGCACGTTCACGAAGCGATTCCGCACTACGGTGAGCTTCCGTTTCGTCCGGCAAAGACCGCGCCGCGCGAGCATGAATGGATCTATGCGTGGCATGCAGGCGCGCAGGTGCAGGCGGGTATCGCCGAAGTGAACGACTACGACTTCGAGAAGCCGTCGCAGAGCGAGCAGCAAGGGCTCGTTGCGCGAGCGAGACGCAGCGAGCCGTTCGACTCCGCGCTCTACACGATGCAGGAACACGCCGTCGGCTATACGCGCGCCGAGGACGCCGAACGGCGCGCGCGCGTGCACGCGGAAGCGCATCAGGCGGGCAATGCCTGCGTGAGCGCGCGCGCGACGGTGCGCGGCATCTGGCCGGGCGGTCTCATTAGGCTCGCCGATCATCCGCTGGCTTCGCACAATGGCGAGTATCTGATCGTGTCGGCGGACTATTCGATTAATTCGGACGACTATGTATCGACGCTGGACAACGCAACCATAGCGCATGTCTTCGATTGCGCGTTTCGCGCGCTGCCCCGCGACGCGGGCTTTCGTCCCGAGCGCATCACGCGCCGCGCGACGGTCGCGGGGCCGCAGACCGCGCGCGTCGTCGGACCGGCCGGCGAAGAGATTCATACGGACAAGTACGGCCGCATCAAAGTGCAGTTTCATTGGGAGCAGCTCGCCAGCCAGACGTCGCGCGACTCGCTGCAACGCTGCTGGGTGCGCGTCGCGCAGCCGTGGGCCGGCAAGAGCTACGGCGCGTTCTTTCTGCCGCGCATCGGGCAGGAAGTGCTCGTGCATTTCATCGAGGGCGATCCGGATCAGCCGCTCGTGATCGGCAGCGTCTACAACGCCGCGCAGACGACGCCCTACGCGCTTCCTTCGAAGATGGCGCGCACGACCATCAAGACGAATTCGACCAAGGGCGGCAACGGCTTCAACGAAATCCGCTTCGACGATACGAAGGATCACGAGCAACTGTTCTTTCACGCCGAGCGGGACATGGAGACGTGGGTGGGGCACGACGCGCTCGAACGCATCGGCAACGAGCGGCATGTGATCGTGGAAAGCCACGATTTCGCGCGCTGCGGCGGCAATCGCAGCGATGCGGTCAAAGGCAGTCACAGCGAGCAGATCGGCGGTAAGTGCTCGCTGGAAGTCGGCGGCGACACGCATTCGAAAACGGCAGGGAATTTTGCGTTGGGGGTGGGTGTTAACGTCGACATCAAGGGCGGTGCAAACGTGACTATCGAAGCGGGCGCGACGCTTACGCTCAAGGCGGGCGGCAACACCATCGTGCTCGGGCCGTCCGGCATCGCGATCAATGCGGCGGGGCCCATCACGATCGACGGCGCGACGGTGCAGATCAACTGCGGCGGCGCGGGCGCGGCGGCAGGCGCGGCGAGCGCATCGCCCGATGCGCCGGCTGATCCGCGGGAAGCCGACGACGGTTCCCGATGAGCGCTGCTTCCGCCGCTTCACTCATGCACGCGCAGGAGACGCCATGCACATCACGCTCGCAGTCAGGACGTACCAGGGCGAGCCGCCGCAGACGCCGGGTACGCCGCTCGTCTGCCGACTCGACGCAGCGGGCGGGACCATCGGGCGCGGTCCGGGCAACACGATGGTGCTGCCTGATGCGGCAAAGACCGTCTCCCGCGTGCAGGCGCGCATCGACTGGACGGGCGAGGGCTGGCGGTTCGCGGATCTCGGCAGCAATCCGAGCCGGCTCAATGGCCGCGTGCTGGCAAGCGGCCAGACGGCGCGTCTTGCGAAGGGCGATTGCATCGAAGCGGGGGCGTACCGGCTGGAGGTGTCGTCGCTGGATGACGACGCGCAAGCGTCCCACGCACCCTTAGCCGTCCTCGATTACGCGCATGTCGCGGGGGCGGGCGGTCATCGGGCGAATGGGCGCGGGCTCGAGCCGGCGTTCGCGCTCGGTGCGGCCGCTAATGAATGTGTCGTGGCGGCTCGTGACGCTGCGGCGAACCGCTTGGATGGCAATGGTACGCGCGAGCCGTGCGCTGCTGCTGGCAGTGCGTTCGCTAGAGAGCCGTTCCTCGCGCCGATGAGCGATTCGCCGGCTGCCGACGCTCGGGCCGCGATGCGGACGGTCGAAGAACGCGCGGTGCCCGGAAAGGCGACTGATACGCAAGCCGCGGCGCGCCCTGCGCTTGCCGACGACGACATCGCGCACTGGCATGCATCGGGCGACGAGTCGCGCTTGCGCTCTGGTGGTGCTCCGGCGGGTGCGTTCGCAGGCAGCGGCATCGCCGATTCGCATGCCTTCGCCCACGATCCGCTTGCACGGGCAGCGGTATTGTTCGCGGCGCCGTTGCCGGCTGCGCAATTCGATCCGCTCGGCGGCCCGCTTCCCGATCTTTGCACGCCGGCACGCGCCGATGGCCGCGCGCCGTTTGCGGGTTCCGCCAGCGACCACGTCCCGCCCGAGCAGTTCGCGTACACGCCGGGTTGGGCTCCGGTTGCCGGGCTCAACGGCGGGATTCCGCTCGACTACGATCCGCTCGGCGATGTAGCGTTTGCGGCAGGAGCGCCGGCAGCCGCGCGCGCCGCCGATAGCGGGACTGCCGCGACGCGCCCGGCCGGCGCCGAGAACATCGACGCGAGCCCGCAAAGTCGGGCGGCAAGCAGTCCGCTGACTACCGCAGCGCAGAGTGCCGCCACGAACGCTCTCTTCGACACCGCCCCGAGCGCCAACGCCGTCGCAACATCGCGTCCGTGCGCGCAAGCAATCGCCGACGCCGCGGTGCAATCCGCCGCCGCCGAGAGGGACAACGCGAACCCGCCCGCCGACCTCACCCTCGCCGCGCTCCTCGACGGCCTGAGCGTCGACGCGAGCGTCCTGCGCGGTCGCGCTGCTCCCGAGTTCGCGCGCATCGCCGGATCGATGCTGCGCACCGCGATACGCGGCACGGTGAACGTCATGCTCTCGCGCTCGGTGATGAAGCGCGGCATGGGCGTCGATACGACGATGCTCGTGCCGCGCGGCAACAACCCGCTCAAGTTCTTCCCGGATGGCGACAGCGCGCTCGCGCACATGCTGCGCGGCGCGGGCGCGGGCTATCTCGCGGGCGATGACGCGCTCGAAGGCGCATTCGACGACATCCGCCGACACGAGCTCGCCGTGCTCGCGGGCATGCGCGCCGCCATGCAGCATCTGCTGCGCCGCTTCGACCCCGATGTCATCGCAGGCGAGAGAGCGTCGCGCGGCTGGCTCGACTGGCTGCCCGGACGCCGCAAGGCGCAACAGTGGGACCGCCTCGCCGCGCTGCATCGCGAACTCATGCGCGCGAGCGCCGACGACCTCGCGGCGCTGTGCGGCAACGCCTTCTACGACGCCTACGAGCGGCACGCAGACGGGTCGCCCGAACGCGCGCCGCACGCTTCCTCACACGCATAGCGAGATCGACGATGTCCGCCAACAACAAGGTGATCTGGTCCGAAGGCATGCTGCTCCAGCCGCAGCATCTGCAACAGCACGACCGCTATGTGCGCGCCCAGCTCGACGCGCGCTGCGCGGCGCTGCGGCCCTACGCGTACGGCTTCTCGGAACTGGCCGTCGATGGCGAGCAACTGAAGCTCGGCCGTATCGTGCTCACGTCTTGCGCGGGCGTGTTGCCCGACGGCACGCCGTTTCGCCTGCCCGCCGACGACGACCTGCCCCTGCCGCTCGCCGTCCCCGAAGACGCGCGCGATCTGACTGTCGTGCTGGCGCTGCCTGTCGCGCGTCAGGGCGTGCCCGAGGCGACGTTCGGCGGCGAGACGGCGGCCGGACCGGGGCGCGAGGGCTTCGCGCGGCATCGCATCGCGGAAACGGAAGTGCTCGACAGCAACGAGGGCGCAACGGGCGCGGCGCTCGTGCAAGTCGGCAAGCTGCAACTGCGCCTCGCGTTCGAACAGGACGTGGCGCACGCGCATAGCGCGCTCGGCGTCGCGCGCATTGTCGAGCGCCGCGCGGACAACAGCATCGTGCTCGACGCGGCCTACATTCCGCCGTGCCTCGACTATCGCGTATCGCGCCGCCTGTGCGCGTTCGTCGATGAACTGGTCGGCCTCATGCACCAGCGCGCCGATGCGCTCGCCGCCCGCCTCGCGCAGCCCGCCGCCACGGGCGCGGCCGAAATCGCGGACTTCCTGCTGCTGCAAGTGCTCAATCGCGCCGAGCCGCTCTTTGCGGCGCTCGCGTCGACCACCGGCCTGCATCCGCACGACCTGCATCACCATGCGCTGCAACTGGCGGGCGAACTGGCGACCTTCACCGCGCCGGGCAAGCGGCCGGCGCCGTTTCCGGTCTATCGGCACGAGTGGCTCGATGCCGTCTTCACGCCGCTCGCCGATGCGCTGCGCGCGGCGCTCAGCGCCGTGATGGACCCGCATGCGGTGCCCATCGAGTTGGAGGAGCGCAAATATGGGCTGCGCGTCGCCATCGTGCCGGATCGCGATCTGTTTCGAAGTGCGAACTTCGTGCTCGCGGTCAAGGCCGATCTCGCGCCCGCCGCGCTTCTCAACGGCTTCGCGCAGCAGGCGAAGCTCGGGCCGGTCGAGCGCATTCGCGATCTCGTCAATCTTCAGTTGCCCGGCATCGGCTTGCGGGCATTGCCGGTCGCGCCGCGCCAGTTGCCGTTTCACGCGGGCTTCACGTATTTCGAACTGGACCGCGGCAGCGACCTGTGGAAGCAGTTCGCGGGATCGGCCGGTGTCGCGCTGCATGTCGCGGGCGACTTTCCCGGTCTCGAACTCGAATTTTGGGCGATACGCCCATGAACGAGCACGCCGCTGACCTCTCCGATGCCTCGAAGGAACCGACCGTGAATGCGCGAACCTTGCCCGATGCCGGCTTCGATCCGGACGAAACTATCCTGATTCCACAGCCGGGCGGCCGGCGTGTCGCGCCGGCGGATGATCGGTTGCAGACAGCGCCTCGCGGGGAACCATCGGCGCTCCTCGTCGCAACGGGCCTGAACCCGCTCGTCCGCGCAGCCGGTCCGCTGCTGGAACTCGCCGTGCCTTTGCGCACGCGACACGCAATGGCGGATATCGAAGTCCTGCGCGCGGAACTCGTCCGGATGGTGCCTCAGTTCGAACGCGATGCGCGCGCAAGCGGCATCGGCACCGAACGGCTCGCGGCGGCGCGCTATTGCCTGTGCACCTGCATCGACGAAGCCATTTCGGGCACGCCGTGGGGCAGCGGCGTGTGGGGCAGCCGCAGCCTGCTCGTGACGTTTCACAACGAAGCGTCCGGCGGCGAACGCTTCTTCCTGATTCTGCGGACGCTCGCGCAGGACCCGTCGCGCAACATCGACGTGCTCGAACTGCTGTATGTGATCCTTTCGCTGGGGTTCGAAGGCCGTTACCGGCTGATCGACGGCGGCCGCAATCAACTCGAATCGGTCCGCGAGCGGCTTGCGCGCATGATCCGCGCGGAGCGTGGCGCATGCGAAGCCGAACTGTCGCCGCACTGGCGGCCCGTCGAGCGCGCCCGGCCGCCGCTCGTGCAGCGCGTGCCCCTGTGGGTGTACGTGGCGATGGCGGGCGTCGTGGCCGCCGCCACGCATGTCGCGCTGGCGGTCGGCCTCAACCGGACATCCGACCCGCTCTTCGACGCGATGAACCGCATTCGCGTCGCGGCGCCGCAGACGCCGCCAGTGGTCGCTGCCGCGCCGATGCGCGCCGCCGCCGCGTCGCTCTCGACATTTCTCGCGCCCGAGATTCGGCAAGGGCTCGTCAGCGTGCGCGAGGGCGCGGACCGCTCCATCGTCACGATCAACGGCGACAACCTGTTCGCATCGGGCAGCGCGACGCTCGACCCCGCATACGAATCGCTGATCGCGTGCATCGCGGATGCGCTCAGGAGCGTGCCGGGCAAGGTCGTCGTGACCGGGCACACCGACGATCAGCGGCTCTTGTCCACGCGCTATCCGTCCAACTGGCACTTGTCGCAGGCGCGCGCCGAGAGCGTGCAGGCGATGCTCGCCGCGATCACCGGCACGCCCGCGCGCTTCACCGCCGAAGGCCGCGGCGACGCGGAACCGCTCGCGCCCAACGACACGCTCGCGGGCCGCGCGAAGAACCGCCGCGTCGAGATCACGTTGCTGGCGCCGGGCGCGTCGTCGTGATGCGCGCATCGACAGTTGAGAATCAGGAGACACCGATGAAGAAGATCGCAGGCTCGATGAAAACGCCGCAATGGATCACGCTTGCGGGCGTGGCCGCGCTTGTCCTGTTCGTCTGGTTCGAGGGGCCGCTTTTCGCGTATGCCGGACGCGCGCCGCTCGAGACGCAGAAGAGCCGTTTCATTGCGATGGCCGCGATCGCCGCGGCGTGCGTCGTCGCATGGGGCGCGCGGCTCGCGGCGGCGCGCTACCTAAACCGGCGATTCCTGAGCGGTGTCGGAGGCGAGAGCGGCGGCGAGCAGGCGCAGCCGGCGTCGACCGGGGAACTCGCCGTCCTGCGCGAGCGGTTCGACGAGGCGCTCGCGACGCTGCGGCAAGCGCGCATGAAAGGCGCGAACGGCCGGCAATGGCTTTATCAGCTGCCGTGGTACATGTTCATCGGCGCGCCGGGCACGGGCAAGACCACGGCGCTTTCGCACTCGGGCCTGCGCTTTCCGCTGCGCGACAAGCTGGGCGGCGACGCCATCGGCGGGATCGGCGGAACGCGGCATTGCGACTGGTGGTTCACGGACGACGCCGTGCTCCTCGATACGGCAGGCCGCTTCACCACGCAGGACAGCGACCCGCACGCCGATCAGTCCGCGTGGACCGGGTTTCTGCACCTGCTGCGCAAGTACCGGCCGCGCCGGCCGCTCAACGGCGTCATCGTCACGCTGTCGGCGGCGGATCTCATCCGTCAGGACGATGCCGACCGCGACGCGCACGTTCGCGCCATCCGAAGCCGCCTGAAGGAACTGAACGAGCGGCTCGGCATGCGCTTTCCGGTCTATGTCGTGGTCACGAAATGCGATCTCGTCGCGGGTTTCACCGAGTTCTTCGACGATCTCGGCGAGAAGGAGCGCGCGCAAGTGTGGGGCATCACGTTCCCGCTCGACGAAAACGGCACATCGGCGGGCGCGCAGCAATCGCTCGCCGTCTTTCCCGCCGAGTTCGATGCGCTCGGGGCGCGGCTGCGCGCACGCGTGATAGAGCGCATGCAGCGCGAAACGGACACGACGCGGCGCGCGCGCATCCACGGCTTTCCGCAGCAGTTCGCGGGACTGGAGCCGGCACTCGCGCGCTTTCTCGGCGATACGTTCCACGGCACGCGCTTTGAGGCGTCGCCGCTCTTGCGCGGCGTCTATTTCACGAGCGGCACACAGCACGGCAGGCCCATCGACCGGGCGATCAGCGCGCTCGCGCAGTCGCTCGGGGGAGCGCGCGACGCCGCTTCGGCGCGCGACGCCTCCGGCCGCGCGTATTTCATCGAACGGCTGCTGAAGGACGTGGTGTTCGCGGAAGCCGGCCTCGCGGGCGTCAACGCACGGCTCGAAGGGCGTCGCGCGTGGCTGCGGCGCGGCGCGCTCGCGATCGTCGGCGTGTCGCTCGCGCTCGCGCTGGCGGGCATGGCGGTGAGCTATCAGCGCAACCGCGCGTTCGTCGCGGAGTTCGCGCGGCAGACGGAGCACGTTCGGCAACTGGCGCGCGATGCGAACGCGAGCAGCGACCCGCTCGCCGCGCTGCCCCTGCTCGACGCGGCGCGCGCGCTGCCCGGCGGTTACGCGGATGCCGGCAAGCCGGTGCCCTGGCTCACGCGGCTCTGGCTGTATCAGGGCGACAAGCTCGGACAGGAAGCGCGCGTGACGTATCGCCGGCTGCTCGACCAGACCTTGCTGCCGCTCGTCGTCGGCAAGCTGACGCTCGAATTGCGCGACAGCGGCAACGGCAACGGCAACGGCAACGACGCGCCGGGCGCAGCCGAGTATCGCTACGACGCGTTGCGCACCTATCTTATGCTCGGCGACCCGCATCATTACGACGCGAACGCGGTGCGCGCGCACATGCTCGCCGCGCTTTCGCGCAACGCGGATGCCGGGCAAAAAAGCGCGCTCGATACGCATCTCGCCGCGCTCTTCGACAAAGCGCGCTTCGATCCGTCGCTGCCGCTCGACGACGCGCTCGTCAAGGATGCGCGCGCCCGTCTCACGGAACTGCCGCTGTCGCAGCGCGTGGGCAATCGCGTGGATCGCGAACTGGCCCAAGCGAGTCTCGCGGCGTTCAGCGCGAGCGCCGCCGCCGGGCCGAAAGCGCCGCTTCTGCTGCAACGGGCGAGCGGGGCGTCGCTGACCGGCGGCGTCGCGGGCGCCTACACGCGGGCGGGCTACGCGGCTTATCGGCGCGTGCGAGACACCGCGCTCGCCGACGTCGCGGGCGACGCATGGGTGCTCGGGCGGGACGATCTGCCGCAAACCGCCGACGGCCTCGCGACGTTGCGCGCGGCGCTCGACCAGCGTTATTTCGACGCGTATATCCGCGCGTGGGACGCCCTGCTGGACGACATGACCGCGACGCCCGCTACGAGTCTCGCGGACAGCGCGCGCATTGCCAACGAACTGTCCGCCCCGGATTCGCCGCTCGCCCGGCTCGTCGTCGCGGCGGCGCGGGAAACGACGCTTGGCGGCGCGGCTGCGGCGACCGCCGTCGATGACCACTTCGACGCGCTGCATCGGCTGGCGGGCAAGCCGGGCGATCCAGCCGCGCTGGAGCGCGCGTTCGCGCCGCTGAAAGACGCCGCCGTCTATCTCGACGCCGCCGACGCCGCGCGCCGGCTTGGACAAGCCGCGCCCGCCGGCGATGCGCTCGGCAAGCTGCGGCTTGCCGGCCAGACGAGCGCCGCGCCGCTGACGGGCGTGGTGGCGTCGGTTGCGGCGGCGGGCGCGTCGCTCGTCGAGGGCGGCGAGCGCGCGCGTCTGGTCGCGCAGTGGAACGCGGGCGTCGGGCCGCTTTGCCACAAGGCGCTCGACGGCCGGTATCCGCTCGTGCGCGCGTCCACGCGCGACGCCGCCGCCGATGATTTCGCCAGGCTCTTTGCGCCGGGCGGTCTCATCGACGACTTCTTTCAGAAGAACCTCGCCGCGCTCGTCGATACGAGCAAGCCGGTCTGGCAATGGCGCGCGGGCGCGACGCCGGCTGGTTTGCCGCGTGATGCGCTCGCGCAGTTCCAGCGCGCGGCGCAGATCCGCGATGCATTTTTCGGCGACGGCAGCCGCACTGTCGCCATGCGCTTTCGCGTGAAGGCGCTCGCGCTGGATGCGTCCGTCGCGCGCCTGAATCTGGATGTCGACGGACAGCAGTTCGCCGTCAGCGCCGATGGCGCGCAGTCGGCGCTGCTCCAATGGCCGGGCAACAAAAGCACGGGCCGCGCGAGCGCCCAGTTCGATCCGCCTTCGGGCGACGCATCGTTTCAGGCGAGCGGTCCGTGGGCGCTGCTGCATCTGCTCGATGCAGGCAGGCTCGACGCGACGCGCGAACCGGATCGTTATACGCTGACCCTGCAAGCTGCGGGGCGGAAGGCTGTGCTGGAACTCGATGCGGCGAGCGTCGTCAATCCGTTCCGGCGCGCGCCGCTCGAACAGTTCCGCTGTCCGGATCTGCTGTGATGCGCGCGCTGGGCACCGCCGGATGCTTCGGCAAACTGCGCAGCAATGGCGACTTCGTGAGGCGGCGTCTTCCGTCATCGTTTGTCGAGCCGTGGGACGTCATGCTGCAAGCGGGCCTGCTCGCGAGCCGCGACGCGCTCGGTCCGGCCTGGCTCGATGCTTATCTGACCGCGCCGCTCTGGTGCTTCGCGCTGGGCGGCGCGGTGCTCGGCAGCGTGGCGTGGGCGGGCGTGCTAATGCCGAGCGTCGATCGCGCGGGCCGGCATTTCCCGTTGACGATCGCCGCGCCTATTGCCGCCGATGCTTGTGCCGACTGGATGCCGCATTCCGGTGGCTGGTTTGCCCGATGCCGCGTACTGGCGCTCACTACGCTGATGCCGCACGCGCGCCTCGCCGATTTCGACGCGGAGTTGAGCGCGCTTTCGAATGCGAGCGACGAGGGCGAAGCGCCGCCGAGGATGGCGGGAGCGAAGGGCCGGTGCGTCTGGTGGCACGAAGGGGATGTGCGCGCGGCGGCCGGTCTGCCCGACGCCGCTTTCGTCGCCGCGCTATTCGACGGCGGCGCTTTCTGATCGCCATTCGCGCAGGCCGTGACATGGTCGCGTGGTCTGTGCGGCATGCGGCCGGCCAGTTCGACTGGCACTTTCCACGTTGATGTTGGTCGCGCTTTCGGATGCGTGCGAGAAAGGCGATGCGCCGCCGCGCTTGGCAGGCGGAGAAGGCGTGTGCGTGCGGTACGGGGTCGCCGACTCCGCCTTCGCCGCTGCGCTGTCCGACGGCCGCGCTTCGTAGTCGCCACTCGTGCAGACGATCGCACGGTAGCATTCTGCGTGGGCATGCCGCCGACTACTTCGACTGGCACTCTCCACGCTGGTACGGAACGCGCGTCTCTAGGGTCTCGACGCGGAGTAGATCGTGGTTTCGGATGCGTGCGCCGCCGCCGCGCGGGCGAGTGTAAAGGGCGTGTGCGTGCGGTACGCGGGTCGCCGACTCCGCTTTTGTCGCCGCGCTATTCGACGACCGCGCTTTCTGATCGCCATCCGCGCAGGCCGTGACATGGTCGCGTGGTCCGTGCGGCATGCGGCCGGCCGGTTCGACTGGCACTTTCCACGCTGTTGCCGGACACGCGTCTCTCGGGTCTCGACGCGGCGTTGATCGTGCTTTCGGATGCGTCCGACACCGCTGCGCTTGGCGGGTGCAAAGGGCGTGTGCGTGCGGTACGCGGTCTGCCCGACGCCGCTTTCGTCGCCGCGCTATTCGACGGCCGCGCTTTCTGATCGCCAATCGCGCAGTCGATCGCACGGTAGCGTGCGGCATGCGGCCGGCCAGTTCGACTGGCACTCTCCACGCTGATGCCGAAAGCGCGTCTCGCCCCATGCGATGTGTCATGGTTTGCGCTTGCTGATGCGCCGCCGCAAGGGCGGGCGGCTGATGGCACGAAGGCGGCGAGGCCCGTTTGGCCCGCCGCCGCTTTCGTCACTGCCTCCCTAGACGGCCGCGCTTCCTAGCCGCCATCCACGCAAGCGATCACCGCGGTCACGTTGTCCTTGCCGCCCGCCTCGCATGCGAGCTCGATGAGACGCCGGCATGCCGCATCCGCGTGTTCGGGCTGCGTCTGCGCGAGCACGCGCTCGATCTCGCAATGCGAGACTTCGCCGTGCAAACCGTCGCTGCATAGCAAGAAGCGGTCGCCGGGGCGCGCGGCGTGCGCGCTGATTTCCGGCGTGATCGACGGCTCCGGGCCGAGCGCCTGCAACAGCAGGTTGCGCGGCGGCAGACACTCGAAGTCGCCGGTTTCGAGCGCGCGCTGCAAAAGCGTCTGATCGCGCGTCAGTTGCGCGAGCGCGCCGTCGCGGCAGCGATACAGCCGGCTGTCGCCCACATGAAACGCAAAGAGAACGGAAGCGGCGCGCGGCAGCCAGATTCCGGTGACGGTCGTGCCCATCGACCGATGCGTGCCGATACCCTCGCGCAGATTGATGGCGTAGAGCGTCGCGTTTGCATCGTCGAGCGCGGCCGCGAGCACGCGGGTCGCATTGAGCGATGCGTCGAGCACCGTGGCGTCGGGATCGTCGTCGCGCGATGCATCGGACGAAATCGCCGCGATGTCATCGACCGCGAGCGCCAACGATGCGGCGATGCGCTCCAGCGCAAGCGCGCTGGCCCGCGCGCCGAACGCGTGCCCGCCCATGCCGTCCGCGACGGCAATGAGACGCGCGCGCGGATCGATCACGAAGCGGTCCTGATTCTCGCGGCGCACGCGGCCCGCATCGGTGGCGCCGGACGCGCGGCAGCCCGCGAGACGAACCGGCGTAAAGGTGGGCGATGGCTTGCGGTTCATGCGGCAGTCTTCCGGTGTCGGGTCACAACAAACCGACGTCGCGTGAGAAAAGCTCACGGTCTCGCGGATTCGAGATGGCGGCCGCGAGCCTTGCATGCAGCGCGCCGATGTCTTGCACGCGCGCCGCTTCCCGTTTCGCAAGGATGACCGCGATGGGGCCGAGATAGACGGCGAGCTTGCGCGCCGCGGCCTGCACTTCTTCCGGGGGAAGCGAACTCTGCGCGTGGCCGGTACGCGAAGCGGCAATCGAAGCGTCGCTCGCGAATGCCGCGATGAACTGCGCCCGCGCTTTCTCCGATGGAATGCTCGGCGCGACCAGCGTAACGAGCGCGGCAAGGTCGGCCGCACGCTGCGCGCATCGCCGCACGAGCAGTCGCGCGACGGGGCCGATCTGCGCGGCGAGGCACGCTTCCAACTGCGCAAGCGTGCCGTCGGGCCACTGCGTGAGCGAAGGCAGAGAAGCGCACCGTGACGGTGGCGCATGTGAAGCTGTCCGCGCTTCTAGCACCGTGCGATCGTCGTCGCGGCGCGCCGCCGTGCCGGCCGCTTCGCGCAGCGCCTCGGCGAGCGCGGCTGCGGTCGCATAACGCGCCTCGCGTTCCTTGCTCAGGGCGCGCATGAGCACCGCGTCGAGGGCGGGCGGCAGGGCAGGATTGCAGGCGGACGGCAACGGCGGCGTGTCGTGCATGACCTGCTGCATGACCGCGGCCTGCGATGCGCCCGCGAACGCGCGCTGTCCGGTCAACGTCTGATACAGGACGACCGCCGCCGAGAACAGATCCGAGCGCGCGTCGATGACATCGCCCGAAAACTGCTCCGGCGACATATAGCCCGGCGTGCCGATCATGGCGCCGACCATCGTCAATGACGACGACTCGACATGCGCGATGCCGAAGTCCGTCACTTTGAGCCGGCCTTGCCCGTCGATCAGCAGATTGGCCGGCTTGATATCGCGATGGATGACGCCGCGTTCGTGCGCGAAGCCGAGCGCCGCGAGCAGTTGCGCGAACCAGTCGAGTGCGGTCGCGAAATCCGGTACGCGGCCGCCTTCGAGCACGCTCTTAAGGCTCTGGCCGCTCACGAGTTCCATCACGATGTACGCGGTGTCGGCGGTCTGGCCGAAGTCGTAGACGCCGACGATATTCGGATGCGCGAGCCGTCCCGCCGCCTGCGCTTCATTGCGAAAGCGCGCGATGAGGCTCGCCCTTTCGCCGTTCGCGAGCAGTTCGCGGCGAACCGTCTTGATCGCGACGTGACGCTCGATATCCGGATCGAACGCGCGATAGACGATACCCATCGCGCCCGCGCCGAGCGTCTCGCCGACGCGGTACTTGCCGAGCGAAGTCACGCGCGGTTCCGTGGTGGCCGTCATGGTTCGCTACGCCTCGATCATGCGGAATGCCTCGACGAGGCTCGTCTTCATGCGCGCGAACGATGCCGCGAGCGAAGCGATCTCGTCGCGGCCGCGTTCGTTGAACGTGGCGTCGTCGAGTTCGCCGAGGCTCGCCTGATCCGCGGCACGCGACAGCGCACGGATGCGGCGCGTCACGAGCAGATGCACCATCGCGTTGAGCGCGAGCAGAAGCAGCGCGAACACGCCGAGCAGCGAGGCGAGGAAGGTGCGCAGCAACGCATCGCTGCGCGCGACGGGCAGAGCCATCGGCACCGATACGAAGTCCGCGCCGATCACTTCGTGCATCGCCCAGTTGAAGCCGTTGTCGGGACCGTATTTGTCGATGAGCGTTCGCGGCGCGCGCGACGGCACGCTGTGGCATTCCATACAGGCGGCGTCGGTAATGCGGTTGGGGCGCGCGATATAGAGCGCCTTGCCCGACGGCGTATCGCGCAATCCGACGATTTCCTTCAGTTCCGGCTTGTCGTGCAGATGACGAATGACGTCCGCTTCCCAATCGGATGGGCGGTCGCGCGGGTTCGTCGGGTTCAGCATGGTCGAGCGATACGAGTAGCCGGACAAGTGCTTCTCCAGCGCCATCAGCGTTTCGACGGCGGAGAACGCCGGCACCGATTGCGGCACGAAGCCGTACTTGAGCTGCGTCTGAAGCAGCGGCGTGACCTGCGTGGCCGTGTAGTTCTGCGACGCGCCCGCCGCTTCCATGAGCACGCGCGCGTTCTGCACGGTTTCATCGATCGCGGCGCGGCGCAGCAATGCTCGCGCGGCAAGACCAGCGGATGCGAAGCCGATCATGAAGACCGCCAGGAATACGAGGTTGAATTTGACGGCAAGCGACAGTCTCATGA
Organism: Caballeronia sp. GAFFF1; assembly: GCF_023630705.1. Lineage (GTDB taxonomy): Bacteria > Pseudomonadota > Gammaproteobacteria > Burkholderiales > Burkholderiaceae > Caballeronia. Next base: position 177,416 of record NZ_JALQEM010000040.1, read on the forward strand.
TGGCTCCTCGGATATGGCTTCGATGGGTGCGTGGATGCGCGCGCGCGGCGGCGCTGGCGGCGGGCACAGCACGCGCCGCCAGTCGGGCAGGTCGCGCAGGTGCTGCTGTACTTGCGCGCGAAACGGTCGCGCCTGCGCGAGCGGCCTGAAGCGCGCGGCGAACGTGCGGCGCAGCGGCAGCGATGCCGTCAGCCAGTCGCCGATGTCCGCGTACGATGCCGTGCGCCCGTCCGCCAGCGCGTCGTCCTTTGCCGCCGTGCGTCGGACGATCGGGCCGAGCGGATCGCGAAACGGCGCCGGCATGGCGGCGATGAACTCGGGCGCGGGACGCGGTTGCGTCGCCAGCGGCTTGCCGGCGTCGCTTGGCGCGCGTTGCACGTAGCGTTCGCCCGAGACGGGCTGCGGCCGCTCTCCGCGCCCCGTCACCGTCAATACGATGCTGCCGCTTTCCACGAAAAGCGATACCGAGACCGCGTCCGCGTGCACGACAGCGGAGCCGTCGGAGAGCATCGCGCGCCATGCGGTCGTGTCGATCGACAACGCGCTCGATGGCAACGCGTGCGTTCGCGTGACCTTGGTCCAGCCGCTCAGCAGCGCAAGCGAGTCGGTCGACGCGGTGGCATCGACGGCGAGACGCGTATCGGCGGCAAGCGCGGCAAGGGTGCCGTCGTCGTATTGAATCTGCGCGCCTGCTTGCGGGCCTGTCGCGAGCAAATCGCCCGGCTCCAGCGCAACGGGCGCATTCACGCGATAGACGGTCGTGGCGCGAATCAGCGTGACCGGCCCTTCGGGCGTGAGCGTTGCATGGGCGGCATGCGCAGCCGACGCAGCACAAAGGCACGCCAGCAAGGCGCAGACACGCGAGCATCGCAGGGCAGAGCGAGCGTTCATCGTCCTGCCTTGTTATGCGTTGAGAAAACCGAGGACGGCCTTGCGGAGTTTCAGATCCCAGGTCTGTTCCTCCGTGTGGCTGACCGCCAGCTTGAGCAAGCCCTGGATCATCGGGTCGTCCGACTTGAACGTGAAGCCCGAGTCGTTCAGATAGTCGGCACCCCACACCTTGAGGCTGTCGATGTACCGGCAGCCCGATGCGAAGGCCGCCTCGCTAATGACCGTCTCGTCGTCCTTGAACATCGCGAGAAAGTGCATCTTGTCGCCGCAGATGCCCGAGTTCAGCGTGAGCACGGAGAGCGCCGGTATGGAGACCGCGTAGCCCTTGTACCAGCTGTTGAAGGCAACGGGCCGCGTATGCAGCGCATCGCGCTCCATGCGCGCCTGCCAGTGCTTTCGCGCCAGTTCGCAGAACCGTTTGATGCGTCGGATCTCCACCAGCTTCCAGATGGTCTTGGCGAGCGTTTCGACGATGGATACGACGACATCGACGATAGTCGATGCGCCCTGGCTCGCGAACTGCATGCCGAGGCTCGCGCCGCCTTTCACCAGGTCGTACACGCCCGCGCCGATGGAGAGCTTCATCGCACGCCGGATGGCTTCGATGATCGTGCCCGGATGCCCGGCAAGCACGTCGACATCGCGACCGGCCACCCATTCGCGATACTTGGTAATGCTGCTGTCGACCGTATTGGCGATGCCCTTCGCAATGTCGAGGCCCGCGCCGATGAAGGGCGCGACGCTCGCGAAGAGCTTCGCGCACAGCGTGTCCACGAGCTTGCGCAACAGTCCCGGCATGGTGTCGAGCGCGAACGCGCCGGGATCGTTGCGAATGTCCGTCACTTTGTTGCGTATCGTCTCCCACAGCTTTTTCGCGGCTTCTTCCACCTTCGCGCGGATCGAGTCGTAGAGCCGCCGGGCGGCGCTGCCAAGCGCGGGCAGGCTCACGGTGCTGTTATTCAACTCCTTCGCATCGACGCGTTTCTGGCCCTTGTGCTTCTTGATCTTCTTCTGCACCTGTTCGAGCGCGACGGACGCGGACTTTTGCACGAGACTGTTCTCGAGCACTTCGGCGGCGCGCGATGCCGCGGCATTCGATTCGGGCGCGAGCCCGAGACCGGCGTTCGTGACTTCGAACGCGCCGTCGAGCAACACCTGAAACGTGTCGTCCTCGATCTCCATATTGCCGAACAGGTACAGTACGCCGAGCCGCGAATTAATCAGCGCGGGCGTCATGAAGTCCATCGCGCCCGCGGCTGCGTCGGTGTCGCCCTGGCCGCGTAGCTGCCGGTCGAGAAGCGTGAAGTAGTCCGAATCGTTGCGCAAGCTTTCTTTCCAGGCATCGCCGGGTCCGATGGACGCCTTCCAGTTGTCGAAGGCGTTGACGAGTTCGTGGAAGCGATACGCGGTGCGATTACGTCCGTACTGGAGTATCTGCTCGTCGAGGCGCTTGAGCGCCGCGCTGCGAACCTGCAAGCGCGACGACGTCTTGCGCATCCACTTCTCGTAAGAAACGATGTCGGGCAGCCGGGCATAGGAATAAGGCATGAATAGTCTCCCTGCGGTGGAACGAAGCAGACGCTTTCAGCACCAGGTGATCTGGTTGAGCTCGACGTAGTGCGTTTCGATCAGACGGCCGCTGCGGCTGCGCACGTCGACGCGATAGAAGCAGCCGAGGTTGAAGAAGCTCTGATCCATGACATAGATGGCGCGGTGCATGACTGTCTCCGTGTACGTGCGTTGCGTCTGTGTTCGCTACGAAAACAACGGGCACGGCTGATTTGTTCCGCGGTGGGCGGGGAGAATATTTGTGGACCGAAAAGGAATAGAGGCGCGGGGTCGAGTGTTACTTGCGCGTGCGGTCCGGGTCAGGCGAAGCCCGCCGGGCGGCGTCGCCGGCCTTGGACGTGGAACGTCATTAAAAGATCAGACGGAATGTATTCGCCCGGTGACGTTCATCGGCTTCGCGAAGCCATCCGCCACATTGCCGGGGACAATGGTGCTATTGAAGCCATTGCATTGCCAATATGAGCGCATGGTCGTATCTTCGTCTCCATGTCAAGGAGACGCCAATGAAGATCGCTTTTCTCGGGGCGGGCGCACTCGGTTGTGCCATCGGCTCCGCGCTCACCGAAGGAGGCCACGAGACCTGGCTCGTCGATCGTTTCGCGGAACACGTTGAAGCCATGTCGCGCGACGGCCTGCAAGTCGACGACGAGCGCGGCACCCGCCGCGTCAAGGTCCGCGCGACGATGGACCCGGCCGAAGTCGGCGCGGTCGACCTGGTGATCGTGCTGGTCAAGTCGTTCCACACCGATTCGGCGATGCGCGGGGCGCTCGATCTCGTCGGAGCCGAAACGGTCGTGCTATCGCTGCAAAACGGCCTCGGTCACGAAGACGTGCTGAGCGAGATCGTCGGACGGGAGCGCGTGCTTGCCGGCAAGACATACGTTGGCGGCGTGCTGCGCGCGCCCGGCCATATCCAGTCCGGCGTCACCGGAAAACTCACGATCATCGGAGAGCTCGACGGACGGATGACGAGCCGCGCCAACGCGATCGCGGACGCGTTCAATAGCGCCGGTCTGACGACCACGGTCAGCGACAACATCCTCGGCACGATGTGGGACAAACTGCTGATCAACGTCGCCACCGGCGCGATTACCGGCATCACCGGACTCACCTACGGACAGCTCTACGACGAGCCCCTTCTCAAGGCCACATCGCTTGCAGCCATCGAAGAAGCGATGGCTACGGCGAAAGCCGCGGGCGTTACGCTTTCCATTGCAACTGCCGAGGACGCCTGGAAGATGGCAGCGGAGGGCCTGTCGCCCGCATTCAAGACCTCGATGCTGCAAAGCCTGGAGAAGGCATCGGTCACGGAGATCGACTTCATCAACGGAGCAGTGGTGCGTTGGGGCGAACGTCTCGGCGTGCCCACGCCCGTCAACTCGACGCTGGTCGCCTGCATCAAAGGCATCGAGCGCGCGATGAAGGATCGCCAAAAGGAAGGAGCCGCAGCATGAGCGCGCCGAAAGCCTATCTCGAACATGTCGCGATCTGGGTGAAGGACATTCACTGGCATATCCGGTTCTTCGAGCAGGTGCTCGGCATGACCATGCGCGAAGTGGACGGCTCCGTGGATGAGCCGCGTCAGTACTGGACGCTCGGCGGCCTGCAGTTCGTCAGCGAACCTCGCTATGAAGGCCCGGAGGGCCGGCTAGCGCATCTGGGCGTGATGTGCGAAGACCTCGATGCCGCCCTGCAAGCGGCGCAAGCGTTCGGTGTCAGCGAGATGCCGCAAGGCCCCAACTGGCTACGCCTGCCGGACGGACTCGCTGTCGAACTGATTCAGGCGAAACCGGTAGCGTGCGTCGCGCAGGCGCTGTCGATCAATCCACGCGCGGAGGCGTGAGCATGAGCACCATCACCGAAAAGTACTGGGACGACGCGCGCGAAGGCGACGAATGCGTGAGCCCAACTTACACCGTCACCAAAGAGCGCATTCTGGCTTACGCCGATCTCACGGGCGACCATACCCCGGTGCACGTCGACGAGGACTACGCCAACGCGAGCCACTTCGGTTCCATCGTGGCGCACGGGCTCTTCGGCTTGTCGATAGCAGATGGCCTGAAGACGCAGAGTGACTATCGGTTCCTGCCGGGCATGTCGCTCGGGTGGACGTGGGACTTCCTGCTGCCGATCAAGGTCAACGACGTGCTGCATGTCAAGTTTCGCGTCGGCTCGATGCGCGCAAGCAAGAGCAAGCCGCAATGGGGCATCGTCGTATTGCCATCGGAACTGATCAATCAGGACGGTCACGTCGTCCAGCGCGGGGAACATCGCCTGATGATTCCGCGCCGTCCGGGAGCGAACTGATGCAAGCCCGTCCGTTAGAAGGTATCCGCGTGGTCGATTACAGCCACTTTCTCGCTGGTCCGTATGTCGGCAGATGTCTCGCCGCCCTCGGCGCGGAGGTCATCAAGGTGGAGCGCCCCGGTAGCGGCGACGCGGGACGTCAGCACGCCACGATTCTGGACGATCAGCAAAGCGCCTATTTTCTGCAGCTCAACATGGGCAAGCGCGGCGTGAGCGTCAACATGAAGGACCCGCGCGGTAAGGCGTTCATGGAGCGTCTTTGCGATTCGGCCGACGTGTTCATCGAGAACTATCGCCCGGGTGCGCTCGACAAGCTCGGTCTCGGCTACGCTGCGCTGTCAGCGCGCAATCCGGGCCTCGTCTATTGCTCGATCTCCGCATATGGCCACACCGGGCCGGACGCGCATCGTGCAGGCTTCGGTCTCATCGCAGAAGCCAAGAGCGGCATCATGCAGATGATCGGCAATCCGGGCGAGCCGCCGCCGCTCATGCGCATTTCGCTCGGCGACATGTACACAGGCATCCACGCGGTTGCAGCCATCAACGCGGCGCTGCTCGGTCGTGTCAAGAGCGGACGCGGCCAGCACATCGACATGGCGCTGTACGACACGCTCTTTTCGATGCACGAGTACGCAGTGCAGTGTTACACCATGCAGGGCGTCGTTCCCGAGCAGACTGGCCACGATATGCCGACCTCGACGTTGTACGGCGTGTTCCGTGCAGCGGATGGCGACCTCGTGATTGCCGCCCAAGTGGATGATTCGTGGAAGCGGTTCGCCGCGCTCGTCGAACGTCATGGCGGACCCGAGGGATTCGGCACGGATACGCGCTTTTACAGCCTGAACGGGCGCAATGCAAATCGCGAAGCGATCCTTGCTGTCGTCAAGCCCTGGGTCGCATCTCGGCCTGTCGCCGAAGTGCTGGCCTTGCTCGACAGCGTCGACGTCCCGTGCGCGAAGGTTCAGCGTATCGATGAAGTCGTGGCCGATCCGCAGATCGTCGCGCGGGGCATGGTGGTGGAACAGGAGCACCCGCGTCTTGGCAAACTGCGTCTGCCGAATCTGCCGTTCCGTTTTTCCGATTGCGATACGTCGATCGCCGAAGTAGGACCGGACCTCGGGCAACACAACGAGGAAGTGGCGCAATCGCTCGGCTTCAGCGCGGCAGAGATCGACGCCATGCAAACCGACGGCGTATTGTTCTCGAAACGGAGCGTGCAATGAGCGACCGGTACGCGGTGATCGGCAACCCGATCGGGCACACCAAGTCTCCGCTTATCCACGGTCTGTTCGCGCAAGAGACTGGGCAGGAGATGACGTACGCTGCTATCGAAGGTCCGCTCGAACCCGAGGACGCCTTTGTCGATACGGTCAAAGCGTTCATCGCTACGAGCGGCAAGGGCATGAACGTGACTGCACCCTTCAAGCTACAGGCGTTTGCCTTGGCGGACGAACGTAGCGAACGGGCCACGCTTGCGGGCGCAGTCAACGCGATGAAGTTCGAGGACGGACGTATCATCGCTGAGAACTTCGACGGCGTTGGATTGGTGAGAGATATCGAAGAGAATCTGCATCAGCCGATGGCGGGAAAGCGGGTACTGATTCTCGGAGCCGGCGGCGCGGTGCGCGGCGCATTGCTGCCGTTCATTGCCGCAGGGCCGGGCGAACTCGTCGTTGCCAACAGGGATGTGGAGAAAGCAGAGGAGCTGGTGAATCGAGTCATGGCGGGCGATTTCCTGCGCGCGTGCGGGTATCACGCGCTCGGATCGATGGGCCAGTTCGATCTGGTCGTCAATGCGACGTCGGCGAGTCTCACCGGACAACTGCCGCCGGTGCCGCCGAGTGTCTTCAGTCCTTCTGGAGGCGCCTATGAACTGGCCTACGGAAAGGGGCTCACACCGTTCCTGCGCCTCGCTCGTGATGCCGGCGTTCGAAGCGTTGCCGACGGCGTCGGCATGCTGGTCGAGCAAGCGGCCGAGGCCTTCGCGTGGTGGCGTGGCGTTCGCCCGCAGACGCGCGCTGTCATCGATCGTTTGACTGTTCCGCTTGAGTGACGCTTTTCAGGGGCCTGGCAGTATCCGGAAGACTATGAGAGTCGGCTTCGCATTCAATCTGATTTCGATGCGGGCGACACACGCCGGCCCCGAAAACCACGGAGAGTGACATGGAGAAGACACGCATCGCCGTTGCCGGCGCCGGTTACATCGGTCTCGAACACATTCGCGTGATTCGGGAAAGCACTTCCTGCGTGCTGTCGGCGGTCGTCGATCCCTCGGCAGCGGCGGGCGAGGTCGCCGCCACCGCGGGTGTTCCGCACTACCGGTCGCTCGACGAGCTGATCTCGAAGGACCGCCCCGATGGTGTCGTGCTTGCCACGCCGAATCAATTGCACGTCCCGCACGCGCTGCTGTGCATGCAAGCCGGCTTGCCGATGCTGCTGGAGAAGCCGATTGCTTCGACCGTCGACGAGGCCGAAGCGCTCGTTGCCGCCGCCGACCGATACGACGCGTCGGTGCTCATAGGGCATCACCGCGCGCATAGCCCGATCATGGCGCGAGCCAGAGAGATCATCGAAAAGGGGACGCTCGGTCCCCTCGTTGCCGTGATGGGCAGCGCGTTGTTCTTCAAGCCCGATCACTATTTCACGGATGCGCCGTGGCGCAAGGCGCCGGGTGGCGGCCCGATCTTGCTGAATCTGATTCACGAGATCCACAATCTTCGTATGCTTTGCGGCGACATCGTGGCGGTGCAGGCGTTCTCATCGAACGCGAGGCGCGGGTTCGAGGTCGAAGATACCGCTGCCATCATTTTGCGTTTCGCGAGCGGCGCACTGGGCACGTTTCTGCTGTCCGATACAGCGGCGAGCGCGCGAAGCTGGGAGCAGACCTCGCAGGAAAACAAAGCGTATTCGTCGTACTTGGATGAAGATTGCTATGCGATCGCCGGCACCTTCGGATCGTTGTCGATTCCCACCATGCGGCTCAAGACCTACGCGAAAGCGGAAGATCGTTCGTGGTGGAAGCCGTTCGATGCGAGCGTCGCCGCAGTGACGCGCGACGATCCGCTCAAGCATCAGATGGAGCACTTCGGACGAGTCATACGAGGCGAAGCAAGTCCGCTCGTCACCGCTCGCGACGGCTTACAGAACCTTCGAATCACCGACGCGATCGTGACGGCCGCGAAGACGGGATGTGTTGTGGATACGTCCGTCGCGGCGGCTGCACGACGCGAATGCAAACACTAGGGCAAGACCATGAAAACGTTTCTGATGCTGCATGGCGTGAATCACAACATGTTCGGCAAGCGCGATCCTGTTCAATACGGAACGGCCACGCTCGCTGATATCGATGCGCAGCTTCACGCGCTGGCCAAAGAACTGGGCGTAACGGTCGAGAGTTATCAGACCAACAGCGAAGGCGACATGTGCGAGCGAATCCACAAGGCGTTCACCGATCAGGTCGACGGCGTGCTGATCAATGCGGGTGCATGGACGCACTACAGCTACGGCATACGAGACGCGCTCGCGATACTGACCGTGCCTGTCGTCGAGATTCACATGTCGAACATCCATGCGCGCGAAGCGTTTCGCCATCACTCGGTGTTTGCCGAAATCGTCAAAGGGCAGATTTGCGGGTTCGGCATCGACAGCTATTCGCTCGGGCTGCGAGCGGTGGTGTCGGCGGCTGCGTGATCGCTGCGGGTCCGACGCGTCGCATACACGGCGATGCATCCGCAAGGCGCGATGCAATGGCTACAATGGTTTCATTGCGCTAGACAATACGCCGTGATCCCAACCGAACTCCCCGACCTCAAACTGCTTCAGCTTTTCGACCTGCTGTATGACGTGCGTAGCGTCACGCGGGCAGCGGAGCAGCTCGGCCAAAGCCAGCCGACGATCAGCATCTGGCTGGGGCGTCTGCGTGAACATCTGCAAGACCCGCTCTTCGTTCGCACGCCGGGCGGCATGACGCCGACGCCTCAAGCCGACGCGCTCATCGGTCCGTGCAGAGAGATACTCGAATCGCTTCGACGCTTTGCCGCATGGGAGATTTCTTTCGACCCCAGCACCGCCAAGCGCCGCTTTCGCATCTGCATGACGGACGCCAGTCACATCACGCTTCTGCCGCGAATCCTGGCACGCGTGCGCGACGAGGCGCCGGGTATTCGACTAGAAGCCGCCCGGATTGACAGGAACACCGAAAGGGCACTCGAGTCCGGTGAAGCCGATCTTGCGATCGGGCATGTTCCTTGGCTCGGCGGCGGTATGTATCAGCAACAGCTGTACATTCAGGATTGGGTCTGCCTGGTCAATCGAAATCATGCGCGGGTGCGCAGCAGGCTGACGCCGAAGCAGTACCGTAGCGAGGGGCATGTGGTCATCGCAGGCGGCACGGGGGCTCAGCAGCTCGAACAAGCGTTATTGCGCGAGAACATCGAACGCGACGTTGTTCTCGAGCTTCCCGGCATGCTCGGGTTGGGATCGATCATCGCATCGACGGACTTGATCGCGACATTGCCGAGGAACATTGGCGAGACGCTGGCCCGAGTCAATGGCATCGCGGTACATTCGTGCCCGCTCCCGGTCGACCAGTTCGCGGTGCGACAACACTGGCATGCGAAGTATCACCATGAGGCAGGCAACCGGTGGCTCCGTTCTATCGTGGCTGATCTCTTTCTGGACAGAAGCTAGTCGCTGGTCTATACCAGCGTGCGCGCATTCTATGATTTGCAGCGATTGATTCCGGTAAGCCTTCGTAGAAAGACTCGTTCCAGAATGAGCGGGCGGCAACGTATTCGTCAAGGCCACGCGACGGCGGTCATCGTGCTTCTTCCTGGCTGCCCCGCTGAAGCGTGCTGGCGTCTCGCAGCATAGAGCCAGTCCTTGCGAAGCGTTCATGCAGTGCGAAAGCCTTCTCCAGACAATGCGGCGTGTGGCCGCCGCGTGCTTGTGCGTCGCGATAATAGTCGCGCAAGAAATCGCGATATAGCGGGTGCGCGCACTTCTCGATCACCGTCAGCGCACGTTCACGAGGCGCAAGTCCGGTCAGGTTCGCCAGTCCGCGCTCGGTCACGATCACGTCGACATCGTGCTCGTTATGATCGCAATGCGGCACCATCGGAACGATGCTCGAAATGCAGCCGTCCTTCGCAATCGATTTGGTCGCGAACACTGCATACGACGCATTACCCGCGAAGTCGCCCGAGCCGCCGATGCCGTTCATCATGTGCGTGCCGCTGACATGCGTCGAATTCACGTTGCCGTAGATATCGGCTTCGAGCGCGGTGTTGATCGCGATGAGTCCGAGCCGTCGAATGACCTCGGGGTGATTGCTCACTTCTTGCGGGCGCAGCACGAGCCGGTCGCGATAGCGGTCGAGATCGTTCAGGACCTGTTCCTGGCGTTTGGCCGAGAGCGTCATCGACGCGCCGGACGCGAAGGCGAGCTTGCCCGCATCGAAGAGATCGAAAGCCGAGTCCTGCAGCACCTCGGAATAGAGCGTGAGTGCTTCGAAAGGCGATGCGGCGAATCCCGACAGCACGGCGTTCGCAATGGTGCCGATGCCAGCCTGCAACGGCGGCAAGGTCTTCGGCAGACGGCCGCGCGACACTTCATGCTGAAAGAACTCTATGAGATGACCGGCGATCAGCGCGGTTTCTTCATCGGCGGGCAGCACGGTCGAGGGGCTGTCAGGCTGATTCGTGATGACGATGGCCGCGATCTTTTCGATGGGAACGTCGATGCAAGTGCCACCGATACGATCGCTCGGACTAACGAGCGGCAGCGGCGCGCGTGAAGGCCGCGGCGCGGGCGACCAGATATCGTGCAAGCCTTCAAGCGTCGAAGGCTGTGCAAGATTGACCTCGACGATGACCTTTTGCGCAAGCATCGCAAAGGTCGCCGAATTGCCCACCGACGTGCTGGGCACGATGCCGCCCGACTCAGTGATCGCTACAGCTTCGATGATCGCGATATCGAGTGCGCCGAGGCGTTGGTCGCGCAATAGCTCGACGGTCTCTGACAGATGCTGATCCACGAACATGACTTCGCCGCGATTGATGGCGCGACGCAACGTGGCATCGACCTGAAACGGCAAGCGACGCTCCAGCGCGCCCGCTTCCGTGAGATGGCGGTCGATGTCGTTGCCAAGCGAGGCGCCCGTCATGAGCGTAATACGCAGCTGATCGCTCTCCTCGCGTGCGCGGCGCGCAATTTCAAGGGGTACCGCTTTCGCATCGCCGGCGCGGGTAAAGCCGCTTGCGCCTACGCGCATGCCATGGCGCACGAGCTGCGCTGCATTGGCTGCGGATGTGATCTTTCCGCGTAGCGCGGCACAACGAATGCGGTCTTCGAACATCGGTATCTCCACCAACACTGCATGAACCACGCGCTCGCATGCGCCTTTAGCGTGACCGGTCACTGCTGTCGGCGCTGGATCGGTATGTTCGAATGCCGTGCATCACCGCACGGCAATTCACGATGAGACTCTTTTTGCGCTATGTCTGTTAGAGCGCCGTCGCGCTTCAACTGCCGCCGAAAAACACCGTGCAATAGCTGGCCGGACCGACGCATGATTGCGATTGATTCGACGGCTGGTTCGGGGACTGAATCGACGACTGATTCACGTTACTTTCAGCAGCGGGCGCGGACGTTTGTGCCATCGCGAGCGATGCGCCCGATACCATGATTGCAGCGACTACGAATTTAAGCGACTTCATCGAACTCTCCTTGGGACTTACCGCCGGCGTGAATTGCCTCGGCAATGGAGACACTATAGGCAGCCAGCCTCAGGCGATAAATCGTCAAGCACGGAAGGCACATTTCCATGCAGAAGAAAGATCGGTTCAGCGAGAAGCACCAAAAGGCGCATCCGAATCGATCAGCGCGCCGCGTATGCAATGCAGGCAGGCCAGAATCCGGCGCAGGTCGCGAATGCATTCGCCGCCACTTACGCTCGACGCTTTCGCGCATTCAACGAGGGCTTCCGCAGCGAGGATCGATCGCACGACCGAGTTGATCGCGCGCCGAAGCGACGCACTAGAGGGCATGCGAAAGAGCATGGCGACGTCACGAAGCATGAGCGCCACGGATGATGCCCATGTGAGACGAATCGGCGGTGGAATCGCATCGACGTCGAGCGCTGCTTTTAGCGTGCGCAGATCGATCATCGCCTGTCCTACTTCGAGCGTGACGAGCATCCACGCCAGTGCGCGACGATATTCTCGCGAAGACTGAGCGGAAAGCGCTAACAGTTGGGACATCAGATCATGCGTGCCTGAATGAAAGCGTTCGCTCAGGGAAGCCAGAGGGCCTTCGCAGGCGAGCGCGGCTTGAGCACGCAATGCGGCGAGTGTCTTGCCAACGAGCCACGGCGTATGAGGCGGCACGAGAATGGCGCATGTCGCCGACGTGACGAGCATCGAGACAAGAATGGCGATGCCGTTGTTCAACAGCGTAGCCGGGTCATAGACGATGACGTTATCGGGCGCTGCCAGCAGGCAGAAGAACACGCAGAACCCCACGCCGTAGCCCGCTGTCGGCCGGCGCATCGCCATGAAGGTACCCAAGGCAAGCGGTGCCGAAAGCAACGCGCAAAGCAGCGGAAAGCCATCTATCGCGGGATAGACCCGGCACAAGAAGAAATAGCCGATGAGCATGGCTACAGCGGTTCCCACAGCCATCTCTGCGACAAACCGCGCCGGCCGCGCCGATGCCGATGACAGCCCGCAAGCCAGCGTCGCGCCAATCAGCGCCAACCCGCCGCTCGGCCATGCAGTGGCGATCCAGAAGGCCGCGACCGCCGCCATCACCATCGCCGTGCGGGCAAATGTCGTGGCGACCACGAAGCCGTCCGTCTTCGCTACGTAGTGCGCGGGCGGCGCGTCATCGCGGTGACCTGCGGACAGTGCTGCGCGCAATTGCGCTATGCGGTCCATGTCGCTGATCAAACGGTCGAATAGCTCCGCGCATGTGACGATGTCTATGTGCGATGCATCGGGCAGGCGCGCCGATAGCGACATCTTGAAGCGCATCAGAGCGTGCCGGTCGCAATCGGTCGAATTGAGCAGATCTGCAAACTCACTCAGGCATGCCGCGAGCGCGGGGCACGCCATATCGGCGCGCAGCCGCTTGACTGACTGGTCGAGCGCATGAAGACGCGCGCAGGCATTCATGAACGCGTTATTCAATTGCGAGAGCAGCATGCGCTGAGGACGCAACGCGGGATTTTCATACGCGGCGAGACGCCGGGTTGCTTCGAAGCCGACGATATCCGCGACAAGCCCGGCGTAATGGCGCTCGCGCGCGCTTCGCCTGAGGCGGCCGCGCAGTATCTCCGCGGCAAGCGCCCTGAACGCGGCCTCGCGTTGGGCGAGCGTCGCGGTGAGCTTGGCGCTTGCATGGCGCGGTAGGAGCAACGCGCTGACAACGCCCGAGCACACGATGCCGAGCATGACTTCCGCGCCTCGCGTGAGCGTCGCGAGCAGAAGCTGGCCGGGCGCCGTGACGAGCGGCACGCCGATCAGCGCAGCCGTATAGCCCGCCAGCGCCCAGCCGTACCAGCGATACTGCCGATATCGCACCGCCAGCGCCGTGCAGGTCGCCACCCATATCGTCAAACCGATGGCATATAGCTCCGCTTGCTGCACGCATATCGCGCCAAGCACGAGCGCCGCGACCATGCCGAGCATCGTACCCGCGAAGCGATAGACGCTCTTGGCGAGCACCATGCCCGAGAATGGCTGCATCAGGACGAACGTCGTCGTCATCGCAATGCGTGGTTGCGGCAACTCGAGACGCATGGCAAGGCCCATTGCGAGAAACGCCGCAATGAGTGTCTTGGACAGATGCAGCCATAGCGCGCCGTCCGTTGCCAGCCAGTCGCGCAAGCCGTCGAAGAACTTTCGCGCGAAGGGGGCGCGCTCGCCCGGCCGATCCATGAACGACATGCTGTTGCCCGCTGCCTTCTTCGTGAAGGCAGCGATTCTAGACAGCGCTCGTCAGCCGATTAATGAGGGAATCAGGGAACATTCTTTCCAGAAACAATAACAATAGGTCTAACTATTCAGCGGACAATAGTGACCTTCTGGCAACTGTGACGTTTTGATGGACACCCTACAGAACATGCGGGTATTTGCTCGCGTGATCCAGACCGGCAGCTTCACCGCCGCTGCGCAGTCGATGAACTCGACGACTGGCGCCATGTCGCGCGCCGTATCGGAACTCGAAGCGCACTTGCGCACCCGCTTGATGAATCGCTCGACGCGGCGTCTTGCGCTGACATCGGCAGGCGAGCGTTATCTGAAGCGCGTCGTGCAGATTCTCGCGGACATCGACGGAGCGGAGGAGGAAGCGAGCTGCGCGCACGAGCACCCGTCGGGCACGCTACGCATGTTCAGCTTCGCGAGCGTAGGGCAGCACTACATTCTTCCCGCCATCGCGCAATACCGCGCGCTGTATCCGGACGTGAAGGTCGAATTGACGCTGTCGCAGCGCATGCCCGATCTCTTCGAAGGCAGCAGCGATGTCGCGGTCGTCTCGGCAGCCGCGCTGTCCGATTCGGAAGTGATTTCACATCGGCTCGGCAGCACGTTCAGCATTCTGTGCGCGTCGCCCGAGTACATTCGCGCACGCGGCGTACCGATGCAGCCTGCCGACCTCGCGGACCACGATTGCCTCACCTTGCAGACGCCGGCATTTCCCGCGCGCGAATGGACGCTCGAAGGTCCGCAAGACCGCGAGACCTTGCAGATCAGCGGGCCGGTGCAGGTGAATATCGCGGAGTCGCTTGTGGTGGCGATTCGCGAGGGCATGGGCATCGGCATGCTGCCGCTCTATGCCGCAATCGACGGCTTGCGCAACGGTTCGCTCGTGCGCGTGCTGCCGCAGCATACGCTTCAGCCCACGAATCTCTATGCGCTCTATGCGTCGCGCAAATTCATCGATGCAAAGACGCGTACCTGGGTCGACTTCCTGCGTGCGCATCTTCCCGGCGTGATCGCCCGCGACGAAGCCGCGCTTGCCGAGATCACGCAACGCGACGCGTCAGGCGGCGTCGCGTTGCCGGTGACTCAAGAGCACGCCGCGCAGGTGAGACACTAGGCCCTTCGGTCGCGCTCGCTTCGCCGCTTTCTCTCGCCGGATGGTTTGCGCTCGCGTTCGAGCGAAGGCGAGCGCTCGGTCAGCAAGGCCGCATCGTCGTGACCAGCAGGCGCCGCCGCCGCGAACTGCCGCCGGTATTCGGCCGGTGTCGTGTGCCTCGCGGCCTTGAACTGGCGATTGAAATTGGCGACGTTCGCGAAGCCCGAGCGGGCAGCGATCACGGCCACGGGAAGCGAGGTATCAGCGAGCATGCGGCAGGCGTGCCCGATCCGAACACGGGCGATATACCGTCCGACGCTCTCGCCAATATGCTGGACGAAGTATCGCGTGAGCGTGCGCTCCGACAAACTCGCCGCTGCGCACAGTTCCGACAGCCGCAGCGGTTCCGCAAAACGCGCATCGATCATCGAAAGCACGCGGTTGATTCGCTCCGGTTCATGGCCGGACGGCCCTGTCGTCGCCTGATCGAAGGCGCTCGGTGAAGCGAGCGGCCGGCCGGGCGCGTCGGCGAGCGTGCAGAGAATGTCGAGCGCCGCGCTCAGTCGTTCGCGCGCCACGTTCGAAAGCAACGCGTCCAGACGGCCGCGCATCCATTCACCGGCGGGCGCCTCGAACGCCAGCCCGCACGCGGCTCTGCGCAAGAGCCTGCGCAGCGGTTCATATTCGCGGCAGCAATCCGCCATGCGCCGCGCCCAGTCGCCGTCGAACCAGATAACGATGGCCACTTGCGGCGAAGACGGCTCGATAGAGCGGTTGGAGGCCCACGTATGCGGCAGATCGGGCGGGACGAGCACGAGATCTTCCGCGCCGTAGTCGTTGACCGAGTCCCCAATGTAGCGCTTGCCGTGACTGTTCATCGTCAGGGTCAACTCGTACTCGGGATGGTGATGCCACTCGAACGGGATACGCGGAAGCCGCCGATGGTAAACCCGGACCGAACAATCTTCGCCGAACTCGACATGCTCGTATGCAGGTTTCATGGCCGAAAGCGCAAATGAATCGACTGGATAGTATCACCCGGTTGCGAGTACGCGTCATATGCTATCGCCACGATGAACCACAAGGGGACAAGCATGGCGCTCATAATCGACGACGTGCCGGCGGCAATCCGGCAGGCTAAGAAGGAGCTTCGCGCGGCGTTGCCGAACTACCGGGAGGTCTTCGCCGAAGTCGAAGAATCGATCTGTGAAGCGGCAAAGCGAATCGCAGCGCAGCGGGATCGCGGAGAGAACGTCATTCCGGAGATTCAGTTCTCCAACATCACCGAAAAGCGCGTGACGGCCGACCAGATCGCGCTCGTCAAATCGCGCGGCGCATGCGTGATACGTAATGTGTTCCCGCGCGCGCAGGTGCAGCAATGGGATGACGATATCGCGCAATACGTCGAGCGGAATGATCTGGACAAGCGCCTCGAAAACCGGGCCGAGGACAAGTACTTCGGTCAGCTGGCTTCGAGCAAGCCGCAGATCTACGGCGTGTACTGGTCGAAGCCGCAAGTGCTGGCCCGTCAGTCCGAATCGCTGACCGCGGCGCGCGTCTTCCTCAACAAACTCTGGCGCAATGAAAGCGACGGACGCGTTCACTTCGATCCGGAACATGTGCCCGTCTACGCCGACCGTCTGCGCCGGCGGCCGCCGGGTTCGGCATCGCTCGGCTTGTCGGCGCACTGCGACGGCGGGTCGGTTGAACGCTGGATCGAGAGCAATTTTCGCAGAGTGTATCGCCACGTCTTCTCCGGAAACTGGCGCGAGTACGACGCCTTCGACGCGGCTTTCCGCACGGACGTCCAGGAGATCGCGTCGCCTGCCGTCTGCTCGATGTTCCGCACGTTCCAGGGCTGGACGGCGCTGACGCCGCAAGGCCCGGGCGACGGCACGCTGCAACTCGTGCCCATTGCCAACTCGATGGTGTACATCCTGTTGCGCGCGCTTCAGGACGATGTCGCCGACGACGACTTGTGCGGCGCAATGCCCGGTCGCGCGCTTTCGATCAAGCCGGAGTTTCATGCGCCGCTGTTCGAGGCGTTGTCGTCCATTCCGAAGATGGAGGCGGGCGACACCGTGTTCTGGCATAGCGACGTGATTCATGCCGTCGAGGACGAGCATCGGGGCGCGGGCTACAGCAATGTGATGTATATCGCCTCGGCGCCGGCGTGCGCCAAAAACGACGCGTATCTGAAGCGTCAGTTGCCGAGCTTTCTGAAAGGCGAAAGTCCGCCTGACTTCCCGACCGACCATTTCGAAGTCGACTTCATCGGCCGCGCGACGCCCGACGATTTGACTCCACTCGGCAAGGCGCAACTCGGTTTCAATCTGTAGCTGTAGTACCGGCATGCATGCGTGGTCTTTCTGATCGCGCATGCGTCGCTCGATCCATAACGATAAATTCGGAG
Source organism: Caballeronia sp. GAFFF1 (assembly GCF_023630705.1). Classification (GTDB taxonomy): domain Bacteria; phylum Pseudomonadota; class Gammaproteobacteria; order Burkholderiales; family Burkholderiaceae; genus Caballeronia. The sequence goes on from NZ_JALQEM010000040.1 coordinate 194,673, forward strand.
ACTGCAATGAAACAACAACTGACGTCGGTTGCGACGGCTGTCGCGCTGCTTGTCTCGGGCGCCCATGCTGCTCTCGCCGCAGAACAGGTTTCGGTGCTGCACTGGTGGACCTCGGGCGGTGAATCGAAAGCCATTCGGGTGCTCAAGGATGACATGAGCAAACAGGGCTACGAGTGGAAAGACTTTGCGATTGCAGGAGGGGCGGGCGCTGCGGCCATGACGGCGCTGAAGACGCAGGTGATCTCGGGCAATGCCCCTTCGGCGGCGCAGATAAAGGGGCCGCTGATCCAGGACTGGGCCGAGCAGGGAATGCTTGTCACGGTCGATGCGCCTGCGGCGGACTGGAAAGCGCACACGCCCGCGTTAATCGACAGCGATGTAAAGGCGGGCGGTCACTACGTGGCCGCGCCTTTCTCTGTCCACAGGATCAACTGGCTGTGGATCAACAAGGCGAACCTCGACAAGGTCGGCGGCACGCCGCCGACTACATGGCCGGAGTTTTTCGCGCTCGCCGACAAGTTCCGCGCCGCGGGTATCACGCCGGTCGCGCATGGCGGCCAGCCGTGGCAAGACATGACCATCTGGGAGACGGTCGTGCTGTCACAGGGCGCGGACTTCTATCGGAAAGCCCTTGTCGATCTCGACCAGAAGACACTGACATCGCCGCAAATGGTTCAGGTGTTCGAGACCGTTCAGAAAATCCGCTCTTACTTCGACAAGGGCTACCAGGGACGCGACTGGAACCTCGCCACCGCGATGGTCATTTCCGGCTCGGGCGGCATGCAGTTCATGGGCGACTGGGCGAAGGGCGAATTCGCCAATGCGAGCAAGAAGGCGGATGTCGATTATGTCTGCGCGGCTGCGCCTGGAACATCGAACGCCTACACGTACACGGCCGATGCCTTCGTGTTCTTTCAGCAGAACGGCAAGAAAGACGCGACACCGGGACAGATCGCGCTCGCGAAAACGATCATGTCGGTCGATTTCCAGCAGCAGTTCAGCCTCTATAAAGGCTCCATTCCTGTCAGGCTGGACGTGCCGATGGACAAGTTCGACAGCTGCGCCAAGAAGTCTCGCGCAGACGAGCAGGCGACGATCAAGACGGGCGGGTTCCTGCCGTCGCTGGCTTTCGGTGAACTTCAGTCGCCGGTCACGGCTGGCGCAATTTCCGATGTGGTGACGAACTTCATGAACTCGAACGAGGATGCGAAAGAGGGCGTGCGCAAGCTCGCGGCTGCTGCGAAGGTCAAGTAAGCGACGCGCAATCTCACTTACAAGAGGAGACAGACTTGAATCCAGTCGCCAAAAGAAAATGGCCGCGTTCAGGCCTCGAAACAACGGTGATGGGCTTCGGCGCCGCGCCGATCGGCAACATCTTCAGCCCGATCAGCGAAGAGGATTCGGCGGCTTTGATAAAGGCGGCATGGGACGCGGGCGTACGCTACTTCGACACTGCGCCGATGTACGGACATGGCCTGAGCGAAGCGCGCTGCGGGCAGGCGCTGCGCTGGTATCCGCGTGACCAGTTCGTGCTGTCGACTAAGGTCGGGCGCCTGCTCAAGCCGGGCAAGCGCGCCGACATTCAATTCGCACCGTGGGTGGACGGCCTGCCGTTCGAAATGGCTTTCGACTACAGCTACGACGGCACGATGCGTTCTATCGAAGACAGTCTGCAACGTCTAGCGCTCGAGCACATCGATATTGCGCTGATTCACGACATCGATGTGTTTACGCACGGAGAGCGCCAGCCGGAGATGTTCGAAGCGGCGATGGCGGGCGCATCGAAAGCATTGCTCAAGCTGCGCGACGAAGGCGTCGTGAAGGCGGTCGGGCTAGGCGTCAACGAATGGCAGGTTGCTCACGAAGCGATCCGCCGGAACGATTTCGACTGCCTGCTGCTGGCTGGCCGTTACACGCTGCTCGAGCAGGACGCGCTGGACGGATTTCTCCCGCTATGCGAAGCGAGACAGGTGTCGGTGGTTCTCGGCGGAGGGTTCAATAGCGGCATTCTCGCCACCGGCGCGATACCGGGCGCCAAATACAACTACGCCCCTGCGCCCGAAGCCATTCTTGAGCGCGTACGCCAGATGGAACAGGTATGCCGGGACTTTTCCGTGCCGCTCAAGGCCGCTGCACTGCAATTCGTTCTTGGCCATCCTGCGATACCGACCAGCATCCCGGGAGTGCGTACTGTCGCGCAACTCGAAGACAACCTGCGGACGTTCCGCACCGAGATACCCGCGGAATTCTGGGCGGAGCTTAAACGTCGCAAGTTGATTCGACACGACGCGCCGACGCCGGGATAGCAGCGGACGTCGGGGCGCGCGCTGCCGGTTCATTCTCAACGTTGCACCGATAAGCAGGCTAGCTGAGCGCATGCGTCAGACAGCATGCGCTCACGCTATAGCGGATTAGCCGGCAGACTTCGATGAATAGCCATCGAAGCTATTGCAGCTTCACCGACTGCGACGCAGATCTGATTGAGTGAATTCACTGCGTCACCCGCAGCGTAGAGCCCGTCTGAACTCGTTCGCTGATGCTTGTCGGTCACGATCATTCCGTCGCTGTCTCGCTCTACATCCAGGCCGCTCAACAGGTCGTTTTGAGTGAGGCAGCCGAGCACCGGATAGATGGCATCGAATGCATGAAGGTGCCCGTTCTCGCAGGCGACGTTTAGCGGCGCCTCGGTGCTATTTGGTAGATCGAGCGCCCCGGTCGCGATCAGATCGATGGCATGCTCCGCCGCGAGGGCACGCTCGTCTTGTGTCAGTGCATCGAGATCGGAAGCGATGACTGCTACCTGCTGACAGAACGTGCGAAAGAACACGGCATGCGATAGGGCACGTGACGCCGGACCTAGCATTGCGATTCGCTTGCCTTGGGCTTCGAATCCGTCGCATATCGCGCAGAAACGGAGCAATCCGCGCTGCGTCAGCCGCACGGCCTCGTCGACTGGCGGAAGCTTGTCGCGGATTCCACACGCAAGCAGTGCACGATGTGCGATCAGGCTGCGGGACGAAGAATCGCTATTGCTGCCGTATTCGACGAGGAACCTGCCGTCTGCCTCACTGATCGCCGTGACGCGTCCTTCGATGACTGGCACGCCGTAACACTCGATTTGACGACGCATCTTGGCGAGCAGCTCGTTCCCATTGATGCCGTTCTCGAAGCCAGCGAGGTTGCGCACGATGGGAATGAGAGACGCTCTGCTGTGACCGTCGTCGATCACGATTGTCGAGCGCCTGAATCGCGCGAGATAGAGGGCAGCGGTGAGGCCAGCGGGCCCGCCACCGACAATAATGCAATCGATCGGATCGTTCATCGATGTCTTCGTTTTCGGTCGATAGACCTGCGTTTTGCGTACGTGAGTGCGCACGCCGTTCCCGGACATGCCGCTTGCGTTTCAGACTGCTTGAGCAATAGCGATTCCCAGGATCAGGCACGACGGCTCCACCCGAGATCGAGCGCCGAGTCGGCGACGTCTCGATAGAGAATGAAACGGTCGGTGACTTCTCTAGCCGGGGAAACGGTAGGCGGCGACCTGGAAAGAATGACCGGCTAACGGGAATCGACGTCTTGGTCTTGCTACTTCTGCAGCAAAGGGCGCAGCGGAGACGGAGCACCTCGCGCATTCCGGGGCCGTGCGGCAGATGTCATTCGAGACGACGCCTGTAAATCTGCCCCGAACGTTCTATGAGGCAACACGCTGGCCGTGTTAGAAGCAGGGAGAAACGACAATGCCCACTCGAGAGTGGGCATTGTGCTTTTGAGGAGCGAAGCTTTAACGTTCTGCTCGCTCTACGTTGAGCATGTTCTTGGGAATCGCCAGAATCAGCACGCAACTGACGAGTAAGCAGGCCCCAAGCGCATACGTTCCGTTATTGATGTTCCCGGTCAAATCCTTGGCGACGCTCGTAATCATCGAGCCTGTAAAGCCCGACAGGTTGCCGACAGAGTTGATGAGCGCAATGCCTGCCGCTGCTGCCGTGCCGGACAGAATCTGTCCGGGAAAGGTCCAGTAAATGGGCATGAGGCCGAGGATCGCGCAAGTCGCAACGGTCAACAGAAAGATAGACAGCGGCACATTGTTCGCGAAGTGAGCGCTCAGAATGAGGCCCAATCCACCGATGCACGCCGGAATCGCTGCGTGCAGACGCCGCTCCCCAGTCTTGCGTGAATGTGCCCCGTTCCAGATCATCGCGAAAACGGCGCACATATACGGAATGGCCGTCAGTAATCCGATGTTGAACGTGCTCTTCACTCCCGAGGCTTTGATAATCGACGGCAGCCAGAATGCCAAACCATAAAAGCCAGTGTTGAACGTCAGGAGGATGAACGTCAGCAGCCAGACGCGCGGACTTTTGAGCGCCGCAGCCACGCTATGCGTCTTCTTGGCGCTCTCCTGCTGGAGATTCTTTTGCAGCAATGCCTTTTCCGCGTCCGTCAACCATTGGGCGGACTGAATGCCGTCGCCCATGCGCAATAGCACGACGAACGCAACCAGTATCGACGGAATGCCTTCCAGCAACAGCATCCATTGCCAGCCACCCATGCCGAAGAGCCCGTGCGTATGCTCCATGAGCCAGCCCGACACCACGCCGCCGAGCGTAAGGCTTACCGGAATTGCGATCAGGAACCCGGACATGGCGACGCTTTGACGCCGAGCGGGGAACCAGTAGTTCATGTACAGGATGATGCCCGGGAAGAATCCCGCTTCGCACACGCCGAGGAGGAAACGAAGGGTGTAGAACATCGTTCCTGTTCCGACATGGAAGAAACTGGCCAGCGGCGAAATGAAGGCAAGCGCCGAAGACACGATGCCCCACGTCACCATGATCCGGGCAATCCAGAAGCGTGCTCCGTACTTGTGGAGCAGAAGGTTGCTCGGCATCTCGAAGAGGAAATATCCCCAGAAGAAGATGCTTGCGCCGACTGCGTAGACGCTGTCGCTGAGTCCGAGTGCATCCAGCATCTGCAACTTCGCGAAGCCGACGTTGACTCGGTCCAGATACGCGACCACGTAGCAAAGTAGTAGCAAGGGCAAAATGCGCTTCAGGACCTTCCGGTACAACTGGTCTTCGGCCTCGTCCCCGACGGCTGCCGTGGAGGCGGCAGCCTGAGTGATTGTTGGCATCGTGTTTGTCTCCGTACTATGTGTAGTCAGCTAAGTGTGGTTTGCGCCCGAGCGATGGCGTTACCGGCGTTGTCGAGCAGGTCGTCCGCCGCTCCGGTGCGCATGTGCATCGTCGAACCGCGCATCGCTAGTTACCGGTAACATCTCGGGCTCGCGGGGCTGGATCGAATAATATGTTATCGGTAACAAAGGTAACACGATCGCATCTTGTGCCGCAAGCTGCGGGAAGTGCCGAGCCGCGACAGAGAGGTCCGCTCGACCAAGCGCAATGTGGGTCGTCCGAAGCCTGACAACGGCCAGGCGATCACCCCCTTGGGCTATGTCTTCCGCAGAACCGGCTCGGATCGCAAGCTGTCTTCGATGAACTGGATCAGCGCGCGCAATGCGCGGCCATTGTTCGCTGCCTCGCCGTAGACGGCGATCTCGCATGCGGGCAGCGGCGGCAAGTGCGGGCTCAGGTCACGCAAGCCCGGGTTCCGTGCGAGCGATGACTGACCCAGTATGGCAAGGCCCGACCCTGCGGCGATGGCCGCCTCGACTCCGAGCAGACTGGTGCACGCGTACACGACGTCGGCGGGACGTCCGACGGACGCGAGGGCATCGATGGCCATGCGTCGATAGGCACACTGAGGAGGCAGCGCCACCAGCGGCACGGGCCCGCTGTCGCCGAGCTCGAAGTCATCGGCTGCGACCCATCTCAGTGGCTCGGTCCACACCACGCGCCCCCCGCGTTCGTCCCCCTCGCGGTTAGCGACGACAACCTCGAGCGCCCCCGATCGCATTTGCTCCAGCAGATCGGCCGACAGTCCCACTTGCACCTCGAGTCGGACTTTGGGATGCGCTTGCCGGAAGCGCGTCAGCACGCGCGGCAGATGATCCGGCACGAACAGTTCGCCGATGCCGAGCCGTATCGTCCCGGTCGCCTCGGAGGCCCGCAAGTGCGCGAGCGCGGCGTCGCTGTCACGGACGAGGCGCCGAGCGTAGCCCAGCAGCAGTTCGCCAGCGGGCGTGAGTGTCGTGCGGTGAGCGTTGCGCTCGAACAGCTGCTTGTCTAGCGCTTCCTCCAGCTTCCGAATCTTGAGGCTGATGGCCGATTGCGTCCGTCCAACACTCGCGGCCGCTGCCGTGAAGCTCCCGCCGTCTGCGATAGCCAGGAATGTCCGGAGACTGTCGAGATCGAGCCGAGGCGTCGTCATTGCAATGCGCGCTGAAAAGAAAAAGGCCGGATCTTAGCATTAGCGGCACTCATGCACGGGATTGGAATTAGTCGTTTTGCAAATGCTGCCGCGGGCGCTATCGTCCTTCTTCCGGTTAAGAAGGTCATCTATGAAAGCTTTTGTATTGAACAATTTCGGCGTCGAAGGGCAAGTCCTTGATACGCTCGCGGTCCCCGAACCCAACGCGGGCGAACTGCTCGTCGCCGTGCACGCGTCAGGTGTCAACCCGGCCGATCTCAAGATCAAGGCGGGCGAACTCGGCCCGGCCGCGCCCGCGCTCCCGGCGATCCTGGGCATGGACTTCGCCGGGATCGTCGCGGAGGTCGGGGCAGGCGTCGAGGATTTCGACGTGGGTGACGCGGTGTACGGCTGTGCTGGCGGCGTCAAAGGCAGAGCGGGATCGCTCGCCGAATACATGGTGGTCGACGCGCGCCTCGTCGCCCCGAAACCGGCCCGCCTCTCGATGCGTGAAGCCGCTGCGCTCCCGCTCGTCGCAATCACGGCCTGGGAAGGTCTCGTGGATCGCGCGAAGGTCAGCCTCAATGAGAAGGTCCTCGTCCATGCGGCGGCAGGCGGTGTCGGCCATATCGCCATTCAGCTCGCGAAGATCTTCGGCGCGCAGGTGTTCGCGACGGCATCAACGCCCGAAAAGCTCGCGCTGGCCGAGCGCCTCGGCGCCGTGGCGATTCCCTATCGCGACATGCCAACCGAGGACTATGTTGCCCGATACACGGATGGCCGAGGCTTCGACATCGTGTACGACACGGTGGGCGGGCCGACGCTCGAAAAGTCCGCCATGGCGACCCGCCTGTACGGGAGGCTCGTAACTTGCGCCGCGTGGGGGCAGCACAATCTCGCGCCGGTGCTCGGGCGCAGTCTGGACCTCATCGGCATTTTCATGTTGTTGCCGATGTTGACGGGCCAGCGGCTCGAGGACCACGGCGTCATCTTGCGCAAGATTGCCGCGCTGGTGGATGAAGGCAAGCTGTCACCGGTCGTTGATCCCGTCCGCTTCCAGCTTGCGGACACCGCAGCCGCTCACGCACGCCTGGACAAGGGCGAAGCGGTGGGCAAAGTCGTTATCGAAATCGTCAATTGAAGAGGAGCAGGTCTCATGTCCGAAGAAGTCACTGTCGTTGCAACGGTTCAGGCGCGAGCCGGGATGGAAGCAGAAGTAGAAGGCATCATCAGAACTTGCGTTTCCGCCACGCGTCACGAATCCGGCTGCCGGCTCTACACCGCGCATACCGATCCAGAGCATGCTGGGCGGTTCGTGTTCATCGAAAGATGGGAGAGCCGCGAAGCGCTCGCCCAACACGAGCAGGAACCGCATTTTCTCGCCATGGCCGAGGCGTTCAAGACGCGCCTTGAAGGGCCGATCGAAGTGCAACTGCTTCGCGAGCTGGTGTGATTCGCTGAATGGCAGTGTGGCGCGTTGAATCGCTGGTGGCCCTTTGTATGGGCCGCCGCATGGTTTTGGAACGCGTCCGCGAGAGGGGCGGTGAGCACCGGCGTGCCGGTGTCTGAGGGCGAAGTGTCGGTGCGGATCTCGATCACGTCGAGATTGAGCAAAGCCGGTCGATCCTATCCGACGCAGATGCCCGGCACCGCGACCTTCTGAAAGAGATGCGGTGAAGTCATCGCCGACGAGGGTTAAGCGGCGAGGCTCGCCCTGAAATCCGGATGACCGAATGCCGCGCGAAAGTGCGCATTCGATTCCCAGACAGCATAGTTCAAATACGTGGGACTGGCTCCGACTGCCCGGTGCAGTTGCGTCGAAATGAAGCCCGGCTGCTGCTTCATGAATGCCGCGTCGTCCTGCCAGACTTTCAGAAAAGCCTGCTCGTCGGCCGGGTCCAGCGTGAAGACATTCACCAGAACCACAGGGGCAGCGTCGATGGCAAGTTGACGCTCGATCGGGAAAGAAGGGTCAAGCGGTTTCAATTGCAGCATGGTCGGCTCCGTTGGTCGAAAAGACAATGACAGCGATGATCGAGTCGATGGCCTGTTCTCGCCGATCGGATGGTCACTCACGTCCGAAGGGCGCGACGTCGCCGCTCCGACAGGGGGTTCGGTCCCGCGTGCCCCCAACCCGGCGTCGATAAGCGCTGCGCTTGGCAAAGGACTTGCTTCACAGGCCGCCACCCCCGTTCGCCGATGATCCTGTCATGCCGAGACCGTCGTTTTCCACGCAGCTTCTCACGCTCTGGACGTTGATCGCCGTGCTGTGCGGTCTGCTGAGCGTCGCGGTATGGCTCATGTTGTCATCGGCGCTGGGCGAGCGTGTCGTGACCGCCAAGCAGCAAGCGGAGGCGGCCTGCACGGCAGTGGCGTCGCGTTATGACCTGTCGATGCAGCGTTCCGGCGAGACGAATCTCGACCTGATGCACGCAGTGCTGGATCTCGTGCTCGTCCAGACCGATGGCATCGAAGGCGGCTTCTGGACCAGCCAGCCGCCGTCGAACGCGTCCAACGGCTTCATCGCATACGCATTTCCTACCTATGGCGGCAGCGGCGTCAAGCGCGACATTCCCGAAGCCGAGACGCCGCTCATTCTTCGTACGCTCAAGAGCGCATCGAGCGCCGGAGCGTTGCACGCGGAGACCGTGTCGAGCGGAACGGACGCGGTGCTCGCGGTGGCCTGTCCCGTGCCGCGGCACGCGGCGCTGTTCGCATGGACGCTCACGCGCGCGCGCCCTCCGCTCGGACCGTACGGCGAGCGCGCCACCGCTATTCTGGCGAGCGTGCTCGCCGTCATCGTCGTGCTCGCGTTGTTTCTCGCATTGACGCTGAAGCGCTGGCGACAGAACCTCACGCTGCTGGAACAGGCGCTTGCGCCCGGCGGCGAATTCGAGCGCGGCAAACGGCTCGACCGCATCGGCGAGCGCGATCTGGATCAGATCGTCGATGCGCTCAACCGTTACGCCGAGCGCGCCGAGCGGCTCAAGCACGACGCCGACGCGCTGAACCGGAAGCTCGCACAGGCGGAACGGTTCAGCATGCTGGGAAAGATGGCCGCGCAAATCGCGCATGAGATCCGCAACCCTGCAGGCGCGATGCGTCTCAAAGCGGAGAACGCGCTGGCCGGCGACGGCGCGCGCCGCGAAGCCGCGTTGAGGACGATCATCCAGCAAGTGGGACGCATCGAGTCGCAGGTGACGAGCCTGCTCGCGCTGACGCAATCGGTGACGGTGCATGCGCGCGAAGTCGATCTGCGCGCCTGGCTCGACGATATCGTTCATACGCATGAATCGCGCGCCGAAAGCAGGATGGTCGCGCTGAGTGTGGAAGTCGCAGCGAGCAAGACGCAGCCTGTTTTCGATCCGGCGCAGCTCGCCCGCGCGCTCGACAATCTCCTTGTGAATGCGCTCAGGCACGCGCCGTCAGGCGGCAGCGTGACGGTTCGCGCATACGGCGTCGAAGCAGAAGCGGGCGAAAGGCTCAGGCTGGAAGTCATCGATAATGGAGCCGGCGTGGCGCTGGCCGAGCGGGAGCGGATTTTCGAGCCGTTCGTGACCGGCCGGCCCGAAGGGTCGGGTCTCGGTCTCGCTGTCGTGCGTGAGATAGCGTCGGCGCATGGCGGCCGCGCTTACCTTGCCGACGATTCCAACGTGACGCGCTTTGTGATCGACTTGCCATGGCGACCATCCTGATCATCGACGACGACGACGCGTTTCGCGAAGGCCTCGCGGAAACCGTGCAAGACCTCGGCCACTCGACGGCCGAGGCCCGTTCCGGCGAAGAAGCGCTGGAGCTGTTGCGCGGGCGCACGGCGCCTGCCTGCATCTTCCTCGACTTCCGCTTGCCCGGCGCGGACGGCGTGGCCGTGCTGGAGACGCTGCGCGCGACGCCAGGCTTGCAGACCGTGCCGGTGGTGATGCTCACCGCGCACGCGACGAGCGACAACACCATCAGCGCCATGCGCCTCGGCGCGTTCGAGCATCTCGCCAAGCCGGTCGGACGCGAAGAGATCGCCGCGCTGCTCGATCGCGTCCTGTCGGCGCAGATGGACACGCCCGCCACGCGCGCGTTCGCGGACGAAGTCACGTCCGACGAGCCGCAATTGCTCGGCGTGAGCGAGGCCATGCGTGAGGTGCAGAAGCGCCTCGGCCGCGCCGCCGGCACGAACTCGACCGTGCTGATCACCGGCGAAACAGGTACCGGAAAGGAAATCGCCGCTCGCGTGCTGCATCGCGCGTCGGCTCGCGCGAGCGGTCCGTTCGTCGCCGTGAACTGCGCGGCCATTCCCGAAGATCTGCTCGAAAGCGAACTGTTCGGACACGGGAAGGGCGCTTTCACGGGGGCGCAGCGTGACAGGCGCGGGCGAGTCGAGGAGGCGCATGGCGGCACGCTCTTTCTCGACGAAGTCGGCGACATGCCGCTGCCCATGCAGGCCAAGCTGTTGCGCGTGCTGCAGGAAAGGCAGGTCACGCCGCTCGGCACGAACCGGGTCGTCACGGTCGATGTACGCGTGGTCGCCGCCACGCATCGCGACCTCGCTTCGATGGTCGAGGCAGGCACGTTCCGGCAGGACTTGCTGTTTCGTCTGAACGTGATCCCGTTGCACATGCCGCCGCTGCGCGAGCGCGTGGCCGATATTCTGCCGCTGGCCGAACACTTCCTCGCGGCGGCATCGACCGATGTCGCGCGCAAGCATCTGTCGGCCGACGCTCAACGCATGCTCGCCACGTTCGCCTGGCCGGGCAACGTGCGAGAGCTTGCCAATGCGATAGAGCGGGCGAGCGCGCTTGGCGCCGGACAGGTTCTCACGCGCGACGATTTCGCGTTCCTGACCGCGGCGCGAACTAACGCAGACGACGCGATTCCGCAGGCTTTGCTCGAGCTTCCGCTGCCGCAAGCGGTCGCGCAGCTGGAGCGTGCGCTGATCGTCCACGCGCTGTCGGCGTCGGGCGGCAATCGCGCCGAGGCGGCAAGGCGGCTCGGCATCAGCCGGCAGTCGCTCTATACGCGCATGTCGGCGCTCGGCATGTCCGAGGCTTCGGCAGGCGTCTGAAGACGTCAACAAAGCGGACACCCGCTGTCGGGTTCCTTGACACATCGAGCGGCTTGTCGCGCGTGGCGCATTGATTTATCGGCGTTTCTCGAATGGCATGGCCCTTGCAGTTCACTCCTCATCAAGATTCAAGGAGTGAATCATGCAATCGACTCGATACCCCAGCCCGAGAAGCGCCGTGCTTGCGGTCCTCTTCGCGGCGAGCGCAGGCTGCGCGGCGCAAGTGCCAGCGCCTGCCTCGGCAACGCCGGCACCGCGGCCGGTATCGTCCGACGCTCCGGCGCCTGCCGTCGCGGGCGCGCCGATGCCTCCGCCTGCGCCGCCACGTCCGGGCGCAGCGCCGGGCCCATTTGCCGACGCCGTTTCGACGGCGACCACGCAAGGCACCGTCGCGCGCTTCCTGACCAATCCGGACGGCGATGTGGACGGCTTCATGACCGAAGACGGGACGCTCGTGCGCTTTCCTCCGCATATGAGCACGCAACTGACTTCGGCCGTTCGCCGAGGCGATCCCGTACAGGTGACTGGCCGGCGCGACGAAGACGGCAGCTTCGCGGCGCAACGCATCGTCGATACACAGAGCGGCCGGCAAGTGATCGACGAGCCGCCGATGCGCGGCACGCCGGCGTGGCCCCGCGAAGCACGCGCGGAAGGACTCTCGCGCCTGAGCGCGCAAGGACAGGTAGCGCGCGTCACGAGTGCGCCTCGCGGCGAACCCGATGGCGTGATCCTGTCCGACGGCACGGTCATCAAACTCACGCCACCCGTGGCTCAACGGTTCGCGGCGCTGGTTCGCGCCGGCGCGACGGTATCGGCGCAAGGCTACGGCACGCGCAATCAATACGGCACCGCGCTACAGGCGACGGCATTCGGCACGCCGGGCAATCTGACGCCGCTCTACGACCGCTCGTCGCCCATGCCTTGACGCGGGCTGTCGCAAGCGTCTATCACTCATACTCATTAAGGACAACGAACATGCACTGGATCGACCCTGCAAGCCTTCCCGAAACACGCGGCCAAGTCACGCACTTTCTATTCAATGCTCACGGTGAAATAGACGGCCTCGTTATCGGCTCACGTCAGGTTCACTTTCCTCCGCATTTGTCGAAGCAACTCGCGCGGCATGTCGCGCTGGGCGATGAAGTGCGCGTGCGCGGCGTCAAGCCTCGCCATGCAGACATGATCGCCGCCGTTTCGCTGACCACCCGCCGAGGCGTGGTCATTCTCGACGACGGTCCGCATGCGGGCGGCGAGAAGCATCACAAGCCGCACGTCGAACGCAAACCGATGGAAGCCTTCGGCGAAGTGGTGCTGTCCCTCTTCGGTCCGAAAGGCGAATTACGCGGGGCCTTGCTGGACGACGGCACGTCGCTGCGCATGCCGCCTCATGCCGCGGCCGAGCTGGCGGCTTACCTGAGTCCGGGCGCGCACGTTCACGCCTGGGGACACGGCGTCAAAAACCGGCGCGGCCGCACGATCGAAGTCGATGAAATTGCCGAACTCATCGACGCGCCCGAAGCGGCCTGACGAGGTTTCCATTCGTTCAAGGAGCATGTGTCATGTTGAGCTGGGTGCACTTCGGGGACCTTCATGCCTCGGGCGACGACCAGTACGAGAGTCTCGATCATCTGAAGTCGATGATCCGCCTGGTCAATCGCCACTTGTCCGACCGGTTGGACTTCGCGTTTCTTCCGGGCGACAACGCGAACAACGGCACGCCCGAACAGTACCGCAAGATAGCCGATGAAGTGGCCCGCTTGAAGCTGCCGCTTCATGCGATACCGGGCGATCACGACTTCGAGCCCGGCCATCTCGACGCCTTCAACGCCTTTGCGAACGCCGCGTTGCCGATGTCGCGCATCGTGAATGGCCACCGGTGCATCTTTCTGGACGTCGTATCCGCCGGACGGGGCGGGCCGGACTTCAGGCTGTCGGGTCCTGATTTCGAGTGGATGGAGCAAGAACTCGCGTCTTCCGCGCGCGACCCGGATCCGCCCGTCGTCTTCATGCACGCCTATCCCGGCGATATCGCCGATGGACACGCATTGGCTTCGGCGTTCGCGCGCGCGAACGTCGCGATGGTCGACACCGGGCATACGCACTACAACGAGTTGCTCAACGACGGTTGGGTCGTCTACGCAGCGACCCGTTCGACCGGACAGATCGAAGAAGACGATGGTCGCCCGGGATTTTCCGTCGCGGCGGTGGATAGCGGTGTCGTGAGCTGGAAGTTCCAGCCGCTCGATGCCTCGTGGCCCTTCGTCATGATCACGCGTCCGTCCGACCGGAGACTGCATCGCAGCCGCTCCGCGCCGAGAAAAGTGGACGCGACGCGCGTGCGCGTGCTGGTTTCCAATGACGATGTCGTGTCCGTCACCGGCCATCTCGACGGCATGCCGATCCCGTTCTCTCGCAGCGCGGACGAGACCGGCATCTGGCAAGCGGTTCTTCCGGCTGCCGTAACAGGTTACCGGGCGCGCTTGACGGTGACTGCCCGCACCGCTGACGGGCGAAGCGGCGAGGACTCGATCACCTTGCAACCGGCAGGGCATGCGCAGAAGCATCTCAAGCACCACGCTGCGCTCGGCACGGATGCGCACGCCGTGGAACCCTGGCCCGAGCACGGCATCCTCGGCTCGCAGCTCGGCCCCAACAAGAACGGTCGTCATTGGTGAACCATGAATCCTCAGTACGCGCTCGAAGGACTGAATTTCTTCATGGCCGATGTGCAGGCGGGCATCGGGCCGTTTCTTGGCGTCTTTCTTCAGGCGCAGGGCTGGCATCCCGAAGCGATCGGCACGGTCATGACGCTCGGCGGCATCGCGGGGATGCTCGCGACCTCGCCAGCCGGCGCTCTCGTCGATGCCACGCATCACAAGCGCGGCATCATCGTGATCGCCGGGGTGATGACCACGCTCGCGTCCCTCGTGCTGTGGTTCTCGCATGGTTACTGGATCGTGGCGGCTTCGCAGATTTGCACGGCCGTGACGGGGGCCGCGCTCGGTCCGGCCGTGGCCGGCGTGACCTTGGGAATCGTGCGCGAGAAGGGTTTCGACCGGCAGTTCGGCCGCAATCAGGTGGCCAATCATGCGGGCAACGTGGTGGGCGCCGCGCTCTCGGGCTGGCTCGGATGGCGATACGGCTTCGGCGCGGTGTTCGTGCTCGCCGGCGTGTTCGGCATCCTGACGGTGATAGCGACGCTGCTCATCCGGCGCGACGCGATCGATCACGACAGTGCGCGCGGTCTCGGAGGCACGGCATCGAACGAGCATGAACATGAACATGCAAGCGGCTTTCGCGTCTTGTTGACCTGCCGGCCCTTGCTGCTGCTCGCGGCGGCGCTCGCCATGTTCCATCTGGGCAATGCGGCGATGCTGCCGCTCTACGGCCTCGCGGTCGTCGCGGCGCATCAGGGTGATCCGAGCGCGTTCACGGCCCAGACCATCGTCGTCGCTCAACTCGTGATGGTTGCCGCGGCGTATTTCGCCAACCGCCTGATCCAGCGAATCGGCTACTGGGGCGTGATGCTCATCACGTTTCTCGCGCTGCCAGTGCGCGGAGTGGTCGCCGCGATGTTCATTACCGCGTGGGGCGTCTGGCCGGTGCAGGCGCTCGACGGCATCGGCGCGGGGCTGCAAAGCGTCGCGGTGCCTGCGCTGGTCGTGCGGCTCTTGCAGGGCACGGGACGGGTGAATGTCGGGCAGGGCGTGGTCATGACGGTGCAAGGTCTCGGTGCCGCGCTGAGTCCCGCGCTCGGCGGCGTGCTCGCGCAACACTTCGGCTACGCGAGCGCCTTTCTCGTGCTGGGCGCCGTATCGACGGGATCGCTCGCGCTGTGGCTCCTCTTCGGCAAAACGCTCAAGCAAGCGTGCGGCCTTCGCCGCGACGTCACTCACGAATCTCGTCTCGCCATATGAATCCGACCTTTCTCTCATGGGGCATTGCGTTCGCCGCCACTGCCGGCGTGATCTTGCGGCCATTTCGCTGGCCCGAAGCGATATGGGCGGTGGCGGGCGCCGTCATGCTCGTCGCGCTCGGGCTGCTTCCTGCGCAGCTCGCGTGGCAGGCGGTCGGCAAGGGCACGGACGTTTATCTGTTTCTCATCGGCATGATGCTGCTTTCGGAACTCGGCCGTCGCGAAGGCCTTTTCGACTGGGTCGCGGTCCATGCCGTGAACTATGCCCACGGATCGCCTCGGAAGCTCTTTCTGCTGGTCTATCTCGTCGGTGTCGTGGTGACGACGTTCCTGTCGAACGACGCAGCCGCTGTCGTGCTCACGCCCGCCGTGTTCGCCGCCGCGAGGAAAGCGCGAACGAAGCCGCTCCCGATGCTCTACGTGTGCGCGTTCATCGCCAACGCAGCGAGCTTCGTCCTGCCGATCTCGAACCCGGCCAACCTCGTGCTCTATGCGAACCACACGCCGGCGCTCGGTCTTTGGGTCGCGCGCTTCGCTTGGCCCTCGGCGATGTCGATCGTCGCCACTTTTTTCATGTTGCGCTGGACGCAGCGTAAGGCGCTAGACGGAGAATGCGCGCGCGACCTCCCTGTCGAAAGACTCAGCGCGAACGGCAAGGTCACGCTGGCGAGCATCGGCGTGACGGCGGTCGCGCTGCTCATCGTCTCGGCGTTCGATCTGCAACTCGGTTTGCCGACGGCGATTCTCGGCATCCTGACGGCGCTGGTCGTGTTGATCAAAGAGCGCGAGTCACCGGTCAAGCTCGTCAGCGACATCTCGTGGAGCGTGTTGCCGCTCGTCGCGGGCCTTTTCGTGCTGGTCGAAGTGCTCGATCACACAGGCGTCATACGTGAGGTCTCGGCGCTGCTGAGACAGTCGACGCAGCACGATCAGCCTATGACGGCGGCGGTATCGGGACTCGTCATCGCCTTCGGCAGCAACGCGATCAACAATCTGCCCGCCGGACTCATCGCGAGCGCAACGGCCTTGCAGGCGCACAGTCCCGAGCGCGTCATCGATGCCCTGCTGATCGGCGTGGACCTCGGCCCGAATCTTTCGATCACCGGCTCGCTGGCGACGATTCTCTGGCTGTCGTCGATTCGGCGAGAAGGCGAGGAAGTGAGCTTCATGCAGTTCCTGAAGGTCGGCATCGTCGTCATGCCTCCCGCGCTTCTTCTGGCGCTCGGCTGCCGGCTGCTGACCGGGCATTGATCTTCACAGACGGAGGACGAGAATGAGCAACGCGTGGATCTATCCCTTCATCATCGTGGGCGGCATGCTTCAGGCTGCGGGCGCACCGGTCAACGGCGAGCTCAAGGCCGCGCTCGTCAATCCGTGGCTTGCGTCGAGCGTGTCGTTCCTGCTTGTCACGTTCCTCGCGATCGCCTTGTTCTGCATACAGCCGACGCCCTTGCCGACACTCGACGCTTTGCGCGGCATGAAGTGGTGGGCGCCGCTCGGGGGCATCGTAGGCGCCGTCGCGGTGTTTGCCGGTCTGACGCTCGTGCAGAAAGTGGGAGTCGGCACGCTCAATGGCTTGACCATCTGCGCGAATCTGGTCGCATCGGTGGCGATCGACCACTTCGGATGGATCGGCGTGGCCGAGCATCCGCTGAGCTGGCTGCGTGCGCTCGGCACCGTGTTGATGGTCGCGGGCGTCGCGCTCGTCATGCGATTTTGAGGTTCCTCTATTGAATGGCCGCTTCCCGGATAACGCCAACGCGCGCGCTCGTTATATTGGCGAGACGTGCGGCGCATGGCGTTCATGAAGCGCTTGAGATACGACCGCCTGCCGCTTGTTCAGCGGGACAGGCGGCGCGCACCTCGTCTCGTTTCACTAGGTGGCGAGGACGGCGCTCTCGATCGCGCGGTTGAGTTGACCTACATCGACTGGTTTCGTGAAGTGGAAGTCGAAGCCGGCGTCCGCCGTGCTTGCCCGGTCTTGCGGCTGACCCCATCCGGTGATGGCAATGAGCGTCACGTCGTTCGTAGAAGGTGTTGCCCGTATATGGCGAGCCACGTCGATTCCGCTGATCCCCGGCAAGCCGAGATCGAGCAGAATCAGCTTCGGACTGTAGTGGCCGAGAAGCGCGACGGCTTCCTCACCGGAATAGGCGGTCCGTACTTCGTGCCCCTCCATTTCCAGGAACGCCGTCATTGCGTCGGCTGCGTCGACATTGTCATCGACGACCAGGATGCGATGCGTCGGAACCGACGAACGATCGGCAGCCGGGACGCGCGGCGAAGCCGGCGGTGACAACACGCGCGACGCGGCTGGAAGATGAATGGAGAAGCGGCTTCCGCGATCCTTTCCACCGCTCGACGCGGTCAGTCGGCCTCCATGCAACTCGATCAGCGATTTCGACAGCGCCAGTCCGATACCAAGACCACCCTGGCGGTGCTGATCGCGATTCACCTGCGAGAACATAGCGAAGATGGCGGACAACTTGTCGGGCTCGATACCGATACCGTTATCCTCGACCGACAGGACGATCTCAGCGTCATTTGCCGTCGCCGTGAGTACGACGCGCCCGCCCGGCGGCGTGTATTTCGCAGCGTTTGTCAGCAGGTTGGCGAGCACCTGCGCGAGTCGAAGGCGATCTGCCTTGATATGCAATGGCCTGGCGGGAGGCTTTATGACAAGCTCGTGCCCTTTGCCTGCGAGAATCGGCCGCGCGACCTCGAGCGCCTCCTCGACCACCTCCCGCAGCGCGACCGTTTCTCTGCGCAGTTCCAGCGCCCCGCGCGTGATGCGCGACACGTCCAGCAGGTCATCGAGGAGAAGCGCCATGGCGGCCGACTGGCGGCGCAGCACGTCGATACACCAGCTTCTTCGTTCTTCGCTCAGGCTCGGCTGTTCGAGTATCTCGGCAACCTGCCTGATCGGCGCCAGCGGATTGCGCAACTCATGCGCGAGCGTGGCAAGAAACTCGTCTTTACGGCGGTCGGCCTCCGAAAGCGCCCGTTCGGCGCGCACGCGCGGCGTGACGTCGACAAACCAGGCGACGACGGAACCTTCCAGCGACGCCGCGACTACATGAAACCACTGTTCGCCGCTTTCACCTTGGACGCGTACGTCGAAAGCCTCGCGTCCCGGGCGCTCGGCAAGCGGCGCGAGTCGCTCGAGCAGAACGTCTGCGTCCCAGCCAGCGGGACGCACAAACGAAGTCGAGCTGCCGATCACGACCGCGGCGGTTTGGTTGAATAGCGCTGCCGCCGCCTCGTTGAGGTAGTCCCATCGAAGTTCGGCGATACGGCGTTCGCGCACGACGGGCGTGAGGATACAAAACGGCACGCCGGCGCTGTCCAGGGCCACGTCGAACCGGTGCCGGGCGTCGCGCTCGACTTGCAAGAGCAGATCGGCGGCATCGCGTGTCGCCGCTTCTGCTTTTCCGGCGCGCCGGGCCACTTTAGCCAATTGCTGTCCGGCCGTGACCAGAAATGCGCCGACCACCGAGTACGCAAGCAGCACGATTTGATCGTCCTGCTGCGGGACCGCGAAACTGCCGAGAGGCTGCATCCAGAGCGCGCCGAACGCGATGCCGCTTACGAGAAGCAGCAGCCCCGACAACGCCCCGAACAGCACCGTGATGAGCGGAAGGCTGGCGCTGATGAAGAGGAATGTCAGCCGTCCGTGGGCAACGAGTGTCAACGCTTGCTGAGCCAGCAACACGACGGCGGTGGATGCAGCACCGAACAACAAGCGCTGCTTCAGGGGGTGTTGTGCGATGCGAACGATCATCGCTTCGACTCCGGTTGTTTCAAGGTGTCTCGTTTCATTCTGGGTGTCGCCGTCTATCTCTCGGTATCCTCAGCGATGCCAAACGCTACGCTCGGACTTCGCCGACCTGCAACCGATCAGTCATCCTCGCGACAAACAAAAAAAAGCGCCGACTCCGTTTCCGGAGCAGCGCGGAAAGTTCGTCAAAATCCGAGGGCCGTTGACGAACCTGAGAGAAACCTAATTGTAAGGACAACCCGGATTCAGGTCTAATATCGTATTCTGATGCGCTTAATCACTGATCCTTATAGGCGGGTTTTCGACGACTCGCGTTCGATCTCGGTCTTTTACCTGTTCGCTCTGCGCATCCGACAAGACGACGATTCCGGCTTACCATGACGGGTACAGGCGAGCCAGGCTGCGCCGCGCTCAGCGGCATGCTGCAAGCCGTGCGGCCGCCGTCGCGGGTGCAGTGGCGGGACGGCCGGAACGCAAGGATCACTCATCATGCAGACACGAAACGCGGGTCGAGGCCGGCGCAATTTTCTTCGCAAGTCTGCGGCATTGCCGTCGACGTTGCTGCTGCTGGCGCTCGGCGATGCCTATGGGCGGCCCGGCGAAGTGTCGGCGACGCCCGCCTGCGCAGGCGAAGACGAGCCGACGCGGCAGCAGACGGCGGGTCCGTTTTTCCTGCCGCACTCGCCGCAACGGGCATCGCTGCTCGAACCCGGCATCGATGGAACGAGGATCGTCCTTACTGGCCGGGTGTATTCGACGCAGTGCAGGGCGATTTCCAGGGCTTTGCTCGATTTCTGGCACGCCGACGACGCCGGCGAGTACGATCTCGAGGGATTCCGGCTCCGCGGCCATCAATTCGCGGACACCGACGGGCGGTACCGGCTGGACACGATCCTTCCCGGGCTTTACCCCGGACGAACCAGACACATCCATGTGACGGTGCAACCGCCCAACGGGGCCATTCTGACCACGCAACTGTACTTTCCCGGCGAGCAGCGCAACGCTCGGGATTCCCTGTTCGATCGCCGGCTATTGGTCGCGATGGACAAGGGCAGCGAGCCAAAGGCGGCCCGGTTCGATTTCGTCCTCGCGCTCAAGTAGCGCGTGGGATTCTCGAAGGCGGGGCGGTCCGCGCGCATGCGCGTGTTACTGGGACGCCCCGGAACGCTCGATGCGCCACAGTTGCGTCTGGAGGCGCGGGCCGTTTTCGGGCTTGAACCAGCTCATGTCCTGTATATGGGAGCTGGTGACATAGAGCGTGCCGTCGGGTCCTTCAGAAAACGTGTCGGGCCAGCGTAGCCGCTTGTCCTGAACGAGGGTTGCGATGCGATCCCCGTCGCGAACCTTGACGGCGTCCTGCTCGATAGCGCTCAAATAAAGCCGCCCGCGCGCATCCATCCAGAGACCGTCCGTCGGCTCCGTCTGCGCGACGGGCTCCACGCGAGCTTCGAGGTCCTTCTCGGCGAGACGCGCGTTCTGCAATGCGTTCGTCGCGATCCGGTAGAGCGTGCGGCCGGTCAATGCTTTCCAGTAGAGCGTGCCGCCATCGGGCGCGAGCGCAAGGCTATCCGCGGCAAACTCGACGCCACGTCCGTCGGGCCGGCGCAACTCGTGCCCATCGGTCCGTACCACGACGTTTTTCTCCGGTTGCGTGCTCGGGTGGCCGTCGAGAACGCGTCGAGCCTTGCCGGTCTGCAACTCCACGACGACGAGCGCTCCCTTGGCACCGGCATCGGTCAGATAGGCATACCGCCCGTCCGGCGAGAGACGAACATCGTTCAGATAGCTTCCCTGAGGCGCGACGGCGTCGTCGAAGCGGATCACCTGCGCAACCTTGTTCGCCTTGAGATCTATTTTCACCAGCTTGGGGCCGTCCTTCACGAGCGGTGCCGTCGCTGGCGCGGCCGGGTCCACGACCCAAAGATTCCCACGCGCATCGGCCACGACGCTCTGAACGCACACGAAGTGATCTCCGGCAGACAACTGGTTCTTCTTGGCGTTGCGCCATGAATTCCATTCTTCGTCCGGATAGGCTTTGATCTGGCCGTCGGGCGTCAGTTCGGCAACCGAGATCGGCGCATCTTCTGTCCAGCGCGGGAAATTGACAAAAATGCGCCCATCCTTGGAAACGGTCACGCCTGTGACCTGATGCTCGAAGCTGGCGACCTGCTGGAGTCGGGCCGTGTCTGGTGTAGCGCCGGATTGCTCCTGAGCGAAGGATGCGTTCGCAAGAAGTGTTATCGCCACAAGGGCGGATGCGGCTCTGAGTCGGGTCATGTGGTATCTCCTCGGGCGGCACTGGCGACATGCGTCGAACTCACGGCGCGAATACGGCACGGACGCAGCCGTCGGTCTTATGCTTGAACATGTCGTAGCCGCGCGGCGCCTCTTCCAGCGAAAAGCGGTGCGTGGCGAGATAAGCGGGATTCAGCTCGCCTTTCTGTGCGTGCGAGAGCAGCCGGTCCATATAGGCTTGCCCGTGCTGCTGTGCACTGCGCACCGTCATGCCCTTGTTCATGATGGCGCCCATCGGAAACTTGTCGATCAATCCGTAGACGCCGAGCACCGACAGCGTGCCGCCTTTGCGGCAAGCCATCACGGCCTCACGCAGCGCCTGGCCGCGGTCCGTTTCCAGACGCAGGGCCTGCTTGACGCGGTCATACGCGTATTGCGGCCCGGTGCCATGCGCCTCCATCCCTACGGCGTCGATGCACGCGTCGGGTCCGCGCCCGCCCGTCATTTCCATGAGCGTGTCGAGAACGCTGTCGACTTTCGTATAGTCGATCGTTTCCGAGCCGGCATGCTCGCGCGCCATCTGCAACCGCTCGGGGAAGCGGTCGATCGCGATGACCCGCTCCGCGCCCATCAGACGCGCGCTTTGCTGCGCCATCAGCCCGACACCGCCGCAGCCCCACACTGCGACGGTGTCGCCCGGCTGGATGTTGCAGAAATCGGCACCCATGTAGCCGGTCGGGGCAGCGTCCGAAAGAAACAGCGCGGTCTCGTCCGCTACGCCATCGGGGATCTTGAAGCAGTCGTTGTCAGCAAACGGCACGCGCACGTATTGCGCGTGCGCGCCCGCATAGCCGCCGAAGGCGTGAGTGTAGCCGTAGATGCCGGCCGTCGTATGTCCGCCCAAAAGCGGTGCCTGTAGTTCGGGCTTCGGGTGCGTGTTGTCGCACAACGAGTAGAGGGAATGCTGGCAATACCAGCACTGTCCGCACACGATGAATGAAGGAACGACGACGCGGTCGCCCTTCGCGAAGCGCTTCACCTCGGGGCCGATGTCCTCGATCACGCCCATGAACTCGTGGCCGATGACATCGCCGGACTTCATCGTCGGGATATAGCCATCGATGAAGTGGAGATCGGAGCCGCAGGTGGTCGACAAGCTGACGCGCAGGATCGCGTCATGGGGGTTGATGATCTCCGGGTCCTTCACAGTCCCGACGCGCAAGTCATTGACCCCGTTCCAGTACAGTGCTCGCATGGTCGTTCTCCTTAGCGCTTCGTTTCGCGAGCAGCGGGCTGCCGCTCAGTGGTGGGAATCTCGCCGGTTTCGACGAGGCTCTTGAAGCGCCGCAGCGCGTTGTCGGCGATCAGTTTCAGCGGCGTGGCGCCCAACAGTTGAACCAGGCCTTGGCCAAGCGTGCCGCCGGGCGGATCGAATCGAACATGCAGTGTCGCCACCGTGCCGCGGTCGTTCGGGGCGGCGTCGAAGCGGATGGAACCCTCGTTCGGAACGGCCGCGCCGGGCAGCGAGCGCCAGCCGATGCTTCCGCCGGGCCCATCGACGATCTCCGATTCCCATTCGTAGAGTCGACCGAGCGGCGTCCTTATCTCCCAGCGCATGCGGCCGTCTCCAATCGAGTGCAACGTCGCGAAGCCGGCCATGAGTTGCGGCAGCGTGCGGGGATCGAGCCAGCGCTGACGGAGCGCGTCCGCCGGCTTGCCGATCGTGATGACACGCTTCGCCTCGGGCTCGGGGCGGGCGATCCCGCTGTGCGCCTTGTCATTCGCTTTGCCGCGATGGAGCGGGACACCGCGCCCCGCGCTCAACACGGCCGTGCCCGCGCAAGCCGTGAGCGCGAGAGCCACGGCACCCTTCTTCCGGCCTACGAGTCCTGAGACGATGAGGGCCGCGCTCAGCGCCACCGGGATCCAACCCATGCTTTGCATGAGCTCACCGGGCGAGACGCCCGACGGAACGTGGCCGCGCCCCGACGATCCGTGCGATCCGATAGCAACGATGTTGCCTGCCATGATGAATGCTCCTGGGAATTCACTGCCTCGCTACGCGGACGGGCTCCGTGCAGCGAGATTGCTGACATGTAGCGCGACGTTCGTGCTCACGCCACGCGTGGCCATGAATCGCGGAACTGCGCCGTGGGCTGCATCGCTCAAGGTGTAGCTGGCCGGTTCGCGGTTCCATGGATCTCGACAAGTGCTTCGACTCCGTCGCCGCTACGATCGCGGCGTCGCTTCGCTAGCCTCCGGGATGCAGGACAACTTTGGTCCAGCCATGTTCGCGCACGTCGAAGTGTTGATAGGCGTCGGGCGCCTCGTCGAGCTTCAACTCATGGGAAACAATGAACGACGGCTTCGCGCGTCCGACTGAGATGAGGTCGCGCAACTGCCGGTTGTAGGCCTTGACGTTGCATTGGCCCGTGGCGATGTGCTGGCCTTTGAACCAGCACTTGCCCCAGTCGAACGCGATCTTTCCCTGCTTCGCCAGTTCGTCCTGCGCGCCCGGGTCCTCGGGAACGAACACGCCGACGACGCCGATCCCGCCAGTGAACTTGACCGATGACACCAGATTGTTCATCGTCAGATTGGGATGCTCCTGGCGTTGCGGAGCCGGATCGTGACACTGGTAGCCGACGCATTCGCAACCCACGTCCGCACCGATTCCGTGCGTCAGGTCCATGACGCGCTGCACCGGATCGTCTTTGGAATAATCGATCGCAATGGCGCCGATCGATTCGGCCAGCTTGAGCCGGTCGGGATGGCAGTCCACCACCATGACGCTGCGCGCGCCCTTGATCATGGCGGAGTGCGCGGCCATGAGACCCACCGGTCCCGAGCCATAGATCACGACCGAATCGCCGGGCCGCATGCCGGCTAGTTCAGTGGCGTGCCAGCCGGTGGGGAAGATGTCGGCGCACATCACGTAGTCGGTCTGTTTCTCCTCGGCGCCCGGCGGCAGCTTCAAAGACATGAAATCCGCCCAGGGCACTCTGAGATACTCGGCTTGGCCGCCCGGCCACGGTCCCATGTCCGCAAAGCCGAACGCACCGCCTGCGATATCCGGCCCGTTCGCGCTCAGGCAAAACGCGGTGAGGCCGCGCTCGCAGTTCACGCAGTGGCCGCAGCTCACGTTGAATGGCAGGCAGACCCAGTCGCCGGGCTTGATGCGCTCCACGGCCGGTCCAACCTCTTCGACCACGCCCAGATTCTCGTGACCGAAGATTCGCCCTTGCTCGAAGTCGGTTCGACCTTCGTACATGTGCAGGTCGGACCCGCAGATGTTGGTACTGGTAATTCTGACGATGGCGTCAGTCGGGCGCTCGATCTTGGGATCAGGCACGTCTTCTACGGCGACCTGGCGAGGACCGCGATATACAACTGCTTTCATAGTTATCTCCTGAAAAGGCGACTGCAAAGAGCCTGAGCCGCGGAAAGCGCGTTTGCGGCTGCCGGCGTCGAACACCCGCAGGCGTACCTGCCGGACGGTTGGTCTCCTGGTTTATCGACACGTTGCTTTCGGCGCTAACGTCCTTGTGGTCAGGCAGATGAAAGAGTCTTTTGGCCAGTACGGCAACACCATATAAGTAGTTCAATAGGAGTACTAAGTGCATAACGAAGTGCCGTCCTATCAATGTCGCCCGTGCGAGTAAGGCAGCGATCCGCGTGCCCGCCGGCTATCCGTGCCTTGTTGACTCACTAGTTCGGTACCATTGACTTCAGCAACTTACATTGAAGTTAGGCCTTGCCGCAGAATTACTGCCTTGGTGAATCGACGTCGTCGCGCGTGGTTGAAGTTTCCGTTACGGACCCGTCATGCATGACTTGCCTGTAAGCGCGTCACGAAGCGTCGTGCCTTGCGGAAAATTGTTTTACCGGTCGGATGGCAGATTTTGCAAGACGGCTTGAAGGAAGTGGTTCTCGGACACGCGTGCTTGCGTGGTGCAAGACCATTCACGGCGACGTGGAGCGGCACGTCGCTCGGTAGTACTGAGTGATGTCTGCGTGTGATGTCGACGGTAGCCCGTTTTGCTTCCCCGGTGCCATGCCGCGTGGGCTGCCGCTGAAGAGGCCATTAGCGGTTCGGCGCATGGTCGTCGCCGTCGCTGAACGATGGGCGTTTGCAAGCGACTCGTGAACGAGAATTCTAATCAATCGCCAAGCGGTCGGACTTGGCCAGCGTCGCAGTGCATGACGCAGCGCCGGTCGTCAGTGAACCCGAAATCTCGATCGGAAGATGTATTGGCTGTGCAGTGCTTCCCTCGATCGCTTCAAAGCGATGAGGCTGGATTGGTAAATTGACAGTAGCTTCTGGGAGTGTGTCGGGTCGTTGCCGGCCTCTATCTGTCTCAACAGCCGGTCCGCTTGCAATCGGACTTGTTCCTCGCAGTGTGCGATCGCCTTCTCGATTGCACTGAGCCCAGGGGCGTCGCGATGTCCCAAGGCCGGCGCGGGCGCTTCGTTTTTTCCGTCGTTCGCTTCGTGGAACGTAGGCGTGGCGCCGAGCTCGTTATTCGTCGGCATTGCATCAAGTTCGGACGTCGCTTCGCCGTGAAAGTCGATCATGGCAATCTCTCAGGTATGCACGGACCAGCGCTCATGGGCACCAGTCTCATTCGTAGTCGTCACGCCTCGCCACGCAAAAAGCGAATGGCAATCAAGGGGGCGCCGATCAGTTCTTCGTCTGAGACCGAACGCCGCTTCATTGGAATGATGTTAGCCGCCGAACTTTTGTCTGCGCAGACATTTAACAACTCTTACAAATCTTCAGAAGCCGCTTAAGCGCGGACCAGCTTATGAATGCTACGTCTGCCGTTGTGAGACCTCGCGTGGATTCGACGAGCGACGACACTTGGGCGGTCGTGTGCCTGTGGTAAATAGAAGGGGCGGGGAGCTGAAGGGGCTGCCTCGTTCACGGCACGCTGTCGCTCCTGCGGGCGGCGGCGCCGGAAACCGCGGGAGCAATGTCCACGCACTGGAAGTAGTGTTCTCCGCGTCTTCCGAAGGGCGAACGATCATGCGGCGTCGACAGGACGTGGAGCCGTCGCATGACGCTTGCGCCGCGAGCGTCCGTCTCGATGCCGGATAGTCGGCTTCGCAGATCGATACGCGCACCGACGCGCGGCCGACCTGCGCTTGCAGCTTTCAATAGCTGCCAGCATCGGATTGCTGACAAGCGTCGTGCGGCGAAACGTCGTGCGACCGCGTGCGCCGCACGACGACAGCAATCCCGACAATCGAGCACCGCAATTCCTGCAAGCACCTTTAACGTCCCTTCCACGGCACGAGCCGCCGTTCCAGCGCGCGCATGCCGTAGTCGAAGATCCACGCAATCGCCCCGATCAGCATGATGCCCATCACGACCACGTCCGTGCGCAGAAAGCTCGACGCATTGAGGACCATCTGGCCGAGGCCGGCCGTGGCGGCAACCATCTCGGCCGCAACGAGCGTCGTCCAGCCGAAGCCCACGGCGATGCGCAAGCCCGTCAGTATTTCAGGCAGCGCCGCAGGCAATACGACGTGCCACACCACCTGCCGGAAGTTCGCGCCGAGCGACCACGCCGCGTTCACCTGCTCGGCGCTTGCGCTGCGCACGCCGGCACGCGCGGCCATCGCAATGGGCGCGAAGCACGCGAGCCAGATGACGACGATCTTCGCGGTCTCGTCGATGCCGAACCAGATGACGACGAGCGGCAGATACGCGAGCGGCGGCAGCGGCCGATAAAACTCCAGGGGCGGGTCCAGCAGCCCGCGCGCAATGCGGCTCACGCCCATCGCGATGCCGACGGGCACCGCGGTGACGACCGCCAGCGCGAACGCGCCGAACACGCGGATCGCGCTCCACAGCAAATGGTCGGCGAGCGGCAGGCCGCCCTGAAGGCGGCCATGCCAGGCGTCGACGAATGCGCGCCATACCGCTTCCGGGGAAGGCAAAAAGAGCGGCGGCAACCACCCGAAATGCGTGGCGGACCACCAGAGCAGCGCCAGCGCAGCGACGCACAGCGTGCTCGGCACCGCCGTCGGTCCCGCGCCGGGCATGCCTCGATAGCGCGCGCGGCGTTTCGCGCGGGCGGTTCGCCGCGTCTGGCGCGACGCCGCCGTTGCGCCGGAGAACGACGCATCGGAAGCCGGCCGGTTCACGCCGCCTCCTTTTCCGTTCGATGCAAACGACGCGTCAGCCGCTCGCGCCATTCGATGAACGCGGGCGACGACTTCACCGCGCGCGCATCGCGACTGCGAACGTATTCGCGCGCGAAAGGCAGCTCGTGCACCTCTTCGATGCGTCCCGGGCCGGGCGTCATGAGCACGAGCCGCGTCGCCAGAAAGAGCGCCTCTTCGACGCTATGCGTGATGAAGAACACGGTCTTGCCGGTGCGCGCCCACACGTCGAGTATCAGCTCCTGCACGCTTTCGCGCGTGAGCGCATCGAGCGCGCCCATCGGTTCGTCCATCAGCAGCACTTCGGGATCGCTCGCCAGCGCGCGCGCAATGCCGACGCGTTGCTGCATGCCGCCCGAAAGCGCGTACACCTTGTCGCGTTCATGCTCCGCGAGGCCGACGAGCGCGAGCGTGCGCCGCGCGATCTCATGGCGCTCGGCGCGCTTCATGCCGCGGAAACGCAGGCCGAGTGCCACGTTGTCGAGCACGTCGAGCCACGGCATCAACGCGTGCTTCTGGAACACCACGCCGCGGTCCGCGCCCGGTCCGGTGATCGGCTCGCCGTTGAGCGATGCCTCGCCCTCGGTCGGATCGAGAAAGCCAGCTAGGCAGTTGAGCAGCGTGGTCTTGCCGCAGCCGGACGCGCCGAGCGCCACGACGAACTCGCCGCTGCCGATGTGCAGATCGACGCCCATGAGCGCCGGCGTGCTCGCGCCTTCGTAACTGACGCCGAGATTGCGGATGGCAAGCGCCGTCATTTCGCGGCCTGCTGCGCGTAGCGTGGCTCGACGCCGGCAGAGTAGTCGGCCAGCACGTTCTGGATGGTGCCCTGCTGCTTGAGAAACTGCGCGGTCGCGGCGAGCGACTTCGCCGCGCCGGACTGTTGCCCGCCGCCGAGCCAGGTCGGCGACGCCTGCTCGCCCGCGGTCGGGAAGGCGTACAGCGCCAGGCTCGCGGGCACGTCCGCGGCGTTCGCGCCGGACTCCGCGGCCACGGCCTTTACCTGCGCGGAGCCCGCGCTCCAGTCCGCTTTGTGATCGCGATATTGGGCGTCGGTATCGGCGAGCACTTTGACCAAGCCCGCCATGAACGCCGCGTTGTCCTGTGCGAACTTGCGCGACGCGACGAAGCCGTCGAAGGTCGCCTTGCCGGTCTGTCTCGCGACTTCGCCCGAGGTGACGAGCACCTTGCCGTTCTGCTTGACGCGGGCGAGCACCGGATCCCAGATGTAGGTCGCGTCGATGTTGCCGCGCTCCCAAGCGGCCGCTACTTCGGGCGGACGCAGGTTGACGATCTTCACCGCCGACGGATCGACGCCCGCCTGCTGCAATGCGACGAGCGCATGGAAATGCGAGGTCGACACATACGGCACGCCGAGCGTCTTGCCCTTGAGATCGGCGAGCTTGCTCACGCCCGAGCCGTTGCGCGAGACGAGGGCTTCGGCGTCGTTGATATTGTCGAGAATCCAGAAGAGCGACAGATCGACGCCTTGCGAAAGCCCGGCCGCGATGGGACTCGATCCCGCCTCGCCGAGTTGTATGGAACCCGAAGCCAGCGCGCGGATGACGTCCGCGCCGCTGCCGAGCTTGCGATAGGTCACCTTGTAGCCCGTCGCCTTCTCGACAGCGCCGCTTGCCTGCGCATAGCGCCACGGCACGACCATATCCTGATAGCCGATAACGACTTCGCGTGTCTCGGCTTGCGTCGAAAGGGGCGAGAAGGCGGCAGTGCCGAGCAGCAAAGAAAGGGCGGTCGCGACCAGCCGGCGACGATGGAACGTGTGTGTCATGGAGCGGGGGAAGTGAAGTGAAGTGATGTGATCAAGCCATCGACTATAGGCACTTCGCGTTCCAAGGCTACGAATCTTTCATGCATAGCATGCGAGCGCCAACGGCATAAGCGTTGTGCCGTTTTCGTGCTAGCCATATTCGTTGCGGATTCAAAAGCAAACTCCCAGCCGATCCGAGCACGTTTTCGCCAGTTGCAGTACCGTGGCGCGAATCCACTTCTGCCGAACCATGCGATGCCGCACTCACGACAACTCCATCTCGGCGCGTTCATGCGCCCGGTCAGCCTGCATACCGGCGCGTGGCGCTACCCAGGCGCTTACGCCGACGCCAACTTCAACTTCCGTCATTTGAAGCGCTTCGTACAGACGCTGGAGGCGGCCTGCTTCGACGCGTTCTTCATGGCCGACCATCTGGCGGTGCTCAACATGCCGGTGGATGCGTTGAAGCGCAGCCATACCGCGACTTCGTTCGAACCGTTTACGCTGCTCTCCGCGCTCGCCGCCGTGACCGAACGCATCGGGCTGGTGGCGACGGCATCGACCACGTTCGACGAGCCGTATCACATTGCGCGCCGTTTCGCGTCCCTCGATCACTTAAGCGACGGTCGCGCCGGGTGGAATCTCGTCACTACGTCGAATCCGGATGCAGCACGCAACTTCGGCCGCGAGGAGCATATGGAACACGACGAGCGCTATCGGCGCGCGCGCGAGTTCTACGATGTCGTCACGGGCCTCTGGGATAGCTGGGCCGACGACGCCTTCGTGCGCGATACCGAAAGCGGCCTTTTCTTCGACCCGGAGAAGCTGCACGTGCTCGACCACCAGGGACCGTATCTGTCGGTGCGCGGGCCGCTCAACATCGCGCGGCCGGTGCAGGGCTGGCCGGTCGTGGTGCAGGCGGGATCGTCGGAAGCCGGCAAACAGCTCGCCGCCGAAACCGCCGACGCCGTGTTCACCGCGCAGCCGACCCTCGCGGCGGGCAAGCGTTTTTACGCCGATGTGAAGGGCCGCGTCGAGCGCGCCGGCCGCGCGCGAGACCATCTAAAGATTCTGCCGGGCGCGTTCGTCGTGGTCGGCGACTCGCGAGACGAAGCGCACGAAAAGCGCGCGTTGCTCGATACCTTCGTGCATGACGACAGCGGCTTCGCTTCGCTGTCGATCGCGCTGGGACACGATGTATCGTCGTTCGATCTCGATGGCCCTCTGCCCGAGATCCCCGAGACCAACGCGAGCCGGAGCGCGCGGGAACGCGTCATCGACATGGCGCGCGCCGAAGGGCTGACTGTTCGCGAACTCGCGCAGCGCGTGGGTGGCTATTCGGGCTTGCAGATGGTCGGCACCGCCGCGGATATCGCCGACGAGATGGAGCAGTGGCTCGTCGAGGAGGGCAGCGACGGCTTCAACGTCATGTTCCCGACCTTGCCCGCCGGACTCGATGACTTCGTCACGAAGGTGGTGCCGGAGTTGCAGCGGCGCGGCATCTTCCGGCGCGCATACGAAGGAACGACGCTGCGAGAGCATCTGGGGCTGCCGAGGCCGCGGAATCGGTTCTTCGACGCGCCGTGATTGGACGAAGCTTCGGTGCGGGCATCGGCGAGCTTCGGCTTGCGGGAAACGTGCCCGTTAGCCACAGCCGACTCGGCCCGTTCAGCCCTAAAACGTAGCAGCGCGCGGCCTTGTTGTCATTCGGGGGGGCTATGCAGTCAGATGTCGGTTTCAAGGGACTGCAACGACTCCTGACGCCAACGGTCATTCAGCACCGTCGCTCGGAACATCCGTTCTGGTGCCGCGCGTGACTGACCATCCAGCGCCGCCATTGGCTTCGCTCTGAAGATCCTCTGCGATGAAGTCGACGAACGCGCGAATGCGATTCGACAGCTGATGCCGTTGCGAATACACCGCGAAGATATCGGCGTTCGGCGTATCGTGATCGGGAAGGACGGCAACGAGCGAACCATCGGCCAGATACTGCCTGATGTCCCATTCGGCCCGCATCAAAATGCCGTGTCCCTCCAGCGCCCACTTCACGGCGATTTCGCCGTCGTTGGTCGTGAGCGTGCCTTTGATTCGCACGGCTTCGGCGTTGCGTGAAGCGCCCCGGCCAGAAGTCAGACGCCACACGCCATAGGCCTCGTCTCCCTGCCGAATCCCGATGCAGTTGTGGCGCGTCAGATCGTGCGCGGTCGTCGGCAGTCCGTGCTTCGCAATGTACGACGGCGCGGCACAGAGCAAGCGTCGATTGCCAGCGAGACGCCGTGCGACGACTCTCGCGTCGGGCGGCTCGCCGAAGCGGATGCAGACATCGAAGGTGTCGTCAGTCAGCGGCGGCGGCGTGACCGACAGCTGAAGCTGTACCGAGACTTGCGGATATTTCGCGACGAACCGCGAAATCGCCGGCGCGACATGACTGCGTCCGAAGCCGAGCGTCGCATTCACTCGCAATAAGCCCCTTGGATTATGTTTGGCTGTGCCAAGCAATTCCGCCAGCTCGTCGATCTCATCGAGAATGCGGCGCGCGTGTTCGAGATAGAGCTCGCCCTCTGGGGTCAGCGTCATCCGGCGAGTCGTGCGATTGATCAGCGCCACGCCTGACCGGTTCTCCATCTGCGTGAGGCGCTTGCTGATTGCCGCCGGCGTCAGCCCTAATTCGCGAGCCGCGGCGCTCAGGCTGCCCGAGGCGGCGAGCGTCGCGAAGAAGCTCAGATCGGACGGCTGGACGGCGTCGCGCAAGAGTCCACCTGTGAATGCAGGTTAAAGATGCTTTGAGTTTAGCACCGGTTCTTGCGTCCTTAGCGGGGTAAAGTTCACTTACACGACGACACCTGAAGGACGCAGACATGAAGACGTATCGCATCGCGACCATCCCCGGCGACGGCATCGGCAAGGAGGTCGTACCCGCTGGCGTAGTAGTGCTCGAAGCACTTGCCAAGACCACGAAGTCATTCACATTCGAGTTCGAAAACTTCGGCTGGGGCGGCGACTATCACCGCAAGCACGGCGTCATGATGCCGGCGGACGGTCTCGATGCCCTCCGCGACAAAGATGCGATTCTCTTCGGCTCGGCGGGCGACCCGCACATTCCCGATCACATTACGCTGTGGGGCCTGCGCCTGAAAATCTGTCAGGGATTCGATCAGTACGCCAACGTGCGTCCGACTCGCATTCTGCCGGGCATCGACGCGCCGCTGAAACGCTGCAAGCCGGAAGAGCTCGACTGGGTCATCGTGCGCGAGAACTCGGAAGGCGAATATTCCGGCGCCGGTGGACGCGTGCATCAGGGTCATCCGATCGAGGCTGCGACGGACGTGTCGATCATGACACGCGCCGGCGTCGAGCGAATCATGCGTTTCGCGTTCCGCCTCGCGCAATCCCGTCCGCGCAAGCTCCTGACCGTCATTACCAAGAGCAACGCCCAGCGTCACGCGATGGTGATGTGGGACGAGATCGCGCTCGAAGTCTCGAAGGAGTTTCCGGACGTGAAATGGGACAAGGAACTGGTCGACGCATCGACGGCGCGCATGGTCAACCGCCCGGCGTCGCTCGACACCATCGTTGCCACCAACCTGCACGCCGACATTCTCAGCGATCTCGCCGCCGCGCTCGCCGGCAGTCTGGGCATCGCGCCGACGGGCAACATCGATCCGGAGCGCCGCTATCCGTCGATGTTCGAGCCCATCCACGGTTCCGCGTTCGACATCATGGGCAAGGGCGTCGCCAATCCGGTCGGCACGTTCTGGTCGGTCGTCATGCTGCTCGAACAACTCGGCGAATTCGATGCCGCGAAGCGCGTGATGCAGGCGGTCGAAGCAGTGACCGCGGACAAGTCGCTTCATACCGGCGACCTCGGCGGCACGGCAACGACCGCGCAGGTGACCGCAGCCGTTTGCGCTTTCATCGAGAAAGCGGCAGCACCGGCGGCCGACGCGGCGTAAGTCTCGTCAGCGGCTTCAGCAAAGCCTGTCCTCATCTTTCCGAGCGAAGACATGAAGGCCACCTCGTGTTGCCGCCGTTCGACAGGCGGCGGTGGCCGTCAGTCATCGCAGCGGTGAAAATGACTGTCCAGCAAATCCGTCACGCGCCATACCGAACACGGCCGCCGCACGTGGCCATCGAAACCGGCTTCTTTCAAGGTCGAGATCGAATCCAGCGGATAGATGTTGCTCATCGCGAGAATGAGCAGCCTGCCGGCATGATCGTCCCTGCGCACACTCCGGACAAACGCATATTGAGCATCCGCATCCAGCCGGGTATCCAGAATGAGCGCATGAGGGCGCCAGCTCTCCATGTAGCGCCGTAGCTCGGTGATTTTGCTGGCGTGAACGACTTGATACTTCTTCAGTGCCAGCAGCAACGTGAGCGATGCACCGATCGCTTCATCCTGGTGACCAATGAGTATCCGCCGATCCTCGGTCGCCCCTTCGGCTTGCGCACCCGTCCTCCAGAACGCACACTCCTGCTCATCGTCCAACGGTACGCGGCGCGTCATAAGTCCCCCGGCCTGCTTCGCCCGGTCCTGATGCTTGCGCAATCCGCGCACCACGACCGCGCTGTCAGCGTCACGCGCATTAGCTTTAGAGCCGGGTAGAGGTTCAGCATGCGGCCGGTCCGCGCACTGCAAAAAGCACTCCAATCGGAGACTGCCGAGTCGGTGATGTAGACAGTCGTTTGCCATGCGATCGTCGCGTTTGACTGTGGCTGACAGAGTCGTTTCCCGGGGAGTTTCGTGCGGCTTCTCTGCGGTGGCTTGCCATGCCAAGATCGAGTGACTGCTCGGTGAGCATGTGAGATTGCGCGATAGGTGGGCTCGCGAACGGCCATCATCTCCGCGAAGTCGGGACGGTCCCGCTGCGTACGACACGTTCTGTCGCGCACCGCTGGCGCTACATCATGTGTCTTCGTCGTGGATAAGTCCGCCGCCCATTAGACGACGAGAGGCGCAGTGAAAAAGCCAAAGCCGACACTCCAGCGAGTCACGCATTCATCGATCACGGTCGAGAGCAGCGTTCGGCGTCGCTTACTGGCATAGGAAAGCAGTGTGAAAGACTTGCAGCTTTTGCAAACGCGAAAGCCCGCGTGAATCTGCGGGTCTTTTTTCTACTCCAGCTACTCAGGAGCAGGGCGCGTCCGGAAGTTTGAGCGCGCTCCTTCAACCGTGCGCTTCGAAGCGCGGACAGCCGATGACCGGCATGAACGTTGCGGTACAAGTCGCATCCAAAAACCAGACCACGTATGAGGAAACGGATGAGCGAACTTACGTTGAATGACCTTGCAACGAGGATGGCCAAGATCGATTTCGCGATGCTGTCGACACGTTCGCTGAACGGCAAGATTGCCGCGAGGCCGATGAGCAACAACCGGGACGTGCAATTCGACGGAGACAGCTACTACTTCACACTCGAAAAGACGCACATGG
Source organism: Caballeronia sp. GAFFF1 (assembly GCF_023630705.1). Classification (GTDB taxonomy): domain Bacteria; phylum Pseudomonadota; class Gammaproteobacteria; order Burkholderiales; family Burkholderiaceae; genus Caballeronia. The sequence continues at coordinate 229,337 of NZ_JALQEM010000040.1, forward strand.
TGCAGGAGATCGAGGCCGATCCTGTCGTTGCACTGACCTTCACCGGCAGTTCGCAGCCGGACGGTGCCCCGCCGTTCTTCGTGGCCGTGGAGGGCCGCGCTGAACTTATCCGCGAGAAGCCGGCAATGAAAAGCCACTGGAACGAAGATATCGAGAAGTGGTTCGTAGAGGGCTTTCAGACGCCCGGTATCGTTCTCATCAAGGTAAGCGCCGAGCGCATCCACTATTGGGCGGGCGAAGACGAGGGCGAACTCACTCTCTGATGTGAGCGAATGGCTGCCTCCCGTAACGCATGAAGCCGGACCGAAGTCCGGACCACCGTTGCGCGTGGCGACTTGCGCCCGATGGGACGGTCAACGGAGTGCAATCCGTTCTCCAGTATTACCGCATCGAATCCTGATCGAGCCGGATAAACACCCGCGCACGAGCCTCTTCGAAACGGCCGTCTAATGCAGCGTCATGTCCCTTGATGATCGCATTGGCGATATACAGACCCAGTCCCAGCCCTCCTCGATTATTAGCTTCATCGATCGACCCGCTCTTGAAAGGATCGAGGAGCTTTTCGAACGAGACGCTGGGACGCTCGCGCAGGCAATTGCTGACCTCGACGACCTGAGTGGTCCCGTGCACCGACGTGGTCACTTCGATCGGCTGTGAGATGTCCCCGTGCTGGCGGGCATTGCTGATAAGGTTGGTGAGTGCCTGGCTGAATCTGTCCGGATCGATGAAGGCGTCGCCGCCAATGTCGGCCAGCCGGGTCGATATCGTCACGCCCGGATGCGCCAACTGGTTCTGCTCCACGGTGCTCTCGATCACGTCGCGCAGGGAGACGAACTGTCGTTTGAGTCCCAGCCCAAGACCGGAGCGAATGCGGCTCACATCCAGAATGTAGTTGATGAGGGATTGCATCCGTTGGGTCGAGCCTTCTACACGACGGGCCGTATCGACCGATGACGCCAGGCCACGGCCCATCAGCAACATCGCCATGTTGATTGCTTGCAGGGGATTGCGTAAATCGTGGCCGAGCGTGGCAAGCAAGGTGGTCTTGGCGCGTTCGGCTTCTCGCATGCGCTGTAGCGCGACGTCCTGAAGAATCGCCCGCAATTCGCGCGCAGCACGCAGATTCGATTCATTCCAGGGGCGGCAGGAGCCTGTGACCACCTGCTTCCATACTTCGAAGGAACCGCGAGGCGTGAGCCTCGGTCCGTTCGGACCCTGCGCCACGACCTTCTCGGCCGGGCCGGCCCAGTTGATGGTCTCGACGAGTTCGTGGCGCACCCACACGATGGCAACCGGCACGTCGCCTCCGACGTGGATGACGAGGCATCCGGCGGCCGCGCCGCCTTCTGTGCGAATGGGTTCGAGGTCGTTCAGATCGCGCGTCCAGGAGGCGGTCGCGAGCATGTCCTGCCGGGCGTCGACAACGCGTGCCACGAGCGACACGATCGACTCGCGATGCGCCACCTCTATTCCTTTGAGCGGTACCACCTCCTGATCGACGACGGCGAAGGCATCGTCACAATCCACGAGCGCGACAATCGCGGGCGCAGCCGCGGTGAGACCGGCGATGAGATCGTCGGCTCGCGTCAGATCGAAAGCGACGCGCTGCCCCAACTCCTGCGTCTGGTGGTCGTGCGAAAGGCGCAAGCGCGCTTGCGTCTGCGAGACGAGGATCGACACGACCTGCGTCAGCACCGTGCACGAGAGCCGTACTGCGTGCGAAGCCCTATACGGTCGCATATGGTGACACGCGAACAATCCCCAGAGCTTGCCGTCGACAATGATCGAGACGCTCATGGACGCGCATACGCCCATGTTGCGGAGATACTCGATATGGATCGTCGACACGCTCCTGAGCACGGAATGGCTCAGGTCGAAAGGCGCGTTCGTGTCCGGATTGACGCCGGGAACGATACGGACGGGCTTGGCTGCAACGGAAGCGATTTGCCGGATCGGATTGAGCGTATACAGACGACGAGCTTGTGCTGGAATGTCGCTCGCGGGATAACGTTGATGCAAGTAAGGCGTCAGGTCCTCGCGCTTGGCTTCTGCAATCACTTCTCCGCTTCCGTCATCCATGAAGCGGTAGCCCATGACGCGGTCGAAGCCGGTCATGGCACGAATAGCCTGCGCAGTCTCTTGCAGCAGGTCTGCCACATCGTCGTACTGCTTGCTCTGCAGGCGCTGGATCGCCCTTTGGCAATACAGCGCGAACTGCGAGGCGCTCGGGGTATCCGGGGGCACCCGCTCGAACTCGACCACCAGCACGCCGGCAGAGCAATGAATGACGAGGTCGAAGCAATCGCCGCGCGGAGACTGCCATTGCGAACTCTCGGCTACAAGAGGCGGGTGCTGGAGTGCGTTGCGAATGGCTTCACGCGCGCCATCGTCCAGATGCGTTGCGGTCAAAGAGCATCCCACAGCGGGAAGCGGACCCAAAACTGACGGCGCGTTTTCGCTCAAAGCGACGAGCTTGCCGTCTCTACCGAAGCACAGAAGGGCGCCGTGCGGCTGGATATGGCCTAGGGCGTGGATAGGTTCTTGATCGCAGTTCGCAACGTTCTCTGGAAGCGTCGCGTTTTCCAGCGGAAGGGATGTTGTCATTGGACATTGAAAGAGGCGAACGAATGGCCATTCGTTCGTCACCGCTCAGCAGATCGCTTGTCGAAAAGGTCGCCTTCGCAACTTTTGTTCCGCATCGGAAGAGCTGTTGGGCGCGCTCAGCGTTCGAAGGCGTGCCGGTGAGAATCAGCGGCGGTATCAAGCGCCTTCGCAACCTACTGCACTCATCCGTCGCATTTTTGTCGATGTGGAATTACGCCGCCAACCACAGAATTTGCTCGCGAAACCGTTTGCGCTTGATAAACAACACCCGGCTACTCTCAGACGAGGTGTTATTCGCCTTTCAAAAAGACACTTGGTGCAACTGCTTCAGGGTGAGTACAGTCGTGCCGTTATGAGAGGTTAGAAAACATTTCTCTCTCATGATTCAGTGCTCGCCAATGATTTTTAGCGACCAGCGGCTTGTTCGCACCACACGCATAGCCGTCCTCGGCTGCAGCATGCTGGCCTCGTTGCCCGCTTGCGCCGACGACTCACGCAGCATGTTCACGCTGAGCGGCTTCGGCACGCTCGGCATGGCGCATTCGACGCTCGGCACGGCCGATTACATCGACAGCTCGCTTCAGCCGAACGGCGCGGGCGCCACGCGGAAGTACGATTTCCAAAGCGATTCGAAGCTGGGCGTGCAACTGTCCGCGCATTTCACCGACAAGCTGTCCGCTGTCATTCAGGTGCTCGCGCAGCACGAGTACGACAACTCGTTCAAGCCGCGTCTGGAATGGGCCAACGTCAAGTATGCGTTCACGCCGGACTTCAGCGTGCGCGTGGGGCGCATCGAGCTGCCGACTTTCCTTAATTCGGAGTATCGCAACGTCGGCTATGCATTTCCCTGGGTGCGCCTGCCGGTCGAGATGTACAACACGCAGCCGCTCACCAACAGCGACGGCGCGGACGTTTCATACCGTTTCGGCACCCGCGGCGTGTCGAATACCGTGCGCGTGGCGTACGGCTACACGGTCTTGCATGTGAACCCCGGAGCATCTCGCACGGAGGGAAAGGGCATTCTGAGTCTCGACGACACCGTGGAATTCGGCAACTTCACCGGACACGCGGGTTACCAGCACGCGACCGTCAAGTTGCCGGTGCTGCCCGACGAGCCGGTCAACGTCTACACGGTCGCCGCAAGCTACGACCCCGGCCGATGGTTCGTGCAGGCAGAACTTGCCCGCGTGACGACCGCGCAGGTCACTCCCGGCTACGTCAGCGGGTATGTGACGGGCGGCGTGCGCTATGCGAAAGCGACGTTTTACGCGACCTACGCCGAGGAGCACAGCCTCGATCATCCGGTCGCGATTCCGAATTACAACAACGGTCAGCGCGACGTCTCCGTCGGCGTGCGTTGGGACTTCGTCAAGAACGTGGACCTGAAGGTGCAGTTCGACCATGTCTGGCTGCCCTCGAACTCGACGGGCACCTACATCAACCAGCAGCCGGGCTACACACTGGGAAGCGGAAGCAACGTGTTCTCGGCCGCGCTCGACTTCGTGTTCTGAGGAGCCGACATGTCGCTCTTCGCACACGTCAAGTCAACCGCGATGGCCGTCGTGCTCGGTCTGTCCGCGTCTGCCGCAATGGCCGATGTGGTCGTCGTCGTATCGGCAAAAAACGCGGTGACGTCGCTCACCGAAAACCAGGTCGCCGATATCTTCCTCGGGCGCACCGGCTACTTTCCGTCGGGCGAGGAAGCCGTCCCGCTCGACCAGCCGGAAGATTCGGTGCTGCGCGCGGACTTCTATCGCGACTGCACGGGCAAGTCGGCATCGCAACTGCGCGCTTACTGGTCGAAGCTGATTTTCACCGGCCGCGCGCAGCCGCCGCGCGAACTCGCCGATGCCGCCGCGATCAAGCGCTATCTCCAGTCCCGACCGCAAGCCATCGCCTACATCGACAAGAAAGATGTCGATGCGAGCGTGAAGGTCGTGCTGGCTCCGCGTCCCTGAGCCGCCGTTCATGATCGATCTCGACAAGACCCGCGTGGTTGCATCGCTCGTCGAAGGCGTCGGCGGACGGGCTTCGTTCGCTCCGTCGCCCGGTCCCACGGGTGGCGGCGAACGCCAGTCGCGCCGTGCGCTCGAAGCGCACGTGCTGATCCCGGTCTTCGCAGGCTTCCTGCTCGCGATCATCTGGACGATCGTGCTGCAATTCGTTCACACGCAACATCAGGCCGCCGAAGTGGCGGCAGCCGAGCTGAGCCGCGAACTCGCCGATACGTATGAGGCGCAGCTCGTGCGCAACCTCGCGACCATCGACCAGACGCTTCGCACCGTGCAGTTCGCGTACGGCGCGAACGGCGCGAGCAGTCTCGCGCGGCTGGAAGACCAGGGGCTGCTGCCGTCGTCGATCGTCTTTCGCATCGCCATCGCCGATGCCAACGGGCGGCTCGTCGCGACGAATCGGCCAGGCATGGCGAGCGATGCATCGGATGAGCCGTGGTTCGCCGCCCAGCGCGATCGCCCGTACGACGCCCGCGCGCCGTTCATGAGCCGCGTGGCGCAGTCGGGCAAGGACGGCGCGCCCGAAGTAACGTTCAGCCGGCGTCTGCGCGACGCGAGCGGCCGCTTCGGCGGCGCGGTCATGCTGTCGTTCGATCCGTCGTATCTGACGAGCAACTACGATGCGGCGCGCATGGGCAAACGCGGACTGCTCGCCGTGCTCGGCCCGGACGGTGTCGCGCGCGCGGAGCAGATCGGCGAATCGTTGTCGTGGGGCACGTCCTATGCCGGCGACGCGCTCGCCACGGTGCGCGACGCGTCGCAGCGGGCCATCGCGCGTCCGTGGGACCGCGGCGCACGCCGCTATGCGAGCGTGCGAGAGTTGCCCGGCTATGCGCTCACCGCCGTGGTCGGTCTCGATCAGGACGAGCAACTCGCCGAATTCGGCCGACGCCGGCGCGCAGACTTCCTTTGGACGGGCGCGCTGAGTCTCGCGGTCATCGCGATCGCCGCCGCACTGAGCCGGTCGAGCTGGCAACTGGCGTTGAGCCGGCGGCGCGAGCGGCAAGCCCAGCAGACGTACTTCGCTGCCTCCGAGGCGAGCATCGACGCGTTTCTGGTGTTCAGCGCGGTGCGCGGTCACGGCGGCGTCATCGACGATTTCGTCTTGCAGGCGACCAACCGGCGCGGCGTGGAAATTCTGGGCGTGCCGCGCGAGAAGCTGATCGGCAGCGCGCTCGATGAAGCCTTCGCCGGCGCGCGCGCCGATGGCGTGCTGGACGAGTTCGTTGCGGTGGCGACCACGCTGGAAGTGCGCGAGCACGAGTGGCAGCAGCGCCGCGCCGACGGGCAGACCCTGTGGCTGTATCGGCAGGTCGTGCCGGTCGACGGCGGCGTGGTAGCCATCGTGCGCGATGTCAGTGCTCGCAAGTCGTCGGAGGCGCGGCGCGTCGAACAGAGCCGTATCCTGGAGATGATCGCGAAGAGCGTGCCGCTCGACGAAGTGCTGGATCGCATCGTGCGCGGGCTGGAATCGCAGATTCCGGGCGCGCGCTGCGCGGTGTTGCTGCGCGAAGGCGGCGGCCATCTGCTGCGCGTCGGGGCGGCGCCGAGTTTGCCCGAGACGTTCCACGAGGCCGTGGCGCAAACGCGCATCAACGCCGACGCGCGTCTGAGCGGCAAGGCGACCTACACGCGTCAGCCGGTGTGCGTGGTGGACGTCGCGCGTGATGCTGCCGTGGCGAGCGAACTGGCGATCGCCGGTCTCGCGGACGTGCGTTCGAGCTGGGCGTTCCCGGTGTTGTCGGCGGACGGCGCGGCCGTCGGCGAGGTGACGGTCTACACGCACGGCATGCTTCGCCCGAGCGAAGCCGAATCGCAGGCCATCGCGCTCGCCACGCGTATCGCGGGCATCGCCATTCAGCGAAGCCTCGCCGAGGAGCGCATCCGCCACATGGCGAACCACGACTCGCTCACCGGGCTGCCGAACCGCACGCTGCTGTCGGATCGACTGAAGCAGGCGCTATTGCAGGCGCAGCGCTACGGGCGCGGCGTGACGACGATCTTCATCGATCTCGACAACTTCAAGCTCATCAACGACAGCCTCGGACATCGCGCAGGCGACGAACTGCTGCAGACGGTCGCCGAGCGCATGTCCCAGACGGTGCGCAGCACGGACACCGTGGTGCGGCTCGGAGGCGACGAGTTCGTGATCGTCCTGCTCGAGGACGACCAGAGCGGGTCGGGCGTCGTCGAAACAGTGGAGCGGCTGCGCGAGGCGATTCTTCAGCCCGCGAAGCTGCAAGGGCAGAACTATCAGGTGAGTTGCAGCCTCGGCTATGCGAGTTACCCGAACGACGGTCGGGACGCCGACACGCTGCTGATGAACGCCGATGCCGCCATGTATCACGCGAAGGAACAGGGGCGCAACAACTGCCAGGCGTACACCGCCGACATGAACCAGAAGGTTCACGAGCGCCTGCGATATCAGGAACAGTTGCGTCACGCGCTCAGCAATGGCGAGTTCCGTCTCGTCTATCAGCCGCAGGTCGATCTGGACTTGCGCGTGATCAACGGCATCGAGACGTTGCTGCGCTGGGATCATCCGACCGATGGCGTCGTCTCGCCCTCGACGTTCATTCCGATTGCGGAAGAAACGGGACTGATCCTGCCGATCGGCGACTGGGTGCTGCGCGAGGCCTGCCGGCAAAACAAGGCGTGGCAGGACGAAGGGCTGCCGCCCGTGACCGTGGCCGTCAACGTGTCGGCGCGACAGTTCCTGCAAAAGGGACTCGCGCAGCAGGTGCAACATGCGCTCGACGAAAGCGGCCTCGCGCCTGAATATCTGGAACTGGAGATCACCGAGAGCGTCATCATGCAGGACCTCGACGGCGCGATAGGGACGATGTGCGATCTCCAGGCGATGGGCGTGAAGCTTTCCATCGACGACTTCGGCACGGGCTATTCGAGCCTGTCGGCGTTGAAGCACTTTCCGATTGCACGCCTGAAGATCGACCAGTCATTCGTGCGCGAACTGCCGGGCAGGGCCGACGACCGGGCAATCGTAATGGCGGTGATCTCCCTCGGACGTCAGCTCGATCTCAAGGTCATTGCCGAAGGCGTCGAAAGCGATCAGCAGCTCGCGTTCCTTCGCGAGAGCGCCTGCACGGAAATACAGGGCTACCGATACAGTCGCCCGCTGACGCCCGATGCGATGAAAGCGCTATTGCAGCAGCCGTTCTCGTGGCCGGAATTGCAGCCGGAAACAAGCGAGCTATAAACCGTTGGCATCGATAGCGGCGTGGCTTCCCGCGCTTTCGACCGGCGAGCGCCGGTCGTCGATGCTTACTCCGGCCTGAGCCGCATGCGCAATCGCGGCGGTTCCGCGCGCGGCATCTGCCTGCATTCCACATGCATGCCTTTGGCGGGCGCATCGGCAATGAACTTGTCGATGATCTCGCGCACGTCGCCATCGACATGATCGGCGCGCGTGGCATCGATGATGACGGTCGCGCCATTCGGGATCGTGCGCAGATGATGCTTGAGCGTCACCTTGCTCAGGAACGACACGTCCTTGCGAAAGGACAGAAGATAGTGGTCGTCGTGCTGCGCCATGGTGATGGGCCGCCTGAGATTCGCGCGCAACGCCAGCAGCAGGCTGCAGGCTATGCCGAGCAGGATGCCCATCAGCAAGTCGGTCAGTAACACGCCTGCAATCGTGGCGATGAACGGCAGGAAGCGCTCCATGCCTTGTCGGGCTATGGCGGCAAACAACGAAGGCTTCGCCAGTTTGAGACCCGTGAAGATCAGAATCGCTGCGAGACATGCGAGCGGAATCAGGTTGATGACGCTGGTGAGCGCAAACACGCTCACCAGCAGCAGCGCGCCATGAATGAACGATGCCCAACGGCTTTGCGCGCCCGCATGCACGTTGGCCGAACTGCGCACGATGACCGATGTGATCGGCAACGCGCCTATCGCGCCCGCCATCATGTTGCCGATGCCCTGCGCCTTCAACTCGCGGTCGGGATGCGCGGCGCGCTTCTTCGGATCGAGTTGTTCGACGGCTTCGAGGCTGAGCAAGGTCTCCAGACTCGCGACGATGGCAAGCGTCACTGCAAGACGCCATACATTCGGATTGACGAGCTCCGCGAAGTTGGGAAGTTCGAGCGCAGCAGCAAACGCGCCGAACGATTCGAGCGCGGGCAACGCAACGCGATGCTGCGCAGGCGGCGCAATGCCGGGCGCGAACATATCGAGTAGCAACGTCATGCCAATGCCCAGTGCCACGACTGCGAGCGGCGCGGGGACCGCGCGCACGATCGCAAAGCGGCGCCACGCGCGCGTTTCCCAGGCCGCGAGCATGGCAAGCGACACGATGGCGACAAGGCTCGCGGCAATCGAAACGGGACCGAACGGCGTATTCAGCATGCCGGCACCGCTTGCTGCCGGCGCGCCTTCATTGGCGAAACCCGCAGCCAGCGGGATCTGCTTGATGACGAGCAAGAGGCCGATGGCCGCCAGCATGCCCTTGATGACCGACGACGGCACATAGGCCGCGAAGCGCCCCGCCTTCAGCAGGCCGAAGCCGAACTGGATCGCGCCGGATAGCACTACCGCAAGCAGAAATGCAGAGAAGCTGCCGAGGCCCGCGATTCCATCTACGACGATGACGATGAGCCCCGCCGCGGGTCCGCTCACGCTGAGTTGTGAACCGCTCAGCAACGCAACGACGAGCCCGCCGATGATCCCCGACAGGAGCCCCGCGAACGGCTCGACGCCCGACGCATTGGCGATGCCTAGACATAGCGGCATCGCGACAAGAAAAACGACTGTGCCCGCGAACAGGTCGCGCGGAAAGTCGGCTAAACGATTGGCTGGTTTCATGTTCTCGAATGACTTTTAGGGCGAAGTTGTGGCCTGCGGCGTCACCGCACGCTCAGCGGGCGGCAAGTTCTGCTGTCTTGAGCGCTTCGGAAGCCACGCGTTCTACGGGTCGCGCTGCATCATCGTCATAAGCGGATGCAAGCTCCTTGATAAGGCCGTCGTGCAGGCCGAAGATCCAGCCATGCACGAGCGGCGGCGTCTCGCGCGTACGAACGACAGGCTCGGCACGCAGCAGGCGCACTTGTTCGAGGACATTGAGTTCCGCGAGCCGGTTCGTGCGCGCATCCAGATCGGAGAGGTGTTGCAGTTCGTGCCGATGCGCTTGGGCGAGCGCGCATAACGGGGCGATGCGTCGATTCACATGCGGCAGATCGCGCGAAAGCGGCAGCAAGGACGCGCGCACGCCGCCGCAGCCGTAATGCCCGCAGACGATGATGTGATCGACCTTCAGCACTTTCACCGCGTATTCGATGACGCTCATGGTGTTGTCATCGGAAGGACTGAACACATTGGCGATGTTGCGATGAACGAACAGATCGCCGGGATTGCACTGCGTGACGGTCTCGGCGGGCACGCGGCTGTCCGCGCAGCCGATCCACAGGACCTTCGGGCTTTGCCCTTGCGCGAGTTGAGGGAAGAACTGCGGATCGGTTTCGGCCGTTTCCCGGGCCCAGGCAATGTTGGCTACCAACATCCGTTTCGGTCGATTCATACGGTTTCTCCGGAGTGAAGGGCATACGATATTACGAAAACCTTTCAGGAGAGAAGTTTAGAAAGGTAAGCAAATAATTCGAGGCTTGCGGCACCTTCGGTTCCGGGGTCTGCCGCGTTCATCGGCTTTGCGCGAGCTGGCCAATGACTTGCCGCCGCAGCTTTGCGATAAGCGCGAATGTACATTTGCGCCGCCCACCCCTAGAGAGCACTCAAGGAATCGGTAATGTTGCCGTAAACAAGGGTTTTCCCTAAGCAACGAATAATGAAAAATATTCCGTTCCGCGTCCGCATGTGGATTCCCCTCGCGATCAGCCTCGTGTGCCTCACCGCGCTTTCGATCTTCGATGCGTTCGAAATGCGCGCGATCCGATTCGAGGAACGCCGCTCCACGCTCGGCGCGGTCACGGACGCTGCCCTCAATACGATCAAAGACTATGCGGCGAAAGTGCAGACCGGCCAGCTTACGGACGCCGAAGCACGCAAACAGGCGGCCGAGCGCGTGCGCGTGATGCGTTACGGCGGCGATGGCTATTTCGCCATCATCGATCCCAATGTCACGCTGGTGATGCACTCCACGAAGCCGGAGATGGAAGGCAAGAGTGCCAAAGATGTTCACGACAAAGACGGCATTCACATGTGGTCCGATGCGGTAGCGCTTGCGCAGCGCGACGGCCAGGGCTTTCTGCGGTATAGCTGGCCGAAGCCGGGCGCGAGCGAGAGTGTGCCCAAGCTCAGCCGTGTTGCCTCCTATGCGCCGTGGCAATGGACGATTCTGACGGGCGTCTACCTCGATGATCTTCAGGCCGACTTCATGCGGTCGGTCTATCGCGCGCTTCTGGTATTCGCTGGCATGGCTGCGCTGCTTGCGCTGACGACAGTTTTGTTGAACCGCTCCCTGCGACGCACGCTTGGCGGCGAGCCCGAATATGCGGTTCGAATCGCAGACGGGATTGCGAGCAACGACCTATCGACGTCGGTCGTGACCGAAGCGGGCGATCGCACGAGCCTTCTCTATTCGATCAGCCGTATGCAGGAGCAACTCAAGCAGACCGTCACGGCCATCAAGACGTCCGCGGATTCAATCGCTACTGCGTCCAAGGAAATTGCGGCCGGCAACCTCGATCTTTCGGTGCGTACAGAAGAACAGGCGGCATCACTCCAGCAGACTGCAGCGAGCATGGAAGAATTGACGTCGACGGTGACGAATAATGCGACTAATGCGCACGAAGGGAACCGTCTGGCGTCCGCAGCGGCAGACGTCGCGCACCGCGGAGCGAGCGTGGTCTCCGATGTCGTGGCGACGATGGAAGCGATCAACGGCGACTCCAGGCAGATCGCGGAGATCGCCGGAATCATCGAGGGCATAGCGTTTCAGACCAACATCCTGGCACTGAATGCTGCCGTCGAAGCCGCACGCGCGGGCGAGCACGGCCGGGGCTTTGCCGTGGTTGCCTCGGAAGTGCGCTCCCTCGCGCAACGGTCGTCAGCGGCATCGAAAGAAGTGCGGGAACTGATCGACAGGTCCGTTGAACGAGTCCGCGCTGGAACGACGCACGTCGAGGACGCCGGCGAGACCATGACGGAGATGACGGAAGCCATCAAGCGAGTCACTGTGCTGATGAGCCAGATTGCCGCAGCATCTGAAGAACAGAGCAAAGGCATCGGACAGGTCAACCAGGCGGTATCGCAGATGGACCAGGTGACGCAACAGAACGCTGCGCTCGTTGAAGAGGCCGCGGCTGCGACGAATGCGCTCGAAGCTCAAGCCGGCGAGTTGCGCGCGTCAACGGCGGTTTTTGTCGTCTGACGCATGACTGCCGCTCGCTATCGCACCGCGACTTCATATTCCGGCACGACGGTCACTGCGGTGAGCTCGGCGATCTGCCCTTCGACGCATGGCCGCGGATCGAATTGCGAGTCGAGATAGATCGGGGCGTCGGCGCGAAGCGGGAGTATCGTCAGCACGAGCGGCGCATGCGGATCAATCAACGTGGCGATATGCTGGCGGCCCTGACCGATTCCCGTGAGGTTGTACTCGTTCTCTATCTGCACGCCGATGACCGGCCCGCCGTCCTTCCACAGCAGTCCGTTCAGCTGACGCGCAATTTCGCCATAGAAGCGGCGCACGTGGTCCAGATACAGCGAATCGTCGCTACGCGTCGGCATCTGATCGACAATCCAGTCCGGCAGTCCGCCATAACGGACCTCCGCATGAACCCAGGGTAAAGCCGAACATGGGCTACTTCCAGTTCCCGATCATCGACTCGAATGTTCCGACGGCGGAAGACGGGCCGGTCGAATCGCTGCATATTCCGTCGAAGGCGAAGAACAAGAGCGACGCGCATGCGTTCCTCTCTTTCGTCGAAACGCCGGAGATGGGCGCCAAACTGGCCAAGGGACTCGGCTCGCTCTCCGCGAACAGCAAGTCGCCGGAACCGGAAGATCCGATATCGAAGATCGGATTCCAGATTCTCTCGAACACCAAGGGCGGCATTGCGCAGTTCTATGACCGCGACATGACCAAGGAAATGGCCGACGAAGGCATGAAGGGCATGCAGCAGTTCGTGGCCGACCCGTCGAAGCTCGACGCCATTCTTGCCCAACTCGCACAGACACGGCAGCGTATCTATAAGAAGTGAACGGATAGGTCAGGGCGCGGGCTGAAGGGTCGGCTCAGGCCCCTCGCTCGCGCGGCCGCGTCGGTCGAACGATCGACATCCGCTGACGACGCGGACCCTGATCGCAAGGCGCGTCGCGTCGAACGGTCCTCTTCGTGAGATCGTTCGCGACGCGTCGCCGAAGGAAAGCTCAGTCCGATCAGGAAACCGCCGTGAAACTGCGGCGCGTCGTCAGTCTCATCGTGCCGAATTGGTCGGACGATGTGGTCGTCGCCGTTCAGGCCGAACTCGGACCGCACAAGTGCGCAGACGATCTCGTAAGCACCATCGACCGCCTGGAGAATGAACTGCGGGCTCATTTTTCGTCAGCGCGCTGATTTTCTTTGAGCCTGATCTGCGGGAGCACGGGCGAGATCCGCTTTAGCGTTCGCAGCCGGGGACGTTGCCCGGCGCTTCCTTCCCCCGTGCAAATGATTGCAGTCGGCGCGACGGCCGCCACGTGCGGCGAATAGTCGGCATCGCCAAAAAATGCAACTTCCCGACAGTGCACCCGCAGGGGGATCGCACGCACCATCGCTGGCCGCAGCGTGACCCCGAATGGGTCGGCTGGCGTCGGCGCCCATCGGCTTCATCGAATCAAGTCTCTGAATCGAAAGCGAAAAACTTCCTTGGCATGGACAGTGCATTGCGAGTTCCAACTTGTATTCAAGATTGAACTCATGGAAGCACCTGTGGCTGCTATGCCCATCACGGTCCGTTCGCTCGTCGAAGGCGCGGCTTGCTGCGTAATGCGCCGCGCGCGGCGATACCCGCGCCGCTCGGCATCGGCACGATCACAACGCGACATCACTTCATTCGGCGGCTGGCGCGCGCACCGGCACCGCGTCGCATCCCCATTCTGACGATTCATTCACACAGGAAGCCACACCATGACCAATCGCCGCCAGTTCATCAAAGGCGCGGGCGCGCTCGCGCTCGGCAGCGCCTTGCCGTTCGATCTCGCATTCGGCGCGAGCAACCTCACCGTCGGCGTGATCTACGTCGGCGCGAAGGGCGATTACGGCTACAACCAGGCGCAGGCGCAGGCCACGGCGGTCATTCGCAAGATGCCGGGCGTGAAAGTGGTCGAGGAAGAGAACGTTCCCGAGACCGTCGCCGTGCAAAAGACGATGGAAGCGATGATCGAGCAGGACGGCGCGACGCTGATCTTCGCGACCTCGTTCGGCTATTTCGATCCGCACGTGCTCAAAATGGCCGCGAAGTATCCAAAGGTCCGGTTTGCGCATTGCGGCGGCCTGTGGAAGCAGGGCGAGCCGTCGAATATCGCGAGTTACTTCGGCTATATCGATGAGTGCCAGTACCTCAACGGCGTCGTGGCCGGTCACGCGAGCAAGAGCAAGAAGCTCGGCTTCGTCGCCGCCAAGCCGATTCCGCAAGTGCTGCGCAACATCAACGCGTTCACGCTCGGCGCGCAATCGGTCGATCCGTCGATCACGACGCATGTCATCTTCACCGGCGACTGGTCGATGCCGGTCAAGGAAGCCGAAGCCGCCAACAGTCTTATCGATCAGGGATGCGACGTGCTCACCTGCCACGTCGATGGCCCGAAGGTGGTCATCGAAACGGCGGAGAAGCGCGGCGCGATGAGCTGCGGTTATCACGCGAGCCAGGCCGCGCTTGCCCCGAAGGGTTATCTGACCGGAGCGGAATGGGACTGGCAGACGCCGTTCAGGGAAATCGTCACCGATGCGCAGACGGGCAAGCCGCAACCGAACATTCTGCGCGGCGGCCTCAAGCAAGGCTTCGTGAAGATGTCGCCCTATGGCCCGAAGGTCACGCCGGACGCCAGGACCAACGCCGATGCGATCAAGTCGAAGATGGCGGCGGGCGAATACGTCATCTTCAAAGGCCCGTTGAAGGACAACAAGGGCGGCAGCGCCATCGCGTCCGGCACCGCTTACGCGCAGACGGATATCAAGCTGGAGAGCATGAACTATCTCGTCTCGGGCGTCGTCGGGCAGATCTGATCGGGTTCGCGGAGCTGAGATGCCATCTTCTTCCTTGTTATCGCGCGCAGCCGTCGGCGCATTGCCCGCGTTGCCGACGCTGTTCGCGCTCGCCGGCACGCTGGCGCTGTTCTCGTTGTTCCTGCTCGTGCAGGGCCAACCCGCCTACGATGCGCTTCTGCTCATCGGGCAGGGCGCGTTCGGCTCGTCATTCGCATGGCAGAGCACGTTATTGCGCGCCGCTCCGTTGATGCTCACGGCCCTGTGCGTCGCGCTGCCCGCGCAGGTCGGGCTGATCGTGATCGGGGGCGAAGGCGCGCTTGCGCTCGGCGGACTCGCGTCGGCCGTCGTGGCGGCGCACGTGCCCGCCGCGATGCCGTGGTTCGCCGCCGCCCCGCTGATGGCGCTCGCCGGCATGCTCGCGGGCGGCGCGTGGATCGGCGCGGTCGGCGCGATGCGGCAGTTGCGCGGCGTCAACGAGACCATCAGCAGCCTGTTGATGTCCTATATCGCGATTGCCTTGTTCAAGCATCTCGTCGAAGGTCCGTTGCGCGATCCCGCGAGTCTCAACAAACCGTCGACGCCACCGGTCCCCGACGCGCTCGCCATCGGTTCGCTGCCCGGCCTCGACGTGCACTGGGGCCTGCTGTGGGGCGCGCTCGCATGCATCGCGGCATGGGTCTTCGTGCGTCACAGCACCAAGGGCTTCGCGATGCGCGTCGCGGGCGGCAACAACCATGCGGCGAAGCTCGTCGGCCTGCCGGTGAACGGGCTCGCCATCGCCGCATGCGCGATGGGCGGCGCAGCGGCGGGGCTCGCCGGCATGTTCGAAGTCGCGGCGGTGCAGGGCAGCGCGAACGCCTCGCTGCTCGCCGGCTATGGCTATGCAGGCATCCTCGTCGCGTTCGCCGCGCGCCAGAATCCGCTCGCCATCGTGTTGTGCGCGGTCCTCGTCGGCGGCATCGAGGCGAGTGGGTCGCTCTTGCAGCGCCGTCTGGGCTTGCCCGACGCCACCACGCTCGTCCTGCAGGGTCTCCTGTTCGCGAACCTGCTCGCGTGGGAGGCGATGGGCGGCCGCCTCGCGGCATGGCGCATCCGCTTGCAGGCGATGTCGGCCGCGCGTTCTGCCGCAGGACTGGAGGGCACGCATGTTTGATGCACATTCACCCGTCGCCGTGCTCTTGCTGTCGCTCTTCGCGGGCGCTATCCGCGTCAGCACGCCGTATCTGTTCGTGAGCATCGGCGAATGCCTGACGGAGAAGGGCGGCCGCGTCAACCTCGGGCTCGAAGGCATTCTCGTTTCCGGCGCGATGACCGGTTACGCCGCCGCGTACCTCTCCGGTTCGCCCTGGCTCGGCGTGCTCGCCGCCGGGTGCGCCGGGCTGCTGCTCGGCTGCCTGCACGGTCTCGTGTGCTCGCTGCCGCGCGTGTCGGATATTGCCTTCGGCATTGCGCTGATGCTCGCCGGCACCGGCCTCGCGTTCTATCTCGGCAAGCCGTTCATCGAGCCGCAGGCGCCGATGCTGCCGTCGATCGACCTCGGCGCATGGGCGTCGTCGCCGCAGTTGCACAACGCGCTGCATGTGAATCCGCTGTTCATCGCCGGGGTGCTGCTCGCGTTCGCATTGCAGTGGGGCTTGCGTCACACGCGCTGGGGTCTGGCGCTGCGTCTCGTCGGCGAAAACGCGGAAAGCGCCCGCGCGATGGGTTATCCGATCACGCGCGTGCGCATTCTCGCGACGACCGCCGGCGGCTTTTTCGCGGGTGTCGGCGGCGCGTATCTGTCGCTGGTGTATCCCGGCAGCTGGAACGAAGGGCTGTCGAGCGGACAAGGCCTGATGGCCGTCGCGCTCGTCATCTTCGCTCGCTGGCAGCCGTTGCGGTGCCTGTGGGCCGCGTTGATCTTCGGAGCCGCGGGCGCGCTGGGTCCGGCGCTTCAGGCCATCGGCGTCACGAGCGGCTATTACCTCTTCAACGCCGCGCCCTATGTGCTGACGCTCGCGATCATGCTCGTCAACTGCCGGCCGGACCGCACGCTCGCCGGCGCGCCCGGCGAACTCAGCCTCACTCGTTGATTCACTCGTTGATCCAATCTCGGAGCGAACCCATGACCCGCTTCATCGAAGCACGGCCCTATCCGTGGCCTTACGACGGCAAACTGCTCCCGGAGAACACCGCGCTCGTCATCATCGACATGCAGACGGATTTCTGCGGCGTCGGCGGTTATGTCGACAAGATGGGTTACGACCTCTCGATGACGCGCGCGCCCATCGAGCCGATCAGGAACGTCCTCACGCTGATGCGCGAGCAGGGCTTCACGATCATTCATACGCGCGAAGGGCATCGGCCGGATCTCTCCGACCTGCCCGCCAACAAGCGATGGAGAAGCCGCCGCGCGGGAACGCAGGGCGTGGGCATCGGCGATGAAGGACCGTGCGGCAGGATTCTCGTGCGCGGCGAACCGGGCTGGGAAATCATCGACGAACTGAAGCCGGCAGATGGCGAGATCGTCATCGACAAGCCGGGCAAAGGCTCGTTTTGCGCCACCGACCTGGAGATGGTGCTGCGCACGCGCGGCATCGTCAATCTGGTGCTGACGGGCATCACGACGGACGTCTGCGTCCACACGACGATGCGCGAAGCGAACGACCGCGGCTTCGAGTGCACGATTCTCGCGGACTGCTGCGGCGCGACCGACCGGGGCAACCACGACGCCGCGCTCAACATGGTGCTGATGCAGGGCGGGGTGTTCGGCACGGTGTCCGATTCGAAGGCGCTGCTCGCCGCGCTGGGGAGCCCGTGATGAATGCTTCGATCAAGGCGATGGGCGTCGAAGTGCTCGGCGCGACCAAACGCTTCGGCGCCTTTACCGCGCTCGACGGCGTGACGCTCAGGGTGCGCGCGGGCACCGTCCATGCGCTGCTCGGCGAGAACGGCGCGGGCAAGAGCACGCTCGTGAAAGGGCTCGTCGGCTATGGCGTGCTCGACGACGGCGAGATCATCGCGGATGCGCGGCAGGTCAGGATCGCGTCGCCGCGCGATGCGCAGGCGCTCGGCATCGGCATGGTCTATCAGCACTTCACGCTGGCGGCGGGCTTGTCGGTGGAAGAGAATCTGCTGCTCGCGCGAGGACGTCTGCCGTGGAAGATCGACTGGGCGAAGGAACGCGCCGCGCTTCAAGCGTTCATGCGGTCGATGCCCTTCCGTCTGCCGCTCGACGCCCCTGTCGCCGGTCTCGCCGCAGGCGAAAAGCAGAAGCTCGAAATCCTGAAGCAGCTGTATTTGCAGCAGCGTTTCCTGATTCTGGACGAACCGACTTCCGTGCTGACGCCGCAGGAAGCCGACGAAGTCCTCGGCCTGATGCGCGATCTCGCCGCGCGCGGCGAACTGACGGTGCTGATGATCACGCACAAATTCCGGGAAGTGATGGCCTACGCCGATGACGTCACCGTGCTGCGCAAAGGAAGGCTCGTCGGCACGAGCGCGGTGGCGGACACGAGCCGCGACCGGCTCGCGGCATGGATGATGGGCGGCGAAGCGCCATCGGACGATCCGGAACTGGCGCAGACGCGCCCTGCACGCAGGCCTTGTGCGTCGGATGCGCCGGTGCGCCTCGCGTTGCGAAACCTGAGCGTGATCGACGATCGCGGGCATGCGGCCGTGCGCGAAGTCTCGCTCGCGGTGAAGTCGGGCGAGATCCTCGGCATCGCGGGCGTATCGGGCAACGGACAAAAGGAATTGATCGAGGCGCTCGTCGGCCAGCGGCGCGTCGAGGCGGGCGAGATGCGCATGCACGGCGAGCCGTATCGCGCGACGCGGGAGGAAATGACGCGGCTGCGCGTGTTCGCGCTGCCCGAGGAACCGTTGCGCAACGCATGCGTCGGGAACATGAGCGTTGCCGACAACCTCGCGTTGCGGGACTTCGATCGTCCGCCGATGAAGCGCCACCGCTGGCGGCTCGATCGCCGCGCGATGCGCGAGCGGGCCGAACGGCTCATCGCCGAATTCAACGTCAGGCCGCCGGTGCCTGCTCGCGCCATCGGCACGCTGTCGGGCGGAAACGTGCAACGCGCGGTGCTCGCGCGCGAACTCGGACAAGCGGTCGATGTGCTGATCGTCGCGAATCCGGTGTTCGGGCTCGACTTCGCGTCGGTGGCGGACATTCACGCGCGCATCCTCGCCGCACGCGATAGCGGCGCGGCGGTGCTGCTCGTCAGCGAAGACCTCGATGAACTGCTGGAACTGGCAGACCGCATCGCGGTGATCGCGGAAGGCCGGCTCGTCCATGAAACGGCTGCGAGCGGCGCGGATCGCGTCGCGTTGGGAAGACACATGGCGGGCCACGTCGAAAGCGCCACGCGCGATACGTCCGAGCCGGTCACCGTCCACGCATAAAGAAAGGAGCAGGAAAGAATGAGTTCGAGCGGTCTCGGTGGGTTGAACAAGTCGCCGCAAGGCATCGTCGTGGGACTCGTGCAGTTGCAGAATCCGGATGTGGCGACGCCGGAGCAGCTCGCCGCGCAGACGCGGCGCATCGTGGACATGGTGGGCAAGGCGCGGCGCAACAATCCGGCGATGGATCTCGTCGTGTTTCCCGAATACATGCTGCACGGCCTGTCGATGAGTACCGACGACGCCATCATGTGCTCGCTCGACGGCCCTGAGGTGGCGGCATTCAAGGCGGCCTGCGTCGAGCATCGCATCTGGGGATGCTTCTCCATCATGGAGCGCAATCCGGGCGGCAATCCGTATAACAGCGGCATCATCATCGACGATCGGGGCGAGATTGCGCTGTACTACCGCAAGATGCATCCCTGGGTGCCGGTCGAGCCGTGGGAGCCGGGCAATGTCGGCGTGCCGGTGTGCATCGGGCCGAAGGGCGCGAAGCTCTCGCTCATCATCTGTCACGACGGCATGTTTCCGGAGATGGCGCGCGAAGCCGCCTACAAGGGCGCGGAGATCATCCTGCGCACGGCCGGTTATACCGCGCCGATCCGGCATGCATGGAAGATCACCAATCAGTCGAACGCGTTCCAGAATCTCGCGCAGACCGCGAGCGTGTGTCTCTGCGGCAGCGACGGCACGTTCGACTCGATGGGCGAGGGCATGTTCTGCGACTTTGACGGCGCGGTGATGGTGGAAGGCAGCCATCGTCCCGACGAAATCATCACCTGCGAAATGCGGCCCGATCTCGTGCGAGAAGCGCGCATTCACTGGGGCGTCGAGAACAACATCTACCAGTTGGGGCATCGCGGCTATGTGGCCGTGAAGGGCGGCGCGCAGGATTGCCCGTACACCTTCATGCAGGACATGGTGCGCGGAGAATATCGCTTGCCGTGGGAAGAGGATGTCGTCGTCAAAGACGGTACGTCGTGCGGGTTCCCGGCGCCGGAACGCCGCTACGAAGGGTGACGCCATGCCGACCATTACGCACGCGCGGCCGTCGCCGTTCACCTTCGAGGCATCGCATACAGCGTTGATCGTCATCGACATGCAGCGCGATTTCATCGAACCCGGCGGCTTTGGCGAGAGCCTCGGCAACGATGTGTCGCTGCTCGTGTCGATCGTGCCGACGGTAGCGCGGCTCATCGATCACGCGCGCAAGGAGCGCTGGCTCGTCGTGCATACGCGCGAGTCGCATGCGCCGGATCTTTCGGACTGTCCCGCAGCGAAGCGGCTGCGCGGCGCACCGCAGGCGCGCATCGGCGATATGGGGCCGATGGGCCGCATCCTCGTGCGGGGCGAGCCGGGCAACGAGATCGTCGATGAGCTCGCGCCCGTCGCGGGCGAGCTCGTGATCGACAAGCCGGGCAAAGGCGCTTTCCATGCGACGCGTCTCGGCGAAGAGTTGGCTCAACGCGGCATCACGCATCTGGTCTTCGCGGGCGTAACCACCGAGGTGTGCGTGCAGACGAGCATGCGGGAAGCGAACGACCGCGGCTACGAATGCGTGCTGATCGAAGATGCGACGGCGAGCTACATCCCCGCATTCAAGACCGCGGCCATCGAGATGATTCGCTCGCAGGGCGGTATCGTCGGATGGACGGCGACGCTTGCCGACCTACTGGAAGCCTGACTCATGACGATGGAAGTGAACCGTCCGGATATCGTGGCTGAAGTGGAGCGCGCGTTCGTTGCGTATGAACGGGCGCTCGTCGATAACGATGTCGCCACCATGAACGCGCTTTTCTGGCACGCGCCGCAAACCGTGCGCTACGGCATCGCCGAAGTGCAACATGGCGGCGATGCCATTCGCCGGTGGCGCGAGAGCTGTGCGCCGGTGCCTCGTTCGCGGCGGCTGCATCGCACGGTCGTGACGACATTCGGCGCGGATCATGCCACGGTGAGCACCGAGTTCACCAGCGACGCGACGCCCTTGCTCGGCCGCCAGATGCAGACATGGGCGCGGCTTTCCGACAAGATGAACGCATTCGCGGGATGGATGATCGTCGCCGCGCACGTGAGCCTGATTGAAAGACCCTGAGGAAGCCGCTCGACGAGCCCTTGCAGGAGACACCGAATCGACTCGCCCAAACTCATGGAGCGTGCTGCCGTGCGCGCCATTCAGGCAGCGAATCCGCTGGCCGAACAGGTGTACCAGCAGCTGAAGCAGGACATCTTCAGCTTTAGTCTGTTTCCCGGCGACCGCTTCTGCGAGACGGACATCGCTCAATACTACGGCGTGTCCCGCACGCCGATGCGCGATGCGCTGTTTCGCCTGTTGCGCGAAGGCTATCTTGAGGTAGGTTTCAGGCGTGGTTGGAAGGTCTCCGAGATCGACTTCGCGCAGCTCGACCAGCTCTATGACTTGCGGATCGTGCTCGAGACCGCTTCGCTCGACAAGCTCGGGTCGACTGCGCCGCCACATCCGCACATCAGTGCCCTCAAGGCCGTCTGGTGCGTGCCGCCGGAGGCGCGCGAAACGGACCCCGTCGCGATGTTCAGCATGGACGAGGACTTTCATCGCGGACTCGTTCGCGCGAGCGGCAACGGCGAGATGCTGCGTGTGCACGACGAGGTGACGGAGCGCATCCGCATCGTGCGGCGGCTGGATTTTCTGAAGCCGCATCGGACCAGCGCAACGTATGAGGAACACGCGAAGATGCTCCGCTGCATCGATCGTGGCAAATGCGGCGAAGCGGCCATGCTGCTGCGTTCGCATATCACGCAGAGCAAGCTGGAGGTACGGAAAATTACCGTATCGATGCTGGCGGAAGCGCGTGAGCGCAAGCTGCCGTTCGTGGGGTGAGGGGCTAGGGAGACAGGGACGCGGTCTGCTTCAGCGGACATGCGTTTACTCGGCGAAATCAGCGCAGCCTCGTCTTTCACCTCGCGGGCCATCATTCAATGAAGGCGCTCATACTGAAGATCTCTCGCGCGCGGAGCCGAAGGACAGCGCGACGCGACGCTCGATGCCATGATCCGCTCAATGTCCAGGTGCATTAAAAGAGGGCGGTAGAACGCCACATTCGCGGCGCCCCCGGCCCAACCGTTCGTGTCGTTTATATAAAGTAGGCCATAAGTTCCCGAAGAAAGCCTGAGTTCGCATTCGGCTTCGGTGGCCGGTTGACCGCTTTGACTTCCGCAGGCGTAGATAAAGCCATAACTGCCGCCGTTAACCATTTGCGTACTTCGCGTGAAAGCCCTCGCATGATCCGCCTTGCAAGCGCCCGCCTCGTCACGCCGAAGATTGACACGACTCCGCCGCAAGCAGGCTCAGCACGAGCAGGATGGCGTTCTGATTGTCCGCGCTGATTGCAATGCCCAACACGTTGCATATCCATCGTCCGATCTTGGTCTGCGCAAAGTCTTCGCTGTGCGCGGACTTCTTGAGCGTGACGCCGAGCTTCACGGCACGATAGTGGTACGAAGGAATGTGATGCCGCGATGCGATGCCGAACAGGCCGCCCTTGCCGCCGGAACACCAGCCGAGCGTGCCCGCGAGCACGAGTTGCTCGTACTTGTCCAGTCCGCCGATGAACTGGCGCGCAAGATGCCGCACGCGCGCTTCGTCGAGCCCGTGCTGCATCAGTACGGACTGAACGGGATCGTCGACCGCGTGCGCGTGCTCGTCCACTTGCTCGCCGATGCCTTCCGCTTCCATCGACACATCGCGCTGATTGCTCGCGCTGCGCAGGCAGTCGATCAGAAAGCGCCTGAAATAGGCGCACACCGCATAGCCGCTCGACGGCGCGCTCTGGTCGCTCGCGTGCGATTCGGTATGGCCGGGTTCGAGGCGCAGGACTTTCGAATAGATGAATTGGGCAATGAGTTCTTCCTTGTCCTCGCGCAGCGCTTGCAGCTCGGGCGGGTAATAAGAGCGCAACGCGCTCTTCACGAGGTTGTAGATCGACACCATCTCGTCGTGCGAGAGATGCGTGCGCCGCCGCCACAGGTCGGTGAGCATCGAGCTCGCGCCGCTCTCCTGGACGGCGTTCATGGTCAGAGTCTCCATCTCATCAATCCCCCACTATCGGTGGCAACGTAATGAGTATGGTTTTCTCCGGCAAAGCGACCAATATGTATTAAGTAATAGCCGTCGTCTAAACCCTCGGGTAAACCGGTTCAGCCAGCGGACCAGCCGGATCATGCGTGTGGCCACGCCATCGCAAGGTTCGGTTTCGCCCGCCCGCTTTTCGATGTCACCCGAGACGGCAACATGAGAAGGGGATGACAGAATGCATGGCGATCAGCAACAACGCGAGATCGACAACGATCTCGCCAGGGCGCTCTATGCTGCCGACCCGGTCTCCTTCCTCACGCACGGTTGCGCGATGGCGCTGCTCGGCGCGGTCTATCTCGCTCGGCCTGACGCCGGGCGGCTTCCCGTGCTCTGCATCGGTTTCTACGGGATGGCGAACTGTCTCGCGATCGGTCTGTGGGCGTTGCGGCGACACCGTCCGTTGTTGTGTGATGCGCGCCGATGGATAAACCTGCACGCGCTGAGGAACGTCGCGCTGCACGTCGCGCCGGGCTTGTCCATATGGTTCGCATTCCATGGCGAATCAGTCGAGCTTGCCGCCGCTCACACCGTGCTGCTCGTCGCGCTCGCGGCGCTTGCTTTCGTGGCGTGCGGCCTCAGTCAGCTCAATTTCTGGAGCGCCGTGCCGATGCTGCTGGTGCCCGCCGCCGCGCTTCATGTCGCGCAGCCGTCTTCCGGCAGGCCCGAACTGGCGGCCGTTCTGGTTGTCTTCTTGATTGCGTTGCATCTGTTCGCGGCGCAGTACCGCGCCTTCTTCCGCGGCATGGTCGAGGCGCGCGTCGATCAGCAGCGCCTCGCGGAGACGATCGCCCGCCAGAAGGGCGTGATCGAGGAAGCGAGCCTCGCCAAGACGCGCTTCTTCGCGGCGGCGAGCCATGATCTGCGCCAACCGCTTCACGCGATCGGACTGCTTGCTCAAGCGCTCGCCGATGGTAACGCGAGCGAAGCCGAGCGCGATGAAACGGCGCAGCACATCATTTGCAATGTCGAAGCGCTGAATCAACTCTTCAATCAGGTACTGGATCTCGCGCGCATCGAAAGCGGCGTGACGCAGATGATTCCCCAGCACTTCCGCATGGCCGAACTGCTCGCGCGCATCGAGCGGCAGTTCCGCCCGGCCGCCGCCGCGAAGGGCCTGTCGTTGCGCATCGCGCCGACCACGAGCATCGCGTTCACGGATCCCGTGCTGCTCGAACGCGTGATCGCCAATCTCGTGTCGAACGCGGTGCGCTACACGGAGCGCGGGTCCGTCTGGATCGGCGTGCGCAACGGCGCGAGCCGGGAACGTTGCTTCGTCGAGGTGCGCGATTCGGGCATCGGCATCGCGCCGCACGAGCACGAGCTCGTATTCGAGGACTTCTATCAGGTGCCGCAGCCGCATCACGTGTTGCGTCAGGGTCACGGCCTCGGCCTCGCAACCGTGCGAAGGCTCACGTGTCTCCTGGGCGAGGAGTTGACATTGCGGTCCGACCTCGGCCGCGGAACGACGGTCCGGGTGCCCGTCAGGACCGGCGATGCCAGTCTCGTGAACGTGAGCCTGGCTGCGCCGCTCGCGACCAGCGCGTTCGTCGAGGGTCGCCGCGTGCTGTGCGTCGACGACGACCCCGCCAATCTCGACGCGCTCGGCACCTTGCTCACGCGCTGGGGCTGCGTCGTGCGTGGCTGCCGCGACGAACTCGCCGCGGTGCGCGCGATCTCCGACGGTTTCGTGCCGGAACTGCTCCTGTGCGATTA
Organism: Caballeronia sp. GAFFF1; assembly: GCF_023630705.1. Lineage (GTDB taxonomy): Bacteria > Pseudomonadota > Gammaproteobacteria > Burkholderiales > Burkholderiaceae > Caballeronia. The sequence continues at coordinate 254,331 of NZ_JALQEM010000040.1, forward strand.
CCAGATCGGCCGCTTGCAAACCGGCGTCGGCGTGCTGCAGGCGGTGCGCGAGGCACTGCGCCGGCGCGGACACGAGGAGCCCGCGTGCGTGGTCATCACCGGCGACATGGCGTCTCCCCAACTCGTGGCGCTGGCGGCCGGCGGCTTGCCGGTGCTGCACAAGCCCGTCACGCCGACGCGCCTGCGCCGCACGCTCGAGGCGATGCTGCAGCCGCGCGGCCGCGAGAACGAGGCGGCATGAAGCGCGTGCCTGAGCCGGCGCGCCCGAGTTGTCAGCCGAGGTTGCCGCGCATGCGCAGTGCGCGCAGATATTGACCGGCGACCTCCGACGCGCCGTAGTGCACGATCGTCTGGTCGACCAGCGCCCACACGGAACCGCCGCCGAGCCGCACGCGCCGGCAAAACGAGAGGTCTTCGGACAAATAGGCGCCGTGTTCTTCGATGGTGTCGAAGAAGCCGTGGAAGCGGCCATCGGGCAGGGCGTCGCGATACTGTTCAGGCGGCGCATAACAACGCGTGAACGGCAGGGCGATGTCGAAAGCATCCCGCCGCGCGAGGAAGATGCCCGTGCCCACATGCTCTGCCTCGACGAAGCCGTCCGTCACGCGCGCGCGGCCATCGTCCGTCGTTTCTAGTCGCACTGTGTAGTCGGCGTGCTTTTCGAGAAACTCGCGCAGCGACAAACCCCGGTCCGTTTCGCCGATCTGCTTGTCCAGATTCACGCGCCGGTACGGATACGCGACGCCCGCCACGCACTTGCCCGCGCCGAGCAGCTTCATCACGGCTTGCGGCGGGAACTGCATGTCGGTGTCGAGAAAGAGCAGATGCGAGAACTCGGCGTGCGCGACGAAATAGCTCGCGAAGAAGTTGCGCGCGCGAATGATGTGCGACGAGCCGACGTGCATCGTCTGAAAGCCGCAGCCGGCATCTGTCAGCGCGCGAGCCGCCTGCATCAGCGAGAAGGCGAAGTTGACGTGCACTTCGTCGTGATGCGTCGGCAGGCCGATGAGCACATTGGGCGCGCTCACAGGTCGCGCCCCGTCTGCAGCCAGCCGTTGATGAGCGCGATCGCCGAAGAGCGGTTGCGCACGCCGAGCGCGCGGAAGATTACCGAAAGGTGCACTTTGACCGTGCCTTCGGCCACCTGCAATTCCCTTGCGATCATCTTGTTCGTGCAGCCGCGATGCACGAGCCGCATGATCTCGCGCTGGCGCGGCGAGAGGTTTTCCATCAGATGCACGTGATGCGGTTCGAGCGGCGCGGCGGGCGTGCTTCGGATAGGCCGCGACGTCTCGGCGGGCGCGGGCCGCGCCGTGCCGGAACCGTTCGGCGCGCCGGTGTTGATGAGGCTCAGCGCTTCGATCGGCACATACGCACCGCCCGAGAGTACGAGCTCGATGGCCTTGACCATCACATTGGCCGGCTCCCGCTTGGGCACGAAGCCGAGCGCGCCCGCGGCGAGCACCGCGCGCATTTCATCGACCGACTCTTCCGCCGACAGCACGACGAGCGGCAGCGCGGGATTGGCCTTCAAGAGCGCCGCCAGCGACGACGCGCTGGCCATGCCGGACATATGCAGGTCGACGATCGCGAGATCGTGGTTCGCCTCCGGGTGAGCGGCGGCGGCGAGCGTCTCCCAGTTGTCGGCCTCGTCGAACTGCGCATCCGGGTCGATGCTGCGCAACAGCGACTTGACGGCCTGGCGGATCAGTTCATGGTCGTCGGCGACGAGAAACCTCATGTTTTCTCCCGCGAATGTCGTGTTTCATGGCGAATCGTCGACACACAGATCAGGATCGCTTACCACGCAATCGGCGCTCGGCATGGCCGGGCCGCCGCGCACGCGCACCGCCGACTCCTTCGCGGAGATGCGCAGCCCCTTGGGGAGCAGCACCCACATCTGCGTCGCCTGCTTCATTGTGCTCGCCTTCTGCTGCGCCTTCTCGCCTGTGCCGAAGAAATAATCGGCACGTACGGCGCCGCGTATCGCGCCGCCCGCGTCCTGCGCCATCAGAAGCCGCGTGAGCGGCGAAGCGCCCTCGCTCGCGTCGATGAAAACCGGCGCGCCAAGCGGCGTCGTGCGCGGATCGACGGCAGCCGAGCGTTCCGGCGAGAGCGGCACGCCGAGCGCGCCGATCGGCCCGGCGGATGAATCGGGGATGGTTCGGAAGAACACGTAGCTCGGGTCCGAGGACGCGAAGGCATAGCCAAGCGGGGCCGCGCCGGATAGCGGCGGCGCTGCGGGCACAGTCGGCAGATTGGCCGCATGAGCCGGTGACGTCTCGCCGTGCGCGGAACCGCCCGTCGTCATCGCGGGGGCCGTGCTCACGCGCGCCGGTCGGACCGCGGGCGTCGCGCTTCTGGCGAGATTGAAGCCGCGCAAGAGCGGCGAGCCGGGCGAGTCGGGCGGATCGGCATGGTCATCGGCATCGGCGGCGGCGCCACGGAGCAGTTGCGACTGCGGCGCGTCGGCGGAGGCGAGGGCATCGGTGTGATCCGGCGGGGTCTGCGTGCTGACGCTCCCTCCGTCGAGGTCGATTTCGACGCCGCGCACCAGCACCTTGCGGCCCTTCGTCGACGCACTCGCCACGGGCGGATTGAACGCGAAGCCGTTCTGCTCGGCATAGGCGAGCCGGATGACGCTCACGCCGTCCGGCAGCACGATCTTGCCGGCTCCCTGCAATTGCATCGCGTAGAGCATCGCCGGATCGGCGACGTAGGCGAGCACCGGCGCGTCGATTCTGCCGCGCTCGATCTGCGCGCGCGAGTAATACGGCACAATGCGGTTGCCTTCGAGACGCAGCCGCAGCTTCTTGTCGCGGATATCCGGCACGCTATTGCCAAGCTGGAGCGCATAGACGCCTTTCGCGTTACCGGGCGAGACGGCCGCGAGCGGCACGACCGTGCGCCCCTCGATGCGCGCCATGACCGGCTCGGCGCGCGCATTGGGCGGCAGACGCCGGGAATCGAGGAACAGCATGTCGCGCGGCACGCCATACACCGGATACACATACGGCGCGCCGTATTTGCGGCTGCCGCGCACGACAGGTTCGTAGTAGCCCGTCAGCACGCCGCGCGAGGACTTGTCGACGTTGCGGATCTGATAAACCGTGAAGTTGTCTTCAAAGAAGCGGCGCACCGCGGCGTTGTTCTTCGAATCCACGCTGCGCGAAGCCGAGCACGGCGCCGCCCACGCCGGCTTGCCGCTCAGCACCGCGCAGCCGCGGCGGAATGCATCCCAGGATTGCGCGAGCTCATCGCTCGTCCAGCCCGGCACGCTTGCGAACGGCACCGGCGTGTACAGCGCGTTTTTCGTGGCGAAGGGCGCGGCGGCGGCGGAATACGATGCCGACGGACTCACGGGAAGCGGATTCGCGATGCCCGGCTCCGGCCCCGATCCCACCGCGCTGACGATGCGTGTCTCTTCCGCCGGCCCGGCAAGCACAGGCGCGCGGTCGCGGGCCTCCAGAATCTGCTCGGACTGCGTAGCTTGCGGCCGGGGCGGGTTCGCGCATCCCGCCAGAACGCCCGCGATCATCGCGATGACGACCGGCAGTCTCGCGCGCGTTTCAGCGCCCACATTGAAAGCGGCACGCTCAGGCGCGGCTTCGGCAGATGCGCCGGGCGCGCCGCCCGACTCCGCGGCCGCGCCGCGCGCTCTTGATGTCATGATGCCCTCGTCCAGCCATGAACGGCTTTCGCATGCCGCGCTGCGCGCCATCGGGCGGGCGGCGCGAATCGCTATTTAGACGAACGGACGACATCGATTTTGAAGGCGGCGGCGCCATACGCGACAGGACACGACGGGGCCGCGCTGCCGCATGACGGGACGCCCGCGAACGGCGAGGCGGTGAGCGTGCGCTGCGCCGCCGCGGCCTGCTGCGCTTCGGTTGGGAGGCTCGCGAACACGGAATCGTGCGTCAGGTTGAGCGCGGAAAAATCTCTTGGCGCGGCCGACACGATGGCGACGAAGTGATTCGCGCCGACCGGCTCGCCCGCTTCCATCGGCCAGCTCGGGCGCGGCAGCGTGAGGCGCTTTCCCGCGCTGATGCGGTTGTCGCGGTCGAGTTCGTTCGGGAAGAGCTGCAAGTACTGATTCCCCGGATCGACGACGAACACGTAGACATAACCGTCTCGGCTGCTCGCGAGCGAAAATCGCAGCCGGTCACGGCCGATGACGGCGCGTGCGAGCGGCACGTCCACCTTTACGGCTATCGACGGATCGGCAAGCGACACGATGCGCCCGAACTCGCCGGCGGGCGAGTACGGCGGAACGGCTGCCGGCGGCGCGGGGGGATTCGGCACGACGCGCGCGCCCAGGTCATCGGCGGATCGAGCCGCTACGACTGTCGATGCGGGCGTCGGCGTGTTCACCGAAGCCGGAGCCGGCCCAGCCTCGCCGCCCGCACCGGCGCGGTAGGGCGAGTGCGCAGGCGGCTTGAGCGCGAGGAAACCCAGCGCGGCTGCCGCCACGAGCCCGATCGCGCCGAGCGTCCATCCGATGCGTCTGCGCGCGCCGCCCCGCGCGAGAGCCTTGCCGCTGGCCGTTTGCTTGACCGAAGGATCATCGAGGGTGATGCCGAGTTCGGCGGCGAACTGCCGGTCCGTCTGCGGCCGGTTCCCCGGCTGGACGGCGAGAGCATGGTCGATCGCCTTCAGGAAAGCGGGCGAGTAGCGCCCGGCGGCGATGCGCGCGAGCGGCTGGTAGCTGTCCTTCACCATGCGGCCGACGGACGGCGGCGGCGTCCTGCCGGTAATCGCGAAGTAGACGAGCGCGGCGAGCGCGTAGTGATCGGTCCACGGTCCCTGCCTGAGCGACGGTACTTCGGCGTACTGTTCGATCGGCGCGTAGCCCGGCTTGAGAATCACGGTGAGCGCCTGCGTCATGTCGCCGATCACCCGGCGCGCTGCGCCGAAGTCGAGCAGCACGGGCCGGTTGCTCTCTTCTAGCAGGATGATGTTGTCCGGGGCGATATCGCGGTGAAAGCAGTCGGCCGCATGCAGCACCGCGAGCGCATCGAGGAGCGGCGTGAGCAGCGCGCGCAGCCACGCTTCGTCGGGCGGTTGCGTCATGGCCTGAAGCGCCGCCTTGAGCGTCACGCCCTTGTAGTACGGCATGACCATGTAAGCCGTGCCGTTCGCTTCCCAGAAGCGGTACACCTTCACGAGCGACTGATGATCGAAGCGCGCGAGCAGCCGCGCCTCGTCGTTGATGAAGCTCTTGAGCCCCGCGCGGAACATGCTCTCGTGACGCTCGGACTTCACCTGCACGTGCGTCGAGCCGACGCGCGCGGCGAGTGCGGACGGCATGTATTCCTTCAGCGCGACATGGCGGCCGAGCGAGGTGTCGAACGCCAGATAGACGATGCCGAAGCCCCCTTCGCCGATCAGCCCGACGATCTCGAACTCGCCGAGCCGCGTGCCGGGCGGCAGAACGTTTTGGGTGGCCGGCGCATCCGGCGCATCCGGCGCGGCGCGTGCGCCCGGGAACGACGCGCGCGCGCCGCCGACGATCATGGTCTTGTCGTCCTCGTCGTTGCGTTCGGTCTTGCTGCCGTTTCGCTCGTCGTCCGGAAGCCTGCCGGTCGCATTCATGGTCCGCAGTCCCGCAGCATCGTGGTGAAAAGCGCCGTGTCCGGCAGGCCGTACACCGGCCACACGGTCAACGGGCGCGGCGCGCGCTCCGGCGCTCCGGGCGCTTCGGGCGCTTCGTCCGGTTCGCCCTGCGCCGAGGTCCACATGCTCATGCCGTAGACCTCGGTTTCCCACACCGACGCGAAGATGCGGGCGAGCGCGTCGGGCAACGCCTGCGCGGACTGCACGATCCACGGCTCGTTCAGGACGGCGGCGCGCGAGGCCGGGCGCGGCGGCGACGTCACCGGCACGGGCAACTGAGCGAGCTGTTCGTCGAGATGCTCGATGCTGTGGTCGAAATCGAGCGCGGCGAGCGCCACGCGCTCAATCGCCGACAGCCATTGCCAGAGCGCAGCGATTTCGGCGCCCGTCGCGGGCGCGGAGGCCAGCGGCGTCGCGATCGTCAGCGGGAAATGCCGGCCGACGCGGTCCACCGACGCCATTACCACGCCCGTCCAGCACGACGGGAGCGTCGGCGCGATGGCGCCCGGCATGGCGAAGAAGCGCCACACCGGGCACGTCAGATAGAGATCGAGCCAGTCCTGCCCGAGCGCGAGCTGCGTTTCGGCGACGCGCTGCGCGAGCCACGCGTCCCAGGGCGCCACGAACGCGTCGGAGAGCCTGCGCGCGGTGAAATCGCCGAGCGAGGGCAGCTTGCCGTACCAGCCGGCGATAATCGCGACGCCGTCCGGAGGCACATTGCCGAGATCGTCGCTCATAGGCGTTCGGGACAGGAAAAGGCGCGCAGGTCCGCGAGCCGGAACGGATTCTCGACGCTGTTGGCCGTCACCTCGAAGCGTGCCTTGCGGCCTTCGACATCGAAGGTCACGATGAATCGCTCCGGCTGCCCGGTCGGCTGGACGTCGAGCCGGTCGAACATGCGAAAGAGCGCCCACGGGCCCTCGAACATCAGGTTGCCGGCGCCGCTCGACGGCGGCGGCGTGAGTTGCAGGCTCACGCGGCCGGAGCCGCGCGCGCCGGGCCACTGGATGGTCGTCGCGATCTGCGGGCCGTGAGCGTAGGTGAGCACTTGCCCGTCGACGTCGAGCGTGAAGGAGAGAATCGTCGGGTCCATGTCGAGCGGCTTGAACTGCAGCGCGAGCGCGGGCGTCTTGCCGCCCGCGCGGAAAAAGACGCTGCGGATGGTCGCGGCGTGCTCGAACTGGGCGAGCCCGGCGGGGCTGATCTGCATCGCCGACGAATCCGACTTCTTGAACGCCCACGGTTTCGCGGAGACGTCGACGTCCTGCGCGAGGTTCTTCTGGAAGAAGTCGTCGAACTTGCCGCCCGGCGCGAAAAGCGCGCCGAAGTCCTCCGGCAGCACGTCGTTGGCCGAACCGGGGTTGAACGGATAGCGCCCGCCCACCGCGCGCGTGCAGAAGGCCGAGATCGACTCCTTCAGATCGGCCGACAGATTCACGCGGCGCGCCTGCTGCGTCTGCGCCGCGCCCTGGCTGCCGAGATCGAGCAGCGCCGTGCGGATGGGCTCGGGCAGCCGCGCCGCCTGCGTGCGCAGCTTCGCGGGCGCGTCCGAGGGCGGCGGCGCAGTTTTCTGCTGCAGCGCTTCGTCGGTTGTCGCGAGGTAGGTGTAGACGTCGTTGATCAGGGCGAGCGTCTGCGTGATCGGCGCGGGCTGCCCGGCGCCCGGGCTCGTCACCAGCGCGCGCAGGCCGGCGAAGCGGTCATCGACGATGCTCTCCAGCCGCGTACCGGGCGCGACCGGCGCGATGCGCGTCGGGTCCGGGCCGCCGATGATCTTGAGCAACTGCTCGCGGGCGGCCGTGATCTTGTCGTTAGCCTTGTCGACGACGGTCGTTTCGCTTTCCGGCCTCGCGCCGAGCGTCGTTTCGCGTGATGCGGCCTTCACCAGCATCGCGAGCGGCGAATCCGGCGCGGACAGGATGCGCGCGATCTGCACCGACTGCGAGAGATTGTCCGAGCGGACGATCCGGACGTCGTTCAGAAACTCGGTCCAGGTTCGGGCGTAGTCCTCTAGATAGAGCAGCCGAACGTCTTCCGTCAGGCGCTGCATCGCCGCGGGATCGCCGCGCGGCAGGCCGCTCTGGTCGCGAATGCCGAGCACCCACGGCTCCTCCGCGGCGAGTTGCGCCGACACCTGATCGACGGCCTTGAGGAACGCCTTGTGATAGCCGTCGAACGAATACAGGCCCGGCACGCCGTTCGTGAGCGGCTTGCCGCTCGCGCGCACGAACACGAGCGAGGCGTTGGGGCCGCCCGCGCGCGCCACGGTGAATTCCGGATAGTCCGCGCCGACGCCCTGTTGCCTCACACGCCCGTACACGCGCTGCGCGAGCGTGCTGGTGGCGAGCATCGCGCGCAGGTGCGCGACGAGGCGCTCGTCGAACGGCAGATTGGGATGCACCACGCCCCGCGCGAACAGCGTGTCGAGATGCGCCGCGAGCGCCGCGCGTTGCGCGTTGCCGACCTCGCGCGGCAGCGTGCGGTCCCAGTCGGTGACGATCCACGTCTTAAGTGCATCGGGATCCTGATGATCGGGCTGATTGAGCATCAGATACGCTTTGAGCGACTCGTACGCGTAGCCGGGGTTCGACGGACTCGCGCCGCGCGCCTGTTCCTCGATTCGGGCCGCGAGCTTCGGCAGGAACAGGTCGGTGAGCAGCCGTTCGTAGGCGCTGTTCGCGGCGGCGTCGAGCTTCGCCCCTTGCCACAGGCCGAGCTGCATCGCGAGCGGCGGGTGCGCGGCATCGACCTGCGGCGTCGAAGCCAGATTGCGCACCGCCGAGAGCAACGGCAGCAGCGCGACGACACTTTCGTTTGCCGCCGAGGTGCCCGCCGCCGCCTGCTTGGCCGCGTGCGCGGCCTGGTCGACATAGGCGACGTAAGTCCGGTTGCGCAGATAGCTCGCGCCCCAGAACGCGAGCACGCACGCGCACGCGCCGGCGATCGCCGCATAGGCCGTGAGGCGCAGCGCGTGCCGCCGCCGCGCCCATTGCAAGTTGGATCCGGCAAGGCCCTGTTCCGCGAACACGACTTGCGTAAGCAGCCGTTCGATGAAGTAGCTGCGCCCGCTCGACGGACGCGGCGGCTGCACGCCGCGCTCGATGCCGAACGCGCGCGCGAGCGAGCCCATCACGCGGTCGATAGGCGTGCCTTCCTGCGTGCCGCTCGTGAAATAGACGCCGCGTGCGAGCGGAAACTCGCCGTGCTTCGACTGGAGGAAAATCGCGCGCAGGGCGTCGGCCAGAACCGGCTTCAGCGCCGCGAACTGCTGCGGAAAGCCCATGATCGCCGCGCGCTGCGCGAGGCCGGTTTCGGCGTTCAGCCGCTCGGGCAGGCGAGCGACGAGGCGCGCTTCGAGCGCGTCGAGCTCGGCGTCGACGTGCGCGGAAAAGCCGGCCACGCCTTCCGGGTGCTTGGCATCGTACGGAAACGTGAAGCCGAAGATCTGCGCCCGCTCGTCCTTCGACATGTCCGCGAAAAACTCCGCGAAGCCCGCGAGCAGGTCAGTCTTCGTGACGAGCACGTAGACCGGAAAGCGCGTGCCCAGCGCCTGCATCAGCTCGCGCATGCGCGCCTTCAAAGTCGCGGCCATGTCCTCGACGCCCGCGGGCGTCGCGGCAAGCAGATCGGGCACGGCGAGCGTGAGCAGCACGCCGTTGATCGGCTGGCGCGGGCGCGTCTTGCGCAAGAGCGTCAGAAAGCCCTGCCACGCCGTCTGATCCGTCTCGCGGTCGCTTTCGTGCGTCGTGTAGCGGCCGGCGGTATCGATCAGCACGGCGTCGTCGGTGAACCACCAGTCGCAGTTGCGCGTGCCGCCCACGCCGCGAATCTTGTCGGTGCCGAAACGCTCGGCGAGCGGAAAGCGCAGGCCCGAGTGCAGCAGCGCGGTCGTCTTGCCCGCGCCGGGCGCGCCGATGAACATGTACCACGGCAACTGATACAGATACTGCCGGCCCGAAAGCGTGATCCAGTCGCGCCAGCCCGGCTTGCCGCCCGATGCGGCGACGCGCGCCTCGCGCAGCGCGGCGAGCGCCTCGTCGAAGCGCGCCTCCAGCGTCGCGACTTCCGCTTCGCCCGGCGTCGGCGCGGCGG
>NZ_JALQEM010000041.1 GCF_023630705.1 Caballeronia sp. GAFFF1
CGGCGGCTCGGGCCGCGCGGCCAGCCCCGAGACGAGCGCCGCCTGCGTGCGGCGCGCGCGCCATGCCGCCCACGCGTGCCTCAGCACCAGCAACAACGCGACGCCGCCGATCGCGATGAAGCGCGCCTCGCGCGATTCCAGCGGATAACTGCCCGCGAACGACAGAAGCGGTCCGGCGATCCAGATCGCGCCGCTCACGAGCAGCAGGCCGACCGCGAGCAGCACCAGCGGATGGAAAATGATCGAAAAGAGCTTTTTCATGTCAGAACCCGGGCTTCGCGAACAACGTCACCTCGACGCGCCGGTTGCGCGCGCGGCCGGCCGGCGAATCGTTGGGCGCGACGGGATCGGCGTCGCCTTTGCCTTCGGCCTTGAGTCGCGCGGCGGGCACGGTGGCCGCGAGCAGGTCGCGGACGTTCGCGGCGCGCTCCTGCGAAAGCTCCCAGTTCGACGGATAGCGCGCCGAGCGGATGGGGCGGTCGTCCGTGTGGCCCGTGACGAGCACGTTGCCCGGCACGGCGTTGAGCGCCGCCGCGATGCGTCCGATGAGCGGCCGCACCTGCGCCGACACTTCCGCGCTGCCGGGCTGGAAGACGTGGTCGCCGCGCAGCGTCACCACCGAACGATCGACGCGGTCATTCACGGAAACGAGTCCGTCGCGAATTTCCGGCGCGAGCAGTTCGGCGAGACGCGGCTTGGCGGCCTGCGTGACCACGAGCGGCCGCTGCACGCCCGCCCGGATCGACGAGATGGTGTCGAACGCGGGATCGGAGAGGCGGCCCAGGCGGAAGCTCATCGCCAGATACGCGGCCGCGAGCACCAGCAGCGCGAACGCGCCGACCACCCACACCGGCAGCACGTCGGTGGCGCGCCGCCGCGCGGTCGGCACGCCTTGCCAGTGCGGCGAGAGCGCGCGCTCCGGCTCCCCGCGCTCCTTGCGAATGAGCTGGTAGAGCCGCGCGCGGATCGCATCGAGCGTCTGCCTGCCTTGCGCCGCCACGCGGTAGCGGCCCTCGAAGCCGAGCGCGAGGACCATGCTCGCCAGTTCCAGCAGATGCAAATGCTGCGCGGGTTTCTGCGCGAGCCGGCCGAGCAGCTGGAAGACTTTCTCGCCGCCCCACGCCTCGTTATGGAATGTCACGAGCAGGCTCTGGCGCGCCCATACGCCGGCGCCCCACGGCGTGCCCGACGCGGCTTCGTCGAGCATCGTGCAGACCATGTAGCGCGCCGCCGTCACTTGTTCGGTCGTGACGCCGTTGGCGCGGGCCTCTGCCTCGAAGCGCCGCACGCCCGCCGCGAGCGAATCGCGCAGCGCGGCCGGATCGGCGCACGCGCTCATCGTGCGGATGCGGGGCGCGAGTTGCAGCAGCGGCGCGCATGCGGCGACCAGCGGATTGACCGCGCCGCCCTGCGTGAACGCGGCATCGAAGGCATGCGTGCCCGCCTCGGGCGCGGCGCTCGCCGCGAACGGCCCTTGCGTGCTCCCGCTCGTTCCCGCGCGACGGCGCGCGCCGGGATTGGGCTTGATCTTCGTCTGGTCGGACTCGAATCCGGCGAAGGGGTCGTCGTCGTTCGTCATGTCGTTCGTCATGTCGCTCGATGGCCTGCGTGATCGCGTTGACTTCGGCTACGTCAGTGGCGGATGGCCCAGCACTCCAGCTCGAGCGCCGGAAACTCGCCGGCGATGTACATCGCCAGATTGCCGGTCTGCTCCAGCTCCTTCCACAGCTCGCCGCCGCGATCCAGTTCGAAGTACGAATAGCCCGCGTGAAACGGAATCTGGCGAGGCGCGACCGGCATCGCGCGCAGTCCGATGCCGGGCAGCGCCAGATTCACGAGATCGCGCAGCTTTTCTGCGGGCGCGACCTTGACCTGCGTCGGGAACCGCGTGCGCAGCGCCTCGCCCGGCATCTGCGCGCTGGCGGCGAGCACGAAGCCCGCCGTGCGCACCAGATCGAGGTCGTTGATGACCGCGACTCGCACCCCCGGCTTGCGGCTCTGCAACTCGATCGCGATGGCGTTCGGCTCGGGCACTTGCGCGAGCAGCTGGCGCAGGTCGCGCATGAGCGGCTCGAAGGAACTGGCGAGATCGTCGTGGCGGTACGGCGGATAGGCGAGCACGCGGCGGCGCTCGTCGAACGCGGCGAGATCGCCCGCCAGCGCGAGCATCGTCTGATACAGCCGTTCGGGATGCAGCAGCGGCACCTGAAGCAGATGCGCGAACTGCGGCTCGAAGCGGTTCAGCGTCTGCAAGAGCAGGAAGTCGGCGATTTCGGAGACGCCGCCGCGCCCCGGATTGGCGATGTGCCGCGCGAGCCGGTCCGCATGCTGATGCAGCAGCCCCGCGATTTCCTGCGCGTAGCCGAGCAGGCGCGCATCGGCGAGCGCGTGCAGCATCGGCGGGATATAGCCCGCGTCGAGCATCACGCGGTTGTCCGCGCGCCGCTCAAGCACGCGCGCAAGGCCGATGTTCACGAAGGCGTCGGTGCGGTCGCGCGCGAGCATGAGCCGCACGTTCGGCGCGCCGACGCGGATCTGCGCCACGCGGTCGGTGCTGGTCGTGACGTCGGCGACGGACGTGTCGGTCGTGCGGTAGCGCAGCGCGTCGGCGTGGCCGTTCACGAGCGAGGCCGTCCCGTCGGGGTCGAACTCCTTCGCGCCGGCGCGCGCCACCGGCAGCGCGAGCAGCACCGTTTCGTCGCGCGCGCCGGCCGGGATGTCGAGCGGCAGAGGCGCGCTCGCATCGTCGGGGAACGAGAACGCCGTGCCGTCGGGCAGCACGCCGAACGCGGAAGCAAGCGCGATCTTGCCGAGCCCGAGCGCCACTTCATCGAGCATCATCGACGCCCAGCCCCACGACCACGCTTCGGTCGCGCGCGCGTGCGAGCGAATGAGATGCTCGACGAAGCGGTCGTGCTGCTGAAAATGCTGAGGTTCGAGGAACAGCCCCTCGGACCAGATCGTGCGTTGATGCCAGGTCATGGTGGCTCGTGTCCGCTTCGCTGGTTTCGGTGCCGGGCCGCCCGCCGCCGTCAGTCCCGAACACGCGGCGGCCGGCGCAGGCGCGACAGCTCTTTTCGGAGAACGATCGAGCGGTGCGGATTTGCAAGTCGGCGCGCGGCCAGAGTCATTTGCCGGGCTTGGGGGCAGGAGCGCTCGCTTGCTGCGCGGCGACCGACACATCGGCGCGGTCCACGCGCACGCTGACCACCGTTGTCTGGTTCGGCGGCACCGGAACCGTCGCCCGCCAGCGCGAGTGCTCGATATCGCGATAGGCCGACATCACCGCCACGAACTTCGTGCCCGGCTGCACCGCCTGTTCGACGCTCTGGCTCTCGCCGGGCTTGAGCAGAAATTCGTTCTTCGCGTTGAGGTCGGCGCCGAGCGTCGCCTGATCCTTGCCGTAGAGCGTGAAGAAGTCGGCGCTGTCGAAGGCGGCCGTCGCCTTGAGTTCGTAGACGCGTACCAGCACCGGCGATGGCCGCCCCGTGTGGTCCGGGTTGACCTGGTCGAGGGCATGCACGTCGACGCGCACGACTGTCGGCGGCGGGGGAGCAGGCGGTGGCGACTTGCACGCCGCGACGCCGAGCGCGCACAGCGCGGCGATGCCAAGTGCGAGCATGCCGCGCGCGCCGACTCGCCGCAGAATTCGCGCGAAGCCGCGCGTGCTCGCGAGGATGGTCAGGCGCGCGTATCGGTCCCGGCCTTCGTCGCGCGAGCTCGGATCGACGTTTCGCATGAGTCGCTCTGTGTGCCTGCAAACACAGCTCAGACGAACCATGTCGCCGCTTTTTTCAAATCGGGCGCGGTGGTTCGTCTAGTCGTGGCATCGCGGCGGCTGCCTGCCGCTTCTCGCCGGTGCCACGTCAGGGTCACGGAGGACGCATTCGTGATAGCGATCGATCGAAACGCGTCGGCCCGTGTCGAGGCCGATGCAGGCGCGCCCGCGCGCGGCGCGCCACAGCGGGCTTGCGTCGCGCTGGCGCTCTTCGCGGCGCTCGCGCTTGCATCGCTCGCCGCCCACGCTCAACGCGCGCCGGGCGCTCGGGAGTCTGGCTGCGCGCCTGATGCAACGGGCATGCAACTCGCCTTCAACGATTTGCGCGAGCCGGGCGTGCAGATCGCACAGAGCATCTCGACGCAAACGGACGCGCCGGGCGCGCCGGCGTCGGTCTTCGCACGCGAAACCGCCGCGAGCCGCGCGGGCGATGCGCTCAGTACAGCGAATCAGGCGCCCGACGCGCCGCTCACGCCCGCCGCCCGCGCGGCCGAGGCCCGCGTGCGCGACGCCGAAACCATCGCGACGCTCTCGCAGGAAGGGCAACTGCTGCTCGCGCGCGATCAGGTGAAACTCGACGGCTATGCGTACTGCAGCATGTCGGTCGCGGCCGCCGAGCGCGGCGACTTCCGCGAGAGCATCGAGGCGGCTTCGCGGGCGCTCGTCGTCGCGCGGCAGACGGACAACGCCGATCTCGCCGCGCTGTCGCGCCGCGATCTGGCTATCGCCTACAGCTACGCGGGCGATCTCGACGATGCCGGGCGCTACGCGAAGGAAGCGATCGCTGCCGGCGCGAACAATCCCGAACAGGTGCTCGCGCCCGCTCACAAGGTGCTCGGCGACATCGCGGCGCGGCGCGGCGATCCGCAAGCCGCGCTCGTGGAGTATCGCGCGGCGCTTGCGACGGCATCGCCCCGTTATCGGCCGATGGTGCTGCTCTCGATCACCAACGGGCAGATCGCCGCGGGCGATCCGAAAGGCGCGCGGGCGACGTTCGAACAGACGGCCGCGGTCAGCGGCACCTTGCTCGGACCGTTGCAGAAGCGCATCGAAGGCAATCTGCTGCTGGCCGAAAACAAGCCCGAGGCGGCGCTCGCCGCATTTGCCGCGAGCGCGACGAAGACCGGCACCGACGCGAACTACGACAACCTGTGGGCGCACGAAGGCATGGGCCGGGCGTATCTCGCGCTCGGCCAGCGAAAAGAGGCGCGCGCCGCGTGGCTTGCCGCGCTCGACGATTCGGAATCGATCCGCGCGCGTTTTCGCAGCGACGAGTTCAAGACCGGACTCTTCTCCGACACGCAGACGGTGTTCGAGGAAACCATCGCGCTCGTGGTCGACGACGGCGACTATCCGCTCGCGTGGACGCTCTCGGAAAGGAGCCGCGGGCGGGCGCTGCTCGATGTCGTTCGCAACCGGCTCGCCAGCCAGGTCGACGAGACGCAGCTGAACGGCCGCACGCTCTCGCTCGACGAGGTGCGCGGCGCGCTGCATCCGGGCGAGGCCATCGTCGAATATCACGGCCTGCCGGACCGGCTGATCGCATGGGTCGTGCGCGCGGACGGCATACAGGGTTTCACGCTGCCGATTCCGCGCAACGACATGACGCTCGCCGTCGGCGACTTCCGCAGCGCGATCATCCGCGGGCGGCCGCAAGCGATCACCTACGGCACGAAGCTCGACGCGCTGCTCATCCGGCCGCTGGGCCTGCGCGCGGGGGAGCGGCTCGTCATCGTGCCCAACGGCGCGCTGCACTACATGCCGTTTCAGGCGCTGAAAAACGACCAGGGCTTTCTGATCCAGCGTCACGCGATGGCGCTCGCGCCGTCGGCGAGCATCGCGGTGCAGCTTGTGCGGCGCCAGCAGCGCGTCGCGAGCAACCTCGTCGCGTTTGGCAATCCGCGCATCTCGCCGCAATTCGACCTGCCGGGCGCCGAGGCCGAAGTCCGCGCGATCGGGCCGCTTTTCGCGCAGCGCGACACCTTCCTGCAAAGCGACGTGACGCGCAAGACGTTCAGCGACAACGCGCCGGCAGGCCGCATCGTCCATGTGGCGACGCACGCCCAGGCCGACACCATTGATCCGCTGCATTCGCGGGTGCTGCTCGCGCCCTCGACGCAGCCCGCCGACGGCCCCGACCCGCTGCTCGCCGCCGACATTTACAACCTCAAGTTCGATTCGGTCGCGCTCGTCACGCTGTCCGCGTGCGAGACGGCGCTCGGGCGCATCGAGCGCGGCGACGAGATCATGGGCTTCACGCGGGCGTTTTTCTATGCGGGCGCGTCTGCGCTGCTGGTCTCGATGTGGCCGGTCGCAGACGAATCGACGGCGCTCACGATGAGCACGTTCTACGGCGCCCTCACGAAAGGCGAGCAGGCCATCGACGCGATGCGCGCCGCGCAACTCGCGGTGCTGGCCGACAGCCGGTTCGCCCATCCGTTCTATTGGGCGCCCTTCGACCTGATGGGCGACTGGCGGCTTTCGGTCGCCCGCTGACCTGCCGTTCGCGGGCAAAAACATGCCGGCGCCGCGCACGGTGCCGGTCCGGAGAGACTGCTGCATTGAACGACGCCATGAAAAACGAACTTCTCGCATCGCGCCATGGCTACCGGCCGCGCCTGCATTCGCCGCATGTACGCGCACTCGCTCGCGCGGCCAGCGTGGGTTTCGCCTGCGCGAGCGCAGTTTCAGCATGGGCGCAGCAAGTGCCGCTGCCGGGCACGGGACAGGTGCCCAGCGCGGGCACGCTGCTCAACGAGCAGCCGCGTCCGCCGGTGGCCGCTCCCGCGCCCGGCGGCGCGAGCGCGTTGCCCGCGCCGATCACGGCGCCGCCCGGCGTGCCCGAGGGCAGAAAGTTCGTGCTCGCGAGCATCCGGCTCGCAGGCAACGAAACGCTGCCCTCGGACCTGCTGCTCCCGCTCGTGTCCGACAAGATCGGCCAGGAAGTGTCGATCAACGACCTGAACGCGATGGCCGCGCGCATCGCGCAGGCCTACCGCGATCGCGGTTATCCGCTCGCGCAGGTGGTGATTCCGCCGCAGGACGTGACCAATGGCGATGTCACCTTCACCGTGCTCGAAGGCAAGATCGGGCGCGTGCGGCTCAACATCGCGCCCGGCGCGCCGATCAAGGAATCGCTCGTGCGCGCCCGGCTCGCCGCGATCGAGCCCGGCAAGCCGCTCCGGCAAGGCGAACTCGAACGCACGATGCTGCTGCTGTCGGACGTGCCCGGCATTCGCGTGAGCTCGGCGCTGGAGTCGGGCAGCGCGCCGGGCACCGTCGATCTGGCTGTGAACGTCGAGGCCGCGCGCCGCTGGGACTTCGCGCTCGCCACGGACAACTACGGCGCCGCGCCCGCCGGACGCTGGCGGCTGGGCGCAGTGGGGCGGCTCGCGTCGCCGTTCGGCATCGGCGACAACCTCGACGTGAACCTGCTCGCCGCCGAGCGCGCCGACACGCTGTACGGGCGCATCGGCTATGACGCGCCGGTCAACGCTTACGGCACGCGGGCGGGGATCGCGTATTCGCATCTGTACTATTACCTCGGGCAGAACTTTTCGTCGCTTCAGGCGCACGGCGATGCCGATGTCGTCACCGCGTCGGTTTCGCATCCGCTCATTCGCTCGCGAGACCAGAACCTGCTGCTGCGCGGCGCGCTGGAGTACCGGTCGCTCACGGACAAGATCGACACGGTGAGCTTCGACAATCCGCAAAAGCTGTATATCGCGAGTCTCGGACTGTCGTACGAGAGCCGCGACAGTTTTCTCGGCGGCGGCTTCAACAGCGCCGATGTCCAGCTTGCATTCGGACACCTGAACATCGACTCGGCGCTCGCCAGGAGCATCGATCAGGGGCCGACGGGCCGCAACACGCAGGGCAACAGCCTGCGCCTGACGTTTCAGGCCAACCGCCTCAACGCGATTACCGAGAAGACGAGCGTGTTCGTCGGCATGTCGGGGCAGTGGGCCAATCAGAACCTCGACAGTTCCTCGCGCATCACGCTCGGGGGACCGCGCGCGGTGCGCGCCTATTCGCCGTCGGAGGCGGTTGTCGACGAAGGGCTGATCGCGACGGCTTCGTTGCGCTACGCGGTCATCCCGAAGCTGACGGTCTCCGCGTTCTTCGATATCGGCGTCGGACGTTACAACGCCCGCTCGATTCCCGGACAGGGCGCGAACACGGTGACGCGCAGCGGCGCGGGGCTCGGCGTGTTCTGGAGCGGGCCGTATGGCATCACGGTGGACGGCAGCATCGCGTGGCGCACGACCGGCCCCGACACCACTGGCGACGACAAGGTGCCGCGCGTGTACGTGCAGGTCTCGAAGTCGTTCTAGCGTGGGCCGCATCCGGGCAGTGAAAAGGAGTTCCAAATGAGCGACATCACCAGCTTTCGCACCCGCAGGCATCGCCGGGCATGGGAGCGTGCGATCAGGCGGCTCGCGAAGCGCGCCGCTCGGCATGCCGGCATTGAGCTTACGCCGGTCGCGCTGCTGCCGCTGCTGGCGCTCGTCGTCGCGCCGGGCGCGCTCGCCCTGCCGGCGGGCGGGCAGGTCGTCAACGGCAACGTGAGCATCAACACGCCCGCGCCGAAGACGATGTCGATCAACCAGGGTTCGCAGAAAGGCATCGTCAACTGGAACTCGTTTTCGATCGGCGCGGGCGAGGCGGTCAACATCTCGCAGCCGTCGGCGCAGGCGGTGCTGCTTAATCGCGTGGTGGGCAGCCAGGCGAGCACCATCGCCGGGCAGATCAATGCCAACGGACAGGTGTTTTTGGTGAACCCGGCGGGCGTGCTGTTCGCGCGCGGCGCGTCGGTGAACGTGGGGTCGCTCGTCGCGTCGACGCTCGGCATCTCCGATGCGGATTTTCTGGCCGGCAAATATCACTTCATGAGCGCTGCGCCGAATGCGGGCGGGCGGGTCGTCAATCAAGGCGCGATCACGGCGGGCGAGCGCGGCACGGTCGCGCTGCTCGGCGCGCAGGTCGACAACAGCGGCACGGTGAGCGCCAAGCTCGGCACGGTGGCGATGGGCGCGGGCAGCGACATCACGCTCGATTTCGCGGGCGACGGCCTCACGATGATCAAGGTCGACGGCGCGGCGGCGCAGGCGCTCGCGAGCAATTCGGGCGCGCTGGCGGCGGACGGCGGGCAGGTGCTGATGTCGGTGCAGACGGCCGACGCGCTCGCCGGCACCGTGCTCAATCAGACCGGCACCGTGCGGGCGCAGAGCGTGGTGGAGCGCAACGGGCGCATCGTGCTGGATGGCGGCGCGGCGGGCGTCACGTCCGTCACCGGAAACGTCGATGTGACCGGCGGCGCGGGTCTCGCGGGCGGGCAGGCGGATGTGACCGGCTATCACATCGCGATGAATGACGGCGCGCGCATCGACGCGAGCGGCGCGACAGGCGGCGGGCGGGTGCGCGTGGGCGGCGGCGCGGCCGGCCGGGAGACCGACATCCATAACGCCGATGCCGTCTGGATGGGCCCGGCCGCCCAGGCGCGCGCGGATGCGCTCGTGAACGGTGACGGCGGCCATGTCGTGATCTATGGCGCCAACGCGGCGCACGTGCACGGCACGCTGACGGCGAAGGGCGGCAAGAACTCGGGCAACGGCGGGCTCATCGAGACGTCGGCGCGCTTCCTGGATGTGGCGGGCGCGAATATCGATGCGTCGGCGCTGCACGGAGTGGGAGGCACGTGGGTGCTGGATCCGTTCAATGTGACGATCACGAACAGCACGAGCGTCGACAGCGTCGGCGGGCCGAACTTCGTCGCCTCGACGGACAATTCGGTCATCTCGGCGGGCACGATCAACGACCGGCTGAACGCGGGCACCTCGGTCCTGGTCGATACCGGCACGGGCGGCACGCAGGACGGCGACATCAGCCTGCAAGGCCAGATCAGCAAGACCGGCGGCGCGGCAACGACGCTTACGCTGCAAGCCGCGCGCTCGATCGTCGCCGACAGGACGCTCGACGGCGGCGGCGCGGCGGCGATCGTCGCGTCGCAGTTGACCGGCGCTCCGGCCAGTCCGCTCTCCGTGGTGCTGATCGCGAACACGGCCGGACATACTGACGGCACCGCCGAAATCCGGCTGCGCGGATCGACGGGAAACGCGCCGATGCCATTCTTCACCAATGGCGGCGACGTCAGGATCGGCGCGCCTGCGAACGGCGTCGCGCCACGCGTGGTCATCGACAGCGTGAACATGGATACGCGCACGCGCACCGGCGCGGCGGGAACGGTCCCGACCTTCGACGCGAGCGCGCCAAGCGGCGCAATCACGATCAACGGCCACGGGCCGGTCGACGTGATCGGCGGCGTCGCAGGCTTGGGCTTTGGCGTCAACATCGAGAACGGCTCTGTCCTGCAAACGACCACCGGCGCGATCTCGATAACCGGCGACGGCGTGACGGGCGGCGTGCGCATCGGCGGCGGAGGTGGCGTGGGCGCGAGCAGCGTTTCCTCGACTTCGGGCGGGATTACGCTCAACGGCACATCGTCGGGGGGAACCGGCCTCGGCATCGCCGGCGCGACGATCAGCACGACCGCCGGCGCGCTGTCGCTGACGGGCGACGGCGGGCAGGGCGGCGTGGCAGCCGTCGGCGCAAGCCTGAGCACCGCGTCCGGCAATATGTCGCTCAGCGGCACGTCTTCAGGCGGAGTCGGCCTCTCGCTCAGCACGAGCGCGCTGCGCTCGGACAGCGGTTCGCTGGCGTTGACCGGCGAAGGCGGAGGCGGCGGCGTGTCGTTGGATTTCGGCAGCATCACGGCGGGCACCGGCAACATCAGCGTCGACGGCACCGCGCGCGCGCCCGGCTCCGGCTCGCGCGCCGACGGCGTCGCGATCACCGCGACGCCTTTCACCACCGCGGGCGGCATCACCATTCGAGGCCAGGCCGCATTGAACGGCGTGCAAGGCGGCGGCGTGACCATCGCGGCAGCGGGCGAGGGCACGGTCACGCTGACTGCGGGCCTGCCCGGCATCCGGGTCTACGGCAGCGGCAACGGCTACGAAGGCGTGCTGACCACGTCGATTGCATCGGATACCGGACGGCGCGTGTCCTTCGTCGCTTCCGACGAAGCCGGGTCCGGCCCGATCGAGATTCTCGGCGTGACCAACGGCGCACCCGTTACCGCATCGGGTTCCGATACGGGCTTCCATTCCGGCCTGAAGCTCGGCAACGCGAGTCTCGACGGCTCGAACCTCACGCTCGCCGGCTCCATTGCGGGCGGCGGCACGGTGGAGCAGCCCGGGTTGCAGATCACCGATTCGACCGTGACGGCGTCCCCGGGCAGCACGCTCACGCTGCGCGCGTCGAACACCAGCGCCAACACATCGTCCATTGCGCTCGACGCGGGATCTACCTCGCTCGACACACGCTCGGCGCTGAACGCGTCGGGCGGGGCGCTCGTGCTTGCGCCGGGCATCGTCACGCCGGGCACTTCATTCACAGTCGCAGCCGATGATCCCGCGCCGATCAGCATCGGCGTGACCGGCGCGACCGGTCCCGGCTTTGTGCTCGACAGCACCTTCGGGCAACGGTTCACGTCGAGCATCGACACGGTCTATATCGGCTCGGAGACGCACGCCGGCCCGATCACCCTCGGTCCGATGACATGCCTCGCCGCGCCCTGCGCGGGCCTGCCTTTCTTCCGCAACCTGAGCGCAGCCAACGGCGGCCCGAATAGCAAAGGCATCGCGCTGACATCCGACATCTCCACGGTCGGCCAGATCACGCTCGATTCCGCCGGACCCGTGACGCAGGGCGCTGCCAGCCTGTTCGCGGGGAACCTGCTTCTGGCTGGTCCCGGCGCCTTCACGCTCACGAACCCGGCGAACGACTTCGGCGCTGTGTCGCTGGCGGGCATCGGCAACAGCGCGCTCACTGCGCAGTCGCTGCCGATCACCTCATTCGGCGGCCGCGTGTTCGATACCGCGAGCAACGCGCTCGTGACGATCGGCGGCGACGGCAACGGCACGCTCGCGGGCAATCTGACGCTGACGACCACGGACGGAAACGTGTCCAGCAGCGTGCCGATCGTCAACACATCGGGCCACGACATCACGCTCGGCATGCACGCGGCGGGCAGCATCCGCATCGGGGCGGACGTGAGCTCTCCGACCGGGGCCATGAACGTCGACGGCGACGCGACGAGCCAGGTCATCGTCGGCGGCGTCGCAAATCAGACCGATAATCCGCGCATCGCGGTCACGACCAACGGCGGCAGCGTGAACTTCAGCGCGGCGGGGCGCGACGTGTTCGGCTCGTCAGAATCGACCGGGGTGACCGGCCCGGCAGTCTCGATCGACGCCGCCGACATCGATACGCGCGGGCGCGCGCCGAACGGCGCGTTGTCGGGCACGGACGGCGCCGTCGCGCTTCAGGGGCTCACGCCCGCCACGACGAGCTTTTCTGAGACGGGCACGGGAAGGCCCGTCGCCATCGAGGTGAACAGCGCGACGATTTCCACCGGAAGCGGCGCCATCACGCTCGTCGGGCAGAGCCTGGATCCAGTGGCGAATCCAGGCAACGGCGTCATCCTGCGCGGCACGCCGGCGAACCCGACGCAACTCACGACCACCACCGGGCCCGTGCGCATCCACGGCACGGGCAGCGGCTTCGGCGCATACGGCGTGGCGCTCGTCGACGGCTCGCACATCACCACTTTCGGCGGCGCGATCGAATTGCTCGGCGCCATCGCCGGCACGGGAACAGGCGCGCCGTCGCCGACATACGGTCTGCTGCTCTTGAGCGGCGCCATCAACGCAAGTGCGCCGGGCGGCGCGGTGTCGCTCGCCGGCTCGACGACTACGGCCGATGCCGGCATCGCCTACGGCGCCGTGCCGCTGCCCGCGAACCCGGAGTTCGCAGCCGGGCCGCTTGCGGTCAGTACCGGCGCGGGCGGCTTCGTCAAGATCAACGCGTCGAACAACGGCGCGGCCACGAGCCTGCTCGGACGCAGCGCGCCGAATTCGATCTCGCCGGGCGGCGGCTCGCTCTACGTCTTCCCCGGATCGGTCGATCCGACGACTTTCGCCGTCACCGCGCAGAACTCCGTGCCGATCACGCTCTTCGGCACGAGCGCGACGCCGGGCCTCTCCATCGACAGCGCGACCTACGCGACGTTCGCGACGAGCCTGCATACGCTCGTGCTCGGGTCATCGACGCAGACGGGCAAGATCACTGTCGACGGGCCGTGCGCGGGCGGTGCGAACTGCGCGTCGCGGCCCAATGCGGCGACCAGTCTCACGCTGGAGAACACCGGCGCGGGCAGTCAGGGCATCGACCTGCCTTCGGGCATTGCGATGCCGGCCAACGCCACGCTCGCGCTCGACTCCGCCGGGACCGTGACCGACCCGGGCGGCATCCAGACGGGCGCGCTGCTGTTGGCCGGCGGCGGCGACTTCGCCCTGACCGATCCCAACAACGACGTGACGACGCTCGCCATCGCCGGGGCGCGCGACGTGAACTTCGCCAACGCGCACGGCTTCACCATCGGCCCGGTCTCCGCGACCGCCTACGATTCGTCGAGCGGAGCAAGCGCCGCCATCGACGGCTCGCAGTCGACCCTGAGCGGCAAGCTCGTCGCCGTCGCGCTGACCGGCGGCGTCACGTTGGGCGCGGCAGGCGCGCCGACCGGCGTGAGCGCGGGCGGCAGCATCGATCTCGCGATGGACAACGGCGTGTTCACCAACGCGGGCGGCGGCAGGCTGAACACGAACGATGTCTGGCGCGTGTGGGCATCGACGTGGCAGGGCGAGAACCGCAATGGCATCGATCCGGGCAACAAGTGGCCGAACTTCTATGGCTGCGCCTTTGGCGGTCTCTGTAGCTGGAACGGCCAGTCGTCGATGCAGACGGTGTCGGACAGCGGCAATCACTTCGTCTACGCGCAGCAGCCGACGCTCAGGGTGACCCTGGGCAGTCACAAGCGTCCCGTCGGCACCGGAAACGGGCCGCTCGACCCCACGGTGACCGGCCTGCAAAACGGCGATCAGCGCGGCAACGTGCTCGCCGGGACGGTGAGCACGCCGGCCGGGCCGGACTCGCCGCCCGGGACCTATCCGCTCACGGGCAGCTTCACGTCGTTGGTGGGCTACCGAGTCGAGGTGGTTCCGGGAACGATCACGGTCACGCCGCCGGACCTCGCGTCGGTGCAAGGCGCCGTCTTCAACCGCAGCGGCCTGCAGCCGCTCTTCACCGCGCAGGAAGAGAGCTTCGTGTACGAAAGCAACCTCGGCGGCATCAACGTCTGCGTGGGCACGAACGAGCCGATCCTCGCGTTGCAACAGTCCGAGGGCCCGGCAGGCCAGCTCGCGTCCGAGTGGAAACGCGTGCGCTCGCGGCCGAACCTGAACAACTGTCTCGTGGTGAACGGCCAGCATGGCTGCGGCGAGTTCTAAGGAGGCGCGATGATCGACGTCGAACCGCTGCTGGAGCCGACGCGTACGATGCCGCCCGCCGGCGTCGATCTCGAATACGACCCGGCGTTCCTCGCATTCGAGGCGCTCTCGCGCGGCAATCCGGAGCGCCAGTTCGATTCGCTCTCGGAGCCGACGGCGTGGCCCGAGGTGCTCGAAGAGGCGCAGGCGCTGCTCGCGACGTCGAAAGACCTGCGCATCGCCGTGGTCTACACGCGCGCGTCGGCGCGGGTGCACGGGCTCGCGGGGTTTCATGCGGGCTTGCGTCTGCTCGCGGGGCTGTTCGAGCGCTATTGGGACACGCTCTACCCGCCGCTCGACGCCGACGATGACAACGATCCCGCGCTGCGCGTCAACGCGCTCGCCCCGCTCGCCGATGCCTATACGCCGTTCGCCGAGGCCGACACGCTGTTGCACGATCTGCGCGAATCCGAAGTGTGCCGCGCGCGCGGCGAACGTCTCACGGTGCGCGACATCCTGATCGCGCAGGGCAGGCTGACGGCGCCCGAGGGCGAGAGCGCCGCGACGCCCGCGCGCGTCGAAGGCATGCTCCGCGATGCGCTCGCCGAGAGCCCCGATGTTCTCGCCGAAGGCCTCGATCTGCCGCACGCCGTGCAGGCGCTCGGCGAAGCGATGATCGCGAGGCTCGGCGCAGAGCGGGCGCCGGTCATCGACAAGATGATGGAAACCGCGCGCTTCGTGGCCGCGCAATTCCGTGCGGCGATGCCGTCCCCGCCGGTGGCGCAGACATCGGCGGAGGCGCCTGCACAGGCGCTCGCGGCCGTGTCCGTCGCGCAGCGCGTGGCCGCGCGCCCCGGCGAGATCGCGACGCGCGAAGACGCCATCGCCTTGCTCGACGCCGTCTGCGCGTTCCTCGAACGCACCGAGCCGGCTCATCCCGCGCCGCTCCTGATACGCCGCGCCCGCGGGCTGCTGGGCAAGGACTTCCTGGCTGTAATGCAGGACCTCGCGCCCGACAGCCTCGCGCAGATTCATCTGATCGCCGGAACGAAGCCGCAGTGAGGCGTTGAAAACGCTGTCGCGTCGTTCGATTCTGGACCTCAGGCTGGCGAGGGCGCGTCGAGCTTCGACCGGCGCGAACGCGTCGCCAGCAAGCGATGGCGCACGTCCGCTCGTCGTCTATCTCCGTCTCACGGCCCGCGTGGCGTCAGCAGCGTCTGCTCGTCGCGATGTCCTGAGCCGCTTTCAATTCCCGCGCGCCTCGATCGTCTTTCAAGCGTGGCTCATGCTCCCGGAAGGAGGCGTCATGGCAACCAGCAGTCAGAAGTTCATCGGCCGCAATCGCGCGCCGCGCGTGCAGATCGAATACGACGTCGAAACCTACGGCAGCGAAAAGAAGATCCAGCTTCCGTTCGTGATGGGCGTCATGGCCGACCTTTCCGGCAAGCCCGCCGAACCGCTCCCGCCCGTCGATCAGCGCAAGTTTCAGGAGATCGACATCGACAATTTCGACAGCCGCATGAAGGCGATGCATCCGCGCGTCGCGTTTCAGGTGCCCAACAAGCTGACGGGCGAAGGCAACTTAAGCGTCGACATCACGTTCGATAACATGAGCGATTTCTCGCCCGCCGCCGTCGCGCGCAAGGTCGACGCCCTCGCCAGGCTGCTCGAAGCGCGCATGCAGCTCGCCAACCTCGTCATCTTCATGGACGGCAAGACGGGCGCCGAGGAACTGATCGCCCGCGTGCTCGACGATCCCGCGCTGCTCAAGACGCTCGCCACCGCCACAACCGAACGGCCCGCGGCCGCCGTCGACGGCGCCGCCGCCGCGCCTGCCGCCGAATGAACGCCGAATAAACGCCGGATGAGCGCCGCGCACGAGCCACAGCGAAAGAGCCCTGAAAGGAAACGACCATGTCCGATATTCAATCGTCCGAAGCGAAACCCGAGATGCAGGGCGCGATCTTCGAAGGCAGCGACCTCGCATCGCTGCTGAACAAGGAGTTCCGCCCGAAAAGCGACGAGGCCAAGACCGCCGTGCAGACGGCAGTGCAGACGCTCGCCCAGCAGGCGCTCTCGCAGACGAAGATCATCTCCGGCGACGCCATCCGCTCGATTCAGGCGATGATCGCCGAGATCGACGCGAAGCTCACCGAGCAGGTGAACGAGATCATGCATCACCCGGATTTTCAGAAGCTGGAGGGCTCGTGGCGCGGGTTGCACTATCTCATCAACAACACCGAAACCGACGAGATGCTCAAGATCCGCGTGGTGAACGTCTCGAAGAAGGAGCTCGGCAAGACGCTCAAGCGCTTCAAGGGCGTCGCGTGGGACCAAAGTCCACTCTTCAAGCAGATTTACGAACACGAGTACGGGCAACTCGGCGGCGAGCCCTTCGGTTGTCTGATCGGCGATTACTATTTCAACCAGACACCGCCCGATGTCGAGTTGCTCGGCGAGATGTCGAAGATCGCCGCGGCTGCGCACGCGCCGTTCATCGCCGCCGCCGACCCGAGCCTTCTGCAGATGGACTCGTGGCAGGAACTCGCCAATCCGCGCGATCTCACCAAGATCTTCGGCACGCCGGAATATGCAAGCTGGCGCTCGCTGCGTGAATCGGAGGATGCGCGCTATCTGGCTCTCGCGATGCCGCGCTTTCTCGCGCGCGTGCCTTACGGCGCCCGCACGGAGCCGGTCGACGAGTTCGACTTCGAGGAAGACACGGGCTCTGCCGATCATTCCAAATACACGTGGGCCAACTCCGCGTACGCGATGGCCGTGAACATCAACCGCTCGTTCAAGCTGTATAGCTGGTGCTCGCGCATTCGCGGCGTGGAGTCGGGCGGCGCGGTCGAAGGCTTGCCCGTGCACAGCTTCCCGACCGACGACGGCGGCGTCGACATGAAGTGCCCGACGGAGATCGCCATCTCGGACCGCCGCGAGGCCGAACTGGCGAAGAACGGCTTCATGCCGCTGATTCATCGCAAGAACTCGGATTTCGCGGCGTTCATCGGCGCGCAGTCTCTGCAAAAGCCCTTCGAATACGAAGACCCCGACGCCACGGCCAATGCGGCGCTCGCCGCGCGCCTGCCTTATCTCTTCGCGTGCAACCGCTTCGCGCATTATCTGAAGTGCATCGTGCGCGACAAGGTAGGCAGCTTCAAGGAACGCACCGACATGGAGACGTGGCTCAACAAGTGGATCACGCAATATGTAGACGGCGACCCGGCCAATTCATCCGAGTACACGAAAGCGCAGAAGCCGCTCGCTGCCGCCGAGGTGAAGGTGCAGGAAGTGCCGGGCGCGCCGGGCTACTACACGTCGACGTTCTATCTGCGTCCGCACTATCAATTGGAAGGCTTGACCGTCTCGCTGCGGCTCGTGTCCAGATTGCCGTCGGCGAAGCAGGCGGCGTGAGCGTTCCCGCGCAATTCGTTCGCGTGACGGATGCCCGCATCAGGGCGCGGGCATCCGGAGCACCGTCGCCTGCGAGGCGTCCCCGATCCATACCGCGCTCGCCGTGAAGTTGTCCTGATTGTCCTGATTGGGCCGCGCCGCCTCCCGCAAGTGCGCCACCATGAGATCGAGCCAGGCGGCGGGCGTCGGCGCGCGGCCAATGGCCTCGATCATCAAGCATTCGTCGAGATGCTCCCAAAAGCCGTCGGTGCAGAGCAGGAACGCATCGCCGTCGGCGATCGGGAACGGCTCGGTGGACGCCGCGATCGCCAGATCCTCTGCCGTGCCGAGCGCCGAGAAGAGAATGTTGCGGCGCGGATAGCTGCGCACATCGCGTGCTTCGAGCAGGTTTGCATCGATCATGCTCTGGACGAGGCTGTGATCCTGCGTCTGCACGACCGTCGCGCCGCGCCGGAAACAGTAAAGGCGCGTGTCGCCGCAATGCGCCCACGCCGCGAGCCCCGTGGCTTCGTCGATGCCCAGCACCACGGCCGTCGAGCGCATTTGCGCAAGTTCGCGGTCGTGCTCCTGCGCATCGATGATGGCGTCGTTGGCGCACAGAAGCACGCGCAGCAGGTTCGGCCCGGTCAGCGCGACACCCGCTTGCGCCACCCGCGACAACTCCGCGAGCACGGTATCGACCGCGATGCGCGATGCGATATCGCCGCCGCCGTGCCCGCCCGCGCCGTCCGCGACCACGCTCGCGAAAAGCGAGGCCTGCCGCCATTCGCCGAGCGAATCCTCGTTGCGCGAGCGGCCGCCGATCTCACTCACGCTTGCGGTTTGCAGTTGCATGTCGTGTCTCCGGCGCGGCTCAGGTGCGGCGGCTGCGCTTCAGTGCGTCGACCTGCGCTTCGTAGGCGGCGACGAACGCGCGGCCGAACAGCATGTGGAAGTCCTCCGCCGCCTCGCTGGATAGCTGGCCGTAGATCTCGTTGAAGAGGTCCCAGCAGCGCGCGCGCCGGTTTCCCGCCATAAGGCCGTCGAGCAAGGAGCGCCCGGACAGGCGCGCCTCGATGCGGCGTGGCTCGAAGCGCTCGAACACGCCATCGAGCGCCGCGCGCATGCCCGCGACCATTCCGACCTGATGCGCGCGCAGGTCGGCATAGGCGTCGGCGAGGGCGGCGGCCGGCGGCATGAAGCCGCGCACCGGCGGACTCAGCAGGTGTGCGAGCGCCGCGTCCACGTTCGGCGAGAACTTCAGCGGATTGTTGTCCGCCGCCGCGATGATCGTCGCATCCGTGCGCATCTCGCGCTTGAATGCGGCGCGCGCCGCGAGCAGATCGAGCGTGCCTTGCGTGGCTTCGCGCAGCAGTTCGCCGAGAAGCTGCATCAGCGCGGGCGTGAGCGCGTCGAGCCGCACGCCGGACGCGGCGAGTCCGCGCAGGAAGGCGTCGATCAGCGCGCGGTCGTCGCTCGCGGGCGCGGCCGGCGCGGGCTCGGCAGCGGACGGAGGCGTTGGCGCGGCGCGCGGCTTCGGCGGCGTGAAGGCGCTGTGCAGTTCCGATCCGGCGTCAGAGAGCGTGGCGGGCGGCGCGGCGGACCGCGCGTTGCCGGTCAGGCTCGCGAACGGATCGGCGTCCTGGGCGGTGTTGGGCTGCGTGAGAGGATCAAAAAGGGGATCAATAAGAGGATCGATGAGCGGATCGATGCGCGGACCCATCGGCGGATTCGCCGAAGGCCCAGCGCCCGGCGCGAGATCGAACAGCTCGTCGATGGAGCGCCTCGCGGCCGGATCGTCGAAGCCGAAGCCGAAGTCGAAGTCGTCGCGCGGCGCGGCGGTCGTCGCGGACGCCGGCGGCCGCGCGCCGAGAAGGTCGTCGAAGCGCGCGTCGGAACCGGACGCATGCGGCGCGGGTGTGTCGAAGAGGCCGGCGAACGGATCGCCGGGGGCCGCCAAGGCCGCGCGGTCCGGCGTCAGGGTGTCGTCTTCGGCGGATAGTTCGCCGGATACTTCGGCGCGCAGCTGATACCCGCCGATCTGCACTTCGTCGCCGTTTCCGAGCGGCACTTCCTGACCCGGATCGAGCGGCGCGCCGTTGACGAGCGCGGGATTGCTGCCGCGGTCGATCAACCAGTACGTGCCGTCGCGCCAGACGATCTGCGCATGCAGCCGCGACACGGTGCGCTCGGCATCGTCGAGCACGAGCCGGTTCGTGACCGCGCGCCCGATGGTGCCGCCCTCGGCGTCGAAGTTCGCCGCGAGCGGCACGCGCGGCGGCTCTCCGTTGTGACATGTCACCGTGAGTTTCAGCATCGGCTGCGGCTCCGCTCTCGCGCGTGCGTTCAGTCGAACGCGTAGATGAAGTCGTCTGCGCTCGCCGACAGACGAATACGCCCGAGCGCGCCGCCTTCGGTGAGCCGCGTCAGATATTCCGTGGAAATGCGCGGCAGCACGGTGTTGGTGAGGAGCGCGTCGATCACGCGCCCGCCCGACTCCGCCTCCGTGCAGCGCGACACGATCAGCCGCACGGCGTCGTCGTCGTAATCGAAGGGAATGCCGTGATTGTCCGCGACGCGCCTCTGAATGCGTTCGAGTTGAAGGCGCACGATGTCGGCCATCATCGCGTCGGAGAGCGGGTAATACGGCACCGTGACGAGCCGTCCGAGCAGCGCGGCGGGAAAGACGTCGAGCAGCGGCCCGCGCAGCGCGGAAGTAAGCGCTTCGGGCGACGGCGCCGCCGCGGGGTCGCGGCACATCGACATGATGACATCCGAGCCGACGTTCGAAGTCAGCAGAATGATCGTGTTCTTGAAGTCGATGTAGCGTCCCTCGCCGTCCTCCATCCAGCCCTTGTCGAAGACCTGGAAGAAGATCTCGTGCACGTCGGGATGCGCCTTCTCCACTTCGTCGAGCAGCACGACGCTGTATGGCCGGCGGCGCACCGCCTCTGTCAGGATGCCGCCCTCGCCGTAGCCCACATAGCCGGGCGGTGCGCCCTTGAGCGTGGAGACGGTATGCGCTTCCTGGAACTCGCTCATGTTGATGGTGATGACGTTCTGCTCGCCGCCATAGAGCGTCTCGGCGAGCGCAAGCGCGGTTTCCGTCTTGCCGACGCCCGAGGTGCCCGCGAGCAGGAACACGCCGATCGGCTTGTCGGGATTGTCGAGGCGCGCGCGTGAAGTCTGGATGCGCTTCGCGATCATGTCGAGCGCATGGCGCTGGCCGATCACGCGGCGCTCGAGCGAGTCGGCGAGACCCAGCACGGCGGCCAGTTCGTTCCGCATCATCTTGCCGACGGGAATGCCGGTCCAGTCCGCGACCACGCCGGCGACCACGCCCGCATCGACGCTCGGCAGAATGAGCGGCGCGTCGCCTTGCAGTTCGGCGAGACGCGCGCTGAGTTGCGAAAGACGCGCGAGGCGATCGTTGCGTGTCGACGGCGGCGTATCGACGGCTTCGCCTTCTTCGCGCAACGACGCCCGCAGCGCGAGCAGTTCATCGACGACGCGCTTTTCTTCGTTCCAGCGCGCTTCCAGCCCGCCTAGCGAATCGCGTTCGCGGGCGAGCGCCGCCGCGACATCCGCCGCGCGCGTGCCGACATCCACGCCGACAGTCGCCTCGCGCGCGATGATCTGCGCCTCCACTTCGAGCGATTCGATGCGGCGGCGGCAATCGTCCACTTGCGGCGGCGTCGCGTGCTGGCTGACCGCGACGCGCGCGCACGCGGTGTCGAGCAGCGACACGGCCTTGTCGGGCAACTGGCGCGCCGGAATATAGCGATGCGACAGCCGCACGGCCGCCTCGATGGCCTCGTCCAGCAACTGCACGCGATGATGTCCTTCCAGCACGGCCGCCACGCCGCGCAGCATGCGCACGGCTTTGCGCTCGTCGGGTTCGAGCACCTGCACGACCTGAAAGCGCCGCGTGAGCGCCGGATCTTTCTCGATGTGCTTCTTGTACTCCGCCCACGTCGTCGCGCCGATGGTGCGCAAGTCGCCGCGCGCGAGCGCCGGCTTGAGCAGATTGGCCGCGTCGCCGGTGCCGGCCGCGCCGCCCGCGCCGACAATGGTATGCACTTCGTCGATGAAGAGAATCACCGGCTTTGCACTGGCCTGCACGTCCTCCACGACCTGGCGCAACCGCTGCTCGAACTCGCCCCTCATGCTCGCGCCCGCCTGCAAGAGACCGAGATCGAGCGACCAGAGCGCGACCTCGCGCAAGGGCGGCGGCACGTCGCCGCGCGCGAGGCGTTGCGCGAAGCCTTCCACCACGGCGGTCTTGCCGACGCCGGCCTCGCCGGTGAGGAGCGGATTGTTCTGCCGCCGCCGCATCAGGATATCGACGAGCTGGCGGATTTCCTCGTCGCGGCCGGTGACCGGATCGAGGTCGCCCTGACGCGCCTTCGCGGTGAGATCGGTGGCGTACTTGCGCAAGGCTTCCTGGCGGCCCATGCTCGCGGGCGCGGCCTCGTCGCCGGCTGCGGGCGCCTGCGCATGCGGCTCGTCTTCCGCTTCCTCGACAGAATCCGCGACGATGCGCGCGAAGTTGTCCGACAGATCTTCCGGCTTGATGCGCTCGAACTGCCGGGAGATGCCGATGAGCACATTGCGCAACCGCTGCGTCTTGAGCATGCCGACGAGCAGATGGCCGGTGCGCACTTTCGTCGCGCCGTAGAGCAGCGTGCCGTACACCCAGCCGCGTTCGATCGCGTCGGTGATGTGCTCGGAGAGATCGGAGATCGCGGTGGCGCCGCGCGGCAGGCGATCGAGCGACGCGGTGAGATCGCGCGCCAGCGTGGCCGCGTCCACGCCGTAGTGGGCGACGATGCGCTCCATGTCCGAGCGCGGCGTTTCCAGTATCTGCATGAGCCAGTGCGAAAGCTCGACGTAGGGATTGCCGCGCATCTTGCAGTAGACCGTCGCGCTTTCGACGGTCTTGTAGCCGAGCCTGTCCAGCTTGCCGAACAGCGCCACACGACTGATTTCCGCCATCGTCCGACTCCCTCTTCAACGGGCGCGCGTGGACCGCAGGCGCGTCTTCATGCTCATTCAGTAAGACGGCGCTCGCGCGAGGTTTTTTCAAAGCGCTTGCTCGAAGAGAGCTCACGCGCAATGCGTGTCCGCGTCGAGCGCGAGGTCGGCGCGATCGGCGCAGTCGGCGCAATCGGCGGCGAGACCCAGCCACGCCGAATAGCCGAGACGTCCGTAGCGGCCGGGTTGCGCGGTCGGCACTTCGCCGGCGAGGAGCACGAGCTGCGCATCCCAGGCAAGCTCGCCGTTCAGATGCTGGCGCACCAGCGCGACGAGCATCGGCAGCGCGGCGCCGCCCGGCAGCAGCGCTTCGTATTGCGCGAGCGTGAGCGGCCCGATCACGAGCCGGAACGCGTGCTGGCGGTCCCACACGCGCGGGCCGAGCAGCGCGCCGCGTCCGAGTTGCGCCGCGCCCGCGGCGCGCGCGGAAAATCGCGCCGACAGCGAACGTAGCGCGGTGCGCTCCTCTGGCGGCAGCGTCATCCAGTGGCCGCGAAACGGTTCGAGCCGCACCGGCACGCGCAAGAGCGCCGACGCAATGCTTTCGAGCACGTCCGCAGGGCGCGTCTGCATGTTCCAGAGGCCCGCGAAATGCAGCTTGGCGTGACCGGAGACGGCATCGCGCGCGCGGCTCGTCCGGTCGGCGAGACCCATCAGCGCGCCGGTATAGAACGCGAAACGGTCGTCGTCCGGCCGGTCGAGCGCGTTGACCGGCCGCCCCTGCGCCCACGCCCGATAGAACAGCAGAACGAAGCGATGCAGCAACGCATCGAGCAAGCGCGCGAAGCACGCGTCGCCATGATGCAGCGCGCGCTGTCGGGCGAAGTCGGTCAGATGCAGCGGCATCGGGCCGTTCGGACCGAGAAAGCCGAAGAAGCGTTGTTCGAGACGCGGCGCATGGCCGCCGGGTTCGCGCGTGAGCGCGGCGAGCGGCGCGGGCGCGAAGGCGAGCGAGATGTCCTGCGCGAGCCGCACGGCTTCGTCCGCGGGGCGCGCGCCTGTGCCGAGACGCGGCAGGTCGGGCGTGAGCGCCTCGATGCGCCGCATCACCTGATAGAAGTCGAAGCGATGCGGCTCGGCGGCGAGGGCGTCGAACAGTTCGATGAGCGCGTGCGTCGGCTCGGCCGGCGCTTGCTCGACGCGAGCGGCCACCGGCGCTCGCCGCGCCGCGCCTAAAAGATCGCTCTCGTGCCGCATCGCGGTTCGAGGCGCAGGATTTCGCCGCGCGCGCTGGTGCGAAGCGTCGTCTGCACGAAAGAATTGATCGACACGTAGCGCGCGAAGAAGCGGTCCAGCACGCAGCCGAAGAGCCACGCGCTGCCGCCCTGAAACGCAAGGTCATCGACGAGGACGTCGATGGCGAGACCGCGTCCGAAAGCGATTGGGCCGGGCATCGGCAGGCGTCGCGCGACGGGTCGCGCATCGACGGAAACGACCCCCGCGACTTGCGCCCGGCCGGCGTGATCCGCGGGCGCGACGTGCAACATCAGCAGCGCGCGCAACGCAGCGGCAGCCTCGCGCGGGCCGTTGCACAGCGACAGATAATGCAGCGATAGCTGGTCGATGAGCCGCCAGCCCTGCGCGGCGTCGAGCGTCGCGGGCGCGGGCCGCGACGGGCCGCTCACGCATCGCGCAGTGGCAACGGGCGCGGCGATGTCGAGCGAGAAGTCGCTGCCCGTCGCGTCTCGCGCCATCATCAGCGGCAAGTCGCGGTTGCTGCACAGCGTGGCGAAGGACAACTGCCGCAGCGAGCCGCGATAGGGCGCGGCACGCGGATCGACGATCGAGACGTAGGTTTCGCTGCCGATGTATTCGGTGCGCGCGCCGCTCTTGCGCCGGGCAGCGGGCACGAGGCGCGGCTCGCGCTCCGTGGTGAAGAACGCGGCGTCGCCGGGGCGGTCGGCAAGGAAGTCGGCGTAGAACGGATGAAACACCTGCTCGCTGTCGTCGTTCGCGCCGTAGCCCGCCACGCCCGTGACCGAATGGACCTCGAAATCGAGTGGACGCGTGCGGTCGGGCACGACATGAAAGCGCGCGGCGGCGTCGGTGACCAGCGCGCGGTCGGCCTGCTTCGGAAAGAGATTGATTGCGGGCACGCAGTCGAGCTGGACGTGTTCCTTCGTGACGATGCGCTCGAGCGATGCATCGCCCGCCGCGAGCAGGAAGGTCAGTTCGATCTCGCGCGCGGCGAATGCGGGCAGCACGCTCGCGAGTCCTTCGACCCGCGCGAAGCGAAAGCGCTCGGGCAACGCGAAATACTCACGCAGCACGCGATAGCCCTGGAACGCGTTGGGCGTGACTGGCAGCAGCGCTTCGTCGTCGTTGAAGCCGGCGGGCGAAACCGCATCGCCGGGCAAGGCGGCGAGCGCGCGGCTCGGGCGATCGGGCGTCGACACGACGATCGCGAGCGTGCCGCCCAGCACGAGTTCGAATAGCCGGTACGCCGTTTCGTCGCCGCCCGCGAAGAAGAGGCTTAGGGCGTCGAGCCGCAATGCGTCGAAGGAAAGGCCTTCCGGCGTCGCGAGCCGGATACGCAGCGCGCCGTTTACGAGATTCGCGAGCGTCCGCGTTTCGGGCAGCGCGGCGAGCGGCAGGTCCGGCGCCTGCGCGAGATAGCGCGCCTCGGTCAGTTCGATGGGCCAGAGCGTGAGCGCCGCGCTTGTGCGGAATTCGCAGGGCGTCGTCTGCGCGGGCGCGCGCGTCGAGAAAAGCGCGGTGTGGCGCGGGACCGTGAAGCCGTCGGCGAGATTCGGATTGGCGAGGTCGGGCGCGAGACGCGCGATCAGCATGGCCGGCGTCGGGCAGGCGGACTGCGGCAGCACGACGTGCGCGAGCTGCTGCGTGAAGCGCGGAAACTCTTCTTCGAGCTTCAGCTGAACACGCGCGGCGAGAAACGCCGTGCCTTCGAGCAGCCGCTCGACGTACGGGTCGGCCACGTCGATGCCGCTCATCCCGAGACGCGCCGCGATCTTCGGGAACTGCTCTGCGAACTCCGCGCCCATCTCGCGAAGATGGCCGAGCTCGGTGTTGTAGTGGCGAAGCAGGCGCGGGTCCATGATTGTCCGTATGCGATGTCAGCGCGGCAGTTCCATGACCGTGATGCCGCCTTCCTCCAGATCGATCTGTGTGCGCAGCGCGAATTCGAGCGGCACCGGCTGCGCCCACAACAGGCCACGGATCACGAGCGCGATCTGGTTGTGCATGTCGAGCACCGCGCGGTCGAGCACGGGCTCGATCTCGAGCGTCGACGGATCGATGCGCGGCTCGAAGCGCTCCACCGCCTGGCGGATCGCCTGTTCCAGCAGCACGGTGTCGATGGTCGATGCGAAGCGCCCCGAGAGGCATGGCAGGCCGTAGTTGAGCACCGACGTGAAGGCGTGGGCGAAGCGTTCCTCGGAGATCGCATCGCCGAGGTTCGTCGTGTTGAAGAGCCACGACAGATCGCGCAGGACCGCGGCGCGCAGGCTGCGATGCGACATGAAGCGCTCGCCGGCAGCTTCGGCGCGCGACGCGGGTTCGTCGTCGATCAGGCGATCGAGCAAGGAAGGCTGCAGACGGTCGCTGGCGCTGGGTTCGTTCATCGCTTCCTTCGAAGGTCAACCGCCGCGCCGCGCGGACACGTCGAGCGCGAAGGTCACTTCCGCGCCGCGGCTGCCCGTCGCGGATTGCGGCGCGCAGGTCATCGTGAATTGCTGCGCCGACAGCTCGAAGATTTCGCACGGCCGCGCGAGACGCGGGCTCGTGTAGATCTGATAGTTGCGGATATAAGCCTGCTCCAGTTTCATGGACAGGAATTCGATCTGCACGCCGTGATCGCTGCCGGCCGACTTGTAGCAGCGAATGTGCGCGAGCGTGAGGAGTTCCGCCTGCGCGCACAGCTTCGCGAGCACGGGCGACGCCGAATCGACCGATTTGATGACGCCGAGCGCCGTCACGCGCATGTCGTTGGCGTTGAGCGCGGCGGCGAGCGGCGCGGCGTCGTAGCCTTGCGCCCAGCGCCAGCCGTAAATCTGCATCGGCGTGTCCCAGTCGCCGCGCTTCGCGGCTTCCCCTTTCACGGGCGCGTTGCTGCGCTTCGGCACCACTTGCAGGAACATGTCGCCGGCATCGGTGAGCGCGAGCGAATCGAACTGGCGCGCGGCGTCGATCGTGAGCGTGTTTTCCGGGCGCGAATCGCGCAAATCGTGAGTGGGCATCGGGCTGATCCGTTCAACGGCCTATCGGATGTAAGACGGCGCGTGCCGCGCGATTTTGAAGTTCAAAAACTCGCGGCCTGGTTCGTTTAACCGGTGGATTGCATTGCGCGGGGCGCGCGCAACGATGCAACGAATGCCGATCACGACGGAGGATCACATGGCTACGACCGACTGCTATCTGAAGATCGACGGAATCGACGGCGAGTCGAAGCACAAAGGGGCGGAAGGACAGATCGAAGTAATGAGCTTCAACTGGGGCGTGACCAACGCCAGCAATCCGACGACGGGAAGCGGCAGCGGCATCGGCAAGGCGTGCCCGGGCGTGTTCCAGTTCGTGCATCAATACGACAAGTCGGCGCCCACGCTGAAGAAGAGTTGCGCGAGCGGCAAGCATATCCCGACCGCGAAGCTCACCGTCAGCAAGGCGGGCGAGGGGCAAAAGGAATTCCTTACCGTGACGATGAAACAGGTGACGGTGACGAAGGTTTCGCTGGTGTGCGAGCCGGGCGGCCATCCCGAGCAGACCGTCGATCTGAGCTACGCGGACATCGAGTTCGAATACAAGCCGCAGGACGACAAAGGCGCGCTTGGCGGCGCGGTGAAATTCGGCTGGGACGTGCGCAGCACCGAAGTTCGCTGATCGACGACACGGTGCGCCCATGTCAAACGTCGCCGCCGCGCAAAGTCCGCTCGTCACCGTCGATACACCGCTCGGCGACGACTTGCGCATACTGGCCGTGCGCGCGAACGCGGAACTCGGGCGCATGCCGCGCGTCGAGTTGACGCTGGTATCGAAGCGCGCGGATATCGACTTCGGGCGCATTCTCGGCAAGCGCGCGAGCGTATCGCTCGCGGTGCCCGGAGCGAAGCCGCGCGTCTTTGGCGGCTATGTCGTCGGCTTCCGGCAGACGGGCATGCGCGGACGTCTGCACGTCTATGAAGCCGCGGTGCGGCCGTGGCTCTGGCTGCTTGCGCGGCGCAGCAACTGCCGCATCTTTCAAAACAAGACGGTCGAAGAGATCGTTAAAACGGTATTTGCCGATCCGCTCTACAAAGGTCTGGAAACCGGCGAGATCAAGTGGAAGGCCAGTGCGCGCGCGCATCCGCCGCGCGTATATTGCGTGCAGTATCGCGAATCGGATTTCAACTTCGTGAGCCGCCTGCTGGAAGACGAAGGCATCTACTACTGGTTCCAGGACAGGGACGGTAAGGAATCGCTGATTCTGACCGATACGCTCGCCGCGCACGAAAGCGTCGCGGGCTGCGAGTCGCTGCCGTATGGCGCGGTCATGGCCGCCGGGGGGAGCATCGAATATGTCAGCGAATGGCGCACGAATCACGCGATTGAAACGCGCAACTGGCTGCTCACCGATTACGACTTCAAGCATCCATCGCGGCCGCTGCAGAAGCAGGCCGTGAAGCACATGCAAGGCTTCGATGCGTTCACTGCGCTCGAAAACTTCGATTATCCCGGCGGCTATGTCGACGGCGATCACGGCGAGAGCCGCGCGAAAGCGCGCGCGGCCGAGTGGCGCGTGGAAGGCAGCGTGCCCGAGGATTTCGACATCAACTGGCACCAGGTCGACGCGCGCACCAACAGCCGCGGCGTGCGCGCGGGGGCGCTCATCAAGCTGACTCGTCATCCGCGCGCCGACCAGAACGCGCAGTATCTCGTCACGCGCACGCGCTATGAAATCGATATTGCGGACTACGAAGCGTTAGATGGCGCGCAGGAGAATCGCTGCGAATGCTGGTTCTCCGCCATCGAGGCGAAACAGGCCTTCGCGCCCGCGCGCAGCGCGCGCAAGCCCTTCGTGCAAGGGCCGCAGACGGCGGTCGTCGTCGGTCCGGGCGGCGACGAGATCTACACGGACCAATACGGCCGCGTCAAAGTGCAGTTTTTCTGGGACCGGCAAGGCAAGCGCGACGAAAACAGCTCGTGCTGGATGCGCGTGTCGCAGCCGTGGGCGGGCAAGGGCTGGGGCGCGATTGCGATACCGCGCGTGGGGCAGGAAGTGATCGTCGACTTTCTGGAAGGCGATCCGGACCGGCCGATCATCACGGGTCGCGTGTACAACGCCGAGCAGATGCCGCCTTACGACCTGCCGGCGAACATGACGCAGACCGGCATCAAGAGCCGCTCGACCAAGGGCGGCAGCGGCGCGAACTGCAACGAACTGCGCTTCGAGGACAAGAAGGGCGCGGAGCAGGTGCTGATTCACGCCGAGCGGAATCAGGATATCGAGGTCGAAAACGACGAGTCGCATTCGGTCGGGCACGATCGCACCAAGACCGTCAGTCACGACGAGACGACGACTGTGAAGCACGATCGCACCGAGCATGTCGGCAACAACGAAAGCATTTCGATCGGCGTCGATCGGAAGGAAACAGTCGGCAACAACGAAACCATTGCGATCGTCGCGAACCGCACGGAGACGGTCGGCAAGAACGAGACGATCACGATCGGCGCGAACCGGACGATCCACGTCGAAGCCAGCGAGACGGCGAGCGTGAAGTTGCAGCGCACGCACGCGGTGGGCATCAACGAGACGATTGCGATCGGCGCGGCGCAGGAGGTCGCGATCGGCGCCTATCAGGCGGTTTCGGTGGGCGGGTATCAGAACATCGACGTGCGTTTGAGCCAGACCGTTTCGGTGGGCGCCAACCGCACGACCAGCATCGGCAAGAATTGCAAGCTCAGCATAGACGGCGACCGCACGGTCGATGTCAAGGGCAACGTACAGGAGACGATCGGCAAGGCGCTCGCCATCAAGATCACGAAGGGGCGCTCGGTCAATGTGGGGGAAAGCGACGAGCTGAAAGTGGCCAAGACGGTCATCGTCGACGCGGGGGAGACGCTCACGCTCACATGCGGCAACGCCTCCGTCAGCCTCAAGAAGGACGGCACCATCGCAATCTGCGGCAAGAGCATTACGGTCGATGGCAGCAGCGAGATCGCCATCAAGGGCGGCAGCGCCATCACCCTGAAGGCGTCTGATATTTCGCTTAACTAATGGTCTAGTCGACTTGTCATCGCCGGGAGAGAACCGTGTCCAATCTGTCCGAGATTCTATTGTCGATCAATCCGCCTGCGTCGATCGGCGCGGCGCGCGTGCTTGGCGCCGAGGACGGCGGCGTCGTCACTGTGCGGGTCGGCGGGACGGACCGCATGGCCGAATGCCACGTGCTCGCGACGGGCGGCGAGCCGGTCGCGCTATGCGCCGGCGACGACGTGCTCGTGTGGCTCGCGGATGCGTCTGCGAGCGGCGGCGTGGTGATCGGCAAGATCGTCGCTTATGCGCAGCCGAACGCAATCTCCGCGGCCGCCGAACTCGCCGCCAGGCCGCCGAAGCTGTTGTTCGAAGCGCAGGGCGACATCGTGCTGCGCAACGGCGGCGCGCGGCTCACGCTCGGCCGCGACGGCGACGTGGACCTCGTCTGCAAGCGGTTCACGGCGCGTGGGCACCGGCTGCTCGAGTTGCTGGCGCCCATGATCAAGCTCAACTGAAGCCGGCCATCATGCGCACGACGCTCGCGCTGACTGACGTTCCCGCCTGCCTCGGGCTCGAGGCGAGCTGGGTCGGGCCGCCGCGCCGACGCCCAGGTGACACGCGCGCGCCGATCAGCGTGCGGCGGCTCACGGGCGACGTGGACGATACCCTTAGCTTCCGGCAGCACGCGGTGCGCGAATGCTTCGATACGGCGGCGGCGTTGCGCGTGCACCGCGAGCCGCTCGCGGGCGAGCCGTGGACACTTCCGGCCCGCGCCGAGAAGCGCCTGCTCGCTCAGGTCAACGCCATCGTCGCGCTCGGGCCCAATGCGCTCGCGCAGGTGATCCGACTCGCGCTCGATCCTGATCTCGATGACCCCGGGCGCGTCTTCGCGGCGCTTCTCACGCTCGGCATGGTCGACGATCAGGCGCTGCACATGGAAGCCCTGCGCATTCTTAGGAGCGCGGTCATGCGCAGCGCCTCGGAGGCGAGGGCGGCGGTGGAGGCGCTCGGACTCAGTCCGCATCCCGGGTTCGACGAGACGCTGGCGCTGCTGCTGCGCGACCCGCAAGCGCGCATTCGGGAGGCATGCGTCCGCGTGCTGGCGTTCAGGGGCACGCTTTCGGAAGACGCATGGCACACCGCCGTGCGCGACGCGGACCTTGGCGTCAGCACGGCCGCCCTCGGCGCGCCGCTGGCGGGCTATGAGCCGGTTGCGTGCGAAGAAGCGCTCGAGCCATGCTTCGACATGCGTAATGCGGAAACGCGCGTGCGCCTGGCGTTGCGCGCGGGGGTGAGCATCGGCTCGGCGCGCGCGCACGATTTCGCGTCGTGGTGCATGCGCGGCGAAGCGCCCGGTTGGGCCGATGCGGCGCATTGCGTCGCGCTCTTCGGACGTGCGTCGGATGCACCCGCGATCGCCCGGCTATTGCAAGGAGCCGATCCGCGGGTGGGTGTCCGAGCGGCGGCGCGGCTCGGCGTCGTCGATCTCGTGCCGCATCTGCTGTCGGTGCTGGCGCGGCACGCAGCCGATTCCGAGGCGGCCGTCGCCGCGCGGCGCGCCTTGCAGGCCATCACGGGCATTGCGTTCGAGACGTCCGATTCACGCGACGCGAAAGCCGGCGCGCGCGATGCCGCGTTGCGCTGGGAGCGGCACGCGTCGTCTTTCTATCCGGGCACGCGCTATCGCGGCGGCCATGCGCTGTCGCTCGCGCTGCTCCTCGAACTGCTGCGCGACGGCCCCGGCTCGCGCGAGGAACGCGACACGCTGTATCTGGAGATGCGCTCGGCGACTGCATCGCGCGTGCCGCGCTTCAGCGTGCACGATTTCGTCGGCGTGCAGCAGCGCGCGCTCCGGCGCATCGGCGCATGGCTGCGCGAACGGGACTAAACGCCATGGACGAGCCCGCGCTCCACAATCACAGCGACCTGCTTGCGAACGTGCTGCCGATCATCGATCGGGAGGGCGCCGACGCGCGCATCGTGATCGTCAAGGCGGCGTACGACATCTGTCCCGGCGAGGAGTTGAAGCCGAGTCAAAGCCCCTGCGAAGTGCGCATGGGCGATGTGATGTGGGGACCACCGGAAATTCCGGATATCCGGCTGCCGGCCGACTATGGCTTGCTCAAGCGCGGGACGGACTTCGTGCTCGCCGGCCACGCGATGCCGCCGTTGCTGCGTGCGCAAGCGAGCGCGGAAGTCGTTCTCATGGTGGCGGGGCGCGTGAAGCGCCTGCGCGTCTGGGGCCCTCGGCTTTGGCACCGTGCGCCGCGCGGCGTCGTGCCGGGCGCGAGCCTCGCGCTGACTGCGACGCCGCTTGCATGGTCGCGCGCATACGGCGGGCTGGATCTGAGCGATCCTGCCCGGCCGCTCGAAGAGGCGCGCAATCCGGTCGGAAGCGGCATAGCGCGGGATCACGCGATGCTGGTCGGCAAGCCCGCGCCGCAGATCGAAGCGCTGGGCGTGCCCATCGGCGTGGCGGGGGGCCGCTACGAGCCCGCCGGATGCGCGCCCATCGGCCGCAGTTACGCGCCGCGCCGCCTGACGATGGGCACCTACGACGCCGGCTGGCTCAAGTCGGTGTATCCCGCGCGACCGGCCGATTATCGTGAAGAGCACGAGAACTGCGCCCCGCCGGACCTTATCTTCGATCCGCCACTGCAGGGCGGCGAGCGTATCACGGCCGCGGGCGTGCATGCCTCGGCCGAACTCGGCTTCCGGTTGCCGAGGTGGCGCATCGCGATCGACGCGCTCATCGACGGCGCGCTGGTGCAGCGGCGTCCCGCGCTCGATACGGTCGTCATGGACAGCGACGCGCTCGTCGTGGAAATGGTGTGGCGCGCGATCTTCCGCTGTCCGCCGAAGATGCGCGACCGCTTCACTGCGATTCGCGTGCAGGCGAAGGAGTATCGGCCATGAGCACGCTGAGCGCTCAGGCGGCGCTGGCACGGTGCGTCGCGTGGGATGCAGTGACGAGCCTCGGCGAGAGCGCCGCCGAAACGCTGCTGCTGCTGCGCGCCGGGCTGTGCAACGTGACAGAGTCACGCTTCGTCGATGCCGCCGGAAAGCGCGTCATGCTGTGTCGCGCGCCTACTGTGCCGCCGGAGATCGCGGGCGTCGAGCGCATTGAAATGCTCGGACACGACGCGCTCGACGGACTCTGCATGCGCCTGCGCGATGCGGGGCGCGACGTCCGCGACGCCATAAAGGGCCGCCGGCCGGCGTTGCTCTGTCTGTGCTTGTCGGCGCACTTTGCGGGCGATGAGGTAATTCGCCGTCTGCGCGAGTGCTTCGGCGCCGTGTTCAGCGGCATCGAGCTCGAAGTCTTTCCGTTCGGGCGCGCGGCCGGAGCTCCAGCGCTCGCGCGCGCGGTGCAACGGCTCGACGAAGGACGACTGGTGATTTGGGGCGGCGTCGATTCGCTGCACGACTGGCGCGTGCTCGATGCGCTCGAACGGTCGCATCGTTTGCTGACGGACGACAACATCGACGGCGTGCGGCCCGGCGAAGCGGCGGCGTTCGTCGCGCTCGAAGCGGCCCGTGGGCGGACGGATGTCGGCGTCTACGGCATCGGCGCGGGACGCGAGCCGTATCCGGTGGGAACCGAGGCGACGTCGAGGGCCGCGGGGTTGAATGGCGCGCTGGATCGCGCGTTGCGGGCGCTGCGGGCGGCGGGCGAGCGCAGCAATGCCTGGCTGCTCGATGCGTCGCACGAGGACTACGCGACGCATGAGCTGCAAAACGTGATTCCGCGTCTCGCGGATGTGCTGGGCCTGCGCGCCGGGTTGAACATGCCTTTGAAGGAACTCGGCGATCCGGGCGCCGCCGCGATGCCGCTCCTCGCCGTGCTGGCGGCGGAAGGTTGGCGTCTGGGCATCGCCGAGGACGACACAGCAGTCCTCACCGGCTGTTCCGATGATGGCGCGCGTGGCGCCGTGCTGCTCGGCGCCACTGAAGCAGGGGAGGGACGCGCGACATGATCACTGCCAACAGCAAGGAGATTGCGGCCGAGACGAGCGGCCATCAGGTCGTCTACATGAATCCGAGCGTGTGCATTACGCCAGCGGCGCCGAGTCCGCTACCCGTGCCGTATCCTATCTTGACGGCCGACGGCACTGCGCGGCTTGACGATGACACGCGCCACGTGAAGATCGGCGGCAAGGCGGTGTTCACCCTCAAGTCCGTTGTGAGCGCCTGCAACGGAAATGAGCCGGGTACCCAAAAGGAGGTGGTAAGCCTCAAGACGGGATCGAGCTGTTACATCCTGACCGGCAGCACGAACGTGAAGGCGGAAGGCGCCTATGTCGCGTTCACGGGCAGCTCCGGCATGGGCAATCAGATGTAAGCGGCCATGGCGGAAACTCAGGCAATGGTCCAGGCGAAGCTGGTGAAGGCTGGCAAGACTGACAGCATGAATTGCGCGCAGATATTCGCGCAGTTCGATCCGCCGATCGAGATGGGGACGCACGAAGAGA
Organism: Caballeronia sp. GAFFF1; assembly: GCF_023630705.1. Taxonomy (GTDB): domain Bacteria; phylum Pseudomonadota; class Gammaproteobacteria; order Burkholderiales; family Burkholderiaceae; genus Caballeronia. The sequence continues at coordinate 34,258 of NZ_JALQEM010000041.1, forward strand.
TGCAGGGCACGCAGAAGGGCTATCAGGCCGAACATATTCTTCCTTGTTCCGCGATGCATGAGTCCGGGCGGTCAGGCCCGAAGTTCGGCGAGTGCGGCGACTACAGAACAAGCGCCGCATTGACCTGGATGGCGAGCGATGGACAGTCTGCGGGTCAGGAGCACAAGCTACTGACCGATCCCATGAGGGAGTTCTCGCAGAAAAACGCACTGGCCGGCCGCAATGCGACGCGTGACGAATGGATGGACGAGTACGAGAAGGCAACGAAGAAGGCCCTCAGAAATGGCGAGAAGAGGCGCAAGCTCAAGGACCCTTCGCTGGACCGTGACAGCCTAATCGACAAGGCGGCCAAGTGCATTCGCATTCTTGCCGAGCAGTCGTTCGACGAAATCGGTATCACGGCGAAGACGAAACTGCGTAATTCCTGGGACCCGACGAAGGAGCAAGCCGCAGCACACAAAGCTGCAGAAGCGGCGAAGCAAGCGGCAGCCAAGGCGGCAAAGAAGGCTGCATCCGGAAAACTCGCTTAGGAGCTGAATCGTGAGTCAAGAGGAAATGAGCTCGGAAGTTCTTGCCGCAGCCGGAGCGGGCGACGAACTGTACTTGCTTTTCATTGATTACGACGAAGGCAACATCGCGAGCGCCACAGGCGACGTGTTCACGTTGCCCGCGCATCAGACCACAGGAACCGCTCCGCGAAGGGTTCTCGAGACGAGCGATTCATTGCGTTGCATGTGGGCCTCGCCGCAAGGATCCGTCTGGACCGGCAGCGCCGATGGCACCGTTGCGACCACTGCGCGCGTCGCGTGGCCGCCGCCCACGGGCGCGGTGCGTTATCGGACCGAAGCCGGTTCGCGGCCATGGTCGGCCACCGATCTTCCCGTGCTTCGGTCCACCCGATTGCCACCGAATATCACGGTCCTGTGGGGACTCTCGGACGACGATGTCTACGCCGGTACTTACGGAGGCCACATCTATCATTGGGACGGCAGCGCGTGGATACAGCAATACGAAGGACCCGGCGACGGCGATCGGACCATTCGAGCGTTCGCCGGCGGTCCTGGCGATGTATATGCGGTTGGCGAGATGCAGACGTTGCTCCATTTCGATGGCACTGGGTGGAGAGCGTTGAGCGTGCCCGCCCCAGTCGACCTGAGCGAAAATCTGACCGGCATCTGCCGCGGCGAAGGGAAGGACATGCTGATCGCGGCATCCGGTGCACTGAGTCGTCTTCTTCAGGGGTCGGCTTCGGCTGGCTTCGTCGAATTCGGCCGATATGAAGTTCCGCTGCTGGGCATGGATAAATTGAACGACCGCATCCTCTTTGCTGCCGACGAGGGCGCGGCGGAATTGATCGGCCGGGATGTGCAGATGATCCGGACGAGCTTTCAGGCTGTGACAATCTGGATAGCGGGAGACCGCGTGTATTTTGTTCCCCCGGATCAGCCTCCCCCGTCCGTCATCGAGTATGCGCCGTATTCGGACGGTTGGCCCTGGACGATACTCGAATTCTGAATCGACGAAGCGCCCCATGGCCGACTCATTTCCATCCATCCAACCGATCAAACGCGCAACCGCCGAGGTCGTGCCGCGCCTTGCGTTCGTCGTGTTCGTTCGCGGGCGGCTGGCGGCGCATGCCGCCGCGTTGCGAACGTTGCTGAACGAGCTGCAGGGAGGATGGCTCGATCAACGCCTGATCCGTTATCGGTCAGGAGCCCAGATCGAATGGAGCGATCTCGCGGATGTGCATACCAAGACATCTCTCGCCGACCTTTGCGAGACGTGGCCGCACGCGAGCGGCACGCACTATCTGCAACTCGCAAGCGGCGTTGAGCAGACGCCACAGGCGAACACCTGGGAATTCGTCGATGTCTCGCCGCTGCCCGATACCGAGCGCGCCAGCCACATCTTCGTGCGCTTCGCCGACGGTACGCCGCCGAAGGTTTTGTCCGAGCTGACCGCATGGCTCATCAATACGCTGCCGCTTTGGTGGGCGACGGGCGGTTATATCTTCGAACACCGAAGCGGTGCCGTCCTTACCGCGCACATGCGCATGGCCACCCTCGCGAAACGGTACTGGGCCGTGCAGATCATCGATCGGGCTTCGTTGCAGTGGGATGCAATACGCGGAATGCCGGGGGGAAACTGGCTGACGCTGATTGGCCGCGACTATGCGCGCAAAATGAAGCTGGACATCGAGAGAGTGGCAAACGAAGACAGAGCGCTTGCGGCGCAAGGCGTCTATCGTCTCGCCGGGCAGCACGCGCTTGCCATCGCAGCCGGGAGCACTCCATTGCTGGGCGATATCAACCTTTACGAAGACTTCGATGCATATGTCCATGTAGCACGGCTGATCGCTCCGCTACTGTTACAGAGTCCGACGCCCTTACTGGGCCCGCTCGCCCGGCCCGAGGTACTCGAGGCGTGGCTGCGGCGCTTCGACAAGCAGGAAGAATGGCTCGCGTGCGACATCGGAATGGGCAGATGATACGGGGGTTGCCCTTATAGGCGGTGTTGGCGAGTGATGCGTGACTTGCTTTCACCGAGGCTGAAGCAGTACGTATTGCGACAGCATGGAGGCAGAACGGAAGATTCGCCGGCCGCTGACGGCACGCACGACAAGTTGGCCGAGCTTCACCTGCTGAGGTCGGTCGTCGAGACGCTGGGGGCACGCGCCACGCTGCATGTGGTGGACGACGCGGATCATTCGTTCCACGTGCGCGCGTCCTCCGGCCTGACCGACGCGGAGGTCGTGCTCGAGTTAGCACGGACGATGTCCGCGTGGTTCTTCGCCGAAGGAGAGTTCGTGCGCGTTACCCGAGCAAGCGCAGGAATGCTTGTAGCGGAGCCAGGAGGGCAGCCGGCGCACTCGCCGTCCTGCGCTCGCCCGCTCAATCCCTTCGCCTATCGGCAGAGGTCTGTTGCATAGCGACGAAAGCAGCCGCAACGACAAACAACCTGTCCGACGGCCGCGACCTTTTTGATCTCCGTTCGGTCGAGGATTTATAGCGCGTCGTCGACCTCTCTGCCGAGGTATCGAACGGTGCTTTTGAGCTTGCTAAGTCCAAGCAGAAGTTGAACCGCTCTGAGGTTCGTCGTCCGTTTGTAGATCAATGTCGCCTTCGTCCGACGCATCGAGTGTGCGCGGTAAGCAGTCGGATCAAGGCCGAGCGCGGCGACCCATCGATGTACCTTCCGTTGAGATATGCGGCGACCGATAAAAGCGGCTTGGGAAGAGGTACAACTCGGACCTCAGCTTAACTTTCTCGACCCATGCAGCGACCGCCGCGAGAGCGGGCTCCGTGACTTCGGATTGCACGGGTCGTTTGGTTTTGCGCTGCATTATCATCGCGCGCGGCAGATCTGATTGTCGTGGGTTACTTCGCGGACATGCAGATTGACGAGATCGCACCTGCGCAGCTTGCTGTCGATCGCACGATTGAGCAGCGCCAGATCACGAACCGCGTGCGCGTTCTGAAGGTAAATCCGGATTTCGCAGACGTCTTTCGGCTTGAGCGGCGGCTTTTATAAATCAACCCGCTTCGTTCCAGACTCACGGCTTAGATTGCTTCCCATCACAGACTCCCATTGAGTTGATGGGAGTTTCATTGTCTTCCTCCATTCTCTTTCGCCGTTACCGTCGGAGCAGGCTCTTGCCCAAGTCGGCCATAGCCGTGGCTCGCACCGGGACCAACGACCGGCTGTGATACGCGCATTGCTGCCTTTCGATGAGATGCGGTCGAACGCTACTGCGTCCTTCTGCGCTCACAAGAGCTGGTAGGGTGCATCGTTACGTACGAAATCGCGAGCGCCCGAGGTGGAGATCGTCTGCGGCTCCGATCTCTCCGTGGAGCGCTTACTCGTGAACGTCCAGTCTCTGGCGGGCTAGCGGTGCAAGTTTGCCAGCCGGTTAAGCCGACCAGCGCTCAGGCAAAGTCGCTGAGTAATACGAAGGCGGTACTGTGGGTATGCAATCTGCTCCTTGCCGCTAACGCTTCTAAGGAACGCCCATGCTGACCTCAGTGGTTTTGAAAGGTATTCGCCTCTACCAGCGCTACGTTTCTCCTCGCAAGGGCTTCGCATGTGCGTATCGCATCCACACCGGTGGACAGAGTTGTTCAAGCTTTGGGTTCCGGGCGATTGAACGCCACGGGCTGACGCGGGGCCTCAAGCTCCTGCGGCGGCGCCTTGATCTCTGTGCGTGGCATCACCACCGAGCGCGCAACGCCGGACTCGCCCGTCCACCGGCCGTTGCACGCCAAGCTGGATTCATCTACATCGGTGGCGATGACGGCTGCGCGCCTGGCTGTTCGCTCGGCGAATGCGGCTTGGCCGAGAATTGTGCATGTGACGTCTGCGAAATTGGTGCGTGCTGGGTCGCGCTTAGTACATGCTCCGGCGGAGCCTGCGGGGGCGGCCGGCAGCGCGAAGCTTGGCGGAGAGACGCACGCGCCCAGCGCCGCAGCCGCTACGGGCCAGGTCGGCACTGGTGATTCAGCAGCCGTTCGACTGACAAAATCGAAACTTCGTAAGGGCGGGTCAGCCGGCCAGGGTGCAGGGCGGCTAGGCAGCGGCGGTTCGAGGGGCGGACATCAAGGCTGGTCCCACATCTGTCACCGCCGATTTGCGAGTCCCAAACTGGTCGCGGGGTTCGCGGCTTTGTTGAGCCGGACACTTTACGAGTTCGCCAGTTCATCCTTCCGGGCGCGAGATACTGCCGATGATGACATATGCCCGTACGACAGCCGCCTTGATTCCTCTTTCTCCTTACCATAAAGTAAGGAAAGGGAGGATCATATGACAGCAGCGACCGTGACGTCGAAGGGGCAGGTCACGATTCCGGTGGATGTACGCAATCGGCTCGGCTTGGAATCCGGAGACCGCATCGAATTCAGCTTCAACGAGACGACCGGAAGGTACGAGGTTTTTCCGGCAACGCGCTCGATTTCTTCCCTCAAGGGCATCGTCAAGAAGCCCGACAGCCCGGTATCCATTGAGGATATGAACCGGGCTATCGCGGAGAAGGGGGCATCCGCGCGATGACCGGACTGGACACGAACGTGCTTGTCCGCTACTTCGCACAAGACGATGCGGCGCAATCCAAAAAGTCGACAGCGCTCATGGAGTCGCTTTCGTCGGATCGACCGGGCTTCGTGTCGCAAGTTGCGCTTATCGAGCTTGTCTGGGTGCTCGCAGGCTGCTACAACGTCGGCCGCGCGGAGATGAGAAACATCGTTGAGTCGATGCTCGACACGAAGGAACTCGTGGTCGAAGCAGCCGATACGATGCGAAAGGCACTTCGCGTTTTCGCGGCATCAAGCAAGGCAAATTTCGCGGACTGCGTGATCGAGCGGTCGGGACACGTGGCGGAGTGCGAGTACACGGCCACCTTCGATGTCGCGGCTTCAAAGCTTGCGGGCATGCATCTGCTGAAGTAAGACGACCGACAATAGGGATGGATGAACACGGGAGTGAAGATGATCGGACGTATCGTGGTTTTGGTGTCGGTGGCAGCGGCGCTACTTGGCCTAGCGGCGTGCAACACGGTGGCAGGTGCCGGACGGGATATCACCGATTCGGCGCAAGCCGTCAAGCGCGCGCTTTGATCGGGAAGCCATCACCCATTCGTCATTCGATGGAGGGAAGCTCCTATGATTCGTTTCGTCTCGGGCGGCGCAATCTTGATCGCTAACTGCTCTTGTCGGGTCCTCGGCATACATTCGTGACGCGCGCCGCAGTACAGTGAAGCGCCGACAGGATGCGAGTAAGGAAACATCATGAACAAGCGACCTGTATGTGCGACTCGTTTAAGACTTGGACAGCTTGTCGTGGACCATATTGAGCAGCGTTGCCGGGAGCCTGTCGGTTCACCGCCATTTAGGCGTTAGGTGCGGCAGCGAAAGCCGCTCGCAATGATTTACGGCCCGTTCATCGGCCGGCTTCGCGGAAAACGTCGATGTGACAGCGCAGCGCCCCGCGAAGGACGAAGGACTGCATGGCGACATCTGACGCAATCCTTGCGTCTGCCAGATAGGAAGCGTTGCCTAGTGCAGGTTGAAAAAAACGGCTTCACGAAAGCCCAGTGGGAGGCGATCGCAGTCTACAACGAGGCTCGTAAGCGCACGATGCGGTTCTACATGAGGGCCGGCGCGGCGGCCGTCCTCGGATGCAGCGCAGCATTGATGCCGCGTTGAATGATGCAAGACGGCACGCTCCACGTTCCTGCGTATCTCCAATGGGTGGAGCTTGGTCTGCTTATCGTGTTGCTCATTGTGCTCACAATCGGAGCCGCCGCCGTCAATGGGGCGGTAGCGGCAAGCCGAACGGACCGTATCCGCAGCGGCGTGCCAAAGAACTTGTTGCAGAATTCGAGAAGTACCCCACGAGCAGGTTGTAGCGATGCCGAGTGGCGCACTCAGCTGCACGTCACCTAACGTTGTCTCGTTTCATTCAGGAACAGCACCGCCTCCGGACGCTGACATGGGTGACGCCATGCCGCCTCCGGCTCTTCCGCTCCATTTTTCCCCGGACCGCATTTAGTAAAGTAACTAGTCCCGACGGCCGATAACTGTAGCGAACGGAAGCGCCCTAAGGCATGCACGAACCGCAAGGAGCGTTAACGGGACTTCATCGACATCCACTAAACAAGGAACATGGGAAATGGCCGCACGACTTCTAACTTTGCTGATCATTGTCTCTGCGCTGGTCGGTCTCTCCGCTTGTAACACGGTCGCTGGTTTCGGGCGGGACATCACTGATTCCGCAAATGCCGTTAAGCGTGTCGTTTTTTGAATCGCTTGGGCATTACGTCCGGCGTCGGCGCTTCGCCGTTACAGGCAGCAGGGGTGCGGGAGTAATATGGTCTGCGTCGGTGAGCCACTGGAGACGACCATGGAAAGAAACTTTCATCGCGCGCAGCTTCGCGCCGCGCTTGTCGCGACAATCTGCGTTGGCGCGGCGTGTTTCGCTACGGCAGCTACTGCGGAGAGTCAGGCGGTCAAGAAGTTCGGCCAGATAACCGTCATCAACCAAACGCTTCAGCCGAAACCGGTGAAGACGGCGCCTCCCCCGACGCCAGCGGCACCTGCAAACAATTATTCGAATCCGTCGAGCCTCGCCACGCCGAACGCGAATGTCAGCTTAAACGGCGGCGCAGCCCCGTCCTACAACTGGAACGCCATTAAGGCGGCGAATGCCGCGAACGCGGCGGCTGCCGCGCGCGTCAACGCGATCCCCGGAGCGCCGCCGCCCGCATCCAAGAGGTAAGGTACCTGGCACCTCTCAATGTGAGCTGCACGCCTACGGACTCATTTCAGTCCCAGGCTAGAGCGCTAGCTCGGTGGAACCCGTCATCGTCCACTGCGGGCGCCGCTACTCAGCGGTATCGGCGCTCGATCTTTTGCGACTGGCCGAACGCCTGGTAGAAGGGGGTCTCACTGGCGCCCCCGCCGCACAACACACCCGGCTGCCGGCCAACTTCTCGCGCACCGACAATGATGCGAACTAGTTCTGTCGTTCCTGTAGCGAGTTTCTGCAGCAGTCGTCTCTCGGCCAGGAACGGTCATTCGCTCGCATTGGCGACCCGGACTTTCGGACGTCAGTTATACGCCACACACCGGCCAGCCGGCGCTCGAAGGTTGCAGGTGCTCTCGCTTTCTGGGAGCCAGGTCGAGTCGCTCGCTAAACGCGCTGCGCTAGATCATTGATTATCTCTGGCGCACGTCATCTGGACCGCCTTGTGACTGAACTAAGAATGCTTGACCACCTCTACAACGATGCTTCGGAAGCCGGCTCGCGTTACCGGCGAATGCCATTCAATAGCTGAAAGCATGATGCCGGTGCTGCACCCTGAAGCTCGCGCATGATAACGCTGGCCTATGGTTAGCCGTTGGAAAGACGGAACCAAGGTTCGAAGTGTGCGAAGCGTCTGGCAGCCGCCGCACGCACCGGAAAATGCGAGCGGCGGCACGCTGCAAGCAAGGGCTGGCGACGGACGGTTAGATCGACGTCGCGTCCTTGTATTCGACAAGCACTTCGCGATACGGCCGATTGCCGTCATTGCGTGCCTTATGAGTCGCGGGTACGCGTGCGCCCTTGCCGATCTCCGACAGCACTTCGAGATAGCCGTCCTCGCATTTGAGCGAATACACCGCGCCCGTCGGTACCTCGAAGATGCCCAGGTCGACGCCGTCCTTGTCGTAGATATGCAGCGGCGCGCCTTCTATCGCGTACCACATGTACGAATGCTCGTGCGTATGAACGGGCGTCTCTTCGCCCGGTTCGAGCACGAAGTTCCATACGATCACCTTGTCGTTCTCGAATACCTTTTCGCTTCCTACGCCAGCCATGGTTGTCTCCTGATATATGCACCTGTTATGTGCACCTGTTTGGACGACGCATGTCAGGCCTGCATGACCGTGCTAGGCCAGCAGGCCCTCCATCGGAATCGCCGGCGATTTCCCGGCGACAAGATCGGCTGTGATGCGGGCCGATCCGTGAGACATGGTCCAGCCGATATGACCATGCCCGGTATTCAGGTAGAGGTTGCGGTACTTCTTGCGTCCGAAGAACGGCAGGTTGGTCGGCGTCATCGGACGCAAGCCCGCCCACATCTGCGCGTGCTCGTAGTCCCCGCCATCCGGATAAAGCTCCTCTGTGACACGTTTCATGAAAGCGAAGTCGGACGGTTTGTGCGAAGTGTCGTACCCGGCGAATTCAGCGGTCGCCGTCACGCGAATGCGATCTCCGAAGCGTGAGATGGCGACGAGGTTGTGCTCGTCCACGGCCGCGACTTCCGGCGGCGCCTTGTGATCGCCGATGGGTATCGTCAACGAATATCCTTTGATCGGATAGATCGGCAAGTGGATGCCGATCTGTCCCGCCACCTTTGGGCTCCATGTCCCGAGCGCGAGCACATAGGCGTCGCCGCTGACCGTTCCGCGGCTCGTCGCGACACCAGTAATGTCGCTGCCCGCGGTCTGAAAGCCGTCCACCAGCGTGTCGGTCATGAACGTGCCGCCGCGCGCCGCGACCCTCTCGGCGAGCGAGCGCGTGAACTTCGCCGGATCGCCCGTCTCATCCGTCGGGCAGTGAATCGCGCCTGCGATCTTCTCCTTCACACTGGCAAGCGACGGATCGACGGCCACCACTTCGTCGCGGTTCAGCACGCGTATGGTTTGCCCGTCAGATTCCAGCAGCTTCATTTGTGCGATGCCGCGATCGAGCGATTCCTGGCTGCGATGAAAGTAGAGAATGCCCCGATCGTTGCGGTCATAGTCGATGCTTTCCTCGCCGAGCATCTGATGCAGCACGCTTTGCGAGTACGCAGCGAGCCGATGCTTGAGCAGTGTATTGCGCCGCGCTTTCTCCACGGTGCACTCGAGCAGAAAGCGCCACGACCATGCATAAAGCCGTGGGTCGGACGAGAACTTGAAACGCAGTGCCTGATCCTTCATGACGATGGACTTGAGGAGTGTCATCGGTGCCTTGGGGGACGACCACACGAACGAATGACCGGGCGCGACCATGCCCGCGTTGCCCCAGCTCGTCTCCGCGGCCACCACCGGCTGCCGCTCGATCACGACCACATCATGGCCGTCTTTCTGCAACTGGTACGCAGTGGTGACCCCGACCACGCCCGCCCCGAGCACGATTACCTTCACGATGTTTCCCCATGTGCCGACGTTTCCCGCTTCGAACTGTCGACACTAATGTAGAAAGAAAAAAAGACGGCAGCAAGCCTGTTGCAGACTATAGCCCTTGAATACAGCGAAAATCAGCAAATTTCAGCGTTTTGCAGGTCCGAGCAAACGAGTACTTGCTTCCGCGAATTTTATTCTGATAGTGTCGACACTGTTGTCGAGACTAAAACTGGTTCCGAACCTTCGCGAGGCGCGTCGCGCTTCGTCGCTACAGGAGAAGTCATGCAGATGCAGCGTTTCGAAAGCGGCAAGCGGATGAGCCAGGCGGTCGTGCACAACGGTTTCGGCTTTCTCGCCGGACAGGTGGCCGACGATACGAGCGCCGACGTCAAAGGTCAGACCACACAGATTCTCGCGAAGATCGACCGGTTGCTCGAACAGATCGGCTCCGACAAGACGCGCATTCTGTCCGCGAACATCTGGCTCGCCGACTACAACACGTTCGCGCAGATGAACGAAATCTGGGACGCGTGGGTGCCCGAAGGCAATGCGCCGGCGCGCGCGTGCGTCGAGTCGAAGCTCGCGTTTCCGCAGTACACCGTGGAAATCGCGGTCATCGTCGCGATCTAGTGCGGGCAATCGACATGAACGCTCCAGATGCGCTGTCCCAGTACCAGCGGCTCGGCTTCTCGCTCGATGACGGCATCGCGCGGCGCGCCGCGATCGGCCTCGTCGTGCTCGCGACCGACCACACGATCGAATATGAGTGGCGCAAGCTGCTCGCAGCTGATGGCGTCGCCTTTTATGAAAGCCGCATCGCCAATTCGGCCGACATTTCGCCGGAAACGCTCGCGCAGATGGACTGTCTCATTGCGCCGGGCGTCGCGCTGATTCGGCCCGGCCAGCGCCTCGACGTGGTCGCGTTCGGCTGCACGTCGGCCTCGATGGTGCTCGGCGAGGAACGCGTGTTCGAACGCATCCGCGAAGCCCGGCCGGGCGTTGCCTCCACGACGCCGATCACCGCTGCACGCGTCGGCATACACGCGCTCGGCGCCCAGCGTGTCGCGCTGCTCACGCCCTATGTGCGCCGCATCAACGAGTCGATGCGTGCGTATCTCGGTGCGCGCGGCGTCGATGTCGTGAGAATGGGCTCGTTCGAGCATGCTGACGACAACGAGGTCGCGCGCATCGATGCGGCTTCGGTGCGCAACGCGGTGCTCGAACTCGGCCGCCACGACGACGTGGACGCAGTGTTCGTGTCCTGCACGTCGTTGCGTCTCGTCGATGATGTCGTCGCCATCGAAGCGAAACTCGGCAAGCCCGTGCTGTCGAGTAATCACGCGATGGCGTGGCACGCGTTGCGTCTCGCAGGCGTCGCTGACGTGATGCCGCAATTCGGCCGCCTCTACACGGTTCAGCCTACCCGCTCGCATTGATCGCGCAGTCCCACGTCTGGAGATGCCACTATGAAAAGAGCAAAAGTCCTCGGTGCCGGCCTCGCGGTGAGCGTGTTGCTGACGGCGGCGGGCGCGGCCTTCGCGCAAACGGTGTCCATCGGCGCCATCCTGCCGTTGACGGGCGCGAGCGCGTCAGTGGGTGAGGATCAGCGGCGCGGCGCCGAACTCGCCGTCGAACAGGTGAACGCGCACGGCGGCGTGCTCGGCGGCAAACTGAAGGTGATCGTCGAAGATTCCGGCGGCAGCGCGCCGACGGCGTTGAGCGCCGCGCGCAAGCTTGTGTCGGTCAACAAGGTGCCTGTCGTGCTCGGCGAATTCTCTTCGGGCATCACGATTCCGATTGCGCAATACGTCGTGCAGCAAGGCGATGTGCATCTGAACATCGGTTCGTCGAGTCCGCAGATTCGCAAGATCGGCGATGGATCGTTCAGCGTGATCGGCCTCGACGATCTCTCCGCGCGCTTCGCCGCCGACGATCTCTACGCACAGAATCTGCGCAATGTCGCGTTCATCGCGCCGAACAATTCGTATGGACAGGGCGTTGCGCCGGAGTTCAAGAAGCGCTTCGAATCGCTCGGCGGCAAGGTGACGTCTATTGTTATGTACACCGAAGGACAATCAACCTATCGTCGGGAATTGCAGCAGATGTCGAAGACGCAGCCGCAGGCGTACGTCTACAGCGCATACGGTCAGGAAGCCGCGACCATCAATCGGGAAGCCTACGAGCTCGGGCTCAACAAGGCGAAGTGGTACGGCATCTATCTGACCATGTGCACGAGCGATACCGTCGCGCAAGCCGCACACGGGCAGGAAGGGCTGGAAGTCGCGTCCATTGGTGACGCGGGCAAGTCGTATCAGCAGGCGTATCAGCAGAAATACAAGGAAGCGCCGAAGTCCGCGTTCGGCGCCTACGTGTATGACGGCGTGATGGTGGCGGCTTCGGCCATCAACAAGGCGGGCGCGGCGGACCCCGCGAAGATTCGCGCCGCGCTGCATCAGATGGGCAATTATCAGGGCGCAACAGGCACCATCGCGTTCGACGCCGAGGGGCAGCGCAAAGAGCAGCCCTACGACAAGGTGAAATTCGAAACGACGGTCGTCGCACGCTGACGCGCGCCATTGCCGGGAGACCTTGATGCTGCAGTTCGTCATCGATCTTCTCATTCGCGCGTCGGACATCGTGCTCGTCGCGGTCGGCCTGTCCGTCGTGTATTCGCTCGTGCGCTTCCCGAATGTGGCGCACGTGCAGTATGCGATGACAGGGGCGTTCGTCACGCTCGGCATGACGAGGGCGGGCGTGACGTTCGCGGCTGCACTGGCGGTGTCGTGCGTCGCGACGGGATGTCTCGCCGTCGCGCTCAACGTGTTCGTCTTCCGGCGGCTGTTGCGCTCGGGCAGTTCCATTGCAATGGTCGGCTCCCTTGCCGTATCGATGATTCTTATCGCCGTGGTGCTCGGCACCGCGGGCTCGAGGCCGCTGCGTTACAGGACCGCGCTCTCGACGCCGCTGCAAGTAGGCTCAACGATGATCTCCGTCGATCAAATCACGTCGATTGCGTGCGGCTTCGGGTGCGTCGCCTTGCTCGCGCTTCTGCTGTTCAAAACCGGCGTGGGCCGTTCGATGCGCGCGATGGCGAGCAACCCGGCGCTCGCGGCGGCAACGGGCGTGGACGGCGCGCGCGTGCTGAACGGCATCTCGTTCCTGAGCGGCGCGCTAGCGGCGCTCGGCGGCACCATGCTCGGGCTGACCGAAAACGTGCACGTGGACCTGGGCACGAACCTGCTGCTGCCCGTGTTCGCAGCAGCCATTGTCGGCGGGCTCGGCAATCCGCTGGGCGCGGCAGCGGGGGCGGTCCTCATCGCACTTGCGGAAACGCTTGCAACGAATATCGACTTCGGCTGGATGGTCGGACGCTCGGGCGTGTATCTTCCGGTCAGCTACGTGGGCGCGGCGTCGTTCGTGATCCTGCTCGCCGCGCTGCTTCTGCGGCCCTATGGACTCTTCGACCGGGAGGTGCGCCGTGTCTAGTTTCCTGCTGCACGTCGCGACACTCGCTTGCATCTACGCGTTGATGGCGCTCGGCCTCAACCTTCAGGCGGGCATCGCGGGCTTGCTCAATTTCGGCTTCGTCGCGTTCGTCGGGATCGGTGCTTATGCGACCGGCATCGCCTCTTCCGCAGGATGGCCGTGTATCGTCGGCATCGTCGGGGGCATGGCGGGCGCGATGCTCGTCGGCTTCGTGATGGCGCGACTGGGGCGCAATCTCGCATCCGATTACTGGGCCATCGCGACGCTCGCCATTGCCGAACTGATTCGCACAGTTGCGCTGAATGAAGGCTGGCTCACGGGCGGCGCGCAAGGCATTAGCGGCATTGCGCCGCTTGTTTCGCGGCTCACCGGCGCGCGAAGCGACATTGCATTCTTTCTTCTCGCGGTGGCGCTGCTTGCAGCCGCGTTCGTGGTCTGCGCGCGTCTCGCGTGCGGACGCTACGGGCGCGCGCTGCGTTTGATGCGCGAAGAGCCCGGGTTGGCGCAAAGTCTCGGCTACCGGCTCGTGCCGATGAAAACCACGGCGACGATGACGGCCGCCGCCATTGCCGCCACAGGCGGTTCGCTGCTCGCGCTATACATGAGCTTCGTCGGGCCGGACTTCATGTCCGCGTCGGAGACGTTCGCCATCTGGACTATGGTGATGATCGGCGGCCTCGGCAACAACGCGGGTGTAATGTTCGGCGCGCTGCTCGTCGAAGCGATTTATAGCGCGGTGCCCTTCGCCAAGGACTACATCGACATCGGCACCGATGTGGCGGGTGCCGTGCGGCTCGGCGCAATTGGCTGCATCCTGCTTGCCTGTCTGCTACTGCGGCCGGGCGGCCTGCTGCCCGAGCGGATCCGGAGAACCGTATGAGCGTCGTGTTGAAGCTGCGGGACGTGTACAAGTCATTCGGCGGCAATCACGTGCTCACGGGATTATCGTTCGACATCTCAAGCGGTGATTTCGTCGGCTTGCTGGGACCCAACGGATGCGGCAAGAGCACGGTGCTCAACGCCATTACCGGCTATTGTCCGATCGAGCGCGGCAGCATCGAAGTGAACGGCCAGCGCGTGGAAAGTCTTCCGCCGCACGAAGTCGCCGCGCGCGCGGTCCGGCGCACGTTCCAGCTTCCGTCGATGCCTGCGCGCATGACCGTCGGCGAAGTACTGATGGCCGCTTCCACGCAACGTCATGGACTCTTCGCGACGCTCTTGCCGTCCGCGCGCACGAAGCGCATCGAAGCGCAAACGCGTGAACGCGCGCGGCAGTTGCTCGATGAACTGCTGCTCGCGAAAGTCGCGCATCTTCCCGCTGCATCCTTATCGGGCGGACAGAAGAAGCTGCTCGGTATTGCGTGTGCGCTGATGGGGGAACCGTCGCTGCTGTTGCTCGATGAACCGATGGCGGGCGTGCATCCGAATCTGCGCGCGGAACTGAGGCGCGTGCTGCGAAGCATCAACGAGCGGGGCGTCACGCTGGTCGTGGTGGAACACGACATGCATTTTATCGCCGAGACGTGCGTGCGCTGCATCGTGCTCGATCGCGGGCGTACCGTCGCGGACTGCAGGCCGTCGGAACTGGAGCATCACGAAGGTGTGGTCGAAGCGTATCTCGGGCGCACGACGAAGACCGCCGCGCCGCTGAGCACGATCGGAGCAACGGCATGATCACGGTCAGCAACGTCGTCGCAGGCTACTCGCGCGATGTCGACATTCTGCGCGGCGTGTCGCTCGCGGCGAAGGAACTGGAGATCGTGACGATTCTCGGGCCGAACGGCTGCGGCAAGTCGACCTTACTCAAGACCGTCGCGGGCTTTCTGATGCCGAGGAAGGGCGCGGTGCATCTGGACGGCATCGACGTGGGGCAGGTGAGTGTGCACCGCAAGATCCGCGCGCATCGCATCGGCTTCGTGCCGCAGACCGACAACGTGTTCGGCGCGCTCACCGTGTGGGAAAACCTCGCGCTCGGCGGACAGTTCATGCCCGAGCGTGAGCGCAACGCGCGGCTCGATGAACTGTACGCGAGCTATCCGATATTGAAGACCAAACGCAGGGCGCGCGCCGCGAGTCTCTCCGGCGGCGAGCGGCAGATTCTGTCGCTTGCGCGCGCTTTGATGCCGCGCCCGCGCTTTCTCTTGCTCGACGAGCCGTCGGCGGGACTTTCGCCCCGGATGCTGGCCGAAGTCTTCGATGCCATCGTGCGCCTGCGCGATACGGAGCACGTCGGCGTGCTGATGGTCGAGCAGAACGCGGCGCAGGCGTTGCGCATTTCCAATCGCGCGTATGTGCTGTCGATGGGTCAGGTCGCGCTGGAAGGTCATGCCGCCGACTTGCTCGCCAGCGACGAGATGCGGCGGCTCTATCTCGGCGGCAGCGTGCAATGACGACGAACCAAAAGAACGAGGAACGCGACGTGGCTTTGCGCAAGGTGACACTGGAGGACAAGTACACGCTCGACCAGGGGCGCGTGTTCATGACGGGCGTGCAGGCACTCGTGCGGCTGCCGCTGATGCAGCGCCGTCGCGACGATGCCGCAGGTCTTCGTACCGCCGGCTATATATCGGGTTACCGCGGCTCCCCGCTCGGCACATACGACGCCGAGCTGCAAAAGGCGAAGACGCATCTGGATGCCGCGCATGTCGTGTTCGTGCCGGGCGTCAACGAGGATCTCGCTGCAACCGCCGTATGGGGTTCGCAGCAAGCGGAGGCGGGCGGCGAAGGCAAGTACGACGGCGTGTTCTCGATCTGGTACGGCAAAGGCCCTGGCGTCGATCGAAGCGGCGACGCGTTTCGTCACGCGAATCTGGCGGGATCGTCGAAGCATGGCGGCGTGCTCTTGCTGATGGGCGACGACCACACATGCGAGTCGTCGACCACGTGCCATCAATCGGAGTTCGCGCTCATCGACGCATCCATTCCGGTACTGAGTCCGAGCGGCGTGCAGGAGATACTCGATTTCGGCTTATATGGCTGGGCGATGTCGCGCTATTCGGGCTGCTGGGTCGGACTCAAGTGCGTGAAGGATACCGCGGATGCATCGGCCGTGATCGACGTCGATGCATCGCGCGTCGATGTGGTTCTGCCCTGCGACGTCGCCATGCCGCCCGATGGCCTCAATCTGCGGCAACCCGATACGCCGCATGCACAGGAATATCGCCTGCATAACTACAAACTGGACGCCGTGCGCGCGTTCGTGCGCGCAAACCGGCTGGACCATACGGTGCTCGGACGCGAGGGCGCGCGCGTCGGCATCGTCACGCATGGCAAGAGCTATCTCGACCTTCTTCAAGCCATCGACGACCTGGGCCTCGATGAAACGCGGCTTGAGACGATGGGCGTCGCGATCTACAAGGTCGGTTGCGTGTGGCCGCTCGAACCAGAGGGCGTGCAGGCGTTCGCGCAAGGCAAGGAAGTCCTGATGGTGGTCGAGGAGAAGCGCAGCCTGCTGGAAGCGCAGATCAAGGAGATTCTCTATGGCAAGCCGCGCGCGCCGGCCATCATCGGAAAGAAAGACGAAAGCGGCGGCAAGCTCTTTCAGGCGGAACTCGCGCTCGACTCCGTGCAGATCGCCATTGCGCTCGGCGAACGGCTTGCGTGTCTCACGAACGATATCGGGCTGGGCGAACGCGTCGCGTTCCTGCGCGCATTGCGGCGCATGACATTCGCGCCGGAGCCGCTGTCGCGCAGCTTTTACTTTTGCAGTGGCTGCCCGCATAGCTCATCGACGGTCGTGCCCGAGGGCAGCAAGGCCTACGCGGGCATCGGTTGCAGCTGGATGGCGCAGACCATGGACCGCAGCACGCTCGGCTATACGCAAATGGGCGGCGAAGGCATGACATGGGTGGGCGAGGCGCCGTTCTCGAAGCGCGCGCACATGTTTCAGAACATGGGCGATGGCACGTACTTCCACTCGGGCCTGCTCTCGGTGCGTGCCGCGATTGCAGCGCGCACGCGCATCACTTTTAAGATTCTTTTCAACGATGCCGTCGCTATGACGGGCGGTCAGCGTCACGACGGACCACTCAATCCGCTCACGATCGCGCAGCAGGTTCGCGCGGAAGGCGTGACGCGCATCGCCGTGGTGTCCGACGATTCGTCGAAATATCCGCATGATCTGGCATGGCCGCAAGGCGTCACGATTCATCATCGCTCGGCGTTGCAAGATGTCCAGAGCGAGTTGCGTAATGTCGATGGCGTGAGCGTGCTGATCTACGACCAGACGTGCGCGGCCGAGAAGCGACGCCGTCGCAAGCGCGGACAACTGGCGGACCCGCCGAAGCGCCTCTTCATCCACGACCTCGTCTGTGAAGGCTGCGGCGATTGCGGCGTCAAGTCGAACTGCGTGTCGCTCACGCCGCTCGAAACCGAGTTCGGCCGCAAGCGCGCCATCGACCAAAGTGCCTGCAATAAGGACTATTCGTGCAACGAGGGCTTCTGCCCAAGTTTCGTGACCGTGCATGGCGGCACGTTGCGACGCGTGCAGCGCAAGCCCGATACGAGCTTGTTTCCCGCGTTGCCGGAACCCGCGTTGCCGTCGCTGGATGCGCGCGTGTTCTCCATCGTCGTGACGGGCGTGGGCGGCACGGGCGTCGTGACGATCGGCGCGATCCTCGGCATGGCGGCGCATCTGGAAGGCAAGGGCTGCGGCATTCTCGACATGGCCGGGCTCGCGCAGAAGGGCGGCTCCGTGTGGTCGCATGTGCGCTTTGGCGCGAGTCCGTCCGCGATCAAGGCGATTCGTATTGCGACTGGCGGCGCGGACGTGGTGATTGGTTGCGATATGGTCGTCGCGGCAAGCCACAAGACGCTTGCGATGACACGCCGCGCCGCCACGCGAATGCTCGTCAATTCGCATGAAGCGATGACCGGGGATTTCACACGCCAGCCCGATCTTGCTTTCCCGTCGGCCGAACTGCGCGCGACGCTGACCGAAGCAGTGGGCGAGCGTCATGTCGAATTCGTCGATGCCACAGCGACTAGCCGCCGTCTCTTCGGCGACACCTTAGCGAGCAACATGTTCATGCTCGGCTTCGCGTATCAGCGTGGATGCATACCACTCCGCGCCGATGCAATCGCGGCGGCCATCGAACTGAACGGGGCATCCGTCGCGCTCAATCTCGACGCTTTCACATGGGGACGGCGCTTTGCTGCAGAGCCCACGCTTGCCGCGCGTCTGTCCGAAACCGCCGATGCAGCGCCGTCGTCGCGACGCTCGACGACGCTGGATGAAATGATCGAACGCCGCGTGCTATATCTGACCGCTTACCAGGATGCGGCGTATGCGGCGCATTATCGTGAACTTGTGGGCCGCGTGCGACGCTGGGAAGGCGCGGTGTCGGCGCGCAGCGAAGGCGTTTCGCGCGCGGTCGCGCAGAACCTGTTTCGCTTGCTCGCGTACAAGGACGAATATGAAGTTGCCCGATTATTGACCGCACCAGAATTCATCGATGGCTTGCACGCGCAGTTCGACGGACCGGTGCGCGTTGCGTTCAATCTCGCGCCGCCCGGCATCGCGCGACGTAATCCACGCACGGGCGAGCCCGCGAAGCGCGAATTCGGTTCGTGGATGTTGCCGGTCTTGCGCATGCTCGCGCGAGGCAAGGCGCTGCGCGGCACGCCTTTCGATCCTTTCGGGTACACCGCCGAACGGCGCATGGAACGCGAACTGGTGCAGCGTTATCAGGAGACCATTGCGACGATCATCGAACACGGCACCGCGCGCAATCTTGCGGCGGCATTGCGCGCGGCGTCCATCGTCGAGACGATTCGCGGCTATGGCCATGTGAAGGCGCGCAATGTCAATGCGATAGACGCGCAGTGGCGCGAGGCCGTGAAGCAATTGAGCGCGCCCGTGGTGATTCCGTTGCAACGCGTGGCGTGAGACGTCGGCGAACGTGCAGCGAAGCAACGCGGGCGTTCAGCGCGAGAAGAGCCGCACGACGCCTGCATCCACCACCCGCGCGATTTCTTCCATGCGCCAGGTGATGTGCGATTCCGTCAGCGCACGGCATCGCTCGATATCGCGTGCTTCGATGGCATCGAGAATTTCGAGGTGCTCCGCGAAGGCATCGTGGCCGCGCTGTTCCAGATCCATCCAGCGCACGAAATGAATGCGCGCGTTGATGCCGTATAGCGCGCGAACCATTTCGTTATTGCCCGCGAGCGCGACGAGCCGAACGTGGAACTCTTCGTCCTTGATGGTGAGTTCGGCGGCGCTGGTCTGAGCCTTAGTCTTCAAGACTTCCTTCCAGAACTTGCGCAGCGCGCGCAAATCCTTGATGCTGGCACGCTCGGCCGCCAGCAGCACGGCGGACGATTCGATGCTGCGCCGTAGCTCGAAGAGATCGAAGATATCTTGCCGATGCAGTTCGCGCGCGAAAAAGCCGCGATTCGGCACGAAGTGCAGCAGACTTTCGGCGACGAGGCGGTTGAGGGCTTCGCGCAGTGGCGTGCGGCTCACGTCGAAACGCTGCGCGAGTTCCAGTTCGTTCACGCGCTCGCCGGGGCGGATAGTGTAGACCACCGCCATTTCCTTCAATTGCTCGTAGAGCTCGTTGACGGTCAGGCCCGGGCGCTTCGGCGGCGTCGTCTCGCGAACGTTCGGACGCGTCTCCCGCAAGAGAGATGAATACCTGGGCATGTCTCGTCAGTTCCTTTGCTTGCTTAGGCGGCTTGACGGCAGCGCGGCTTCATGCGCTGACGGGAGGTTCCGACACAGATAATACAACAGTGCCCACAGCTTCACCCACAATGTACAGAGGCGCCCCATCGATCGGCGGGAGCAGAAATCCGGAAGTGCGCTCGCTGTCGCACTCTGTTGGTCACGCAATGCGGGATCAAGGGTTGCGTGAAACCGCACGACCGCCGCATACGTGTCAACGCGCGAAAGCTTGCAGTTGCGGTTTAGGATTGGCTGGAGTTCGGCGAGCGTCCGTGAACGAGCTTCGCGATGCCATCCGCACTGCGTAGTGGATTTCTCCGTAGACATCGCGGGAACGGTGGAGAGTCATCGAGCACGCATCCAGCAGCTCCTGTCAGACCTTCTGACCAATGCGCTTAGCCACGGTGCCAAGGCGGATCCGTCACTTTGATGAACAGCTGGCTGACGGATGACTCCAACTCACAGTTCGAAACAGCGACGCAGAGATTGCCGAAGACGTACAAAGCGAAGTGTCCAAGCCTTACTATCGGCCCGCGAATAGCGCTGCTGGTGCCGGTCTGGGGCTTGGTCTCGCCATTTGCAAGCAGATTGTGTCCGTTCATGACGGCACCCTTCACGTCGTCTCAACGGATGCGGAGGGCACGAGCTTTACGATCCGCAATCGTCAGAGCCCCTCAGTCAGCGACGCGGCATGACGGTTGCGAATACAGGTAAAGCATCTTTTATTGGTGACCATGAAGCGTGTCCTGCTAGTAGACGACAGATAGGGATCTGTTGCAAGCCCTAGACACTCTGTTCCAGCTTCATGGCTTTGAGGTTGTCTGTGCGACTGACGGCGTAACGGCGCTCGCGCAGGCGCAAAGGACGTCGCCTGACCTCATCATCACCGACTGGAAGATGCCACGGCTCGACGGTATCAGGCTTTGCCGATCTCTGCGGGCGCTAGGCCGATTCGCGAACGTACCAGTCGTGCTTACTTCCAGAAGGAGGCTCCTGACGGGGCCCGAGTTTGGGACCTGTTTCTTCGCAAGCCCATCGATTTCCTACTGCTTAGGCCCGTCATCCGGCGCGCCATCGGGAGTGCCTAACGCTTGGCATAGCTCGTCGACGTCAACCGGCTTGGTAAAGTGCACGTCGAACCCGGCGTCGAACGCCTTTGTCTTGTCTTCCTGCTGACCCCAGCCGGTCAGAGCGATAAGGGTCAGCCGAGCCCCGCCCATCTTGCTCCGTATTCGCCGCGCGAGTTCATAGCCCGACATATCTGGTAAGCCGATGTCGAGCACTGCGGCGTCGAAGTAGCCATTGTCGAGTACCGTCAACGCCGCAGCGGCGTCAGACGCGACGGAGACCGTATTACCCTGCACTTCGAGCACTGCGGCCAAGCTCTCCGCCGCATCCCGGTTGTCGTCCACGACCAGGATTCGGCGCGGCATCGGTGCCGCTCCCGGCTCGACTGTTGCTTGCTCTGAAGTCTCCGACTCGCACATGGGCAGGCTGACGGTGAAGCGGCTACCCTTGCCAGGACCCTCGCTATGCGCCTCAACCTTGCCGCCGTGCAGATCGACAAGCATCTTGACGAGCGCGAGCCCGACGCCGAGCCCATCGTCCGAGTATCCCTTCGGGCGCCCCAGCTGAACGAACATACCGAACACCGACCCAATGTTCTCGGGCGAAATGCCGATACCAGAGTCGCGCACGGTGAAGACGGCCTCATCACCGTCTCTGTAACCCGCGATCATCACGTCGCCACCGGGCGGCGTATATTTGACTGCGTTGTTGAGCAGATTCTGCATGATCTGCAGCAGACGGGTCGGATCGGCATCGACGGTCAAGCTTGACGGGAGTTCGACGGTCAAACGATGCGAAGCGGCTTCGATCCGTGGACCGGATGCTTCGACGGCTGCACGCATCATGTCGGCGAGATCCAGCGGACGCTTGCGAAGTTCGATCTTTCCCTCGTTGAAGCGGGCGACGTCCAGCAAGTCATCCACCAAGTGGGAAAGCTGAGCCAATTGCCGTTGTAGGACTTCTCTAGCCCAGCGCAGGCGCTCAGTATCGACGACGTCGTCTTGCAGTAACGCAAGTACGTTAGACATTGGTGCGAGCGGATTGCGAAGCTCGTGCGCCAACGTCGCCAGAAACTGATCTTTCAAGTCGCTTGCCTTCTTCAGCTCGGACTCCGCCTGGCGCTTGGCCTCGAGCGCACGCTCCGCATTTGTTTTGGCCTGAAGGAGCTCAATTTCAAACTTGTGGCGGTCGTTCACCACCATGAAGGCGAATCGGTCAATGTCGCCGCCTGCGCTTTCGCTGCGGGATGCATTGACCAGCATTGGCAACCTCGCTCCATCGCAGCGGACCAACTCAAGCTTTAGCTCGGCCACCGATCGTTGCAGCTGCAACAGCGGTCCCCAGTGCGTCTGCTGAAAGAGCCGCGCACCGATGGTTAGAAGGTCTGCTACCTTTCGCCGTCCGACAAGCTGGTCGCGCTCGTAGCCCAACCACCGGCAGAATGTGTCATTCGCGTAGAGAATCGATCCGTCGGCCGACGCTGTCAGAAGCCCACAGGGGGCCTGCATGAAAGCATCGTTGTTTGACGGACCGCTCATCGGCTAAAGATTCCGCTCGCGCAGGAAGCCCACCATGGCATCGATGCTCGCGTCCGGTGAACTGAGATGCGGGCAGTGCCCGATGTTGCGCACGATCGACAGAGCACTCCCCGGTATCATTTCGCTCATGTATCTGCCGACACCAACGGGGGCTAGAAAATCGTCATCCGACTGGACGATTAGCGTAGGGGTGGTTACTCGGGAAAGATCCGCGCGATGGTCCGCTAGGAACGTGACCCGCGCAAAATGCTTGGCGATCTCCGGATCGGTTCTGCAGAAACTGTTCGTTAGCTCGTCGCGCAGTTCGGGCTTATCAGGCACACCCATGATCGCGGGCGCCATTGTGCTAGCCCAGCCAAGATAATTATGCTCGAGCGTTTCTAGCAGTCCTTCGATATCTTCGCGGGTGAACCCACCGACGTAGTCGCCGTCGTTGATGAATGACGGCGACGGACCGATCATCACGTTCGCCGAGAAGCGGTCCGGCCGCTCAATGGCGGCAAGCATGCCGATCGTAGCACTGACCGAGTGTCCGACAAAGATGGCCTCGGGGCAGTTGAGTTCGTCAAGTATCTCGATGACATCGGCGGCATGCCCCCTCAGGGACGCATACCTATCACGGTCGTAGGCGCTTAGCTCCGACTTTCCGCTACCGACGAGATCAAACAGGATGGTCGTATAGCGTTGCGCGAGGGTAGGGGCGAGGAATCGCCACATAGTTTGGTCGCAGCCGAACCCATGAGCGAAGATCATTGCAGGACCTCGACCTTCAATTCGGACGTTATTACGTGTCAGGGGGTTCATTGAGCTGCTGGCTTCGTGAAATTAACGCCGTTTTGTGATGGCATCGTTCGGGCGGTAGGCGGCAGGGTACCAGTTTTGTCCAAAGACTGTACAAGTACATCGGCGTGACGTCGACGCATTTGCTTTCTCGTTGGCCCCGCTTAGAACCGACCATTACGCGAACTTCACGGTTGAAACGCCACGACGCGACGTGGCGATGTGGCGTCTGAGACCAGATGAAGTCGTCGATTCAGCTCAAGGCGGCGGTCCTGCGCAACGTCGCCCTCGCTGACCGGTTTCGAGCCTAGGCGCTCGGCGTTAGCCTACCTATTTTCATTGTATCGCCTGCGTTCCCCGCTGAGACCGACGGCGGATCCACGCGCTCGCTCGGCTCATGCGTGGGTCGCCCCGGTGAGATTTTCGCATTGCTGCTAGCAGATGCGCGAAGCCTCGAAGGCCAGGGTGCGTCGTTTGTTCCGATCCAACTTCGGTAATCTTTCCTCGAGCATGCACAGCGACTGATTATATGCGCCCGCTCTTGGACTCCATTGGAGGAGAAATGAAATCGATGCATCCGTGCCGTGCACCGGACCGCTTCCGCGCCCAGACGATGGTTTGATGAAGATTGGCCTGCCATGACGAGACAACCGGCTCCACGCCGTGTCGCTGCAGCGGTCCTGGACCGCGGCTTGAATCCCCATCCGAGAAGAGGTTGGTAGCAGGCCGCTGATGCCATAAGTGGGGCCACAGAGGCGGGCTCGCCGCTTGCGTAGGTGTTGCTCGGTCTTGCGGTTGCTAGATGCGGCCCGCCAATGAGACGCATGAGATGAGCAAGGCGCAGGACTTAGAACAGAGCAAAAAAACGGCGACGAACGCGCCAAGGCGCTTTGATCCCTTCTTTTTAGCCTTTTGCTGCTTTCTTGTCCTGGTGGACGGGGCTTCGATCGCCCGTCTTTTGCGCTCCGGCGTGGCCGTTTGCTTCGTCTCCAACCTGCGCATCATGTTGGATGCGCACTCGATACGCGTAGGGAGACGTCAATGAATTTCTTCGCCCCGCTTTTTCTGGCGCATAACACTTTCTGGTCGTATGCAATGCCGGGCGCTTCCATATCCGGAGATTTCGTTTCCTGTCGCGACAATGCGGCCCTCGACCGCGTAGCGCAGGATTCGTCGCTGGCGCAGGGCGGCAATGCGCACGAACAGGTGAGCGAACGCGGTGTGCAGGGCAGTGACCATTTGACTTTGGCGGTACCCGCACAAACGCCCGCCGCTTCTCCTGTCTCATCGGCTGAAGACCGCGCGCTGCCGGCGACCAGGGGGGCGCAATGGTTGACTCACACGGTTGAGCGCAGCGGGGACACTCACCGCGCGAAGGTCTACATTCCAAGTGGCTACGACGGTCGGCCCTTACCGATGATGCTGATGCTTCACGGCGCCCAGCAGCATCCCGATGACTTCGCGGCGGGAACACAGATGAACGTGGCCGCAGAAGACGCCGGGTTCATTGTTGTGTATCCGGAGCAACCGGAAAGCGCCAATCTGCTGCGTTGCTGGAACTGGTTCATACCGTTGAATCAGGCGCGCGATACCGGTGAAACCGCGGCGCTTGCCGCCTTGACGAATGACCTTATCGCCCGGTTCAACGTCGATCGGGCTCGGGTATACGTGGCGGGCCTGTCCGCGGGTGGCGCCATGGCGATCAATCTGGCCGTAACTCACCCGGACCTTTACGCGGCTGCCGCTATCCATTCAGGCTTGGCATTCGGGGTCGCCAACGAGCACCTCTCCGCACTATGCGCGATGAACGACGGGCGAGGCACGATCTGCTTGCCGAAACGAAAAGAGGGCGGAGCTTCGATGGGCCCTGTGCCGCTGATTGTTTTCCACGGTGACGCGGATGACACCGTCCACCCGTTTAACAGCGAGCAGGTCATGGAGATGAGCCAGTTGTTGGACAGCCAAGCGGCCGACGCAAGGGTGTGCACAACGACGCAGGTCGAGCATGAACCGGGGCGCCATGGCTACACTCGGGACGTTTGGCGCGACCAAGGCGGATCGCTGCTTGCCGAGCGATGGGTGGTGCACGGTCTTGGTCATGCTTGGTCGGGCGGCCATGCTGACGGCAGTTATACCGACCATCGTGGGCCTGATGCCACCGCGGAGATCGTTCGATTTGTAAGCGAATTTTCGCTTGAGAATACGAGAAATGGCTCGTTGATGTAATTCAACACGAGCGGTTTCGAACCTAAGCCTAGCCGCTACTGTATCAAGTCACGTCGCTCGCTCTCGAGCGCCGGGCTCTCGTTGAGAAAGAATAACGTGACGCAGATTCCAAACGCCATCCCGGTAATGATCACTTCGGGCCATGCTAACCAGTAGCGATTTGCCGCCGGCGGAAGGTAAGCCTGGCGGCGATCTGGCGATTGACGTAATGCTATCTTAGCCGTTGTCGCTGGTGGTTCGGTGTACTGCACATCGCGACGCCTGCATCGACCATTGATGCTAGTACTCCTAGTGCGAATCATCAGGATTACGCGGGAGCAAGGATTCAAACCCAAGCCTGATCATACGGATTACAGGCATGAAAGTTCCGGAAAGGATGTTCGCCGCTCGGGACGAGCGGCGCGTAGCATGAACCGAGTGCAGTGAGCGACGGCATCCATCGGAAATTGGCGTAACAGGGAAGGAGTGCACTTCCATAAACACCGACCTTTCGACGCTCCCCGAAAGTGGAGGCGCCGCCCCACGCTAATGTAAGCGTTTCCGGGAGGGACGAAAGGCATTAAACGTTGCGAAATTCAAAAAGGACGGCCGGCCGTTCATCGGCATGTGGCTCTCGCTTGTCTGTACGACGATGCTCGCGCAACCAGCTGTGCAGTTCCCGACGAAGAGGGCGATGAGCCCATTATCGTTTAGGTTTGTTCGACGCTTGCCCTCGACCAAAGGCGTACGAGCCGACGACCACGCGTGTGGGCAGGCGTTGAGTAAACCTAAACGGAGAACAAGCCGAAACGGGAACGGCCTCCCTAGTGAGGCGGCCCGTCCCATCCGTCGCTGACTGCCGCCTGCCCGATGCGGCGTGGCGTTCATAGGGCGCGAAACGCACGGAAAAGCAGCCAGGGCAGGAATGCCTTGACAGTGAGAGCACATGCTCCTATCTTTAGAAAAGAGAGCATATGCTCTTAAACTTCGAACGGAGCGAAGCGATGAGCCAGGCTGAGATTCTTGTGAGCGGTGCAACGGGACGGACGGGAGGTACCGCTATCGACGAACTGCTCAAGATGGGCAGACGAGTGCGGGCGTATGTGCGCACAGATGATGATCGGGCAGCCGCGTTAAGGCAGCGCGGAGTCGAAATTGCCGTCGGAGACTTCACCGACATCGATGACATCCGGGCAGCGATGGAAGGAATTCGATCGGCCTATTTTCTTCATCCAATCGCGCCGGGAATCATCGGGGCCGCGGCCTACTTCGCGCAGGCGGCAAAGGAAGCGGGCGTCAAGGCGATCGTCAACATGTCGCAGATTTCGGCACGCCGCGAGTCGACGAGCCATGCGGCACAGGATCACTGGGTTTCCGAGCGGGTCTTTGATTGGTCAGGTGTGGCAACCACCCACTTGCGTCCTACCTTCTTTGCCGATTGGCTCGTCTATCCGCATTTTGCGAAGGAAATCTGGGCCAAGAAGGCGATCGAATTTCCCTTTGGCAACGGTCGGCACGCGCCCATCGCCACCGATGATCAAGGACGGGTCATCGCCCATCTCCTCGCCAACCCCGAAGGCCACGAGGGCAAGACGTACGCGCTCCATGGCCCCGTCGAGATGAACCATACCGAGATCGCCGACGCGATGAGCGAGGCTCTCGGCGCCCGGATCGAATACGCCCCGACCTCCATCGAGGAATTCCGGATCAAGATGGAGACCCTTTACAAGTTTCCGCCGTTCCTCACGCAGCATCTGGTCGAAGTCGCGCAGAACTACCGCGACGGTATCTTTTCTGGCACAAACGATGCCATCGAGCGGATCACCGGAAAGCCACCGCTTTCGGTCCAGGAGTTCATTGCCAAGAATCGGACGGCATTCGCGTGATCACATCCTTAAGCCTATCGAGGTTTAAATATCGCACACTCAATGAGCGTCACCCGTTTCTGGAGGGCAGTGTTGCGCGAACCCTTATCGGGCGCGATGAAATCTGACTCACCGTAAGCTGGCCCCGTCGCCACCGGCTTTCAACGAGAGGTGCCGCCGTACGTTCGCGCGGCGCGCGCGTAATATTCGGGCGATTAATGGAAATCAGGAGTGGAACAGATGTTGCCGGTGAACCAGCCGCTCGGAATCGATCAATGCAACTGCTTCGCCGCGAGGAAGGCGAGCAGGCAGATCTCCCGCCTCTACGATAGCCATCTTGAGCCCGCTGGTTTGCGTATCACGCAGTTCCTCACTTTGGCCGCCTTAAACGAGGTGGGAAGTACGCCGGTCAATGCGCTTGCCGAACGGCTCGATATTGAGCGAACTGCGATGGGGAAAATGGTTGGCTTCCTGGAACGCGACGGCTACGTCACGATCAAGCCGTCGCCCACGGACGGCCGAAGCCGTCTTATCGAGCTCACCGAGGAAGGACGAAGCCTGCACGAAAGGGCGGCCCCTCTCTGGCAGGAAGCGCAACGGAAGTTCGAGCAACTGAACGGCGTAGACAATGTCACGGCGTTACGGGAGGGATTGAGAGGGGTGGTCGTGGGCGACGTGTCGACGCGTTCGTCGGAAGACTAAGCCCTCCAGACGCATTTGCAACCCACAACGCGATTCATGAAGCCAGTAACCATTCGAGGGAGGGCATGAATCCCTCTGTCACTATTCCCAACGTGTGTGACCTTCTCCTTGGGGCGAGTTTCGAAAGCTGAGCCCACTTGGCGATGCTGGTATCTATGGCCGTCGATGAAGGCGAGAGTCCGACCCGATTATGACGGTTTCGAGGTGCGTTTGAGTCAGTCAGCTTGACTGCCGCAAACGGCTCTTGATAGTCGGGTATCGCAATCGCCGTCGGCCAAGGCCGGCCATCGAGCATGAACAACTGAGCGCAGTTGCTCAACGTCTCTTGGCCACAGTCAACCCGCAACAGTGCAGACGAACTGCTTGACCTCGTCGAGAACGGGTTGCTGATTGCCCGCGAAGGGCCAGTGATCCGCGCCGTCGAGCTCGACGAACCGCGCATGCGGGATGTGGCTGGCGAGATGCCGGCCAGCGCCGACGCGTACGGCCCGGTCGCCGGTTCGATGCAGCACCAGGGTCGGCACCGAGATCTGGTCGAGCAGATGCCGCACATCCACGTCGCGCAACGCCGCGAGCACTCCCTTGATGGCTCCCGGGCTCGACGCTGCGCGAAGCAGGCCTGCCCACCACGCTCTCGCCTGAGCATCGCCTGACAAACTCGGCGCGAATGTTTCAATGCCAGCGGGCCCGCCCCAGCCTGCGACGAGCTGCTGTAGCCACACGTCGTACTGACTCGCCTGAAGTGTGTGGGGATAGTCGTGCGTCGCGCTCCCCTTCGCCAAAGACGCGAACAGGATGAGACCCGCAAGGCGGTCGGGTTGATCGACGGCGAACTTGATGCATGCCGGTCCGCCTTCCGAGGCGCCAAACAGCACGGCGCGTCGGCTCCCGGCGGCGTCCAGCACAGTTCCGATGTCCTGCGCGGTCGCGTCGACGTCGGGTTCGTAACCGACTCTGTCCGAGAGCCCGACACCGCGACGATCGAGCAGGATGAGACGACCCATGCCGGCGATAGAAGACAGGAACGCCCGGCAGTGGGGCTGTTCCCACACCCGTTCGACGTGAGACACGAAACCGGGCAGCACCAGAATGTCGATGCCGCCGACGCCGTAAGTCTGAAAAGCGAGATGGACGCCGTCACTGCTGGCGTAGCGTGTCAATGGCGGGTCCTCGACAGGCGACGTTGCGCCGTGATCAAGTAGCGCGCAGGTCTCAGAGCCGGGAGCCACATTCAACTCGTCACGAAGGCGCTTCGTCAGAGCCTCGAGGTGCCGCTGGGCCGTGACTCGCTCTCCCGCGAGCAGAAGGTTACGGACGAGATGCCGGCCGTACACTTCGCTCAACGGATCGAACTCGATCAGGCGGCCGGCGTACTGAGCCGCGGCGGCGTAGTCGCCCGCCGCGTGCCTGCGGTGCACCACCCGCTCGAGTGCTTGCATGGCCCGGCCGCGCAGGGCCTCCCGGCGAAAGAAAGCCCACTCGTCGAATTGTGGGCAGTCGCCGGGCGAAAACCCGTCGAGAAAATCGCCGGAATACTGGCGGCACGCTCGTTCAAATTCCCCGCGGTCGCAGGCTTGCTCGAACAGCTGCGAATCCACCTGCAAAGTGATCGCTGCGGACCATCTGACCGCAGACCGGTCAATAGAAAGCGTCTCGTCGCCTAGCTCATGCTGAAGGCGATGCAACAGACGCCGCAGCCGCGCTCGTACAACCTCTTCAGACACTTCTGGCCACAACATGGTCGCAAGGACGTCGCGCCCGACGGGGCCCCCCGCTTCAGCCAGAAAGACCAGCAGAGCCAGGCCCTTGCGCAAGGGCAGCCGGCATACCCGATCATCCCGGCGGATTTCCGGGAATCCAAGCATTCGCACGCTGACAAGAGCCATAGCGAGGCGACCCTCGATGACGGCGTCCAAGGGACGCTCAGGGGACGAGCCGATCCTACCATCCCCTGCAATCGAGTCGCTGCGCTAATTGCGACCGATCTACTGGAGGATTGCCATGAACAAACTCGGTGAACATGCGGTCGTTATCGGCGCGAGCATGAGCGGGTTGCTTGCTACCCGCGTACTGTCGGATTTCTATACGAAAGTCACTGTGCTCGAACGCGACGCGTTCCCGAGCGCAGACGTGCCACGCAAGGGCGTGCCGCAAGGCCGTCATGCCCATGGGCTCCTCGCGCGCGGCAGCGCGGTACTCGAGGATCTGTTTCCCGGCTATAGCGGCGAGGTCGTCGCGCAAAGCGGCGGTCTAATCGGCGATGTCGCCAACGATGTCATCTGGATAGGCCACAACGCCAGGCTTGCTAACAGCGCCAGCGATCTGACCGGCCTGCTTGCAAGCCGTCCCGTGCTCGAAGGCCATTTGCGCCGGCGCCTCACGAGCTTGCCGAACATACGCGCGATCGGACATTGCGCGGTCCGTGGTCTCGCGACTGATTCCCTTTGCCGGCGCGTGACCGGTGTCCGCACGAATGCCGAGGGCAAGGCAGGCGAGATCATCGACGCCGACCTTGTCGTCGATGCGACCGGCCGTGGCTCCGCCAGTGCTGCGTGGCTTCAAGCGTTGAACTATCCATCTCCCGCCGAAGAGAGGGTCGAGATCGGCATCAGCTATACGACCCGTACGTATCGACGTCGCCCCAGCGATCTCGATGGCAAGCACGGTATCGTCATCGCCGGTAGTGGGCCGAACTGGCGCAACGGCGTCATGCTCGCGCAGGAATGCGACAGCTGGATCGTCAGTACCGGTGGTTATCTGGGCGACGATGCGCCCGACAACGACGAGGGCTTTCTCCGGTACCTTGCGACGTTGCCGGCCATGGAGATTCACGACGTTGTCGCCAGAGCGGAGCCTCTGTCGGATTTCAGGCGCTATCGCTACGTCGCCAACCTGCGTCGGCGGTACGAGAAGCTCGCCCGTTTCCCGGAACGTTACCTGGTTTTCGGTGATGCCATCTGCAGCTTCAATCCTGTCTACGGGCAGGGCATCACGGTAGCGGCAGAGGAAGCGCTAGCGCTTCAGCGGTGCTTGCAGGCGGGCCCCGACGCGCTTGCACGTCGATTCTATGGGGCGGCTGCCAGGATTGTCGATATTCCGTGGGACATCGCAGTTGGCAACGACCTCCGCCATCCGCGAGTCAAAGGCGCCCGCCCGCTGATGCGGCGTTTCGTCAACTGGTACATCGGCAAGCTGCACTGTGCCGCGACGCGCGATAGTGCGCTGGCGACAGCTTTTCTTCAGGTCGTGAACCTCATGATGCCGCCGTCGTCGCTGCTCGCGCCGGAAATCGCGAGGCGGGTCTGGCAGGGCAACTGGCGGTCCATGCTATCGGTCCCATCGCCTGCAAACGAGGCAGCGCGACGTAGCAGCGTATCGCCATGACCGGGCATCGGCTGCTCAGATACCCGCGCGAGCCTCCACCTTGCCCTTACACCAACACGTTATGGCATCCGCTTCGAACCGGACGTATGTGCCAGTGCGGCGAAGCAAAGCTCAGAAAACGGCTTCTTGTCGCCTTGACCCGGTACTTCTCGACCGCTCGCCGACGTGACGAAACGGCCGTTGGCCATCGAGAACGGGCTGCCAGCTGGCAGGGGACGCAACTGCAAACCTGTCGCAGGAAAGCCGGAGAAATGCGGTCTTTCTCATTTCGACGTCGCGATCGACGAACGTGGCCCAGAAAGTGCGCCTTTCTGCCACCGGCGGAAAGTCTTCGCCAAGCGCGGCTGGACGGCGTGAGAGCAGGCAAGAATGTGCCAACTCGTCGGGAAGTCGTGCATCAATCACGGGGCACGTAGAAACCTTTCGCCCACAGCCGGCACCGAATCCATGGTGTCGGGCATCCTCAAACGCTTCCGGAGAATGATCTATGACCAAGGTGACCTGCTCAGCCGCGGAAATTCAAAAAGCAATTAACATGAAACTCGAAGAGGCTGGCTTGGGCCCGACTTACCGTGTCGGCCTGCCCGTGCGTTTGACACCGCCAACCCATGACGGGCAAAACTGGCACTTCCTCGATGTCCTGACCGGCACGGTGGAAGAAATCACCATAGTGACTGCGGTGCTCAGCGACGCACGCCGCAGATACGTCTTGGCCGACGAGTGAAATGGTCCCTTAGTTCAGCACCGCTAGCCACGGGCCGTCCCTCTTTTCGGCTTTCCGCGGTGCGACGAGGGGCGACAGTCAGCCATGAAGGGACATTCGTTTTGCACGTCGCCATGACGCCCGCATGGCTGGTATTCGGCATCAAGCCGCCCTTCAAGCCGCTTTACTAAGTGACCGTCTGAGCCAATAAGCGGAACTGCCCCGTCAACCAAGTGAGCGACGAAGCGGCTGGCGGCGCCTGAGTCGTCAAGCGGCTTGGTGGTGCCAGCCATCAAGCGTGCGCCACGGAAAGGCGGTCAGTGGGCGAATGGAATGAGGGCTACCGTATAGAATGACGGGCCTTCTCGCGCCCTTCGTCGAGCGGGCTCTCAAATGCCACGACGACAGACACTACAGGGTTCCCAAGAAGAGACCGACCTAATCGCCAGGTCTCATTTTCGCCTCACGCGCAAGGTGTTGATGTCTGCACTCGCGTTGACTGTCATTGGTCCATGGTTTTTCCTCGCTGTTGTTGGGTGGGAAGACTGGCAGGATCGCTTGCTCGCTGCGCGCGATACGACTGAGCGTTCCACGTACATTGCCGAGGAACACGCGCAAAAGGTATTCGACATAGACAGTGCCCTGGCCGCGCGAGTCCTCGACACGCTGCAGGAGGACAGCCGCGACGCCTTCGTTCGTGACGAGCGTAACCGAGGTCTCTACGATTACCTCAGGCGCCTAGTGAACGGCTATTCGCAGGTCGACGCATTGTCGGTCTGGACGGCCGAAGGACGACTAGCTGCGACGAGTATTGCCTATCCGACGCCCGATCTAAGCATTGTCGATCGCGCTGACTTCCGTGACGCAAGCGCGAACCCGACCAAGCTGTATG
The DNA here is from genome assembly GCF_023630705.1 of Caballeronia sp. GAFFF1. Classification (GTDB taxonomy): domain Bacteria; phylum Pseudomonadota; class Gammaproteobacteria; order Burkholderiales; family Burkholderiaceae; genus Caballeronia. Next base: position 67,189 of record NZ_JALQEM010000041.1, read on the forward strand.
TATCCGGCCCGTTGAAGGGGCGAGTGACCGGCAATGCAACGTTCAACGTCATGAAAGGTGACGTCCGGGCCGACGGAACGTTCGCCGGAGTTGTGTCGATCTCCATGTCAGCGGCGTACTTCGAGAATTTCTATAGTCAGCTAGCGGATGACAACCCAATCACCTTTGGCTTGATCCGTGGCGACGGTGCGGTGCTTGGCTGGGCGCCCCGTGCGGCTGCCCGACCAGAACGGATTTCGAGGGATACTCCCTTCTACCGGCTGCTTGCCAGTGGTCGCGATGCTGGCATGGTAAGGATGGTGTCGAGCGTTGACGGCGAGGAAAAGGTTTTGGCGTTCAGGCGCGTGGGGAATTACGACGCCTTCGTCACCGCGGGTATCGCGATCAGTTCGCTTCGATCAGCGTGGTTCGCACAGTTTTTGAGGGTGGCCCTAGCCACGGCCGTGCCGTCAGCGGCGCTGCTCTTGTTGTTGATCTTCTCACTCAGACGACTCGGACGTGAGGAACGACTGTGGCGGCTGGCGGAAGAACAATCGGCCATGCGTTCGTCGGTTGAATCGGCCGCAAGGGAAAGTCAACGACTTGAGACGCTTGGCAACATGGTTGCCCTCGTGGCGCACGACTTCAATAACCTCCTTATGGCGATCCTGGGGTACGCCCATGCTGAGGCCCGGACTAATCCCAAAGGCGGCAGCAGCGCAACGAAGGGAATCGTCGATACGGTGCAACGAGGACAACGCCTTACCAGACGGTTACTGTCGGTCTCGCGCAAGCAACCGGTACGGCCTGAGACGGTCGACCTCGCTGACTCATCTAGCACTATTGCGCTACTGCGCTCGGCACTTGGAGAAGGAGTCGTGGTCGTACTCCAAGTCGAACAGGGACTTTGGAACATCCACGTTGACCGGGCAGAGTTCGAGCTAGCGCTTCTTAATATCGCAATTAACGCCCGCGATGCCATGGCAGGACGGGGTCGGCTGCTTCTCGAAATGGCGAATGTCGGCCAATCGGAGAACGAGCTCGGCTCGCCGTCAGGAACAGGGTTCGTGAGAATTGCGTTGACCGACAACGGCAAGGGCATTGATCCCTCAACGGCGAAACGGGCGTTCGAGCCTTTCTTTTCGACCAAGCCGCCAGGGCAAGGTACCGGGCTAGGGCTGTCTCAGGTACAGGCATTCTGTGAGTTGTCGGGGGGACATTGCAGTATCGCTGCCGCTGCTGGAGGCGGCACAGTCGTTAGCTTGTTTCTGCCTCGTGCCCGATGTCGCAGCACCCAAGAAGAAAGTCGTTCCGCCGACAGTCCGATGCCCGACAAGCCGTTCGAAAGCATCAACCTGCTCGTTGTTGAAGACGACGAAATGGTCGCCGACGCGCAGGCAGCGATGTTTTCTGCGCTCGGATACGAAGTATCGCTTGCATCGACTGCGGATGAAGCGTACGGGCTGCTGCAGCCTCCGCACGCCTTCGACGCAGTGATCTCGGACGTACAAATGCCTGGCCATATGACCGGGATCGATCTCGCCGAATATCTTCAGCAGAGCCAGCCCGAGTTGCCGCTGTTGATGCTGACCGGCTTTGTTGACCAGGCTGAACGTCTGCGCGAACTGGGCGTGACTGCGTTCCTTAAGCCAGTCGTAGACATAGGCGCTCTCGACGAGTGGCTTCGACGAAGAGTCAACGCAGCATTGCGAGGGACGAGTGCAGGACCCGGAGTCGCCGCGTCGAGCGGACGCTTGGTTCATGCCGACGCAGACGCCGCTCGCCGTCGATAGCGGGAGCGGCCCCGGCGCAACGAAGGCGACGACGAAACGGCTGCCGGACCAGCAGGAACGCACCGGGGAATTCATCGTTCTGACGCGTATCGCCCACGCGCCGGAGGGCGTCGTTATCGCGGAGTTCCCGTGTACCGACGCCGCGCGTACGTGGTATGAAAGCCCGGCCTAACAAGAGGTTGCACAGCACCGGTTCCGGTGCGCTAGATCGCGCCGTTCTTGTCGAAGGCGTGTGACGCAAGCCGTCAACGTCAAGAGTCGACTGGTCGTTGGATGAGGCGATATCGGCCAATAGCAGTCTCTGCGCAAGTTGGGTGACGGAGCACTCAACCGTCCGCTCGACCTTAAGCTTCGGTCAACGGTCGGCAGATGTGCCAGGCGAGGTCCAAACGTCTCTTCCAAGTCACTTTTGAATCGAATCGATCCGCGAAAGAAATAGCTCGACGATCGGCGAACGATTGGTCCTGTTGTAGCCGACGACGAGATCGATCGTCGGCGCTTCGCCCTTCAACGGCCGGCTCGTGACCGACCAGGGAAGGAAATTCTCCGCGTAGGACGGCAACAACGCGACGCCGCGCGTCGATGCGATCAGCGACAACGCCATCGTCAGGTTGTGAACGCGATGCGCCGGTTCGATATCGAGGCCGTTATCGGCGAGATATTGCTCGATGGCCCTACGCATGGGACCGGCGACTTCCGATCCGCCGATGAAAAGCTCGCCAGCAAGTTCACGAACGTCTACCTTCTTGTGCGCCGTAAGACGATGGTCGCTCGGCATCACGACGATGAACGGCTCGCGCGCGACGGTCACATACTCCAGCGCCGGCTGGCCGGGCTCGGCACGCATGAAGGCAATATCCAGCCGTCCCATCGACAATCCCTCCGCGAGATCGGGCGAGTGCTCGCTCGATACCGTCAAGTCAATGTTCTGCAGATCGCCCGCCAGCGCGCGAGTCGCTTCCGCGAGCCAGACGACTTCCTGCCCGCTCAGGAACCCGACCGCGAAGACCGGTTTGGTGGGCCGCGCCGCGCGGCGCGCGGCCTCGCGTGCTGCGTTCACTTGCGCCAGCGCGAGCCTCGCGTGGTCGAGGAATGCCCGGCCGGCATCGGTCAGTTCGACGCCACGCGCGCTGCGCACCAGCAGTTGAACGCCGACCTCATATTCGAGGTCGCGAATCTGTCTGCTCAGTGAAGGCTGCGATGTATGGAGCCGTTTTTCGGCCGCCACCGTCAGGCTGCCCTCTTCTGCTACGCCGATGAAGTACCGCAAGTGGCGAAGTTCCATGTGCGTGTCCATGCCCGTGAGGTATGGGGGCCAGCTTATAAAGTCTTTCTCGCGGCGGCAAGCCCCGATTATCTTTCGTTTCCATCAGGGGCGCGATCCTGTGCGTCTCCATCGGAAAGGCAGGCCGAAAAGGAAACGACATGAATGCCCTCGCAGGAAAGACCGCCGTCGTCACGGGCGCTTCGCGCGGCAGCGGCCGGGCTGCCGCGCTGGCGTTGGCGCGAGCCGGGGCGCAGGTCATCGTTCACGACGGTCGCGGCGCAAGCGAAACCGAGAGCGTCGTGCGCGAGATCCGCGGCATCGGGAGCCGATGCGGCGCGATCGCCGCCGACCTGTCAACGCGCGAAGGCCCATACCGGCTCGCACGGCAGATCCGCGCGATTGTGGGCGAGCGGCTCGACATCCTTGTCGCGAACGCCGGCATGTCGGTGAGCGACGTCGCCGACGAACTGTCCGTCGAGGAATTCGATCAGCGGCTCGCGCTCGACATCCGCGCTACGTTATTTCTCATTCAGCAGTTGCTTCCCATCATGTGCATGAGGAGCAACGTCACGTTTCTTTTGCTGCCGGCGCATGAGGCTGGGAGCGGACTTCACGCAGTCGACGCGGCGATCCGCGGCGCGATGGAAACCCTGGTCAGGCACTTCGCCTTCGCTCTCGGCGGACGCGGCATTCGCGTCAACGGCGTGGCGGAAGGTTACGCTCACGCGAGGACGACGACGCCAGCGTTGGCGGACCACGCGCGTGAGAGCAGGGGCGATGACGTCGGCAGCATCATCAGCTTTTTGGCATCGGACGCGGCGCGCTGGATCACGGGCGAGATCGTGCGCGTAAGCGAACGTGAACGCGCCGGGCGCTGAGAGGAACCGTCAATATCCGTCCCACCCAAAAGGATAAGAATCATGAATCGAAACGAAAACAGTCGATCCACGCAGGCACCAGCGTGGCTCGCCGTCCTTTCGGTTGCGTTGAGCGCGACCGTCTTCTGCACGACTGAATTTCTTCCGGTCGGGCTCCTGCGATATATCAGCCACGGACTTGCCGTCAATGAAGGCGCGGCGGGCATGATGGTCAGCGCGCCCGGCCTGCTGGCGGCCATTGCCGCGCCGGCGGTGACGGTCGCGGTGCGGCGCGTCGATCGCCGCCGCGTGCTGCAGGGTTTGGGAATGATTCTCGTGGCATCGAACCTGGTCGCCATGCTTGCGCCGAATTTCCTCGTGCTTGTTCTTGCGCGAGCATTGTTCGGTATCGGTATCGGCGGATTCTGGGCCATCGGCGCGGGCCTCGGCGCGCGGCTCGTGGCCGAGCGGCATGTCGGGCGCGCAACCTCGTTGATTTTCGCAGGCGTGTCGCTCGGCATGCTGATCGGAGGTCCTGCGGGCGCGCTGATCGGCGAACTGGCCGGCTGGCGAGCCGCATTCGGAGCCGCGCTGGCGATGTCCGTCGTCGCGCTGCTTATCCAGTTCGCGGCGCTTCCCGAGCTTCGCGTGGTACAGCGCATCAGAGGTCGCGACTTGCTGGGCATTCTGGCGACGCGCTTTGGACGCGCCGGCCTCGCGGCGATGACGCTCGCCCTCTGCGGCCAGTTCGCCACGTACACGTATGTGACGCCGTTCCTCGCAACGGTCTCGGGCTTCGACGGCAAGACAATCTCTTCGCTGCTGCTCGGCTACACGCTGATCGGCCTGTTCGGCAACTTCTTCGGCGGCGCGGGCGCACAGCGCGACGTGCGCACGACGCTGCTCGCCACGATCCTCTTCATCGCGCTCCCGGTCGCGGCGCTGCCCGCGATTGGCATCCATCGGATATCGGCCATCGCGGCGCTCGCGCTGTGGGGCGTGTCCTATGGTGCAATGCCGGTCGCGTTGCAGATGTGGATGGCGCGAGCCACGCCCGACATGCGTGAGGGCGGCATGGCGCTGTTCGTCGCGGTCTTTCAGATATCGATCGCGCTCGGCTCCCTCGCGGGCGGCCTGATCGTCGATCACTATGGCCTGTTCGATGCGATGTACTCCGGCTCTGCATTAGGCGTGCTCGCGATGCTGAGCATCATGTTGTTCGGCCGGCCCGCGCGCGCCGCTACTGAAGCCGCTGCTGGCAGTTGAATGCGCGTGCCCCCCGGAACCAAACCGACTACCCGAAGGCTCACTTGTAAAAGGAGTACCGTCATGTCCAGAACCATCAAAGTCCCGGATGCCAGCCATCCCATCACCATCGAACGTAACGCCTCGCAAGTGGTGATCACGGCAGGCGGCGCGGTCATCGCCGATACGAGCGACGCCTTGACGTTGCGCGAAGCTCGCTATCCCGCCGTGCTGTACATCCCAAGGAAGGACGTCGACATGACGCGGCTCGAACGCACCAGCCACGCGACGTATTGCCCGTACAAAGGCGACTGCGCCTACTACTCGATCCCCTCCGCAGGCGAGCAAGCGACGAACGCCGCCTGGACGTACGAGGACCCGTATGAAGCTGTGGAAGCGATACGGGATCATCTCGCGTTCTATCCGGAACGCGTGGACTCGATTGCGGAAGTACCCGCTGCCGCTCCTATTCAATCAGGACACTGAAAAGAATAACGTTCGCGCGGTTCTCGTAACCGGCGCGCTGTCCGGTATCGGTCGCGCGACGGCCATTGCATTTTGCGAGGGAAAAAGCCCGCGTAATGGTTTCCGGCCGCCGTACCGATGCCGGGGTGCAACTCGCCGGTGACCTCCGTTCGCTCGGCGCCGAAGCCGAATTGCAGGACGAGGCCGCCGCGTCACAGTCCGTCAGCTGACTGCCGATTTTCGGCGACAAGTTTTCGAATCGACGGCGCGCGCCGCGGCGTTCGCGCGGGCCATGCCTGTAGTGCATGGCGTACTGCCCAGAAAGTCGTTCTCAAGCGAGGCAGAGGCGCATACCTTGATCGTCAGCAGGCAATGCATCGACGAATGGCCCTACGTCACAGATATGAGCCCCGCACTTTCCCTCCGAACTTCAAGGATCACAGCCATGACTCGCCATACTCACCAGAGCGCACCAACGCAATACGTGGAAGCGAACGGCATCCGTTTTGCGTACCGTCGTTTCGGCGATCCGCAAGGCGTGCCGCTTGTCATGAACATTCACTTCAACGGCACAATGGATCACTGGGACCCGGCCGTCACCGATGGTCTCGCCCAGAGCCGGGAAGTGATCCTGTTCAATAACGCGGGCGTTTCCAGCACTTCCGGCGCGGTGCCTGAATCGATCGAGGAAATGGCGGCGAATGCGGCGGCCTTCATAGATGCGCTCGAACTGAAACAAGTCGATGTGCTCGGTTTTTCGATGGGCGGTCTCATCGCGCAGCAACTCGCGATTACAAGACCGCGACTCGTGCGCCGGCTGATTCTCGTCGGCACCGGTCCGCGCAGCGGCGAAGGCATGGCGTCGCTCACGCCGGAGGCACAGGAAATTTTCAGCTTGAGCTACGACGAGCCCGACCATCTCTGGCTGCGCGTGCACTTCGCGCCGTCCGCCGCGAGTCAGGCTGCGGGGCGAGCGTTCCTTGAACGGTTTCGTCTGCGCCGGGAAAATCGCGATCCGGAATCGAACGACAAGGTCGCGCCCGCGCAACTCGCCGCGCTCGCCAAATGGGGTGCCGCGCGCGAGAACCCGTATGCGTATCTGAAGGACATTGCGCAACCGACGCTCGTCGTAAACGGCGACAACGACGTGATCATCTATTCCATCAATTCGTGGATTCTTCAGCAGCACATCCCCGATGCCCAACTGATTATCTATCCCGATGCCAATCACGGCTCGCTGTATCAGTATCCCGAGCGTTTCGTCGCACACGTCGCGCAATTTCTCTCGGAACCGGCGCACGCCTGAACCCACTCGCTGGCGCCTTTCCTCGCATAGTCTCAGGAGAATGACATGACCACTCTCACCGGAAAAACCGCGCTCGTCACAGGCGCTTCTCGCGGTATCGGCCGGGCGATCGCGCTGGCGTTGGCAAAGGCCGGCGCGCGCGTGCTCGTTCATTTCGGCCGTGCCGAAGACGCCGCCGACGCGGTCGTCGAAGCTATTCGCGCCACGGGCGGCCGGGCCGACAAGGTGTCGGCCGATCTGCGCGCCGCGGATGGCCCGCACGCGCTTGCGAAACGGGTTCGCGCGCTGGCCGGCGACCGGCTGGACGTGCTCGTCGTGAACGCGGGCATCTCGAAAGCGGCGAGCATCGAAGAGACGAGCGTCGAAGATTTCGATGACCTTTTCGCGGTCAACGTACGCGCGCCGTACTTCCTCGTGCAGCAACTGCTGCCGATGTTCGGCGAAGGCAGCAGCGTCGTCTTGCTGTCGTCGCTCGCGGCACGCAGCGCCGTCGACAACCTCTCGGCCTACGCGGCGACCAAGGGCGCGATCGATACGCTCGTGCGGCACTTCGCGTCCACGCTCGGTGAGCGCGGCATTCGCGTCAACGCCATCGCGCCGGGCGTCGTCGAAACCGATATGTCGAATTTCGCGAAGACCGCTACGGGCCGCGACTTCACGCTCGGCATTCAGGCGCTCAAGCGGGTCGCCCAGCCCGACGACATCGCCGGAGCTGCGGTTTTCCTCGCATCCGATGCAGCCCGCTGGGTGACGGGCGATACACTGCGCGTCGATGGCGGATCGAAACTGTGAGGGTTGCGGCGTGCGGTCTTCCACGCGCTGAAACTAGCTTAAACGTGCTGACGCAAGCCGATGCCCGCCGCGCTAATAGTAGCCGGCAAATGCCGGTGGCATCGCGCGCGGCTGGACTACTAGCCACGGTGTGGTGCTTGTACGGAGGTAGCAGGCGCCATCGTTCCGTCGCGGGCCGGCGCTACAATCGGATGCGCGCTGAGCCGGTCACCCCGCTCGCTCTTTTCTGCCGCTAAATGCCATCGCAGGCGTACCGGTTTCAAGGTCGACCCCGGTTGTTTTGCCTTGTCACGAGGAGGCCCGAATGGACGGGTTCACGCAGCATCACGATGACTCCGCCTTCGGGTCGACCTTGGTCGCGCCACGCCGCCGGGAGGTGGTGCGCCGAGGAATCAGAGTCGCGATCGGCGACCGCGCGTTCGACCTGCTCCTGCTTTTGGTGGAATCGCGCGGCTCCGTTCTGAGCAAGGGCGATTTCTCGCAAGCGCGTGGCACGACCGAGTCGTCGAAGACAAGACCGTCGAAGCTCAGGTTTCCGCGCTTCGCCGGGCGCGGAGACGATGGGGCGGCCATACGCACGGTGACGAAGCGCGGCTACCAGTTCACCGCGGAACTGCTCCCCGAGGCGGCGAAACCGGATGAGCCGTCTGCTACGAGAGCGGCCCGGCCGGCTCTTCCTGGCTCGCAGCTGCCTGCATCGATTACCCCTGTCACTGGCCGGGAAGCGGCCGTGCGCGGAATTTGCCGCGAAAGCCGCGCTAGAAGCCATCTTTCCCGCGACGCGGCAGTGCGGAGAAGGCGGTCGCATTGTGGACGTGGACGCGGCGCTCACCTGCACCGGGGCAATCACCGAAGCCGCGCGCGCGGACAATGAGCGCGCGGCATCTATCGTATTGCTACGACGGCCTCTTGCTCATGCCTTGGACGATGGGCGGGCCGAGACCTTGTCATACCACGCCTGTAGCGCATCGAATCCCGCGGGAATGCCGAGCTTCATGCCGCCAGCGGCGAAGTCGATCGTTACGAGCGTCGTGACGTCCGCAACCGAGAATGCATCGCCCGCGACGAACGGCACTGTCTTGAGGCGGTCGTTGAAATCCGCAAAGAAGTTCGCGACGCGCAACTTGCTGCGCTCCACGATCTCAGGAATCTGCTCATATGCATGCGGACCGGACAGCGCCCGGCCTTTCAGCCCGGCAACGGCATTGCGGACGCCCTCCATGACGGCGGAAAAGCCATCCAGTTCGGCACGGCGTTCCCACATCGTGACGAGCGCCTTCGTCGTTGGCGTCGTGCCTAGCAACGTGGGCGTTTCGGGGCAGGCTTCTTCGATGTAGCGCCAGATTGCAGGAACTTCGCCGATCGCGGTACCGTCTCGCAGCACGAGCGTGGGGACCTGCCGGCGAGGATTGATCGCGACGTAGGCCTCAGAGAACTGCTCCTTCGCGCCGAGGTCCACCGCTTTCGTTGGAAATTCGATGCCTTTCTCGGCAAGAAAGATACGCACCCTGCGAGAGTTGGGAGAGGCCTTGGATTCAAAAAGCGTGAGATCGGTGTTCATTGGTGGTGTGTCCATAACATGCATTTCGCCGGCAAAGCCGGAGTGCGAATATGTGCCGAGCGTTCAACCCGCTGTCTTCCCACCATCGACGGTGAGAATCTGCCCGGTGACGAACGCCGCACTGTCATTTGCCAGGTAGAGCACTGCTGCTGCGATGTCGCCAGGCTTGCCGATTCGCGCGAGCGGAACCGTTGCGGCAAGCGCGGCCTTGTTCTCCGGCGTGCGCGTGAAGCGGTCCAGCATGCCCGTGTCGGTGGGGCCGGGCGCGACGGCATTGACTCGCACGCCCGCCGATGCAGCCTCGAGCGCGGCGGATTTCGTAATGCCTTCCACGGCGTGCTTGCTGCCCGCATACACGGAAGCGAACGCCGCGCCTTCGTGACCATAGGTCGAAGAGATATTGATGATGCTGCCGCGTTGCTGCGCGCTCATCACGCGCAATTCGTGCTTGAGACTCAGCAGGGTTCCAAGAACGTTGGTATCGAAAGTATCGGCGTAGCTCTCGGCGGTCTGCTCGACCACCGGCCCAGGCCGGCCTTCCGTGCCCGCGTTGTTGACCGCGACGTCGAGCCGGCCGAAGCGGGCAACGGTTTCATCGACCAGGCGACGCACGTCTTCGTCGCGGCGTACGTCAGCCTGTACGAAGAATGCTTCCGCGCCGAGTTCGCGCAGTTCGGCCTCGAGTGCCTCACCTTGTGCAGAGCGACGGCCCGACACGACAAGGCGAGCGCCCGCACGGGCGAACGCAAAAGCGGTTGCGCGTCCAATACCCGTGAGGGCGCCAGTGATAAGGACTACGGATTGGTTCATTTGCAGCTCCGATAAAGTTGATTGATGCGAGATACACCGTCCCCAGAGTTTCGCTTCCCGTTGTGCGTGAGCTTCATCGCTCAATGCGCAGCGAATAGGAAAGTGCGTGGAAGACCTGAGCGTCTTCCAGTAGGCAAGACGCTCTATCTCCTGCAGTCAGGTTAGCGGTTTAGCATATCGACGAGAACGACTTTCTGGGCTTGGCTTCATGCTTGCCAAGCATGGCTGCACGACGTTAGACGCTGGACGAATACGGGATTTTGGGGAGGTTCGTATACGTAGCTGTCACATGGTCGAGACATACGCTCGCATTCGTGGTGGGATACACGGTGGACTTTGGCAGTACATCGGTCGACATGCGTGCGACCGTTTCAATCGACGCCTGACTGCGTATTGCGACGCGTATGCAGTTTGTGGAGCACTCGGATCAGCAATTCGCCGTCCAGTGCATTTCGATAGTCGAAATCGACATGCGCGAACACGACCACGCCGGCTTCGTTGATAAGATAGGTCGCTGGAACCGGCACTAGAAAGCGGTCTGACTCTCCGAGCTTTGGAGGCGTATACCCAAGGTCAAGATAGCGGCTTCGCAGTGCCTCGGGCAGATCGAACGTCAGACCAAAAGCGCGGGTCGTTCGCAAATTCCGGTCGACAAGCTCCGTGACAGGCAGTCGGCTGGCCTCGCGCGGCGAAGCATCCGGCGGGGCGATCGCGACGGCCTTCGCTCCCGTCAAAGCAATATGCGCGTGCATCGCGGCAAAATGCGCAAGGCTCTCCTCGCCAAATGTGCACCATGATCCGCGCAAGAAGTGGATCACAACGGGCGCCGAACTCAGCAAGTGATCGAGTGCGACCTTGTTGCCTTGCTTGTCGGGCAACACGAACGACGGCGCCTGGGCGCCCGCATGCAACGCTCGAGTCACGGCGTTCGAAGCGGCGGTCATCGCGAGCTCCGCCGCCGCGTCAGCGTCAGCGTCAGCGTCAGCTTGCAGTATTTCGAGGTCGTGTCCCATCGTCGATATTCCTCCTGTCCAGCAACCCTGCGGCGATGACGGCGCTTGCGTTCGCCAGACGGCCCCGGCGGCGCTTGCGCGACATCGGGGGCCTGAGATGGCGCGACCGGCTCGTCTCGAGCCGTGGCGCCTCGATCGCGTCACGCTGGCCTCCAAGGTCTGGTGGTCAAACAGCCTCGGCGCTTTCTTCATCTTCAGCGTTGCGAAGCGCCGCTTGTTGCGCGTCATACGTCAGGAAGTCCGAGTACTGGGCTTCGCCGCCACCCCAGAAAGCGGCGCGGACATATGGCGTCAGTGGCAGATCGTGTGCGAGGCGTTGCGGCAAGTCCGGGTTCGACGAGAAGTGGCGTCCAAAGGCGACGAGGTCGGCGACGCCCGAGTTCACAGCGTCAACGGCACTCGCGCGATCAAAGCCCCCTGCAGCGATGATCGGACCCGAGAAGTGCGGGCGCAGATACGCAGCCGCCACCACCGGTTGGCCGTGATGCAAAGTGTCATCGCCCTTGATACGTGGTTCGATCACATGAAGGTATGCGATCTTGTACGCGTCGAGCACCTTCGCCACATGGCTGAAGGTCGCGACCGGGTCGCTGTCCGAGATGCCGCCCCATTCGCCCGACGGCGAGATCCGCACCCCGACGCGGTCTGCGCCATAGACCGAGATCAGTGCTTCGAGCGCTTCGCGCAAGAAGCGCACGCGGTTCTCGACCGGACCGCCGTATTCGTCGGTGCGTTGATTCGTGCCGTCCTGGATGAACTGGTCGACGAGATAGCCGTTTGCGCCGTGCAGCTCGACGCCGCCAAAGCCGGCTCGCTTTGCGCGCCGCGCAGCCTGACGGAAGTCTTCTACGATGCCCGCAATTTCTTCCACTTCGAGGGCGCGATGCGGCGACACCGGCACAAAGCCGTCCCGGGTCAATGCGACGCCTTCGAACGGCACGGCTGAAGGCGCGACTGGGGCGCTGCCGCCGTTGACTTCTACGTGGCTCTGACGACCGCCGTGAATCAGCTGCAGGAATGCGAGACCGCCCTTGGCGTGGACCGCATCTGCAATGGCCTTCCAACCGGCATCCTGACCGTCATGGAAAATGCTCGCAGCGCCAAGATAGGAACGTGCGTGTTCAGAGATGCTTGCGGCTTCGATGATTACAAGTCCGCCTTCGGAAGCACGCTGGCCATAGAAGTCGGCCATCATCGGGCTTGGAATGTCGCCCGGCTGGATGGTGCGCAGGCGGGTCATTGGAGCGAGAACGACGCGATGGTTGAGGTCATAGGCACCGACCTTTGTGGATGTGAACAGCTTAGCCATGACGATTCCTTTGAGAGTGGGTTGCGCACCGAAGGGACCGGTGCGTCACGCGTTGCGTTGAGATCGAATGTAGAGATTCCGGCCCGCACGAAATAGGCCCCTATGGGAATAGGGCCTATGCCCGATCTGGATAAGTCAGCTCGAATCCGAGAAGAGGCGAGCATCGCGCCCGTCGATCCGGCCGCTGACCCAGGTCAAACACAAGGCGCACAGTACGGCGAGCGATGCGATCCAGCGCGCATGCATGAGCCCAGATGGCTGACGATCGCGCCGCCTGTCCATGCACCACCGGCCACGCCGAGATTGAACGCGGCGATGTTCATTCCCGATGCGACGTTGACAGAATGGGGTGCGAAACGCCTGGCTTGCTTGACGACATAGACTTGCAAGGCGGGTACATTGCCGAAGGCGACGGCACCCAGCCGAGCACGACGATAAACAGCGTCTTGCTGGTCGCAGTCACGTCGGGCAGCAGCAGGACGCCGGCCACCAATGCAAGAATCACCGTTCGCCGGTTTCAATCAGTGGCTTTCGCAAGGGCGGAGCAGGGCCGTCCATGCATAGGCATACTCTCAGATTGGGATAAATGGCGCCTTCGGGATGCTTCGCGTCGGAGCCGAATCGAAGTTCGAATCGAATGAGCGCAAGCGCGATGCTTGCGGTTCGTGGAATCCCGCCGTTGACCGTTGTGTCGTTGCTGCAGTCCAGCGCGCCCCAGGTGCCGCTTCGTCAAACGGCTGTACGTGAACTGATCTGACCTGATCGAAGCCTCGATTTTCCTGCGCAGGGGTGCTTTGAGGCGAAGGGTCAGTCCAGACGCGCGCCGACGTGTAAGGTACGCTGTCAGCACTTAATCTGCTGTCAGACTCAGGAGCATCCCCATGGACCGCCTTGCGGCGTTTGAAATCTATGTCCGCGTCGTCGACACCGGCTCTTTTTCCGCGGCGGCAAGACATTTCAATATCGGCCAGCCCGCCGTGTCCAAGGCCGTTGCGCAACTCGAAGAGTGGCTCGGCGTCAAATTGCTGCTGCGTTCCACGCGCGCACTGACACCGACGGAGGCCGGGCAAAACTTCTACGCGCGCGCGAAACGTGCAGTCGAAGAATCAGGTGAGGCCGTGCTGGCTGCTCGCGGAACGGCCGCAGGGCTCACGGGCCGGCTTCGCGTTTCGGCGGCCGTTTGTTTTGCACGCCTGCACGTCGTGCCGAGGTTGCCTGAGTTTCTGACTCAGCATCCCGATCTCGAGATCGACCTCGTACTCGATGACCGCAATATCGATCTGATCGAAGAAGGCATTGATCTCGCGCTCCGGATGGGTGACCTCGCCGATTCGAATATGACTGCGCGGCGCATCGGTGTAGCGCGACGCCGTGTGCTTGCAACTGCGGCGTACTTCGCGAAGCACGGCACGCCGTCGACGCCCGCGGACCTAATCGGGCATCGCGCCGTCGTCTATACGCGCGATCTTGAGGGTGGCGAAGACTGGACCTTCCGAAAGGAGACGGTCGAGCAATCGATCAAACTGCAAAGCCGCGTCAAGATCTCCGCGACGGAAGGGCTGCGCGCCGCGGTGTTTTCGGACCTTGGATTGGCAGTCGCGTCAGAATGGGCGTTCTCGCCGGAACTGAAGTCGGGTGCGGTCGTGGCCGTCATGGACGACTGGAAACTGCCCACGATCGCTTTGTCCGCGCTCTACCCGACCGGGCGCATGGCAAGCAGCAAGGCACGTCAGTTTGCCGCGTTCGTCGAGGGATGCCTTGCGACCGAGTTCGCGCCCGCCTTGCTATCCGCCTGAGTGGAAGAGGATATAAATGGCGAGCGCCTGACGCTGGTGCGCAAGTGGCCGGAATTATCCCAATACCAACCCTCCCGCTTGCGGGGTACCGAACGACTGCGGCGGGTCGATGAGACTCAGTCACGGTTCAGCCAAACTGACGCTCATCGTAGCTCATCGCGACCGGCCCAAACGGACGTTCTGCCGCCGCGGGATGGGCGAGCAGCGAGCGTCGAAGGTTGCGGACGATGGATCTACGATAACAGCGCATGAATGACCGGTTGCGTTGCGTGACCAAGAGATGCTTGACGCATGGTACCCACCATTTAGATGTCGAACCATAGGGGAGGAGCACAGCAGCCGAATGACTCACGTAAATCAGGCGGTGGTGGGCGCAGGCGGTGATCAGGATCGGTGCCAGGTCGAGGCGCTGGCCGGCCAGCGGGCGCAACGGGCGATGAACTCGGCCACTCGCAGTATGGCGGCTCCACGTACGGCTCGCCTTCAGGCAGGACGCGGTCGAATTTCGCGCCGCAACTGGCGTTCAACGTGATCACGCGCCCACCCAGGTCAAGGCCCACCTGTGCACCGCGCGATAAGCGTCGCCTCTGGAGAGGTGTGCCGCGCGTCCAATGACCCTCGCGGCGCGCCGTTCAATGATGCACAAGGTGATGCTCGCGCGCCGGCATGAAAGCCCGGATCAACGAATACACCGCTGCAAGTCCACGAGTATGTAAACGATGCGTGCGCCCGGAGATTCCGCGCCGAAAATGGCCGCGACGAGGTCCAGTTTCATGAGCCCGACGAGGCCCCAATTCAGCGCGCCGATGATCACGAGTGCGCCCGCCAGCCAGTCTACTGGGCGGCGACGAACACTGACGGTTCCTTCTGAGATGACAGTTGGCATGACTAAACTCCATGTTGAGAAAAGTGCTTCAGTGAATGCGCCGTCCTCGAACGGCGTTCACCTCTCGCCAGCGCTGCCACTCTATTGGCCGCGCAGGCGGCCCGCAAAACGCCTGGGCAATACGAGCCATGCGCCTGGTAGTTAATCTGCTTGACCGTCAGGTAAAGGCTGCTTCCCCACGAGAGTTTTCGATCACTCGCCTGCAAATTGATTGGTATCGCGAAGAGTCATGATTGTGAATTCGGCCGTGCGCTTGCAATTCATTCGTCTCTCCGGATCCCCGTTCCGCGATAGGCGATCTCGCCGTTCTGAACCGTGTTATGTCTCCGACACCCGGCAATCGAAACGACTGTCTCAACGCACTGCGCAGGAGCGTAAGCGCATGACCATCTTTCTGGTCAACGGCAGCAAGCTGCCCGGGCATAAGCAATCGTTCGACGCGTACGTCGTGTACATCGCATTGAGCACCGGTTCGCAGGCCGTCTTCATGCATGCGATCGCGACTATTGGCGAGGATCGAGGTTGGGTCGGCGGTTCTTTTGGGAATGCGGCTCCATCTTGTAGTCCCCGATGCTCTTATCGTTGCAACACAAGGCCGTTCCGGCCCCTCGCTTGCATCGAAGGAGCCGGCGAGAATCCTTGCCTTCTTAGCCGACCGCCCGATGGCCGTCGCCTGCGCACCGAGCGCCACCGCCTTCTTGATATTGAGTCGACGCCGAATGCTCCAGTCGATGGTCGACTGCGTGCCAAGACTCATCGCCTCGCAGCGAACTCAGGCTTGAGTGCGCGCCGCCAAGCTAGGGCCCGCCCGACTGGTAGTGCGATCACGTCGCGTGCCGAGGCCGTAGAGTCACGCTGCGTCCGCCGGATGCGATTGGTCTGGCACGCGCGCGAGCAAGTCAGAGGTAACGGCGGGTTCGAGCATCTTGCCCGCCTTGCGTCAATCGTCACTTCCAACCTTCGCCGGATCAATCTCTCGCACGTTGTCGAGGTTTGGCGCCGCTTCTTGCGAGCGGCTTCGTCTTCAAGCGCATCATTCTCATTTCCGAGCCCCTTCAGCCCATACCGCAACGGCCGGAATGCAGCCCTTGCGGTCGTTCCTTTTTCGCTTGCCGTTTGACCCCGAGAACCGGGCTCGCGTCTCGACGGTTAAAGCTTCATGGGCACATGCGGGGGAGCGGGCTCGGGCTCGTCCTCCAAAGAAGTCATTGAGTGAATGACACCCCATAGCTCGACAAGTGCCTTTTCCTTCTCCACGTCATGCCCTCCGATTACCCGTGCCATCTCGGTCGCGGAAAGCTCCTCCTCGTGGCGGAGGTCGACAATGTTCAGAGCGCTCATTTTGATCACCTATTTCAGTAAGGCCCGAAGGCCGGGAGAATTGAGCGCGTACCGCGACGCTCGCCCCCTTCATCACAGGTTCCGTGCCACGCAGTCCGCGACACAGCGGTCCGGAGCCTAACTCACTGAAGTTAAAAGAAACGTCCCCGCCGGCACTCGCTGTCCACATGGCTCGTCGGGGCGAACTGTCGGTTTGCCCACGACACATTGGGGCACTATTGTTGGTCGTCGCAGACTGGCGAGTTGCCGCGTAACACGTGGGCGCCAGCGCGCGTCAAGACACGGCGCGTCTATCCGTTGCCGTCAGCCATTGCGGCCTGCTCGCGTATGCAAGCGTAAGTCTTTCAGACGGACCGGACACGATAGGTTCAAGGCGAGGAAGCCGGGAGATGCTGCTAGCATCCGATCTTCCGTTCGCGCGCTCATATCACCCATGTTTCGCGGCGCTGGACCTTTCTGCCGAACCTGCCCGTCTGCCTGGCCGTCCCGGCCGCGGTGCTTGCGTGAGTGCCGAACCCGCGCCGCGACGAGCGGCGACCCGTTCGATCTCGGCGGGCTTATTTTCAGCGGAATAGCGCTGAAACGCCGGTGCGGCTCGGGACGAGCAGACCAGCTACGGACGTCGCTGACGCCTGGTCGACTTCGGGTAGCCCGGCACACACCGGCAACGGCATTGCACCTGCCTATTCCGGCCACTCTTTTCGGCCGCGACAGACGGTCGGTTTGCTATTCGACACCTCCCACCGGCGAAGCCGATGGCTTGCCCAGCGCCGATGGTCCTGGGCTTTCTTGCGCCCACGGTATCAGAGAGCCTGAACCAGCGAGCCAACGAAGTGCCCGACTCCACGGCGGGTTGCGGAGACTTGGATATGATCTACTATCCTCCTCGACAAGAGGCGCAGTCGGGAAGTTAAAGCGACGTGCTGGAAAGGGTAGCCGCGGGAATAGGCCGCAGCGATGCTGCAAGTCACGGCTCAACGCGCTCGGCTGCGGCTGGGCACCCGACGAGGCCATTGAGCCGGATGCGAACGGAAAGTGAGCGCTCTGGAGGCGATCGTGCACGCGAGCGAATATTGGTTCATTACCGTCTGGAAGATCGGGGCGCCGATTCAGGCGGTATGGGACGCCGTTCACGATCCGGCTGCGTGGCCGCAATGGTGGACCTGCGTCGAGCGTGTGAGCGAAGTGGAAAGCGGCGCGGCCGATGGCGTGGGCGCATTGCATCGTTACGTGTGGAGGGGTCGCCTGCCGTATCGCGTGCGCTTCGATATGCGCGTCACGCGGGTTAAGCCGCTGGTGTTGCTCGAGGGCGTGGCGAGCGGCGATGTGGAGGGGATCGGGCGCTGGACGTTCTCATCGAGCGATGAGCTCACCGCCGTCCGATACGACTGGCGCGTGCGCACCGGCCGTGGCTGGATGAATCTGCTCGCTCCCGTGGCGCGCCCGCTCTTCGAATGGAATCACGATTACGTCATGGAGCAAGGCGGCGAAGCGCTCGCAAGGCGACTCGGCGCGAAGCTGGTGAGCATTGGTCATCGTGAGCGGAGTAGCTAAGACCCGTTCCGGCCGGCGTGACCGACACTTGCAATGGCTCGGCGCGTCATCCTCGCGTTCGCATTGTCGCCTTAATCATTAGCTTGTTAATGGCATGCGCGTGGCGCGGAACCGGCGAAGCGCTTCAGGCGCCCCATCGCCCAGCGCCGGTGCGCAAGAGCCCTGGATGCGCAAGGCAATCTGCCGGACTCTGTTGCTTCTCAACTTTTCGTTTGCTCATCTGATCGGGCAGGCTTGGAGCGAGGGAAGTTGGTAAGCCATCATGCACTTTATTAGGCCTCCGAAGTGTCCTTTGATTGAACTGAGACAGTCGCGCTTCCCATCGAACCGCAGGTCGGTGTGTTAAGCAAAAATCGCAAGAACTGGGGCGCGGTGGGAGGCTTCCCGCATGGCATGCTCATTACGCATGCAAAGACGATGATTCCGGATCTTCTGGCGTTGGGTCGGTCATCCTGATGTGCCGGGTCGAGCAACGACTGTTCTAGGCTGAATCTTCCCGCATGCTTCCGTCGTGCGGGTCGAACAGCCTCCAGCTTAGAGATCGACGACGATGTCCCGAACCGGCCGCGCGCAGCAGATCAACAGATTGCCTTCGGCGGGTCGGTCGAGCGGCTCCGGCTCATAGGCTACCGTGCCCGACACCAGGCCGCTCTCGCAGTTGTGACAGACACCCGAGCGGCACGACCACCGCACCGGAACGTCGCAGGCTTCCGCAAGTTCGAGAACGCTCTGGTAGACCGACCGATCCCAGTGCGCGGCGATGCCGCTCTTCGCGAACGACACCAGCGGCCCGGTGTCAGCGTCGTCTTTGGGCACATGTGGACTGCCTTTCGCCGCTGCGACGATGCCCGGATTCAGCGGTTCTCCGCCGTTGAATGTTTCGGCATGAATCCGTTCCGGCGGGATGCCTATGCCGGCGAGCGCCGCTTTCGTATCGTCCATGAAGCGCGACGGTCCGCAGAGATAGATGTCCGCGTCGCGCGTGATACCGGCCACGCTCAGAACCGCTTGCGACAGGCGCCCCGTCGCATCGAAATCCACGCCATCGCGGTCGCCCGCGGCAGGCTTGCTGTAACAGACGTGACTGCGTCCGTGGGGGAGCCTGGACACCAGAGCGCGAACTTCGGCGGCGAACGGATGATGCTGGCCATCGCGCGCGGCGTGCATCCACAACACCGGACGCGTCGAGCGCGCCGCCGACAGCGCATGCAGCATCGAAAGAACCGGCGTCGCGCCGATGCCCGCGCTGAGCAGCACGACGGGTCCGTCGCCCGGCTTCAGAACGAAGCTGCCGCGCGGCGCGCTGACGTCGATCGTATCGCCCACGCTCACGTGTTGCTGGAGATAAGACCCGGCTGCGCCATCCGGCTCGATCTTCACGCTGATCCGGTAGCTCTCCGGCGAAGGCCCGCCTGAAATCGAATAACTGCGGTAAAGCGGCGGTCCGCCGGCCGTTCGCTGCAGACGCAACACCAGATATTGGCCAGGCAGAGCGGGGGGCAGCGGCTGACCATCCGCGCTTGTGAAGCTGAACGAGAGCACGTCGGCGGATTCCGGTTTGACTGCGGAGACCCTGAGTGGCCGGAAACCCGGTGATGCGGCATTCGCCGTCGATGCCGCCGCGAGCCCGGGATTTCCGCCCTTCGCGCCGTCTTTCAGAAGCGCCTCGAAAGACCGCCGCCACCCCGGCGACAGCGCTTCGATCCGCAATGCTCGCTCCAGTAGATCACGCGGATGATGGGCCGAGTAAAGCAGCGCATTGACTTGCGTGACGCTCATGCGCTCTTCGGCTTCGCCCATCTTCACGATCTCGTCGCCCGCGCCCACGTCGCCTTCTTGAAGGACGCGCAAGTAAAAGCCGGGTCGTCCGCTCGATGTGAGCAGGGCGGGCATCCGCGGTTCGTTCATGCGGATGCCGACGCGATAGCAGGTCACGCGGGGCTGCGTCACCTCGAACAGCGCGCTGCCGATGCGATAGCGGTCGCCAATGCACACATCGGAATCGGGCAGTCCTTCGATCGTAAAATTTTCGCCGAACTGTCCGAAGGCAAGGTCGTTGCGTTTCAGCTCCGTCTGCCAGTAGCGCGACGATTCGATCTGGTAGACGAAGACGGCGCGCTGCTCGCCGCCGTGGCCCGCGAGATCGCCCTGGCCGTCGCCATCGAGGTTCAGCCGTCCGACGCGGCATCGGCCGCGCACGGGTTGTTTCCAGATGCCGGTATGCACCGTGCGGCCTTTCCACTCGATGTCGCGCGGAAGCCCGACATTCACCGATAATAGTCGCGCCATGGTCGTCACCGCTCGATGTGTTCGCACGGCACTTGCCCGCGCGCACTGGACCTCATTCGCTGAGCCACGATCTCGGCTCGGTCTTTCAGCGTGAATGATAGTACTGACCTGTGCGGAAAGCGCTTCTCTGGTCACTGACCCGCTTTTCGCCAACGCTGCGGCACCGCTCGCGCTCCCTCGTGCGTCGAAGCCGCTTCGCGCCGGCAGCGTATTCACCCCGGCATTCACTAGAAGAAGTGAGCAAGTGGCCAGAATCGGCGGAAACCACGCTTCGCCGCCGATCAAGAAAATACTGGAGCTGAAGATTTTTGCGTCGCACAATTTGCTGTCGAGACGCAAGGACCCTCCATGCGTGCAAAATAGTACATAAAAAGAGGCGAAAAGTTGGTAGAAGCGCGACACTGACCGATCTAAATTGGCGTCAATAGCCGGCGCCCCGAAAGTGGCAAAAAGCAGCCGGCATAAAAGAGAATGGAGACGGCTTCATGAGGCACCCCGATCTAGAGGTGGTCGACGTTCGACACGGCGAGTCCTTCAAGGCCTGGTCGCACGGCTATCCGTACAAGACGGTGCGCTGGCACTTCCATCCGGAATTCGAGCTGCAGTTGATCGTCGCCACGCACGGCAAGTTCTTCGTCGGAGATCATGTCGGCTCCTTCGGCCCGGGCAACCTCGTTCTGATGGGAGAGAATCTTCCGCACAACTGGGTCAGCGAAGTGCCGGATGGCGAATACGTGGAGCGGCGCAATCTCGTGATCCAGTTCGGCACGGACTTCGTCAAGCGCTGCATGGAAGCATTCCCCGAGTGCCGCGATGCCCAACCGTTGCTCGACAACGCACGTCGCGGTATTTTGTTCGACTCGCAGACGAGCGCGGTGGTCGCGCCGCTGTTCGAAGAACTGTTGACGGCGCGCGGCATCCGGCGCATTTCGCTGTTCCTTCGTATTCTCGAATGCCTTTGCGATGCGAAGGAACAGACGCTCCTCGCGAGCATCGCTTACGAGCAAAATGTCGCTTCGTCCAAGCGGTTTGGTCATGTGCTTGCGCACATCGGCAAGAATCTGGCGTCGGATCTGCGCGAGTCCGATCTCGCCGGGCTCGCCGGACAGAGCGTCAGCGCATTCTCGCGCGCGTTTCATCGCCATACGGGCGCGACGTTCGTTCAGTACGTGAACCGCCTGCGTATCGAAGCGGCGTGTCACATGCTGCTCGCCGACGAAATCAACATCACGCAGATCTGTTTTCAGGCCGGCTTCAATAACGTGTCCAACTTCAATCGGCAGTTCCGGGCGGCTAAAGGAATGACGCCGTCCGAGTTCCGCGCGCTGCAGCGGATCAATGCGCGCAGCCGGGAAGTCAACCTGAACGCGCCGTCGGAAGGCAGCCCGGAGCATGTGTCGCCGGGACACACGGCCGCCGGCTACGCGTCGTCCGTCGAACGACGAATGCGATCCTCGCCCACGTAACGCGTAACTCGCGCGCACGCTCGCGCTCTTTTCGCCGTACAGCAGCCGTCTTGTCGAGATTCGCCCATCGCTCGCGCGAGGGCTTCATTCACCCTGAAGAAGTGCAAACTAGTTAGGAGACACAACTATGAACCGCCTGTCCGTTTCGTCGCTGCGCCGGGGCGCGTTGATCGGCACGCTTGCCTTTTCGGGCGCGCTTTGCGGTGTCGCACACGCGGCAGCACCGCTCACGATCGGCATGACCTTTCAGGAAATGAACAACCCGTATTTCGTCACGATGCAAAAGGCGCTGAACGAAGCGGCGAATTCGATCGGCGCGAAGGTCGTCGTCACCGACGCACACCATGACGTCAGCAAGCAGGTCAGCGACGTCGAAGACATGCTGCAGAAGAAGATCGACATTCTGCTCGTCAATCCCACCGATTCGACCGGCATTCAATCGGCCGTCACGGCGGCGAAGAAAGCGGGCGCGGTCGTCGTTGCGGTCGATGCGAACGCCAACGGTCCCGTCGACTCCTTCGTCGGCTCGAAGAACTACGACGCTGGCGTGATGTCGTGCGAATACCTGGCGAAAGCGATCGGTGGCAGCGGCGAAGTGGCCATCCTCGACGGCATTCCCGTCGTGCCGATTCTCGAACGCGTGCGCGGCTGCAAGGCGGGGCTCGCGAAGTTCCCGAACGTAAAGCTCGTCGATACGCAGAACGGCAAGCAGGAGCGCGCGACCGCTCTGTCGGTGACGGAGAACATGATCTCCGCGCATCCGAACCTGAAGGGCATCTTCAGCGTCAACGACGGCGGCGCGATGGGTTCGCTCTCGGCCATTACGTCGTCGGGCAAGGACATCAAGCTGACGAGCGTCGATGGCGCGCCCGAAGCGGTCGATGCGATCCAGAAGCCGAACTCGAAGTTCATCGAAACGACGGCGCAGTTCCCGGCCGATCAGGTTCGCATCGCGCTCGGCGTCGCATTGGCCAAGAAGTGGGGCGCGACCGTGCCGAAGGCCGTGCCGGTCGACGTGAAGGTGGTCGACAAGGACAACGCCAAGGGCTTCACCTGGTAAAACGCGATGTGTGCGGACGGCCCGCCGTCCGCCCGAAAGAGGCGCAGATGGACACCATTCTCAGGCTCAAGCACATCACGAAGAGCTTTCCCGGCGTGAAGGCGCTGCAGGACATTCACATCGAGATCGCGCGTGGCGAAATTCACGCCCTGCTCGGCGAGAACGGCGCGGGGAAATCGACGTTGATGAAGATCCTTTGCGGGATCTATCAGCCGGACTCGGGCGAGATCGAGATCGACGGGCAGACGCGTCAGTTCGACAACTATCACGATGCGGTGTCGGCGGGCGTGGGTATCGTGTTTCAGGAATTCAGCCTGATTCCGTACCTTAACGCGATCGACAACATCTTTCTGGGCCGCGAGCGCCGCACGGTCTGGCGCACGCGCGACCGCGCCGCCATGCGCCGTGAAGCCGCGCATATCTTTGCGCGCCTCGGCGTTGGCATCGATCTGGATGTGCCTATCCGTACGCTGTCGGTGGCGCAGCAGCAGTTCGTCGAGATCGGCAAGGCGTTGTCGCTCAACGCGCGCATTCTGATTCTCGACGAGCCGACCGCCACGCTGACGCCCGCCGAGGCCGATCATCTGTTCACGATCATGCGGCAGTTGAAGCAGCAGGGCGTGGCGATGATCTTCATCTCGCATCATCTGGAAGAGATTTTCGATGTCTGCGACCGCATCACCGTGCTGCGCGACGGCCAGTATGTCGGCATGACAGACGTGGCAAAGACCGATGTCGAACGGCTCGTGGAGATGATGGTCGGACGGCGCATCGAGAGCAGCTTTCCGCCGAAGCCCGAGTTACGCGACGATGCCAGGACCGTGCTCGACGTGAGCTCGCTGCAGATCACGAAGGACGGTCCGGTCAATGCGTTCACGTTGCGCGAGGGCGAGATTCTCGGCTTCGCGGGGCTCGTGGGTTCGGGCCGCACGGAGACTGCGCTTGCCGTGATCGGCGCGGAGCCGGTTCATGCGAAGGAGATTCGCGTGCACGGCGCGATGGCGAAACTATCGGACCCCGCCGATGCGCTCCGTTCAGGCATCGGCATTCTGCCCGAGAGCCGCAAGACGGAAGGGCTCGTCACTTCGTTCTCGATCCGCGACAACATCTCGCTGAACAACCTCGGCAAGTATCGCTCGCTGCGCTGGTTCTTGAATCACCGCATCGAGGCTCGCACGACGGCGGAGATCATGAAACGCGTCGGCGTGAAGGCGCCGTCGATGCACACCGAAGTCGCGACGCTGTCGGGCGGAAACCAGCAGAAAGTTGTGATCGCGCGCTGGCTGAATCATCACACGCGCATCCTCGTCTTCGACGAACCGACGCGCGGCATCGACGTCGGCGCGAAAGCGGAAATCTACGGGCTGATGCGCGAACTCACCGCGCGCGGCTACTCGATCATCATGATCTCGTCGGAGTTGCCGGAGATCGTCGGCATGTGCGACCGCGTCTGTGTGTTCCGGCAGGGACGCATCGAGGCGATCCTGAGCGGCGACGCGATCGATTCGAACACGGTCATGACCTATGCAACAGCCGGGGCACGCGGAGCGACACATGAACACGCCTGACACATCTTCTCCGAACTCACGTAACGTCGCCGCCGCCAGCACGCACGGCAGCGCAGGCTCGCGCTTCGCGAGCTTCAGACGTTCGACGCTCTTCTATCCGCTCATCGGCCTGATCGTCGTCTGTATCGTGATGATGGTAGCGAGTTCCAGTTTCCTGTCCGCCGCGAACCTCGAAAACGTGCTGCGGCAAGTGTCGATCAACGCGATCATCGCGGTCGGCATGACCTGCGTGATTCTCACGGGCGGTATCGATCTGTCGGTCGGTTCGGTCATGGCGCTGTCGGGCACGATCGCGGCCGGATTGATGGTCTCGGGCCTGAACGCGGTCGCGGCCTTGCTAACGGGCGTCGCGGTCGGACTCGGCTTCGGCGTCGCCAACGGCTTCTTCGTGGCGTTCGCGCGCATGCCGCCGATCATCGTCACGCTCGCGACGATGGGCATCGCGCGCGGCCTCGGTCTCATCTATACCGGCGGCTATCCGATCGACGGTTTGCCCGACTGGGTCAGCTTCTTCGGCAGCGGCAAAGTGCTCGGCATTCAGGCGCCGGTTCTCATCATGCTCGCCGTCTATCTGATCGCCTGGCTGCTGCTCGACCGCATGCCGTTCGGCCGTTACGTCTATGCGATCGGCGGCAACGAACAGGCCACGCGCTTGTCGGGCGTGCGCGTGGCCCGTGTGAAGCTGATCGTCTACACGCTGTCCGGGCTTACGTCCGCGTTCGCCGCAATCGTGCTGACCGGGCGTCTGATGAGCGGCCAGCCGAACGCGGGCGTCGGCTTCGAACTCGACGCGATCGCGGCGGTGGTGCTCGGCGGCACGTCGATATCCGGCGGACGCGGATCGATCCTCGGCACGCTCGTCGGCGCGCTGTTGCTAGGGGTGCTGAACAACGGCCTGAACATGATCGGCGTGAATCCGTACGTACAGAACGTGATCAAGGGCGGAATCATCCTGCTCGCGATCTATATCAGCCGCGAACGCTCGCGCTGATCTCCTCAAGCTGCGAACTTCAACGAGAGACATATGACGACACAGAACACCGAGTCCCGGATGACCGCCATCGTGTGCCACGCGCCCGAGGATTACCGCGTCGAACAGGTGACGAAGCCGCGCGCCGGCCGCAACGAACTCGTACTCCGGATCGCCGCCTGCGGCATCTGCGCAAGCGACTGCAAGTGCTACACCGGCGCGAAAATGTTCTGGGGCGGCCCGAGCCCGTGGGTGAAGGCGCCGGTGATTCCGGGCCACGAATTCTTCGGCTATGTCGAGGAAGCGGGCGAGGGCGCGGCCGAGCATTTCGGCGTGCAGGTCGGCGATCGCGTGATCGCGGAACAGATCGTGCCTTGCGGGAAATGCCGCTATTGCAAGTCGGGCCAGTACTGGATGTGCGAAGTCCACAACATCTTCGGCTTTCAGCGCGAAGTCGCCGATGGCGGCATGGCCGAGTACATGCGTATTCCGCCGACGGCGCTCGTCCACAAGATCCCGCTTGGGGTATCGCTCGAAGATGCGGCGATCATCGAGCCGCTGTCGTGCGCAATCCACACGGTCAATCGCGGCGACGTTCAACTGGATGATGTCGTGGTCATCGCGGGGGCGGGTCCGCTCGGTCTGATGATGACGCAGGTCGCGCATCTGAAGACGCCGAAGAAACTCGTCGTGATCGATCTCATCGACGAGCGCCTCGAACTCGCGAAACAGTACGGCGCGGACGTGGTCATCAATCCGACGAAGGAGAACGCGCTCGACGTGATCAAGTCGCTGACCGATGGCTACGGCTGCGACGTATATATCGAAACGACCGGCGCGCCGATCGGCGTGACGCAAGGTCTCGATCTCATCCGCAAGCTCGGGCGCTTCGTCGAGTTCAGCGTGTTCGGCGCGGATGCCACGGTGGACTGGTCGATTATCGGCGACCGCAAGGAACTGGACGTGCGCGGCGCGCATCTGGGACCGTACTGCTATCCGATCGCGATCGATCTCCTCGCGCGCGGGCTCGTCACGTCGAAAGGCATCGTCACGCATGGGTTCTCGCTCGAGGAATGGGACGAGGCGATCAAGGTCGCGAATTCGACCGATTCCATCAAGGTGTTGCTCAAGCCGGCCGGTGCGCAGTGATCACGCACACAGAAGCGATGGAATACGTGATTGGCGTGGACATAGGCACGCAGAGCACCAAGGCGCTGCTCGTCGGGCGCGATGGCGCCATCGTCGCGAAGCATTCGAGCAGCTATCAGCCCGATACGCCGAAGCCGCTTTGGGCCGAGCAATGGCCGTCGGTGTGGTTCGATGCCGTCGACGAATGCATCGCACATTGCGTGGCGGAGGCTGTGGCGCAGGGCATCGATGCGGCATCGATTCGCGGCGTGTGCGTGAGCAGTCTTTACGGCGGCTCGGGCATCCCGGTGGATGAAGCGATCGAACCGCTGCATCCCTGTCTCATCTGGATGGACCGGCGCGCGACCGGAGAAGCCGATCGCGTGCGCGAGCAAGTCGATCTCGATCGATTGCAGGCGATCACCGGCAATGGCGTCGACAGCTATTACGGTTTCACGAAAATGCTGTGGCTGCGCGAGCATCGTCCGGACGTGTGGGCGAAGACGCGTTATTTCCTGCCGCCGAACGCGTACGTCATTCATCGTCTCACCGGGGAGATCGCGGTCGATCACAGTTCGGCGGGAAACATCGGCGGCTTGTATGACGTCGCGCGGCGCGGCTGGTCCGCCGAGATGCTCGACGCGCTCGGCATCCCCGCGCGCATGATGCCGCAGCGGCTCGTCGAATCGACCGATATCGTCGGCGGGCTGCTGCCGCAATGGGCCGCGCGATGGGGCCTGGCGGCGGGCACGCCGGTGGTCGCGGGCGGCGTCGATGCGGCCGTGGCGACCTTCGCGGCCGGCGTGGCGCGCGCGGGTCAGCATGTCGCGATGATCGGCACGAGCATGTGCTGGGGCTACATCAACCAGCACGTCGATGCGCGTCATGGGCTCGTGTCGATGCCGCACGTATTCAACGGCACGCGCGATCTGTACGTGTTCGGCGGCGCGATCACGGCGGGCGCGTCAGTGACGTGGTTTCGCGAGCAGTTCTGTCAGGCAGAAATCGCGGCGGCGCGCGCGTTGCCGCACGGCGATCCGCACGTGCTGCTGGAGGAAGCCGCCGCCGCCGTGCCGGCCGGTGCGCAGGGCGCGATGTTCCTGCCGTATCTGATGGGCGAGCGCAGTCCGGTCTGGGATGCGAAGGCGAGCGGCGCGTTCGTCGGCCTGAGTCTCGCGCACACGCGCGCGCATCTCTACCGGGCCGTGCTCGAGGGCGTTTCCTTCGCGCTCAAGCACAACATTGAGGCGGGACGAAAGGGCTCGAAACTGCTCGACGACAAGCTGATCGTCGTGGGCGGCGCCGCGCATTCGCCTCTGTGGATGCAGATCATCGCGGACGTCACCGGCTTTCCTGTCTGGACGATCGGCGAGGAAGTGGAAGCCGCGTTGGGCGCGGCGCTGCTCGCGGCAGTCGGCACCGGACTGGTGACGCCCGATACCGCGCAAACCGGCTGGTCGACGCTCATCGAGCGGGCGCGGCCGGACGCTGCACGCGTGGCCCGTTATGCCGATTATTTCGATGTCTACACGGCGCTTTATCCGGCGCTCATGCCATCCATGCACAGGTTGCAATCGATATGAAAACCGAGTTCGACTTTAGCGGCAAGCGCGTTCTGGTGACGGGTGCATCGAGCGGGATCGGGCGTGCCTGCGCGCAGACGCTGGCGCGTTGCGGCGCACGTGTCGTCGCGGCGGGACGCGATACCGCCGCGCTCGATACGCTCGCGAACGAAACGGGCTGCGCGACGCTGCGGCTCGACGTGGGCGCGCATCGTTCGGTCATCGATGCGGCGCTGGAGCCGTTCGATGCGTTCGATGGTCTCGTGAACTGCGCGGGCATTGCATCGCTCGAACCGGCGCTCGAATTCGACGCGGACGCATTCGACCGCGTGATGGCCGTCAATGCCCGAGGCGCCGCGCTGGTCGCCCGAGCCATCGCGCTAAAGATGGTCGGCCGTGGCGGCAGCATTGTGAACGTGTCGAGTCAGGCGTCGCTCGTCGGCTTGCCGGACCATCTCAGCTATTGCGCATCGAAAGCGGCACTGGATTCGATTACTCGCGTGCTTTGCATCGAACTCGGACGGCATGGCATCCGCGTCAACAGTGTCAATCCGACGGTCACGCTCACGCCGATGGCACGCTTTGCCTGGAGCGATCCGGTCAAGAGCCAGCCGATGCTTCAGGCAATTCCGCTCGGACGGTTCGCGGAGCCAGAGGAAGTCGTGGCGCCTGTTCTGTTCTTGCTGAGCGATGCGGCGTCGATGATCAGCGGGGTTTCGCTGGCGGTCGATGGGGGGTATACGGCGCGGTGAAGGATGGTTGCGTTGACATCACTATTCCCCTTTCTATCAACTTTTCGCAATGTCCTTAACAGTCGCGAATCACGCAACGAAGATCGCGCTACCACGTGGTAACGGCCTTCAGTCAAAACCTCGCGTACTCTGCGATCAAACTGAGGATGGTCTGCCGATGGTTGCGCGGGACGCGAGCATCCGGTCGCGATAGCGGTCTGCGGCGATCGCTGGGCCGACCCTATGACGCCATGCCGCGTTTGGCGGAGTGGTTGGCAACTTCCGGCCGGATTAAACAGACTTCCGGGAAGCGCAACTCTAGAGCCTCGTGGACCGCGCATGGTGGCCCACTCGTTCGCGTGTCTGGCAGATGTCCTCTGCCACCTGATATCGAAGTCTTAGGGCGAACGTCGGCGACCATGTGTGCGCAGAACGTCGCCAACCGGGGTACTGGACGCGCTCGGAACCTCGCCGCTTGGGGGACGCGCCCATTCGGCCGGCCAGGAACGGCTGCCCGTGCCGGCATGCCCGGCCCTGCCAGGAACCGTCTCGGCCGTCACGACCAGATCGTGATAATACGACTTATCACGCTTGCGGCCCGGCGTTCGTGCGCTGTTTAGAGCGAGCGCCTCCGTCGGGGACGGCCCGTAGCGGCGCGATTCAGCGTAACCCCGCTAAAGGAGTTGTCCAGCTTCGAAAGCGCGCGAAGCCCCAGATGGGAAGCGATCGGCGCGAGTCCGATGCCCTCATCGGCCGACGGCAATTAGGTGTAACCGCTGTTAGAGCGTCGATACCGGGTGCGTGATCGTCCTCGCTGCCACACTGGCTTGGACGGGCGGACGAAGCGCGGCGGGGGCAGCGCGGACGCAATCCTGTGTGTACTCGCGGGCTGGGGACTAGCAGACGGCTAGATCGGCAACCTCACCGCACGGGCTGCGAGGTTCACAGTAGCCCGCAGGCACCCTAAGTTCGCCGTGCCACCGGCGTCTCCGTGCTTCGCCACCTTTACAGCGGCGCGCTTCCGTTGGAAACGTTACCAGTGAGCTGCTGAAACGGTATATTTTTGCCGTCACTCATCCGTGGTGCTCTCAACGTCTTTGCGTGAAGCGCGGCTTCGAGAAGTCGATTTGCGCAAGCGCTTCGCCGGCTGTTTCTCGGCGATCGCTCCCTGTACTGACTGCTTATCGCCCTGACTGTCGGCCGTCTCCAGCGCGGATGCGGTTGCTGCGGTCATCTTAGCGCGGCGCTGCCCGGACGCTTTCTCTTTCTTCGGTTCCTTCGGGGGTTCAGACGTCCTGCTCAGAGCGACCGCATCCGCTTCTGGGCGATTCACCGGCGGCGCTTTCTGCGTATCCTCGGACCTTCCCGTATCGGCCTTGTTGTGTTCTCTCGTAACGGCCGGTGCAGCCGTTTGTCCCGCGTCTTTCGCAGTCGTGGCGTACGAACGAGCAACGAAGGCGCCGTTTTTGTCGTCACGTCCCACGGCGAAGACGCCACGCACTTGGGCCTCCTCGAGCAGGTTACCGAACGCCCTAAACCCGTACTGAGTCTCGCTGAAGCCAGGCTTGCGTCGCTTGATCGCGCTCTTAAGCACCGACGCCCAGATCTTGCCGCTTTCGCCACGTTCGAGGGAAAGCGCCTCGAAGGTTTCTGCCGCGATGGCGATCGCCTGCGACCTACGCGCCTCGACTTCCTCTTTCGGCTGGCGATCCTCTTCTGACATACGCTTTGCTTCACGCGCTTCTTGCTTAGCGCTTGCGCGTTGCTGCTCCCGGACCAGATCGTCGTAGAAGATGAATTCGTCGCAGTTTGCGACAAGCAAGTCGGAAGTGGACTGCTTAACGCCGATGCCGATCACCTTCCTCGCGTTTTCTCGTAGCTTGGAAACCAGTGGTGAGAAGTCGGAGTCCCCGCTGATAATCACGAAAGTATCGACATGTGACTTGGTGTAGCAAAGGTCGAGGGCATCGACGACAAGACGGATATCGGCCGAATTCTTGCCGGATTGGCGCACATGCGGAATTTCGATTAATTCGAAACTGGCTTCATGCATCGACGCCTTGAAGCCCTTGTAACGGTCCCAGTCGCAATAGGCTTTCTTGACGACGATGCTTCCCTTTAGTAGTAGACGCTCAAGAACCGGCCTGATGTCGAACCTCTCGTACTTGGCATCGCGTACACCTATCGCGACGTTCTCGAAGTCGCAGAACAACGCCATGTTGACGCTTTCGTGAGGTCCGGCCATACGATTCTCCTGTTGATGCCGTGCATTGCTCAATGCATGCATGATAGCGTGCCGAATATGTGAACTCGACTCAGCAGACTATCCGCCAAAGATGCTGCGACTGTTAGGGCTGACTGCGGCAACCGCGACGCAGATTGCCGACGAGATGGAACAATGGCTCGCCGAGGAAGCCAGCGACGGCTTCGACGCGATGTTCCCGTTCCTGCGCGAAGGCCTCGACGATTTCGTCATCAAGGTGGTGCCGGAGTTGCAGCGGCGCGGCCTCTTCCGGCGGTCTTACGAGGGCGCCACACTGCGTGAGCATCTAGGCTTGCCTAGGCCGGTCAACCGCTTCTTCCAGCGCGGCTGATGCGCGCGGCGTCGCTAGCACGGCGTACGAACTCGCGCGGCGGGGCGTGTCGGTGACGCTCATCGAGAAGGGGATTATCGGCGGGGAACAGTCGGGACGGAACTGGGGCTGGGTGCGCCAGCAGAACCGCGACCTGCACCGGCATCGAGAAGTACTTCAGTTACATGGCGCGCTGCCCGACTTGACCGCGCCCGTGAGACCCGCGAGCGATTCGGGCGTCGGCTTCGACGGAATTTTCGTGAAGTCGGAACGCACCAGTACGCCGTTCACGGTCTTGCTCGTCGGCACCACATAGGAAATGCGCTTCGCGCGTTCCGCCGTCACGTTGAGCGCGGAACCTTCGAGATCGAACGAATGCGAGAGCAGGCCGGGAATAATGCCGCTGAACGCCATGCGCTGATACTCGATCTTCACGCCCAGATGCTTGGCGACGGCATCGAGAATAGCCGGATCGTAGCCGACGATGTTGTTCTTCGCGTCGGTGTATTCGTAGGGCGCGAAGGTCGGGTCGATGCCGACGATCATCTTGCCGCGGTTCTTGATATCGTCGAGCGTGTCGGCGTTGACCGTGGCGACATGACACAGCATCGCGGCCGGCAAGAGGGTGGTCAGTGCCAGGCGGGAAAAGAGCGAGAAGCACGGCATGGACATCGAGTGGAACTCCGTTATGAGGTTGGGTTCGGTCATCGGCATCTACATAAGGCATGATCCGTACCAACTTGCACGGTGAAACAGCCGTTTCGACATCTAACTTGCGGAAACGGGTGATTCTCAAAGCAAAAGCTGGAAACATACGTTCCAGAAAATTCTTCTGCTATGCCAGAATGGAGGCAGCCGCGATTGCCCCACTTGCACGGCAGGCGTGCAAGGCCGGTGACATGCACCGTCGCGGTGCCGGTGCTGCACCGCATCCCGACGCAACGTCAATCACACACTCATGGCTTCATCACAGACGAAGAAGAACAAGCGGCCGGCGTCCATCGAAAGCCGGATTGCGGCGTGCTATGACCAGCTGTCGGAAATCGATCAGCGGCTGGCGGACGTGATCCTCGGCGCGCCCGGACAACTCGCCATGCAGACGGCGACCGAACTCGCGGCGAGCGCGCAGGTGTCGAAGGCCACGGCTACTCGCTTCTTTCAGAAGCTCGGCTACGCGTCATATGACGACGCGCGCGAAACCGCGAAGAACGCCTTGATGGGCGGCTCGCCGCTCTATTTGCAGGAGCGTGGCAGGAAGGAATCGGGTGGCGGTCTCGATGAAATCATCGAAGCGCACATGAATCATGAAGTCACCAACCTTGCCAACACATACCGCTCGCTCGACCGGCAGGTGCTGACCGAAGTGGTGAGCAGCATGGCGAGTGCGCGGCGCGTGGTGATCATCGGCTACCGGCACAGCCACACGATTGCAACGATGATCCGCCGCGAACTCGTGCAGGTGCGTGGCGATGTGACCGTGCTGCCGGCGCCGGGCGACACGCTTGCGGAATACATCGGCGACCTCGGAGCGAAGGATCTCGCCATCGTGATTGGATTGCGGCGGCGCGTACCAGCCGTCGAACTCGCGATGGCGGCGCTGGCCGAGGCAGGCGTCAGCACGCTCTATGTCTCCGACGTCATCTCGGGCAAGCCCGCGCGCCTCGCGCGCTGGGTGATCCGCTGCCACACCGATGGCATGATGATGTTTGACAGTGTGGCAGGCGTGACCTCGATGGTGAATCTCATCTGCTCGCTGGCTGCCGAACGTTTGCGAGAGCGGGGAACAGCGCACTTGCAACGAGTGGAGGCGCTGCATCAGCAATTGCAGGAACTCGAGTAAGACCCGCTCGCCGCGCGAATGCGCTGAACTGAATTTTGGCGCAGCGCGGCATGCCGTATGATGGTCACGTCTCTATGCAGCCACTATGGCCCCCACGTGCGATGAAGTCGCTCACGCTCAGGATATTCCGTGCCCCAAGCGGACAATGGTCCGGACATCTGGTCGTCGATGGCAAGGTGATCGGCGGTATCAGCGGCTGCGCCAGCCCCGAGGTTGTCAGGCGGGCGGTAAGTGAGCAAGGCTTCGATCCCGAGGCCGTCGAGATCGAAGCATCCCCGGATTAGTCAGGCGCGGAGTTGCACTGCGTCGCGTCTCGGGATGCACGGCTGTGCATGCATGATGCGTGGTTGAGCATGCAACTTGCCGCCAGTCGTGAAGCGAGCACGCCGGTGCGCGCCCTCCAGGTTTCCCCGATGGTATGAACTCCATTCGCACCCGGCGTCGCGATGACATGCCGCGCGCCGCCACGATGCAGCGCCAGCGCGGGCATTCTCCGCGCTCGATGCAATCTCCGCGAGAATCGACGCTTCCCTTTCGTTGGCACGAGATGGATCGATGAGCGGCATTCAGTGCGAGAGGAGAGGAACCCGCTGCACGGCCACTAACACGATACCTACGCCGCCACTCCGGTGTATTCGCTGACCTTGTCGAGGTCCATCAGATGGTCGGGGGGAATCTCCCCGCCGAGCTGACCTCGCCGGATCACCAACACGCGCTGCGACACAGCGGCGATGAAGTCAAGATTCTGTTCGACGAGCACGATGGTCAGGCCACGGCGCTCGCGCAATGCGACGAGCGTCTCGCCAATCTCCTCGATAATCGAAGGCTGGATGCCTTCTGTCGGCTCATCTAGCAGCAACAGCGATGGCTCGCCCGCCAACGCACGAGCAAGTGCCAGCAGTTGTTGTTCGCCGCCCGACAGCGATCCGCCCTGGCGGTCGAGCAAGGGCTTCAGACGCGGGAAGTCGTCGAGCAGCGCGCCCAGCGCCTCGTCTGGTTTGCGCCCGGTCTTTACCAGACCGAGCCGCAGGTTGTCATACGCTGTGAGCGTCGGAAAGATCTCGCGCCCTTGCGGCACGTATGCCATGCCACGTCGGGCGCGCGCATGCGGCGGCAGGGTGGTGATGTCATGACCGTCGAAGTGCAACGCGCCCGCCGTCGCCGGCAAAGCGCCGATGAGCGTGCGCAGCAGGGTCGTCTTGCCCATGCCGTTGTGCCCGAGTATGCCGATCGATTCGCCATCGCGCACGCTCAGCGCCACTTCGAATAACACCGGGATCTCGCCGTATCCCGCGCACAGCCCTGTTGCTTTCAGCATCGCGCCTCCGGTTCAGTGCGGCTTCTTGCCGAGGTAGATCTGCTGGATGAACGGATCGCTCATAATGCGCTCGGGCGTATCCTCCCGAACGATCGCACCCTGATGCAGCACCGTCACCGTTTTGGCGATGCGCCGGATGAAGCTCATGTCGTGCTCCACCACGACGAGCGCGTGCCGCCTGTTGATCTCCAGAATGAGTTCCGCCGTTCGCGCTACTTCGAGATCGCTCATGCCCGCAGCGGGTTCGTCCAGCAGGATCAGCGGCGGGTCCGCGGCAATCACGACGGCCAGTTCCACCCACTGACGTTCGCCATGAGCCAGCAGCCCGGTGATCGCATCGCGATGAGACAGCATGCCCACACGCTCCAGCACCTCGCGCGCGACGCGTTCCGTCTGCCGCGGTGTATTCACGCGGCGCGCGGCAAGCCATACGTTCTCCCATACCGAAAGCCCGTTAAAGAGACTCGGCACCTGCGTTTTGATGCCGATGCCGAGACGCGCCGGCTCGTGCGGCTGCATCGCCGTGATGTCCATGCCGCGGAAACGGATCTCGCCCGATGTCGGCTTGACCTGCCCCGTCAGCAGCTTGAAGAACGTGCTCTTACCCGCGCCGTTCGGACCGATCACACAGCGCAGTTCTGCTTCCGCCAGCGTGAAGTCGACGTCGCGCGTTGCATGGACGCCGCCGAAGCGGACGTTGAGCTTGCGCGTTTCGAGCAAGGGCATCGTCATGCGGCCTCCTTGCGTGTCTCATGCCGCTCGTTGGTCTCCTGCAGTTCGTGCGCTTGATGTGTGTCGTTCGATAAGGGCCTTCTGCGCCGAGCCGCGCCAAACAGCCTCATGCCGAGATCGCCCATGCTCGGCACAATGCCCTTCGGCACCATCAGCACGAACACGACGAGGATCGCGCCGAGAACGAGATTCGAGTTGATGGTCTGCTGCGTGCCGATCTGCGTGGTGAGCCATTGAATGGCCACACACCCGACGACCGGCCCCACGAGCGTGCCGAGCCCGCCGACGATCACCCAGATGATGATCTGCGCCGACTGCGCCAGTCCGAAGATGCCGGGGCTCGTGAATGCACCCCAGTTTGCGAAGAGACATCCCGCCAGCCCGGCGATGGCCGCGCCCAGCACGAACGTAAAGAGCTTGTAGACGCGCGAATCGTAACCGAGCAGCAAGAGGCGCTGTTCGTTCTCCTTGCTCGCCACGATGACGCGTCCGATCTTGAACGCAAGCAGCACTCGCAGCAGCAGGTACACCCCGAGCAGTGCGCCGAGCGACAGTTCGAAAAGGCCGCGCGGACTGATAACGTCGTCTATGTTGCCCGGCGTGTTGAGCGGCGGGATGTTCGGGATGCCGTTGAAGCCGCCGAGCGGCGCATTGCCTATCTTCCATTCGGGACCGGCGGTGGAATTGACCACGTTGAAGAGAATCAGCGTGACCGTGAGCGTAATGACGCCCATGTACACATCGGAGAGGCGTCCGTAGAAGATCAGATAGCCGAGAACCGTGGCGAACGCCGCGGGCAGCACGATAGCGAGCATGAACGGCACGGTGCTGTCGCCCATGTTCGTCACGGCAATGGCATAGGTATAGGCGCCGAGCCCGAAGAAGGCGGACTGCCCGAAGCAGAGAATGCCGCCGAAGCCCCATACGAATCCGAGACTCAACGCGAGTATTGCCATGACGGCGTAGACGGTAGCCTGCACGAGCGCGAAGTCGTCGAGCACGTGTGGCAGCACGATCAGCATGACAAGGCCAATCGCGAGCGAAACCGCCGCGCTTTTCCACGACCTGGAGAAGCGCGATAGCGTGTCGGGCACCGGCATCGCGCGGCTGGCTTTGACGGGCGTCATCACAATGCTCCTTTGAAAAAGCGCCCGGTGATGCCGCGTGGCAGCAGCCGCAGCATGACAATGGCGCCTACGAGCAACGCCACTTCGCCGAACACGGGCGTCGAAGCAAAAGTCGCAATCTGATTGATCGCGCCGAAAAGCGCCGACGAGCTGATGAGTCCCGCCACGATGGCAGGGCCGCCGCCGATCACTGTGATGAACGCCTTCGCGACGAACGCGCCGCCCATGGTCGGGACGACTCCGGTCATCGGCGCGAGCAGGCCGCCCGCGAGTCCCGACAGCGCCGCGCCGACCGCGAACGTGATCGAGTACACGCGTCCCGGCGCGATGCCGAGCGCGTCGGCCATTTGCGGGTTCTGCATCGTGCCGCGCGCAATGAGCCCGAGCGGCGTGTGCAGCAGCACCCAGCGCAGCGCCACGCCAATGACGACCGCCACCGCAATGATGACGAGCGTATAGCTGCTCACCGAGTAGCCGCCGATGGGAAAGTTGCCCAGCGGCGCGGAGATGCCTGCGGTCGTATTGCCCGCAATCGACGTCACGATTCCGATGAGCAAGAGCGACAGGCCCCAGGTCGCGAGCATGGTATCGATCATGCGGCCATACAGCCGCCGGATGACCACGCGCTCCAGAGCAACGCCGATGATCGCGACGACGAGCGGCGCCACAACGAGGATCGCAATCCATAGATTCACGCCGAGCCGTATCGCTTCGATCGCGGCATACGCGCCCAGCATCATGAATTCGCCGTGCGCGAGATTGATCACCTTCATCATGCCGAAGATGACCGCGAGACCCGACGAGATCACCACCAGACTCGCTATCGCGTACAGCACTTGTATCAGGATGATCGCAGCAAGATCCATCGTTGCTCCTCTGAATGTCGGCGCACCACGCGCCTCACAGCTTGATGACGTACTGCTGGTTGTCGCGCGGATTCTTGATCAGATTGCACACTGCGCTCGTATCGACCGGAGGCTGGTTCTGGAACGTTTGCACGATGTCGAGCTTGTGATTCTTTACTTGCGCGATGCTCACATTGAGCACGCAATGATGGGTGGCCGGATCGATAGAGACCTTACCGCTC
Organism: Caballeronia sp. GAFFF1; assembly: GCF_023630705.1. GTDB lineage: Bacteria > Pseudomonadota > Gammaproteobacteria > Burkholderiales > Burkholderiaceae > Caballeronia. The sequence continues at coordinate 104,614 of NZ_JALQEM010000041.1, forward strand.
GGCGCATCGATGCTGATGCCCGACTCGAGTGCCTCGATCACTTTCATGCGGTCGATGCTGCCTGCCTTCTTAACCGCCTGCGCCCACAGATTAAAGCCCTGATACGTACCCATCGCGAGTTCGGTGATGTTCGGATAGTTCGCACCGAAGCGCTTGTGGAAGCGCTCCTTGAATGCCTTGTTGACAGGGTTGTCGAGATTTTCGAAGTAGTTGTAGGAGACGAGAAAGCCGTCGCATTCCTCCGGCGAGAGGATGATCTGCTCGTTGCCGCCCGCGAAGGTCGTCGAGGCGAGGGGAATCTTCTTGTGAAGCCCGGCCGCCGCCCATTGCCGGTAAAACGAAACATGCGATCCCCCGACGAGCGCGGACACGAGCATGTCCGGCTTGGCGGATTCGATCTTGGAGATGGTCGAGCCGAAGTTGGTCACGTCCAGCGGAAAGAAGTCGATCGACGTTACGGAGCCGCCGTTGTCCTGCACGAACTTCTTCACCCATTGCGAAGTGATTTGTCCGTAGTTGTAATCCGCCGCGACGACATAGACTTTCTTGCCCCATTGTTTCATCGCATAAGGGATCAGCTTGGCGACCGTCTGCCCCGGCGTCACGCCGGTGCAGAACGTGTTGCGGTCGCATACGCCGCCTTCGTATTGCGTGTTGTAGAAATAGAGCGTGCGATAACGGTCCAGCACCGGCCGCATGACTTCTCGAGATGCCGAAGTGATTCCGCCGTGCACGACGGCCACTTTGTCTTTCAACGCCGATTGTTGCGCGAACTGCGTATACAGCTGCATGCTCGATTGCGGATCGTAGTTGAGCAGCTTGATCTGCTTGCCGAGCAGACCGCCCTGCGCATTCCATTCCTCGACGGCGATGGTCAGGCAATCCGCCATCGGCTTGCCGTATATGTCGAGACCGCCCGACTGATCCGTGATACCGCCCACGAGGATTTCGTCGGCGGCTTCGGCGATGAACGGGAACGATCCAGCCATGCCCGCGGCCACCGACGCCGCGGACGACTTCAGAAACGAACGTCGATCCATATACAGTTCCGAAAAGGGAGGGCGAGAAATGCGCAAGGCGTTGCGGGCGCTTCGATGCTTCAGAGTTTCATCCAGTCGACGGATTGTTCGAACGCATAGGCCCCGCGGTAGATGGTGGCTTCGTCCCAGTGCTTGCCCACCAGCATCATGCCGACCGGTAGGCCATCGACCGTTCCACAGGGCACGCTCATCGCGGGGTGCCCTGTGCAATCGAAGGGACATGTATTGGGCAACATCTCGAACGCACGCGTGATCACTTCCTCGACGCTCGCGCCCGGCTTGGGCAGCGGCGTGGCGACCAGCGGGAGGGTGGGCATCAGCAGAAGGTCGTAGTCGGCGAATGCCGCGTCGTAGGCTGCGGTGAGCTGGCGCGACAAGTTCTGCGACTTCGCATAGAAGTGACCGCGATAGTGCCGGATGAAATACTCCCCGAGCACCATCGTGATCTTCAGGGTTTCGGACAGTTCATCCGCGCGCTCATGCCATCCGGCGTGATAGTCCACCATGCCGGTTACATACAGACCCTTCCAGTTGTAGCCATGGCCGTTGTCCTTCATCATCTGCTGCGTCGCGCCTTCGGCGGCAATGGGCAACCAGATCGCGGGACCGATGCGATGCATGGGAATGGATACTTCGCTGACCTGCGCGCCGAGTTCGGCAAGATGATCGGCAGCCGCGCGCACTTTCGCATCCGATGCTTCCAGCGACTGTGGCCAGCCAAAGCCTTCCTTCACCACGCCAATGCGCAAGCCGCGCACGCCTTCCTTCATGATCTCCGAGTAGGGCTTCGCGACTTGTCCTGCATGCTGCCGCGGATCGAGGCCATCGGGACCGGCTAGCACTTCGAGCATCAGCGCGTTGTCGGTCACATTGGCGGTCATCGGCCCGGTATGGTCGATCGTCAGTTCAATGGGCATGACGCCCGTGTAAGGTACGAGGCCGTGCGTAGCCTTCATGCCGTAGATGCCGCAATACGATGCCGGCATCCGGATTGAGCCGCCCTGGTCGCCGCCAATGGCGAGATCCACCTCGCCTGCGGCCACCAGCGCCGCGCTGCCCGATGACGATCCGCCTGCGGAATAACCCATCTTGCGCGGGTTATGGACCGGAGCGGGCGAACTCGTGTGCGAGCCGCCCGAGAAGCAAAAGTATTCGCACGTCGCTTTGCCAACGATCGTTGCGCCCGCGTCGAGCAGACGCGTGACAATGGTGGCATCGACATCGGGCACGTAGCCTTCGAGTGTGGACGCGCCGTTCATCATCGGCACGCCTGCGAGGCATACGTTGTCTTTGAGCGCGACGGTTTTTCCGGCGAGCTTGCCAGTGGGCGCACCCTTCACTTCGGTCTTCACATACCAGGCGCCGTAGCGGTTTTCGTCGGCAGATGGGCGATAACCAGGCGTGCGTGGATAGGTGACGCGCGGGACGTAATCCGGCAGCGAATCGATCACGTCATACGCATCGAAATTCGCTTGCAGCATAGCGTGATAGGTAGAAAGCTGCTCCTCGGACAGATGCATCCCGAGACTGGTGGCGACTTCGTCAAGCTGGGCGGGCGTGGGACGTTTCACTGCCATGACTCTTCCTCACTCGAACTGATTCATGACGGACTGCCGCCTGCGTTGAGGGTCCATGCAGACGCGGCGAGAGTGAACAGGAGACTTCGTGCAGCGGGTCCCTGATCTGCGAGTCATGGTAGAAACACATATTTTCCAAGTCAACAAAATATTTTCCTTGGAAACTAAATGGTAATGGTGCGTGCTCTTTCTGGCAGCACTGCCTCAGATTCGCGAGATCACTTCAAAATGATGGCCTTCCGCACGCGCGAGATAGATCGGCACATGATTCACACGGCCGCCTGCGTAGGCCGCACCGCGCGCGCTGCGATAGCTCAGCGGCGTCAGGCCGAGTTGCGCGAGACCGGCGTCGCGGGATAGCCGGCGGCGCTGTGCATCGTCGGCGAGTGCGGCGAGGAAATGGACGCCTTCGTATGTCGACTGGCCGAAGGTGTCGAGCGTTGGCGCACGCGCGCCATAGCGTCCGCGATAACGTTCTTTGAAGGCGAGATTCGCATCGGTTTGCAGCGACGCGAAATAGCCTGAGGCGACATACAACAATGCCGTGTTGCGCGCCCCGATACCGAGCAATTCGTTCTCGCCGAGCGCGCACGAGAGGCGCACGACGCGGTCTGCGAGACCGGCTTCGCCGAACGCACGGTTGAAGTCGATGGTGTCCTGACCGATCAGGGAAAGCAGCAGCGCATCCGCGCTTTGCTTACGAATGGCGTCGAGGACTTCGCTGTAGTCACCTGTGCCGAACGGCACGACACATTCGCCGACGACTTGTCCGCCTGCTTCGTTGACCAAGCGGTGCGCAAGCCGATGCGTCGCATGCGGCCACACATAATCGTTGCCAACGAAGAACCAGCGCTTCGGCCGATGCTCGGAATGAAGCCAGTGAATTGCAGGCTGAAGCTGCCGCGCTGTGGTTTCGCCGATGGCGAACACGCCCGGCGTGCGCTCTCCGCCTTCGTAAAGCGGCGTATAGATGAAGGGGAGCTGCCCGGCGACCGCCTTGACGAGATCCAGCCGCACCGCGCTCGTATGCATGCCGACCAACGCGTCTATCGCGTCATCTTCGATCAGCGCTTCCAGCGCGGATTCGAGCTCGCGCGCGTCGTCGCCTGCGTTGATCGTGAGCAGCCTGCAAGGGCGTCCCGCCATGCCCGATGCGTCGTTGACTTCTTCGACTGCAAGTTTCGCCGATGCGAGCGCGCAAGGGCCCCACAAGCCGGCCGAACCGCCCAGGGGCACACACAATGCGATCGTCATCTCCTGCCTTGAACGGCGGGAACGTTTACGATGCTCCATCAATGGTCCGCTCGGGGATTCCAGATATAGGTAATGCACAACAGAATGGCACGCGCGCACCATCACTTACCGGGCCGATGCTCCGTGCACCGATATTTTCCCGAACAGTATTTGTTTGCGTAATACTCGTGTTGTCCGCTTCTCTTCAAGCATCTACCATGCCGGAATCCGATCTCTCTTCGTACCTCGCCTGGCTCATTGCGTCCGCGCATCGGCAGATGAAGTCCCAGCTTGCGCAGCTCACCGCTGAGGAAGGCGTCAACGAGGAACATTGGCGCATCCTGCATGCGGTGTCGGATGAAGTCGGTTACTCGATGAGCGAGCTTGCAGAACAAGTTCTGATGAACCTGCCCGCGCTCACCAAGAACGTCGACAAGCTGGTGAGCCGCGGGCTCGTGCTGCGCGCCGCCGACGACGCGGACAGCCGAAAGGTGCTGGTCTACATCACGGAACGAGGCGTCGAGTTGTTGGGCCGCCTGCGGCCCTCTGTGGATGCGCACCATGCGGCCATCGAAGATGCGCTCGGCTCGCGCAACGCGAAGCAATTGAAGCGATTGCTCGAGCGATTCATCGAAGAGACGCGGCCACGCTGACTGCGCGCATCGACTGTCCCCATGAACGCGTTGCTCGAGCCCTCGTCAGAGCTCGGCGTCCACAACGAGCCGCGACTTTACCTCGCGAATGCGCCGATCCACAAAGTAGCCACCGCCTTCCGTGTACCGGAGATAAAGCCGTCCGCAATGTTTGCACGCCCAAACATCGCAGCGGTTGTAGGGAAAATAGTGTGGCGCGATAGGTGCATTCGCCGACCAATACGGTGACGCACCGGGCGGATACTCGGCGTAAGTCGGCTCGGGATCATCCTCGCGCATGAGCGTGCCGACTCTGACGAGATAGGTTTCGTCGAGCGACAGTGGCTGCGATTGCCAGCCGTCGAGCGGGGTCTTCGTGCAGTCGCAAATCACGCCGGCCGACTGTATTTCGGCGGATCGAGCGCGCTCAGAAAGTGCTTCGGCGGTGAGGAAATCGGTCATGGCTGTTCATTCAAGTTGCGTTGTGCGCCCCAGTCTAGCCGGGATGCGGCGGCCAGGGGAGCGGCGCGCCGGCGTCCGGTCGAACTCCGAATTGCCGACTGGGCGACACAATCACCAATCCGGGCGCCCTAGAATGAACACTCGGCCGTGCGCACGAGCTTTACGAACGGCCCTTCCAACGTCCGATTGTGGCGGTCGATGATATCTCGCGCAGACAGAACGGACGTGTCCATCGAGGTGTGCGCGTCGGCCACCAGTACGGGATGAAAGCCCAAATCCGCAGCTGCCCGGCAGGTCGTGTCGATGCAGTATTCGGTCTTCATTCCGACGATCACCAGTTCCTCCACGGACGCTGCGCGTAGGGATTTCTGCAAGCCCGGTTCCCAGGAAGCAATTGGGCCGGCCTTTGTCGAACACTACGTCCGCCGCCGCATCGATGGCCAAGTCCGGCAACAGTTGCGTAAGCGGGCTGCCGGGCGCAATGGGTGAGTCTTCAGCGCCAGTATGTCGGGCAGCGAAAATCGACGCACCGACACTGCGGGCCCTTCGGATCAATTCGTTGATGTTCGCAAGAACTTGCGCCCCGTCGTACGGTGCTTTAGAGCCGCTGAACAAGCCGATTTGCATGTCGACGACCAACAGCGCACGGTGCCTGGCATGAGGATTCTGCATTGTGTTTCTCCACTAATGTCGCAAGTGACGCACGGAGAAACATCAACGCCCCGTCCATCACTGGCGGGGCCTTGGGGCGATACGGTATTTGAACTCACGCACCGACCTCACGGCCCGCCAAAAGCGGTCGTGATAGTAGTGATCGTAGTGAGCGTGAGGAAGTTCATGCAAAGATGATGCAGTAACCGTTTCGCGAGGTCAACGACTGAAACGTGACCGTGAAGTGGCTTCCGGCGCGCCCCGTCCTATCGACGAGATGTGCCCCGAAGCGCGTGCCCGGCATCGCGGGCGAGCCTCACGTAGCCGTAGATCGAAGCGAGCGTAAGCGCGCCGGCGCACATGAATGCGAACCGGAATTCGCTCAGCGTGAACATATGCGCTTGCGCGACTCCCGTATTGTGATACGACGATGCGGCACGCAAAGCGAGCGCGCCGAACGCGATGCCAAGGCCGATGCTCATCTGCTGCGCCGCGTTCCACATGGTGTTCGCGCCGCTCATTTGCTGCGGCGGGACATCCGCGTAGGCGAGCGTCGCGAGCGAAGAGAATTGCATCGAGCGCGTCAGGCCATACACGAAGACCACGAATAGCGTGAGCGCAAGCGGCGACGCGGGCGTGAGGAGCCCACACGCCATCGTGACCACGCCGCACACCGCGGAGTTGATGATCGCCACATTTCTGAAGCCGTGCCGCTTGAGAATCACCGTTGTCAGCGCCTTCATGCCGAGATTGCCGAGCGCGCTCACGAGCAACAGCAACCCCGACCGGAATGCCGACAGGCCGAAGCCAATCTGAAACAGCAGCGGCAACAGATAAGGCACCGCGCCAATGCCGATGCGCGTGATCGTGCCCGTCACCACTGTCACGGAAAAAGTCGGGATCCGCAGCGTCGTCACGTCGATAAGCGGATGCGGCCGTCTCAGCGCGTGACGGTAAGCGACGGCGCCGAAGACGAGGCCAACGCCGATGATGGCAATTCCCAGCCACGGATCGGTGTCGGACTGGCTCGCCATGTCGGCGCCGTACAAAATGGCCGTCAGCGCTATTCCGCTGAGAATGAGCCCGCCGACATCGAACGGTCGGCGTTCGTCGCTGCGCAGGTTCGGCACCCACTTGAGGACCGCGGCCAGCACGGCCAGGCAGACGGGGAGGTTCAGCAGGAAAATCCAGCGCCACGAGGCATAGGTGGTGATGAAACCGCCTAACGGCGGCCCGACCACCGGGGCCACGATACCGGGCCATGTGATCGTCGATATCGCCTGCATCAAATGCTTCTTGTCGATGCTGCGCACCACGGTCAACCGGCCTACCGGCACCATCAGCGCGCCGCCGATGCCCTGCAGTACTCGCGCCGCCGTGAATTGCGCGACATCCTGGGAAAGTCCGCACAGCAGTGACGCGATGGTAAAGGTCACGATGGCGGAGAAAAACACACTGCGCGACCCGAAGCGGTCCGCGACCCAACCGCTTGCCGGAATGAAGATGGCGAGCGCGATCATGTAGGCGCTCATCCCGAGGCTTAACGCATTGGGACTCGTGTGGAAGGACGAAGCCATCTGCGGCAACGCCGTCGCGATGATGGTCGTGTCGAGGTATTCCATGAAAAACGTCGCGGCCACGACGTACGGCAGTGGGCCAAGCGAGATGCCGCGGGCGGTCGAATTGTTCATTGTTCAGAGATAAGCGTGCTAAACGGCAGAGGCGATGCTAGCAGTGTTTCCCGGTTTCCTCGCCTTATACGTGTGTTGTTCGATTTTTCTGGAAGATATGACGCCCGCGTGCGCGCCTCAAGTCGCGACGGCTGACAGCAACGGATAGACGCGCTGTCGGCTGATTAGCGGGCCGATGCTCGAATCGAGGTTCGGCTCGCGATACGACGGGCCAATGTCTCGGCTGCTGGACCAGCAGGGCAGCGAAAGACGGTCGATTGATGTGCGACAAGCGCGGGCAACTCGTCGGTGCGGCGAGGGCGCAGACGCGCGCGTGCACGCGGCGGCGAGCCGTCCGGTGCGGGGCCGCTTCGCGGTCGGGCTATAGAAGGGGAAACGGAGCCGCGCCGTCACTCCGCAACGCCGCCGCCTGTCGCGGATGCGGGACGGGCGCGTGGGGCCGGCGCGTCGTGTGTCGCGCGGTACATGAGGGGTCCGAGCCACGCGGCGCCGATTGCCGCGACGAGCAGCACGCCCGCCATCAGCGTAAGCATCGCGGATGCGCTCCAGTGCAGGCCGAGCAGGAAGCCGCCCGCCATCGATCCGACCACGGAGCCGATCCGCCCGATGCCGAGCGCCCAGCTCATGCCGGTGGCGCGGCTCGATGTCGGATAAAAGGACGACGTGACCACATGTGCGCCGGTCTGCGCGCCGCCGGTGCCCACGCCGATTGCAAACATCAGCGGCAGCAGCACGACGGCCGATGGACCCGCGTGCGCGGCCAGCACAAGCGCCAGCACGCCGACGAGAAACGACGCCGCCAGCACGCGGCACGGGCTCACGCGATCCATCACATAACCGATGGCGATCGAGCCGAGCGCGCCGCCGAGCTGGAACGTCGAGGCGAAGGCCGATGCGCGCATGATCGACAGGCCGTGACCGACCAGCAGCGTCGGCAGCCAGCTGTTGAGAAACAGCAGCACGAGAAGGTTGGCGAAATAGACGACCCAGATAAGCGCCGTTCCTGCTCGCACGCCCGGCGCGACCAGTTCGGCGATGGGAAACCGCCTGCGGGTGTCCGCATGCGTGGCGAGATCGACGGCGGCGATATCGGACGAAGGAAAGAGCCGGGCGGCGATGCGCGCGATACGCGTGCCGGCATCGCGGCGCAGCGACAGAAATCGCAGCGACTCGGGCAGGCCGATCGCGAGCGCCGGCGCGAACAGCAATGGCAACAGGCCGCCTATGACGAACACCGCGCGCCAGCCGAAGTGCGAAACAATCCAGGCGGCGAGCAGGCCGCTCGCGGCGGCGCCGGCCGTGAATCCGCAGAACATCGTCGTGACCATGAGCGAGCGATGCCGGCGCGGGCAGAACTCGGACGTGAGCGTGATCGCGCAGGGCATCGTCGCGCCGAGACCCAGACCGGCACACAAGCGCAAGGCGACCATCACCGGGAGCGATGTCGCGAGTGAAGCGGCGAACGTCAACAGGCCGAACGAGGCGACGCTCGCTACGAGAACCGATTTGCGGCCGAAGCGGTCAGCGAGTGGCCCAATCAGCATGGCTCCGATCATCAGCCCGATGACGCCCGAGCCGAACAACGGCGCAAGCTGCGCCGGCGAAAGCCTCCAGTCGGCGCGAATGGCGGGCGCGATATAGCCGACCATGATCGAATCGAAACCGTCGAGCAGCACCGCGACGAAGCAGAGCACGCCGATCAGCACCTGCGTGCGCGAGAGCGGCTGCGAATCGACGAATTCTTCCAGAGTCAGGCGGGCTTGCGCCATGATGTGTCTCCTGGTCGGATCTTTTAGTTGAGGTGGCGTGACCGCGTACCGGGCGATTCAGGTCGTCGATGTCATCGCGCGTCGTCCGCGTAGCGTCGCCATAAAGCCCAGGGCTTGGCGACCGCGCCCATGTTGGTTTCGTCGGCGAGCTGCGCCTCGGTTTCGTCCAGATAAGTCACTGGCCCGCCCATCGCGATGGCCTGCTGCTGGATCGCGGCGTTGCGCTCGGTGTAGATCGCCCGATAGACGGCGCCGGGAAGCGATTCGCTGGTCGCGACATAGCCGTGTCCGCGCATGAGTGCCACGGACGCATCGCCGAGCGTCCGGGCGAGCGCTTCGCCGTGTGCGGGCGCACGCACGAGCATGTCGGTGCAGCCGAAGCAGGCGTGAATGTCGAACACGGGCGCGCCCTTGCCGAGAAAACCGGCCATGTGATAGACGGGCCGCAAAGGGTGCGTTACCACACCGAACGGAATCACAGAAGGCGCATGGCTGTGCACGATGGCCCGCACGTCCGCCCGCGCCCGATAAATCTCGGCGTGGATCGGTACTTCGAGGTACGGCTTCGCGCCGTCGCCTTCCGATATCGAGCCGTCGAGACGCATCGTGATGATGTCGTCGAGGATGACGAGTTCGGGCGCGCACGAGCGCGAGATGAGAAACTCGCCGGGACGATTCGGATGCCGCACGCTCACATGGCCGAAAGCATCGAGCACGCCGAGATGCGCGAGCACGCGGTTCGCCGCCACGAGCTCGCGTTTGAGCGCGAGCAGTTCTGTGCAAGAATTGACCGCTTGAGAACTGGCTGGTTGCGTTGTTTCCATGACGAATCCGTTTTTCTGAGGCACCCAGTCTATCGGCGCGGTCCCGCGATGTCACACGAGGATTTCTTGTGCTGTTCGCGAATTTTTCTAGTGTCCCTCCGCCACGCGCCATCTACCTCGACGAGTACGATGCCCACGCCGTTACCGCCGCTGAACGCGTTGAGAGCGTTCGAATCCGCCGCCCGTCATCTGAGCTTTCGCAAGGCTGCCGAAGAGCTTCACGTGACGCCGGCCGCCATCGGCCATCAGGTCAATTCGCTTGAGACTTACCTCGGCGTCGTCCTGTTCGAACGCACTAAAAAAGGCATCGTGCTCACGCAGGCGGGCCGGCTCTGGTTGCCGAAGCTGAGCGAGAGCTTCCGCACGCTGCGCGAATCGATCGATCTGCTCGCGCGCTTCAAAGACAAGCAAACGCTCACGGTGAGCTGCCCGCCGTCGTTCTCCAACCGGTGGCTGATGCCGCGTCTGCATCGCTTTCTCATGCAGCACGAGGACGTGGATGTGCATGTCGTCTCGTGGATGCTCGGCTTCGGACATTCGTGGACGGCGGCGGAACTGGAGGCGGATTCCGTGCGCCAACAACTGGAAGGAGTGGATGTCGTGATCGTGCTCGGCGACGGGCGCTATGACCCGCTGCACGTGGATGCGCTGCTGCCGCTCACGCTCACGCCGCTCCTGCCGCCCGCGCTGGCGGCCACTGTGAGCGCCGAGCGCCCCGAATCGCTCATGACATTGCCGCTCTTGCATGATGATCGCGGCATCGTTCACGGCGGCCTGTCTTACTGGCGGATGTGGGCTGAGTTCATGGGCATCGAGGTGACGAACGAATTGCAGGGTCATCATTTCTCACACGCGATGACGGCGCTCGAAGCCGCCGCGGACGGTATGGGTGTAGTCGTGAGTTCGCCGGCGCTCGCGCTCGTGGAATTGCAAAGCGGACGGCTCGTCGCACCCTTTCCCGTGCTCGAAGAATGTGGCGCGTCGTACTACGCGGTTGTCTCGAACGTGCGGCGCGATACGGACGTGTTCATCGACTGGCTGCGCGCCGAAGCCGAGGCGACAGGCGAGGCTCTGCGGACGTTGCGGGAGGCTTCGCTGCGAGCGGGGCATTGAATTGGCAGGCGCGTCCGACGGGGCGGCGCATACACGCCGCCACGAACGGGCCGGCACGCGAGGCGGCAGTTCGTGGCGTGGCCGGTCTGCCGGACTATACGATGCGAGCTCGCTGGTTCGACCCGCCAGCGACATTTGATCCTTCCTTCGTTTCTCGCTGACATCATCGACTCGGTTAGCGATCCCTTGTGTGCAGCGATTCACTGCGATCCGAAGCCCGAGCTGTTCCGGGTTTCTACTGACAGGCGGTGTCCCGCTGCGTCAAAGCGGTTGTCCTCCTCGCGATAACGGCGAAGCGTAGCCGGCGCTTACGCTAGCTTGTCTTTCACTGCCCGACGGGACATCGACATGAAGCTCAATGAAGCGAACGAATTCTGGCGCGACCTGAAACCAATCTCGAAAGTCTTTCAGCCCGACGCACCGCCCGAGCAGTACATTGCCGATGCCGCCACCGCCGATGAGCGCTACTACGTCCCCTTCACGGAGACGGTATCGTCGCGGCCACTGTGGATCTCACCGACACAGAACAAGTGGTGCGACATCCTGTATGCAAAGCAGGCCGGTCTGGTCAACCGTCACTACCATCCGCACGAGGTATTCGCCTATACGCTGTCCGGCAAGTGGGGCTACCTCGAGCACGACTGGATTGCGCACGCCGGCGACTTTGTCTACGAGACGCCCGGTGAAGGCCACACGCTTGTCGCTTACGACTATCCAGAGCCCATGAAGGCAATTTTCATCGTAAAAGGTCCGCTGATCTGGCTCGACGAAAACGGCGATAGCACCGGCTATTTCGACGTCCATCAATACATTGCCATGTGCCGGGAGCATTACGAAAAGGTCGGCCTTGGGGCGCAGTTGATCGACAGCCTCTTTCGCTGAGTCGAACGAGGTTCGCAACACGCGTCACGCCACGGAGGAGACATGCACAAGACTCGCATTGCGACTTATGAGAACGGCCTGCTGGCCATGCTGTTTCTGGCATTCGGCTTCGTTTTTTTTGACCGGCTGGCGCTCTCTTTCCTGTTCCCTTTTATCGCGCGGGATCTAGGACTTACACACGGGCAGTTGGGATTGCTTTCGTCGGTCGTCGCGTTGATGTGGGCGATCTCGGGCGCATCCGTCGGTGCGTATTCGGATCGCACTGGCCGGAGAAAGCCGGTTCTCATACTGACCGTCGTGCTCTTTTCCTTGCTGTCCGCGCTGTCCGGGGCGGTTGGCGGCTTCATGACCTTGCTGCTGTTCCGCGCAATGATGGGCTTCGCGGAGGGGCCGGTCTGTCCCATCGCGCAGTCGCTGATGGTTGAAGCGTCGACGCCTTCGCGCCGGGGCCTGAACATGGGGCTCGTGCAGGGCTCGTCAGCGGGCTTGCTCGGCGCGGTTGTAGGCCCTCCGGTCATCGTTGGAATCGCGCTCCACTACGGTTGGCGCGATGCCTTCTACGTGTCGTGTATTCCCGGACTCGTGCTGGCGCTCGCGCTTGGCCGCTTCGTGCGCCCCGATACAGGCAGTCGCGCTGCGCGGGATGGAAGCGCGACGCATAGCGCCACTGCTCTTTCGGTCGTCCTGGGTCAGCGCAATATCTTGCTATGCGTGCTGATAAGCTGTATGTTCCTCAGTTGGTTCGTCATCCTTATTTCATTCGCGCCGACGTTTCTGATCGAGGTGAAGCACTTCTCGCTCGCGACGATGAGCGGCGTGATGTCTGCGCTCGGGATTGGCTGGGTTATTTGGGGATTCGCCGTTCCGGCGCTGTCTGACCGGATCGGCCGACGCCGGGCGATGATCATTTTCAGCTTTGTATCTGCACTGTGCCCGGTCGCTTTTCTGTTGTGCTCCAACGCCGTCATCCTGTCGGTCGCAGTGGTGCTGACCTACGCGGGCCTCGGCTGCTTCTCGCTCTTCATGGCGACCATTCCGGCAGAGACGGTGCCACCGCACTACGTTGCAACGGCGCTCGGCACTATCATGGGCGTCGGCGAACTGGTGGGCGGTTTCGTTGCGCCCACGGTGGCCGGGTTTGCGGCCGACCGGTTCGGTTTATCGGTCGTAATGACGATATCGACTGCGGGCGCGGTCACTGCGGGACTTCTTTCCCTGTGGTTGCGAGAGACAGCGCCGCTGGTTGCGCGAAAGGTAGATTGCCCGGTGGACGGTGTGCTGGCGTCGACGCCGGAGGAACTCCCGGCGCAGCTAGGCAACTAGGCATCACACGCAACGCACGAGCGGTGGTGTTAGGTCGCCACCGCACCGTCGCGGACCTGGCTCGGGGTTAGATGGTAGCGGGCGCGGAATACGCGCGTGAAGTGCGCGTGGCTGCCAAATCCGTAGCGGAACGCAATGTCGCCAATTCCTCCGCGTGCGGCGCCGGCCAGCACATCTTCGAGCGCCCGCTCCAGACGACGCGCCTGGATGTGCTGCGCGACAGACTCGCCTGTTTCCCCGAACACGCGTTCGAGATGCCGCGTCGACACGCCGACATGCTCGCTCACCTGATCGCGATTGAGTGCTTCGTTGCAGAGATTGGCGTCGATATAGGCCTTCGCCAACATCAACAGTTGCGCCGCGCGTGACGATGTGGCTTTTGTCGGCGGGTCGAGCAGCCATTCCAGCGCGCTCAGTATGCCGCCTTCGGAGCGATTGTCCACGGCATGCGTGGCAAGCGGTCCGGCCAGCGCATAACCAGCCAGATGTCGGGCAGCGGTATCGCCAGCGGCGCTGCGCGTCTCCCGATGAAGCAGCCGCGCTTGGTCTGGCCGCGCGAAGCGGCTGGCGAACAATGCAGTTGGAATATCGAAGATAAGCAGCTGTTTGCGAGCCGGAAACGCATGCAAGTACGGGTGCGACGTGTCGTGAATCAACATGTCTCTTGCCTGCAGGGCAGTTGCGCTGCCGCCACGGTAATGAAACGAGGAGCCCGACAACAACAGATTGACGAATACAGAAGCACGCGCGTCACATCGGATGTGCGAATGGGAGCGCTCGATCACGTGTTCGTCCGCTTCGATCAGGTGGACGCCGATTGCGCCGCACTGGTAGCCGCTGTAACGTGCGTCGAGACCTATGTCGGGCGCCGAGATGCAAGCGTGCTTGCCCATGCGCTCAGATGCCAGAGTATTCCAATAGGTGAGCCGCCGACAGGGATCGCCCGCTTGTCGTGCGCTGAACTTCACATGCATCGAATTTTCGGATTTCATCTGTCGTCGCACTTCCTGCTGAAGACGCGCCAGCCGCGCCTACCGAAAAACGGGGCTTCTTCGTCGTGTCCTCGACGAGTCTAGCGGCTGGGGCGCAGGAAACCATTGGGAACTGCCCGAGGAGATGAATAAGGGCGGAATACAATGCACCAATCACGCCGTCGTTGTATCCGGCCGCCCGGGGCCGTCCACTTCTCGATTGCGTCGCGTGACAATCGCATTCTCGCGCAACAGTCCTACGAACCGTCGTCCTGGTTCGCGACTTGACGCACGGGCGGAAAGCACTTGAGCGCCGCTCGCGTGGCCGCCATGACGACGACTCGGAATCGGCAAGCTGTCGTCGCGGCAACGCCTTTGGAAGCGATGCCGCTACGTTGGTTCTAGTTTTTTGTCTTTGCTGACGACACCAGTCTGCGCGAAGGCGGAAGCAACGGGCAATGACCTTTGTGCGACGGTGGTTTGTGCCGTCGCGGACTCGCCTCGCGGTCAGGCCAACGGCAGAGAGATTGTCGTTTCAAGCTGCAGCACCTGCATTTGGAGCGGAGAAGCTGTGGAAGGCACCCTAACTCAAAAGCGCTCGCACGCGGATGAACCGGATCGACCGGATCGAACGCACCTAGGCATTTTGCGTCGCCAGGCTTTGGTCCCGGCTGTAACTTAACGCGCCGACGCTTCACAAAGGATTCTGACTTCGTCGTCGGCAGCGGCGGCACGCTCGTGCGATTGCGAAATCCTCGCGAGTCACATCTAATTTAGTTATTGCCTCTCCTTATCGCGTCCTGAACGACGATCTGTCGAACGGCTTGAGAGATGGACACGCAGCGATGCCGCGCAAGGAGCCTGGCCGCATTGGCGGCCGCGTAGCTCTGAGTAAAGCGTGCATCGCAAACCTGGCGATCTGGTTAACCCCGTCTTCCAGTTGCACCGACCACTTTCTAAAGTTCAAGCGCAAATAGAGCGCGGCGGCAACCCGTACAGGAGACGCAGATGGGCACCCATGTCAAGGCAACGATAAACACCTCTGACCATTCGCAAGTCGGAACGAAAACGTCCCGCCGTCGATTCCATGCCATCGTTCGCGCAGGCGTGGCGGGCGGGCTGGCAGGCGGGATCGTTATTTGGACATACGAGGCGTTGGTCTGGGTTGGCGTCCAGCACCTAATGCCGCTTGCGGGCATTCCGCGCAATGCCACCGGATTGGTTTTTGGGAAGTCTTTTCAAGAGTCCATTGGTATCTGGGCCTATGTCATCGGTACGGGGATTCACTTTGTCTTCGCCATTGCCTGGGGCGTTCTGTTCGCGCTGATCTGGCCGTACTTCAGACGACGCGGCTACGAGGCTACTTTCGTTGCACTGTTCTACGCGATTCTCGCGTGGATAGTGATGCATGTCGCGATCGCGATTGCCTCGGACAATCACCCTAACTACCTCGACCCCGGTGTCATCATTGGCGGTTTCATGTCCCATTTCTGTTTTACGTTACCTCTTGCGCTCATCGTAAAGCGAATGCTTTCTTCGAATACTGCAGAGACGGGCGCCTAAAGATGAGTCGCGAATCGGGCTTGGCAACCGTTTGGGTGAGTCTGCCGAAACGCTCGCTCGCCGCGAGCCTGATTCCCGAGGCTGGACGTTATGCGCACGCCATGTCGATTCCGATGTCGCCAGCGGTCGCCGTCGAATTGGCGCTTTCGTATCATCTGATCCTGGAAGCCCTTCGCACGGGATTTGGTAACAGTGATCACCTCGCGCGCATGCTGCAGTTGACTCTCAAAACCATGCTGGTAGGCGCATCCACCGGAATGACGCTCGAGCCGACAATCTTCCGGGAGGCCCAAGAGGGGATTGAACGATGCCGGCGATCCCGCCGGGACGCAGGTAGCTGGCACTTGGACCATGCTACGTATAAATGCTTGTGCGAGGTCGTCGCCATGTTCGAGCGCCAGCTTGCTCAAGCGCCGTTTTACGAGTTCATGCTTGCAGACGAACAATTGCAGACGCTCGCCGCTCGGTGGGTTGTCGAGCCAGCGAAGCACCGGCCATGCGAGCGAGCTTATCCTTTATTGTAAGCGGCCGTAACACTGAAAGCGGCATCGGTAACAAAAGGGACAAGCGGGCGGCGCTCTCGGGCGCGCGCCCCATAACGAAGAGGGAGTCGAGCATGACGAAGCGAGCAGCGTATGCAACGCGCGGGATGGGCGGCATCGGCATCGCGTGTGCCAACGGCTCCACAAGGACGGCTTCACGGTCGTCGCGGGCTGCGGGCCGAACTCTCCGCGACGGCTCAAACGGATCGAAGACCAGAAGGCGCTCGGCTTCGACTTCATTGCCTCCGAGGGCAACGTCGGCGACTGGGAATCAACGAAAAACGCGTTCGAGATAGTCAAGGCCGAAGCCGGCGAAGTCGACGTGCTTGTCAATAACGCGGGCATTACGCGCGATGTCGTGTTTCCAAAACGACGCACGAGGACTGGACGGCGGTCAACGACACGAACCTGACGAGCCTCTTCAACGTCACGAAGCAGGTGATCGACGGCGTCGCGGCCGAAGTCTCGAGCCGCGTGACGCGCGTGCTGGTCCGTGACAACCAGGAGGTCAACGCGGGCGACGTCCTGTTCGAGATCGACAGCGAGCAATATCGCATCGCCGCCGACCGGGCGCGCTCGGATCTCGAAACCATGCGCCGCCAGATCGGCGCGGGCACGGCGGGAATCGATTCGGCGCGCGCATCGTTGCGTGCGGCGATCGCGAACAAGGTCAAGGCGCGGCAGGACAGCAAGCGGCTCGAAAGGCTCTATCGCGAGGACGCGAGGGCACGATCCCGCTGCGGCGGCTGGAAGTCGCGTGTGCCACCTACGAGCAGGCGCAAAGTCAGGTCGCGGCGGCGGGTGCCGAAGTCGAGCGCGCACGGAAGCAGCAAGGCGGCGTCGAAGCGGAGAATGCGCAGTTGCGCAGCGCCGCGGCCGCGGTCGAGAAGGCGGAGCTCGATTTGACCAACACGCGCATCACGGCGCGCACGGGCGGCGTCATCACTGATCTCGGCACTGAAGTGGGCCAGTTCGCGGCGGCGGGCAAGCCCGTCATGACGCTGATCGCGATCCGCGACGTCTGGATCAGCGCGGACATGACCAAAAACAATCTGGGCCATCTGAGACCAGGCGCCCGCGTCGCCATTGCGCTGGATGCGCTTCCCGGTGATGTCTTCGAAGGACGAGTGCGCAGCATCGGCTATGGCGTGAGCGTCGGACAGGAGGCGCCGCCCGGCAGGCTGCCGACGGTGCAGAACAGCCGCGACTGGCTGCGGCCCGCACAACGCTTCTCGGCGATTGTCGAGTTCGATCCGGGCGAGCGCGCGATGACGCGTCCCGAGCGAATCCATCCAGTTATATACGTCGGAGACAACGTTTCATGCTCAAAGCTGCGATTTTAGATGTCGATGGAACACTGGTCGACTCGGTCGATCTCCATGCGCGCGCCTGGCAGGAGCTTTTGCGCACTTTGGCCATCAGGTGACATTCGAGCAGGCCCGCAGTCAGATCGGCAAGGGAGGCGACAAGCTCATTCCGGTGTTTCTCTCGGACGCCGAGCAGCAGGATTATGGCGAAGCGCTCGAAAATGGCGCGCCGATCACTTCCGGTCGCACTATCTGCCGATGGTTCGGCCGTTCTCATGCGTGCCTGACCTGATCGCGCGGGTCCGTAGAGCGGGACTGAAGGTAGCCGTGGCGTCATCGGCCAAGAAGCGGAAGCTCGACGTGAATCTCGATCTCGCACGCATCACCGACCTTCTCGATGCGTCTACATCATCCGACGACGGCGAGGCCTCGAAACCCGCGCCCGATCTTTTCGAAGCCGTGCTGGAGAAGCTCCGCGTCGAGGGTTGGGAGGCCGTTGCAATTGGCGACAGTCCATACGATGCGCAGGCTGCGCGCGCGGCGGGCATGAGTTGCATCGGCTTCCTGTCGGGCGAGTTCACCGAGTCCAGTCTGCGCGAAGCGGGCTGCAGCGTCATTTATCCCGGCCCGGGCGCGATGCTTGCCTGTTTCGATCTAGCCGGTCCTTCGACAGCCGGCGAGTCGGTGCATAACGCCGCTGGCTAGGCGTCTTCACGGGTAGAGGCGGGCAGCATTGTGCAGTTCTAGATGCCCGGCGGCTCCTCAATCAATATTCCGCGTTCGTATCAATCGGATAGACAGGCCGCTTCAGGTTATCGAACGGAAACAACCCGTAGTCCGAACTCGTCACGCCGCGGCTATCGCATTCGACGAGTCCGCCCGCAATCGGGACGAATACCGGCCTGCAATACATGCGCGATTTCAAAATCAAGAAGCGGGCGCCGCGTGGATCGATACCGACGCTTTCGAACACGCCCAGATCCCACGGCTCGTGCGTGCGCTCGGTGACGAGGATGCGTGCCGCCCGCGTTTCGATGACGGCCGCGCGCCCCATGTATGCACGCTGTCCCGTGTAGGTCGGGCCGCTGATGATGTACTCGCCGTCGCTTAACTCACGCACGATGCCGGTCACTTCGAGCGGCGGCTTGCCACGCGACGCGACACTCGCGAGCTTGTTGCCGATGCGAACGGTGACCGTCGCGCCAACCCCCGCTTCGAAAAGGTGCGCAACGCTTTCCGGATCACACAACGGTCCGACGACGATGCCTTCTAGTCCCTGCCGCAACGCTTCTTCGAACACATCGGTCGTATCGCACGTTCCGCCCGACATGCAGTTATCGCCGTGATCGAGCAGAAGCACAGGCCCGTGCGCTTCGCGCGCAAGCGCCGCGCCCTCCGACACGGACTCTGCAAGCGGCGCGCTGCGATAGACGAAGTCCTCGCGCGCGTCCCATATCTGCCTGGCGATACGATTCGCCACCTCTTGCGCCTTCGCTTGCTCGCCGTTCGCGACCACCACGACACTCATGCACGGCGCAGCGATATCCGCGAGCGAGAAGCCCGATAACACCGACACGGCCAGCACGCCGTCTTCACGTTCGGCCGCGCGCGCGCCATCGACGGCGCGCTTCATCGCGCCATCGGCGGTCGCGCTCTTGAGCGTATGCGTGAGCAACGGCGGCTGCGCCCATGCAATAACCGGCTTCGCCCTGCCATGCACAAGATCGAGCAACAAGCGCGCTGCATGCTCGCCGCTTTCATACATATCGACGTGCGGATAGGTCTTGAAGCTCACGATCACATCTGCGTTGTCGATCATCTTCTGCGTCACGTTCGCGTGCAGATCGAGCGATACCGCAATCGGCGCATGCGGTAATGCGCGTCGCACGCGTTCGAGCAGATCGCCTTCGCCGTCCGGCGAATTCTCGGCAACCATCGCGCCATGCAGATCGAGCATGACCGCATCGCACCCCGGAGCCGCCTCGACGATCGACTGACATATCGCGTCATACGCCTCGGCAGCCACGCGCCCGCTGGGATTCGCGGATGCCGATACCGGCGTGACGATCTGCTCATGTTCACGTTGTGCCGCATCGATGAATGCCGACATCGCTGTCCGCATGCCTGCGTTCTCGTTGAAGGCATCCTCGCCATAGCAGGGACCGTCGCGACCGAAGGCCTCGAGCCGCGTCGCGACCGGCGAAAACGTGTTGGTCTCGTGATTCATCCGTGCGATGAGAATCTTCATGCGCGCGCTCCTTCGACAGACGCGTTCGCCGCGCGCAACATCACTTGCAGAAGGACGTTGCATCCGGCTTCGAGATGATCGGCGCGCGCATCCTCGATTTCGTTATGACTGATGCCGTCCTTGCATGGCACGAAGATCATGGCGGCAGGGGCCACGCGCGCGAGATACACGGCGTCATGGCCCGCGCCGCTCACGATGTCCATCGACGTCAGACCGAGGGCATCGGCGCTCTCGCGCACCGATGCTACCAACGATGCATCGAACGGTTGCGGCGCGAAGTAGACAACCTCGTCTATCGTCACCGGCAGGCTCGCCTGTGAGCATGCGTCACGCAGTGCGCGGTCCATCGCGAGAAGCGTCGCATCGTCGGCGGCGCGCAGATCGACGGTCAACTTCACGCGGCCCGGAATGACGTTGCGCGAGTTCGGATGCACGTCGACCCAGCCAACGGTGCCGCGCGCATGTGGTGCATGGTCGAGCGCGATGCGATTGACTGCGCGAATCAGGTCAGCCGCGACGAGCAGCGCATCTCGGCGTAGCTCCATCGGCGTCGGGCCAGCATGCGCTTCCATGCCGTCGATCGTCACGTCGAACCAGCGTTGACCGAGCGCTCCTTGCACGACGCCGATCACCTTGTCGTTCGCTTCCAGCATCGGACCCTGTTCGATATGCGCTTCGAAATACGCGCCCACGTCGTGCGCCGCGACGCGCTCGCCCGCGTAGCCGATGGCGGCGAGCGCATCGCGCACGGACACGCCTGCGCGGTCCACCTGCGCGAGTGCATGCTCGAGCGTGAACGCGCCCGCAAAAACGCCGGAACCCATCATCACAGGGACAAAGCGCGAGCCTTCCTCGTTGGTCCATACTGCGACTTCGATCGGCGCGGCCGTGCGCACGTTGTTGTGGTTGAGCGTGCGCAGCACTTCCAGCCCTGCCAGCACGCCATAGTTACCGTCGAACTTTCCGCCGGTCGGCTGCGTATCGATATGGCTTCCCGTGACGACGGGCGGGAGATCGTCGCGTGTACCCGCACGGCGCGCGAAGATATTGCCGATCGCATCGACGCGCACCGTACAGCCGATTTCCTTCGCCCACGCGACGAAGAGATCCCGACCCTGCTTGTCGAGCTCGGTCAATGCGAGCCGGCACACGCCGCCCTTTTGCGTCGCGCCGATGCGGGCGAGCACCATCAGACTGTCCCAGAGACGCGCACCGTCGACGCGCAAAGCGGCGCGTGCCGGTAAATCGTGAGCTTGCATTCGAGGTTCCTTCGCTTGAGTGTTGCGAGTGTGTTTCGAGCGCGACGTTCAGACGACGCCCACACCGAGGTAACGATCCTTGATCGATTCATCGGCGATGAACGCATCGTTCGTCCCTTCGTACACGATGCGTCCCTGCTCGATGATGTAATGCCGGTCCGCCAGTTGCATGCACACTTCGAGGTTCTGTTCGACGAGCAGAATCGCCACGCCCGCCTGGCGGATCAACTTGAGTTGCGCGACGATCTCTTCGACGATGACAGGGGCGAGGCCTTCCACCGGTTCATCGAGCATCAGCAAACGGGGATGATTCATCAACGCGCGGCCGATGGCGAGCATCTGTTGCTCGCCGCCGGAAAGCTGTCCGCCGCCGTTCGCGCGGCGCTCTTTCAGGCGCGGAAAGATTCGATAGATATCCACGAGTTGCCACGGAGAATCCTTGCGCGCGCCGAGGCGCAGATTCTCTTCGACCGACAACAGCCTGAAGATGCCGCGATGTTCCGGCACAAAGCACACGCCGCGCGCCGCGATCTTGTGAGGCGGGAGTCTGGCGAGATCGACGCCCTTGAATCTCACGCTGCCTTGCGGAGTCACGACGCCCGCAATGCTCTTGAGCGTCGTCGACTTGCCCGCGCCATTGCGTCCGAGCAGCGTGACGGTTTCCCCTTCGCGGATCGTAAGCGAGACGCCCTGAAGAATATGGCTCTTGCCGTAATAACCGTGAATGTTATCGACATCGAGCATCATGCGCGGCCTCCGGTGATCATGTTGCCGAGATAGGCGCTGCGCACGCGATCGTCGCCGCGTATGTCGGCGGGCTTGCCTTCGACGAGCACGCGGCCCTGTTGCATCACCGTGATCGTGTCGGAGATATCCATCACGATATCCATGTTGTGTTCGATCAGTACCACCGTGTAGTCGTCGCGCAGGCTGCGGATCAACTGCTTCATGTCGCCGAGATCGTCGATGCCCATGCCCGACGTCGGCTCGTCGAGAAAGATCGCCTTGGGCCGTGCCGCGAGCGCCATGCCGACTTCGAGCCGACGCTGCTGACCGTGCGACAGCGCGCTGCCCTGCGTCGCTGCGAAGCGTTGCAATGCAAGGCGTTCGAGAATGCCATCGACGGTATCGCGATGTTCGAGCGCGCCACGCGGCGGGGTCCACGCGTTTAGCGCGCGTTTGGCGTCCACGCCTTGCGCGGCGAGGCGCAAGTTCTCGCGCACGGAAAGATTCGCGAACAGACTCGTCACCTGAAACGAACGAGCGATGCCGCGTTTCACCCGGCGATGATCAGGCTCGTGCGTCACGTCATGGCCATCGAACACGATATTGCCCGCCGTGATCGGCAGCGTGCCGGTCAGCACATGAAAGAGCGTCGTCTTGCCTGCGCCGTTCGGCCCGATCACCGAGTGCACCGTGTTCTTCGCGATGCGCAGATTCACATCGGTGAGCGCCGCGAACTTGCCATAGCGTTTAGCGACGCCCTTCGCTTCGAGTATCGACGCACTCATGCCGGCTCTCCTCGATGCCGCTTCATCGCGCGAAAGATGCGTTCCCCCAGGCCCCACAGGCCGCGCTGCATGAACAGGCTCACCGCGATCAAGACGAGCCCGAGCAGCAACAGCCAGCGCGGCCAGAGCGTCGAAAGCCAGTCGGCGAAAAGCACATAAAATGCAGCGCCGAGCACGGAAGAGAAGAGATTGCTCGTGCCGCCGATCACCGTCATCACGAGAATCATCTCGCTTGTGTGGTAGTCGATGTTCGAGAGCGGCGCGATGCCCGTCATCATCGCGTGAAGCGCGCCGGCCAGTCCCGTGACGGCACCCGAGACGACGAAGGCTGCGAGCTTGAAGCGCCTGATGTCATAGCCGACGGCCGCGGCACGCGCCTCGTTGTCGCGAATCGCGAGCAGCGTGCGGCCGAAAATCGAGTGCGATACGCGCAACATCAGCCAGAACGCGATGAGGAACAGGACGGCGACGAACGCATAGTACTTCCACGGCGACGCTATGGAGACGAGCGGCTGCCCGAGAAGCGATAGCGCAGGACGCGGGATGTCGAGCAGGCCGTTGTCTCCACCGGTGAGATCGGGCGTCGTATAAGCAAGAAAGTAGAACATCTGCCCGAATGCGAGCGTGAGCATCACGAAGTACGCGCCGCGCTGACGTATCGAAAACCATCCGACGACGGCGGCGGCAAGCGCGCCCGTGACGATCGCGCCGAACAACGCGGCCGGCACCTGAAGTCCCGCTTTCGAAAGGATCAGGCCCGCGCTATAACTTCCCAGCCCGAAGAAAATGCCCTGCCCGAAGGACAGCAAGCCCGTATGTCCGAGCAAGAGATTGCAGCCGAGCGCGGCGAGCGCATAGACCAGCACTTCGGTTGCGAGCGATCCCGAGCGCATCGTCATCGGCAGGATGCAGACGACGATCCACGCGAGCAGCAAGAACCGATACCGATGCAGCGAGTCCCTGAACGATCGTCGCGGCACGCGCACGTCAAGCGTATTCGAATTCAGCTTGGAATTCATGCGGTCCTCCCGAGCAGGCCATTCGGACGCAGCAACAACACCGCCGCCATCGCGACATAGATCATGAGACGCGCGCCTTCGGGCCATAGCGTGCTCATCACGCTTTGCACGATGCCCACCAGTAAGCCACCGACGAGCGCGCCGAGAAAGTTGCCCATGCCGCCTACGACAACGACGACGAACGCGACGCCGAGCGCCTCGATGCCCATGAACGGATCGACGCCGCGTATCGGCGCCGCGAGCACGCCTGCGAGCGCCGCCGTGCCCGCGCCGAGCGCGAACACGAGACTGAAAATGCGTGTCACGTTGAGGCCGAGCAGCGACACCATCTCGCTCGACTCGCTGCCTGCGCGCACTGCGCTACCGAGTCGCGTGCCTTCGAGCACCCACCAGAGGATGCCCGCGAGCACGGCCGTGAATGCGATCACAAAGAGACGATACTTCGGGTAAATAAAGCCGCCCCACATCACGACGCCATTGAGCAAGTCGGGCACGGCGACGTTATCGCCGAGCGGCCCCCACGCGATGATCGCGCATTCCTGTATCACGAGTGCGAGCCCGACCGTCGCGAGAATATGAAACTCGTGCTGCTGCGCATAGACATGCCGCAGCACCACTTTCTCGACGATCCACGCGAGCGCTCCGACGACCACGGGCACGATGACGAGTGCGGTCCAGAAGTTCATCGACCACTGCATCGCCTGATAACAGAAATACGCGCCGAGGAGATAGAACGCGCCATGCGCGAAGTTCACGAAGCGCAGCAGCCCGAACACGATCGACAAGCCGACCGCGAGCAGAAAGTACAGCATGCCTACGCCAATGCCGTTCACGACCTGCAACAGATAAACGTTCATGGTCTTGCGTCAGAAGAGTGACGGCGCGAGTGCGGGCGATGCCTGCACTCGCATGAGCACAACGCGATTCAGGGCCTCAGGCGAGCTTGCATTGCGTCTTGTCGAGCGGCAGGAAAGACTGGCCGGAACTCACGATGTCCGCGTAATCGTCCTTGTCCTTCATCTTGCTCTTGGCCTTGCCCTTCAGCAGGTAGTAGTTCTTGAGCACTTGATGATCGCCCGCACGTATCTCTTCGGGACCGGTCAGGCCCGCGTACTTCATGCCTTGCAGCGCGGCGACGACTTTCTTCGGATCGGCCGTGCCGGCCTTGACGATGCCGTCAAGCAGAATCTTCGTGCAGATGTACGAGCCCGCGAGGCTGTAGTTGGGATTCGACTTGTAGGTTGCATTCACGCGCTTGACCAGTTCGTGATTGAGCGGCGTGTCGATTGCATGCCAGTACTGCGCGCCGAAATAGACACCTTCGCAGATATCGGGGCCCAGTGTTTCAAATTGCTCGAGACCCGATGCCCAGGCCATGAGGATCGTGCAATTGTTCTTCAAGCCGAAGCTCACGGCCTGCCGCAACGTATCCGACGATTGCGAACCGAAGTTCAGAATGAGCAGGACATCGGGTTTGGCCGCGACCGCATTCGTCAGATAACCACTGAATTCCTTTTCGTTGAGCGAGTGATAGCTATTGCCCACATGCTCGATGCCCTTCTCCTTGAAGATCGCTTTTGCAGCCGACAACAGGCCGTCGCCGAATACGTATTGCGGCGTGATCGTGTACCAGCGCTTCGCCTTGGGCATGGTCTGAATCAGCGGGCGAACCGTCTGTTCAATTGCGCCGAAAGTCGGCACCGACCAGCGGAAGGTCGCGCTGTTGCAGTCCTTGCCGGTGAGTTCGTCCGCGCCCGCGGTCGTGATGAAAATGCCATCGGCTTTCTCGGCTTCCTTGCCCATTGCAAGCGCTTCGGAAGAAAGAATGCCGCCCGCGAAATAGCGCGCGTTCTTTTGCTGCGCGATTTCCTGCACGCGCCGCACGGCTGTTGCGGGTTTTCCCTCGGTGTCGAGCGTCGTATAGGCCAGCGGCTGACCGAGCACCGTGCCGTATTGGTCGATGGCGAGCTTCATGCCGAGATCGGCGTATTTGCCGTTGGCGGCGAAGGGGCCGGACATCGGCACGGGACACGCGAACTGGATGGGCGAGCCTTGCGCGAAGGCGCTTCTTGCGACGAGCGCTTCGAACGATCCCGGAATGGCCGACAGCGCGGCCAGCTTCAACATGTTTCGGCGATTCAAGATTGACGCTCCCTGAGAAGATGACCCGCGCAGCAGTCCCGCGTTTTGTCGTGATACGTTGAAAGCCTCGGCTCGCGTTCATCCCATTTATCATGATAAATAGAATGAACCCGATGCTAGGAACAATAAATTCGCGTGTCAATACGGCAAAATTCCGGTTTGCGGAGCCACCGTGCGCCCGCGTATGAGTCGTCAGAAAGAAAGGGAGCATCGACATGGTGATGGAGCGTGCCAAACGCACCGGCGCGGCAATCGAGATCGCGCAGCAGACGATCAAGCAGCCGAAGCGCGCTGATCTCGTCGCTGAAGAAATCAAGCGGCTGATCACGGAAAAGAACCTGAAGCCCGGCGACAAGCTGCCGCGTGAAGTCGAATTGCAGCAGCTCTTTTCCGTGAGCAAGAGCACGATCCGCGAGGCGCTCAAATCGCTGGAGGTGCAAGGTCTCATCAAGGTGACGACCGGACCATCAGGCGGCGGCACGATCGTCGAAGTGCCGCTGGATCGCACCTTGCAACTCTTGCAGAACTATCTGTTCTTCAAGGATGTGACCATCGACGATATCTACAAGGTGCGTCAACTGCTCGAGCCGGAACTGGCGGCTGGCGCCGTACCGCATTTGACCGACGAGGACTTTGATGCGCTGGAAGCGAGCATCGCGTGTTGCGATGAACCGGCATCGGCGCATATGGATCGCGACATCGTGAGACAACGACAGGAAGACGTGAATTTTCACGATATTCTGGCTGCCGCGAATCCCAATCCGTTCCTGCGCTTTGCGTGCGAACTCATCAACGAGATGATCCGGCAACTCATCGAGTTCAGAAACGATACGCCGCAAGCGGAACACGAGAAGTTCGGCCGCGCGAATGTGAAGATCCACAAGGCGATTACTGAGGCGGCGCGCGCCCGCGATGCGGACAAGGTGCGCGAGCTGATGGTGATTCACATGACAGAAGCGCCGCGCTATGTGAAGCGTATGAAGGGTAAGTTGCGCGGGCGGCTTATTCTCGATTCGGAGATCCGCAAACGCATCAGCGCACGCGGCGCTTGATTCATGCACGACCGTGCGGATGCTTTGCTCCGACCAGTCGCAACCTATAGGCGACGACGCGGGCTCCTGTCACCGAATGAGAGATCGCGACGCGTTTCGGGGTCCTCCTATTTTTGACCGCCGTTGACAAGCAAAAATTCTACGCATTAGACTTGCCTCATACCTCGCGGCCTGACAAAGATGTCCGCCCGAGGACCCGGCACAGAAGCCCCCTGACGAACCGACGGTTCGTCAGGGGGCTTTTTTTTGTTCGATTTTTCCCTTGTTTTTGCGCCCACTTCTGGAGAATCCGCATGTTGCTGAAGCCGTCGGGCTGGTTGCGTCTCGCCCTTACCGCAGGACTTGCACTGACATCGCTTGCATCGAGTGCCGCCGATCCCGTGAAGATCGGCCTGCTGGAAGATGCCTCGGGAAACTTCGCACTGGCGACGATCCCGAAGATTCACGCCACGCAACTCGCCGTCGATGAGATCAACGCCAAGGGCGGCATCCTCGGACGTCCGGTTTCGTTGATCGCATACGACACTCAGTCAGACAACACCAAGTTCCAGGAACTCGCACGGCGTCTCGTGCAGACCGACAAGCCGGATGTGATTTTCGGCGCGTTCTCCAGCGCATCGCGCGAGGCCATCAGGCCCATCATGGATCGCGCGCATCAGCTTTACTGGTACGACAATCAGTACGAAGGCGGCGTGTGCGATACCAACACCTTCGTCACGGGCGCGGTCCCCGAACAGCAATTCTCGACACTGATTCCGTGGATGATGCAGAAGTACGGCAAGAAGGTCTACACCATCGCCGCCGACTACAACTTCGGGCAGATTTCCGCCGAATGGGTGCGCAATATTGTCAAGGAGAACGGCGGCACGATGGTCGGCGAGGAATTCATTCCGCTGTCCGTATCGCAGTTCGGCCAGACGATTCAGAACATCCAGAAGGCCAAGCCCGACTTCGTCGTGACGTTGCTGGTCGGCGCGAATCAGGCCTCGTACTACGAACAGCAGGCTTCGGCCCATCTGAACTTGCCGATGGCGAGCTCGGTGAACGTCGGTCAGGCGTATGAGCACAAGCGCTTCAAACCGCCCGCGCTCAAGGACATGTACGTGACCGCGAACTACGTGGAAGAAGTCGATTCGCCCGCCAGCAACGACTTCAAGAAGCGCTTCCACGCGAAGTTCCCGAACGAGCCGTACATCAATCAGGAAGCGGCGAACGCGTACGACGCCATCTATCTCTACAAGGCGGCCGTCGAAAAGGCCAAGACGACGAATCAGGATGCGGTGCGTAAGGCGCTCGAAACCGGAATCTGCACGGAAGGCGCGCAAGGCAAGGTCTGTATGGACCCGAAGAGCCATCACGCGAGTCATACCATTTACCTCGTGCATGTGAAGGACGATCACTCGGTCGATATCCCGAAGGTCTGGAACGACGTCCAGCCGTACTGGCTCGGCAAAGTGGGCTGCGATCTGCCCAACAAGCCGGATCACCGCCAGTACACGCCGTCGAACCTGCCCAAGAAGTCCTGATCCGGGCCGGCGCGCGCTTGCAGAACATAGCGAACGCGCGTCCGCCTTCTGAACGTGGAGCATGCATGGCCACCTTTTCGGTTCTCTACTCGCTCATCTATCAGTTCGGCGACAGCTTCGCCTATCTGGTCCTCGCGGCGCTCGGTCTCGCGGTGATCTTCGGGATGATGGGCGTGATCAATCTCGCGCACGGCGAGTTCATCATGTGCGGCGCGTATGTGACGATCATCGCGGCCAAGCGCGGGTTGCCGCTGCCTCTCGCCATGCTGCTCGGCGCGCTCGCGGCGGCGCTCGCGGGCGTGGTGATCGAACGGCTCGTCATTCGTCACCTGTACGACCGCTTGTTCGATTCCGTGGTCGCGACGTGGGCGATCAGCCTCATCGTGCAACAGACCATGCTGCTCGTCGCCGGACCTTCGATAGAAGGCATCGGCACGCCGTTCGGCTCGTTCTCGCTCGGCGACTATTCGTTTTCGACGTATCGCGCCCGGTTGCCGGGCATTGCGCTCGCCATCCTGTTCGGGCTGTATGTCCTGTTCTTCAAGACGAACTACGGCGTCTGCGCGCGCGCCACGATTCAGAACGCCAACATCGCGCAATGTCTCGGCCTGCGCACGGACCGGCTCTACACGCTGACTTTCGCGCTCGGCGCCGGGCTCGCCGGACTGACCGGCGCGCTGTATGCGCCGACCATGACCGCGGTGCCGACGATGGGCAGCAACTTCATCGTGCAGGCCTTCGTGTCGGTGGTCGTCGGCGGTGCGAACGTGATTGCCGGGACGACGCCCGCGGCCGCCGTGCTCGCCGTGATCCAGACCGCGCTCACGGCCTCGTATGGTCAGTTGTTCGGACAGATCGGCTTGCTGGTGACGGTCATCGTGGTGATCCGGCTGATGCCGCAGGGTCTCGGCAATCTCTTTTCCCGCGCGCGCTAGGAGGCAAACGTGAAGCAAACGAAAGAGCCTTCGCGGCTGTTTCCGGCCCGCGCCACGCGCGCGGTCCAGTACGTGCCATGGCTCGTGGGGCTCGCGCTGCCGCTCGTCGTGGACGCCACCACGAGCGGCAATCTCGCGTACTGCCTGTTGTGGGCCTTCGGCGCGGTCGGCCTCGCCGCGATGTGGGGCTATGGCGGCATCCTGTCGTTCGGGCAGACGGCCTTCTTCGGCTTGGCGGGCTACAGCTACGGCATCTTCACGCTGAACTACGGCGATGCCTGGTTCGATTCGTGGCTGGGTCTCGTCGCGGGACTGGCGGTGAGCGTCGTCGTGGCGGCGCTGATCGGCTACATGATCTTTTACGGCCGTATCAAGGGCGTGTTCATCGGTATCGTCACGTTGTCGGTGACGCTCGTGCTCGAAACCTTCATGTCGCAGACGGCTGGCCCGCAGTGGGCGATCGGCGAGGCGCGTCTGAACGGCTACAACGGCATGGGCGGCATGCCGCCGCTCACCATTCCGTGGCCTGGCGGCCCGCTGACGCTGGAGAACGCGAGCTTCTACTACCTCGTGCTGATCCTGTTGATCGTGGTCTATGCCGCGATGCGCAGGCTGCTCGACGGCACGTTCGGGCTCACGCTCATTGCCATTCGCGAGAACCCGCAGCGCGCCGAGATGCTGGGCGTGGATATCCGCCGGCATCAGCTTTTGGTATTCGTGCTCGGGTGTACGCTGGGCGGCTTGTCGGGCGCGCTCTACACGGTCTGGGGCTCGTACATCACGCCTTCGACGATGGGCCTCACCTCCGCCGCCATGCCCGTCATCTGGGTGGCGACGTCGGGCAGGAAGAGTATCGGCGGAACCGTTCTGGGCACCGCGCTGCTGGTGTGGCTTTCGCAGAACCTCGCGGTGTACGGCAGCCAGTACGCGCTCATCCTGCTCGGCGCCATTCTCTTGATCGTCGTGCTGGCCGCGCCTGAGGGTCTGCTCCCGTTCGTGACGCGGCATCTGCGGCGTCTGCGGCGCCGGCCGGGTCAGGATGCGCGTCTCGGCGGCGCATGTCTCAAACGCGAGGAGGGCAAGTCATGACCACGCTCCTGGAAACGCGCGGACTCAAGAAGCACTTCGGCGGCGCGCATGTCATCAACGGCATCGACTTCAGCATCGATGCAGGCGAGATCCGCTGCGTGATCGGCCCCAACGGCGCGGGCAAGAGCACGTTCTTCAAGCTCATCACCGGAGAGCACCGGCCGTCCGAGGGCAGCGTGATGTTTCTCGGCCAGGACATGAGTCACGTGCTGCCGCACGAACGTATTCGCATGGGCATGAGCATCAAGTTCCAGATTCCCGGCGTGTTTCCGGATCTGAGCGTGCGCCAGCATCTGCAGTTGTCGCTGCATCGCGCAAAGGACGACCGCCCCGAAAGCCTCGATGAGCTGTTGCAGCGCTTCATGCTGGAAGACGAGGAGCAAGTGCTCGCCCGCAATCTGTCGCACGGCAAGAAGCAATGGCTCGAAATCGCCATGGCGGTCTCGCTGCGTCCGAAGCTGCTCTTTCTCGATGAACCCGTGGCGGGCATGTCCGTCGAGGAAACGCATGCGACCGGCGAGCTCATCAAGCGTCTTTCGGCGGCCGGTCTCACGATGATGGTCGTCGAACACGACATGACCTTCGTCAAGCAGATCGCGTCGCGCGTGACGGTGCTCCACGGAGGAAGTCTTCTCGCCGATGGTCCGCTCGACGAGATCCTCGCCCGCGACGATGTCGCGGAAGTCTATCTGGGAAAGAAGAAATGAGTGCGTTGCTCCAGGTGTCGGGTGTGGAAGCGGGATATGGCGGCGGCCGCGTGCTCAACGGCGTGTCATTCGGCGTCGGGCGGGGCGAAGTGCTCGCGCTGATCGGCCGCAACGGCGTCGGCAAGACGACGCTGATGCGCGCGTTGATCGGTCTGATCGGTCTCGACGGAGGAACGATCGAACTGGATGGCGATGACATCGGCCACGAGAAGCCCTACGTTCGCGCGCAGCGGGGCATGGGCTATGTGCCGCAGGGCCGCGAGATCTTCGGCGCGTTGACGGTTGCGGAGAACCTGCAGGTCGGCGCGCAGGCGAATCGTGCGCAGGCGGCGCACATGAAGGACAAGGTCGTCGGCTACTTTCCGATTCTGAAGAAGCGGTATCAGCAGAAAGCGGGAACCATGAGCGGCGGCGAACAGCAGCAGCTTGCCATCGCGCGTGCGCTGATCAGTTCGCCGAAGGTCGTGTTGCTCGATGAGCCGTCCGAGGGCATCCAGCCGTCCATTGTCGATCTGATCGGCGAAACGCTTCAGCAAATCGCGCATGAAACAGGGATCGGCGTCGTGTTGGTCGAGCAGGACATGGGAATGGTCGAACGCATCGCGACGCGCTGCTGCGTGATGGACAAGGGCCGTATCGTCGAGACGCTGAGCCCGGCGCAACTCGCGGACGAACAACTGATTCGCCAGTATCTGGCACTGTGACGGAGACGAAACATGAAATGGCTTGAAGACTCGATCATGATGAAGCGTGGCGTCGGCGCGGATCGCGAACCGGTGGAGCACCATCTGACCGAGGAGATGCAGAAGACGTATCACTACACCATCGGGCCATACTCGCAGCCGGTGTTGCATGTGAAGCCCGGCGATCGCGTCGTGGTGGAAACGCGCGATGCGTTCGAAGGCAAGATCAGGGAGGAGACCGACAAGCCGTCCGAAGTGTTGAAGGTGCCGTTCCTCAATCCGCAGAACGGCCCGATCATGATCGAAGGCGCGGAGAAGGGCGATGTGGTCGCCGTGTACATCGAAAAGATGGCGCCGCGCGGTGACGATCCGCATGGCTTTTGCTGCATGATCCCCAACTTCGGCGGACTGACGGGCACGGACTACACCGCGCTTCTGAACGAGCCGCTGCCGGAGGTGGTGCGCAAGATCAAGATCGACGAAGAGAACGTGTACTGGAGCAAGCGCAATACGCTGCCGTACAAGCCGCATATCGGCACGCTGAGTCTTTCGCCGGAGATCGACTCCATCAATTCGCTCACGCCCGACAACCACGGCGGCAACATGGACGTGCCCGACATGGGACCGGGCAGCATCACGTACCTGCCGGTGCGCTCGCCGGGCGGGCGGCTCTTCATCGGCGATGCGCATGCCTGTCAGGGCGACGGCGAAGTCTGCGGCACGGCCGTCGAATATCAGAGCACGACGACCGTGCGAGTCGATCTCATCAAGAAGTGGCAGATCGACTGGCCGCGGCTCGAAAACGAAGACGCGCTCATGAGCATCGGCAGCGCGCGGCCGCTGGAAGACGCGACCCGCATTGCCTATCGCGAACTGGTGCTGTGGATGGCCGCGGAATACGGCTTCGACAAGTGGGACGCGTACATGATGCTGAGTCAGGTCGGCAAGGTTCGACTGGGCAATTTTGTCGATCCAAAATACACGGTTGGCGCGATGGTCGCCAAGCACTACCTCAAGTAACGCTTCGGTCAGACGAAACCAAGGCAGTCGGCATCACGCGCGGGGCGTCCGTTCCGCGCGCATTCTAGAGTGCGTCACGAAATGGCTTTGTCCGATCCCATCCGAGTGGGCCTGCTGTGCTCGACGAGCGGTTCGACCGCCCTGCTCGAACAGTCTCAATGGCGCGGTGCGCGCCTCGCCGTCGAGGAGATCAATGCGCGCGGCGGCATTGGCGGGCGCGAGCTTGTCGCGATTCACTACGACCCCGCGTCCGATCCGGCCGCGTTCCGCGAGCTTGCCGAGCGGCTGATCGTGAAGGACGGCGTCAATACGATCTTCGGCGGATACACGTCGACGAGCCGCAAGGCGATGCTGCCCGTCGTCGAGAAGCACAACCGGCTTCTCATCTACGCGCAGATGTACGAGGGCTTCGAGTATTCGGACAACATCATCTACAGCGGCGCGTCGCCCAATCAGAACGGCGTGCAACTGGCGGACTTCATGACCGAGACCTTCGGCGCGCGCGTGTACTTCGTCGGGTCGAGCTACGTCTATCCGTATGAATGCAACCGCACCATGCAGGAACTGCTGCTTCAGCATCCCGAAGGCGCGATCCTCGGCGAACGGTATCTTTCGCTCGACGCCACGCGCGAGCAGTTCGAGCAAGTGGTCGCGGACATCCGGCGCAAGTCTCCGGACTGGATTTTCAGCACGGTCATCGGCGCGACGGTGCCGTATCTCTACGATGCCTACGCGCACGCCGACTTCGATCCGTCGCGCATGCCCATCGGCAGCCTGAATACGTCGGAGACCGAGATCCACGCGATGCAGCGCGGCATCGCGGCAGGGCACATCACGGCAGCGCCTTATTTTCAGAGCGTCGATACCGAAGAGAATCACCGCGCCGTCGCGCATCACCAGTCGCGCTACGGTTCGGACACCCCGACGGACATGAACTGGGAGGCCGCGTACTATCAAATGCACATGTTTGCCGAAGCCTATGCGCGTTCGGGGTCCGACGAGATCGGCGTCATCATGCCGCATCTTCTCGGATCGGAATACGCGGCGCCGCAGGGCCGGGTGCGCATCGATCCCGTCAATCATCACATGGCGCTTTATCCGCGCATCGGCCGCGCGAACGCCGATGGCCAGTTCACCATTTTGCGCGAGTCGAAGTTCGCCGTCGGCCCCGACCCGTACATGACGCGCCAGAAGCTCGGGGACTGGGTCACGAAGCTGAGCACGCGAGAGTACTGACGTGAGCGCGCGAACAGACAGAGGTCAGCGAAGCCTCACGGGTTCGATTCTCGAGCGCAATGCACGGGTTGTCGTTTTCCATCCGGACGACGATGACGGGCTGACGCTGACGAATCATCTCCGGCGCATGGGCTTTCAGGTCGAGCGATGCTGGCCGCCCACCGACACGCTGCCGGAAAAGACCGATCTCGTGTTTCGGGCGTTGCTGCCTGAAGAGCGCGCGCCGAAGGGCGAGTGGTGCGGGCCGGATGCGCCGCCCGTCATTTGCGTGGTGGCATACGAGAACCCGACGTTCATCGATCAGGCGATCAAGATGGGATCGGACGGCATCGTCACCACGCCGATTCGCGCCTCCGGCCTGCTGTCTACCGTGGTGATGGCGCTCTATCACGCGAAGCGCGCGCGTCAACATACGCAACGCATTGCGAGGCTCGAACAGAAGCTGCTCGACAGCCGGCACTTGCAGGAAGCCAAGAGCATCTTGATGACCATGCATCGCGTGAGCGAGCGCGAGGCTTACGACATGCTGCGCGCGCAGGCAATGGAAAAGCGCGTGACCATCGACGATATCTGTCATTCGGTCATTCAGGCGGGTGAAGTCTTGCAGATCGCCCGCGGGCTGGATTCGGAGGACGGGCGCGACAGGGATTGAACGCGTCGCGCCGCCCATTCATCGACACTTAAGGAGCGGCGAACATGGACCTGCAACTGAAGGGCTTGAAAGCGATCGTGACCGGCGGGACCAAGGGAATCGGTCTCGCGATTGCGCGAACGCTGGCTACCGAGGGCGCCGATGTGGCCATCTGCGCGCGCGACGAAGCCAGCGTCGCAGCGACGGCGAGCGCGCTATCGGAACTGAGCGGCGCGCGGGCGTCGGGTGCCGCCGTCGATGTCTCCGATGGCGCCGCGCTCAAGGCGTGGGTCGAACGTGTCGGCGCGGAGTGGGGCGGGCTGGATATTGTCGTGGCGAATGTGAGCGCGCTTGCCATCGGCAACGACCTCGAGTCGTGGCGCAAGGAGTTCGAAACCGATCTGCTCGGCACGGTCAATCTCGTCGATGCCGCCATGCCTTATCTCACCGCGAGCAAGGCCGCGTCGATCGTCGCCATATCGAGCGTGTCGGCACGCGAGATCGACTTCGCGGCCGGACCTTATGGCGTCTTCAAGGCCGCAATCGTGCACTACATGCAGGGGCTCGCAAATCAACTCGCGCCGAAGGGCATTCGCGCAAACACGGTCTCGCCGGGCAACGTGTACTTCGAAGGCGGCGTGTGGGACTGGATTGAGCACAACGATCCGGCGCTGTTCGAGCGAGCGCTGGCGTTGAATCCGACCGGCCGCATGGCGAGGCCGCAGGAGATCGCCAATGCGGTCGCGTTCGTCGCCAGTCCGGCAGCGAGCTTCGTGAGCGGCGCGAACATCGTCGTCGACGGCGCGCTCACACGCGGCGTACAACTCTGACGAACGGATCAATTCAACGGGAGCATCGAATGGAACAACGCAGCGCAATCGACGTCGATCTCGCGACCCTCACGGTCGATGCCGTGCAGGACGGATTCAGGACCGGCCGGTTCACGGCGGAAGAACTGGCGCGTGCCTGCTTCGACTGGATTGAACGTCATAACGATAGGTATAACGCGCTGATCTTCCTGAATCCCGCCGCGATCGACGACGCGCGCAGAATCGATGAGCGGCGCGCCGCCGGCGAAGCATTGGGACCGCTCGCGGGCGTGCCGGTCGTCATCAAGGACCCGATGGACATGGTCGGCTTTCCGACCACGGCGGGATGGTCGAAGCTGTACAGCAAGACGGGCGGAATCGACCTGATGCCCGAGCGCGACGCGCCGGTTATCGCGCGCATGCGCCGCGCGGGCGCGGTTCTGCTCGGCAAGACCAACGTCCCAATTCTGAGTCACACCGGATCGCATGCCAACGACAGCTGGGCGGGTCCGACGATCAATGTCGCGATGCCCGACCGCGTGCCGGGCGGCAGCAGCGCGGGAACGGCGGCGGCGGTGGCGTCGGGCATGGCGGTGCTCGGACTCGCCGAGGAGACCGGCGGGTCCATCCAGAACCCCGCATCGGCGCAGGACCTCGTCGGCATCAAGCCGACCATCGGGCTGGTGCCGAACGCGGGCGTGATGCCGCTGTCGGGCAATCGCGACGTCGTCGGGCCGATCGCGCGCAACGTGAGGGATGCGGCGCTGTGTCTCGACGTGATCGCCGGTTACACGAGCGAAGACCCGAAGACGCTCGCCGGCGTCGGCCGGCAACCGGAAGGCGGCTATGCGTCGGCGCTAAACCGGGAAGCGCTGCAGGGCAAGCGCATCGGTCTGTACGGTCCCGGCTGGCGCAACCAGCCGCTTTCTGACGAGGCGGCGGCGCTGTACGAGCGCGTGAAGGGCGAGCTCGTATCGCTCGGCGCGACGCTGATCGACGATCCTTTTCGCGGCTCCGGCTTTGCCGAACTGCGCAGGCCAACTCCGCCGCTGCGCAATTTCGACGCGCGCGGTCTCGAATCCATCCCCTACGACGTCGAGAAGTACCTGGAGCGCCTGGGCAAGCATGCTTCCATCAAGAGCTTCGCGGAATTCGCGGAGATTACGAAGGACGAGGACGCTTTCGCACCCAACGGCGTGTTGAACTTCATGCACAGCCTGGCGGACTTCAACGCCGCGCTGGCGAACCCGTCGCGGCCGCCGGAGATGCCTGAATTTATCGCACTGAAGGCGCGTTATCTGCGCATCTTCGAGCGCGTGTTCGACGAGCAGCGGCTCGATGCCCTCGTCTTTCCGCAGATGCGGTGCGAGCTTCCGCCGTTGCACGGAAAGGACACCATTCAGGAGACAACCGTGGGGGAGATCAACATCGCGGGTGTGCCGGGTATCGCGGTTCCCGCCGG
The DNA here is from genome assembly GCF_023630705.1 of Caballeronia sp. GAFFF1. Taxonomy (GTDB): domain Bacteria; phylum Pseudomonadota; class Gammaproteobacteria; order Burkholderiales; family Burkholderiaceae; genus Caballeronia. The sequence goes on from NZ_JALQEM010000041.1 coordinate 141,523, forward strand.
TTACTACGAGTCGGGCTCGCCGTTCGGGCTGATCTTTGTAGGTCGACAGTGGGACGAAGCAGCGCTATTAGGGCTCGCCTACGCCTATGAGCACGGCGCGGGCAAGCGGAAGCCGCCAGTGCTTGGCTGAAGTCCCGGCTCGCCGTCCGACGCGTCAACGCGCCGAAACAAACGGAACGTGTGACGCGCGAGGTAGTGGAACGCGTCGGCATGCTGTCGCATCGTGACGCGATCACCGCGCTGATGGCGCGTAGTCGGTGCGACTGACGCGGCGCCGCATCGATTCGTCGGCAGTGTCGATGAGCGGCGAAGGGTGCGACGACAGCACGCCTCGTTGCGATGGCGCAGTATGTGTTCGAAGTCCCGCGATGCGGGGCTCGCTTATCGACAGCAGCGCGGTCGTCTATTGAGCGGCAAAGATACGTGCGCGACTTAAGAGGCTCCCGCCCGTATTTGCCATGCTCCTAGTGCGTTCATTTGACATAATCTATATTAACGTCGATTCGTTTTTTAGCGGCTATATCCTAATGTCGTGTTCTGGCTATTTACAGATGTCGGGTTTGAACCGGTGGCAGGCTTGCAGCTGATCGTTTCGCGGAGCTCGCCATGTCACCGAACCCACCTGTGAGCTTGACCATGCGCGAATGGGACAGACTGAAGGTTATCGAGGCGGTCGTCGAGGCGGGTTTGAAGCCTGGACGCGCGACGCATGCGCTCGTCTTGCCACCGCATGCTAAAGGCGTTTGTAAGCAAGTGAAACAAATCCGCGCCGACACCGTCCCGTCATGTCCACCTCCTATATTCGTCAGTCGCCGCATACGGCAATTGCAACACCGCCGATTGCGCGTGTAGAACAACACGTCCTTTGAACTTCCACGAGCGGGGTCTCGGCAGGCTGTCTTTTCTGTCGGCGGCATTGAGCATGGCGTGCGTCCGGTGCGTGCGCATCGGACGTGACAAGCCAGGCCGTGTCGTCGCGAGGATCGGCTGCGGGAGGCGATCGAAGGTTTCGAGGATCAGTAGAAAAGAAGGAGCACTTGCCCCGTGAACTCCCGTCGCAAATTTCTTCAGAGCACGGCCACTGCCGGCCTCTCGGCCGCTGCCCTGAGCGTCTTTCCCCCGAGCATCCGCCGCGCGCTCGCGATACCCGCGCATCACGAAACCGGCACGATCAAGGACGTCAAGCACGTCGTCATTCTGATGATGGAGAACCGCGCGTTCGACCATTATTTCGGCACCTATAAGGGCGTGCGCGGCTACGGCGATCGCTTCACGATCCCGCTGCCGGACGGCCGCAACGTGTGGCAGCAGATCGACGCGAACGGCAGCATCGACCTCCCCTATCATCTCGATGAAACCAAGGGCAACGCGCAGCGCGTCGCCGGCACGCCGCATAGCTGGGTCGACACGCAGAACGCGTGGGATGGCGGCCGCATGGCGGCGTGGCCGGTATCGAAGAAGAACCAGACGATGGGTTACTTCGACACCGCTGAGATCCCGTTCCAGCGCGCGCTGGCCGAAGCCTTCACGCTCTGCGACGACTATCACTGCGCGTTTCTCGGCGGCACGCATCCGAACCGCATCATTCACGCGACGGGCACGCACGGTCCCGCATACGGCAAGACCTTCGTGAACAACTTCAACGGCGACTTCGACGTGACCACGTCCGCCTCCGCGTACTTCGACTGGAAAACGACAGCCGAGCGTCTCGAAGAAGCGGGCGTCACGTGGAAGGTCTATCAGAACATCAAGAACACGTACGGCTGCAATCCCCTGCTCGGCTTCAAGCAGTTTCGCAAGGCCAACGAGGCGCTGCCCGTGGCGCGTCAGGTCAACACGTCGCTGACGCAGGCCGCCGAGCCGGCCTTCGATCCCGCCGATGCCCTCGCCCAGCCGCTCATCAAGGGCTATGCGAACACGCTGCCGACCACGGACACCGATCCGAACACCAACGGCACGTTCGTCGAGGCTTTCGCAGCCGATGTGAAAAACGGCCGCCTGCCGGAAGTCTCGTGGGTGATTCCGACCGACGTCTACTCCGAGCACCCGGGGCCGTCGAGCCCGGTGCAGGGCGCGTGGTTCGTGCAGCAATTCCTCGATGCGCTGACCGCCGTGCCCGATGTTTGGAGCAAGACCGTGCTGCTCGTCAACTTCGACGAGAACGATGGCTTCTTCGATCACGTGCCTCCGGCCGCGGCGCCGTCGCCGAACGGCGATGGCACTTACGCGGGCAAGACCACGCTGAACGGCGCGGACCTGAGCGCCGAATATTTCACGCATCCGTATGTGACTCGTGCCGACACCGGCGCGCAGCCGAACAGCCAGCCGCCCGGCCCCGACGGCAAGCCTTACGGACCCGGCCCGCGCGTGCCGCTGTGGGTAATCTCGCCGTGGAGCCGCGGCGGTTGGGTCAACTCGCAGACCTTCGACCACACATCGGTGCTGCGCTTTCTCGAAGCGCGCTTCGGCATCAAGGAGAGCAACATCTCGCCGTATCGACGGATGATCAATGGCGATCTGACGACGGCCTTCAACTTCGCCTCGCCGAACAACGAGCCGCTGCCGAGCATCGCGGGCGAAAGAAGCAAGGCCGACGCCGATGCGCTGCGCGCCACGCAGCAGGCACTCGGACAGATCGTGCCCGATGCGAACCGTGGCATGCCGAAGCAGGCTAGCGGCTTTCGTCCGTCGCGTGCGTTGCCGTATGAACTGCACGCCAGTGCTCATGTCGATGCAAACTCCGGCGCCATCTGCTTGTTGTTCGCCAACACCGGCCGCCAGGGCGCCGTCTTCCACGTGTACGACAAGCTGCACCTCGACCGCTTGCCGAAGCGTTATGCGGTCGAGCCGGGCAAGACGCTCGACGATGTATGGACTCCGACCTCGACGGATCAGGGACGGTACGACCTATGGGTGCTCGGCCCGAACGGTTTTCACCGTGAGTTCAAGGGCGAGTTGGCCACGCAGCACGGTCATAGAGGCGTCAATCTGGAAGTACGAGTCGGCTACGGCTTACTGTCCGGGACGCTGCATCTGCAACTGCGCAACGATGGCGCAGGTCCGGCGCAATTCACCGTGAAGTCGAACAAGGTCTACGGCGCATTGCAGGCGTTTCCGGGTCTGCCGCTTCCGGGCTTCGGGCGCAATCCGATCGGCTTTGGCGGCTTCCCTGCGCCGGGCTTTGGCGCATGGCCTGTGCCCGCGCCTTTCGGCCGTGACGACGCGCTCGTCGCGGGCAATACGTGGACCATCAGCACGAACGGGGCACTGCCTGCCGCCCTGTTCTGGAACGTCGCCCAGACTGGCTACTGGTATGACTTCGAGATCACCAGCGCCACGGACCGCAGCTTCTTCCGGCGCATCGCGGGACGGATGGAGACCGGCCGTCATTCGGTGACTGACCCGGCGATGGGCATGGTCGATACCTTCTGAAGCAGAGGACGATGCGCCGGTTGTGAGGCCGGCGCATCGCGTTTGTCGATAGCCGCTGAAGCGCGGCTTGCCAGCGGCCCTGTGCAGAAGACCGCCGAGCACCGCAAATCACTAACGCACCTTGCCCGCCTTCCAGGCTGACAGCAGTTGCTCATACTTCACTGTTTCGCCCTTCGGTTTCTCATTGTCAAGCCGCTTCCAGGGCGCGTGCTGGTCTGACAGCCACTTGGACGGATCGCTCTGCGGATTCAGTTCCGGCGCGCAAACCTTCATTCCGGCTCGCTGCAAACGGGCCAACACCTGATCCATTTCTTTCGCGAGGTTGTCCATTGCAGCCTGCGGAGTCTTTTCACCCGCGACCGCGGTGCCCACGTTCTTCCACCAGAGCTGCGCCATCTTCGGATAATCAGGCACGTTGTTGCCGGTCGGCGTCCACGCGACGCGCGCCGGACTGCGATAGAACTCGATCAGACCGCCGTACTTGTCCGCGTTTTTCGTGAAGTAGTCGCTATGAATATCGGAGTCGCGAATGAACGTGAGACCGACAATCGACTTCTTGAGCGACACGCTCTTCGACGTGACGAACTGCGCGTACAGCCATGCGGCGGCTCGCTGCTTTGGCGGCGTCGACTTGAAGAACGTCCACGAACCGACATCCTGATAGCCGTTCTGCATGCCGTCCTTCCAGTAAGCGCCGTGCGGCGACGGCGCCATGCGCCACTTCGGCGTGCCGTCCGCATTCGTGACGTTGCCCGGCTTGAGCATGGACGCCGTGAACGCGGTGTACCAGAACACCTGTTGCGCAATACGGCCTTGCGCGGGCACCGGGCCAGCCTCGCTGAAGGTCATGCCCGACGCTTCCGGCGGCGCATATTTCTTGAGCCAGTCGATGTATTTGGTCGTCGCGTAGACTGCTGCCGGACTGTTGGTGCCGCCGCCGCGCGACACCGACGCACCCACCGGATGACAGCCGTCGGGCGTCACGCGAATGCCCCATTCGTCGACGGGCATGCCGTTCGGAATGCCCTTGTCGGCTGCGCCGGCCATGGAAAGCCATGCGTCCGTGAAGCGCCAGCCGAGCGATGGGTCTTTCTTGCCGTAATCCATATGGCCGTAAACTTTCTCTCCGTCGATGTTTTTCACATCGTTCGTGAAGAACTCGGCGATGTCTTCGTACGCGGACCAGTTGACCGGCACGCCGAGATCGTAGCCATACTTGGCCTTGAACTTGTCCTGCAGATCCTTGCGTGCGAACCAGTCCGCGCGGAACCAGTAGAGATTCGCGAATTGTTGGTCGGGAAGCTGATAGAGCTTCTTGTCAGGCGCAGTCGTAAAGCTTGTGCCGATGAAGTCTTTCAGGTCGAGACCGGGGTTCGTGTATTCCTTGCCCTCCCCTGCCATGTAATCCGACAGCGGAACGATGACGCCATAGCGATAGTGCGTTCCGATCAGGTCGGAGTCGGAAATCCAGCCGTCGTAGATGCTTTGCCCGGATTGCATGGAGGTCTGCAATTTCTCGACGACGTCGCCTTCCTGAATGATGTCGTGCTTCACCTGAATGCCGGTGATCTCACTGAACGCGGCAGCAAGCGTCTTGGATTCGTAGGTATGCGTGTCGATGGTTTCCGACACGACATGAATCTCCTTGACGCCCTGCGATTTGAGTTTCGCAGCGGTGTCGATGAACCATTTCATCTCGTCCATCTGCTGCTGTTTCGAAAGCGTGCTCGGTTGAAACTCGCTGTCCACCCATTTCTGCGCCTCGGGCGTGCCCGCGAGCGCCTGATTCGCGAAGGCACCTGACACGATGCTCGCCAATGCCAGCGTGACGATCCGTCTCCTCTGATGCATGGTGTTCTCCTGTTTCTTCCGTGCCCCTTCGACCGTGTCGGCGCCCGCTGGGGGCATCAGCGGAGCCGGCAGTTGTCCGTCTTCATCGCATGCGTCCGTTTCCTAGCCCTTCCACATGATCGCGAGCAGTATCAGCACGGAGGCCGCGAAGCCCGGCCAGGAACTGGCGCCCTCGTCGCTGATTGCGAGCCACGCGAGATTGATATACGCGGCAGTCAACAGGCCGATGAACAGGCGATCACCGCGAGTCGTCGGGATAGGCAGAAAGCCCTTGCGTTCATGAGTTGGCGAGCGCAGTTCCCATACGGTCATGCCGCCCAGCATCACGACGATGCAGGCGAAGAAGATCGCCACCTCGGGGGTCCAGTACATCCACGTGAACATCACACTCTCCCCATCGCGAAGCCTTTCGCGATGTAGTTGCGCACGAAGTAGATCACCAGCGCGCCGGGAACGATGGTCAGCACGCCCGCCGCGGACAATACGCCCCAATCCATGCCGGCCGCCGACACGGTCCGCGTCATCACGGCAGCGATAGGTTTCGCGTTGACCGAAGTCAGCGTGCGCGCGAGCAGCAGTTCGACCCAGCTGAACATGAAGCAGAAAAAAGCGGTGACGCCGACGCCCGACTTGATGAGCGGCAGAAAGATCTTCACGAAGAAGGCGGGAAACGTATAACCGTCTATGTACGCGGTTTCGTCTATCTCTCGGGAGACGCCCGACATGAAACCTTCGAGAATCCACACAGCAAGGGGCACATTGAACAGCATGTGCGCGAGTGCGACGGCAATGTACGTGTCGGTCAGGCCGACGCTTGAATACAACTGGAAGAATGGCAGCAAGAACACGGCGGGCGGCGTCATGCGGTTGGTCAGCAGCCAGAAGAACATGTGCTTGTCGCCGAGAAAGCGATATCGCGAGAACGCGTACGCGGCAGGCAATGCGACCAACACCGACATCACCGTGTTCATTAGCACGTAGATGATCGAATTGATGTAGCCCCAGTACCACGAAGGATCGGTGAAGATCACCTTGTAGTTCGCTAGCGTCGCGTGCTGCGGCAGCGTGGCGAACGTCGACATGGTTTCCTCGTTCGTGCGCAGCGAGATGGAAACCATCCAGTAAAGCGGAATGAGCGCGAAAAGCACATAGACGACGAGCATCGATGTCCGCATCCAGCGGCGCTTATCCTGCATGGTCGGCTCCTTGCGCGGCGGATTCGCCTTTGCCTACGCGGCTCATCCAGCTATAGAGAATGAAGCAAAGCAGCAGAATGATCAGGAAATAGATCAGCGAGAAAGCCGCCGCCGGTCCGAGGTCGAACTGACCGACCGCTTTCTGAGTCAGATACTGACTGAGGAATGTCGTGGAATTGCCGGGACCGCCGCCTGTCAGCACGAACGGCTCGGTGTAGATCATGAAGCTGTCCATGAAGCGCAACAGCACGGCGATCATCAGCACGCCGCGCATCTTCGGCAGTTCGATGTAGCGGAATACCGCGAAGCGGCTCGCCCCATCTATTTCCGCGGCCTGATAGAAGGCGTCCGGAATCGCGCGCAAGCCCGCATAGCACAGCAGCGCGACGAGCGGCGTCCAGTGCCAGATGTCCATCACAAAGACGGTGATCCATGCGGCTGTGGGACTCGCCGTGTAGTTATAGTCGAAGCCGAGACTATTCAGCCAGTAGCCGAGCAGTCCGATATCCGGGCGCCCGAAGATCTGCCAGATCGTGCCCACCACGTTCCATGGAATCAGCAACGGCATGGCAAGCACGATGAGCGTGGCCGATGCCCGCCATCCGGTAGCCGGCATCGACAATGCGAGACCCACCCCCAATGGAATCTCGAACAGCAGAACGCATGCGGAGAATATGACCTGTCTACCGAGCGCCTCGCGCAAATCCGGATCGGTCATGATGTTGCGAAACCATTCCGTACCGACGAACACATGCTGGGTCGGCCCGATGATGTCCTGCACCGAATAATTGACCACCGTCATCAGCGGCAGAATCGCGGAGAACGCGACGCAGATGAACACCGGAATGACCAGCAACCATGCCTTTTGATTGACGGGCTTGTTCATCGCGCGGCCCCTTCAGGAATGCGTGTTTCGATTCTCTCGTCGTTGCAGAAGAACACAGTTTCAGGCGCGATGAGATGCAGCCAGGCGGGGCCGTCGACAACCTTCAGATGCGGCTCGAGCTTCGCATTGAATACATGGCCGTCGCATTGCAAGGTGACCAGTTGATAGTTGCCGAGCTGTTGCGCGCGCAGCACGTGCGCGGCGACTGCGCCGGCTTCTCCTTCCTGCGAGAGGCGGACGAACTCCGGGCGAATCCCCAGCTTGAGCGCGCCGCTTGACTGCTGATGCGCGGCCTGTAGCGTCGCAAGCGTGCCGGCGTCGAGCGGCAAACGCTGCGAGCCGATTCTTGCGCCGTCGGAGTCGATCTCGATCGGACACAGGTTCATGCCCGGACTGCCGATGAAATAGCCTACAAAAGCGTGATCCGGCCGCAGAAAGAGCGCATCGGCTCCTCCCTTCTGAACGATGCGGCCATTCGTCATGACCACGACTTCGTCGGCGAAGGTCAGCGCTTCTACCTGATCGTGCGTCACGTAGATCAGTGTGAGCTTGAGTTGCTGATGAATTTTCTTCAGCTGACGGCGCAGCATCCACTTCATCGCGGGGTCGATCACGGTCAACGGTTCGTCGAAGAGAATCGCCGCGACGTCCTTGCGCACGAGGCCGCGCCCGAGCGAGATTTTCTGTTTGGCATCGGCGGCAAGATTGCTCGCCTTGAGCGGCAGGTCGCGCGTCATATCGAGGATGTCCGCGACTTCGTGCACGCGCTTCCTGACCTCGGCGTCCGGCAGCTTGCGATTACGCAGCGGAAACGCGAGGTTCTCGTAGACGGTCATCGTGTCGTAGACCACGGGGAACTGGAACACCTGGGCGATGTTGCGCTGACGTGCGCCGAGCGCCGTCACGTCGCGTCCGTCGAATAACACCTTGCCCTCGGACGGCCTGACGAGCCCCGACACGATATTCAGTAGCGTGGTCTTGCCGCACCCCGATGGACCGAGCAACGCATAAGCGCCGCCGTCATCCCAGACCATGCTCATGGGTTGTAGCGCGTAGTCGTCACGCGTCGCGGGACCTGGTCCATAAGCGTGCGCGAGATTCGTGAACTCAATGCGCGCCATGAGCTGCCTCCGGGCTGGACACCAGTCGGGTATCCGCACCGAACACGAACAGTTCTCGCGGGTCGATGAAAACGTCGAGTTGCGTGCCGAGTTCGATCTGATGCACGCCCTGTAACTGCGCAACCAGATTGACCGCGCCGGTCAGCGTGCGCAAATGCAGGTACGTTTCCGAGCCGCTCAGTTCAGCGAGTTCGAGCCGGCAGGGAACGGCGATCGCATGAGAGGCCTTTGCCTGAAGACGCAGATGCCCCGGCCGGATGCCGATGCGGCACGCGCCGTTCACAGCGTCCGCGTGCTGGACCGGCACCTCCACGCCGATCGGCAGACGCGCGCGGCCGTTGCCGCAGTCGCTCGTCAGCATGTTCATCGGCGGGTCGTTGAACACAGCCGCAGCCGCCACGTTGATCGGGGCGTTATAGACATCGAGCGTGGCGCCGAACTGCAGTATTCGGCCCTTATCGACGATCGCCGTATAGCCGCCCAGCAATAACGCTTCGAGAGGTTCGGTGGTCGCGTACACGACGGTGGTATTGCCGTCGGCGAAGAGCGTAGTCAGTTCCATGCGCAATTCCTCGCGCAGCTTGTAATCGAGATTGACGAGCGGCTCGTCGAGCAGCACCAGCGACGTACGCTTCACGAGTGCACGCGCGAGCGCGCAGCGCTGCTGTTGTCCGCCTGACAGTTCGCCGGGCCGCCGCTCCAACAAATGATCGATATGCAATTTGCCCGCGACTTCCTGCACGCGCCGGCGGATTTCGGCAGCGTCGGTTTTTTGCAGGCGCAAAGGCGAGGCGATGTTCTCGAATACCGTCATCGCCGGGTAATTGATGAACTGCTGATAGACCATCGCGAGATTGCGCTGGCGCACGCTGACGCCTGTCACATCGTGACCGTCGACGAGCACTCGGCCGTCGCTCGGCCTGTCGAGACCCGCCATGACGCGCATCAGCGTGGTTTTACCGGCCTGCGTGGGTCCGAGAAGCACATTGATGGCGCCTGGGACGAGGCGCAAATCCACGCCGTACAGATGCGGTTGCCCGCCAGAAACGACACTGACTCGCTCCAGTTCCAGGACCAAATCGCTCTCCTTTGCGGCGTGCGCGACGCCAGTCGCAGAGGCGGGGCTTCAAGGCGTCGATTGGATTTCGCTTGGATTACGTGTAGCAGCCAGAATGTCCCTTTTGTTGGATTTCGTTTAAATCGGGGTAAACCTTACGACAGGAAGAAAGGGAGAGTACGGTCGGCGGGCAGAGGAACGGTTTGGCGTGTCAAACGCACGATCATTCGTGGATGTCGTTGACACGCGGCATTCCGCAGACGTGGCCGGACGGGCGAGTTTCGGATGCCCGCTGGCCGCGCGGCCGAACGTGAAGACGGCGTGCTGGCCGTGTTGGTGTTATCGGCCTTCTCGCTCGCGGATATCGCTGAGCCTTGCATCGGCGTCGTGGTGGTGGCGAACGGCGTGCGAGCGAAGGCGCAAGGGGTGGCGAACCGCATCGCCCGGCAATACGGGACGCGCGCGAGAACTCCGTCTATCGCAGCGCGCCGCTTGCGCAGTCGGTGTCGGAGGGCGCCGCGCTTTTGCGGGAACCGCATGGGCCTGTGCTTCTGCTCGATTACGGCGATAACTGCATGTTGGACAGAACGTCGCGTGTGCCTGGGCTACAAACCCGACGGGCAGAGTGTCGGGAAAATACTTAAAGGCGAGGTGCGCCTCGATGAGCAAACCGTTGAACTGCTCGTCCCACATGTTGCTTGCTTCCCAAAAGTCTTTCGATTCCATATTCCGCCACAGCGGTTGATATTTAGGATATTGAAGTATTTGGTACGGGGCATCGCGAACTGCACAATGCTGCCCGCCTCTACTCGTGAAGACGCTTAGCCAGCGGCGTTATGCACCGACTCGCCGGATGTCGAAGGACCGGCTAGATCGAAACAGGCAAGCATCGCGCCCGGGCCGGGATAGATGACGCTGCAGCCCGCTTCGCGCAGACTCGACTCGGTGAACCCGCCCGACAGGAAGCCGATGCAACTCATGCCCGCCGCGCGCGCCGCCTGCGCATCGTATGGACTGTCGCCAATCGCAACGGCCTCCGAACCCTCGACGCCAAGCTTCTCCAGCACGGCTTCGAAAATATCGGGCGCGGGCTTGGAGGCTTCCGCGTCGTCGGATGATGTCGATGCATCGAGAAGGTCGGTAATCCCCGCTAGATCAAGATACACGTCGAGCTCCCGCTTCTTGGCAGATGACGCCACGGCTACCTTCAGCCCCGCTTTACGAACCCGCGCGATCAGGTCAGGTACGCATGAGAATGGCCGAACCATTGGCAGATAGTGCGATCGGAAGTGGTCGGCGCGCCATTTCTCGAGCGCTTCGCCATGATCCTGCTGCTCGGCGTCTGAAAGAAACACTGGAATGAGCTTGTCGCCTCCCTTGCCGATCTGACTGCGGGCCTGTTCGAACGTCACCTGATGGCCAAAGTGTGCAAAAGCCTCCTGCCAGGCGCGCGCATGGAGATCGACCGAGTCGACCAGAGTGCCATCGATATCGAAAATCGCAGCTTTGAGCATGAAACGTTGTCTCCGACGTAAGTACGTTGGGTTTCCGGGCGTCGCCAGCGCCCCGCATCCGGTACAGGATGCCGACGCCGCGAGTTTGCTCGCATCTATGCGGATGCTGTCATTGCCAGCATCATGTCAGCCGCCGCGTGATTGCTGCGCGCGCTTCGTGAAACTCGGCCGTGCCGTGGCTCGCCTCGCCGGGCAGCACGACCCGCTTGTCTGCGAAGCGATCGAAGGTTTGCGCGAAATCGGGCGCATCTAGCGCGGGCAGCCGCTCCGCCGATGCGCCGATGCGCTCGGGCGACTCGCGCCGCGCCGGTTGCCCATGCGCCGCGTTCATGTTCCCGGCTTGCGCGAACGCATCCATAGTCGTTTCCAAGAAAAGGGCGGACGACCGTCGGGCGAGCAAGCGCCACGCCCGGCGTCGGGTGTTGCTCTAGTACTGAGCGGCTGCAAGAGGCTTCGGCATGCGGCACCCCGGTGGCACGCTCGTCGAGCGATGGTCTCGCATTTACGGGCAGCATGACGACATCGCCGGACCGTTGAGGGCGTCATGAGCATTCCGAGCTCAGTGACTCGAAAAGCGCATCGCTGTCGGGCTCCCTACCTCGTTTTGAGTGGCTCGCGAAACGAGGACGACCAGCAAGGCGATGGACATAGGCAGACACTGCGGGAACGTCGGGATGCTGGAACGGCGTGCTCAACCAGCGATTGGCCAACAAGGCGATAGGAATATCAGCGAGGCCATAGTGCCCGCCGGCGACGAACGAGGCGGTGCGGTCGGCGCCTCGGCCAATCCACGTTGTACATCACATCCAGGCCTTCGCCGACCTCACCCGAGTCGGCTTCTTGACTAGCCGCGCTGATTTCGATTGTCGAATACCGTGAATGCAAAAAAGCCCGGGACGATCGGTGCCGGGCAAGCCATCGGCTTTGCCGGTGGCGGAGGTGTCGAAAAGCGAACCGGCCGTCTGTCGCGTCCGACAGCGGCCGATGTTATTAGCGCGTCAGTCGCGCGCTTTTGCTGTCGCGGCCGCGATTAGTGGCCAAAATAGACGGGTGCAACGCTGTTGCCGGTGTGTGCCGGGCTGCCCGAAGCCGACGAGCCGTCAGCGACACCGCCGTAGCTGGTCTGCCCGTTCTGAGCCGCAACCTTTGCTTCAGCAGCCTGGATTTGCGCCGGATACGTCGCGCGATCCATGGCAGGATTGTAGCCAGCACGTTCGAGTTGGATCAGTTCGGCTTTCACTTGGGCGCGCGTCACCGGTTGGCTTTGAGCGAACGACGAAGCTGCCGGAATAGCCAGCGCAGCGGCGATGATGATAGTGGCGATTTTCATGATGCTTACCTCCAGTCTTTGTTTCCGCAAGCAACCTTGCTTGCGTTTCAGTGACTTGAGTATAGGTAAGCGTCTACTTAAGATTAACGACCGTTTCAACAAGTCATTCTTGCTAAATTACGGATAACCCTAGGATCGAGTCCACCGGCATCCGAGTGTCGGTTGCGCTCATGTTCAGTGAAAGCGCAGCGTCTCGGCGCGACGCGTAGCTTTTCGCGCCTCCTCTCTTCTTCGCGGTGGTGGCGACTCGGTATCGCGACAGAAAGGCTGTCGATTCCCTTTGATGCGCCGCACTTCTCGCTTCGCGATTCACGTCGTGGCATTAATGGGTGCGCTCGGAGAACCGCCTCCGTGGAAAGCGCACGGGAAGCACACGCGGGAACGGCTGCGCGCGCGTCCATGCTTCACTGCAAACGGGAACCCTGCGGCAGCGATTTCTTGGAAGCACCGCCCTAACCGACAGCGACAAACACCGCCCCGCTCCCTACCCCTGCCGCTTGGTCCGCCCGTACAGCAGCAGCATCGCCGCGATCACCACGCCGTAGATGATCTGGCGCCCCGCCTCCGGCATCTGCGCGACCGAAAGGATGGACTGTAGAAGCGTGATGAGAATCGCGCCGGCCACGGTTCCGAGGTACGATCCCCGGCCGCCAAGAATCGACGTGCCGCCGAGCACGACCGCCGCGATGGCCGGCAGCAGATAGGCATCGCCCATCGACTGCGCGGCCTTCGATGCGTAACCCGCCAGCAGCACGCCGCCGAAGGCCGCGAACCCGCTGCACACGGCGAACGCGGCCACCGTGACCATTCGCGTGTTGATGCCGGAAAGATAAGCCGCGCGTTCCGTGTTGCCGATGGCGTACAGCGTCCGGCCGAAGGTCGTGCGCGACAGCAGGAACATCGTGGCAGCGCCGATGACGACCCACAGCGCCACCGCGTTCGGCACGCCCGGCACGAGCCATCCCGCCGCGAGCCATCGCATCACGTCCGGCGCGGAATCCTGCGGCGACGATCCGCCCGTGTAGACGATCATGATGCCCTGCGCGACGGCATTGGTCGCGAGCGTCGCGATCATCGACGGAATGCGCAGCAGCGCCACGAGCACGCCGTTGACCATGCCGATCAGCACGCCGCAACCTATTCCAGCCGGAATCGCGAGCACGCGTCCGAGTTCGCCATGTCCCGCGACGGCGCACGCCATCATTGCGCCTACGGTGATCGTCCACGGGAGCGACAAGTCGATATGGCCGAGCAGGATCACCATCATCAGGCCGGTCGCGATGATGCCGAGAAACGCGCCGACCTTCAGTTGCAGCAGGATGTACTCCGGCGACGTGAAGTTGCGCGAGAACATGCCGCCGACAAGCAGCAGCGCGACGATGCACCCGAACGCGATCAAGATCGGCTTGTCGATTCTGCGTGCGAGCCTCGACACGAACGTCGTCCGGCCGTTTGCGGAAACGTCGCTCATTGGAACCACTCCAGGCGGTTGCGGACCCTGAACAGCCCGCACGCGCCGATCGAAACGGCGAGCAACAGGATGATGCCCTGAAAGAGCGGCTGCCACAGTGCATCGACGTTGAACACGAACAGCAAGTCACCTATCGAGCGGAACGCGAATGCGCCGAAGATCGCGCCGATCGCGCTGCCCCGGCCGCCCAGCAGCGACACGCCGCCGATCACCACGGCCGCGATCGAAAATAAGGTGTACGAATTAGCGCTACCGAGGCTCGCTTCGCCGGTGTCCGTGAAGAACGTCAGAAACAGGCCTCCGATGGCGGCAAGCAGTCCGGCGAGCGTGTAGCTCACCAGTTTCGCACGGCGGATCGGCATGCCCGACAAAAAGGCCGCAGGCTCGGAGGACCCGGTCGCGTAAGCCGCGCGTCCGACCGCCGAACGCTTGAAAGGAAGCCAGACGATCACCACGGCGGCGAGCAGGATCAGCAGGCTCGCCGGCAGCACGCCCGCGACTTTGCCGGTGAGTACGTCGGCGAGATCCTCGTTGATCGATCCGCCGGGAACCGGGCGCAGCAGCAGCGCCAATCCGTAATAGACGGCGCCCGTGGCGATGGTCGTGACGATCGGCTGCAGACGGCCGAAGATGATGATGACGCCGTTGAGCGCGCCGCACAGCGCGCCCGCCGCGAGCACGCCGGCGATGCCGAGCGCGCTGTGCGGCGCGTCGCCCGTCACCATCCACGATGCAAGGCAGTTCGTGAGCACGAGCATCATGCCGATCGAGAGGTCGATCCCCGCCGTCAGCACGACGAGCGTCTGGCCCATCGAAACCAGCGCGAGCAACACCGCCTTGTTCGCCGCCGTCTGAATGACGTTAGCCGACAGGTTCGACGGATAGTTGAAGAGGTAGATTGCAAACATCAGCACGAACAGGCCGAACGCGAACGCCGACCCGCGATTCTCCGCATACCAGTAACGCAAGCCGCTCATGGCGCGACTCCTTCTGAAGCCGAAGTTTGACCGACCGGCAAGTCCAGCGCGCTCGCAATGAGGCTCTGCTCGGTGATGGCAGAACCGGCGAGTTCCTTCTTGATCTTGCCTTCGTAGAGCACGAGCACGCGGTCGCAGCAACCGATCAGCTCGTCGTAGTCGGTCGAGTAGAAGACGATCGCCGCGCCTTCGTCGGCGAGGCGCCGGAGCAACTGATAGATCTCCTGTTTCGTGCCGACGTCGATGCCGCGCGTCGGATCGCAGAGAAGCAGGATTCTAGGCTGCCGGATCAGCCATTTCGCGATGACCACCTTCTGCTGGTTGCCGCCCGATAGCGAGTCCACGGCCGCATCGAGGCTGAACGACTTGATCGCGAGCAAGCTCATCATCCGGTCGACGAACGACTGCTGGCGGCCGCGATCGATCACGCCCGCCATGGACATGCGATCGAGCGCGGCAAACGACAGGTTTTCGCGCAAGGACATCGGCAACATCAGCCCTTCGGTCTTGCGATCCTCGGGAATCAGCGCCATGCCGATCCGGTCGGCGCGGGCCGCGCGGGGGCTCGCAACAGACACCGCCCGGCCATCGATCTCGATCTCGCCCGCGCAACCGCGCAGCACGCCGAACAACGCGAGCAACAGTTCGCGCTGGCCTTGTCCGTCGAGGCCGCCCAGCCCCAGAATCTCACCGCGCCTCAACGAAAAGCTGACGCCCCGAAGCGTGTCGTTCCACGCGAGATCGCGGCAGGCGAGCACGGGTTTCGGGGCGCTGCTTTGCGTAGCTTCGTCGGGTTCGCGTTCGGGTTTGTCGGGGAAAACGTGCTGATACTTCCGCCCGATCATCATCTCGACGACCTCGTTGTCGGAGCGCGTGCCCGCCTCGAAGCTCATCACATGACGGCCGTTACGGTAGACGGTGCATTCGTCCGCGAGCGCTTTTACCTCGTGCATCCGGTGCGAGATGAAAAGCAGCGCGAGCCCTTCCTCGCGCAGGCGCTTGAGCACCTCGATAACGCGCGCCACGTCTGCTGCGGTCAGCGCCGAGGTGGCCTCGTCGAGAATCAGGATGCGCGGCTCGTGCGCGAGCCCCTTCGCGAGTTCGACCATTTGCTGGCGCGACAGCGGCAGGTCGCGGACTTTCGCAAGCGGATTGATGTCGGGCGCGCCCGCGCGAGCGAGCGCGGCCTCGGCTTGCCGGCGCTGCGCCCGGCGATCGATCATGCCGAAGCGGCGCGGCGGATTCGACGCGAAGATGTTGTCCGCCACGCTGAGATCGGGGACCAGCGAGAGCTCCTGATACACGCAGACGATGCCGGCCGCGTTGGCGGCGGCCGGCGACGCGAACGAGACTTCGCGGCCATCGAGATGCATCGTGCCCTTGTCCGGCTGCACGACGCCTGACATCACCTTCAGAAGCGTGGACTTGCCCGCGCCGTTTTCGCCGAGGACCGCGTGGATGCGTCCCCTGCGCACCGCGAGCTCCGCGTGATCCAGCGCGACGGCGCCGCCATAGCTCTTCGAAATCCCGGACATCTGAAAGAACGGCCGCTCCGCATCCCGCCGCATGCTTCGTCCTCCATCTTCTCGTCGCCCGCGATCTGGTTACTGGTTACCCTGACTCTGTCTCATGATTTCCTGCGCCGAGAAGTTGATGCCGCACGTCGGAAACGCGTTGCCGACGAAGAAGTTGTCGGACTCGTTCGGGAAGTAGTTGACGCCCGCCTTCAGCTTCGAGTCGTCCGTGATGTCGAGCGGCAGCTTGATCGCGACGGGTATCGTCTGGCCGTCGAGCGCGGCGAGCGCTGTCTTGATCGCGACGGCCACCTGCGCCGGACCGCTTCCCGCCGACGTGCATTTGAGGCCCTGGCTGCCATACTGCGCGCAGAACTTGCGAAAGCCGTTTTCCGTTTCGCCGCCGAACGGCACGAAGGGATGCTTCGCGTCGAGCATCGCGCGCACGACACCCGTGTCGCCGCCCTGCGCCGAGATACCATCGAAATGGCCCTGTACAGCGATTGCGTCGGCGGCGGCCTTTTGCGCGACGCCGTCGTCCCACTTGCCATAGACCTGGACGATGTTCCACTTCTTGCCTGTCTGATCCAGCGTCTTCTGGAAGCCGTTGTGCCGGTCGGTATCGACCGACGTGCCTGCCACGCCGCGAACCTCGAGCACCTTGCCGCCGTTCGGCACATGATCCGCGAGCCACTTGGCCCATAGCACGCCGAGCCCGTACTGATCGACGTCGACGTTGATCGCGTCCTCGCTGTCGAGCGTGTTGTCGAATGCGATCAGCACGACACCGGCCTTCTTCGCGCGACGAATCGCCGGGCCGAACGAGGATGGGTTCTGCGCATCCACGATGATCGCGTCATAGCCCGCATCGATGAAGTTGTTGACGGCCGAGATCTGCGCCGGCACGTCCTCGCCTGTCGAGACGACCTTGAATTCCTTCAGCTTCGCGGCGACTGCCGGTTGCGCGGTATAGGCCTTGGCCGTCTTGATCATCTGAATGCGCCAGGTGTTCGCAATATAGCCATTCACGAGCGCGATGCGGTACGGCGCGTTCTTCTTCGCATACTTGATGAACTTCGTGTCGCTCTTCCACGGGACCATGCACGTGGGGTCGCTGGCTGGGCCCGAAACGATCGACGCCTGCGCGAAGGCGGCGCTTGCGCCTAGCGCGAGCGCCGCCGTGACTGCCACTCGAAGCACCTGGATTCCTGCAAGCATGGCGTCTCCTCTTTGTTGAATTGAATTCACCGGCTGCTGGCGCACATCGCGTCGCGGATGCGCGGCACGATGTGCGAGAAGCACGACTCCTGCGGACTTGCTATACCGCCACTGAATCGGACTAGCAGAAGAATCTGTTCGAAGGTGCCCGTACAAGACGCCAGAAAGGGCACGCGCGTACGCGTTCGCTTTTGACAGTACTGACATACCTAGCCACGCGCGATAGTGGTTTACGAGCGGGCGTGAGGCTTGCCGAAACCGTGATCTGTTCGCACTTGATATAAGCCGGACGATGCTGCGTTGCACAGCAAGCGGCGTATTGATTCGCTGAGGCTTCGGGGCGCTTTCGAGGACGTGTGCTCAAGTGCTCAACAAGGAGCATGCGCTGAGCGAGCGATGGCCTGTCTCGTGTTGGTACTGAGCGTCCTTCTGCGGAGCGCCGATGAACTTCCGAGGCGCTCGTTTCACGCAGAAATCTTTGTGTTCGATCAAGCGCGAGACATGGCGAACCGCTGCAGCATCGGCCTGAGAAGACGTCGCACCGTCGGCGCGCGACAGCTTATCTGCGCCCCCTACCTTCCTATACTTCCACTTGGGTGTAGAAGTCGACGCGTGTCAACATTGGCCCAGTGCTTGCTTCTTTTGGCACCACAACATCCGGCGATTCGACCGGCACTTGCCTAAGGAGGAGGACGCGACCAAGCCCCGCGTTCCGAACACGGGGCTTCCTCATCGCACCCGATTCAAGCCGTTTCGGCGCGCTCCACAGGATGCGGTTCTTTCAACTTGTTCGCCACGCGTGCGGCTTCGAAATACGATGCGTTCGGCGGACGCTTCAGATATTGCCCCGCGCCGCGCACCGCGCGCAGATCGCCATCGGTCCAGGCAAGCGCGCCGCGCGTGAGCGTGTGCGTGGCCACGCCCTGCACCGTCATGCCCTCGAACACATTGAAGTCCACCTGCTGATGATGCGTCTTCACCGAGATCGTGCGCGACGCCTGCGGGTCCCAGACGACGAGGTCCGCATCGGCGCCGACCTGAACCGCGCCCTTGCGCGGATATAGATTGAATATCTGCGCCGCGTTCGTCGATGTGACGCGCACGAACTCGTTCGGCGTGAGACGCCCCATGTTTACACCGTGATGCCACAGCACGGCCATGCGATCTTCCACGCCGCCGCAACCGTTCGGAATCTTGGTGAAGTCTTCGCGTCCCATCGCTTTCTGCGACGCGCAGAAGACGCAGTGATCCGTCGCCGTCGTATGCAACTGGCCCGATTGCAGCCCGCGCCACAACGCCTCGCGATGCTCGCTCGTGCGGAACGGCGGGCTCATGACGTGCGCGGCGGCGCGCGTCCAGTCGGGATCGCGGTACACGGATTCATCGATCACGAGATGGCCCGGCAGCACTTCGCCGAACACGCGCAGTCCGTCGTTGCGCGCCTTCGCAATGACATCGACCGCATCTTTCGCCGACACATGCACGATGTAAAGCGGCACGCCCAGCACCTGTGCAATGCGGATCGCGCGATTGGCCGCCTCGCCCTCCACTTCGGGCGGACGCGAGAGCGGATGCGCCTCCGGTCCCTTGAAGCCCTTCGCGAGCAACTGCTTCTGCAACTGGAATACGAGCTCGCCGTTCTCCGCATGCACGGTCGGCAGCGCGCCGAGTTCGAGCGAGCGCGTGAAGCTGTTCACGAGCACTTCGTCGTCGGCCATGATCGCGTTCTTGTAGGCCATGAAGTGCTTGAAGCTCGACACGCCGTGCTCGTGCACGAGCAGGCCCATGTCGCGATGCACGGACTCGTCCCACCATGTCACGGCAACATGGAAACCATAATCCGCCGATGCCTTCTCCGCCCAGCCGCGCCATTCCCTGAAGGCGTCCATGAGCGGCTGCTTTGGGCTCGGAATCACGAAGTCGATGATGCTCGTCGTGCCGCCCGACAATCCCGCCGCGGTGCCGCTGTAGAAGTCGTCGCTCGCGGTCGTGCCCATGAACGGCAGTTCCATGTGCGTATGCGGATCGATGCCGCCGGGCATCACGTACTGGCCGCCTGCATCGACGATTTGCGTGTCGGCGGCGACATCGAGGTCCTGGCCGATGGCGAGTATCGTGCCTCCCGCCTGCGGATCGGCGCACAGCACATCGGCGCGATAGCTGCGGTCCGCGTCGATGACGGTGCCGCCGCGAATGAGAATAGGCATGGGTCGTCCTCCGTTGATGTTCAAGCGCTCAGCATGTCGGCACGCGGGCTGCCGCGCAGTTTCATCCATGATCCATACACGAGCGCGGCCAGCACGAGGCCGACGAACCACGCATACGTGTAGACCGTGTTGAAAAACGCGGGCACGTTGGGAAAGGAAGCGGGAAATGCGGTATGCAGGAACCCGGGCAAATTCGGCAATACGCCGATCAGGAGCGCGACGACCGCGGCGATGTTCCAGCCGCCGTGATACGCGTACTCGCCGTCTTCCTCGAAGAGTTCGCGATGATCGAGCCGGGTGCCGCGAATGAAGAAGTAATCGACCATCATGATGCCCGCCACCGGCCCGAGCAACGCCGAGTAGCCGACGAGCCACGTGAAGATATAGCCTTGCGTGGTGGCGAGAATCTTCCACGGCATCATGACGATGGCGATGGTCGCCGTGATCATGCCGCCCGCGCGATACGAGATGCCCTTCGGCCACAGGCTCGAAAAGTCGTAAGCGGGTCCGACGAGGTTGGCCGCGAGATTGCAGCACATCGTATCGAGCGTGAGAATAATGAGCGCGACGCCCACGCCGATGCCCGTCATGCGGCTCGTGAGATCGATCGGGTCCCAGATGGCCTTGCCGTAGATCACCACCGTCGCGGAAGTCACGACGACGGAGATGACGGAGAGCAGCGCCATCGGCAGCGGCAGGCCGATCGACTGTCCGACCATCTGATCGCGCTGCGTGCGTGCGAAGCGCGTGAAGTCGGGAATGTTGAGGGCGAGTGTTGCCCAGAAGCCGACCATGGCGGTGAGGCCCGGCCAGAACGTCGCCCAGAACATGCCCTCCTTCTTGCCGCCGGCGACGAACTGCGACGGCGCTGAGAGCATCGAACCGATGCCGCCCGCCTTGGACGTTGCCCACCACACGAGCGCCACGCACATCACCACCTTGATCGGCGCGGACCAGCTTTCGAGCCAGCGGATCGAATCGGTGCCATGCCAGATGAAGTAGAGTTGCAAAGCCCAGAACAGCAAGAAGCAGCCGAGTTGCCCGACGGAAATGTCGAGCAGCGGCAATGCCGCGCCGTGCAGCGCATTACCCGTGAGGATGTTCAGTAGCGTATAGATCGCGCTGCCGCCTAGCCACGTCTGAATGCCGTACCAGCCGCACGCGACGATCGCGCGCAAGAGCGCCGGCAGCTTCGCGCCCTGCGTGCCGAAAGACGAACGCACGAGCACCGCGTAGGGAATGCCGTGCTTCGCGCCGGCATGGCCGATCAGAAGCATCGGTACCAGCACGATCACGTTGCCGAGCAGCACGGTCATCACGGCCTGCCACGGCGACATGCCCTGATCGGTGAGTCCCGCCGCCAGCATGTACGACGCGATGTTCATCACCATGCCGACCCACAACGCTGCGAAGTGATACCACTTCCACGTGCGTTGCGCCGGGCCGGTCGGCGCCAGATCGTCGTTGTAAAGGCTGCTCGATTCGACGTTACGCGCTGTCTGATTCATCGGATGCACTCCGCTTCAAGGTATTCGCCGCGCCATCGCATCTGCGCGCGATGTGCGCCGCGGGGGTCAATGACGAGCGCTGCGTGTGATTCAGGCCGCTTTCGCGGGCTCTTCGACGTTCTCGCGAGCCGGATTGTTCGGGTGCGTGGTCCAGTTCGCGTATTCGCCGGCATCGACGCGTTCCATCGTGATGCACTGCTCGACGGGACAGACGTGCATGCACAGGTTGCAGCCGACGCATTGCGCATCCACCACTTCGAAGTGACGCTTGCCGTCCTTCTCCTTCAGGATCGCCTGATGCGACGTGTCCTCGCACGCGATATGACACAGTCCGCACTTGATGCACTTGTCCTGATCGATGCGGGCCTTGATGTCGTACTTGAGATTGAGGTACTTCCAGTCGGTGACGTTCTGCACGGCGCGGCCGCGAATGTCGTCGAGGCTCGCGTAGCCCTTCTCGTCCATCCAGTTCGAGAGGCCATCGGCCAGATCGGTGACGATGCGAAAGCCATAGTGCATCGCCGCCGTACACACCTGCACGCTGCCTGCGCCGAGCACCATGAACTCGGCCGCATCGCGCCACGACGAAATGCCGCCGATGCCCGAGATCGGCAGATCGGGCGTCTCGGGATCGCGCGCGATTTCCGCGACCATGTTGAGCGCGATCGGCTTGACCGCCGGTCCGCAATAGCCGCCGTGCGTGCCCTTGCCGTCGACGGTCGGCATGGGCGCCATCTGGTCGAGGTCGACGGCGACGATCGAGTTGATCGTGTTGATGAGCGACACACCGTCCGCGCCGCCCTTGAACGCGGCGCGCGAGCCCATGCGAATGTCGCTGATATTGGGCGTGAGCTTGACGAGGCACGGCAGCCTGGTGCCTTCCTTGACCCAGCGTGTCACCATCTCCACGTACTCGGGAACCTGCCCCACGGCTGCGCCCATTCCGCGTTCGCTCATGCCGTGGGGGCAGCCGAAGTTGAGTTCGACTGCATCCGCGCCCGTGTCCTCCACTTGCGTCAGAATCCACTTCCAGTCTTTCTCGTTGCACGGAACCATCAATGAAACGATCAATGCGCGATCGGGCCAGTCACGCTTCACTTGCTCGATCTCGCGCAGGTTCACGTCGAGCGGCCGATCAGTGATCAGCTCGATGTTGTTGAGCCCCGCGATGCGCTGCCCGTTCCATTGCACCGCGCCGTATCGCGAACTCACGTTCACCACATGCGGATCGAGCCCGAGCGTTTTCCACACGACGCCGCCCCAGCCCGCCTCGAACGCGCGGTTGACGTTGTAGGCTTTGTCGGTAGGCGGCGCCGAAGCGAGCCAGAAAGGATTCGGCGACGAGATGCCGGCGATGTTGCAGCGAAGATCGGCCATGTTCGTGTCTCCTCTTCGAATCAGGCGGCTTTGATTGCAGTCAGTTCGAACGACGCGTCGATCGACGCGGCCGCGAGCTTGCCGTCCTGCACGGCCTGCACGGTGAGATCGAGCCCTTCGTGGGTGGCGCAGTCGCCGCCGGCCCACACTTTTGCGAGCGTCGTCTGCCGATTCTCGTCGGTCACGATGCGCCCGCCGTCGAGCGTCAGCAGTTCGCGCCCGATGCCGACGGGCACGAGCGTCTGACCGATCGCCTTCAGGACCATGTCGGCTTCGATCACGAAGCGCTCGGCGTCGCGTTGGAATTCGACGCCTGTCACCTGACCGTTCTCGCCGATGAGACGCACGGGCTGCGCATGCGTGACGATGTGCACGCCATTGGTCTGCGCAAACTCGCGCTCGGCCCATGTCGCGCTCATGTTTTCGACGCCGCGCCGGTAGGCCATCGTCACATTCGTCGCGCCTAGCTTGCGGCTTTGCACGCACGCATCGACGGCCGTGTTGCCGCCGCCGATCACGACCACCCGACGGCCGACCGGCACGCTCGCGAGGTCATCGGCCTGACGCACCTGCTCGATGAAATCGACCGCGTTCATCACGCCGTTCAGGGACTCGCCTTCGAGCGCGAGTTCGCGCACGCCTGCGAGCCCCATCGCGATAAACACCGCATCATATTGCTTGCGCAAGTCGTCGAGCGTGAAATCGCGTCCGAGCGCCTGACCGGTCCGGATCTCGATGCCGCCTATCGAATGAAGCCACTCGATCTCGCGCTGCGCGTAGTCGTCGACCGTCTTGTAGGCCGCGATGCCGAACTCGTTGAGACCGCCCGGCTTGTTGCGCGCATCGAAGATCACGGCGCGATGTCCCGCCAGCGCCAGTCGATAAGCGCACGCGAGACCCGCCGGTCCCGCGCCGACGATCGCAATGCGCCTTCCGGTTTCCGGCGCGCGGCTGAACAACGCAACGTCTTTCGACATGGCCCAGTCGGTCGCGTGACGTTGCAATGCGCCGATTTGCACGGGCTCGTCGCCCGGGTGATTGCGCACGCAACTTCCTTCGCAGAGGATCTCGGTCGGACACACGCGCGCGCACATGCCGCCGAGCGGATTGGCCGAGAGAATGTCGGACGCCGCGCCCTTCAAGTTGCCGTTGCCGATCTTGCGGATAAAGCCCGGTATGTCGATGCGCGTCGGACAGGCTTGCACGCATGGCGCGTCATAGCAGTAGTGGCAGCGGCTCGCGGCGGCGGCCGCAGCGGCCGCGTCGAGCAGCGGCGCGACGTCCGAGAATTCGCACGTGAGACGTTCGTGTGTCTGTCGATGGCTCGCAATATCGCCGAGGGTCTTCATGGTCATGCGCGTTCCTTGTCGAAGGCGTGACGGTGCCTTCCGTCCGCAGGGGAGCGGACGGCCGGAAGTGATGATTGGAAAACGGCGCGGCTCAGGGAGCCGGTTCGGATGCGCGTTCGAGCATGGCGTGCAGCAACACGTTCGCGCCCGCTTCGATCCACTCTTGCGTGGCGTCTTCTATTTCGTTATGACTGATGCCGTCGACGCACGGCACGAACACCATCGATGTGGGCGCGACCTGCGCGAGATAGCACGCATCATGGCCCGCGCCCGAGACGATATCGCGGTGCGAGTAGCCGAAGCGTTGCGCTGCCGCGCGCACCGATGCCACGCAGGCCGTATCGAACTTGACAGGTTCGTAGTAGAAGATCTGTTCGAGCTCGGTTTGCAAGCCGATCTCGCCCGCAATGCGCGCGACGCCTTCGCGCAAGGCGGCATCCATCCGCGCGAGCACGGCATCGTCCGGATGACGGAAATCGACGGTGAAGAACACGCGGCCGGGAATGACGTTGCGCGAGTTCGGATGCACCTGCATCATGCCGACCGTCGCGCACGCGAGCGGCGCATGGTCAAGGCCGATGCGGTTGACGAGATCGACCACGCGCGAGGCGCCGAGCAGCGCGTCCTTGCGGCGCGGCATCGGCGTGGGGCCGGCATGCGCTTCCTGTCCCGTCAGCGTGATTTCATACCAGCGCTGGCCCTGCGCATCGGTGACGACACCAATTGTCTTGTCTTCGGCTTCGAGGATCGGCCCTTGTTCGATATGCAGTTCGAACGCCGCATGCAGCTTGCGACCGCCGCACGGAACATCGCCCGCATAGCCGATACGCTGGAGTTCCTCGCCGATGGTCTTGCCGTCGACGTCCTTGCGCGAAAGACCGTAATCCAGCGAGAAAACGCCCGCGAACACGCCGGATGCGACCATCGCGGGCGCGAAACGCGAGCCTTCCTCGTTGGTCCAGATGACGACTTCGATCGGATGCTCGGTCTCGATGCCGCGATCGTTCAGCGTGCGAATCACTTCGAGGCCGCCGAGCACGCCGTAGATGCCGTCGAAACGGCCGCCCGTAGGCTGGGAGTCGGCATGCGAGCCGGTCACGACCGGCAATGCATCGAGATTGCGGCCCGCCCGTCGCATGAACACGTTGCCCATTTGATCGACGTGCACGGTGCAGCCCTCGGCCTTCGCCCAACTGACGATGAGATCGCGGCCTTCGCGATCGAGATCGGTGAGCGCGAGGCGGCATACGCCGCCCTTCGGCGTCGCGCCGATTTTGGCCATCGTCATCAGGCTTTCCCACAACCGCGCGCCGTTGACGCGGATCGACGTATCGAGACCGGCCTCTGTGACTGCATCCGTTAGGACGTTCATGCGCCTCGCTCCTGACGATGTGACTTCGTGTGTGAGTGACCTCGGTTCGTGCGTGCCGGTGCGCTTGCAGTGCGTTCCAGCACCCGTGCAGTGCACGTCTCTTCGTTCTGCGATGGGTGATGCAAAGAGCGGGTTTCCGGTGACCGGCGCGCTCTTCAAATCCTGTCCGGTTGGACAGGTTTTAGCCGATTAAAATAAGCAAATCAACGTATTTCGTGTGCGGGCAAACACGGAGCGGAAAAAGCGATAACCATGCCATTGCACCGCAGCATCCATGCATGCGGTGTTTGCCGACGCTTTCGTCGCGATGCAGCGCGGCGTGCGCCAGCGGCTCGATTCAGGCACGATGCAGTACAGACGGCAAGAGCGCGACGATGAGACACGACGAAGCCACGAACAGCATCACCGCAAACGAAGAGGCGCCGCCACCCTTGCGGCGACGCCGCGCGCAGATTCGCGAAACCAACGAGGTGCACCTGCTTGCCTGTGCGGAGGCGGTGTTTGCCGAGAAGGGATTAGAAGGCGCGAGCACGGCGATGATCGCCGAGCGCGCCGGCTTGCCGAAGGCCAATCTGCATTACTACTTCCCGACGAAGCTCGCGCTCTATCGCCGCGTGCTGGAAGACATATTCGAGGACTGGCATCGCGCGGCGGATACGTTCGAGTGCAGCGACGACCCGGTGCAAGCGATCGGCGGTTATGTGCGCGCGAAAATGGAGTTGTCGAGAAGACGGCCGCTCGGCTCGAAAGTGTGGGCGAGCGAAATCATTCACGGCGCGCACCACATGCAGGACATCCTGAGCGAGCGCGTGAAGCCGTGGCTGAATACGCGCGTGACGGTTATCGAGAGCTGGATCGCGCGCGGCCTGCTTGCGCCGGTCGAACCGGATACGTTCATGTTCATGATCTGGGCGATCACGCAGCATTACGCCGACTTCGATGCGCAGATTCGCGCGCTCAAAGGCAAGCGCGCGCTCACGCAAAAAG
Organism: Caballeronia sp. GAFFF1; assembly: GCF_023630705.1. Taxonomy (GTDB): domain Bacteria; phylum Pseudomonadota; class Gammaproteobacteria; order Burkholderiales; family Burkholderiaceae; genus Caballeronia. The sequence goes on from NZ_JALQEM010000041.1 coordinate 167,890, forward strand.
CCTTCGACGAACAGACGGAAGAAGTCGTGCGACTCGTCATTCGCGCGTGCGGGGCAGTGTCGCCGCGCGCCGTGGGAGCGTCGCATGCAGCGCATGCTTGATCATCGCACGCTAGTCGCTGCATAACAGCCTTCACTTCCGTGGACTAGGGTCGTCCGGTCACGCGTCGCACCATCGCGTATAGCACGGACAACTGCGCGCCACTCTTGAGCGCGTAGTTGGGATCGTACTGATTGGAGTAGCCCCACCAGTCGAAGCATCCGTTAGGGTTCGTCGGCCCCGGCGCGGACGACGCGACTGTGTCGGGATAGACGACGACCAGTTTGTTCGTGTCGGCCCACTCGTTGATGCCTGCTTCGGTGACCCAACGGTTTCCGATCAGCGACGCCTGTTGCAAGCAGCCATGAAGCGCCAGCACCAATCCGCATTGCTGGCCTTGCGCGCAGGCTTTCGGAACAAAGACGCTGCCCGTCGAACTCATCGAGAGGTTCGGCGACGCCCCGAACTCGGTCTGATCGAAGGTAAGCAGCGAGCCGGAGAGCTTGCCGCCGTTGCGCGGCTTCAGCGGACCGATGAACATGGTCAGCCAGGTTTTGACCGAGTCGTAGGTCGCTCCGTTGGCCGAGCAACGCACCATGTACGGGCTCCCGAGCGTGCCGCACGCAAGCTCGCCGTCGGGCGATTCCCAGCCATGCGCAGCGGGAAACGCGTTGTCGAAGTGAATCTTCGCGCCGTAATGCTGGTACTCGGATTTCAGGTCGGCCATTTCGAGTGGATTGACCACCTCGTCTTGCGTTCCAGACCAGAGATAGACAGGTTGTCCGCGCAGATTCGTCGATGGGTCGATCGTGCCGAGTGCCGATTGCGCGTCGAGATAAGTTTCCGAAGCGAAGAGCGTACTGTTATACGACGCCTGATTCGTCGGAAGCGTCAAGCCACCGCAGTTCGCTAGCGCTGTCGCAGCGCCGCCGACGCCCGCGCACCAATACACGCCGCCGGCATAGACGGCCGCCCCTTTGAACGTCGCGGAGTGCGCGACGTGCATTTGCACCGCAACGAAGCCGCCCGACGAAATGCCCGCGACGAAGACCTTCGACGGGTCGATCGTGTAGCGTTGCAGCCTGACGGTCGCGGCGTGTTGCGATCGGCCGTTCGGCGCGGCGTTATCGTTGGCGGATGAAGCGCTGACGTGCGCCGACTCTTTCGCCACAGCAGTATCGGTAACAGCCGATTCACCGCCCCCGCACCCGGCGATGCACAGAGCCAGGCCTATTGCCGACGCAAACCGAACGCCTGAGGAGATAGCACGCATCGTCGTCCCCTGCTGATTGGAAGAAACATCGAACGCTGATCGATACTGGTATGCGAGACCGCTCACGCGCTGCGAGCGATCTCAACGGTACCGTGCGCAAGGCCCGGCGAGCAACAATTACGCCCAAAGGCGCGGAAGCGGTTACCCGGTTTCTTTCCTGCCCAACGCAACGGCCTTACCGCGACCGCAATCGGCCTCATTCAACAAGGTGATCTAGAAAACGCGGGACTGTCCTCCCTCCGGCTTTGCATCATTTTTGCTCTCTCTCATCGGAGGGATACTTCGGGCTGCATTCGTATGACGCAATTGCAGGGCGGAGCCGCAGCCCTTAACGACGACACGGATACGCAAGTGCTCAAGCCGAACATCTACCCGATGATGCGAAAGACAATATCTACCCTCCTTCTTGCACTGCTTACGTCGTGCGGCGGCGGCGACAATTCGACGAGCGCCACCTCCACCAGTACGGCAGGCGGCATCAAATTACAGGTTGTGGCATTCGGCGATAGTCTGTCAGACGTCGGCACCTATGCGCCGATAGCGAGCGCGGTGGGCGGCGGACGGTTCACGACGAACCCGGGCCAGGTCTGGTCGCAGGATGTCGCGCAGTACTATGGCGACACGCTGACTGCGGCCTATGTCGTCGATCCCGGCCATGAACTGAAGGCGCAAAGCGGTCTCGGCTACGCGCAGGGCGGATCGACCGTCGCAACGCCCGCCAATCAGGAGCGGTTCCTCACCGACTTAATCGGCGACATCGAGATGCCGGTCAGTCAGCAGATTTCGAGCTATCTGTCGGCGCATACGAGCTTCAATTCGAATCAGCTGGTGCTTGTCTGGGCGGGCTCGAATGACGTGCTTCGGGCAGGCTCGCCGCCCGCCGCCGACCAGACCGTGCAGACGGCGGCGACGACGCTCGCCGGGCTGGTCGGGCAGATAGTCGGGGCCGGCGCGACGCATGTCGTCGTGGTCAACGTCCCTAATGTCGGGTTGGCGCCGGACGGTATTCGGCAAGCTGATGGCGGCGGCAACCTCTCAAGACTCTCGCAACTGTTCAATTCGACGCTGCTGACTGCCTTGCAGGCCAACAACCTGCAAAGCAAGGTCATTTTCGTCGACGCCTATACATGGACCACGCAGACCATCCAGAACTATCAGGCGAACGGGTTCACGGTAGCCAACACGGCGCAGGCCTGTGACCCGTCCAAAACGCCGGACAACACTTCGCTCTTGTGCTCGCCGTCCACGTACGTCGCCGCGAACGCCGACCAAACTTACATGTTTGCTGACTACCTGCACCCGACGACGGCCATGCACGCGCTTTTTGCGAAATACGTCGAGAAGCAGATTGCTGCGAGCGGAGTTGGGCGCTGAATTGTTTTGTAGACGGGCGTTTGGTGATCGCCTAGCGCCTCGAACTGCTCGCCGCTTTGACTCGGCTTAGTAACCCGTGCAGAAGCGCGGTTGAAGGTGGCGGGCGCTGACGTCGCTTCTCTGGCCCTGCGTTCTATTGCTGCCGGGGTTCGACGACGATCGATACTTTCGGGAAGCCGGGCTCTGGATGCCGCTTCCGCCGCGAGTTCGACGGCATCAATAAGCGGCGACCCAGTAGCCTTTCTCTACTTCAAAACCTTCTTCGTGCATTCGCAGGCTGATCATTCTCAGCAGTCTTTCCGAGCGCACGACTGCCTCGAAGAAGACCGCCGGCAGCGAGCGCTTCAGCCACTAGCTCCGGACGGGCCGCGGAACGCTTCGCAGCGTGATGTGCGTCGGCCAGTCAGGGACAGGCGGTTCCCTGCGGTCCACGTCCGCCATTCCATACGCAATGGCGAACTGCCTGGCCGACAAGGCGCACGGGAACTCGCCGAGCGCGCCGCTTGCGCGCACTTCGCCGCTGGGCGAATTCACCACGACCATCGCGGTATAAAACTCGCCATCGTCGATAACGATGGGCGACAGCGTGCACCCCTTGTACAGAATTTCGTATTCGGCTTCCATGACCGCCTTCTCTCAGTTATCTAGTGTTTTCCCAGATATTAGAGCAAGGTCGGCAATTCGTACACAGTTCTTAACCTAGTCAGCAATTTTTTCGGACGAATTGGCGAGCCGTTGACCCATCCTGACGGACGTCATCGCGCTCGCCCGTCACGGGTCTTTTCGCGCCAATGGCGCGGCAGCTAGCGCGAAGCCTTTTTCGCCAATAGTCCGCGCCGGGCGGCTCGCATGCGCCGCCGGCTTATGCCTGCGTCAGGCGGGCGCGCCCGCGCTCTCGATCGCTTCACGAAGCTGGACGACATCGACAGGCTTCGTGAAATGGAAGTCGAATCCTGCATCGCCAGTCCGCTCCCGGTCCTGCGGCTGTCCCCAGCCGGTAATGGCGATGATCGTCACATCCTTCGTTGCCGACGTCGCGCGAATTCGCCGAGCGACGTCGCAGCCGCTCATGCCCGGCAAGCCGAGGTCCAGCAGAATCACTTCCGGGCTGTAATGGCTCAGGATGTCGATGGCCTCTTCGCCTGAGTACACTGTTCGCACCTGGTGCCCTTCGAGCTCAAGGAGCGCGCTCAGCGCGTCCGCCGCATCGATATTGTCGTCAACGACCAGTATGCGATGCTTCGCACCCGCCCACATGACGGCTCCCGCGTCGCGCGCCGGTCCCGGCGCGGCCACCACGCGGGATTCGGCCGGAAGATGAATGGAGAAACAACTGCCTCGATTCTTTCCCCCGCTCGACACGGTGAGTCGGCCGCCATGCAGCTCGACCAGCGACTTCGACAGCGCAAGCCCGATCCCAAGCCCTCCCTGACGGTGGTGATCGGGGTTCACCTGCGAGAACATCGAGAAGATGGCTGACAGCTTGTCGGGCTCGATTCCGATTCCATTGTCGGCGACTGACAGCACGATCGCCTTGTCATCGGCAGTCCCTGTCAGTTCGATGCGCCCACCCGGTGGCGTGTATTTGGCGGCGTTCGTCAGCAGGTTTCCGAGTACCTGCGCGAGTCGCAGGCGGTCAGCCTCGACATGCAAGGGCCGGGCGGGCGGTTCGATCACAAGCTCGTGCGCCTTGGCTTCGAGAACCGGCCTCGCGATTTCGACTGCTTCGTCGATGACTTCCCTGAGCGCCACCGTCTCTTTGCGAAGCCTGAGCGCCCCACGCGTGATGCGTGACACATCGAGCAAGTCGTCCAGCAGCAGCGCCATCGCAGCGGACTGCCGATGCAGCACCGCGACGCACCACTTCCTGCGCTCGTCCGTCAGATCGGCTTGCTCCAGGATCTCCGCGACCTGTCTGATCGGCGCGAGCGGGTTGCGCAATTCATGGGCGAGCGTGGCGAGAAACTCGTCTTTGCGTCGGTCCGCGTCCGAGAGCGCCCGTTCCGCCCGCACGCGCGGGGTGACGTCCCCGAACCATGCCACGACGGAACCGCCCAGTGACGCGGCGACGACGTGAAACCATTGTTCGCCGTCCGCTCCATCGACGCGCACATCGAAAGCATCGCGCCCGTCGCGTTCGGCCAACGGCGCGAGACGGTCGAGCAGCAGGTCCGCATCCCACCCGGCAGGCCGCACATACAAGGTGGAGCTTCCGACCACCACCCCCGCGGCAGGGTTGAAGAGCCGCGCGGCCGCCTCGTTGAGATAGTCCCAACGAAGCTCCGCGATGTGCCCCTCGCGCACGACCGGTGTGACGATGAAAAACGGAATGCCCGCGCTATTGAGCGCGACGTCGAACCGGTGCCGCGCATCCCGCTCGACCTGTAGGAGGCGATCTGCCGCGTCGTGCGTCGCGGCTTCGGCCCGCCCCGCTCGCCGGGCCAACTGAGATAGTTGTTGCCCGGCCATCACCAGCAATGCGCCGACGATCGCGTAGGCGAGCAACACCACGCGGTCTTCGGACTGCGGCACGGCCAGACTGCCGACAGGCTGCATCCATAAGGCACCGAACGCGATGCCGCTCGCCCACAGCAATGCGCCCGAGAAAGCGCCGAATAGCACAGTGACAATCGGCAACGCCGCGCTGATGAGAAGGAACGGCAACCGTCCGTGCGCGATCATGGTAAGCCCTTGCTGGGCTACGAGTATGGCCGCGGTAGACGCAAGACCGAGCAGAAGTCGCTTCTTGAGCGGATATTGGGCGATTCGAACGATCATGTTTGCGGCCGGCTTGTCGAATATTTGTCCGCAGCATTATCCATTCCTCGCATGCGAAAAGACACAGCGACGTCCGGCCGCCGAAAAAAGAGCTCCGGCACGACCCGGAGCTTGAGGATAGCAACGATGCGGCTCAACCGCTTATGCACAAAGAGTCGAGCGCGTCGGAGTCAAACGTGGCAGAACTTTCTGCGCTCGCGCAATCCTTCAACCCGATGGCGGCGACGCTGATGCACGTCTGATAGGGAACGCATTGCCACCGGCAAGAACGGCCAATGCGAATGCAATGAGAAGCGGCGCGTTCGTTGTATCTTGCGACTCGGCGGCCCTTCTCGTTCGCCGAGCAAATCGACGATAACGCAGCATCGAGCTCTGTATGCTCTTTGCCATCGCGCGCCTCGAACCATCGCAGAGCCTGTCGCGATGTCGATGCATCGGGTCGGTCATGCGCTGGAGCAGCGCGGTCGCGGGCGAAACGACGGCCACGTTCGCCATCATCCGCTGGTCTTCGTGATCCAGGATGTGGCAGTGCATGACGAACTCGCCGGTGAAATGCTGACAGGGCGTGCGCATCACGCGTTTATAGCCCGGCTTGACGAAGAACGTGTCGCGGATCACGTCCTTCATGCCGCAGTATTCGGTGTCGCCGGTTGCCCGTTCCGCCGCCGTGCATCCGCCCGATGGATCGAAGATCGAATTGCCTGCGGGGTTCCGGATGCCCACCACACGGAACGGATTGACGTGAATGTGGAACACATGGCCACCGGCGGCCGTCGCGTTGATGGTCCATTGATCGACGTTCCCGAGCACGCCCTCGAAGGCGACCAGCGAAGGGTCATACGTCTGGCCGTTGATGACGAAGCGGAACGCGCCGGGACTCGCGGCATTCTGCGTCATCTCTAATGTTACGGATACCTGATTATTCGACGTTACATCTACGGGGAATCCGCGGTGCGAACGCGCGCAGATCGAGCGATGCCAGATCGGTCTTAGCCGGTTCCGGCAAGGCGGGGTTCGCTCCGACAAGCTGATTGCAAATGTAATGCCAGTACTTCGAGTGATTGCCGAGCGTGTTCGACGGGATCGTCACGCACTGACCGACGCGCGCGATGCCCAGCAGGCGACGGTCCTTTATCGTCCCCGACTTCGGGCGGAAGCTGATGGTCGCGGCCACGCCGCAGCGAGTTCGCTGCTGATAATCCTCGTTCGGACGCGTCCGGAAAATGGTGGCTTCTGCGCTCTTTTGCGCCGGAAAACGCGGCAAAGCCGTCGGCTTTCAGAGCCGGCTGACGAAAAGCCGTTGGACTGATTGCAGCCTTTCGCCGCGAGCGTGTCTCTGCGTCTCGGTTTCAACGTTCCGGCAATCGTCTTGTGCAAGGCACGACGGCGCGCGTTGATCATGCGCGCGCTCTCGTTCGACATGAGAGATTTGAGCGTCGCGCGGGAGACACGAGTGGACAGTCTTTTACCAAGACTCGCGATGGCTCGACACCCGTAATTGCCGCACGCATCTTCGATTGTCGAACGCATCGGTCCAACGAAACATCGCGATGTCGCGCCTGCACTGCGGATTGCGCACGGTTCGGCCGCATTGCAGATCGACGCCGAACCACGCTGCGGTTCGGCGTCCAGCCCGCGACGGTGGTATGGGCTCAACCTTGGCGCGGCGTCCCCGTTTCGATCCTAAGCCTAGAAACGGTGTCGTACGCCCACGGTGGCCTCGACCTGATTGGATGTCGATGCGGGCGCGCTGATACCGTTGATCCAGGCGACCCCCAGAGGGTTGCCCGACCTCGCGCTCACGCTTTGATAGGTGCTTTGAATGTACACGTCCGTGCGCTTGGAGAAGGCATAGTTGGCTAGCGCGCTCACCTGATTCCAGTGCGGCGCTCCGCCACCCGCGTTACCTCCCGCGCGTGAGTAAGTGTAGGCAGCCGCCAGCATGACGGCAGGTGTTAGAGCAAAGCGGATATTTCCTTCATAGTTCTGGAAGTGCGTGTTGAAGCCAGTCAGAAACAGTTCGGTCAGGTTCGTTTGCGTATAGACCAAGCCCGCAACCAACGGCCCGATCGCGTAATTCACGCCTCCGCCCCACGTCTGTTGCCGACGAGCGAGTGCCCCTAATGGCACGGAGGTCGGGGTCAACAGGCCTGACAACGAGGTTCCGAGGGTATCCGTGACCGCCCCATTCGTGTTGAGTTGTGCCGGAGTAGCGGCCGAATTGTTCAGGTGCAGATATCCGGCGCCGACGTTCAACGGGCCCCACATGTACGACATGCCGACACTGTACGCGCGATTATTCGCGAAGCCGCCGGCCTGGTTCGAGAACCCGTAAAGCGCGCCGAGTTTGAAGCCCGCGAAATCGGGACTTTGATACTTCACCGAATTGTTGATCTGAAACGAGTCGTTCAGGTTGTCGATGTCGAACGGGTGTGCGAAGTGCGTGCCGCCATACTGCGTTCCGGTAAGCGAAAGAGGTCCGAGGAAGTCAACCATGCCGTCCGTTTGACGCCCCAGGGTCAGCGAGCCGAAGTCGCGGCTGGAAACGCCCACGTAGGCCAAACGGTTGAAGATGCGATTGGCAGACGACAACTGCCCGTTGTTGATGTTGAAGCCGTTTTCCAGGTTGAAGATCGCCTGCAGTCCGCCGCCGAGGTCTTCCGCACCGCGCAGCCCCCAACGACTGTACTGAACGCCGCCGCTCGTCATCTGCCAGTTGCTGTGACCACCTGCTCCTGTGCCGGTGATCTGACTGTTCGTGTAAGTCAGGCCTGCGTCGATCAGGCCATAGAGCGTCACGCTGCTTTGCGCCTGCGCCGTGCCGGCCAGGGTAGCCAGCGCCGCTCCGGCAATCAGAGTTCTCTTCATTTGCAACTCCACGGTTGAAGTGTTTTCATTAAACGCTTCACGCCACCCCGTGCCGCAACGCCCTCTCTACGGAGAAGCTTCCGTCGTCTCAAAAGGATAGCGTCAATTTGGTCTGCGAATCTATCTGGACGTCGGGTTCGTCGTTGAATCGCAACACGTGCCGTTGCGCGTTCTGGCTGATCACCGCCCGAATAAAGCGGTTAATTAGTCATTGATTGGTTGTCCTACCGAGACGACAGACCGCATGCATAATTTATGGCTATCGTACGGACGGTGGCTGGATGCAACGTTGTTCGGAGCCAGGCGATCGCCTCTTTCGAAATAAGAATCATCGAGTGTACGGGCATCGCCTGTCCTGTGCAGGAGACGATCGTCGATAGCGTGCCGTTCTGCGTCTTGCGCCGCTTTGCGATAAAGAAACACGCGACGCACGTTTCGCGTTCCAGCACGCGGACCGCGAATATGCTGTGCGCGCCGCTCGCGGGCCATCACGCGGTGATGCTGCGGGAAGCCGTCGAAACGCTGCTACACGACGGCGACGTCACGTCACCGACTGGCATGATGGCTGCGACATTCTTTTCGATGCGCATGCGACGCGTGCAACACGTGCATGCCACCGTCCCTATGTTCGCAATCTGTCAGGCTGCGCCCCGCTGTCCTCGCTGCCGCCGCGCTTTTGGCGGATGCGGGCAAGTGTCGGCTTGCAAGCATCACGCGGATGGGCGGCCCGGTGGACGCGCGGCTCAATCCCACGGCAATCGAACGGTTCGCGAGCAGTCACGATATCGCCTGATTTTGCGACTGCACCATCGACACCGTGCCGCAGCCATATGCAGGCGCGACGAGTCGGGTTTATCGCGGCCATCTCCAGCACGCTGCGCTGTTTGCCGCACATCCCGAGCGGCAAAGCGCAATAGGCGTGCGCTGCAGGCTAAGCGCAATGAATCTTTCCGCGGAACCGTTTGCAACCACACGGCCGGAGCTCGACGAATACGCAGCCGTGCTGGAGATGCCAGAGGCGAATTTTCTCGACATCATTCGCGTCGTCTTTCAGGACGCGTTGCTTGTACGCGGACTCTGGCACGTCGACTCGAGGAAAGTACGGCCCGAGACGTTGAGAGAAACGCCGCTCTGCACCATCGAAGGAGATTGCGACGACATCACCGGCGAGGGCCGAACTCACGCGGCGCAGCCGTCTTTCGCCGCGGACCATACACCGCGGTGGCAACTGACCATCGACGGATCTGTTCACGGGGCCGCGCTGGCGCAACGCTATCCATCCGGCGCTCGCGAGATTCTCGCAACGCGTCAACGCGGACAGTAAAGATGATCGGCGGCACCGGCACCGCCATCAATGGCCACCCGCGCGCGTTCCCCGCGCGAGGCGCATGTCGTGAGGCTCGTCGGCTATCGGTCCTTGCCCGCCCCGTCTTCGCAACGCTGCATGCCAACGATCTTCGCCCCTTTTTACGGCGCAATAGAAGAAGGCGCGCCCAAAACCCGTGCATCGTGATGCGTTCCAGTGCAAGCCCTCACCCGGACTGCGCATCCCTCGCCCGACATAACCCGCACAGGCCTTGATTCGCCGCCCTTGGCACGCTTCCCGCTTTAATCGTTGCGCAAGGAGCCGGCGCGTCATCCGGTTCACCAAACAATCTGAAATGGACGGCTAGGGTTCCGGTCTGCTCGCAGATGCTGGTCCGAGAGCTGTCGACCTCGCACGAGGTTACACGGCGGGACAAAAGCCCGGGAGAGAACGCGATGTTTGCGCTGCTCCCTGCCGTCGCCAACCGTCTCCTCCGAGGTCAACCTCATGCGCAAGCTCGCCCGCTGTCTCGGCATCGCCGCCGTTTCCCTCGTCACGCTCGCCTCGAGCGCCGCGTTCGCCGCGCCCCGCAACGACTTCAAGGTGTGCTGGACCATCTATGCGGGCTGGATGCCCTGGGGTCAGGCCAAGACTCAGGGCATCGTGTCGAAGTGGGCGAAGAAGTACGGCATCAACGTCGATGTCGTGCAGCTGAACGACTACGTCGAGTCCATCAATCAGTACACGGCCGGCAAGTTCGATGGCTGCGCCATGACCAACATGGATGCGCTCACCATTCCGGCGGCGGGCGGCGTCGATTCGACCGCGCTCATCGTGAGCGACTACTCCAACGGCAACGACGGCGTGCTCATGAAGGGCAAGGGCAAGCAGATCGCCGATCTGAAGGGCCAGCAAGTCAACCTCGTGCAGTTCTCCGTGTCGCACTATCTGCTCGCGCGGGCGCTCGACAGCGCCCACATGAGCGAGCGCGATCTCAAGGTCGTCAATACATCCGATGCCGATATCTCAGGCGCATTCGCGACGCCGGCCGTTCACAACGCGGTGACATGGAACCCGATGCTCGCCGATCTCAAGGCACAGCCGAACGTCACCGAAGTCTTCGATTCCAGCAAGATCCCCGGCGAAATCATGGACATGATGGTCGTCAACACGAAGACGCTGCAGGACAATCCCGCCCTCGGCAAGGCGCTGACCGGCGCATGGTTCGAGATGGTCGCGCTCATGCACGGCAACTCCGCCGAGACCACGAACGCGCTCACCGCAATGGCGAAGTCTTCCGGCACCGATCTCGCCAACTTCAAAGGCCAGTTGTCCACCACTGCCCTCTTCTACACGCCGAAAGCGGCGCTGGATTTCGTCACGAGCCCCGACATGCCGAAGATCATGACGCGCGTCGCGAAGTTCTCGTTCGATCACGGCCTGCTCGGTCAGGACGCGAAGAGCGCGGACGCGGTGGGCATGGCGTTCGACAAGGGCGTCGTAATCGGAAACAAGAGCAATGTCAAGCTGCGCTTCGATCCGACCTATGTCGAGATGGCGGCAGCGGGCAAGCTCTGATCATCTTCGAGTCTTCAACGAGGCGGTCACCATGCGACTCATCAATCGACATCCCAGCAGGACCGGCGGCCTGATGCTGCTGCTGTTGCCGTTCGTCGTGCTGTTTGCGGTTTATTTCACCGGATCGTCGATGCGGCTTTCGGTCAATCCCGACGACAAGCTGTTGCCGAGCGCGACGCAAATGAGCGATGCCGTGAAGTCGGTCGCCTTCACCGAGGACAAGCGTACGGGCGAGTATCTGTTGTGGGCCGACACGCTGTCGAGCTTGCGGCGGCTTTGCATCGGCCTCGTCGTGAGCGCGGCGATCGCGCTCGTCATCGCCATCGCGACGGGCTCCTTCCCGCTCGTCAGCGCGACGCTCTCGCCGTTCGTCACGGTCATTTCGATGGTCCCGCCGCTTGCCGTGCTGCCGATTCTCTTCATCGTGTTCGGACTCGACGAGTTGTCGAAGGTCGTGCTGATCGTCGTCGGCATCACGCCGATGATCATTCGCGACCTGCATGCGCGCACAAGCGACATTCCCGCCGAGTTGTGGGTCAAGGCGCAGACGCTCGGCGCAAGCAGCTGGACGCTGATTCTGCGGCTCGTGCTGCCTCAACTCCTGCCGCGCTTGCTGGTGGCGCTGCGTCTTTCGCTCGGCGCCGCGTGGCTCTTTCTGATCGCGGCGGAAGCGATCGCGTCCACCGACGGCCTCGGCTACCGCATCTTCCTCGTGCGCCGCTATCTGTCGATGGATCTCATTCTGCCGTACGTCGCATGGATCACGCTGCTCGCGTGGCTCACCGACGAGCTGCTTCGACGCATCACGCAATGGTGCTTTCCGTGGTTCGGCGGGAGCGCGCGATGATCGAAGTCCGCAACGTTTGGAAAGAGTACGGAGATCAGGTCGTGCTGGAACGCCTGAATCTAACCATCAAGGAAGGCGAATTCTGCTCGATGGTCGGCGCCTCGGGCTGCGGCAAGTCGACGTTTCTGCGGCTTCTGCTCGGCCAGGAGCGCCCGACGCGCGGCGAGATTCTGCTGGATGGCGCGCCGCTTCCGGGTGAGCCGGACGCGCATCGCGGCGTCGTGTTTCAACGCTATTCCGTCTTCGATCACCTGGACGCGCTGCATAACGTGATGCTCGGCCTCGAACTGCCGCGCGCGAAGTTCACGGGCCGGCTGTTTGGCGCGAAGCGCCGCGCCGCGCGTGACGAAGCGGCAGCGATGCTCGAACGCGTGGGTCTGGGCGCGGCGCTCAACAAATACCCGCAGCAGCTTTCGGGCGGCATGCAGCAACGGCTTGCCATCGCGCAGGCGCTGATGATGAAGCCGCGCGTGCTGTTGCTCGACGAGCCCTTCGGCGCGCTCGATCCGGGCATACGCAAGGACATGCACGCGCTCTTGTCCGAACTATGGCGTGAGTCGAAGCTCACCATCTTCATGGTCACGCACGACCTGAAAGAAGGCTTTACGCTAGGCAGCCGCGTGCTCGTGTTCGACAAGGTTCGCGTGGACCCGCAAGCGCCCGGCGCGTACGGCGCGCGCATCACGTACAACATTCCGCTCGATCGCACCCGCGACTCCGCCTCGGCCGTTCATATCGCGCAGGCGGCGATGCAAGGTGCTTCGGACGTCCAACTTGTTTCACTGGAGGGAATCCGCCCATGACCTTGCTGCTCGAAGAAACCGTCCCCGGTGGCGGGCATACGTCGCTCATCGTAAAACGCGGACAGTCGTTGCGCGTGACGGACCTGCGCGGCGGCGCGAACGTCAGCGTGATGATGGTGAACGCGTCCGAGAAGAGCGAACGGCTGAACTTGCCCGATTCGCTGAAGTGCCAGCATACCGCGAAGCTCACGGCCGGCCATTGCCTCTACTCCGACATGGGGCGCGTGCTGGCCGCGATCGTCGCGGACACGTGCGGCTGGCACGACAGCATCGGCGGCGTATCGAACGCAGAGGAAGTGACCGAGCGATACGGCGCGGGCCGCTATCAGGAATTGCGTAACGCGTTCTATCGCAACGGCACGGACAACCTGCTCGTCGAGATGGGCAAGTGGGGCCTCGGCATTTCCGATCTGATGATGACGCTCAATCTGTTCAGCCGCGTCAATGTCACCGATGAAGGCGCGCTGCGGTTCGTACCCGGCAACTCGAAACCGGGCGACTACGTGGAGCTCTATGCGCCGATGAACACGCTCGTCGTGCTCACGGCGATTCAGCATCCGCTCGACCCGAACCCCGAGTATTCGCCGAAGCCCGTCAAGCTCGAACTTAGCACGGCGCAAGCGGATGTCGCCGAACTCTGCCGCACCGCGTGCGACGAGAACGTACGCGGCTTCATCAACACCGAACGCTTCTTTCTGTGAGCACGGACCCACTCATGACCAGCATGCTTACCGTCAGCGAAAAACATCCCGAAAGCGCGGTGTATCGCGAAACGCTCGCCGCGGGCGAGCCCTGGCTGCACGAGGTGAAGGCCGGGCAGACATTGCGCATCGTCGATCTGGAAGGCAATCAGGCCGTCGATACGCTCTTCTACAGTCTCGCCGATCCGCGCGAGCGGTTCGATCCGCAACGCACGCTGCGCCGCCAACAGAGCCTTTATCTGACGTCCGGCTCGGTGCTTTACTCGAACCTCGGCAATCCGATGCTCACCATCGTCGCCGATACGTGCGGCCGTCACGACACGCTCGGCGGCGCCTGCGCGCAGGAAAGCAATACGGTGCGCTACGCGCTCGAAAAGCGCTACATGCATAGCTGCCGCGACAACTTCCTGCGTGCCTGCGCGCACGACGGGCGGCTTTCGAAGCGCGACATCGGCGCGAACGTCAACTTCTTCATGAACGTGCCGGTGACTTCGCAAGGCGGCCTGACGTTCGAAGACGGCATTTCCGCGCCGGGCAAGTACGTGGAATTGCGCGCGGAAATGGACGTGATCGTGCTGATCTCCAACTGCCCGCAATTGAACAACCCGTGCAATGCCTATAACCCGACGCCCGCGGAGCTCCTGATATGGAACTGAAGCGCATTCGCAGCTGGCTTTATCAGCTCATGCTCGTTCGCTCGGGACGATGCTTCGCGCGCACGCGCGAGGAACTGACGGGCGAGGAATTGACGCAAGCGCATCGCTGATTGCGCGCGGGCCGTGGACGACCACGGCTCGCCATTCTCACGGCGGGACGGCCCGCCTCCGAATCAAGACTGCTCCCATGTTCGAGAAGATACTCATTGCCAACCGTGGCGCTATCGCGTGTCGCATTCTTCGAACGTTGCGCGACCTGAATGTCACCGGCGTCGCCGTCTATGCCGAAGCCGACCGCGCGAGCCGTCACGTCAGCGAAGCGCCCATCGCTCATGCGCTCGGCGACGGTCCCGCCGCCGTGACGTATCTCGACACGGCGAAGATTCTGGAGATCGCGCGTCGCGAAGGCGCGCAGGCGATTCATCCGGGCTATGGCTTTCTGTCGGAGAACGCGGCGTTCGGCGAAGCATGCGAAGCGGCGGGCATCGCGTTTATCGGACCGACGCCCGCGCAATTGCGCGCCTTCGGCCTCAAGCACACGGCGCGTGAAATCGCCGCAAGTCAGGGCGTGCCGATGCTCGAGGGCACGGGACTGCTCGAAGGCGTGGCGGCAGCGCTGGAAGCGGCGCAGGCCATCGGATATCCGGTGATGCTGAAGAGCACGGCGGGCGGCGGCGGAATCGGCATGCGCGTGTGCTGGAATGCAGACGAACTCGCCACGCATTTCGATGCGGTCAAGCGCCTCGGCGAGAACAACTTCAGCGATGCGGGCGTGTTTCTGGAGAAGTACATCGAGCGGGCGCGGCATCTCGAAGTGCAGGTATTCGGCGACGGCCTTGGCGACGCCATCGCGCTCGGCGTGCGCGACTGCTCGGTGCAGCGGCGCAATCAGAAAGTGCTCGAAGAAACGCCCGCGCCGTGCCTGCCCGAAGGCATATCCGAAGCGCTCTGCGACGCCGCCGTGAAGCTCGCGAAGGCCGTCGATTACCGCTCGGCGGGCACGGTCGAATTCGTGTACGACAGCGCGGCCCGCCAGTTCTATTTCCTCGAAGTCAATACGCGCCTTCAGGTGGAACATGGCGTGACCGAGCAGGTCTGGGGCGTCGATCTCGTGCGCTGGATGATCGAGCTCGCGGCCGGAACGCTCACGCCGCTGAAGGAACTCGCCGCCGGTCTGGCGCCGCGCGGTCACGCGATACAGGCGCGGCTCTACGCCGAAGACCCGGGACGCGATTTCAAGCCGAGTCCGGGGCTGCTCACGGATGTGGCGTTTCCGTCAGCGGATGGCCGCGCGCTGCGCATCGATACGTGGATCGAAGCGGGATGCGAGGTGCCGCCCTACTTCGACCCGATGCTCGCGAAAATCATCGCGTGGTCGCCAACGCGCGACCAAGCCCGCCACGCGCTCGACGCGGCGCTCGACGAGACGCGCATCTACGGCGTCGAAACGAACCGCGACTATCTGCGCCAGATCGTGCAGGACACGCCGTTCGCGTCGGGCGAACCGTGGACGCGCTGCCTGGAGGCGCTCGCCTATCGCGCGACGACCGTGGAAGTCGTGAGCGGCGGCACGCAGACGACCGTGCAGGACCATCCCGGACGGCTCGGCTATTGGGCGGTCGGCATTCCGCCGTCGGGACCGATGGACGACCGCGCGATGCGGCTCGGCAACCAGCTGCTCGGCAATGCGGCGGACGCCGCCGCGCTCGAAATCACCATGAGCGGCCCGACGCTGCGCTTCAATACGGACGCGGTGGTCGCCATCACGGGCGCGCAGATTCCCGTGCATCTCAACGATGTCGAACAGCCGCTGAACACGAGCATTCACGTTCCGGCCGGCGCCACGCTCGCGTTGGGCACGATACGCGGCGCGGGCGCGCGCGCGTATCTATGCGTGCGCGGCGGGCTCGATGTCGCGTCGTATCTCGGCAGCCGCAGCACGTTCACGCTCGGCCAGTTCGGCGGGCACGGCGGCCGCGCCCTGCGCGCGGGCGACGTGCTGCATCTTTATCCGCTCGCGGATAACCGCGCGGGCGCGGCGCTTTCCAACGTGCCGGCGCTCGACAGCGTGCGCACCATTCGCGTGATCTACGGACCGCATGGCGCGCCCGAGTACTTCACCGCGCCGTATATCGAGCGGTTCTTCGACACCGAGTGGGAGATTCACTTCAACTCCAGCCGGACCGGCGTGCGCCTGATCGGGCCGAAACCCGAATGGGCGCGCGAGGACGGCGGCGAAGCGGGCCTGCATCCGTCGAACATTCACGACAATCCGTATGCGGTCGGCGCGATCGACTTCACCGGCGACATGCCGGTGATTCTCGGCCCCGATGGCCCGAGCCTCGGCGGTTTCGTGTGTCCGGTGACGATTATCGAAGCCGACCTGTGGCACATCGGCCAGTTGAAGGCGGGCGACAAGGTGCGCTTCGTGCCGGTCGATATCGACGCAGCACGCGAGGCCGCGCGCCAGCGCCGCTACGAGATCGAAACGCTGACGCTCGCGCCGGGCGCGCTGCCTCTGCGAACCGCGCCGCTGACCTCGCCTATCGTTCTGGACACGGGCTCGGGCCGTGAAAGGCTCGTTGCGCGCGTTTCCGGCGACACGCATCTGCTGCTCGAAATCGGTCCGGCGGAACTCGATCTCGTCTCGCGCTTCCGCGGGCATGCGCTGATGCAGGCGCTCGAAGCGAAGGCGCTCGCCGGCGTCATCGACCTCACGCCGGGCATTCGCTCGCTGCAAGTTCATTACCGGCCCGACCATCTGCCGCTCGACCGCCTGCTTGCGATCGTCGCCGAGGCGTGGGAGCAGGTGCTGTTGCAACGGGATTTGCGCGTGCCGTCGCGCGTGGTTCATCTGCCGCTTTCGTGGGACGATCCGGCGTGCCGGCTCGCCATCGAGAAGTACATGACCACCGTGCGCAAGGATGCGCCGTGGTGCCCGAGCAATCTGGAGTTCATCCGCCGCATCAACGATCTCGATTCCATCGATGCTGTAAAGCGCATCGTTTTCGACGCGAGCTATCTCGTGATGGGCCTGGGCGACGTGTATCTCGGCGCGCCCGTCGCGACGCCGCTCGATCCGCGTCACCGGCTCGTGACGACGAAGTACAACCCGGCGCGTACGTGGACGGCGGAGAATTCCGTCGGTATCGGCGGCGCGTATCTGTGCGTGTACGGCATGGAAGGGCCGGGCGGCTATCAGTTCGTCGGCCGCACGCTCCAAATGTGGAACCGCTATCGCAAGGTCGCGGATTTCGCGGGGCAGCACTTCCTGCTGCGCTTCTTCGATCAGATCCGCTTTTACGAAGTCCCGGCAGACGAACTGCTTGGCATCCGCGCGGATTTTCCGCTCGGCCGCTATCCGTTGCGCATCGAGCAAACGGAGTTGTCGTTGTCGGATTATCAGGCGTTCCTCGATAAGGAATCGACAAGCATCGACGCATTCCGCTCGCGGCAACAGGCGGCGTTCAACGCGGAACGGGAACGCTGGCGCGAAGCGGGCGCGACCGAGGACACGCTGGATGCGCCGGCGGTCGAAGAAGCGCAGTTCGCCGCGCTCGAAGACGGCGAAGTCGCCGTGGACAGCGAGATTGCGGGCAGCCTCTGGCAAGTGAAGGTGGCAACCGGCGACGCAGTATCCGCGGGCGACGTGCTGCTCGTCATCGAGTCGATGAAGATGGAGATCGCCGTTTGCGCGCCATGCGCGGGCAAGGTCGGCCCGATTCATGTAGCGCCGGGCTCGCCCGTGCGCGCCGGCCAGCGCGTCGCCGTCATCCAACGTCACTGAACACGGGACACACCACCATGCCGTCATTCGATCTGCGCCTATCCACGCTTCGGTCCGCGTATCGCGCGAGGACACTCACGCCGCGCGCGTTGATTGCGCAATTGCGCGACAAAGCTGCGGCGCTGAATCCCGAGTTCAATCTCTTCATTCACCTGTTGAGCGAAGCGGAACTCGCCCCGTACCTCGAACGACTCGACGCGCAGGACTCCGAAACGATGCCGCTCTACGGCATTCCGTTTGCAATCAAGGACAACATCGACCTCGCGGGCATACAGACGACAGCCGCCTGCCCCGCGTTCGCCTACACGCCATCGGAGTCGGCGACCGTCGTCGCGCGCCTCATCGAACTCGGCGCGATACCGCTCGGCAAGACCAACCTCGATCAGTTCGCGACCGGTCTCAACGGCACGCGCTCGCCGTACGGCAAGTGCCGCAACAGCGTGCATTCTGGATACCCGTCCGGCGGATCGAGCGCGGGATCGTCGCTCGCTGTCGCGCTCGGCGTAGCGAGCTTTGCGCTCGGCACGGACACGGCAGGTTCCGGCCGCGTGCCGGCCGCGCTGAACAATCTCGTCGGACTCAAGCCGACGAAGGGCCTGCTCTCGATGGCCGGCGTCGTGCCTGCCTGCCGCACGCTGGACTGCGTGACCTACTTCACGGCGAGGCCGCAAGAGGCGAGCGAACTGCTCTCGCTCACCGCGCAAGCGGACGCCCGCGATGCCTATAGCCGCAAGAATCCGCAGTGGAACACGGCGCGCGCGTTCGGCACGCCCGCCGCGTTTCGCTTCGGCGTGCCGGCGCAACTGGAGTTCGCAGGATGCGCCGAGAGTCCCGCATTGTTCGATGCGGCTCGCGCGATGCTCGAAGCAGCCGGTGGCGAGGCCGTCGAAATCGACTTCGAGCCGTTCGTCGAAGCGGCGCAGCTGCTTTATCAAGGTCCGTGGGTCGCGGAGCGTTACAGCGTGGTGCGTGACCTGATGCACTCGCAGCCGGATGCGGTGCTGCCCGTCATCCGCGATGTGCTGGCGAAGGCGCCCGGCGCAACTGCTGTCGAGCTGTTCCGCGCGCAGTACCGCTTGCAGGCGTTGAAGGCAACCTGCGACGCGTCGCTCGATTCGCTCGACTTCGTTCTGACGCCGACGTATCCGCGTCCGGTCACGCTCGCCGAGCTGGAAGCTGATCCTATTGGACCGAACTCGCTGCTCGGTCATTACACCAACTTCATGAACCTGCTCGACTACGCCGCCGTCGCGACGCCGACAGCCTTCATGCAGAACGGTCTGCCGTGGGGCGTGACCGTCTTCGGCCGCGCTTTCACGGACCAGTATCTGCTGGGCGTCGCCGACTTGCTGCAACGCGCGAGCGGCATCGCATGCGTAGGCGGCAACGTAGTGTCAACGCGCGAGCAAAGCATCGCCACGAACGATCGCGTTCGCATCGCGGTGTGCGGCGCGCATATGCAGGGCTTGCCGCTCAACCGGGACCTGCTTGCGCGAAGCGCGCATCTTGTGCAGGCGACACGCACCGCTGCGTCGTATCGGCTCGCCGCGCTGCCGGCGTCGGCCGATGGAACGCGTCGGCCGGGCATGTGGCGCGTGGCAGAAAACGGCGTCGAAATCGCGGTGGAAGTATGGGAGATGCCGTTCGCGGAACTCGGCTCGTTCATCGCGACCGTTCCGCCGCCGCTCGCCTTGGGCAAGGTCGAACTCACGGACGGCTCGTGGGTGATCGGCTTTCTCTGCGAACCGTACGGCGTGCAATCAGGCACGGACATCTCCGCGTTCGGGGGATGGCGAGCGTGGCTTGCCGAACAGCGAGCTGCGGTCTGAAAAGACGGCGATGACCGCAGCGGTTCCGCCGATCGTAGCCATTCACCTTGGCGCAATCGACATCGAGCCGCTGCGTCACAGCAAAGGCGTGCGCCGCGAATGCTTCGTTAGGCTCGAGAGCGGTCGATAGCGTTCAGGGCCGGACTTACGCAGCGTCGTTCATCCGATGTTCGCGATGCGTTCCCGCACCCGTTGGCACGGCGAATGGCGCGCACGCGTCCTCGTCCGCTTCGCCACCGACCAGGCTCGACGAGGCTTCGTTGACCGCGCGCCCCTGACTGCGCCGCCAGCTCGCGGGCGGCATCCCGAACTGGCGCTTGAACGCCCGATTGAACGCCGCCTCCGATTCGTAGCCCACCCGTTCCGCCACTGCCGCGATCGGACGCGGCCCCGCGAGCAGGTCCTGCGCGGCCACTTGCAAGCGCCAGCACGCGAGGTATTGCATCGGCGCCTGACCGAGCAATTGCGTGAACCGCTGAGCAAGCGCGGAGCGGGAGAGACCGACGCGGCGCGCAAGTTCATCGACGGTCCAGTCATGACCCGGTTGCGCGTGCAGCAACGCGAGGGCCTTGCCCACGAACCGGTCCTCGACGCCCGCGAGCCAGCCACGGCGATCCTCGGGCATCGAGGCGATGCAGCGTCGCACCGCTTCCACGAAGAGCAGTTCGGAGAGCCGGGCAAGCACGGTCGCGCTGCCGGGACGCCACTCGGCCGCCTCCGTCACCGCGAATCTCAGCGACGATTCGAGCCACGCGGATTGCGGATCGTTGCGCATGTCGATCTTGAAGAGACGGGGCAACGACGAAAGCACTGGATTGACCAGCATATCGTCGCAAGCGAGAAAGCCGCAGACGATCCGCGTGCGGGCCGCTTCCTTTCCATCTTCCTTGACCGCGCCCTCTCCGCCGACGCATAGGCGCATTACGTCGCCGGGCGAGGTCGCGAGATATCTCGCCACGAGTTGCTCCGCGGGCGTCGGCTCTAGATCGAGCGAACTGCCCATCAGATGCGCCTCCCCTCGCGGCACGACGAGCAGTTCCCCCGCATCGACGCGAATGGCCGAGGCGGGGTCGTCGGTCAACGCCGCCCTGCAACTGCCTTCCAGAATGAGGTGATACGACACGACGCGCTCGGCGCGCGGCAGGAACGTCGCGCACATGGCGGGCGCGACCTGCCCGACCACGCACCACGGCGCCGTGAAATCGCCGTTCAGATACACGGCTCCGCTGAGACGCAAAAGACGAAGAACGTCGGAAAGCGCATCCATGGTCAGTCCCAAAGTTTCGGCGTCCCGCGCAAAACATCTGGACGCTCAGTCATTCAACGAAGCGGTCCGCGCGCCGATACTGGCATCCACGCGAAACACCACTGACGCAAGGTTAAGCCCAGTCGTAGCGTTCGCCAACCCACACTAACGAGGGGTCTTCCGATGAATGACACAGCTACTTACCACGGCAGTTGTTTCTGCGGCGCGGTGCGGTTCACGGTGAACGGGAAGCCTGAAGGCATGGGCTATTGCCATTGCCAATCGTGCCGACGCTGGTCCGCGGGCCCCGTCAACGCGTTCACGCTCTGGAAGCCGGATGCGCTGCGCATCATTCGTGGAGCGGACCATATCGCCACTTACAACAATACTGAGCAGAGCTATCGAAAATGGTGCAGGAACTGCGGCGGGCATCTCTTCACCGAGCATCCGCATTGGGGGCTGACCGACGTCTATGCCGCCGTGATCGATGACTTCCCGTACGAACCAGGCCTGCATGTGCATTACATGGAATCGAAGCTGCCGATGAAGGACGGTCTGCCGAAGATGCAGGACTTGCCGAAGGAAATGGGCGGCTCAGGCTTGAGCGTCGCCGAGTAGTTCGCGTTGTTCCGTAGCAATCCGCAAACAGGCACGCGCAAGCGATCTTGCAACGCTGCCATCTGATCTATCAGGAGCCATGTCATGTCCGCAGTCGCTACCGCATTCTCGCCCGCCGCCGATCTCTCCGCCGTCAAGGTCCGTCAGCACGCTGCCTGGTCGACGGGGAACTACGCAGTCATCGGCACTACGTTGCAGATCGTCGGAGAGCATCTTTGCGAGGCGCTCGACTTGCGCTCCGGCAGTCGCGTGCTGGATGTCGCAGCGGGCAACGGCAATGCGACGCTCGCCGCCGCGCGCCGTTATTGCGACGTCGTCTCCACCGACTATGTCGCTTCGCTGCTCGATGCGGGTCGCGCACGCGCCGAAGCCGAAGCGCTCGCCGTGCACTTTCAGGAAGCAGACGCCGAAGCCTTGCCTTTCCCGGATGCATCGTTCGACGTCGTGCTATCGACCTTCGGCGTGATGTTCACGCCGAACCAGCAACAGGCGGCGAGCGAACTGATGCGCGTCTGTCGGCCGGGCGGAAAGATCGGCCTCGCGAACTGGACGCCGGAGAGTTTCATCGGACAGGTGTTCAAGACGATGGGCCAATACATCACGCCGCCCACTGGCGTGAAGTCGCCTGCGCTGTGGGGCACGGAGACGCGCATCGCCGAATTGCTGGGAAGCGGCGCCGCGCGCATCAGTGCGGCGAAGCGTGAATTCGTATTCCGGTATCGGTCGGCGGAGCATTTCGTCGACGTATTCCGCAGCTACTACGGCCCGATGAACAAGGCGTTCGCCGCGCTCGAAGGCGAGCGGCAAGCCGCGTTCCTCGCTGATCTGATGGCGCTCATCGAGAGTCGCAATCGGTCCGGTGACGAGACGCTCGTCTTGCCCAGTGAATACCTCGAAGTCGTGGTGGAAAGGAAATGATCCTGCTCAAACATATGTTCGACGAAGCGCTGGACTTCGGGTTGCGCCTGCACGTGCTCGTCTCCTCTACAGAGTTGCGGCGCGAGTCCCTCTGCATGGGCATGCCGTTGTTGTCGTCGGTGTGCTTCTTCACTCTTCGGCTTGCGCTGTCGCGGCTCGGAGTCGTGGTTTGAGCGCGGCTCGATTCGGTCCTTCGCCTCACGGGTTCGATGCGAAGGACCGCCGAAGTCTGCGTCGCTGGAGGCAGTCGTGTTTATCTATCTTTTCCTGTGGCTGAAGCGGGCGCTCGATCGAGCGGAGAACAGCCGTCGCGATGCTTATCTCGCATCGGCTTCGGATATCGTCGAACTGGAGCGTCGCATGCGTGCGCTCGATATGGAGGGATAGATGAACGATATGCGCAACGCATTCCCGATCGAGCCGGGCTCGCCGGCATCGACGGTCATCGCGCTGCATTGCTCGGGCGCAGGCGCAGCACAGTGGCGCAAGTTGAGCGAGGCGCTCGGCTCGCGCGTATCGTTCATCGCGCCCGAGCACTACGGCTGCGACAGCACGGGACCGTGGAGCGGCGAGCACGCGTTCACGCTCGCCGATGAAGCCGAAAGAACCGTCGATATCATCGATGCGACATGCGGGAAGGTGCATCTCATCGGGCATTCGTACGGAGGCGGCGTGGCGCTACGCGCCGCAATGGAGCGGCCGCAGCGTATCGCGACCTTGTCGCTATACGAGCCATCGGCGTTTCATCTGCTAAAGACGATGGGCCAGCATGGAGCGCGCGCGCTGGCTGAAATCAACGCGATATCGAAGCGCACCGCCGATGGCGTGAGTTGCGGCGACTATCGGGGAGCGGCGGCATCGTTCGTCGACTATTGGGGCGGTGCGGGCGCGTGGGAGGCGCTGCGGCCCTCCGTGCAAGCCGCGCTCACGCGCTGGGTGCCGAAAGCGCCGCTCGACTTTCGCGCGCTGCTCGATGAACCCGCGTCCGATGCGCCCTATGCTGACTTGCGCATGCCCGTCCTCGTCATGCGCGGCGAGCACGCGCCGCTACCCACGCTTGCATTGGCCGAGCGCTTGCCGCACATGTTTCCGCGCGCGCGGCTTGCCATCGTCGGGGGCGCGGGTCATATGGGCCCGCTCACGCACGCGGACGAAGTCAACGACGCGATCATGCGGCATATCTTCGAAGCGGATTCGAAGCGCTGGCGGCAAGCGCGGGAACATCTGCACATGATGTGATCGCGTCGCTCGAAGACCTGTGCGAAGGCACCGTTCGCCGCGGTGCCTGTCACGCCTCCTCGGCGATCTTCTTCGCGTCCTCGATACTCAGCGTGCGTCGCATGGCTTCGGCGAGCGCGCCCATCTGCCGGTTCCGATCGCAACCCACCGCCGCGACGAGCTTGCCCTTCTCGCCGAAGAGCGCGATGAACTCGAACTTCTCGGGCTCGCCGATAAACACCGTCTGATCCCACTGACGCGCGTGACCGAGATACTCGATGGTCTTGTCGTAGTGAAACGTCCAGAAGAACGGCACGAACGGTTCGTCGCGCGGTGAGCCGAGCATCGCATGCGCCGCGATGCGCGCGTGCTGCTGCGCGACCCGCCAATGCTCCACGCGGATGCTTCCATACGGTTCGATCGGCAACTCGAAGCGGGCGATATCGCCGGCCGCGAAGAGGCCGTCGGCTACGCGCATCGACGCATCGACATCGAGGCTTCCGTCTTCGTTGTGCTCGACGCCTGTGACGAAGTCCGTCGGCAGCTCGATGCCAAGCCCTGCCACGATGAAATCGCACATCACCGTCGCGCCGTCATCGAGCGTGACGCATAGACGCTCGCCACTGCCTTCGTCATTACGCTTCACAGCGACTGCATGCCTTCCCATGCGGAACTGCACGCCGTGCGCTTCATGCAGTCCTGCGACGAGCCGCGCGATCTCCGGCCCGAACTGTTTCTCGAAAGGCACCTTGCCGGGCGACACGACCGTCACCGCAACATCGCGATTGCGCAGTCCCGCGGCCACTTCGAGCCCGATGAAACTCGCGCCCAATACGAGCGCATGACTCTTCGGTGTCGCTGTGTCGACAAGACCCCGCGCATCGTCGCGGCCACGCAGCAGACGGACGAACTCGGCCACGCCTTCGTCTTCGCCGCCTTGCAGGGACGGCCGCTTCGGAATGCCGCCACACGAGACCAATGCGGCGTCGTAATGGATCGACGGCGCGCTGCCGATATCGATGCGTTTCGCGCCGGCATCGAGCGTCGCGACTTCGGCCTGAATCACGTCGATGGATTCGCGCTCGAAGAAGTCGTCGGGCAGGAGCATCGGCACTTCGTCAGGCGACATCTCGCCGGCCGGTACGAATTTGCTGAGCGAAGTCCGGTCATAGGGCGTGCGCGGCTCGCGCTCGATGAGCACGATGCGGCCCGTGAACCCGGCTTGACGCAAGGTCGAGCAGGCAGTCGCACCGGCAGCGCCGGCGCCGACGATCGCAAAGGTGCGCGTATCGGGCGTCGCGGAAGCATCGCGCGCCGCGGATTCGTCGAGCGGCGTCGGGCTCGCGAGCACGTTGTCGCCCTCGATCTTCACCGGATAGCGCTTGAGCGGCATCAGCGGGGGCGGCTCGACAATCGCGCCGCTGTCGATCTCGAACGTGCCCTTGTGCCACGGACACACGAGCCGTCCATTGCAGAGCGCGCCTTCTTCGAGCGGCGCCCCTGCATGCGGACATTTCGCCTGATAGCCGCGAATCTGCTCGCCGCTGCGGATCAGAAGAATGGGCGTATCGCCGATCTCGACGCATTTCATCGGCTGCGTGTCGAAGTCGGAGAGCGCGGCGACTTTCTGCATGGAAGGATTGTTGTTCATTTGGCTACCGTGACGACGCGATGACGAAGTGTTCATGTATGCGCAGTCGCCGCAATGAGCATGCCAAATCTAACGGAGTAACGATTTGGGCACGGCCCTTGCCTTCGTTGTCGAAAAGGATGTACGTCACCAGCGCGGCGCAAGGCGCCAGCCACGGAGGAATGCATGAACGATATGACCAGCAGCCCACGAATGCGGGCCGCGCCTTCAGCGTGGCGGCTCTGCGATGAGCCAGAATCCGCGGATGCACGAAACATCGACAGTGCCGTCGCATCGGCTTCTGCGCTCGAGCTTCTTCTCGCGGCCGTCCACTTCGACGATGAAAGCTGCGCGAGCCGCGTTTCCGTGCTCGACCAGCTCCGCGCGAACGAACTGGATAGGCTGCCTTTACCGGGCAGCGGAAAAACTGCAACACGATGGCGCGCGCTGACCGCGGTCGCCGCGTGCGACTTGTCGCTTGCCAAGCTTTATGAGAGCCACACGGACGCGCTCGCGATTCTCGCGGAGCTACGTCGGGCGGACCTGTCAGACGACGGCACGTGGGCCGTCTGGGCAGCCGAGCCGCCGAATGCACGCGTGGTCGCGCGCGCGTCGCGTGGAGACCACTTGATCCTCGATGGCGTGAAGGCGTGGTGCTCGGGCGCGAGCCATGTCACGCACGCGCTCGTGACGGCCTGGCTCGACGACCAGCCCGTGCTTGCCGCTGTCGAGTTGTCCCAGCCAAACATCACGGTCGATGCAAGCGGCTGGCAGGCGGTTGGCATGCGCGCGACCGGGACGGCCAACGTGCGCTTCGACGGCGCGCGCGCAACGCAAATCGGCGATGTCGGCGCGTACGTCGAACGCCCGGGGTTCTGGCACGGCGGCGCGGGCATCGCCGCTTGCTGGCTCGGAGGGCTGGCGGCCATCGCGACGACGCTCGTCGAAGCCGTCGCGCGTCGCGCCGAACCGCACGCAAGCGCGCATCTCGGCGCGGTCGATGCCGAGCTCAGCAGCGCCGCTGCGCTGCTGAGCGAAACGGCGTCATGGATCGACGCGCATCCGCGCGCCGATGCGCGACGCCCAGCGCTGCGCGCGCGTGTCGCCGTGGATCGCGCGGCGGCACGCGTCATCGAACATGTGTCGCGCGCGCTCGGCCCCGCGCCCTTCTGCACCGATGCGAAATTCGCGCGCGCGCTCGCGGATCTGCCCGTGTTCCTTCGGCAAAGCCATGCCGAACGCGACGAAGCACTGCTGGCGCAGGCGCTGTTGCAAGAGCATGCGTCCCACCTTTGATAGCCCGCGGCGTCGACAGGACGTCGCAACCGAAAGACAGCCGACAACCCACAACAAGGACGTGCATGTCGACACCGCGAGCGTATTTCGACGACTTATATCGCAACAACGATGATCCCTGGCGCTATCGCACGAGCGAATACGAGCGCCGCAAACGCGAGCTTCTGCTCGCATCGCTGCCGCGCGAGCACTACGCTTCCGGCTTCGAACCCGCGTGCTCCAACGGCGAGCTGTCCGCGCTGCTTGCCCGCCGATGCGCCCGCTTGCGCATCTGCGACATCAGCCAGCAGGCCGTGGCGCAAGCACGTGAACGCCTGGCGAATGCGCGCGGCGTCACGATAGACGCCCGCGCCGTTCCCGATGAATGGCCGGCCGGGGAATTCGATCTCATCGTCCTTAGTGAGCTTGCTTACTATCTATCGCCGGCAGCCACGATGACGCTCGCCGAGCGCGCGTGGGCATCGCTCGCCGATGATGGCGCGATCGTCGCGTGCCATTGGCGTCATCCGTTCGACGGCAAGCTGCAAAGCGCCGAGGATGTCCACGCCATCTTCCATTCGGCCTTCGACGCGATGCGCGTCGTGCGCCACGAGGAAGCCGACTTCCTCCTCGATGTGTGGTCGAAGGACGGCCGCTCGGTGGCGCAGCGCGAGGGCATCGCATGATCGGCATCGTGATTCCCGCGCATAACGAAGAGGCGTTTCTCGC
The DNA here is from genome assembly GCF_023630705.1 of Caballeronia sp. GAFFF1. GTDB lineage: Bacteria > Pseudomonadota > Gammaproteobacteria > Burkholderiales > Burkholderiaceae > Caballeronia. The sequence continues at coordinate 195,363 of NZ_JALQEM010000041.1, forward strand.
CGATTGTCTGCGCGCGGCGCGGCTCGCCGCGACGCATCCCGGGCTTCACGGCGAGCCAGTAGAGATCGTCGTCGTGCTGGACAGTTGCAGCGACGATTCCGCGAGCGTCGTCGAGTGTTTCGACGTCCATGCGCTGACGCTGGATGCGCGCAACGTCGGCAAGGGACGCGCGGCGGGCGCGTCGTTCATGCTGGAGCGCGGCGCGCGCTGGCTCGCCTTCACCGATGCCGACAGTCGCGTCGCGCCCGACTGGATCGTCGTGCAACTCGCGCTGAAGGCGGATGCGGTGTGCGGCTGCGTGACCGTGGACGACTGGGGCGAACATACGCCGGCGACGCGCGAGGCGTTCCATCGCGGGTACACGCATGCGGACCGGCATCGGCACATACACGGCGCGAACCTCGGCGTGTCGGCGGACGCTTATCGGCTGGCGGGCGGATTTCCGCCGCTTGCATGCAGCGAGGATGTCGCCTTCACCGAACAGCTTGCGGGGATCGGCGCGCGTATTGCATGGAGCGCGGCGCCGTGCGTGGTGACGAGTGCGCGCGTCGCATCGAAAGCGCGCGGCGGCTTCGGCGATACGCTCGCCGCGCTCGCGGAGCGCGAAGCAAGGGAGGCGCTGGCGGAGTGCGCCGCTATCAGCAACGCGCTTGCCGATACAGAAGGGCCGCAGGCGTGACGAGCCCGAATTTTGGAGCAGGTCATCGCGCTTGTCTTCGCCTGTGACCGTTAGCGTTTAATGAGCGTCTGTAGCGGGTACAAGTAAAAGGGCGGCGCGGAACTACCCGCGCGCGCCCTTTCGTTGCACTCTCTATGTCTGGCCGTCTTTCACGCAAACAGCGTGTCGAGCGTGATCGGCAGATTCCGCACGCGCTTGCCCGTCGCGTGCCAGATCGCGTTGGCGACAGCCGCCGCCACGCCCACCACGCCGATCTCACCCACGCCCTTCGCGCCCAGCGGATTCACGACGTCGTCGTGCTCGTCGACGAAGATCACGTCGATGTCGTGTATGTCCGCGTTCACCGGAACGTGATACTCCGACAGGTTGTGATTCATCTGCCGGCCGAGTTCGTGATCGAATTGCCCGTGCTCGTGCAGCGCCATGCTGATGCCCCAGACCACGCCGCCGGACACCTGACTCGCCGCCGTCTTCGGATTCACGATGCGGCCCGCCGCCACCGCGTTGACCACGCGCGTCACGCGCACGGTGCCGAGCGCGGCATCGACGCGCGCTTCGACGAACACCGCCGAATGCGTGCCGATCGAGTACGACTGCTGCTTGTCGTGCGGTGTCACGGTCACCTGCGCATTCAGCGAATCCAGCCCCGCTCGCGTCAGCAGTTCCCGCAGCGATAGGCGTTGTTCGATGCCCTCGCCGCACACGACGTATTCGTCATCGAGCCGCACCGTGTCCGGCTGCGCGCGTGCGAACGCATCGCCGCCGTGTTCTTTTGCGATCGACGCGAGCTTGCCGCGCAGGCGCGTGCACGCCGCATGGACCGCGCTGCCAACCGACGACACCGTCCACGATCCGCCTTCGAGCGGCGCCTTCGGCAGACGGCTGTCGCCCAGACGGAAATCGACGTGTTCGAGCGGCACGCCGAGCGCATCGGCGGCGAGTTGCGTCATCACCGTATAGGTGCCCGTGCCGATATCCGCCGTGGCGCTCGCCACGACGACACGCCCGTCCGCGCCGATCTCCGCGAGCGCGGACGCCTCGTTCTGCATCGCGTCCCAGATGCCGGTCGCCATGCCCCAGCCGACGAGTTCGTTCCCTTCGCGCATCGAGCGCGACGCGAGCGGACGCTTGTCCCAGCCAAAGCGTGCCGCGCCCTCTTCGAAGCACTCGCGCAGCGCCTTGCTGGAGAACGGCAGGTTCTTGTTCCCGTCGCGCTCCGCATAGTTGATGAGCCGCAGCTTCAGCGGGTCCATGCCGAGCGCCTCGGCGAGCTCGTCCATCGCCATTTCCAGCGGAAAAAGCGCCTGCGCCGCGCCGGGCGCGCGCATGTCAGCGGGCGTCGGCACGTCGAGCTTGCTCACCTTGTAGTCCAGCCGCACGTTGTCACAGGCGTAGAGCTGTCCGGCCCAGTTGACGATGACGTCGCAGTAGTCCTCGTATTGCGAGGTCTCGGACACCGCCTCGTGGATAACCGCCTCCAGCCTGCCGTCACGATTCGCGGCCAGCGCGACGCGTTGCAGACTCATCGGCCGATGCGCGAACGTGAACATCTGCTGCCGCGTCAACACCACGCGCACGGGGCGGTTCAGATCGCGCGCGGCCATGACGGCGAGCGGCAGATGATATTGCGGACGCAAGCCCGAGCCGAAGGCGCCGCCGACGAACGGCGAGACGACTTCGAGCATGTCGTCGTCGAAGCCGAATATCTTCGTCAGATACTGCTTGGTGTTGAGCACGCCCTGCGTCTTTTCATAGACGGTGAACTTGCCGGACGGCTCGGGAATGACCGTGCAGCCGTGCAGTTCGATCGGGTTGTGGTACTCGGCCGGCGTCGAATAGCGGCTGTCGATCTTGAACGCGGCCGCAGCCAGCGCGCCGTCCGCATCGCCGCGCGGCGGTGGCGGCGGCTCGAAGCCGCCCTTTTCGGTCGATGGCGGATAGCTGTCGGCTTCCACTTCGCGCAAATCCGTGCAGTGGCTCGTGCGCTCGTAGGTCACTTCGATCAGCGACGCCGCATGACGCGCGAGCTCATAGCTCTCCGCGACGACGAGCGCGACCGGCTGGCCGCTGTACCAGATGCGATCGTCCCAGAGCGGCCGAAACGGCATGCCGCCCGGCGCGGACTGGTCCTTCCACGCGGCGTCGTCGAGCGGCAACTCGGGCCGGTTCTCGTGCGTGAGCACCATCAGCACGCCGCGCAATTCGAGCGCGCGCCGCGATTCGATCGACACGATGCGCCCGCTCGCGATGCGGCTCGGAAGAACGAAGCCATAGCTCATGTCATCCGCGAAGAATTCGCCTGCGTATCGGGCCTCGCCCGTCACCTTCTTTCTGCCGTCGACCCGGTTAACGGGCTTGCCGCTGAAGTGCGCGCCCTGCCGCGCGATGCGTTCCAGTTCGTTCGGAGAATTCATGATGCGTCGTCCTCTCTGCTGGCGAGGCTGATACCCGATGCCTGTTCGAAAGCGCGCTCGATGGCGCGCGCGGTCAGTTCGATCTTGAATGCGTTGCCGGGACGGCCGCGCGCTTCGCGCACCATTGCGCTCGCGAAGTCGCGCACCGTGGCGGCGTCGAGCGTCTTGCCGCGCAGCGCGGCTTCGGCGTCGCGGTTGCGCCACGGCCTATGCGCCACGCCGCCGAGCGCGCAACGCACTTCTTCGATGCGACGGCCGTCGAGCTTAAGCGCGAGCGCGACCGACACGAGCGCAAACGCATAGGACGCCCGGTCCCGCACCTTCACGTAGGCGTTATGTTGCGCGAAGCCATCGGCGGGCAAGGTGATTCCGACGATGATCTCGTCGTCGCGCAGGTTCGTGTCGATGTGCGGCGTATCGCCGGGAAGGCGGTGAAAAGCGTCGAACGGGATGACGCGCTCGCCGTTGTCGCCCGTCACGCGCACCGACGCGTCGAGCGCGGCGAGCGCCACGCACATGTCAGACGGATGAACGGCGATGCAATGCTCGCTCGCGCCGAAAATGGCGTGGATGCGGTTGACGCCCTCCATCGCGCCGCAGCCGCTGCCCGGCTGGCGCTTGTTGCATGGCGTGGCGGTGTCGTAGAAATAATGGCAGCGCGTGCGTTGCAGCATATTGCCGCCGACGGTCGCGACATTGCGAATCTGCGCCGAAGCGCCGGCGAGAATCGCCTTCGACAGCAGCGGATAGCGCGACTCGATGCGTTCGTCGTAGGCCACGGCGCTGTTCGTGGCGAGCGCGCCGATTTCCATGCCACCGTCCGCGTTCGGCTCGATGCCGGTCATCGGCAGCCGGCGGATATCGACGAGCCGTTCGGGGCGCGCGACGCCTTCCTTGATGAGATCGACGAGGTTCGTGCCGCCCGCGAGAAACGCCGCCGACGGCGCGTGGTGCGCTTCGAGCGCCGCGGATACGTCGTTCGCGCGCGTGTAGGAGAAGCGGTTCATGGGCGCGCCTCCTCGTTCTGAATGGCGGTCCCTTCGACGCCTTGCCCGCCCGACGCCTGCAGAATAGCTTGCACAATGTTCGGATATGCGCCGCAGCGACAGAGGTTGCCGCTCATCGCCTCGCGCACCTCGGCGGCGTCGTGGGCGTGTCCTTCCGCGAGCATGCCGACGGCCGAGCAGATCTGCCCCGGCGTGCAGTAGCCGCACTGAAAGGCGTCGCAGTCGATGAACGCCTGCTGCATCGGGTGCAGCGTGTCCCCGTTCGCCAGCCCTTCGATGGTGGTGATGGCCGCGCCGTCGTACGAAACGGCGAGCGCGAGACACGTATTGATGCGCTGGCCATCGACGAGCGCGGTGCAGGCGCCGCATTGTCCGTGGTCGCAGCCCTTCTTCGTGCCGGTAAGCTGGCAGTGTTCGCGCAGAAGGTCGAGCAGTGTGGTCCACGGCTCGATGTCGAAAGTGCGCGCTTCGCCGTTAATCTTCAGCGTGCAGGCGACGCGCTGCGCCTGCGGCGCGTCCGCGTCCAACGCGGTCGCGGTCGATGAGGTGTTCATGGGATCTCCTTGCGGGAATCCCGGTGCGCAGCACGCGCCGTGCCTTGTGGCGGTTGCGGCGACAAGAAGTCGGAGGGGAACGCCGAACGACCGGATTCAGAATGTAAGAACCGCGAGAACCCGAGTACGATCAGGCAAGCGCCGCAGAAAGCCCGCGCCCCGCCAACGAAAAAAACGCCCAGACAGGAGCCAAAGCGACATGTCAAAGAGTCAATACCGCATAGCCGTGATTCCTGGCGATGGAATCGGCAAGGAAGTGATGCCCGAAGCCCTGCGCACGCTAGATGCAGTAAGCCAACGCTTCTGCATTGCGCTGGAGTACCAGCACATCGAATGGGCAAGCTGCGACTACTACGCCGCCCACGGCCAGATGATGCCCGACGACTGGAAGGCCCAACTCGAAACCGCCGACGCCATTCTGTTCGGCGCGGTCGGCTGGCCGCAAAGCGTTCCCGATCACGTCTCGCTTTGGGGGTCGCTCCTCAAGTTCCGCCGCGAGTTCGATCAATACATCAACCTGCGGCCGGCGCGTCTCTTCGACGGCGTGCCGTCGCCGCTCGCGAACCGCAAGGCCGGCGACATCGACTTCATGATCGTGCGCGAAAACACCGAAGGCGAATACTCGTCCGTCGGCGGCGTCAGTTTCGAAGGCACCGAGCGCGAGTTCGTGTCGCAAACCTCTATCTTCACGCGTCACGGTGCCGAGCGCGTGCTCAAGTTCGCGTTCGATCTCGCGCAGCAACGCGCGAAGAAGATCACGGTGGCGACCAAGAGCAACGGCATCTCCATCAGCATGCCGTGGTGGGACGCCCGCGCCGCCGAAATCGCCGCGCAGTATCCGGACGTCGCATGGGACAAGCAGCATATCGACATCTTGTGCGCGCGCTTCGTGCTGAACCCGGATCGCTTCGATGTCGTCGTCGCCACGAATCTCTTCGGCGACATTCTCTCGGACCTCGGCCCTGCCTGCACCGGCACGATCGGCATTGCGCCGTCCGTCAACATGAACCCTGAGCGCGCGTTTCCGTCGCTCTTCGAGCCGGTGCACGGCTCCGCGCCGGATATCGCGGGCAAAGGCATCGCCAATCCTATCGCGATGATCTGGTCCGCCGCGATGATGCTCGACTTCCTCGGCCAGCGCGCCGCGCACGACGCGATTCTGTCCGCCATCCAGGCCGTGCTCAAGGAAGGGCCGCACACGGGCGATCTCGGCGGCAAGGCCAGCACGAAGGAAGTCGGCGAAGCCATCGCGCAACGGCTCGGCTGATTCGTTATCGCTTTTCGGTACGGTTTGCTAACTATTTCAAAACGCATCGTAGGGAACCGTTCGTTGCTCCTCAGAACGGTTCCCTACGTCGCTCGATCTACTAGCTTAGCCAACCTTGGGATTCACGACCGACACCCTCGGGCCGTTGCTGTCCCACTGACCGAGATACCAATTGCGCTTCCACACCGGGTTCGTACTGGTGATTGCGCCCGTCACGACGGAGCCATTGAGCTTCAGACCGCCGACTGCAAACGAATCGCTCGCGCAGGTGTCGGTATGGTTCGTGATCTGGATGTCGACGTTCCTCGCGACCGATCCCGGGAACGCGCCGAGATAGACCAGAATGCCGCCGCCGGAGCAACCCCGAGTCGTCGGGCTGACGATCTTGATGCCCTGAAGCACTGCATTGTTGTCGTTCGGCTCGATGTCGAGACCATACGCCGGCGCCGTGCCGGAGATGTTTTCCCACAGCGGATTGTTGAACGTGATGCCGCTGCCGGACGTGATGGTCGCGCCTTGACGGCGGCAGCCGTTCGCGTGATGGCCGCTGATCGACACGTTGGAAGTCGGCTTGTTCGAGCCGCTCTGGCTATTGCCGATATAGATGCCGTCGCCCCAGCAGTTGATCGTCGTCGGGTTCGTGATCGTGACGCCGGTGGAGCCGTTGATCGAGATGCCCATGCCCCATTCGCCGGAACCGGCAGAATTCAGTTCCTTGCTGCCATCGAGGTACGGTGCTTCGATGTTCACGTTGCTCACGTCCCACACGCGCATCATCTGATACGTGCTGCTGTTGTGCGACAGCATCTTGATCGAGGCGCCCGGCGCGAAGCGGATATGCGTGTTCGAGCGCAGCGTGAGGCCGGTTGCGTCGATGCGGCTCTTGCCTGTGATGAGGAGAATCTGGCCGACCGAGCCGTCGATGGCAGCCTGAAGCGCCGCGCGGTCGTTGGTCGTGCCATCGCCCTTCACGCCGAACGACTTGTCTTGCAGCACGCCGGCCGTGCTGGTGTTGCTCGTGCCTTGCGAGCCGGTGCTTGCAGTAGCGCCACGGGGGTCTGCGGTGCCGAGGTTCTGCCACGGCGTCGTGCCGCTCTTGAACCAGTTGCCCGCCGTGTTGCGGCCGTAGATGGCGCCATTGAGGTACACGAGGGTCGTATAGGCGACCGGGGAGCCGGTTCCCATCGCCGTGCCGTTACGCACCGCATGGCCGCCGACGAGCGTCCAAACGGCACCCGAGCTATCGGTGATGGATGCTGCCGGCGGAATAGCCGTTCCGTTCGACGACGCGGCCTTTGCCACTGCTGCGGTATCGCCGAGTCCGTCGGCATTTGTTTCACTACCGCCGCCGCAGGCGGCCAAGGCGGCGCTGCCTGCGCCTGCCATGACGAACGACAGGAACTTTCTACGCGTAAGAGAGGCGTGGAGATTGTTAGAGACGCTGACTAGGGAATTTTCGGTCTGTGCTTTGAGTAGACGATTAGACGACACGGGAAATAATTCATGTTTGCTCAAGGAGACCGGAGTGTACTGTCCACAAACTACCGATCGAGTTTCCGTATGTAACAGTAGGAAAGAGCAAAACTCGTTCTTTTATTCATACCGTAAGTAGAGAAAACTATTTCATTCGTCTGCATTACGGCAAATATCAGACCGTTTTCCCGAAACAATTCCCTTCATTTAATAGGTTTATTAAGACTTGTTGTAACAGCCGGCTCACAACAAGTAGTAATTTCCGAAGAAAATACGAGCGGTCGTTCTAACCCAGCGACGGACTTCGTTCACGCCATTTCCAGTCCCTCTGCCGCGCGATGTGCGCCGCGCTTGTTTCTACCGTTTTGCAGGACGAAGTAAGCGTTCGCCACAACGTTTGTCGGCAGTCTGTCCCCTGTTAAGGCGTCGAGGCGGCGAACCACGCCTGAGCTTCGTGCGTGAGGGAGTGAGCGCGTCATCCTGCATGTGCCTCGTCTGACTTGTTTGCTGTCCTAACTACATCCATGCGATGCGGTTCCTTCTTAGCGATGCCGACCACCGTGTCATGTGAAACGACGCGTTTCCGACGCTCGGTCAGCGACACAAGTACAAGTCGATGGTTCTCATCGAGCATCGCGTAGCGCGGAGAAGTTCGATAGGCGTCTACAACGCATCGGTATGCGAAGGTTTGACGCGCAGGAAGGCACGGTTGGCTGCCAGGGAAAGGCAGAGCTTAAGCGAAGATGATCCGAGACGTCGCTTTGGCACCAACGCGACGATAGGGTGAATGCCGCTGCGAGCGCATCGGCACCATGACAGACGTGGAGACTGCCGGCTGCGTTGTCAGCGCCGGCGGAGGTTATCGCGAGTGCGCTGTAACCGATCGACCTGCTGGACCGAGTCGATCGGGCACTGCGGATGTGCGCTATACGCCTTCGACAAGAACGGCGCGATACCGCGCGCCTCGGAAACGGTGCTGCGCAACCTCTTGATATGCTGGACTGTCGTACCACGCACGCGCCGCGTCCGTCGACGGAAACTCCACGATCACGACACCTTCGGGCGCATCGCCTTCGAGGGCTTGCTGAGGTTCATAAGCGGCTAGAACCTTGACAGGGTGACCTTGCAAGGTCTCGCCGACCTTGCTTTGATATACGTCGAGTTCCTGCTGATCTTGCGTGCTCTCTCTTGTAAAAACAATGTAAGTGGCCATGGCAATCGCTTTCGAAGTGGTGTGAAGGTGTGCACGATGATGCCATGAAACGGGCAAGCACCTCGCTGCGCAAAGCTCTGTCGAGAAAGCTCGGCATGGCTTGCCTTTACTCTTCGCACACTGCCCTTATAAAGGATATAGACGCAGTGCAGCCGATTGCGCGTGCGTTACGAAAGACACGCGCTGCGCGGCCCCCTACGAAGCCGCTCTTTCGCAATCAATGCTTACGCACTGACTTCTTTCGACCAGCCGGCATACCACTTCCGGAACAATTCGAACTGCGTTTCCGCGTAGCGGCGTTGCGCTTCGCTGAGTACATCGGTTTCGTTGAAATGAAACGTGTATTCCTTGTCGCCGTTGAGCACCATCAGGTATTTGTAGTACAGCACCAGATCCGTGCCTTCGTCGAACGATGAAAGCACTGCAAGCGCGCTTTCGAGTTCACGTGCCTGGCGACGCGCCGTCACGTCTCCATCGCTGGCTTTGCGGCACAGATCGACAAGATGCAGAACTTCGCGCGGCAACGCATTGCCGATGCCGGTAATCGCGCCTCGCGCGCCGCAGTTGACGAAGCCGTGAAACACCTGCGTGTCGACGCCCACCATTAGTGTGACGTTCTCGTCCTGGCTGGTGATGTTCTCCGCTGCATAACGCATGTCAGCCGCACCGCCGAACTCCTTGAACCCGATCAGGTTCGGGTACTTCGTCCGCAACTCGAAAAACAGATCGGCGCGCGTCGCGAAGCCGTAGTAAGGGCTGTTGTAGATCACTGCGGGAAGCGCAGGCGCCGCTTCCAGAATGGCGGCGAAATGCGCCTTTTGCGCGGCGGCCGAGGCGCCCCGCGACAGCACGCGCGGGATGACCATCAGGCCGCTAGCGCCGACCTTCGCCGCGTGCGCCGCATGCGATACGGCTTCCCGCGAATTCACCGCACCGGTGCCGACGATAGTCGGAACGCCGGCATCGACGAGACGCGCCACGCCTTCCTGACGCTGCGCTTCGCTGAGAAGCGGCCAGTCACCCATCGATCCGCAGTACACCACTGCGTTCATGCCGAGGCCGACGAGCTCGCGCGCTTTGGAGACGAGCGCGTCGTAGTCCGGCGTGCGCTCAGCCGTGCACGGCGTCATGAGCGCCGGAATGGTGCCCGTGAAAATGTTGTTGCCCATGTTGTTGCCCTCGACATTCGGTGACTATGATTCGTTGATTGAACTCGCCGATACAGCTGGCGATATGCCGCAGTATCACAAGCCAGAAGGATTCAGGCTTGCGTCGATTACTGAGAACCAGTGACGAAATTGGCACAGCGACGCATAATGTGCCGATTCGACTCGCTAAAGCGCGCGGTGAAGACCGGCTCGGCGATAGTTGCAGGCAGCATTGCGTTGTCTTTCATGTCGGAGCGCTCATTGCGCGTGATCGACAACCAGAGGCGACTCGGCCTCCAGTAGCGTTGCTATGCGCGCCGGCACGAAGGGCGGACGCTGCGCATCCGGCTTCCAGCCGAAGCAGAACGCAGCCGCTTCGCCGCAGATTTTTCCTTGACAAGGCCCCATGCCGCAGCGCGTGTGCAACTTCCCGTCGCGCCACGAGCGATACTTCGACGCATCGCCGAAAGCGACGTCTTCGCATCGGCACAAGATGGTGTCCGGCTGCGCTAACGTGCGAAGCCCAGGATTCAGCGCGAACGCCTCGTGCATGCGTCGCGCGAATTGCCGATAAGCGTCGCGCGCCGCGAAAAGCGCCCGCGCTCGCTCGCGGTCCCCCACCGCCGCGAGCGCGGCTATGCGGCCTTCCAGCGCGGAAAGCTCCACGCCGCCCACGCCCGTGCATTCACCCGCAGCGTAGACATCGGGCACGGAAGTGGCCTGCCATTCATCCACACGTAACGCGGTTTCGAATCGTCTCTCGACAACCTCACAGCCAAGCGCGATGCCGACCTGAACATTCGGCACGAGTCCATATGCGCAAGCGAGGCGATCGCAGTCGATGCCCATGTCTTTCTCGCGATGACGCACGCGCACGCCCGTAACGTGCGTCTCGCCGCGCGCTTCCGCGACGTAAGCGCCGCGATAATACGGTGTCGCGCGCAGATCCAAGCGCATGCGCGCCGCCTGCAAAAGCTTGGCGGGCGTCTTCAACAGGCCGGCGGCGAAGCGCCGAACATGGCTCGACGAAGCCTGCTCGACGATAGCCGCGACCGTCGCGCCGTGTTGACGCGCCGTGATGGCCGCGGCCCAAAGAAGCGGCCCGGTGCCCGCAATCACGATACGCTGCCCCTCGACCGGCATGCCGCCCTTGATCAACGCCTGCAAGCCGCCCGCGCCCGTCACGCCCGGCAAGGTCCAGCCGGGATACGGCAGAAAGCGCTCGCGCGCGCCTGTCGCCACGATCAGCTTCTCATAGCCGACGCGATAGCCGCGCGCAGCATCTTCGACGAGCAATGTCTTACCGGGCAACGACTGCACCACGCGCTTACCGCAAAGACGTGCGATGTTCTTATGCCGAGAAAGCGCGTCGATGGCGGCGCGCGCCGGGCCTTTCGGCGCGTGTTGCGGCCCTTGCCGCCAGATCTGACCGCCGGGCAGCGCGTTATCGTCGATGATGGCGACCTGCACGCCCGCTTCTGCCGCGACGCGCGCCGCATGAAGTCCCGCTGGACCCGCGCCGATGATAAGGACATCGAACTTCATTTCATTACGCCTTCCGTTTCCACCGACATGCCCTGTGCGCACAACGTCTGACAAGCAAGCCGATGCCGCACGCCATCGATGGTCACTCTGCATTCCTGGCAGAGGCCCATGCCGCACAACGGGCCACGGGCGTCACCGCTCACCGAGCGTCGCGTGACGAAACCCGCGCTACCCGCGGCGAGCGCCACGGCCGCCAGCACCGAGCTGCCGCTCGCTACGCTCAAGGCGCGTCCATCGATATGAACCGTCAACGATCGTTCAGACATGCACGGCTCCGTTGTTGATGCCACCTGTCGCGCGGCTCGTCTGAAAACGCGACGGCAGGTACGGCGTCGCGTCGATCGGCAACTGAAACGACGCGCCCGTCATTTGCGCCGCGATCAGCTTTGCGGTGGCGAGCGCCGTCGTCACGCCGAGTCCTTCGTGTCCCGTCGCAATCCACACCGGAACGCGCGCCGCATCGCCGCTAACGAAGTGCGCAGCCGGGCCGATGAGCGGCAAGCCGTCGAGCGTCGCGGGTCGGAATCCGGTCCACGCGCGGATTGCGTTGAGCGTCGGCAGCCGGGGAAGATACTCGCTCGCGCGACGAAGCATGCGCGCCATGATCTCGGGCTCGACGGTCGAATCTACGCTGTCGAACTGCCGCGACGAGCCGATCAACAATTGCCCGGTCGGGCGCGGCTGCACGTTGAACGCCACCGACGTACCGCTCGCGTTGTGCGCGCTCTTGATATAGCCGAGCTCGAGAATCTGATGCCGGATGGTGCCCGGATAGCGATCCGTGATGAGCAGATGCCCCTTCTTCGCCTGCATCGGCAAATCGGGCATCAACTCGATGGCCTGCAAGCCATTCGCGACGAGCACCGCGCCCGCCGCGATGACTTCGCCGCTCGCAAGCACGACGCCTTCGCGCGTCAATCGCGCGACCGATGCGTCTAGCCTGCAACTCACGCGGCCTGCGCCCAACTCGACGGCCGACGCGTCCGCGATCAGCCACGAAGCCGCGGCCGGCGCGTAAACAACGGCGTCGTCGGGGACGATCATGCCGCCCCTGAAACCCTCGCGCAGTTCGGGCTCCGCTTCGCGCAACTGCTGCGCATCCAACATGTCGCATGCGATATTTTCGCTTGCGAGCGAATCACGGCGCTTATGCGCGAGATCGTATTCTTCGTCGTCGGCGGCAACCCACAGCGTTCCGCAGCGCACGAAAGCCTGACGCTTGTCGAGACGCGGGGCGAGGTCGAGCCACAACTGACGCGACCACGACGACAGCGCAAATTCAGCGGGCGTATCGTCCATCACGACGACGTGGCCCATGCCCGCCGCCGTCACGCCCCCGCCGATTCCCGCGCGATCCAGCACGAGCACATTCATGCCCTTGCTCGTGAGCTCGCGCGCGCACGCCGCGCCGACGATGCCCGCGCCAATCACGATCACATCCGGGCAAGCATGTCCCGAGACGGCACTCGCGTTCACGTGCGAATGCCCCACGCGAACGGATCGTCGCTCGAAAAGACGAGCTTCGCTTCGGCGTTCACGTGCGCGGTTCCGCGAATGCTCGGCCGCACGCGTCCCGCCGCGTGATCGCCCATGCTTTCATAACGCGCCTCGAACACGCTGCCGACGATGCTTTCCTGCCGCCAGAGCGCGCCCGGCGCAAGCACGCCATCGGCCGCGAGGCAGGCGATCTTCGCGCTCGTGCCCGTTCCGCACGGCGAGCGGTCGTACGCCTTGCCGGGGCACAGCACGAAGTTGCGGCTATCGACACCGGGCGTTGTCGAATCGGCGAACAGTTCGATGTGGTCGATGACCGCGCCGCCTTCGCCCGTGATGCCGTTTGCTTCCAGCGCCTCGCGGATCGCCCATGCAGCGTCTGTCAGCGGTTCGACGCGCGCGAAATCCAGCGCCTGGCCATGATCGGACACGAGGAAGAACCAGTTGCCGCCCCACGCGATATCGCCGTGCACGCGCCCGAGACTCGGCACGTCGAGCGGCACTTGCGTACGGTAACGGTACGCAGGAACGTTGTGCACGGTGACGCTGAGATCGCTATGCAATTCGGCTTCGACGATACCGACAGGCGTTTCTATGCGATGCACGCCGGGCTGGATGCGCCCAAGATGCGCGAGCGACACGACGAGCCCGATGGTGCCGTGACCGCACATGCCGAGAAAGCCGACGTTATTGAAGAAGATCGCGCCCGCCGAGCAGGATGGATCGTGCGGTTCGCACAACAGCGCGCCGACGATCACGTCCGAGCCGCGCGGCTCATTGACGACACCCGCGCGCACGCGATCGTAGTCCCGGCGAAAAATCTCGAGGCGTTCGGACAGCGGACCGCGACCGAGATCGGGGCCGCCCGCAATGACGAGTCGAGTCGGCTCTCCGCCGGTGTGGGAGTCGACGACTTCGATGTGAGTGAGTGTTTTCATGAGGCAATGGTAAGCGCGCGCACTGCCAGCGTCTTGGCCGAACGCGGCTGCGCGAATGATGAAATCGGCATAGCTCCATGTGCCCGAAACCCGGCTAGTCATAGGCGCATAGCGCCGCTGCCGCTCGAACGCCGCGCAACTATGCGGATTTCTGCATCGCCACTGCTTATTTCCCGCAAGACGCGGTGATCTTAGGCTTCGTATATTTGTGCGCGCCGCCTGGACGGCGCCGATGAAGCCAACAAAGAACACGACGCTTCGACTTACACACTACGACACACGATCAAACCAAAGAGGATGCCTGAGACAATGAAAGTCGCCACTTCGTACGTATCGGCCGCGCTGGTTGCGTGCTCCACCTTCGCCAGCGCGCCGTACGCGCTCGCTGCGTCGGCATCGCCGCAGAACGTCCAGATCGGCTTTGCGGCGCCGCTCACTGGCGGCCAGGCGCACTACGGCGCAGATTTTCGAAGCGGCGTCGAGCTTGCGATTGCAGACATGAATGCGACCAAACCGGTCATCGGCGGTCAGGCCGTGCAGTTCGTGCTCAACGCGCAGGACGACCAGGCCGATCCGCGTACCGGCACCACGGTCGCTCAGAAGCTCGTGGACGACGGCGTGGTCGCCGTCATCGGCCACTACAACTCGGGCACCAGCATTCCGGCCGCGCCCATCTATGCGAAAGCGGGCATCCCCGAAGTCGCGATGGCGACCGCGCCCTCCTACACGCGGCTCGGCTTTCCGACGACGTTTCGCCTGCTGACATCCGATACGCAACTCGGCAGCGTGCTCGGCGAATACGTCGCGAAGGGCCTCAAGTACAAGCGGCTCGCCATCGTCGATGACCGCACCGCGTACGGCCAGGGCGTCGCCGAAGAGTTCGCGAAGGCAGCGAAGGCGGCGGGGGCTACCATCGTCGATCAGGAGTACACAACAGATAAGGCGGTGGATTTTCGCGCGATTCTCACGAAGATCAAGTCCGCTGACGTGGATGCGGTCTTCTACGGCGGCGCCGATACGCAAGCCGCGCCGATGCTGAAGCAAATGCGCTCGCTCGCGATCAAGGCGGTGCTGATCGGCCCGGACATGCTTCAGTCCGATAACCTGATCAAGATCGCAGGCGGCGCGGCTGAGGGCACGCTGGCCGCATCGGAAGGAAGCCCGCTTGCGCAGATGCCGGGCGGCAACGCGTTCGCCGAGCACTACAAGGCGCACTTCAGCAAGCCGGTGGAGTTGTACGCGCCCTATGCGTACGACGGCACCATGGCCGTTTTCAACGCGATGAAGAAAGCGGATTCCACCGATCCGCGTGTGTTCCTTACTGCGCTCAAGAGCACGAACATGAAGGGCGTGACCACGAGCGAACTGTCGTACGACAATTACGGCGACCTGAAATACGGCGGCGTGACGGTCTATAAGGTCGCCAACGGCAAGTGGGTGCCGTTGCAAACGGTCGGCACGAAGTAACGCAAAGGCAGTGGCCGCGCGCTCGGGTAAGCGGCCACCGTTGGGTGAATGTCAGTGGCGCGATCAGTCAATCGCGCGTTGACCAGCACCGATATGCGGCAACAGCGCCGCGAGCCAGAGCGAGACCGCGACTGCGCCTGCGTCCGGCGAACCGACGGCGCGCGTGCCCAAGTAACTCGCGCGCCCCGCCCTCGGCGTCATCTGCGCGGTGTTCTGCGCGCCCTGCTGCGCCGCCGACACCGCCGCTTCCCACGCGCTATGCACGGGGCTGCCGGAAGTCAGCGCCTCTTCATAGGCGGACACGGCGGGAAAGAGCGCATCCAGCATCGTTCGATCGCCTGCTTTCGCGCCACCCAAATCGCTGATCGCCTCGACTGCCGCTCTGAACGCGTGCGCCCAGTCCAGCGCCGATGCCTCGCCGATCTCTGCCAAGTACCGCGACGCGCGCATCAACGCGGTCGCATAGAACGGCCCCGAACTGCCCGCGATGGCGCGGCGCAGAGCCACGCTCAGCGCTGCGAGCGCGCCCGCAGGCGTGCGAAGATCGCTTTCGCTCACTTCGAGCAGGGCATGCGCGGCGCGCGTCATGCTCGCGCCGAGGTCCCCGTCTCCGGCGACGGAATCCAGTTCGGTAAGCCTCGGTTCGTTTTCAATCAACGCATCCGCGACGGATTGAAGCGCTGCTTTCATGGCGCGCGTCCATTGACTCGGCTCGTCGTGCGCGGCCGCTGCGGTCGGGGACGGCTGCGCAGGACCGTCGATGCGAATGTCGCGGTTGACCATGCCATCACGGGGCCATGCACGCGCTTCAGTCGGCGCATCCAAGAGGTTCAGCGTTGCGTCGTCCACCCGCAGCAGCGAGACGGAGCAGCCCGGCATGTCGAGCGCCGAGAGGAAGGTTCCGGCCCACGCGCGCTCGATTTGAATACCTCGTGCAGCAAGATTCTCGTGAGCGGCTCGCAAGACGATGTCGAGCTCCATCTGCGGCGTGCCGCCGAGCCCGTTGACCAGCAACGCGACTCGCTCGCCGCTCGTGAGCGCCAGTTCATCGACGATGCTTGAAATGAGCACGTCGCACAGCGCATCGGCGGGCAGCATCGCGGTACGCTCGACGCCTTTCTCACCGTGGATGCCGAGTCCCAATTCGATCTCATCATCGCCGAGCGTGAAGCCCGATTTGTCGGCACCGGGAATGGTGCAGCCATCGAGCGCGACGCCCATCGTGCCGAGATTGGCCGCCGCGAGGCGCGCAACGGACGCGACTTCATCGAGTGTCATTCCACGCGCAGCCGCCGCGCCCGTGACCTTGTGCACCAACACGGTCCCTGCGATGCCGCGCCGACGATCGCGCGCCGTCTCATCGCGCAATGCAACGTCGTCGGCCACGACGACGACCTCGACCGGGATGCCCTCTGCGCGCGCCAGTTCCGCGGCGAGACCGAAGTTGAGGCGATCGCCCGTGTAGTTCTTGACGATGAGTACCGCGCCGCGCGAACCGGCGGTGGCGCGGATCGCGGCGAGCACGGCGTCTGTGGACGGTGACGTGAACACTTCGCCGCACACCGCGGCGCTCAGCATGCCCGCGCCGACGTAGCCGCCATGTGCGGGTTCGTGGCCGCTGCCGCCGCCCGATATCACCGACACGGGACGGTCCGTGGCTTCTGTCTGCTCCCGTCGCACGAGCACATTTTCAGCGCCGAGAATCGCGACGTGGGGCGCTTGCCGCGCGACGCCTTCGAGCATTTCGCGCACGACGTCATGCGGGCTGTTGATGAGTTTCTTCATGGCACTCTCTTGTGGCAGTCAACGGTGGCCCACAGTTTGCCGCATCGGGCAATCCGTTGCTGCGACGGCGAAGCGCTTGCGTTCGATTAGCCGGCGGCGTGTCTCGAAGAGGCGACCACGCGCTGAACGTTGCAGCGCCCTCCTTCAAGGCTGCCGAGGAATAGAGGTTCGATGACTTTCGCGGCCCCGCGCACATGCGACGCGAAGGCGGTCTATGCCTGGTGCTTCGAACGACTCCGCGTCCACTGCAATGGCGCCGCTTCCTTTCACCCGCTCGATAAGCGCCTCACTCCGACCTCGGTTCGCGCCGCCGCCGCATACGCCGGTTCATCGAAAAGCGCTGGCCGCGAGATGAAGTCCTCGGCCCACTCGAGTGCATCGCTTCCCCAGAACAGCCGATCTCGCAACATCAAGGTCGGCACGCCGAACACGCCGAGATCGATCGCGCGCTGCGTGTTGTCCCTGAGTTGCCGTTTGACATCGGCCGAGCCGACGCGCTGTTCCGCATCGTCGACGCCGAGTCGGTTAGCGAACGCCTGGAATTCGACTTCAGGATCGCGCCCGTCCGCGAAAACGAAGCCGAGCGCTTTGCCGACATCGACGGTGCGCGCGCCCAGCGATACGAGCAGGCGTTGTGCGGCAAGCGGATTGAACGGATGACGCGGCGGCATCGCGAACGGGACGCCCTGGCGTCCCGCGAGCCACACGCAGAACTGATAGGTGTGAATGCGCTTCGACGGAAGCTCGGCCGGGCCCAGCGTGCCCCAATGCTTGAGAAGCGCGGCGAAAAGAATGGGCACGGGCTGAATGTCCAGGCGATCCCGCAACGCCTCCAGACGTTGAAAAGCCAGATAAGAAAACGGAGATACGACGTCGAAAAACCACTCGGCCTTTTCCATCTTCACGCTTCCGGATTCGTCGAATGATGGTCATTATCGCCGGATCAGGACGAGGCTGCCATCCGCAGATTCCCGGCGCTCCGGCTACGCGTTGGCCGTGCGAGCCGGCGCACGTTGGCCGTGTCTCCCTGCTTCCCGGCTCTTTTCAGCGTGA
This sequence comes from Caballeronia sp. GAFFF1, assembly GCF_023630705.1. Classification (GTDB taxonomy): domain Bacteria; phylum Pseudomonadota; class Gammaproteobacteria; order Burkholderiales; family Burkholderiaceae; genus Caballeronia. The sequence goes on from NZ_JALQEM010000041.1 coordinate 213,400, forward strand.
TGCCGTCGACAGCCTCTGCCGTATGCTACTCAGCATCCGGTTGGCTATAGCGGCGGAATCGAGTCTGTAGGCACCGGCTTTCAATAGCATTTTGATGAATCCGACTTTGGCTGTATTGACGTCCGATGGCGCGCAGTGACTAAGGTTCGTTGCACGCGGGACATTCATTCGACCGGGCTTGTCTGCGCTGTCGTTCTTACGAGTCATTATGGTTTGGTCTCTCGCTGGCTTGTGCTTCGCTTAACGGTGCCTGCGTCGAAACCTTTACCCGTGGATGCGTGGGCATAGTGACGAATCGGCCATCGCCGGATCAATTCTCAGTGCCTGGAGGGTGCGAGGTCTCGTCGTCGGCCAGGCCCAATGCCCAGCGCAAATCGCGCACGAATTCGAGCGAGACACGAGTCCACTCGTCGGTACCCGGGCGGCAGTCGCGCGGGTTCCTTCGTCCACGAGCTCGACGAATGATCTCGATGCTAAGACTCAACGCGCGTGCCTCGTCTCTGAGCGAGTCGTCGTCGAAAGCGGAATGGTTGTCTACCGTATCCATAACTTGGTTGTCGCGCGAGCGTTTCGATGAATTCCGGCGCTCGCAAGCCGTCGAGCGAACTGCTATTCGATCGCGTGAATTCATCTGGTTCGAAGCAATACGCGAAAGCCGCCTCTTACGCGAAGGCGCCATCGATGTCCTTCAGTCGACGGCGTGCTCGCTTTACCCGTACACCGCGTAACCTCAGAACGTCGACCAGTCTCCGTCAGTCGCGGAACTCGACACTGCCGCAGCAGCGACCGATGGCTTCACCGCGCGCGCGACGACCGGCGCTTTCTTGACCGGCGCAGGTCGCGTCGTCGGCCTTCGTTCGCGGTCGATGGATGCCGTCGTTGCCCCGGCGAGCGCGTGCGCCGTGCGGAACACAGCAACCGCTGCGCTCAATTGCTTCGCCTGATCTTCCATCGAACCCGCCGCTGCCGCCGCTTCCTCTACGAGCGCAGCGTTCTGCTGCGTGACCTCGTCCATCTGTGAGATGGCTTGATTCACTTGCTCGATGCCGCGGCTCTGCTCATGCGACGCGGATGCAATGTCGCCCATGATGTCGGTGACGCGCTGAATGGCGGTGCCGACGCGCTGCATCGTGTCTCCCGCCCTCGCCACGAGCTCCGTTCCCGCCTGAACACGGCTGCCGGACGTCTCGATCAGCTCCTTGATCTCCTTAGCGGCAGCCGACGAGCGCTGCGCGAGGCTGCGCACTTCACTCGCCACCACCGCGAAGCCCCGGCCTTGTTCTCCCGCCCGCGCGGCTTCGACGGCCGCATTCAGCGCGAGAATATTGGTCTGAAACGCGATGCCCTCGATCATGCCGATGATCTCGGCGATCTTCGCCGAACTCTCTTCGATGCCCGCCATGGTCTCGACGACCCGACCGACAATGGCGCTGCCCTCGTTGGCGACGGCGTTGGCGTCATCGGCGAGGCTGCTCGCCTGCGTGGCGTTTTCTGAATTCTGCTTGACCGTCGTGGTCAGTTCTTCCATGCTCGCGGCGGTTTCCTGAAGCGAGGCCGCTTGCTCCTCGGTACGCGACGACAAGTCCGTATTGCCGGTCGCAATCTGCTTGCTGGCGCTCGCGATTGCTTCGCTGCTCGACCGAACCGTTCCGACCGTGGCGGCCAACTTGTCCTTCATCGTGGCGACGCCCGCGAGCAACTGCCCCATCTCGTCGTGCGTCTTGATGGACACGTCATGCGTGAGATCGCCAGTGGAAATGTGTTCGAAGTGCTTCAGCGCTTCTGCAAGCGGCGTCATGATGGCCCGGCGCAGCAGGAACCAGCCGAACGCTGCGGCAGCGATGCCAGCGAGCAGCGCCAGCACCCCGAGCGTGCGCAACGTCGATGCGTGCGCGTCGTTTTCCGCTTCCTGGCGGACGGCGTCGGCAAGCTGGAAAGACTTCAGCTTGTCGAACGCTTCGACACACCGGTTATAGGCGGCGGGCAAATCTTTGAGCGCGAGGCGAGAGACATTCTCCTTATCGCCCGCTTCGATTGCTGCGCCGAACTTCTCGATGACTTCGCGCATCTGGGCGCGAGTGGAGACGACGTCCTTTGCCAGTGCGTCCTCGTCGGCTCCGCGAGGAATGGCGTTGTACTTGTTGTACCACTCGTCGGCCTGGCGCATGAATCCATCCGCGCGTGCCCGCAGTCCGCTGGCGTCGGGCGCGGTGGGGTCCAACGCGTAACGGTCGAGCGACAGCCTTGCCCGCGCGGTGAAATTGCTCGATATGCCGAGTGCGTTGACGGCTGGAAGCGAATTTTCGGCGACGTCTCTCGCCGATGCGTGAATCGCGCTGATACCGTACAGCCCGAAGCCCACTGAAAGAGTCAGCATCAAACCGAGGAAAGCCATGGTGAGCGCAAGCCGCGCCCGAATTGAGAGGTTGTTCATCGTGCTTTGGTTGTGGCGCGTGAGGAATGCGATACGGCAGTCGCGCGTGCTGCCGCTAATCGAATAAGAGCGTCAATGCTTATCGGCAGCGCGGTCGGACAATTCAGTCATTTTGCTCACGCCACTCTCTATTGCCGTGCTCAGAAGGGATAAGTGACCGATCGGACGTTTTTGTCGGCACTGTGCTCAATAGAGGCGTGAGAGCGGCACGGGCGATTAGTTAGTCGGGGCTTGAGCCGTCGGCTCGCCAACAGTCTTCGTCTCGTACGTCGACGTTCAAGGACGCGCTGACGTTAATCTCACCTTTGCCGTGCTGCGTGTCCTGACGACCTATGCAGCGAATCCTGCAAATCTCGACTCAAGTTCTCCCGCAGCTCACCGTTAACGCGTTCGACTGCGGCGATTGCCCAGGCCACGAACAGCGACAATTCCAACAATAAGGAGACTCAGTCATGAGCCGCAGTGCGCAGACGGGCGATACCAGCCTTGCAATGACATGCGTCGCGCGGCAACCCATCGTCGACCGGGCGGGCCGCCTGGCGGCCTATGAACTCCTGTTCAGGGATGGCGATAGCGGCGTGGCGAATATCAGCGATGGCTTTAGATGCACGGCCGAGGTCGTGGAGCGGACCGTTGGCGCGCTAGGGCTTACCACCGTGCTGGATGGTCTCGACGGCTATCTCAACTGCACGGCCGACTTTCTGCATTCCGCGCTGCCGCAAATGCTTCCGAGCCAGCACTTCGTCCTCGAAGTGCTCGAGACATGCGAACTGGACGACGCGTTGAAGAAGCGTTGCATCGCGCTGCGCCGTGCCGGGTTCCGCGTTGCGATCGACGACGTGGTGGCGATCACCCCGCAGATCGAAGCGTTTCTGCCTGCCGTGGATATCGTGAAGCTGGAGTGGCCCGCCATCGACGCCGCTGCAGCGAAAGCGATGGTCCGCGATCTGAAGCGCGCGGGCAAGATAGTCGTGGCAGAGAAAGTGGATGATCATCAGCAGTTGCAGGCCGCCCTGGACGCGGGTTGCGATCTGGTTCAGGGTTTCTATTTCAGCCGGCCGCAGCTTCTGCGGGCCCGCCGGATCGTCCCCGATGTCTCACAGCTACTCGCAGTGCTGAACCTTCTGATCAACGATGCACCGGATCAGCGCATCGTCAATGCGCTGTCGGGCATGCCCGTGCTCGTCGCGCAACTGATGCGGCTCGCGAACTGCTCGGCGAGCGCCAATCTCAAGCAAGCCGCGATCACGTCTTTGCATCATGCGCTGGCTGTCACCGGCACGACGCGACTATTCGAATGGTGCAGCCTGTTGCTCTACAACCATCCGGATTCCGGCGACCTCGGTCGCGACCCGGTGATCGCACTTGCCAGTCAGCGCGCGTCTTTCATGATGCAGGCCGCTTTGCGACAACGCCCTTCGGACACCGCATTCGCTCAGACCGCTTCGCTGACGGGCATGCTTTCTCTGCTGCACGTGATCTATGGCCGCGAGCAAGCCCAGTTCGCGCAGGAACTACCGCTTGCGCAGACCATTAGAGATGCGCTGGCCGATCGCTGCGGTGAACTGGGACACTTGCTCGGCGCCGCAGAATTATTCGAAAGCCGGCCGCAGAGAAACAGCGCATTGATAGACGTCTGAGATCATGCAGAAGCGGTCGCGCGACAGCGCTCGCGTGTGAGTTCGCGCGATGACACGCGCCGCTTTGCATGCGGCGCGATCAACGCCTCGCGAAGTCGTGTGCTCGATTCGACGCACTTCGGCGAAGCGATGAAAGAGTCTTCATGCGTGGCCCGTGCATGAAAACGCGCTATCGCTTGAAGCCGATAGCGCCGCGGAGCAAGAACGCTTACGGCCTACGCAGCAAGCCCCCTGCGTCGACCAATAGACGGCTGACGAACCGCGCTCGATCCTTACTGCGGAGACCTCGCGGCTTGCGCGTTGGATTGATCCTGCGCCGCGGCCTGCGCCTGCGTCCGGGAAGCCGCGTCCTCCTTGGCCTTCTTGTTAGCCATGTGTCGACCGACAAGACAACCGCCGGCCGCGCCCAGCGCCGCATGGCCCTTTCCTACGAAATGTCCGCCGACACCACCCACTGCTGCGCCCTTCAGGCATCCTGCGGCTTGCGCCTGGCCCACGGTTGCCGCCGCAAGAACGGTGGCGACCAACATCGATGCTTTCATTTTCATATCGTCTTTTTCGTACCCGGTAGTGAGAGATCGAGCGTATGCGACGCGAGGCTTTGCGTTGCATAGCGTTCAACGCTCGATGCATGTTCCTGAGTGACTCGCCGCTACCGCCATCAAAGAGGCGTGGCTTGAGCAAGCGACGCAACGTGCCGAAGCAAGACACGGACCTGCATACAGCCTTGATCCACCGAGCCGCTTCTAATTCGAAAGGTAATCGGCAAGGCGCAGCAGCAGGGCATCGCAGTCGCGCAACTGCTCAACCGTGACGAACTCATCGGGCTTATGCCCCTGATCCATGCTGCCGGGGCCGCAAACGACGGTCGGAATACCGGCCTGCTCGAAAAGGCCGCCTTCAGTGCCGAACGCGACCGTGCCGAATTCCGTCGATCCGGCGATCAGCGCAAGAAGCCGCGCGGCTTCGCTGTCAGGCGGCGTGGCGAGGCCCGGATAAGCCGACAACGGCTGCAAACTGATACCGGTATCGGGTTTCACGGCGCGCATCTTCGGCAGCAGCGTGGACTCGGCATAGCTTTGCAGGCGTTGCGCGACCTCGTTGGCATCGAAGCCGGGCAACGCGCGCACTTCGAAGTCGAAATCGCATTCGGCCGGCACGATGTTGAGCGCGCGGCCGCCCTTGATGACGCCGGTCTGCACTGTCGAGTAAGGCGGATCGAACCGTTCGTCGCGATGCTCGGGCTGCGCGAGTTCTTCACCGATCTCGTCGAGATGATTGATCAGGCGCGCCGCGTACTGAATGGCGTTGACGCCGTACGGCGCGTACGCGGAATGACACGGCGCGCCCTTCACGCAGCAGCGCATGGCGAGCTTGCCCTTGTGTCCGAGTACCGGCTTGAGTTCCGTCGGCTCGCCGATGAGACACAGCACCGGCTTGTGTTCCCGATGAGCGAGTTGCGCGAGCATCGGACGCACGCCCAGGCATCCGATCTCTTCGTCATATGAAAATGCCAGATGCACGGGCATCTTCAGATCGCGTTCAATAAACGTCGGCACCGCTGCGAGCACCGACGCGAGATAGCCCTTCATGTCCGCCGTGCCGCGTCCATAGAGACGCCCTTCTTTCTCGACGAGTGCGAACGGATCGACGGTCCAGGCTTGACCATCGACGGGCACGACATCGGTATGTCCCGACAACGCAATGCCGCCGCGATCGCGCGGGCCGATCGTGGCAAAGAGACTCGCCTTGGTGCGCTCGTCGTTATGAAAGAGCTCGCACTCGACGCCATGTTGCGCAAGATAATCGCGAACGAACTCGATCAGCGCGAGATTCGAATCGCGGCTGACGGTCGCGAAGCCGATCAGCTTTTTGAGCAGCGCACGGCTTCGCATCTCATTCATCGCCCGGCACTCCATAACTCGGCGCAGCGGTCGGATTCAGTGCGCGCGTCACGTAATCGTTCATCTGCGGCGCGTAGGCGGTCCACAAGTCCCGGAGCTTGCCGATGGGGTCGTCGTCGGCCCAGTCCACGCGCAGATCGATGAGCGGCCAGCTCAGATCGCTCACGATTTTCAGCGCGGCCGAATGCACAGGCCCCGCCTCGCCGCCTGCAGCCATGGCCGCTTGCATGGCCGCCAGCAAGCGATCCGCGAGCAGCCCGTCGGCTTGCGTGAATGCGGGCGGCATCGCGTCAATGACATGCGTGCCCGCCAGCATGTTGCCCGCCGCGACGCATTGATCGCCCGCCACTGCGTGATGCGTGCCGAGCGCTTCCTTGCCGCTGAAAAGCGCAGTGCGCCCTTGCGCGTCGATGACCGTGACCTGCCGGTACTCGCGCCATTCGTTCGCATGGAGCGCCTGTTGCAGGGCCTCCGCTGGCGCGAGCCGCTTGTCCGCCAGAAGCTCAAGAATTTGCGGACCGAGCGCGGGCAGCGTGACGTTTTGCGTCGCGACGGCGCCGACGCCCGCGCGCAGCCACGGACAACGCGCGCCGACTGCGATGCTCGACGAACTGATCGCAATGCCGAGCTGTCCCGTCTTGTCACACCGACCGACGATAGAGAAAGTCATTAGGTTTCCTTTACGCTTCGGGTGTCCATCCATCGGGGATCACGGCGATCACGTCGATCTCCATAAGCCATTGCGGCTGCCCCAACGCAACCACGGTCAGCCCCGTCGAAATGGGAAAGACGCCCTTGAGCCACTTGCCGACTTCCCTGTACACCGGCTCGCGATAACGCACGTCGGTCAGGTACGTCGTCGTCTTCACGATGTGCGAAAGGTCGCTGCCCGCTTCTTCGAGCAACTGCTTCACGTTCTTCATCGCCTGTTCGGCCTGCGCGCGTGCATCGCCGAGACCGACGAGATTGCCTTCGAAATCCGTGCCCACTTGCCCGCGAACATAAACAGTATTGCCCGCGCGCACGGCCTGGCAAAGATCGTTGTCGAGTGTCTGATTCGGATACGTATCCTTCGTGTTGAACATGCGGATACGGGTATGCGTCGGTTGACTCATCGGTTCACCTGATTCGGTTCAGTGGGCTTGCGTGCTTTCTTCGCTGCGAGGCTCGCGCGCGTGGCTATGCGGCGAGTCGTAATACGCCTGATATTTGCGTTGCGTGAGGATGTGATCCGCGACGTGTTTCGCGTCGTGCCACACGCCCCAGATGAACGCCGAGCCGCGTCGCGAGAGCCACGGCAAGCCGAGAAAATAGACACCCGGTTCTTTCGATACCCCGCGCTGGTGCTTCGGCTTGCCGTTCTCGTCGAAGGCATCGACCTGCAGCCAGCTGAAATCGGTCGCATAGCCCGTCGCCCAGATGATCGAGCTTACGCCTGCTTGCGCCAGATTGAGTTCGAGCAGCGGATTGGTGACGCAGTCCGGATCGGGCGGGATCATGCGCGCTTCCGGTTCAGCGGGAAGATCGAGGCCATTGCGGGCGGCGTACATGTCGGCGGCATCGAGCAGCGAGAGATAGTTTTGATCGCCGCGTGCGATGTTCTCTGCGAGATCGTCGTTGAAGCGAGCCACGCCGCTCTCGAACGCTTTCGTCAGACCGACGAGCGTGATGCCCTGATGCGCAAGCCGGCGAAAGTCGACGGTTTGCCCGCCGCGCGCGCCGCTTACCGCAATCGTCACATGTTCGCGGCCCGGCTTCATGACTTCGGCGTCCCACTCGCCGAGCACGCCGAGCCACCAGCAGAAGTCGCGGCCGCGATAAGCGCGCGGCGGACGATCGTGCGCGCCCACCGACAGATAGACGCGGCGCCCCGCACGCTGCAATTCATCGGCGATCTGCACGCCCGACGATCCCGCGCCCACGACCAGCACGCCGCCTGCGGGCAATTGCTGCGGATTGCGGTAGTCGGCGGAATGAATCTGCGTGAGCGAAGCGTCCTGCGGGGCGATCGGCGGAATCACGGGCTTCTGAAACGGCCCGGTCGCGACGACCACGCGCTTTGCTTCGATCACGCCATTAGACGTCTCGACGGTAAAGCCCGGACGCCCCGTGTTGCGCACGACCTTCTTCACTTCGACGCCGGTGCGAATGGGCGCATCGAATTTTTCCGCATAGGCGACGAAATAGTCCGCGATTTCCTCTTTCGGCGCAAAGTCGTCGGGTGCCGTCTGCGCAAACTCGAGATTGGGAAAGCGATCATGCCACGCAGGCCCGTTTGCCACGAGCGAGTCCCATCGGCCCGTGCGCCAGCGCTCCGCGATGCGCGCGCGTTCCAGCACGAGATGCGGCACGCCGTGCCGGCTCAGATGTTCGCTCATCGCGACGCCGGCCTGGCCTGCGCCGACCACGAGCGTGTCGATCGAAGTAGTTTCCGCTGTCATGGCTGTGTCCTTCCGAGAGGCTCGTATGGCCGTTCCGATGCCGACTGAATCTACGCGTCGCGACGGGATCAATAAAATATTTTCAAAAAATGCATAGCATGGGATTTACCTATGCAGCCATTTTTGTCCACTGCACACTTCAATGCAGTTCGGCTCGAAACAGGTCAGATCGTCGCAATGGAAAGTCATCCGTTACGGTATTCGCTGCGGCAGTTGCGCTACTTCGTGGTGGCGGCGGAGGCCCTGTCCTTCACTGCTGCGGCCAGAAAGCTGCATATCTCGCAGCCTTCCATTTCCACCGCGCTGGCGGACCTCGAAGTGTCCTTCGGGGTTCAGCTTTTCATCCGGCATCACGCTAGCGGTTTGTCGCTGACGCAGGCCGGACGCGATCTGCTCGGGCAAGCCCGCAATCTGCTGAAGATCGCGGAAGAACTGCAGATGGCCGCCAAGGAACTCGATGGCGGCATGACGGGTTCCATCGCGCTCGGCTGCCTCGTTTCGCTCGCGCCGCCGCTGATGCCGGGCCTCATCAGCCGCTTCACGGCCGATCACGCGGGCATCGCATTTCGCACGGTCGAAGGTCACCAGGACGCCCTGCTGCGCGGACTGCACGACGGCTCGATCGATCTTGCGCTCACCTATAGCCTCGATCTCACCGAAGACATTGCCTTCACGCCGCTCTTGTCGTTGCCGCCTTATGCAATCCTGCCGCGCACGCATCGCCTTGCGCGCGCCCGGAAGATCTCGCTGGCCGATCTGCTGCCCGAGCCTTATGTCATGCTGGACCTGCCGCATAGCCGGGAATATTTCGCCGCGCTCTTCGATGCAGTCGGCAACCGGCCGGTGCCGGCGTTTCGCTCGTCGCAGCCGGAAGTGGTGCGAGGGATGGTGGCGAACGGCCTCGGCTATAGCCTCCTCAACTTCCCGCTCAAATCGAACCGTACCGTGGACGGCGAGGAGTTCGTCATTAAGCGTTTCAAAGACAACGTGAACGCGACAATGCTCGGCGTCGCGCAATCTCGCACCATGAAGCCGCGCCAGGTGGTGCACCGCTTCACGGCGTTCTGCGAGAACTACATACGGCGACTGCGTATCGACACTTGATGCCTGTTGTATAGGAAAAAGCTTTGCGCTGTATCCGAAAACAATATTTTGACTGGCATATTGGCTTGATAGATTGAGTCCATGCCGAGTGCCTGATAAAAGAAGAGGCGCTCCCGCTCACTGCACGAGGAGGTAATCGTCATGGCCCACCTGAACGAGCTGATGAACGCATTGCGCGATGGATGCGACCGCCCGTTCAGCGACGCCCATGCGATGCCGCCCGGCGTCTATACGTCGGCCGACTTTCTCGCGCTCGAAGAAGAGCGCATCTTCTCGCGCGAGTGGCAGTGCGTCGGGCGCGCGAGCGCATTGAAAGCGCCGGGCGACTACCTCACCGCGCGCATCGCCGCGCAGCCGGTAGTTGTCTTGCGCGACGAGCAGATGAAGCTCAAGGCGATGTCCAACGTGTGCCTGCATCGCATGTCGATATTGCTCGAAGGACGCGGCAATGTGCGACGCATCGTGTGTCCTTATCACGCGTGGAACTATTCGCTCGATGGCGCGTTGAAAGGCGCGCCGCTGATGGACCGACAGGAAGGCTTCTGCAAGGAAAGCTATAAGCTGCCCGCCGTGCGATGCGAAGAATGGCAAGGCTGGATCTATGTGACGCTCGATGCGAACGCGCCACCCGTCGGCAAGCAACTCGCCGAGCTGGACACGTTGATCCAGTCGTACGGCATGACCGACTACATCGAAACGTTCTATGAAGAGCACGTGTGGGACACCAACTGGAAGATTCTCGCTGAGAACTTCATGGAGAGCTATCACTTGCCGATGCTGCATCGCGCGACGGTAGGTCCGCACTCGCGGCTCGAAGAGATGGAATGTCCGCCGGGTCATGCGGCGTTCAATTATCACTGGATTACGAAAGAAGCTTCGTTGCCCATTGGTAATGCGCACCCGGACAACACGCGCTTGTCGGGGCACTGGCGCAAGACCACCGCGCTGCTCGCCATTTATCCGACGCATCTCGTGACGTTGACTCCCGGCTACTTCTGGTATCTCGTGCTGCAACCGGAGGGCGTCGGCCGCGTGCATATCCGCTTCGGCGGCGGACTCGCGCCGGAATTCATCGCCGATCCCGAAGCCAACGCGCACATGGCAACGCTCAAGAAATTGCTCGACGAAGTGAACGCCGAAGACAAGCGCGGCGTGCAAGCCGTGTTTCGCGGCGTGCATGCGCCGTTGGCGAAGCCGGGACATCTGAGCCATCTCGAACGGCCCAACCATGACTTCGCGCGATATCTCGCGGGCAAGCTGAAAACGCAGTAAGAACGACAGGACGCGATCACGATGTCGAACCCTTCCTTCATCTCATTCTCGGGCGTGAGCAAATCGTACGACGGCGCGAATTACGTTGTCGACGGCTTGAACCTCGACGTACGCAAGGGGGAATTCGTGTCGCTGCTCGGGCCGTCCGGTTCGGGCAAGACCACCACGCTGATGATGCTCGCCGGTTTCGAGTCGCCCACGCAGGGCGAGATCCGGCTCGATGGCAAGCGCCTCGACGACAAGCCGCCGCATCGGCGCGATATCGGCATGGTGTTTCAGAATTACGCGCTCTTTCCGCATCTGACGATTGCCGAGAACGTCGCGTTCCCGCTCTCGGTGCGGCGCGTGAGCCGTGCGGAGCAGAAGACACGCGTGAAGCGCGCGCTCGAGATGGTGGAATTGCCGCATCTGGCCAACAGGCGGCCGGCACAGCTTTCGGGCGGGCAACAGCAGCGCGTTGCGCTGGCGCGCGCGCTCGTATTCGAGCCGAGCGTCGTGCTGATGGACGAACCGCTCGGCGCGCTCGACAAGCGCCTTCGCGAGACCATGCAGTACGAAATCATGCGGCTGCATCGCGAGTTATCGCTGACCATCGTCTATGTGACGCACGATCAGGCCGAGGCGCTGACCATGTCCGACCGCGTCGCCGTGTTCTCAGACGGACGCATTCAGCAAGTGGCCACGCCGAGCGAGCTCTATGAGAACGCGCAGAACGCGTTCGTCGCGAACTTCGTCGGCGAGAACAATGGCCTGACGGGACGCGTCACGACTTGCGACGGCTCATGGGCGACATTCGCGCTTTCCGACGGCAGCATCATTCGCGGCCGATGCGAGTCCGGCCTGCGCGTCGGCGACGAAGCCATGCTCGCGCTGCGCCCTGAGCGCGCGCATATTCCGAGCGCGGAAGGCATGCATCTCGACCAGCACGACAATGTCGTTCGCGCCCGCGTGAACGAACTCGTGTATTGCGGCGATCATCATCGCGTGCATCTGACGCTCGGCTCGCACGACGCGATCGTCGTCAAGCTGCCGAATACTCAGCGTCACGCCTTGCCGTCATCCGGGGACATGATCGATGTCGCATGGCGTCACGACGACTGCAAGATTCTCGCGATGAGCGCCCCGCCTCGCGCGAGCGCGACCACTTCCCCCACCTCGCCAACCCCTTCCCTCATCACGACCGCACCCGCAGGAGCCAACTGACATGCGCACTCAATTCAAAGCACAATGCGCCGCACTCGCCCTACTCGCCTTCGGCACCATGACATCGCAGGCGGCGGAAACGCTGCATGTGGTCACGTTCGGCGGCGCTTTCGAAGCCGCGGCCAAGAAGGCGTGGATGGACCCGTTCACGCAGGCAACCGGCACGCAGTTCTCGCTCGAATCGTATGACGGCGGCCTCGCCAAACTCTCCGCGATGGAGCAGGCCAAGAACACGACATGGGACCTGATCGACCTCGAAACCAACGATGCGATCACCGGATGCGACGAAGGGCTGCTCCAGAAGTTCGACAAGAAGTCACTCGGCAATACCAGCGACTTCATTCCCGGATCGCTCAGCGATTGCGCGGTCGCGAGCATGGTCTGGTCGACGGTCTATGCGTATGACACGAGCAAGCTGAAGAGCGCGCCTTCCACCGTCAACGACTTCTTCGACACGCAGAAATTTCCCGGCAAGCGCGGCCTGCGCAAGTCGCCCAAGGTGACGCTGGAGTGGGCGCTGATAGCCGATGGCGTCGATGCCAAGGATGTGTACAAGGTGCTCGGCACGCCCGCGGGCGTCGATCGCGCGTTCAAGAAGCTCGACACCATCAAAAAGGACATCGTGTGGTGGGAGTCGGGCGCTCAGGCGCCGCAGCTGCTCGCCGACGGCGCCGTCGTGATGGTGCAAGCCTATAACGGCCGCATCGACGATGCCGTGAGGAAGGATCACAAGCCGTTCAAGTCCGTGTGGGACGCGCAGGTCTACGACTTCGAATGGTGGGCCATTCCGACCGGCGCGAAGAACGCCGACATGGCCGCGAAGTTCATCGTGTCCCAGGCGCAGCCGAAGGCATCGGCGGATCTCTCGAAGTACATCGCCTATGCGCCGCCGCGCAAGGAAGCCGTCGCGCTTGTCGACAAGCAGCGTCTCGCCGACATGCCGACCGCGCCCGCGAACTTCAAGCGCGCCGTGCAGATCAACGCGAACTTCTGGGCCGACAACGCCGACGCCATCAACAAGCGCTTTCAGGTCTGGCTGACGCAATAAGCGGCCAAGGCATACGAGAGGACGAACATGCCCGCATCGATTCACGCGACGACCGCCGGCTCGCACGCAAGCGCCGAAGGCCGCGCGTCGTACAACAAGGCGCAACGACGCGCCTCGGTGCGGGCGCTTCTGCTCGCGTTGCCGCTGATCGTATTTCTGTTGTCTACCTTCATCGCGCCCATTGCGCTGTTGCTCGCGCGCAGCGCGCAGAACCACGAAGTGCCGGACGGCATGCCTGCGCTCGCGCGCGCATTGAACGCATGGGACGGTCAGCGCGTACCAGATGAACATACCTTCGCCCTCCTCGCATCCGGATTAAAGGAAGCCCAGGAAAGCGGCCAGCTCGGCACCATCGCGCGGCGTCTCAACTTCGCGCAGCCCGAGTTTCGCAGCTTGTTGATGCGCACCGCCCGCAAGCTCCATGACGACACGTCGAAAGCATGGAAGCCCGCGTTGATCGATATCGACGAGCGCTGGGATTCACCGGAAGTCTGGCGTTTGCTCAAGCGTGCCGCGCAATCGCCGACGCCCGACTATCTGCTCGCCGCCGTCGATGCGCAGGTCACGCCGCAAGGAACAATCGCGTCGATGCCGGCGAATGCGTCCGTCTATCGCGAAGCCTTCGCCCGCACGGTATCCATCAGCGCGACGGTCACCCTGCTGTGCCTCGTGCTCGGCTATCCGGTTGCCTGGCTGCTCGCGAATGTGCCCGCGAAAACCAGCAACCGGCTGATGCTCTTCGTGATCGTGCCGTTCTGGACTTCTCTGCTCGTGCGCACCACCGCGTGGTACGTGCTGCTTCAACCGGGCGGCGTCATCAACAGCGTGCTGTCCGGACTTGGACTCGCGACGCATCCGGTCCCGCTCATCTTCAATCGCACGGGCGTGCTGATCGGCATGACGCATGTCCTCTTGCCCTACATGATCCTCGCGATCTACTCGGTGATGAAGAGCGTGTCGCCCGTTTATATGCGCGCCGCCAAGTCGCTCGGCGCGCATCCGTTCACGGCGTTCGTTCGCGTGTATGTGCCGCAGACATTGCCCGGCGTCGGCGCGGGATGCTTTCTCGTCTTCGTGCTCGCGCTCGGTTACTACATTACCCCCGCGCTGCTCGGCGGCGCCGGCGACGAGATGATCAGCCAGCTCATCGCTATTCAAACGAACACGCAACTGAATTGGGGTCTCGCGGGCGCGCTGTCGGCCTACCTCGTGATATTCACGGCGGTGTTCTATTTCCTGTTCAACCGCATCGTCGGCATCGACCGGCTGCGCTTCGGTTGATTCGACCCATCCGGAGGAAATCTCATGCAAGACAAACGCAACACGGTGCTGACGGAACGCATCGCTGCGGGCTGGGTGCGCCTGCACACCGCGCTTGTCCTGTTCTTTCTGATCGCGCCGATCCTCGCCATCATCCCGTTGTCGTTTAATTCGGGATCCTACTTTTCCTATCCGATGGAGGGCTTCTCGTTCCGCTGGTACGAAAAGGCGCTGACGAGCGGCGACTGGCAGCGCGCGCTGTTGAACAGCATCGGCATCGGCGCGGCGTCGACTTTCATCGCCACATGTCTCGGCACGCTCGCGGCGCTCGGCTTGTCGCGCTCGCAGTTCCCGCTGCGCTCGGTCATCATGCCCATCCTGATCTCGCCGATGATCGTGCCTATCGTGGTGGTCGCGGCAGGCTTCTATCTGATCTTCGCGCCGCTGGGGCTCGTGAATTCGTATCCCGGCGTCGTGCTCGCGCATGCCGCGCTCGGCACGCCGTTCGTCGTCATCACGGTGACGGCGTCGTTGCTGTCCTTCGATCAAAGCCTGTTGCGGGCCGCATCGGGCCTCGGCGCCCCGCCCTGGATCGCGTTTCGTCGCGTCACGTTGCCGCTCATCACGCCAGCCGTCGCGACAGGAAGCGTGTTCGCGTTCGCGACGTCGTTCGACGAGGTCATCGTGATCCTCTTTATCGGCGGGCCGGATCAGAAGACAGTCCCGCGTCAGATGTGGAGCGGGATTCGCGACGCCATCGATCCCTCTATCCTCGCCGTCGCGACGATGCTGATCGTCTTCGCCGTGTTGCTTTTCGCAAGCATCAACCGCTTGAGGGCGCGGGCGTTGGCGGCGAATCAGGCGCTGACTTAATTCTGCGTTGAAGTGAGGAGCCGGCCCTTGGTGCGGCGATTGCTGTGCAAACGCCAAGCACTTCACATTCAGGGCCAGGCATGAAACGCTATAAAGCACTTGTGGCGGGCGGCGTCGGCGTGATCGGACGTCAACTCGTCGATCATCTCGCGTCGCTGCCGGATTGGGACGTCATCGGTCTGTCAAGACGCACGCCCGATCGAGCGCAACCGGGCGAGCACATTGCCGTCGATCTGCTCGATCCCGAGGACGTGCGCGCGAAGCTCGGCGGGCTCGGCGACGTCACGCACATTTTTCACGCCGCCTATCAGGAAAAGCCCACGCCGCAAGCGCTCATCGACGTGAACCTCGGCATGTTGCGCAATCTGGTGAGCGTCGTAGCCGCCAGTTCGCCGGCGCTCCAGCGCGTCGTGTTATACGAGGGCGCGAAGTATTACGGCGCGCACCTCGGCCGCTTCAAGACGCCCGCGCGCGAAGACGATCCACGACACATGCCGCCGAACTTTTACTACGACATGGAAGACTGGCTCGTCGAGGAAGCGGCGGGCAAGGCCTGGGATGCGGTCGTGCTTCGCCCGGACGTGGTGTGCGGCTTCGCGCTCGGCAATCCGATGAATCTGTCCATGGTCATCGCCGTGTATGCCGCGATCAGCAAGGAGCTCGGACTGCCGCTGCGCTTTCCCGGCACCGCGACGTGCTACGGCAAGCTCGCGCAAGTCACCGATGCCGCGCAGCTCGCACGCGGGTCCGTGTGGGCGGCGACCGACGCGCCCGGCGGCGAGAGCTATAACCTCACGAACGGCGACGTATTCCGCTGGGACCAGCTATGGCCCGCCATTGCCGATCATCTCGACATGCCGCTCGCCGAACCGCAGACCATCAGCCTGCGCGACTACATGGCCGACAAGGGGCCACTGTGGGAGCGCATGGTGAAGAAATACGATCTCGTCGATATTCCCTACGAGCATGTTGCCGCATGGGGCTTCGGCGACTTCATCTTTCGCTGCGACTGGGACGTGATCTCCAGCACGACCAAGATCCGGCAGGCTGGCTTTCATGATGTCGTCGATAGCACCGACATGTTCCTGCGTCTCTTCGATGAGTTCCGCGAGCGCAAGGCGATTCCTTGAGCGCAATCGGCCTTACCGCGACCCGATCTCCTCCAGCAGCCATTCCCTGAAGGCGATGACCGGCGCGCTCTTCGCGCTCTCTTTCCGGTGCACGAGGTAGTACGCCAGTTCGCAGCCCTGCACGATATCGAACGGTCTCGCGAGACGGCCTTCCGCAAGGTCGCGCTCCACCAACGTCGTGCGGCCGAGCGCGACGCCATTGCCCGATATCGCGGTCTGAATGGCCATCGCGGAATCGTTCAACTGGAGTCCACGATCGGTGTCCGCCGCATTGCGAATGCCTGCATGCAGGAGCCACGAACGCCATGTCGGAAAGACCACGGAGCCGCGCATCGAGGTGTCGTGGATCAACTGGTGATGCTTCAGATCGAGCGGCGTCTTCAACGCGCGTCGCCCCTTGAGTAGCTTCGGGCTGCACACAGGGAAGAATTCGTCGCGCAGGAGGAATGTCGAGACGAGGTTCGGCCAGGTGCCGCCGCCGTATCGGATTCCTACGTCGATACGCTCGGCGGCGAAGTCGACGAGGTGTCCGCTCGTGTCGATGCGGAGGTCGTAATAAGGATGCTTGCGTTGAAAGCGCTCGACGCGCCACAGCAGCCATTTATCGGCGAAGGCGGGAGGCACCGTGACGGTGAATCTGATGCGCGACCTGCTGGCTTTCAGTCGTTCGACGGCGCTCGACAGCAGATCGAATCCGCCTTGCAGATCGGCGAGCGCGTTACGCGCGGCGTCGGTGAGCGTCAATCGCGACGCGCCGGACGTCGAGCGATGGAACAGCTCCACGTCCAGATAGTCTTCCAGCCCGCGAACCAGTTGGCCGACCGCGGCTGGCGTGACGTTGAGTTCCGATGCCGCCGCCGTGTAGCTGAGATGACGCGCCACGGCCTCGAAAGCGCGCAGTGCATTGAGATTGGTGGGAGCTCGCATGAAAATCGTGAGTCGTGTCGAAGAAGCGACTGTACCTTGCGTAGCGCTCTCCATGCACGAGCCGTGGCGGTGTGGCGTGCCGCGGGCGACGCCCGCCCGCGGCCGCTTATCGTCAAATTTGCGAGAGTCCGCCGTCGGCCACGAGTTCTGCGCCGGTCATGTACGACGCGTCGTCGCTTGCCAGGAAGAGCACCGCCCGCGCGATTTCGTCCGCCCGGCCCGCTCGCTTGAGCGGAACGGCTGCGGCGAGCGCTTCGCCGGTCTTCTTCAACTCATCTTCGCTGAGGCCGAGCTTGCTTGCGAACGGCGTGTCGATCGGGCCGGGACTGACCGCGTTCACGCGAATATTGCGCGGCGCGAGTTCCGCGCCGATCGACCGCACCAGTGATCGAACGGCCGCCTTCGTCGCCGACAGCACCGAGAGTCCGGGCGTGCCGACCGTATTGAGAAACGAGGTCGTGACGACGATGCTGCCTCCGTCGCGAAGGTACGGCGCGGCCTTCTGGATTGTGAAGAACAGGCCGCTCACGTTCAACGCGAACTGGTCGTCGAACTGCTCACGCGTCACATCGGTGAACGGCGCCGCAGTGCCTGCTCCCGCGTTGGCGAACACGATATCGAGCGCGCCGTGAACTTCGATGGCCTCCGCCACTGCACGTTCGATCTGCAACGGATCGCGCAAGTCCGCGCGCAGGACGGTGGCTGCGTCGCCGAGTTCGCGTTGCGTATCGGCAAGCCGCTTTTCGTGAGTGCCCAGGACGATGACCTTCGCCCCTTCTTCGATGAATAGCTTCGCGGCTGCGAGACCGATGCCCGACGTGCCGCCCGTGACGAGTGCCACCTTGTTTGCGAATTTCATGATGTCCGTCCTTCTGTTCGGTTGAGAAAGATCGGATGCAGCGCTGCTTTCCGGTGACTCAATCTTCGGCCATGCAAGGCGTGGGAGCAAATCAGAAGAACTGCGCGGGCGGGATAGAAAAACTTTTCAGGCGAGCGACATGCTGCGCCGCCCGCTTCGCCGTATCAGCGAATGGCCGATGGATGACGCGCAAGCGGCGTCACCTGCATGGTCATATAAGGAAACAACGGCAAGCCGGACAAGATGGTATGGAGTTCGTCGTGCGAGTCGACATCGAAGACGCTGTAATTCGCGTACTCTCCGACCACCCGATGCAATTGCTGCCACTTCCCGGCCCGTTGCAGTTCCTGCGAATAGGCTTTCTCCCGCGCCTTGATTTCGTCGGCTTGTGCTGCGGGCATGTCGTGCGGCAAGTGAACGTCCGTTCTGACGAGATAAAGCATGCTTGCTCCTGTGGATGGCGCTCGTTCGCTATGCAATGACCAACGCCGGTCGATATGGTATGCGGCGGGCGTTACGCCTTCTTGTCGCGACGATAGAACGCGAGCTTCTCTTCATCGATCTGCAAGCCAAGCCCCGGACCTTCCGGCAGATGCAAATCGAAATCGCGATACAGCGGACGCGCCGTCACGATGTCGTCCTTCAGCAGCAGCGGACCGAACAACTCCGTGCCCCACGCGAGTTGCGGCAGCGCGCTGAAGCCGTGCGCCGAAGCGATAGACCCGATACTGCCTTCGAGCATCGTCCCGCCGTAAAGCGCCACGCCGGCCGCGTCCGCAACGGCTGCCGTGCGCATCATGCCGAAGATGCCGCCGGACTTCGCGATTTTCAGCGCAAAGACATCGGCGCACGCGTCGCGCACGAGTTCGAGTGCGTCTTCCGGCCCGGTGACGGCTTCATCCGCCATGATCGGGACGACGAACCGCGCGGCAAGACGCGCGAGCGCGCCCCGCTGCTCACGCGGCGTAGGTTGCTCGATGAGGTCGATGCCCGCTGCCTCCAGAGCCTGTATACCCAAGGCCGCATCGACCTCGTTCCACGCCTGATTCACGTCGACCGTCACCTTCGCGCGCTCGCCCAGCGCCGCCTTGATCTTCGCGACATGCGCCACGTCGTCGCGCACGCTGCGGCGACCGATCTTCAGCTTGAACACGTTATGCCGGCGTTCAGCAAGCAGCATCTCCGCTTCCTCGATATCGCGGTTGGTGTCGCCGCTCGCGAGCGTCCATAGAACCGGAAGCGTCTTGCGCACCGCGCCGCCGAGCAGCGTCGAGACGGGAACGCCAAGCCGCTTGCCCTGCGCGTCCAACAACGCCGTTTCGATGCCCGACTTCGCGAAGCGGTTGCCGCGCGCGACCTTGTTCAGCTTGAGCATCGCCGCGTTGATGTTCGTCGCGTCCTGCCCGATCAACGCCGGCATGAGATAAGTATCGATAGTGAGCTTGATGCCTTCGGGGCTTTCTTCGCCATACGACAGACCACCGATGGTCGTCGCTTCGCCGATGCCCTCTATGCCGTCGCTCGCATGCAGGCGGATGATGACCATCGTTTGATGCTGCATCGTCGCCATGGAAAGCTGGTGCGCGCGAATGGTCGGAAGGTCAACCAGAATGGTTTCGACGGAAGTAATGTGGGCGTTCATACCTGGAGTGACGGAAATGGATGGGTTGCTGAAGTATTGCCCGCGCAAACTCCGGCTGTCCAAGACCATCGACGTCTAGTGCCATACCGCGCAGGTATCACGCGCTATGGCGCCTTGTCGGCGGGTGCGACGTGCGAGATGTGCTCTTCGTCGTAGAGCCGATAAATCAGCGCCAGCATCTCATTGATATCGCGCGATTCGTCCATCGCTCGCATGCTCATGATGATGGGCGACGTGAGAGTCGGGTCGTCGAGTTCTTTATAGCTGACATCGTCGCGCTTCAAGCCGTACACGCTGCTGGGGACGATGGAAATGCCTTCGCCAGCGGCCACCAGCCCCAACGCGATCTGAATTTCGCGCACTTCGTAGATCTTGCGTGGCTTGAGTCCGCGGTCCTGAAACGCTGCGAGAACCTGGTCTGCATAGCTCGGGCGCGGCGTCTTGGGGTAAATGATGAGCGTCTCGTTGACGAGGTCCCGCAAGGCCGACACCGGCTTGGCCAGCGCGAGCGGATGACCGAGCGGGAACGCGACGATCATCTTCTCTTCTCGCAGCACCACGCGCCGGATATTCGCGTCTTCCAGACGAATGCGGCCAAACCCGACGTCGATATTGCCTTCCTTGAGCGCCCTGATCTGGTCGGTCGTCGACATCTCCTGAAGGCTCAGTTCGACGGTGGGGTTCTCGTCCCTGAAGCGGCGGATGATTTTCGGCAAGAGCCCGTAAAGCGTCGATGCGACAAAACCCACCGACATGCTGCGCTCGATATTGCCGACGCGCCGTGTCATGGATTCGAGTTCCGCGGTCTTGGCGAGCAACTGCACCGCGTGTTCGTAGAAGAACTTGCCCGTCTCCGTCAGCTTCAGAGGACGCGAGTTCCGTTCGAATAGCTGCACGCCCAGCGTCTCTTCCAACTGCTGTATCTGCCGACTCAACGGCGGCTGCGCGATATGGAGCCGCTGTGCGGCGCGCGTGAAGTTGCGCTCCTCGGCTACCGCTACGAAGTAGCGGAGATGTCGCAGTTCCATACGATACCTCCGGGATATGGCGCGATACTAAATCAGTGTTGGACGATGCGTTTGGGCGTCCACTATTCTGCATTCACGCCTTGTTTCATCGACCGATTATACCTTTCGAGCATATCCAAAGCGGCGATAACAAGGGTTAACCCAATAGAGAGTCAGGAGCAGACATGAGCGCCAAAGTATTCGACACGAAGGAAGTGCAGGACCTGCTTAGGGCCGCTGCCAACCTCGGCACGCAGCAGGGCAATGCACGCGCGAAGCAGATCACGCATCGTCTGCTCGCGGACCTCTTCAAGGCCATCGACGACCTCGACATGACGCCGGATGAAGTCTGGACCGGCGTGCACTACTTCAACAAGCTCGGACAGGATGGCGAGGCAGCGCTTCTCGCAGCGGGCCTCGGCATCGAGAAGTATCTGGACATCCGCATGGACGCAGCAGACCGCGAGGCGGACATTCACGGCGGCACGCCGCGCACCATCGAAGGTCCGCTGTATGTCGCGGGCGCGCCGGTGCGTGATGGCGTGTCGAAGATCGACGTCAATCCCGACGCAGACGCCGGACCGCTCGTCATTCGCGGCACCGTGACGGGCGCCGACGGCAAGCCCGTGGCAGGCGCGGTCGTCGAATGCTGGCACGCGAATTCCAAGGGCTTCTATTCGCATTTCGACCCGACGGGCGCGCAGGACGATTTCAATCTGCGCGGCGCGGTGCGCACGGGCGCGGACGGCAAGTACGAATTTCGCACGCTCATGCCGGTGGGTTATGGCTGCCCGCCGCAAGGCGCGACGCAGCAACTGCTCGACGCGCTCGCTCGCCACGGCAACCGTCCCGCGCATGTGCACTTCTTCGTCACAAGCGACAAGACGCGCAAGCTGACGACGCAAATCAATATCGAAGGCGACCCGCTGATCTGGGACGACTTCGCCTACGCGACGCGCGAAGAACTGGTGCCGCATGTAGTGGACAAGACCGGTGGCAAAGACCTCGGTCTCAAGACGGATGCGTACAAAGAAATCCAGTTCGACATTCGCCTGACTCCGCTCGTCGACGGTAAGGACAACCAATTGGTCAACCGACCGCGCATCGCGGTTACCGCCTGACGACATCCCGGCGGCCCGCACCGGGGCCGCTTTTCTCACACACGAATCATTCGAACCGATGCCGATGGCTTCATCGCGAAGCCGGCATAGGAGACGACTCATGTCTGCAATTATCGACAAAACGCGGCGCCTCGAGGACTTGCTGAACAACGCCGTTCAGGACGACAACGAAAACGGCGTGTTCCGTTGCCGTCGCGACATCTTCACGAACCCGGATCTGTACGAACTCGAGATGAAACACATCTTCGAGAGCAACTGGGTCTATCTGGCTCATGAAAGTCAGTTGCCGAACAATAACGATTACTACACCACGTGGATCGGCCGCCAGCCCATCGTCATTACGCGCGACAAGGCCGGCGAGCTGCACGCGGTCATCAATGCCTGCGCCCACAAGGGCGCGATGTTGTGCCGCCGCAAGCACGGCAATAAGGGCAGCTTTACCTGTCCGTTTCACGGCTGGACGTTTTCGAACGCAGGCAAGCTGCTGAAGGTGAAGGACGAAAAAACCACCGAGTATCCCGTGCAGTTCAACAAGCAAGGCTCGCATGACCTGAAGAAAGTGGCGCGCTTTCAGAACTATCGCGGCTTCCTGTTCGGCAGCCTCAGCGACGACGTGATGCCGCTCGAAGACTATCTCGGCGAAACGAAGGTCATCATCGACCAGATCGTGTCGCAAGCGCCCGATGGTCTCGAAGTGCTGCGCGGAAATTCCTCGTATATCTACGACGGCAACTGGAAGCTGCAAATGGAAAACGGCTGCGACGGCTATCACGTCAGCACGGTGCACTGGAACTATGCGGCAACCATGGGCCGCCGTAAGGTGGAAGGCACCAAGGCAGTCGATGCGAACGGCTGGAGCAAATCCGTTGCGGGCGTCTATGGCTTCGAGCATGGACACATCCTGCTGTGGACCAATACGGTGAACCCCGAAGTGCGCCCGGTCTACGAACACCGCGACGAGATTGCGGCGCGCGTAGGCGAGGACAAGGCCAAGGTCATCGTCAATCAGACGCGCAACCTGTGCCTCTATCCGAACGTGTTTCTGATGGATCAGTTCAGCACGCAGATTCGCGTGGTTCGGCCAATTAGCGTCGACAAGACCGAAGTGAGCATCTTCTGCTTCGCGCCGAAAGGCGAAAGCGCAGAGAGCCGCGCCATCCGCATTCGTCAATACGAAGACTTCTTCAACGTCTCGGGCATGGGCACGAGCGACGACCTCGAAGAGTTCCGTGCGTGTCAGGCCGGCTATGCGAGCGCGACCTCGATGTGGAACGACATGTCGCGCGGTGCGCCGCTGTGGATTCACGGACCCGATGCGAATGCGAAGAGCATGGGCCTGAACCCGCTCATCTCGGGCGAGCGCAGCGAAGACGAAGGCCTCTTCGTGGTTCAGCACGAATACTGGATGCGCGCCATGCGCGAAGCCCTGCGCAAAGAACAGACGGAGGCGACGGCATGAGCACCGACTACCAGAAGATATGCAGCGCGTTGTATCAGGAAGCGCGTTTCCTCGACGACCGTCAGTGGGACGAGTGGCTCGCCTGCTATACGGAAGACGTCGAATACTGGATGCCCGCGTGGGACGACGACGACAAACTTACCGAGGACCCGCACAGCGAAATCTCGCTGATGTATTACGCGGATCGCGGCGGCCTCGAAGATCGCGTGTTCCGCATCAAGACCGAGCGCAGCGGCGCATCGATGCCGGAGCCGCGCACGAGCCACACCATCAGCAATGTGGAAGTGCTGGCCGACCGCGACGCGGAGATCGACGTCCGCTACAACTTCAACACGCTGTGCCATCGCTACAAGGTGACGGACCTCTTCTTCGGAACTCTGTTCGTCACGTTGCGCAAGGTCGACGACCGCTTGCTCATCGCGCGCAAGAAGATCGTGTTGAAGAACGACTATATCCGCCAGGTGCTCGACGTCTATCACGTTTGATTCCACTGGCCGGAGAGCATCACGCAAACAGGAGGCAGTATGTCCAGCTACAACATCGCATTGAATTTCGAAGACGGCGTGACGCGCTTTGTCGAATGCAAGGCCGGCGAGAAGGTCCTCGATGCCGCGTTTCGCGCGAAGATCAATCTGCCGATGGATTGTTCCGACGGCGTGTGCGGCACCTGTAAATGCCGCGCCGAGAGCGGCCGCTATGATCTGGGCGACGACTACATCGAAGACGCGCTGAGCGACGACGAGAAGGACAGCGGGCTCGTGCTCACCTGCCAGATGGTGCCGCAAAGCGATTGCGTCATTGCAGTTCCGGCTTCGTCTACGGCGTGCAAGACCGCGCAGAGCAAATTCACCGCAACCGTCACGAAGGTCGAGCAGCATAACGACGCGGCCGTGGTGCTCGAACTCGATGTCGACAACGCAGCGCCCGTGTTTCTCCCGGGCCAGTACGTCAATATCGACGTTCCCGGCAGCGGCGAGCATCGCTCGTATTCGTTCTCTTCCGCGCCGGGTGCGTCGCGGATCAGCTTTCTCATCAAAAGGATTCCGGGCGGCGTGATGAGCACATGGCTCGAATCGGCGAAACCGGGCAATAACGTCGAGTTCACCGGACCGCTCGGGAGTTTCTATCTCCGCGCAGTGGAGCGTCCGCTGCTGTTCCTCGCGGGCGGCACGGGTCTCGCGCCGTTTCTGTCCATGCTGGAGGTGCTCGCGCGCGCCGGCTCGCAGCAGCCAGTTCACCTCATCTACGGCGTTACGCGCGATATGGACCTCGTACAGGTCGACGCCATCGAGGCGTACACGGCGAAGCTGCCGAACTTCACGTTCAGCACCGTCGTCGCGGAAGCGGCTTCGAGCCATCCGCGCAAGGGCTGGGTGACGCAGCACATGCCAGCCGAATGTCTGAACGATGGCGACGTGGATGTGTATCTGTGCGGTCCTCCGCCGATGGTCGACGCGGTGCGCAAGCATTTCGACGACAACGGCGTGAAGCCGAACAGCTTCCACTACGAAAAATTCACTCCCAACGCAGCGCCGGTGACCGCATGAACGCGCGACGATTCGAAGGCAAGGTAATGGTCGTGACCGGCGCGGCGCAGGGCATCGGGCGGGGCGTCGCGTTGCGCGCGGCGGCCGAAGGAGCGAAGGTGCTCTTCGTGGACCGCGCCGACTTCGTTCGCGAAGTCGCTGCCGAAGCGACGGGCGCGGACACGGCGGGCTTCGTCGCGGATCTGGAGACCTATGACGGTGCAGCGTCCACCATGGCGTTCGCCGTGCAGAAGTTCGGCCGCATCGATATTCTCGTCAACGGCGTGGGCGGCGCGATTCGCATGCGGCCGTACGCCGAGTTCGAGCCCGCGCAGATCGATGCAGAAATACGGCGCTCGCTCATGCCGACCTTGTACGCGTGTCATGCGGTCCTTCCGCACATGCTTGCGCAAGGCCGCGGGACCATCGTCAACGTGTCATCGAATGCAACGCGCGGCATTCGCCGCGTGCCCTATTCGGCGGCTAAGGGCGGCGTCAACGCGCTGACGCAGTCGCTCGCGATGGAGTATGGCGAACACGATATTCGCGTGGTCGCTGCGGCGCCGGGTGGCACGCAAGCGCCCCCGCGGCGCGTGCCGCGAAACGCCGATGGCGACAGCGAACAAGAGAAGGCATGGATGAGCGAAGCTGTGAAGCAGGTCACGGACTCGACGTTCTTCAAGCGTTACGGCACGCTCGATGAGCAGATCGCCCCGATCCTCTTTCTTGCCTCGGACGACGCCGGCTATATCACGGGCGCGGTGTTGCCCGTTGCAGGCGGCGACAACGGATAGCGCGTCGACAACGACGGCTCTAGCGAAACCGGCTCGCGATATGTTCGGGGATATTTTCCGGCGTCACCACGACGACCGAAGAAGACGGCGCAATCGCGGAAGCAGGAATGAGCCGATGAAAGTGCATGATGTGCTGGCAAGCCGAACGCATGTCCTGACGCAGGTCGTGGTGAAGGATCGCGTGCACCTTGCGCTCGCGCAGCAAGCCGACGTTGTCGCGGTCGAGATCATGCCCGATGAAACAAAGCGGGCGCTGGCTCGCCGCCTCCAGCACTTTCAGCACGGCCGCATTGCCGCCGCCCATCGAGTACACCGCCGCAATCTTCGAACACGTCGTCACGACTTTGCGCATGCGCTCTTCGGTTTGCATGTTGAGTCCGTGTCCGCCGCTCGCGTCGAGCAAATCGAGGTTCGGATAACTCACGCGCAACGCGCGTCGAAAGCTCGCCTCGCGCTCTTCTTCTCCTCTGAAGCCTTCGTCGCTCAAGGTGACGAGCACGGTTCCGTCGAGACCGCGTAGCCACTGCCCGATGAGATACGCCGCCGTCGCGCCCGCCACGCGATTGTCCAGCCCTGCATACGCGATGCGTGCTGACAGCGGAATGTCCGTGAACGTGGTCACGACAGGTATGCCCATTGTCTTCAACGCGCCGATCGCCTCTGAAATCTCGGCGACGTCACGCGCTTTCAGCACCACGCCATGACTGCCTCGGCGCCCAATCGAGCGAAGCGTTTCGACGACCTCGGCGGTCTGCATCGTTTCCCGCATGAAGAAGCGCGGTCGTAGCACGACGGGATGGAATGCGGGCAACTCCGCTTCGAGTGCGTCCTGAATCTCGGTGGTGAATCGGGACGGAGCTTCGGCCACGACGTCGATGATGAGCTTGCGTCCCGTCGTCGCGAGTTGCAGCGCCTGCTTCTCCAGTTCGCGTATCGCCTGCTCGACGCGCCTACGCGTGCCTTCGCGAACGTTGGGGCGTTCGTTCAACACGCGGTCCACTGTGGCGACGCCGACGCCCGCCTGCAAGGCGATCTCCTTCACGAGGAACCGATGAGCCATCGAAACGCCCGGATTTGATGGTTTTTTGATGGGTTCATGGTAACGCAGGCCGCGACGATGCGTCTATGCTAGGAAAAAAATCGGAGCGAGACATGGATGCCACGAATGAACGCCACGAGACGTCAGCAACGAACTGGTATCGCGAAAGCGACTGCTCGCTCGAAGCATTCGCGCAACAACTACAAAGAAGGACCGATGCCGTCCTGCGATTCGCGGCCGAGACTCAACGCGACATTCCTATCTACGATTGCCGCGCGCTTGATGAAGCGTTGATCGATCCTGTCGGGCAGCAGGCGTTGCAGGCCGAATGGGCGAACGTGCTGCTCGACGGCGCGGGCGTCCTCGTGCTCAAAAGCGCTTTCCACGATACATCGCCCGTCGACGACGCGACGCATATCTTCGATTCGATCATCAGACAGGAACGCGAAGCGGGCACGCGCGGCGCCGACCATTTCGCCAAAGCAGGCGCGAATGACCGCATCTGGAATGCGCATGAAAAGCTGTGTCTAGCGGCGCCCTCCGTGTTCGCGCGTTATTTCTCGAACGCGTTCATCGCGAGCGTCGCGCAGGCGTGGCTGGGACCCGGCTTTCAGATGACCACGCAAGTCAACGTCGTTCGTCCTGGCGGCGCGGCGCAGCAGGCGCACCGGGATTACCATCTCGGCTTTCAGACCGCGGACGAAGTACAGCGTTTCCCGGCGCATGTGCATACGATGTCGCCGTTGCTGACGCTTCAGGGCGCCGTCGCGCACAGCGACATGCCGATAGAAAGCGGGCCCACGAAGCTGCTTCCGTTCTCGCAGCGTTACGCACCGGGCTACCTCGCGTGGCGACGTCCCGACTTTCGCGACTTCTTCGAAACGCACTGCGTGCAGTTGCCGCTAGCAAAGGGCGACGCCCTCTTCTTCAATCCGGCGCTGTTTCATGCGGCCGGCGCGAACCGCACGCAAGACGTGCAGCGCATGGCCAATCTCTTGCAGATTTCTTCAGCGTATGGGCGCGCCATGGAAACGCTCGATCGCATGCGCATGTGCGAAGCCGTTTATCCCGTGCTGCTGGACTATCGGGCGAGAGGCCGGTTCACAGCGACAGATATTGATTGCGTGATTGCATCGACCGCTGAAGGCTATGCGTTCCCGACGAATCTCGATCGCGATCCGCCAGTGGGCGGTCTCGCGCCCGAGAGCCAGCAAGCGCTGATGCGCCGGGCGCTCGACGAGGAGTGGAACGCATCCACACTTCGCGAGGCCCTTCGACATCAGGCGTGGAAGCGACTCAGCTAAAACGGGCCGCCGCATCAGCCGTCAGTGGAACGGGAGAGCGTTTCCCACTGGCTGATCTCGTCAGCGAGCGCGGTCAGCTTGTCGCGCACCAAACTGAGCGCGTCACTGCCGAGCAACAGATGCACGGGCGGCGAGTCGCTCTCGATGACGGCCAGCATCGCGCGCGCCGCCTTCACCGGGTCGCCGAGCCGCCTGCCGCTCTTGTCCTCGCGCGCGCGGCGAATCGGATCGAAGAGCGCATCGTAATCGGCAATCGAACGAGGCGTGCGCGCCATCGAGCGGCCAGCCCAGTCGGTGCGGAACGAACCCGGCGCCACTGCCGTCACGGCAATGCCGAACGCTTTCACTTCCTTGGCCAGCGTCTCGGAGATGCCTTCCAGCGCGAACTTGCTGCCGCAATAGTAGGCGATGCCGGGCATCGTGATGAAGCCGCCCATCGACGTGATGTTGAGAATGTGGCCCTTGCGCCGCGCGCGCATGCCGGGCAGCACGGCCTTCATCATTGCGACCGCGCCGAACACGTTCACGTCGAACTGTCGACGCATCTCGGCGAGCGGCGATTCTTCCATCACGCCTTCGTGACCGTAGCCCGCGTTGTTCACGAGCACGTCGATCGGTCCGACGGTCGACTCGATCTCGGCCACGACGCCGTCTATCGCGTCGAAGTCCGTCACATCGAGCAGGCAGCCCACGGCCCTGTCCGGCGCGAGGGCTTCGAAGTCCTGCTTCGCCTGCTCGTTTCGCACAGTGCCGATCACGCGATGGCCTCCCGCAAGCGCCTCCTGAGCGAGTGCCCGGCCGAAACCGCTGCTGACGCCGGTGATGAGCAGAATTCGGTTGGATGACATGCGCACCTCTTCGATGAAATGAAAGAGAGTGCATAGTATTCTTTGCACCGACGTGCTTTAAGGCCGAATTTTCTTCTTTTATTGCCTAATCTTATCGCCGCCTTCCATGTCATCGAAAGAGAGCGCCGCATCCCGGCAGCGTATCGTGGACTTGCTACGGCCGTTGGCGCCGCAGGAAGGCTACAACCTCACGCCGCTACCCGACGTGCGTATCCTGCGTTCGGACCGCGCGTTGTCGCGCACGCCTGTGCTCTACGATCCCGGCATCGTGATCGTCTGTCAGGGACGCAAGCGCGGCTATTTCGGCGATGAGGTGTATCTGTACGACGAGCTGCATTATCTGGCCGTCGCAGTGCCCGTGCCCTTTACGATGGAAACCGACGCGACGCCTGAGCATCCGCTATTGGCCATCTACATGCATCTGGATTTTCAGGTGGCGGCAGAGCTGATGATTCAGATCGACCGTCATCACATGCCGGCGCGCGCGGAACCACCGCAAAGCATGATGTCGAGTCCGATGGACGCCGAGTTGCGCATGTCTGTCCTGCGCTTTCTGCAAGCGTTGAGCCGGCCGCTCGATGCAGCGGTTTTAGGTCCCGCGCTGGTGCGCGAACTGTACTTCCGCGTGCTGACCGGCGCGCAAGGCCATGTGATGCGCTCGGCGCTCGCGATGCAGGGGCAGTTCGGCAAGATCGGCAAGGCATTGCGCCGCATTCACGCGACGTACGCGCAGCCGCTCAATCTCACCCAACTGGCGCGCGAAGCAGGCATGAGCGTGCCGACCTTCCACAGCCATTTCAAGGCCATCACGCACACGTCGCCCATGCAATATCTGAAGTCGACGCGGCTGCATCAGGCGCGTCTCTTGATGGTGCGTCAGGACATGACGGCGGAGGCGGCCTGTCATGCGGTGGGCTATGCGAGCGCCTCGCAATTCAATCGGGAATTCAAGCGCCTGTTCGGAACGACACCAGCCGCGGAAACGAAGCGCATGCGCGAGAGTTTCGCCGTCCCGCCGCCGTTCGCCGGCGCGGAGTACGTTTCATCGCATTAGGCGGGCGCGCGCGACGAAGCTCGCGTTTCTCACAGATGGCCCGGCCGCGGGTCCGGCACGAAGCCGTCGCGATTCGGCATGCGGATGGCGGCGAGCGAATGCGCGTCCAGCCGCGCGTCGTCGGGCACGATGCCGTTGCGATTCAGAATCCATGCGCTCAACGCGTACACCTCGTCTGCGCTCAACGATTGCGGCGCGTTATAAGGCATCGCGCGGCGGATGTAGTCGAAGAGCGTCGTGGCGTACGGCCAGTAGCTGCCGACCGTGCGCACCGGTTTGTCGCTCGCGAGCGTGCCGCGTCCGCCGATGAGCCGGTCTCCCATGCCGCCTTCGCCGTTCGCGCCGTGACACGCGGCGCACTTCGCGGCGAAGATGTGCGCGCCGGTCGCCACGTCGCCGCTGCCTGCGGGCAGGCCACGGCCATCGGGCGCGACGTCGATGTTCCATGCTGCGATGTTCGTCGCGTTCAAAGGCGTGCCGATGGCGTCGATGGCCGCGCGCTGTGTCGGGTCGTGCGTCAGCGCGTTCTGCGCGCCGCCATCGCGTGCGGGCGTGCTGCAAGCAGCCAGCGATACCGCAGCGACGCCGATCATCAACGGCCGCAACAGACGATGCTTCAGAGCCGGGGCGTTATGCATTTTTCACGCTGCCATCGGCGCCGATGCGCCATTGCTGAATGCCGTTGTAGTGGTAGTTCGAGTTCAGCCCGCGCGCGGCGACCAGCGCCTCGCGCGTCGGCTGAACGTAGCCGGTCGAATCGGTGGCGCGCGAGAGAATCGCGGCAGGCTCGCCGTTCCACACCCAGCCTGCATGAAAGCGCGTCAACGCGCGATCCTTCGGCGGGCCGTCGAGCTGCGCTTCCTGCCATGAGCGCCCGCCGTCGGTCGACACCTCGACCTTGCGAATCGAGCCACGCCCTGACCACGCGAGTCCGATGATCGGGTAATAGCCGTGAACCGTGAGCCGATGCCCCGGCGACGGTCGCGTGATGACCGACTTCGCGTCCATCTCGAACACGAACTGGCGGGCCTGCCCGTTCGCGAGCGGGTCCGTGTATTTCGACGTTTCCTCGCGCGTTTCCAGCGGCGCGTCGACGAACTTCAGCCTGCGCAGCCACTTCACGTTCGTGTTGCCCTCGAAGCCGGGAACCACGAGCCGCAGCGGATAGCCGTTCTCCGGCCGCAGGCGCTCGCCGTTCTGTGCATAGACGACAAGCGCGCGGTCGAGAATGCGATCGAGCGGCAGGCTGCGCGTCATCGCGGCGGCGTCGGCGCCTTCCGCGAGCATCCAGCGCGGTGTCTGACCGTCATTGGCCGCGAGACCGCCTGCGGCTTCGATCAATGTCGAAAGACGCACGCCGGTCCACTCGCAGCACGACAGCAAGCCGTGCGTCATCTGAACCGGCAGACCGCTCGGCCCTTTCCATTCGCTTGCGGTGTTGCCCGAACACTCAAGAAAGTACACGCGCGATTCGGATGGCAGCCGCAGCAAGTCCTCCATCGTGAAGAGCTTCGGCTCGCGCACGAGGCCGTGAATCGCGAGCCGATGCTGATCCGGATCGATGTCGGGCACGCCCGCATGATGCCGCTCGTAGACGAGGCCGTTCGGCGTGATCGCGCCATGCAGATCGGCGAGCGGCGTCAGCGACGAAGCCTGGCCGGGCACGGGAAAAGCACGGGCTGCGCGGCGCACGACGTTCGCTTCATGCGGCGACGGCACGCCGTACGGATGCTCGAGAATCGGAGCGCCGGGCGTGCGCGTCCACGGCTGAACCGCGAGCGGCTGCAACAGCGAAGACGCAGCGTTGGCACTCGGCGCCACCACTGCGGAGACGGCGAGACCGCGTAGCATCCGGCGGCGCGATGGCGATGCCGTTGCGTCGGTATCGGCGGAAGGCGATGAAATGCGGGAAGTTCGCGGCATGCTTGGGGCGCCGGGGGAGAGAGTCGGTCAGGGCAAACAGTATAGGACGCCCCTTGCGTAACGCACAGCCCTTATTGTGCCTATCGATATGAAGCCGGCTCATAAACCCGCGACGCTGTGTTGCGCATCGATGCGTTGGTAAGGATGACGAAAGCATCGATGCTTGGCAACGTAAGCATCGGCATCACGACATGAACATGCCGCCGTCCACATTGACCGTCTGACCCGTAATGTACGCAGCGTCGTCCGAGGCCAGGAATGTCACCAGGCCCGCGACGTCGCTGCCATTGCCGGCTCGCTTCATGGGGATATTGGCGACCCATTCGGCCATCAGCTCGCCGGGTTTGTAATCCCCGAGCAGCTTGCCCCACGCTTCGTCGTTATACGACCACATGTCCGTCGTGATAATGCCCGGACAGAACGCGTTCACCGTGATGCCCGTGGGCGCGAGTTCCTTCGCGAGACTTTGCGTGATGCCGAGCACGCCGAACTTGCTCGCGGCGTAATGCGGCGTGTAGACGAAGCCCTGCCGCGCCTGACCCGACGCCGTGTTGATGAGGCGCCCCGCCTTGCCCGCGCGCAACATCCGCGTAGCCGCTTCCTGGCAGCACAGAAAAACGCCCTTGGTGTTCACGGCCATGACTTTGTCCCACTCGCTTTCAGTCAGGTCCGGCAACCTGGCGATAGTGATGACGCCCGCGTTCTGCACCGACACGTCCACTTCGCCGAGCTTGCTCGCGACTTCTTCATACAGCGCGACGACCTGGGCCTTATCCGTCACGTCCGTCTCGACGGAGAGCGCCTCGAAACCCGATTCGCGCAGACGCGCCGCTGCGTCGTGGACGCTCTTTTCGTTCGCGCTGACGCACACCTTCGCGCCTTCCTGCGCGAAGCGCTCGGCAATGGCGAGACCGATGCCACGGCTGCCGCCCGTCACGACCACCACCTTGTTCTCGAACCGCTTCAATTGTTGCGCCACTGAGATTCTCCGGGAGTTAAAGACGCTCGATCCATCGCAGCCATTGCGCGTGATTCGCGGCAGCCGCTTGAACACCGCTGCCCGGCTCGACGCGTCGTGCCACGACACGATGCGTCTGCCAAGCGTCGAGCGATGCAACCAGGCCCGCCTGATACGCGGCGAGCGCCGCCGCGCCCGACGCCGAAATCTCGCTGACCGCGAGCGTGCTGACAGGCCGATTCAACGTGTCCGACAGAAATTGCAGAAGGAACGGACGCTGCGTGAGGCCGCCGTCGAGATAGAGCTGTGCGAGCGGCACGTCGGCCGCCTGCTCCATCACGTTGGTGACGTCCTTTATCTGATAGACGATGGATTCATACGCCGCGCGCGCCACATGCTGCCACGACGTCGAAAAGTTGAGTCCGACGATCTGGGCGCCGCTCGGGTACTTCCAGTGCGGACAGCCGATGCCCGAGAACGATGGAATCACGAACACGCCGCCGTTGTCGTACTCGGTGAACGCCTGTTCGGCCTTCGCAAAATCGTCGAACAGGTTCAGCTTTTCCTTGAGGAACGCGGGCGTCGATCCCGCGCTGATGATGATTCCTTCTAGCGCATAGTCCACGCGCTCGTCGGTGGCGAAGCAGAGCGTCGAGACGAGGCCATGTTCGGGCTCGCGCGCCTTCCCGCCGACATTCATCATGATGGACGATCCCGTGCCCATCGTCGCCTTCGCGACGCCGGGACTCAGGCACCCTTCGCCGACGGCGGCGGCGTGTGAATCGCCGATCATCGAGAGGATAGGCAATGGCGTGTCGAGCAGGCCGTCGAAGTCGGTCATGCCGAAGTCGGACGCCGACGGTCGAAGCTCAGGCAAGCGCAGTCCTTGCAGGCCGAATGTCTCGATGAGTTCGCGATCCCATTCCAGCGTGCGCAGATTGAGCAGCATGGTGCGCGACGCATTCGTCACGTCGGTGCGATACGCCGCGCCGTTCGTCAGCCGATACAGCAACCAGCTATCGACCGTGCCGAAGTACGCGTCGCCCGCCGCGATATGCGCGCGCACGCGTTCATCGTTTTCGTTGAGCCAGACGAGCTTGGTGCCTGAAAAATATGGGTCGATCAGCAAGCCCGTCTTCTGCGCGATGAGCGGCTGCAAGCCGTCGCGCTTGAGCCGTTCGCAGATGCCGAGCGATCGCTGGCATTGCCACGACACGCCAGGCACGATCGGCTCGCCCTTCGCGTTCCATAACACGACCGTCTCGCGCTGGTTCGAAATGCCGATGCCCGCTATATCGCCTTTGAACCCACTCAGGCATTCGCCCACGGCTTTTAGCACGGACGCGTACAGCTCATTCGCATCCTGCTCGACGAAGCCCGTGCGCGGCGTGGTGCATGAGACCGGCGCGAACCCGCGCGCGTGAACGTGTCCGGTCTGGTCGAACACGAGCGCCTTCGTGCCGCTCGTGCCCTGATCGATGGCGAGTATATGGCTCATGATTCCGTCCTCACGCGGTCAGCGAAACCATGCGCGACTGCAGGCGCTGCTGCAACTGGTCGATGACCACCGCGAAGATGATGACGAGGCCCTTGATGACCATTTGCCAGAAATCGCTGATGCCGCACATCACCATGCCGTCGCCCAGGATGCTGATCACGCACGCGCCGACGACGGAGCCGAATACCGTGCCGCGTCCGCCCATGAGCGCGGTTCCGCCGAGCACGACCGCCGCGATGGCGTTCAGTTCGTAGGTCTGTCCCGTCAACGGGTGCGCCGTCTGCAACTGCGCCGTGATGACGAGTCCGACAATCGCCGCGCAGAATCCTGAGAACATGTAGACGAAGAGCTTCACGCGATTCGTTCGGATTCCCGAGAATCGCGCCGCTTGCTCATTGCCGCCGATGGCATAGATGCGGCGGCCGAGCGGCGTCTTTCGCGCGACGAAGATGGTGATGGCCGCGAGCACCAGCATGATCCACACCGGCATCGAGAGGCCGAGAATCGTGCCGTTGCCGATGAATTCGAAGCCCGTGTTGCCGAGTGCCGGATTGCCTTCGAGGTCCGCGAACGTGCTGCCATTGTTGACAAGCAGCGCCGCGCCGCGCACCACGTAAAGCATGCCTAGCGTCGCGATGAACGGCGCGACGTTGAGCATGGTGATGAGATACCCGTTCACCGCGCCGATCAACGCACCGAGCAAACAAGCGATGATCGTCACGCCCCACGGATTGAAAAACACGACGTGATGCCCGATCTTCACGCCTTCGAGCAGCAGATACCCCGCCGCCATGCCGCTTATGCCGACGATTGAGCCTACCGACAAGTCGATACCGCCCGTCAGGATCACGAGCGTCATGCCGATGGAAAGAATCGCGACCACGGTGACGTGCTTCGCCATGATCAGCAGATTGCCGGTCGAAAGGAAGCTCTCGGTAGCGAGCGAGAACACGATGATGATCGCGAACAGCGCGATAAAGATGCGCAGCTTGAGCAGATTTACCGCAATGCGCGACGCCACATAGGCGCCGTGCCGGTTGTGCTTTGCGTGCACCGGCGTGACCGGCGGGTTGCTGCTGTTGGGTGTGTTCATGGTTCGGATCTCGGTTGCCTCACACTACGGCAGTCGCGGGCGTCGATGCGCGCACGATGCGTTCGCTGTCGAATTGGGGCCGGTCGAGCACGGCGGTCAGCTTGCCGCTCGCCATCACGAAAACGCGGTTGGACACCGCCATCGCTTCGTCTAGTTCGGATGTCGCGTAGATCACGGCGATGCCCGACCGCGCGAGCAGGCTGATCGTCTTGTAGACGTCTTCTTTCGCGCCCACGTCGATGCCGCGCGTCGGCTCGTCCATCAGCAACACTTTGGGCTTCGTCAGCAGCGCCTTGCCGATGACGACCTTCTGCATGTTTCCGCCGGATAGCGACGTAATCGGCGCATCGACGGACGCGGCCTTGATGGCGAGTTTCTTCACGATGTCGGTGGCCGCTTCCACTTGTTTGTCGCGCGTGAGCGCGCCGACGAAGCGCCGCGTGAACTTGCCGAGGCTGGAAAGCGTCATGTTCTCGAGTATGGTCATGAGTTGCACCATGCCCTGCTTCTGGCGATCTTCCGGCACGAGCGCGATGCCCGCCTCGATGCGCTTCGGTATCGGCATGTCTTCGATGGCCTTGCCTGCGAGTTCTATCTCACCGAGCGCGAGGGGATTTGCGCCAAGCAGCGATTCGAGCAACTCGGTGCGGCCCGCGCCCATCAATCCGTAAATGCCGATTACCTCGCCCGCACGCGCGGTAAAGGACACGTGATCGACCGCATAGATGCCGTTTGAACGCTTGAGCGCGAGGTCCTTCACCTTCAGCACTTCGCGGCCGATTTCGTGTTGCTCGAATGCGAAACGCTTCTTCGAAGAGCCGACCATCGCTTCGATGATCCACGGAATGTCGATGTTGGCGATATCGTTCTCCGCCACGAGCCGCCCGTTGCGCAGCACGGTGATGCAATCGCCGATCGCCATGATCTCTTCGAGGCGATGCGAGATATAGATCACCGTCACGCCCTCTTCCTTGAGCTGGCCGATGATCTTGAAGAGAATCTCCACTTCTGTCTTCGAAAGCGCGGAAGTCGGCTCATCCATGATGAGCACCTTGATGTGCTTCGACAACGCCTTCGCAATCTCGACGAGCTGCTGCTGACCGACGTACAGATCGCCGAGCCGCGTGCGCGGATCGATTGCGATGTTCAGCCGGTCGAGCAGCACTTTCGCCTGATGGTTCTCCATCTTCGAGCGGATCACGCCCGAGTTCGTGATCTCGTTACCCGCGAAGATGTTCTCCGCCACCGTCATGTCCGGGAAGAGATTGAGCTCCTGAAAAATGATGCCGATACCGTGCTGCTCGGCGCTGCGCACATCGGTGATCTGGGCGAGCTTCTCGTCGATCCAGATTTCGCCCGAGGTCGGCGTTTCCGCGCCCGCGAGCAGCTTCATCAACGTGGACTTGCCCGCGCCGTTCTCGCCGATCAGCACGTTGACCTTGCCGCGCCGCACTTTGTAGTCAACATCGACGAGCGCCGCCGTGCCCGGATACTGCTTCGACAGCCCGCGCGTTTCGATCACGTTGACGGGGTTCGTCGTGCGGGCGGTATGCGGGTTCTCGTTCATTTCCAGGCCACCGGAATCGCGCGGATCTCGCCTGCAGGCTCGCTCCAACTGCTATAGACGGCAGAAACATCGACCGGATCGCCCACCTTCAGCTTCAGCGAACTTTGCACGCGCGCCACGACGAGCTTGTTCAATTCCTGGCCGAACGCGGCAAAGCGCGTCTGGTCGTCGAAGTCACTGTATTTGACGCCGGGAAAGCCGTCGCGCACGCCCGTTCCGATCACGACCGGGCCCGTTTCCAGCGCGACCTGTACCGGCTCGCCGCCGTTTGCGGGCGTCACCTCGACATACGCCTTGCCGACGCGCGATGTGGAATCGATCTTCGTCACCTTGCCCTGCACGCGCAGCCAGAAGTTGCACGGGAATGCATTGCTCTGACGGAAGCCGTATTGCTTGCAGGCATCGTCGAAGTTCTGATTCAGCGCGCTGATGACCTGCGCCGCGGGCTTCGCGTTCTTGTCCGCGTAGGGGACCAATTGATCGTTCAGGATCTTCGCGGCGTCCGGGCCCTTGTGCTGCCCTTGCGCGCGGATATCGGCCAATTCGGTATCGGTGACGACGTGGCACGCCGACAAACTGGCGACGCAAAGCATCATTGCCAGCCGCCAGCGCGCGAATACGGGATGAACCATGACGACCT
Organism: Caballeronia sp. GAFFF1; assembly: GCF_023630705.1. Classification (GTDB taxonomy): domain Bacteria; phylum Pseudomonadota; class Gammaproteobacteria; order Burkholderiales; family Burkholderiaceae; genus Caballeronia. The sequence continues at coordinate 250,968 of NZ_JALQEM010000041.1, forward strand.
CGACTCACATGACAAGCCATGTGCGGGCGCAGCCCTGCGGCGCCCGCACGGAGCAACGACGCGTATTACTTGTTGTAGTAGAAGTCCTTCACGTGCGACGCGTTGTCTTTCGTAATGAGAATGCCGCGCGTGAGCTGACGCTCCGGCTCGCCGGTCTTGCCGGCCTTGATGTACTTGTCGAGCAGATCGACGCCGTGAATGGCGATGCCCTGAGCTTGCAGCATGACGGTGGCCTTAAGCTTGCCCGCCAGCACCGAGTCACGTTCGTCGTTGCTCCCGTCGATGCCCATGACGGTCACGTCCTTGTGCCCCGCCGAGTCCAGCGAAGCAATCGCGCCGAGCGCAACCGGCCCGTTGCCGCAGATCACGCCCTTGATGTTCGGATGCTCTTGCAAGATCGAATCCATCGCCTGCTTGCCGGGCAGAAGCGCGCCCTTCGCATCCTGACGCGCCACCATCTTGAGGTCCGGATATTGGTCCAGCACCTGATGGAACGCCTGCGAACGCGTCACGCAGTTCTTGTCCGCTAGATTACACGTCAGTTCGACGTACTCGCCTTTTTCGCCGATGGCTTCCACGAAACGCTGCGCCACCTCGGTACCCGCTTGCAGGTTGTTATGGCTCAACTGCGCGATGGCGATGCCGTCCTTCGGAATCTCGCGGTTGATCAGGACCACGGGCACTTTCTTGTCCGCCGCTGCACGCACGGTCGCGACACTCGCGTTGGAATCGGCGTTATCGAGAATGATGCCCTTCACGCCCTTGCCGATGACGAGATTGACCAACTCGTTCTGCTTGTTCACGTCCTCGCCATGCGAGAGCACGATAGTGTCGTAGCCGAGCTTCTTCGCCTCTGCATCCGCGCCCTTCGCTTCGGCTGCGTAATACGGATTGTCGAGCGCATTGACGAGAATCGCGATGGTGCCTTTGCCCGCTGCATTCGCGGTGGCGGGCAACGCGGCGGCGAACGAAACGGCCACCGCTGCTGCAACTGCAAGCTTCTTCCACATGTTGTTGTCTCCGGTTTGTTTGTCTTTCTTCGACAGCGTTGGACAGGCTCAGGCGATCGTGTAGCCTCCGTCGATCATGATGTCGGCGCCCGTGATCATGTCCGCGCCGTTCGAGAGCAAGAAGAGAATGGCGGCGGCGATTTCATCGGTATAGGCGAAGCGTCCGACCGGAATCAGCTTCTTCATGTTCTCGCCCTTCTCGCCTTCCCAGGCGGCCGCGCCCATCGGCGTCAATACGACGGTCGGCGAGACCGTGTTCACGGTAATGCCGCGCGGCGCCCATTCCTTGGCGAGCACCTTCGTCATGCCGATGAGACCCGCTTTCGCCGACGTATAGGCGCAATGCTGATCGATGGCGACGGTCGCCGCCTGCGACGCAATGTTCACGATCTTGCCGCCGTGGCCGCTTGCCAGCACCACGCGCGCGAAGTGCTTCGAGCACAGAAAGGGACCGGTGAGATTTACGCCGATCTGCCGCTGCCATTCGTCGTAGCCGATGTTTTCTGCGGGCGTCAGCGTGATGCAGCCTGCGGCATTGACGAGCAAGTGCAAATCGCCGAAATGGTCGCGAGCCGCTGCAATGGCCTTCTCGACCTCAGCCTCATTTGCGACATCGCACGGAAAGGCTTTTGCGTTATTCGCGCCGAGTTCTTCGATGGCGGCCTGCACGCGCGATTCTTCGAAGCTCGGATAGAGAATCGCGACGCGTGCGCCCTTCGCGATCAGCGCGGCATTCGTCGCCATCGCGATGCCGCCGAGCCCGCCCGTCACGACAGCGACCTTGCCATCGAGCCGGAAGTCGAAGTCCACGCCGTGACGCAGCGACATGTCGTACTGAATGCTCATTCCCGTCTCCTCTTTTATTGAGCGCAGTGCGCGCGTATGGCGTTCGCGATGCCGGCCGCGTCGATGCCATAGTGTTTGCGAATGCCCTTACGCGTGCCGTACTTCGCAAACTCGCCTTCGGTGATGCCGAGGGTCGTGAGCGGCCGCCCGATCTGACGCCGCGCCATCAGCAATGCGACCGTCGCGCCGATACCGCCGTGCAGCGAATGCTCCTCGACGGTCACGATGGTCTCGTGACGCTCGATGATCGAAGCGAGCGCGTCCTGATCCAGTGGCCGAAGCGACGAAAGGTTCACGAGCGTCGGATTCACGACGCCTTCCTTTTGCAGCGTTTCACACGCGTCGAGCGCCTCGCCGACGACCGATCCGAGCGCGATCACCGCGACTTTCGACCCTTCGATCAGCACGTCCGGGCGGCCCGGCTCGAAGCGGTACGACCCGTCATGAACGACAGGAAACTTCGCGTTGTCGAGGCGGATGTAGACAGGTCCGTCTACCGATGCGGCGTAGTCGATCATCTGCGCGACTTCCGTCTCATCGCAGGGCGCGAAAATCTGCACGTTGCCGAAGCCGCTCATGATCGACAGATCGTCGATTGCGTGATGCGTCGATGCGAGCGGCCCGTATGCGACGCCCGCGTTCAAGCCGAGCATCTTCACGTTGGTCCCGCTGTAACAGACGTCGTTCTTCACCTGTTCGTTGGCGCGTCCGACGAGAAACGGCGCGGCATTCGCGGTGAACACGATGTGTCCGCCGAGCGCGAGCCCTGCCGCCATGCCGACCATGTTCTGCTCCGCGATGCCCACGTTGATGACGCGATCCGGATAGCTCTCGAGATACGGGCCGATCTTCGAGGTCGAGGTGGAATCGGCGACCATCACGATGATGTCCCGGCCCGCCGCCGTCAGACGGCTGATCGCGTTCACCGCGCCGTCGCGCAAGTCAGCGAGTTCACGCATGGTCGAGCTCCTTCAGCGCCTGCTTGAGTTGGTCTTCGTCCGGGAACTTGTGATGCCACGCCGGCACGTTCTCCATGAACGAGACACCCCGGCCCTTGATGGTGTGCGCGATCACGACTTTCGGCTTGCGATTGTCGTAATCGAGACTTTCCATTAGTTTCCAAATTGCGTCGGACTGGTTTCCATTGACGTCGTGAACTTCGAAACCGAAAGCGCGGAACTTCTCGTCCAGCGGGTCGAGATCCATGATGTTGTGCGTAAAGTCGGCAAGCTGAAGCCGGTTGCGGTCGACGATCACGACGAGGTTCGACAGTTCGAAGTGCGCCGCCGCCATCGCGGCTTCCCAGTTCGAGCCTTCTTCGAGTTCGCCGTCGCCGGTCAGCACGAACACGCGGCCGGTGCCGCCTTCGGTCTTCGAAGCGTGACGTTGCTTCGCCATGGCGAGACCCGCCGCGATGGGAAAGCCGTGACCGAGACCGCCGGTATTGACGGTCACGAACGTAGGCAGCTTCTGGCGCACCGGATGGCCGGGCAAACGCGAATCGTCTTTCAGATACGTGAGCAGTTCTTCGTCGTGCACCCAGCCGAGTTCCGCGAAACAGGAATAGAGCCCGCCGACGCCGTGACCTTTGCTCAGAATGAATTCGTCATGCCAGCGCACCTTGCGCTCGGCATCGACCTCATAACGCATCACATGAAAATAGAGCGCCGCGAGAATGTCGGCCTCCGACATATCGCCGCCCGTGTGACCGCTCTTGGCCGCCGCGTTCATGACGCAGATCTTCTTGCGGATCTCTTGCGCCCGGCGATGAAGCGCGTCGCCGGACTGCTTGAAGGGGTTTTCCATTCCCTGCTCCCAGACTTCCCGTTTGCTTGAAAGCAGTTTCTTTTAGTTTCTTTCGAAAGTCAAAGACAAATTCATGCGAAAGGGAAAACACCTAGCGAAGCACCACCGATCTTCTGATCAGGCACAATGCGAACTGTAGAGGCGTCTTCATGCAGCGCCTGCGCAGGAAAATAAAAATGGATCAACGAACCCGCACCGAGAAGATTTTCGAACGCGTGCAGATCGCGAAACTGGTAAAGCTCTCGGAGCTTTCCAGCGAATTCGGCGTGTCGATGCCGACGATCCGCAAGGACATCGACGAATTGCAGCGGCTAGGACGCGTCGAACGCGTGCACGGCAATGTGCGGCTGAAGGCAACACAGAGTGACGGCACCCGGCGCACCTACGAGACGCCCGTGCTGCCGACGAGCGCCGAGAAGGCGTTGATCGGCAAGAAGGCAGCGAGCCTGATTGAGAACGGCGATTCCGTGATTCTGGATTGCGGCGCGACCGCGACCGAACTCGCAAAGAACCTGCTGGACCGGCAGAATCTGCGCGTGGTGACCAACGCGCTCAATATCGCCATATTGCTGGGCGCCGAGCCGACCAACCGCGTGATGCTCACGGGCGGCATCTTCAAGCCGGAGACGATCGCGGTGTCAGGCGAGAAAGCCTCGACGTTCTTCGAGGGGATGTTCGTCGACAAGCTATTTCTCGCGGCGGGCGGCGTGTCGATGGAGTCGGGCATCTCGTACCCGGACTTCATCGACCTGCACGTCAAGCGCGCGATGATCGATGCGGCGAAGACCGTCTACCTGCTGGCGGATTCGAAGAAGTTCGGCAAGCGCGAATTTGCGGCCTTTGGGGCGATCGACCGGATTGATTATCTGGTGACGGACGAAGGGCTCGGAGGGGAGTTCGTGGACTGGGTGAAAGCGAAGGGAATCGAGATTTTGTACGCGTGAGCGGGCGGCGAGCGCCTCGCGCCGCGCTCACCGCGCTACCACGTCAACTCTGCGTCGTCGGCGTTCGGGAATTCGCCCATCGCCATGGCGTCTTCGCCGCTGTCGGCAATCGCCTTACTGGCTTCGGCCCAGCGCTCTCGCGCTGGAGGCGCCGGGCGGCGCGTGTCCTTCGTTTCTTTTCTATTTTTTCGACATCACCTGAGCGAGGACGCGCGTTAATGCACTTGCGCCCCTCGCTTTTCTAATGATTCACCCTACTTCTTCCCATCAACCACCGCGACCACTTCCTCGCGCGTGTACTCCTTGTTCGCCAGCGCGCCGGCCGGCGTCTTCGCGAGCACCGCATCGAGTTCCTCGGGCTTCACTTCCAGCACCGGCATGCGGATATCGTGCGGCACCTTCTTGCCCGCGAGAATCTGCTGCGTCACCCAGAACGCAAACGACGAAGCGCCCGGCGGAATCGTCACCGACATCGTCTCGTAGCCGCTCTTCTTCTGATCGGCCCACCACGCGAGCTCTTCCTGCCGGTTGCCCAGAATGATGATCGGCGTCGGCCGTCCCGCCGCCTTGATCGCCTGCGCCGCGCCATAGCCGTCGCCGCCCTGCGTGACGACGCCGTCGATCTTCGGCAAGGTCGGCAGAATGCCCGCCACCTGCTTTTGCGCGACGGTCTGCGTCCAGTCGCCGTGCACCGAGCCGACGATCTTCAGCCCCGGATACTTCTTCAGTTCATCGACGATACCCTGATGAATCTCGTCATCGACCGACACGCCGGCCAGCCCGCGAATTTCGAGCAGATTGCCCTTGCCGTTCAGGCGCTTGGCCAGATAATCCACCTGCATGCGACCCATGCCCTGAAAGTCCACAGCGATGCGATACGCGCACGGCTCGGTCGCGATGCCGTCGAACGAGACCACCGTCACGCCCGCGCCGCACGCCTGCTTGATGACGCCGTTGAGCGCCGTCGGCGACACGGCATCCACCGCAATCGCCTTGAAGCCCTGCAAAATAAGGTTTTGTATCTGCTGAACCTGCTCGGTGGCCTGGCTCTCGGCCGTCGTGTAGCTCGGCGCGGCCGCGACGATCTTCTGCTTCACGGCGGGGTCCGCCACGTTCGACCAGCTCTTGAGCATCTGCTGGCGCCAGCTGTTGCCCGCATAGTTGTTCGAAAGCGCGATCTTCATCGACGACGTGTCGCCCGTTGCCACCTGCGCCGACGCGCCCACCGATGCCGACGCCATGCACAGCGCCAACGCGAGTTTCCTGATCTTCATGCTTGTCTCCGGTTCTTGATTTGATGTATTGGCGTGTCAGCGTCCCGCGCCGCGCACGCCGACATGAAGCGAATAAATGGACGACGTAGCCGCGATAAACAGCCGGTTGCGATTGATGCCGCCGAAGGTCACATTCGCGACGACCTCCGGTATCAGAATCTTGCCGAGCAACGTGCCGTCGGGCGCGTAGCAGTGCACGCCGTCTTCCGCGCTCGTCCAGACGTTGCCGTGCTCGTCGAGGCGCATGCCGTCCGGCACGCCGCTTTGCATTTCGATGAACACGCGCCCGTTGCGCAATGCGCCTTCGCTCGACACGTCGAACACGCGAATATGACGCGGCGCATCGTCGTCGTGCGACGCAGCCGAGTCCGCGATATAGAGCCGCGATTCATCCGGCGAGAACGCGAGGCCGTTGGGCTTCACGAAGTCGTCGCAGACGAGCTGCACTTCGGTGCTCTGCGACGACACGCGGTACACGTTGCATCGCCCGATCTCGCTGTCCGCGCGATAGCCTTCGTAGTCGCTCAGAATGCCGTAGTCGGGATCGGTGAACCAGATGTCGCCCTTCGAATCGACGACGACATCGTTCGGTGAATTCAGCCGCTTTCCTTCGAAGTGCGAAGCAATCACGGTCACGCTGCCGTCGTGCTCCGTGCGCGTCACGCGCCGCGCGCCATGCTCGCATGTGACGAGCCGCCCTTCGCGGTCGCGCGTGTTGCCGTTGCTGTAGTTCGACGGCGCGCGAAAGACGCCCACGCCCATGCCGGGCGCCCAGCGCAGCATGCGGTTGTTCGGAATGTCGCTCCAGACGAGCAGGTCCGTGGCCGGGAAATACACCGGTCCCTCGGCCCACAGGCACTCGTCGGTCACGCGGCTCAAGAACGCGTTCGGCTGCAGCAGCAGCCTGAATCGCGGATCATGCACTTCGTAGTCGCTCGCTTTCATGTCTCCTCGTCCCTTCTATGGATCGAAAATGGTCGGATCAGCGCGCCGTCTTGCCGCCCGCCGCCACCGTCACCGCGATGATGAGCACGCCGTAGACGATCGCGCGCACGCCCGCGTCCGCGCCGACTGCGTTGAGCGCGGCGTTCGTCAGAAACAGGAACATGGACGCGCCCCACACGCCGGCAATCGTCGCCTTGCCGCCTGTCACGAGCGTGCCGCCGATCACGACGACCGCAATCGAGATGAGCATGTACTCGACGCCCATGTCGAGCGACGCGCCGCCCGACGTCGCCGCGAGCAAGAGCGCCGTGAGCGCCGCGATCATCGAGCAGAGCACGTACGCGATGCAGCGCGTCGGATGCACGTTCACGCCGGCGAGCCACGCGGCCCGCGCGTTTTGCCCGATGGCGGAAAGCCGGCGGCCATAGACCGCGCGATGCAGCAGCACCGCGAGCGCCACCGACAACGCGAGCGCGAGCAGCGCGATATACGGCACATTGAAGAGCCGGCCTGTCGCGAACGCGCCGAGCGCGGGCGGCGGCGGCGGAAGCTGGCGTCCCTGCGTGATGGCGATCGACTGAATGATGAAGCTCGACGACAGCGTCGCGATGATCGGCGGAATGCGCAGAAGGCGGATCAGCAGATAGTTCACGATGCCAATGGCCGCGCCTACGCCCAGCGCCGCCGCCACGCCGAGCAGAATCTGTCCGTTCGCGCCGCCCATCACGTGCATGCCGACCACGCCCGCGAGCGCGATGGTCGAAGGCACCGAGAGGTCGATGTTGCCCACGCCCGACGTAATGACGAGCATCTGCCCGAGACCGACGAGCACCATGAACACGCCGTAGGTGAGCGCGGTCTGCGCGACGTTGCTCGCAATGCCGAAGCCGAAGATGCCGACAATCGCGAACCACACAAGCACCGTGCCCGCGAAAGACCACGCCCACGGCGCCTGAAGGCTTCTAAGCCGCGTCCACGCGGTTTCGTTGTTGGCGATCGCCTCGCCCGATGTCTGCGTCTTCATTGCCGCTCCCCGCGTTGCAGCAGCACGCGCAACGACAGCACGATGATCAGGATCGCGCCCTGCATGCCGACCTGCCAGTCCGCCGAGATGTTGAGAAATGCCAGAAACGATGCCGCGAGCGTCAGCGTGATCGCGCCGAGCACCGCGCCGATGACCGACACGCGCCCGCCGACGAACTCGCCGCCGCCGAGAATCACCGCCGCGATGGAGAGCAGCGTGTAGCGCAGCGCGAGGTTGGCGTCGGCGGATGTCGTGAGGCCGAGCAGCGACAGCCCCGACAGCACGCCGAAAATGCCCGCAATGCCGTAGAGCGTCGCCTTGCTGCGCACGAGCGACCAGCCGAAGCGGCGCATCGCGCGCGGATTGCCGCCCGCGCCGCGAATGCGCACGCCGGCCGACGTGCGCATCAGCAGAAAATGCCCGATGACGGCGATCAGCACCGACCACACGATAGGCGCAGCGACGAAAGGAGTCTGATAGCCCATCGCGGTGCCGAGCCAGCCGGGGCTGGTGCCGCCCGGCGAAGGCAAGAGCACGATGGCAAGCCCGCTCCACACGAACGACAGCCCGAGGGTGACTACAATCGACGGAATCTGCCGCAGTTCGATCAACGCGCCGACGGCCGCATACGCGAGCACGCAGCCGACCAGCGCGAGCGTGCCGAGCCACGGTTGCTTGACCAGCAGCGTCGCGCCGATACAGGCGACCAGACTCACGAACGAGCCGATGGACAAGTCGAGATCGTTGACGGTGATGATCGCGAGTTGCGCGAGCGTCGCGAGCACGATCGGCACCGCGAGATTCAGGAGCAGGCTGGAGCCGAAGTAGCTCATCACCGCCGGTTGCATGATGAGAATCGGCACCAGCACCGCGACGAGCGAAATGGCGGGAAGCAGCGCGCGCAGACGCGCTTGCGTGCCCTGAAACGTCGTGCGTGCGGGGGTCATGCGGCCTGCTCCTCGAAACTCGCGGCGAGGAGCGCTTCTTCCGTGCATTCGTCGGCGTGCAGCACGCGCGTGACGGCCGCCGAGCGGAAGACGTACGTGCGGTCGCAGTGCGACAGCTCCTCGTTTTCTGTCGTGTACCAGATGAACGTGCGGCCCTTCGCGGCCTCGTCGTGAACGAGGCGGTAGATATCGCGCTTCGTGCCGACATCGACGCCGCGCGTGGGATCGTCCATCAGAATGAGTTGCGCATCCGATGCCAGCGCGCGGGCGAACAGCACCTTCTGCTGATTGCCGCCCGAGAGCGACAGAATGCCCGCGTTCATCGACGCCCCGCGTATGCCGATCTTCGTGCGCCATGCTTCGACGAGCGCGCGCGCCGCTGCGAGATCCACGAGACCGCGCTTCGCTTTCGCGCCGCCGAGCAGCCACCGCAAGTCGAGGTTCTCCGCGATCGACCAGACCGGGAACACGCCGTCGCGCCCGCGATCGCCCGCGACGAACGCCGCCTTCACGCGAGACGCGCCGCGTTTGGTCGCCGCTTCATAGATGGCGAGCAGCGCCTCGGTCTGGCCTTGCCCCGCGAGTCCCGCGAAGCCGACGATCTCGCCGCGCGATGCTTCGATCGCCGTATGCTTTTTCGCGCCGACGTGCCAGCGCAACGGCTTGTCGTCGCTGCGCGCGCTGCGCTCGCGTACGGCGGCCGGCGTCTTTTCCGCTTCGAGCTGCTGGCCCATCGCCTGAATGATCGACGCGCGGCTCGACTGCTCGCGCGGCAACACGCCGACGATGCCGCCGTCGCGCATCACCATCACGCGGTCCGCCACGCGCTCGATTTCGCCGAGCATGTGCGTGATGAGCAGACACGTGATGCCGTTTTGCGCCGCGCGCTGCACGAAGCCGAGCAGCTGATCGGCCGTGTGGGCATCGAGCGATGAAGTCGGTTCATCGAGAATCAGGAGACGTACCGGCGTATCCGTTACCGTAAAGCCGCGTGCGATCTCCACCATCTGCTTTTGCGTGAGCGTCAGGTCGGAGACGAGTTCATTGCCCTTCAGTCCGTTGCCCGGAAAGATTTCTTCGAGCTTCTCGCGCATGAGCGCGGTCGCCCGTCTCCGCCAGCCGCGCCCGCGCAATTGCGGATGAACGACCGTCATGTTCTCCGCGATCGTCAGATTCGGGCAGAGCGAGAGTTCCTGGAACACGCAGCGCACGCCGGCCTCGCGCGCGGCGTTCGCGTCGTAATGCGGCGCCTCGCGGCCGTCCACTTCGATGCGGCCTTGTGTAGGCGTGTACACGCCCGCGAGCACGGCCATGAGCGTCGATTTGCCCGCGCCGTTGTGTCCCGCGATGCCGATGCATTCGCCCCGCATGAACGCGAAGTCGACGTCCGCAAGCGCGCGCACCCGCCCGAAGGTCTTGCCGATACCTTCAAAGCGGATCAGCGCGCCCTGCGCCTCGTTGCTGCTGATGGCTGTTGCGCCCATTCACATGCCTCCATGCGTGGCGTCTGTCGTGCTTATTTCTTGTCGAGCAACGCCACGGTCTGCGGCAGCGTATACGTCACGTCGGCAAGGCCACCCGGCGGCGTCGCGGCGAGCTTGGCCGGCAGCTCCTGCTGCGAAATGGCGAGCAGCGGCACGTTGATGGTCACTTCCTTCGGGATCTTCTTGCCCGCGAGCACTTGCTGCGCGACCCAGAACGCGAACGACACCGCGCCCGGCGGATTCGACAGCGAACGCGACTGATAGCCCGTCTTCGTCTGCTCGCTCCACCACTGGAGTTCGGGATACGTGCTGCCGATGATCATCGGCGGCGCGGGGCGATTCGCGGCCTTGAACGCCTGCGCGATGCCGAACGACATCTCGCCTTCGGTGGCGACGCCGTCGACTTGCGGCAGTGTCGGCAGAATGCCGGCGACGGCTTTCTGCGCGACCGATTGCGTCCAGTCGCCGTTCACCGAGCCGACGAGCTTCATCCCCGGATGCTTCTTGAGCCCTTCGAGCACGCCTTCGTGCATCAGGTTGTCGACGGAGATGCCGGCCACGCCGCGCACTTCGAGGATGTTGCCCTTGCCGTTGAGGCGCGTCGCGAGATAGTCGACGCCCTGTTCCGCCCAGCCCTTGAAGTCGAAGTTCACGCGATACGCGCAGGGTTCGTCGACCACGCCGTCGAACGACACCACGACGACGCCCGCGGCGCATGCCTTCTTGATCGTGCCGTTGAGCGCGGTGGGCGAAACGGCGTCGATAACGATCGCGTTGTAGCCCTGAAGGATCAGGTTTTGCACCTGCTGCGCCTGTTCCGTCACCTGGTTTTCGGCGGTCGTGAAAGCGGGCGCGGCGGCGACCTTCTTGTCGGCGACGGCCTGCTGCGCGACGGCGTTCCAGCTCTTGAGCATTGACTGCCGCCACGCATTGCCCGCGAAGCTGTTGGACAGCGCTATCTTCTTTTGCGACGTATCGCCCGCGGCGACCTGTGCGTGGGCAGCGCCAGCGAGCGCGCAAACGGCGAGCGTGAGCGCGGCCTTGACCGGCATTCCTTTACGGAACATCTGTTCGTCTCCTTTCATTCTTCTTGTGGAGAGGCGCGACGCGACTCGGTCATCGGCACGCCCCTTCAGGCGCATTCGCACGTGGTGCGGATGCGTCTATTCAGTTCTGTTTGCTCGATTCGTCCTGCGGTCAGGCCAATCACGGTGGTCAGGCCACTGCGATCGCGGAGCCAGTATAGCGACTGGTGCTAGCGCGCGCAATTCGCTTACGTTACCGGTAACGGCCGCGTACGGGCGGCGCCGAACGGTCCCTTTCAACGGTCGGCGACGCGCGTTGGGCGCGGGCTCACGCCATCGACAGCCGCGCCGGGCCGGCGGGGGCGAAGGTGGTCATGCGCGAACGCAAGCGCCGGCCGCCGCCAGTCATTAGAATGGCTGAACCGCCAACCCACCCGTGAGCGCACATGAGCTTCGCGCGCAGAGCCACCTGGGCCGCCTGCATTGACAACCTCGCGTTCTCCGAGACTGAAACGGTGCCGGTGGCCGTGCTCGTCCGGCAGCGAAAAGCGCTGGCGAACATGCACGATGCATTCCAGGGCGAACGTTCGATCGCGCGGCTGCGGGACGCCGCGGTGCAGGCCGCCTCGGCCGGCTGCGCATCGCCGATGGCGAAGGTGCTCGAGCTTCAGCGCGCCGACAACACGCTCATATTGAAGGCGCAAGTCGGGATGGGCGCCGCGGCGGTCGGGCGCGAAGCCGGCACGGCGGACGCCGGCAATCCGCCCGGCGAGGCATTGATCTCGGCGCGGCCGGTCGTCATCGCCAATGTCCCCGCCGAACGCGGCGCGCGCGCCCCCGCGATCCTGCGCGAATACCGCGTCGTGACATCGGTGAGCCTGCCGCTCATTGGCGCGGAGGGACCGTATGGCATCCTCGAAGTGGATTACGACCAGCAGCACGAGGTCGACGCTTCTCACCTTTCGTTTCTCGCCTCGATTGCCGCGATCCTCGCGGAAGGCGTCGAGTCGCGACAACGGCACAACGAACTGGCCGAAGAGCGCGACACGAAGGTCACGCTCCTGCGCGAACAGCAGCATCGCATCCGCAACAATTTCCAGATGATTACCGCGCTTCTCGAACGGCGCGCGAGCGAGTGCGCGGACCCCGCGGTTCAGAAGGGGTATCGCGAAGTCGAGCGCCGCGTGTTCGCGATGGCATCGCTCTACGATCATCTGCTGGGCCTCGGCGAGCATCAGGATAGCGTCGATCTCGGCGCGTATCTGGAAAACATGTGCGCGAGTTTCGAAGACTTCTACGATCTCCCCGGCAATGACGTCTCGCTCGCGCTGGCGCTCCCGCGCGGCGCGGCGACGCTTCCCATCGACACCTGCGCGGCTGTCGGCACGGTCGTCAACGAACTGGTCGCCAACGCGGTCGAGCATGCATTCGTTGGCTGCGCCGGCGAGATTCGCGTGGCCATGCAGCGCATGGCGGCGGGCGTGGAGATCGAAGTGAGCGACAACGGCTGCGGCTATGCTCCCGGCGCAAGCGAGAGCACGGGCTTGAGCACGGTGCGACGCATCGTCGGCAGCTTCGGCGGCCAACTGAGAATGCAGTCGGCACAAGGCGGCGGCACGCGCTGGACGCTGACCGTGAACGCGCCTGACTGAACGTGCCCGTTGCGAGCCGCATTCGCGACCCAGGCAGACGGCTTGCTGCACGACAGGCGATGACCACTACCGAGGACAACGCCATGACCCTGCTCGCCCTGCCCCTGCTTCCCTCGCCCGTACCGGCTGTGTTGTGGATGTCGACGCCATCCGGCGCGCCATCCGACGAACCTGATGACGATCTCGACGACGTGCTCGACGAAACCGGCGCAGTAACGAACCGTAGCAACGGCAAGACCGGCACCAACACGGAAGCCGAGCCCGACCCGAAGTCCTGACGCCTGCCGGAGCGGTCGAGTGACTTCAACAAGCCTCACGCAGACCGGCATAAGCATTGCTGCCATCCGCAGGTCGGATAACGGAGAGCGGTAATGAGCAAGCGTGAAGTTCCGGGCGTTGGCCCGTATGGCGGACCGGCGGGTGGATGGGGCGCGTTGCAGGCCGTCGCGCGGGCGCTGAAGCAGCAAATGGGCGTCGCGCGGGAAGCAACGATGCTCCTCAAAGTCAATCAGCCCGCGGGCTTCGATTGTCCGGGCTGCGCGTGGCCGGACCCGCGCAGCACCTCGTCGTTCGAATTCTGCGAGAACGGCGCGAAGGCCGTCTCGTGGGAAGCCACCACCAAGCGCACGACGCCCGAATTCTTCGGACGCCACACCGTCAGCGAACTGTGGACGTGGAACGACTTCGCGCTGGAAGACGAAGGACGGCTCACGCATCCGATGCGCTACGACGCCGCGTCCGACCGATATCTGCCGATCTCGTGGGACGAGGCATTCGAGCGCATCGGCCAGTCGCTGCGGGCGCTGCCGGACCCGAACATGGCGGAGTTCTATACCTCGGGCCGCGCATCGAACGAAGCGGCGTTTCTGTATCAACTGTTCGCGCGGCGCTTCGGCACCAACAACTTCCCCGATTGCTCGAACATGTGCCACGAGCCGACGAGCGTCGGTTTGCCCGAGTCCATCGGCGTGGGCAAGGGAACCGTGACGCTCGCGGACTTCGATCATTGCGACGCGATCTTCTGCATCGGACACAACCCCGGCACCAACCATCCGCGCATGCTCGCGACGCTGCGCGCGGCCGCCCGGCGCGGGGCGAAGATCGTCGTGCTCAATCCGCTGCGCGAGCGCGGACTCGAGCGCTTCGCCTCGCCGCAGGACCCGGTCGAAATGGTGACGGGCCGCTCGACCGCCATCGCCACGGATTACATTCAGGTGCGGATCGGCGGCGATGTGGCGTTCCTCAAGGGCATGATGAAGACCGTGCTCGCGCTCGACCGTGAGAGCCAGGCGCAAGGCGGCGAAGGCGTGCTGGATCGCGCGTTCATCGACGAACACACGAGCGGCATCGACGAACTGATCGCCGACATCGACGCCACTTCGTGGGAACAGATTGTCGGCGCGTCGGGCGTCCAGCGCGAAGAGATCGAGCACATCGGCAAGCTGTATGCGAACGCGAAAGCGGTGATCGCGTGCTATGGCATGGGCATCACGCAGCATCACAGCGGCACGGCCAACGTGCAGCAGATCGTCAACCTGCTGCTTCTGCGCGGCAACATGGGCCGCGACGGCGCGGGCATCTGCCCCTTGCGCGGACATTCGAACGTGCAGGGCGATCGCACGGTCGGCATCACTGAAATACCGCATCAGGCGATGCTCGATTCGATCGGGCGCGTGTTCGGCTTCACGCCGCCGCGCGAACACGGTCACGGCGCCATCTCCGCCATCGAAGCGATGCGCGACGGCCGCGCGAAGGCGCTCATCGCGCTCGGTGGCAATCTGCCGGTGGCGATGTCGGACACCCCCGTCTGCTACGAGGCCATGCGCAAGCTCGACCTCGCCGTGCATATCGCGACGAAGCTGAACCGCTCGCACTTGCTCGTCGCGAAGGAAACCATTCTGCTGCCCTGCCTCGGCCGCACGGAACTGGATGTGCAGGAGAGCGGGCCGCAGTCCATCACTGTCGAAGATTCGATGTCGATGGTGCACGCGTCGCGCGGCTCGCTGCCGCCCGCGTCCGAGCATCTGCGCTCGGAACCGGCCATCGTCGCGGGCATCGCGAAGGCGACGCTCGACGATCCTTCGCTCGACTGGGACGGCTGGGTGGCGGACTACAACCGTATCCGCGATCTCATCGAGAAAGTGTTCCCGCAGTTCGAACGCTACAACGAGCGCATTCAGGACCCGGGCGGCTTCCGCCTTTTCAACGCCGCCGCCGCGCGCCGTTGGGACACGCCGGAGGGACGCGCGCGCTTTATCGCGCATAAGGGCGTGATGATGGACCCGCGCGTGGACCGCAGCGACGCGCTGATTCTCGCGACTATCCGCAGCCACGATCAGTACAACACGACGATCTACGGCTTCAACGACCGCTACCGCGGCATTACGGGTCGGCGCGACGTGGTGTTCGTCAACGAACGCGATCTCGAAGCGCGCGGGCTTCAGCACGGCGATATCGTGGATCTGGAGACGATCGAAAGCACGGTGAGCGTCGGCGGCTCGCGCCGTCTGTGCGGACTGACTGCGGTCGCGTTCGATATCGCGCCGGGTTCCATCGCCGCGTATTATCCGGAAGCCAATTGCCTCGTGTCGCTCTCGGACAACGATGCGCGCAGCGGCACCCCGGCGTACAAGTCGATTCCAGTGCTGCTCTCGCTGAGCCAGGGCGACTGTCAGGTGGGCGCCGACGCGCATACATGGCAGCACGGCGACGTCCCCAACGACAAGACCGGCGCCACCGTCGCGGCGGAAGAGCCGGAGCATCGGCGCGTGCGGAACACGCCGAACTGAGCGGATGTCCGGCTGCGGCAGGCGAAGGCGAGCCTGCCGCATTTTCCGCACGATGTCTCTATTTTTCGCAGGCTATCAAGTCGGCGCAGTCGTTTCCGTTATTACTGCCAGAGGCCGCTCGCCCCGCGCTGGCCGTAAGCGAACATCAACGAAACGACGACTCGCATGACTTTCTCTAGAAAACTCTGGCTGCCCCTGATTCTGAGCCTTGCGTGCCTGGCCGGAATCTCAGTGGCCGACGCATTCCGCATGCGCTCCGTACGCACCGAGCAAACCAAGCTCGACATCAAGCACGCGACGGAGGTCGCCAACAGCATCATCAAGGAGTTCGCGCAGCAAGCGGCGAGCGGCACGATCACGCAAGATCAGGCCAAACAGGGCGCGTTGAGCGCGATCCGCGACATTCGCTTCGGCGACAACGGCTATTTCAGCGTGTTCGACTCGCAGGCCAAAGTCCTGGTGCATCCGATGAAACCCGAATTCGTCGGCAAGACCATGATGGACTTTAAGGACCCGAACGGCGTCTATCTGTACCGCGAGATTATCGACGTGGGCAAGCGCGAGGGCGCAGGCTACACCTATTATTCGTTCGCCAAGCCCGGCAGCAACGAGATCCTGCCGAAGATGTCGTATGTCTCGATGTATCAGCCGTGGGACTGGCTCATCGTGACGGGCGTGTATATCGACGACATCAATGCGGCCTTCTACGCCTCGCTCGGCTGGAGCCTCGGCGTGCTCGCGGCGATCGCGGTGGTGCTGTGCGTGTTCGTGTCGCGGCTCAATCGCGGCATTCTCCGGTCGATGGGCGGCGAGCCGTCGTACGCGGCGGAAGTCGCCAACCAGATCGCGGACAACAACCTTACCGTCGATGTCGCGACTCGGGCGGACGACCGTTCCAGCCTCATGTATTCGATGGCGCGCATGCGTTCCCAACTGCTCACGGCGATCGAAAGCGTAAAGACGTCGGCCAACGCGATTGCGAGCGCGAGCCGCGAGATTGCGGTCGGCAACACGGATCTGTCGTCGCGCACGGAGCAGCAGGCGGCGTCGCTGGAGGAGACAGCGGCGAGCATGGAAGAACTGACCGCCGCCGTGAAGCACAACTCGGAGAATGCGCGGCAGGCGAGCGGACTAGCCGGCACCGCGCGGGAAGTCGCGAACGAAGGCACGACGATCGTCGGCGAAGTGGTCGGCACGATGGCCGAGATCGAGCACAGCTCGCACAAGATCGGCGAGATCATCGACATCATCGAAGGCATTGCGTTCCAGACCAACATCCTCGCGCTGAATGCGGCCGTCGAAGCGGCGCGCGCGGGCGAGCAAGGCCGCGGCTTCGCGGTGGTGGCGGGCGAAGTGCGCAGTCTCGCGCAACGGTCTTCGACGGCCTCGAAGGAGATTCGCGAACTGATCGAGGCGTCCAGTACACGCGTTCACGCGGGCACCCAACTCGTCGGCCGCGCCGGCGATACGATGACGAAGATCAGCGCGGCTATTCAGAAGGTGACCGACATCATGGACGAGATCGCGTCTGCATCGAACGAGCAGAGTCGCGGCATCGAACAGGTGAATCAGGCCATCAGCCAGATGGACGAAGTCACGCAGCAAAACGCAGCGCTGGTGGAACAGGCGGCTGCGGCGGCCGGATCGCTGCAGGATCAGGCGGAGCAGTTGAAGGCGACGATGGCCGTGTTCAGGACGGCTTCGGTCTGAACCGTTTGCGCCGCTAACGCAGCGGCCGCGAGCCTGTCGAACTGAAGGTGGCGTGGCCGAGCGAATTCAGCTTTCGCGATACGCGGCGAAGCAGAAAGCGGCCGACATTCCATGCAATCCACGGGTCGCTCGCGCATGTTTTGAGTACGCGCGCGGTGCCCTCGGACTTGCGCATCGAGACGAGCTTCGTCTTTGCATCGAGCCACCTGAGGCTCTTCGAGCGGCGAGCGACGAGCGCCCGCAAACGTGGATTGCCACCGATTGCGGGCCGCGACAGCAGCTGATCGGTGGCCGTCTTCATTGCGCTGTAGTTCACCCGCGTGCGACTCATGCCAGATGCCGTCTTGCTGATCGAGCCCATTCTCTCCGTGTAGAGATAGTAGGCATCGTTGGCGCACACCCAGACACAGCCGGCTAGCAGTGCGTCGAGCATCAAGCGGAAGTCCTCGCCATGACGCAAGCTCACGGGATAGCGCAGCCCCCGATTCACCAGCGCGTCGCGGCGAAATAGCGGCATGAGAAGGCCGAAGTCGCATTCGGTCGATTCCCCTGCCGCGTTGTACAGGAAGCTGTCCAGCGTGACCTTGAAGTGCGGCTCGCTTCCTCTTCGGCGGAACCCGGGCCGGACGACTTCCTGTGCGACTGCATCGTAGATCAGCAGGTTGTCCGTCACGATATCGGCCCCCGTATCGTTCCCGAGGCGCACGAGCCGCTCTAACCGTTCAGGAGCGAAGCGGTCGTCGGCGTCGAGAAGCGCGATCCACTGACCGCGGGCTTTCTCGATGCCCGCGTTGCGAGCGCCACCGGGCCCCACGTTCTCGGCAAGATTGATCAGCTTAATGCGGCTGTCTTCTTTCGATGCAGCTTCCACGACCTTCGCTGTATCGTCGGTCGAGGCGTCGTTGACGACGATGATTTCGAGTGGCGCAAGCGTCTGCTTTTGCAGCGATGCAATTCCGACTCGTATGAAGTCCTGCGCATTGTAAGCGGGAATTACGACCGATACTGACATGCGGGTCCTCCCAAGCTGCCACGGGTGTCGACAGGCAGTGGCGCCTACCGAGTGCACCGTAGCATAGTCAATGCGCGAATCGAGTGCAATGCGTGAAGATCTGCAGTGCGAAAGAGCACGTCGAACCGACGGAACGTTCGATCCGCCTGTTGCGGCGCAACACTGTGAGCGGCTCGCAGACCGCTCGCACACCTTATTCGCGTGCCTCATCCTTTACGTAGGATGCCAAACCATTACCGAAAGACCATTCGTCTCGCGCGTTCGGCTGCAACACGATAAGCACGTCCTCCGGACGCAAGCCCGGATTCGCCGCGAGGTTGTTCGCGATGGCCTTGAACAGCGCCTTCTTTTGCGCAGTGTCGCGCCAATTGCCGGCCGTGATGTTGACGACGACCAGATCGTCGGTGCGATGAATCCCGAGATAGTCGCTGTCGTAGATGAACTCCTCACGCTCATGTTGATGAACGAGATGGAAGCGATCGTCGGCCGGGGCGCCATATGCTTCGACCAGCGCCTGGTGCACGCCGTCGCTAATGGCTCGAATATGCGCGGGGGACTTGCCTTTGATCAGAGAAATGCGGATGAGCGGCATGGCTTCTTTACTCCGGTTACGAGACTGTGGGCGTCTGCGCTACTTGACGTGCTAACAATACGGCCCGATCATCATTCCGTAAATTTGAAACTTACGAACTGTCGCATCTGCGAAATCGAACGATGCCTACCCGAACCAATCTCGACATGGATGTGCTGAGGACCTTCGTCACCGGGTTCGAACTAGGCAGCTTTGCACGCGCGGCAGAGCGCCTCGGCCGCTCTCAATCGGCAATCAGCACGCAGTTGCGGAGGCTGGAGGATCAGATCGGCCGGCCTCTCGTGCAGAAGTCGGGGCGCGGCCTCGCGCTCACGACAGCGGGAGAAGGTCTGCTGAGCTACGCGAAGCGCTTGCTCGAACTCAACGACGAAGCAGTGGAAACCGTGAGGGGATCGGACCTCGAAGGCTGGGCGCGCCTCGGCTTGCCGCAGGATTTCGCGGAGAGCTGGCTGCCGGCAGTCCTCAGCCGGTTTTCGCGAGCGCATCCGAAAGTTCGCGTCGAGGTTCAGGTTGATAGAAGCGCGTCGCTCATCGAGAAGACACTCTCCGGCGCGCTCGATGTCGCGCTCGTCTGGGGAGACGGCAACGCGTCGCCGCACGGCGAACGCGTGGCGGCCGTGCCCATCCAGTGGGTCGGGCGGCCTGATTGGGGTGGCGTGGAAAGTCTTGGCGGACAGCCGCTGCCCTTCGTGGCGTTCGACCCGCCCTGCACCTTCCGCTCGGCCGCCGTCGATGCAATGGATGCAGCCGGCCTGCCGTGGAGGCTCGTGTTCACCAGTCCCAGTCTTTCGGGGCTTTGGGCTGCGGTCGAGGGCGGCCTCGGCATTACCGTTCGAACGGCCCTCAGGATGCCGCCATCGCTCGTTGCGCTGGACCCGATGACAACCGGCTTGCCCGCTCTGCCGCTCGCGCCGCTTGCGCTTCATCGCGCAGAAGCCGAACCCACGGCCGCAGTCACCCAGCTGACCGATATCGTGACCGAAACGCTCCGTGACGAGCTTGCCGCCGTGGCTGTGCGCTGAGCGACGGTTCGATTCGATGAATGGATGAGTTCCAAACTTTCAAATTGCTCGAAGCGGCGCGCAGCCCTATCGTTTCGATACGCAACGCGCTCGCGTGTGCATCGAACAAGGAGAAATGGCCATGCCCTTCATCAGCGTCAAAGCGATCGGTGAACCGCTCGCGCAACATCAGGTGAAAGCGATTCAGGAAGGCATCACTGCGTTGATGGTCGATGTCCTTCGCAAAGTCGGGCCTCTCGTCGGCGTTCTGGTCGAACAGGTACCCGCCAAGAGCTGGACCGTGGGCGGCGAGCCGGTCGCGTGTGCCGCGCAGGTCGATGCGATCGTGAGTGCCGGAACCAATAGTGCCGAAGAGAAGACCCGCTGCATCCGGGAGACCAACGCACTGCTCAAATCGGTCATCGGCAGCGCGCTGTCGGAAGTGAGCTATGTCGTGATTCACGAAGTCCCGAAAGACAGCTGGGGCTACGACGGACTTACGCAAGCCTATCGGGCGGATGCGCGCGCTTCGCGCGAATCATGACGAGCCGCGAGCGCGGCGTGCCATTGGCGCAGAGAGCAAGGTGCATCACCGGCTTAACGTGATGATGCACCGCGAGCAACGGGTTAAGCCGCGAGCGCCTCGTCAACCGCTTCGACAGCGGCCGCATGCTCGCGAATCAGCCGATACACCGTCTCGCCCGGAACAGTCTCCGATTCGAGCAGTTGATCCGCGATCGCGCGAAGCACCGGCTCATTTGCCTTGAGCAACGCGAAGCAGGCATCGTTCAGGTCGGAGAGAAGCTCGTTCGCATGTCCGATCGCCGTCTTCAATTGCAGACCGGCGACTTGTTGCGGCAACGCGGCGAGGCTGAACAGATTTCCGTCGTTATTGAAGCCGAACTTCGAGACCATATCCAGCCCGATGCGCGATGCTTCCTGCAAGTCCTGCGCCGCGCCGCTCGATGCCTCGTTGAACATCAACAGTTCCGCGTTGCGTCCGCCCAGCAACACCTGAATCTCGTTACGCATCTCGCTTTCGCGATAGAGATGCTTGTCCTGCGCCTTCGTGATGAGCGCGACGCCCAGCGCGCCGCCGCGCGGCAGAATCGTGACTTCTTCGAGCACGCCCGTATTCAGCAGCGCCGCAACGAGCCCGTGCCCGGCTTCGTGAATGGCAATGCGCGTGCGCTCGTCGTCCGACAACGCGCGCTCGGCACCGTTGATGTCGCCGATGCGCGCGATCTTGATCGCCTCGACGAAATGACTGGCCGCGACTTCCGTATCGCCGGCCTTGCGCGCGACGAGACCCGCCTGATTCACGATCATCGCGAGCGTGGCCGGCGACAAGCCCGTGGTCAGTCGCGCGAGCTGCGTGAAGTCGATGTCGCCTGCCTTCGTCTTCAGATTGGCCGCGTAGAAACGCAGGATCTTCTCGCGGTCCTCGATATCGGGCAAACGCACCTGAATGGTCCGATCGAAACGGCCCGGGCGACGCAGCGCCTCGTCGAGATTGTCCGGGTGATTCGTCGCCGCAACGATGATGACGCCTTCGTTGGACGCGAAGCCGTCCATCTCGGCAAGCAGCTGGTTGATGATGCGGTTGCTCTCGGCTTCGACCGGACCGCCGCCCGTGTCAGTGCGCTTGCCGAGGCCGTCCGCTTCGTCGATGAAGATGACCGTCGGTGCGTTCTTGCGCGCGAGTTCGAACAAATGCTTCACCTTCTGAATGCCGACGCCATAGTACTTCGCGCTGAAATAGCTGCCCGTGATCGCGATGAAGTTCGCGCCGCATTCGCCCGCGAGCGCCTGCGCGAGACGCGTCTTGCCGACGCCCGGCCCGCCCGTCATGAGGATGCCGCACGGCGCGCGCACGCCCATGCCGGTGAATTGCGCGGGCTCGGTCAGCCACGCGCGCACGTCCGCGAGCGCGGCTTTCGCTTCGCCCGCGCCGATAACGTCGTCGAAGCGCATCGCCGGCGATTTCGCCAGCAATTGCGCGCCGCCGCGCATCTCGCGGCGCATGAACCACAACAAGCCGCCGACCATCGCGACGGGCAACAGGATGCTCAGGATATCGCGCAGGCGATTGAAGTCATCGTCCCATCGCGCCATGCCCGTTTGCACGTTCGCGTCCGGCAGCCAGACGAGTTGATACGACGCGGCTTCGCCGGACTTCATATCGCCGATCAAGAGCGCATTCGAGAAGGCGCCGTTATGGTCGGCGACGTAGTACTTCTCGCCGCGCTGCGTCGATACGAGAATCGCATCGCGGCTCACGCCGATGGCGACCACATCGCGGGCGCGGATATCGTCCATGAGCTGAGAGACGTCTTTCTCGCGATGCGTCCACGGCTTCGCGTCAGCACGCATCGCGCTCGCCACGCCGGCCAGCGCGAGCGGTTCGTGGTGCGTGGCATCGGCATGATGACGCCACGCGATGGCGCCCGCAGTGGCGATCAGCGCGGCGACCGCGACGCCGTACGCGACGAAGCGGCCAAAGCGCGAGCGAAAGAGATTCCTTACCGGTTTCATCTGGCAAATCCTGAAACGCGTCGCGATGGCGACCGTTCTTTGTGTAGGGCGAAAGCGCCCGGTCTGTAAAGGTGAGGCTTCGGTGGCGGGATGTCCGCCGGACACGGCGTGACGATTGACCTTCGACCGCAGAAGAAATGTGCGCATGGCACTAGCTGTTTTTACGGCGGGCCGCGGACCTTCTTGATGTCAAAACCCGAGACCGGTAATTTGTTCGCGCTGTTTCATGCTGATAGAGCGCCGTCGCACGGAGTGCAGGGTATCACAGCACGCGCAAACGCTCTCGTGCGGTAATTAATGCTGAAAGAGGCTTGGTTGATTGCGGGCGGTCTAAGCGTGTTCGCACGCTGTGCCACGAGCGAACGGTCGTCGTTGTGCTGAACGCAGGCACCGGGCGAGTGGTCGGCATCGCGGTCAAAAAGTCTCTCGCCCAGCCGCCCGCTGCCGGGTTTCGGGTCGAGCGCAGAGAAGCGATTACCAGCAGTACTAGCCCGAGTCCGACTTCGACCGGATCGCGGCTCATCTATACACTTCGTAATCCGTAATAAAAGCGGCGGACCGAATCGAACCGAATGACAAGACGAAGAACGCAGCGCCTTCGGGCGGTGAGAGATAAGAGGCAAGAGGAAACGATCACGATAGCAAGGTCGAAATCACACTCGGCTAACCCCGCCCTCGCCCTCGCCTCCTCTCCGTCTCGACGACCTCATCGAGCAATTCATCATGCAGTCCGCGCAGCACCTCGACGAAAGCCGACGCGAGCCGCTCGCGCGGACGATGCGGCGGAAACAGCAGATACGTCGGAAAACGCGTGTGCGGCAGAAACGGCCGGATGACGATCTCCGGCCCCGCGAAGTCGCGAGCGACGATTGGATGCGCAAGCGTTACGCCCATGCCGTGACGAACCATTTCGCAGCACATCGCCGTGTATTGCGCCTCGATGGCGAGCACGCGCTGGACGCCCGCGCGCTGGAACACATCGTCCATGGCGGCGCGCGTGCCGTCGCCGTGACACAGCGAGATGAACGATTCCCCTTCGAGATCCTTCGGACGGATGCTGCGCTTGGCCGCAAGCCGGTGATTCGCCGGCATCACGCAGACAGCCGGCACGTTCGATAGCTGCTCGACCTCGCAATCCGACGCCTCGCTCACATAGACCGCGACGCCCAGATCGCAGAACTGCGATGCCGTCCAGTGATTGACCGTACCCGACGTGTTCACATGCAGCGAGACCGTCACGTCCGGAAAGAGCGCGACGAAGCGCTTGATCGCGTGCGGCACGAGCGTCATGCCGGCCGATGGCATCGCCGCGATGCGCAAACGTCCGCTGCCCAGATTGCGAATCTGGGCCGCCGCGTTGGCGAGGCCCTGCAAGCCGACGAACGCGCGCTCGACCTCGCGAAAGAACGCCGTGCCCTCGCTCGTCGGAATGAGCCGCACGCCGCTGCGCTGAAAAAGCTGCAGGCCCGTGTCGCGTTCGAGCTGCGAGATCAGGCGGCTCACGTTCGGCTGCGACGTGTAGAGCGCCTTGGCTGCGGCCGTCATCGATCCCGACACCATGACCGCGCGAAACGCCTCGATATGCTTCAGGTTCATGCGTGCTTTCCCCTAAGTGCTGACCACGATGACGAGCCAATGTATATCAACTGTGCATAGGTCAGTATTTTATTTGTATTGGACGATATGAACTGTCGGCGCGACACTCGATTCATCGACGGGACCACACCCCGCGTCCCACGCCCCCCGCCATGGAGATCACGTCATGAAAAGAGCGTTGCATCGCCGTCTGTCCGCCCTTTCCGCTCGCCCCACGATCACCGCTCTGGCGCTCGCCGCAGCCTGCGCCACGCCGATGCTCGCGCAGGCCGAAACCACGCTGTACGTCGCGAACGTAGGCGGCTCGAACGAGCAGCTCTATCGGCAGAAGATCATCCCGGCCTTCGAGAAGTCGCATAACGTGAAGGTCGTCTACGTGGCGGGCAATTCGAGCGACACGCTCGCGAAGTTGCAGGCGCAACGAGGGCATCAGCAGATCAATGTCGCGGTGATGGACGACGGCCCGATGTATCAGGCCATGCAGATGAACCTGTGCGCGAAGCTCGACGACGCGCCCGTCATGAACGACGTCTATCCGCTCGCGAAGATCGGCCCGAGCGCGATCGGCGTCGGCATGGTGGCAACGGGCATCGGCTATAACGAGGAAGCATTCAAGAAAGCCGGCCTGCCGCCGCCCGATTCGTGGAAGGTGCTCGAAGACTCGCGCATCAAGGGCAAGCTCGGCGTGCCGCCGATCACCAACACCTACGGCCTGCACACGCTCGTCATGCTCGCGCGGCTGTCGGGCGGCGGCGAGAAGAACATCGACCCCGGCTTCACCGCGATGACCAAGCAAGTCGCGCCCAACGTGCTCTCGTGGGCGCCGACGCCCGGCGAGATGGACGGCCAGATGCAGTCCGGCGACGTGATTCTCGCGCCTTACGGCAGCGGCCGCGCCGTCGCATTGCAGAACACGGGCTTCCCGCTCAAGTTCATCTACCCGAAGGAAGGCGCGGTCGCGTTGCAGGTTGCGGCGTGCGTCGTCGCGGAGAACGCGCAGCCGAAGCTCTCGCAGGAGTTCGTCCAGTACCTGCTGACGCCGGAAGTCCAAATGCTGCAAGCGCAGAACATCGGGCTCGGTCCGGTCAACAAGACGGTGAAACTCGCGCCCGAAGTCGCGGCGCGCGTGCCTTATGGTCCCGATCAGGTGGCGAAGCTGACCGCGGTGGACTGGGCGA
Organism: Caballeronia sp. GAFFF1; assembly: GCF_023630705.1. Taxonomy (GTDB): domain Bacteria; phylum Pseudomonadota; class Gammaproteobacteria; order Burkholderiales; family Burkholderiaceae; genus Caballeronia. The sequence continues at coordinate 276,338 of NZ_JALQEM010000041.1, forward strand.
CCATCAACCAGCATCGCACCGAATGGACGGAACGCTGGAATCGCACGGTCGAGCGCTAAACGAGCATCTGTCGAAGGAGTCACGCGCATGGCATTTCTGACGCTTCAGGGCATCTCCAAACGCTACGGCGATTTCACGGCAATCGAACAGCTCGATCTCTCGGTCGAACGCGGCGAGTTCTTGTCCCTGCTCGGCCCGTCCGGATGTGGCAAGACCACGACCTTGCAGATGGTCGCGGGCTTCGTCACGCCGACGACCGGCCGCATCGAGCTCGACGGCCGCGACATTACGAACGAACGCCCGGAGAAACGCGGCATCGGCGTGGTTTTTCAGAGTTACGCGCTGTTTCCGCACATGACGGTGGCGGGCAACGTCGGCTTCGGCCTGGAGATGCGCAAGGTCAGGCGCCGGGAGCGCGAGGAACGCATCGAGGAGGCGCTCGCGCTCGTGCGGCTCAAGGGTCTCGGGCATCGGTATCCGAAGGAGTTGTCGGGCGGCCAGCGGCAGCGCGTCGCCATTGCGCGCGCCATCGCGATGCAGCCGGAACTGCTGCTGCTCGACGAACCGATGTCCAATCTCGACGCCAAGCTGCGCGAGGAAATGCACATCGAACTGCGCGCCATTCAGAAGCGCCTGGGCATCACGACGATTCTCGTCACGCACGATCAAGTCGAAGCGATGACCATGAGCGACCGCATCGCGGTGATGCATCGCGGCACCATCGCGCAGCTCTCGACGCCGTACGACGCTTACGAGCGCCCCGCGACGGCGTTCGCATCGACGTTCCTCGGCCGCACGAACGCGTTCGCGGGGGAAGTGCTGCTGCGCAATCCGCGCTGCGCGGTGGTCGACGTCGCCGGCACGCAACTGCATGTGCCGCACGAAGGGCGTCAGGTGGATGGCGCGGTGAACGTCTATATCCGCCCGGAGAAGGTGCATCTCGCTAACGGCGATGCGCGCATCAAAGGCCACATCGCGACGCGCGTGTTCGTCGGCAATCAATGGCTGCTCGAAGTCGACACCGCGCTCGGCAAGCTGCGCGTCGCCCAGCCGAACCACGGCGCGCCGCCGCCCGAAGAAGGCGATGAGGTGGGCCTCGCCTGGACCGACGACGATCTGCGTGTGCTCACGCAGGAAAGCAGGGAGACGCAGCATGGCCACGCTTGACGACGCCCGCCCCGGCGCAGCGCCGTGGCTGCTCTCCGGGCCCGCGCTGCTGCTCTTCACCGGCCTGCTGCTCGTGCCGCTGATGCTCACGCTGCTGCTCTCGTTTCGCGTCTTCAGCGATACGGCGGGCGTCACGTCCGCGTACACGCTCGCGAACTACTGGGAAGTCGTGAGCGACCCGTATTACGGCACGATCTTTCTGCGCACGGCGGGCCTCGCGTTCGGCGTCACGCTGCTCTCCATCGTGCTCGGCGTGCCGGAGACGATCATCCTCGCGCGCATGAGAAAGCCGTGGCAATCGCTGTGTCTCCTCATCGTGCTCGGGCCGCTGCTCATCTCGGTGGTCGTGCGCACGCTCGGCTGGCAGATCCTGCTCGGCAACAACGGCGTGCTCAACAACGTGTTGCAGGCGCTGCACGTCACCGATGGACCCATCCGCCTCGTCTTCACGATGACCGGCATGATCATCGCGCTCACGCACGTGCTGGTGCCGTTCATGGTGATGTCCGTCTGGGCCAACATGCAGAAGCTCGATCCGCAGGTGGAATGGGCAGGCCGCTCGCTCGGCGGATCGCCGCTCAAGGTGTTTCGGCGCGTGGTGCTGCCGCAGATCATGCCGGGCGTGCTGTCGGGTTCGATCATCGTCTTCGCGCTGTCGGCGTCCGCGTTCGCCACGCCCGCGCTCATCGGCGGGCGGCGGCTCAAGGTGGTCGCCACCGCCGCGTACGACGAATTTCTCGGCACGCTCAACTGGCCGCTCGGCGCGAGCATCGCCGTGTTGCTGCTGATCGCGAACGTGGCCATCGTGATGGGATGCAGCCGTCTTGCGGAACGCCGTTTCAAGCACATTTTCGACTGAACGCGAGGACATGCACATGAAACAGAACGGCCCCCTCGCGCTCGTCTTCAATGCGCTCTTTCTGACTTTCATCCTCGCGCCGCTCGCCGTGGTGATGCTCGTTGCGTTCACCGACAAGGGCTTCATTTCGATGCCCTTCGATGGCGCGTCGTTCCGCTGGTTCCACGCGATCATCGAGAACGGCGACATCGTGTCCGCCTTCTGGCTGTCGATCAAGCTCGCGTTCGCGGCGGCGACCATCGGCGTGCTGCTCGCGGTGCCCGCCGCGCTGGCCATTGCGCGCTACCGCTTTCCCGGCCGCGCCGCGCTCACCAGCTTCTTTCTCTCGCCGATGATGATTCCGGCCGTCGTGCTCGGCATCGCGTTTCTTCGGTTTCTGTCGATGCTCCATTTGTCGGGATCGTTCTGGTCGCTGGTATGCGCGCATGTGGTGATCGTGCTGCCGTATGCGCTGCGGCTCGCGCTGTCGTCGGCGGTGGGGCTCGATCGCGATGCCGAACGCGCGGCGCTTTCGTGCGGCGCGAGCCGCTTCACCGCGTTTCGCCGCGTTGTGCTGCCGATGATCCGCACGGGCGTCGCGGGCGGCTGGGTGCTCTCGTTCATCCAGAGCTTCGACGAGCTGACGATGACCATCTTCGTCGCCACGCCCGGCACCACGACGCTGCCCGTGGCGATGTACAACCAGATCGCGCAGACGATCGATCCGCTGGTCGCGAGCGTGTCCGCGGTGCTGATCGTCGGCACGGTGCTCCTGATGATCCTGCTCGACCGCATGGTCGGACTGGACCGTATCCTGATCGGAGAAGCCCGATGACTTCTGTTAGTCCCGACGTACTCGTGCTGGGCGGCGGCCTGGTGGGTTCCGCTGTCGCGTACGGCCTCGCCCGCGAAGGCGCGCGCGTGACCGTGCTCGATGAAGACGACGGCGGCTTTCGTGCCTCGCGCGGCAACTTCGGCCTCGTGTGGATTCAGGGCAAGGGCTACGGCCTGTCGCCTTACGCGCGATGGTCGCGCAGTTCGGCGATGCGCTGGCCGGCGCTAGCGGAATCGCTGCACGGCGAATCGGGCGTCGACGTCGCGCTGCGTCAGCCCGGCGGCTTCCACTTCTGCTTCAACGACGCCGAGCTCGCCGACCGCGAGAAGCGTCTCTCGACGCTGCAAGCCGAACTGGGCGACTACCCGTACCAGATGCTCACGGCCGCCGAAGTGCGCGAGCGCATTCCGCAGATCGGGCCGAAGGTGATCGGCGCGAGCTACACGCCGATGGACGGCCATGTGAATCCGCTCAAGCTGCTGCGCGGCCTTCACACGTCGATGCAGGCGCGCGGCGTGCGCCTCGTGTCGGCCGAGCGCGCCGAACGCATCGTGCCCGAGAGAAACGGCTTTGTCGTGCACGGCAAGCGCGCAACGTATCGCGCCGGACGCGTGGTGCTCGCCGCCGGCCTCGGCAATCGTACGCTCGCGCCGTTCGTCGGGCTGAATGCGCCGGTCGCGCCGAATCGCGGACAGGTGCTGGTGAGCGAGCGCGTCGCGCCGTTCCTGCATTATCCGACGCTCAACGTGCGTCAGACCGACGAAGGCAGCCTGCAATTCGGCGATTCGATGGAAGAAGTCGGCTTCAACGACTTCACGACGACACACGTCCTCGCCGATATTGCCCGCCGTGCCGTGCGCGCGTTCCCGCTGCTCGAACACGTGCGGCTCGTCCGCATGTGGGCCGCATTGCGCGTCTACAGCCCGGACGGCTTTCCGGTCTATGACCAGTCCGAGGCGCATCCCGGCGCGTTCGTCGTGACCTGCCACAGCGGCGTGACGCTCGCCGCCGCGCACGCCATGCGCATTGCGCCGTGGATTCTCGGCGCGCCGATTCCCGACGAGCTTCCCGCCTTCTCCGCGCGCCGCTTCGAGCACGCCGAAGAACTCATCTCCGCACATTGAGCAAGCACGACATGACTTCATCGACACCTTCGCTTTTCAAGCCGTTGCCGGGCGCCCACAGCGCGAACATCGACATCTTCTTCAACGGTCAGGCCCTGAGCGTGCCGGGCGGGCGCTCGGTCGCGGCGGCCCTGCTCGCGGCCGGCGTGTCGCGGTTTCGCGCGACGCCGGTCTCCGGCGCCCCGCGCGCGCCGTACTGCATGATGGGCGCGTGCTTCGAATGTCTGGTCGAGATCGACGGCGTGCCGAGCCGCCAGAGCTGCATGGTCGAAGTGCGGGCCGGCATGCGCATCCGTTCGCAGGAAGGGGCGCGCGATCTGCCGCCATCCGTCGATACCGATACTGCCGACGCATCGCTGGAGAACGCGCATGGACGCTAACCTCGTCTCATCGAACGCCGAAGCCGTGGATGTTGTCGTGATCGGCGCGGGTCCCGCGGGCATGAGCGCCGCGACGCGAACGGCGCGCGCGGGCCTCAAGACCGTTTTGATCGACGAACAGGATGCCGCCGGCGGGCAGATTTATCGCGGCATCGGCCGCGCCGATGCCCGCCGCAGGGAGATTCTCGGTCCCGACTACGCGGCAGGCGGCGCGATCGCGCAGGCGTTCGCGTCATCGGGCGCGCGGCATCTGACTGGCGCGACCGTGTGGCAGGTCACGCGCGAGCGCGGCATCAACTATCTGAAGGACGGCAAGATCGGCAGCTTCGAGGCCGAGCGCGTGATTCTCGCGAGCGGCGCGATGGAGCGGCCGTTCCCGATTCCCGGCTGGACGCTGCCCGGCGTGCTGACGGCGGGCGCGGCGCAGATCCTTCTCAAGAGCGCGGGCGAAGTGCCCGCCGCGCCGCCGGTTCTGGCGGGCTGCGGACCGCTCCTGTATCTGCTCGGCTGGCAATACGTCCGCGCGGGCGTGCCGATTCGCGCACTCGTCGATACGACGCGCCACGAAGACCGCTGGCGCGCGAAGCGTCACATGCTGTCGGCGTTGCGCGCGTGGCCGTATCTGAGCAAAGGCTTGCACCTGATGCGCACGCTGCGCGAAGCGGGCGTGCCTATGTTCGAAGCCGCCGACGACCTGCGCGTGGAATCGCGCATCGGCGCGGACGGCGTGGAGCATGCGAGCGCGCTCAGCTTCACGACGCAGGGCGCGGCGCATCGCATCGAAGCGGACGTGATCTTGCTGCATCAGGGCGTCGTACCCAACACGCAGTTCACGCAGGCCTTGCGGGCGGCGCATCGTTGGGACCATGCGCAACTCTGCTTCACGCCGAAAACCGACGCATGGGGCGAACTGGACGTGCCCGGCATCTTCGTCGCGGGCGATGGCGCGGGCATCGGCGGCGCGCAGGCGGCGGCGCTGCAAGGCGCGCTCTCGGGCGTCGCGGTGGCGGCGCAACTCGGCGCGATCGATCCGGCCAGGCGCAATCTCGAAGCGGCGTCGCTCCGACGCGATCTCGCAGGCGCCATGCGCATCCGCCCGTTCCTCGATTCGCTGTATCGTCCGCGCGATGCGAACCGCATTCCGAAGAACGAGACAATCGTCTGCCGATGCGAGGAAGTCACCGCGGGCGAGCTGCGCCAGTTCGTCGAGCTGGGCTGCGTCGGGCCGAATCAGGCGAAGTCGTTCGGACGCTGCGGCATGGGGCCGTGTCAGGGCCGCATGTGCGGGCTGACGGTGACGGAGGTCATCGCTCAGGCGCGGCGCGTGTCGCCGGCCGAGGTCGGCTACTACCGCATTCGCCCGCCGATCAAGCCGCTCACGCTCGGAGAACTCGCCGGTGAATGAAATTAGCGAAGCCGATGTGATCGTCGTGGGCGGCGGCTTGCACGGCACCAGCAGCGCATTCCATCTCGCGATGCGCGGCGCGAGGGTCGTCGTGCTCGAAGCCGACTATGTGGCGCGGCACTCGTCGGGCGTCAACGCGGGCGGCGTGCGCACGCTCGGGCGTCCGCTGCCCGAGATTCCGCTCGCGCTCATGTCGCGTGACATGTGGCATGGCATGAAAGAACTGCTCGGCGAAGACGGCGGATTCGTCCCATCAGGACAACTGAAGATTGCCGAAACCGAAGCGGAGCTCGACGCGTGCCGCGAGCGCGTGGCGCTGCTCGAATCGCATGGATTCACGCACGAGAAGGTGATCGATCGGCAGACCGTGCTCGAACTCGAACCCGCGCTTGCGAAACACGTGACGGGCGGCATCTGGGTCGAGCGCGACGGTTACGCGCTGCCGTATCGCACGACGACTGCGTTCCGGCTCGCCGCGCAACGGCTCGGCGCGCGGTTTCTGGAAGGCACGCCGGTCAGGCGCATCGAACCACGCGGCGCGCGATGGACCGCGCAGACGCCACGCGGCACGTTCAGCGCCGAAAAGATGCTCATCGCGTCAGGCGCGTGGTCCGGCGAACTCGCGATGCAGGCCGGCGAGAGCGTGCCCGTGCATCCCGAAGGGCTCATGCTGATGGTCACGCATCGCGTCGCGCCGTTCTGCCGCGCAACGCTCGGCGCGACGGGCCGGCCGCTGTCGTTCAAGCAGTTCGATAACGGCACGGTGGTGATCGGCGGCAAGCTGATCGGCATTGCCGAGCTGGCGAACCGCCACGGCGAAGTTGACTTCATGCGCCTCGTGAAGAGCGCGCAGACCGTGACCGATCTCTTTCCGCATCTGCGTCATCTCGGCGTCAATCGGGCGTGGGCGGGCGTCGAAGCCTTCACCGAAGACGAACTGCCGGTGATATCCGCGAGCCGCACTGCGTCGAATCTGTACTACTCGTTCGGCTATTGCGGCAGCGGCTTTCAGCTCGGGCCGGGCTGCGGCAAGCTCGTCTCCGAACTCATGCTCGACGGCGCGCCTTCCCTTTCGCTCGATGCGTTCGCCATCGACCGGTTCGATACGCGCGCCGGGTCGTCACAGAGCGACGCGGCGACGCTCGTCGCGCACTGATTCCATCTTCTCAACCGCCGCGCGTGCCGACGGCATGCGCGGACCTCGCATTCAAAGGAGCTTTCAATGAGCGATATCGTTCGTATCGACACCAATCAGCGCATGAGCCGCGTCGTCAAGGCGGGCGGGCTCGTGTTCATCGGCGGGCAGACGTCCGCCGACCAGACGCCCGACATCAAGCAGCAGACCGCCAGCGTGCTCGAAAAGATCGATGGCTATCTGGACAAAGCGGGCATCGACAGAACGCGTCTGGTGTCGGCGCAAGTGTGGGTGGCGAACATCGAGCGCGACTTTGCGGGGATGAACGAAGTCTGGGACGCGTGGGTGCCCGAAGGCTGCGCGCCGGCGCGGGCGACGTTGCAAGCGCAACTGGCGTCGCCGGCGTTGCTCGTGGAGATCGCCGTGGTCGCGGCGAGCTGACAGACGCGCTTTTTCCAGTCGATTGCAGTGGTGGCGCTGAAGAGCCCGCCGCCATCATCGCGAGTCCGCTGCTTGCCACTCAAAGCTCGCACCCGGGCGGGTCAGTGAACACTGATAACTGCATTGAACACGAGCGCCATGACCAGGCCGACCACCGCCACGATGGATTGAACCACCGAGATCGTTTTGGTGGCTTCGCCCATGGTCATGCCGAACGATTCCTTCACCATCCAGAACCCGGCGTGGTTCGCGTAGTTGAAGAACAGAGAACCGCAGCCAATCGATAAAGCCAGCAACGGCAAGTTGAGGCTCGGATCGGCTCCGGCAAGCGGGGCCAGCAAACCCGCTGCGCCGACGATACCCACCGTCGCCGACCCGGTCGAGACGGAAAGCGCCATGGCGATCAGCCAGCCCAGAACCAGCGGGGGAAAGGCGAAGTGCTGCGTCAGATGCACGATGGCCTCGCCCACCTTTGCGCTCGTCAGCATCTCCTGGAATGCGCCGCCTCCCGCGATGATCATGATGATGGATGCAATCGGCTTGAGACTGGTGCCGAGCGCGTGACGCAGCTTCTCGGCATCGCCTCCCCGGGCGAGGACCAAGGTCGTCACAGCGAACAGTACGCCTAGCAACATGGCGATCAGCGGATTGCCGAGGAAGCTCGCCACATGCAGCGTCGGCGAACCCTTCGGCAAGACCATTTCAGCGACAGCATGAACCAGCATCAATATGGCAGGCAACAAGGCCGCCAACACGCCGAGACCGACGGCAGGCCGCCGGTGCGTGCCGCCCTCTTCGACGACGGTGAACTGGTCCAGCAAGCCCTGATCGGGCCTCGTGCTCATGCGGGGCGAAATGAACGCGCCATAGAGCGGGCCTCCCAACACCATCGCGGGAATCGCCGCCAGAAAGCCATACAACATGGTGGGGCCCACCGAAGTCTTGAGCGTGGCGATCGCGGTCAATGGCCCGGGATGAGGCGGGACCATGCCGTGCATGGCGGCCAGCGCCGAAATCACCGGCACACCGACGTACACATAAGCCGAGCCCTTGAAACGGGCATGGCTTTCCAGCTTGCGCGCCACGCTGAAGATCAGCGGCAGCATGACAACCAGCCCCACTTCGAAGAACATCGGAATGCCCACGACGAACGCCACGAGGGTCATGGCCCACGGAATCATCCGGTCAGAGGCGCGCCTCAGCATGGCTTCGGCGATCTGCTCGGTGATACCCGCATCGGCGAGGATCTTGCCGAGCATCGCGCCCAGCGCGATGACCACGCCCACCGCGCCCAATGTCTTTCCCGCGCCGTTCGTCAGATGCTTGACGATGCTTCCCGGCTCCATGCCGGTGGCGAAGCCCACGCCGATGGATACGACGAGCAACGCAAGAAGCGGATGCATCTTGATGCGCGACACGATGAGCGCGACCAACACCAGCACGCTGAAGAGCGCGGTGAGCAATAAATCGATGTCTAAAGGAGTCATTTAATCTGTCTTCCGTTCGAAGTGTGTTGCCCCGGTGAGCGGCGCGGCCTGGTTGGGGATGTCGGGCGCGTAGCTATTCGGCGGCGTCGTGATCGAACATGTAAAGGCTCGCGGGCGTGTGCGTCAGCACGACGTTGCGTTCTTCCGGGTTCGGGATCAGCGCGTGCAACAGTGCGAGCGATCCCGACATTTGCTCCGTGCCCTCGAACTGCGTATGAGGCCAGTCGCTACCCCACATCAGGCGATGCAGCCCGTAAACATCCCTCAAAAGATCGAATGCCTCGCGGGCCTCGCGCTCGACGACGTCGTGGTTTGGCCAGTTGCGGTATGCCCCGGATACCTTGACCCACACGCGCTCTGATCGAGCGAATTGGAGCAGACGGCGAAAGCCTGCATCGCTTGCGCCGAGAGCAGGATCGGGCCTGCCGAAATGATCGACGACGACATCGACGCCCGCTTCGAGAAGCGGCGCGACGATGCCTTCGAGTCTTGCCGCTTCCGCGTGCACTTCGACATGCCATGCCAGCTCCCGCACATGAGCCAGCGTGCGCGCGCTCACCCAGTGGTCGAGCGGATTGTCGGCGTGCCCGATCAGATTCAACCGGATGCCGACGATGCCTGCTTGGGCCATATCGGCCAGCGTATGCGGTTCGCAATCCCGCGCGATCACAGCGACGCCACGCAGCCTGTCGCGCGCGCGACCCAATGCATCGAGCAGATAGCCGCAATCGGTGCCGAGAAAGCTGGGCTGCACGAGCACGCCGCGCGCTATCCCATGGGCATCGAGTTGCGCGAGGTAGGCTTGCAACGGCGCGTCGTAATCGGGTGCATAGCGGCGATGCGCGGCGAGCGGAAGACCGCGCCTGAAGACATGAGCATGCGTATCGACTGGTGCGATCCCGGATCGACGGTGCGCATCCTTTCGACGGCTCACGTCTGTCTCCGACTCAGGGAGCATGGGTCTTTCCTCATCAATGGTTTCGACGCCGCGTGAATGGCGGGCGCGTCAATGCCTCGAAGCGTGAGCGAGCGGCCCTGCGTCCTCCGCGCCGGGAGCGACTTCGCCCAGCACGCGGCCGCGCGTCTCCGGCAGCATCAGCACAGAAAGCACGACGATGGCGTAGGCGAGAGCCGCATCGATGCCGATCGCCGTGCCGAGCGACATATTCGCCGACATATGCCCGACGAGCACAGGGAATCCCGCGGAGACGACGCGACCGAAGTTGTAGCAAAAGCCGACGCCCGTGCCGCGCACGCCGCGCGGATACAGCTCGTTGAACAGCGCGCCCATGCTCGCGGGAATGCCCGCCGCGAAGAAACCGAGCGGAAAGCCGAAGAAAAGCATCGCGGTATTGCCGAGCGGAAGGAACAAATAGGCGACCACCGTTATCACGCAGCAGATGGCGAATACGAGAATGGTTCTTCGACGACCGATGCGGTCCAGCAATTGAGCGCTGACGAGGCACCCGCAAAAAAACGCGACGATCACCACGGCGAGATAGCCGCCAGTACCGAGCACGGACAGATGCCGCTCGCTCTTCAGGAACGTCGGCAGCCACGTCATCAGAGCGTAGTAACCGCCGTGCGCGCCGACGCCCAAGAGCGCGCCGATCAACGTCATGCGAAGCATTCCCGCTGAAAAGATGCCGGCCACTCCTGTAGGTTGCGCTTCCTTGCGGCGCACTCGCGGGTCACGCGTCGCTTGCGCCGATCGGGCCGGCGCTTCCGGCTCCTGCACGCCACGCCGGACATACAGAATCAGAAGCGCGGGAACGATGCCGATGGCGAACATCACGCGCCATGCCGTGGCCGCCGGCACGAGCGAGAACATCAGCGCATAGAGCAACACGGCTGCGCCCCAGCCGACGGACCATGCGCTCTGCACGCTGCCCATCGCCTTGCCGCGATGCTCGTTGCGGATCGTCTCGGCCATGAGCACGGCGCCTGCCGCCCACTCTCCACCGAAGCCGAAACCCTGCAACGTCTTCAGCACGAGAAACTGCGAATAGTTCTGCGAGAACGCGCACAGGAAGGTGAACACGGAAAAGAACGCGACGGTCCATTGCAGTGTTCTGACGCGTCCGAACCGGTCGGACAACATGCCGGCAATCCACCCGCCCAGCGCCGACGCAACGAGCGTGACGCCGCTCACCAGCCCCGCCTGCGTGCGGCTGATCGACCACTCCGTAATGATCGCCGGAATGACGAGGCTGAACATCTGCACGTCGAGCGAATCGAGCGCCCATCCGCCGAAGCAGGCCCAGAACGTCCTGCGTTCATTGCCCGAAATTTCCTTGAACCAGTTGAACATGCCGTCTCCGTCGCCGGTTGTATTCAGAACAACGCGCTTCCGTTAGCGCTCGACCACTAGCGAATCTCTGCCTGATAGATGAACTCGCTTGCGGGACCACGCGAGCGGCGCCATTCGAGCGGCTGCCGGTCGTAGCCGAATGCAAGACGTTCGATGACGACGGCCGGCGCGCCCGGTTCGATGTTCAGGAGTCTCGCGTGCCGTGAGCCGATGGCTTCGACGGTCAGGGTTTCAGTGGCGGACGCCACGATCTGATTGCACTGCGTTTCGTACACCGGGTAGAGAAGATCGCCGATCTCGTGCAAGTCCATCTTGGCAAACGCCGCAAAGCGCGCGTACGGCAACCATATTTCTTCGGCGAGCATCGGCACGCCGTCGATCAGCCGCAAACGCGACATCTGAATCACGCGAGCCGTCCGTGCTATTTGCAGTGTCGCGGCGACTGCCGATGGCGCATCGACGATCTCCCGGCGCAAGATCCGGCTCTCCGGGATGCGGCGTTCGCCTTGTCGCGTCTGGAAGCGGAAGAAGCGAAACAGCGAACCGTCGAAGTTCGCGCGGCGCACGAACGTCCCTCTGCCCTGGAATCGTTCGAGAAGACCTTCAGCCACGAGCAGATCGACGGCCTTTCTCACCGTACCGACGGCCACGCCGTAGCTTTGAGAGAGCGCCTGCTCGGTGGGAATCGCTTCGCCCGGTCGCCAATGACGCCCCGCGATCAGGGCAACCATTTCGTCGCGCAAGCGCTGGTAACGCGGCAACCGGTCATCGGACTGCATGGTGTCTCTCCGTCGAATTCATATAGATGATTACATGTTTTCGACGTTTGACGGATGGGGGATAACCCTGCTCGAAGATCGCGGGAACAGTTCAGGTTGCTCGCGACCGGACGTGCGAACGTTGTTGCCTGGCGCGGAAGGAACAGAGTGGAATGGCGAACGACTGAGCGTTGGTTCGCACGATGAAGAATGATGGCCGATAGCGTCAGAAGCCGTTCGGCCGCCGCATTTCCGGCTGCTATCCGGACTACCTTGCTGATGCTGGGCACATGGAGACTCAGCCTAGCGTTGAGGATCGAGTCCTCTTCGAGCGCCGAAGCGGTGTCGGACGCAATGCGAGCGATTGGACTTCAGCGAAGGTCTGACGTCCCGTCACGTAGACGCTTCGCTAACTCATTGCATTCTTGAACGCGCTCATGCCGCGCACCCATGCGAGCGGCGTCGACCATGTTGGCGGACATGCGCCGTCATGACGCAAGCGTTCAAGACATGGCGTTGACTGCGGCCCGAGGTCACCGCTCTATCGCAACGCCTCAAGGGGGAGCCCGAGCTTCGCCGCGAGTTCATCCAGCGAGCGCACGATGTCCGCTTCGGAGGGGAAGAGCGCGGCGGCTTCATCGTCAATAGGCCAGCCGATCACGCGCATGTGCGCGGCGATCGCTCCGAGCGCGCCCGTCGGACTGTCCTCGACCGCGACGACCTCTTCCGGCGCGAGCCGCAAAAGCCACGCTGCGCGTACGTACGGCTCCGGGCTCGGCTTGCCGTGACGCACGTCGTTGACGCTGACCGTGATGAGCGAGGGATCTTCGATTCCGAGCGCGCGCAGGTTCGCTTCGAGCAACATGCGCGACGCGTTCGATACGATCGCCTGCGTGATGCCGGCCGCCTTCGCCGCGCGATACACCTCGAGCGCGCCGGGACGCGGCGTGAGCTTCGGCGCGCCGTTCAGGTACGAGCGCGCCCGAAACGCCGACCATTCGCCGAAATCGACCGTCAGCCCGAATCGTTCACGAACGAGCGCATGCACTTCGCGCCCGGTCTTGCCGAAGACGAGCGGATGCATTTCATGACCCGCCTGCACGCCGTGATGCGCGAGCGCCTCGACGAGCGTCGCCAGATGCAGCGACTCGCTCTGGATGAGCGTGCCGTCCATGTCCCACAGAATTGCCTTGATCAAAGCCTGATTATCCTTGTCGTGCATGCGCTGCGAACGCGTGTGCGTCGAGCGCGTCGAGATCGTCGTAGAACTGCTGCGCCTGCGCGTAAAGCCCCTCGAAAATGGGCATCATGCGATCGTACCTGTCGCTTGCGCGCGGGTCGGGCTGCACTTCGCTCTGGAACTTGACGAAGGCGCTGACCGCATCCGCGAGACGCGCGAACTGTCCGTGCGCGGTGGCCGCGAGGACAGCGCAGCCTATCACGCCGCACTCCACTTCGGCAGGAACGAGAATCGGCGTGCGATACATGCTCGCCTTGATCGCGAGCCACAACGCGGCCCGCGCGCCGCCGCTCGCCGCCACGATCCGGTCGACGCCGCCGTCTTCCGGCCGAAGCAGCGCAATCTGACGCCGCACCGCGAACGCAACGCCTTCGAGGACCGCGCGATGCAAGTGCCCCAATCCGTGCCTGGCCGTGATGCCGAAGAATTGGGCGCGCGAGTTGGCGTGTTCGCCCAATCGCTCGCCTGTGAGATATGGGAGGAAGAACAGGCCGTCCGAACCGACAGGCGCGCTCGCGGCCTTCTGCGTGATGACATCGTAGGACAAGGCATTCTCATGGAACGCACGCCGCGCCCAGCGCATCGCGTCGCCGCCGGAATCCAGCAGCATGAAGCGGCCCCACGAACCGTCGCATGTCACGAGATTGGAGACGTCCGGGTGCAGCATCGGCGTATCGGCCATCACGGTGATGATCGACGACGTTCCCGTGATATCCGACGCGAGCCCCGGCGCATGAACGCCCGAGCCGAGCACCGATACCGGATAATCCGCCCCGCCGACGAGCACGGGCGTTCCCTCACGCAAGCCGGTCTGCGTGGCGGCATCTTGAGTGACGCCGCCGAGAATGTCGAGCGGCGCGCGGATCGGCGCGAGCTTCGCGGCATCGAGGCCGAAGGCGTCCAAAAGCGCGCAGGACCATGTGCGAGTGGATGCATCCATCAGATAGCTGGTCGATGCATCGCTCCAGTCGCATGCGCGCTCGCCCGTCAGCCGGAAGTTCACGTAGTCCTTCGGCATGAACACGGTCGTCGCGCGCTCGAACGCGGCGGGATCGTTCGCCTTCAGCCATTGCAGCTTGAAAGCGGGCCACGCGGGCGTCGCGGGATTGGCGGCCTGCCTTGCATGCGACGCGTAATCGGCTCGCGCTCGAAACGCGGAGACTTCGGCACTGGTGCGCTTGTCGTTCCAGAGCGGTGCGGTGTCGCGCGTGAGGTTGCCGTCGTCATCGATCAGGACGGTGCCGTGCATCTGGCCGCACGCGCACACCGCAACGACACGCGCCGCTGCACCCGGGACGCTCGCCAGCACTTCGCGAATGGAACGCGCGGCGCCCGACCACCAGTCGGCCGGACGCTGTTCGGACCAGCCGTAGCGCGGCACGATCTGCTCATGCTCGTGCGCGGCGATACTGCGCACGACGCCGCGCGCATCCACGAGCGCGGCGCGCACGCTGCCCGTGCCCACATCGATCGCGAGATAGAAGGCGTCCATCAGCCTCGGCGTCAGGCAGCGCCTGCGCGCGGCGCGGGCTTGCCTGCATCGGCGGCGATGCGGCAGAGCGCCTCGAAGGCCGGCCCGCGCGTCGCGATATCGACATGAAAAACTTCGGCCATCACGCGCGTCCAGCCGTAGATGAAGTAAGTCCAGCCGTCCTCGACCTGCAAGCGCCTGCGCTCACGCTGCGCCCGCGCCTGATCCAGAAACACGAGATCGCCGCGATAGTTCAGCTCCCATGCGATCGCGCGTTCGGGAAACACGGCGGCGCCCGTGAGCGGCGAGCCCGGCCTGTCCTTGCCGAGCCCGGTTGCATTGATGACGAGCGCCCCCGGCGACAGCCGCGCCATCACGCGGTCGTTGTCGTCGGGTTGAGAGACGAGCACGTATTCGCAGGGCACGCCGAGATTGAGCTCACGGTGAATGCGTTCGATGTCCCGCAAACGTTCGTGCGACGGGTCCGACACGATCACCTTCGAAGGCCGGTCCGCGCCCCGTTTCGCCTGCATCAGATGCCACGTGATCGCGATGGCCGATCCGCCCGCGCCCATCACGAACACTTCCGCTTTCGAGGTCGCAAAGTGCTGCGCGGGCACGAAGCCGTCGAGCGCAAAGCCGGCGGTAATCGGGTCTTTGGCGTGGCAGACGAACTTGCCGTCGCGCTTAGACAGGCAACTGGTCTCGTTCATTGCCCGCGCGTATTCGTCGATCTCGTCGAAGAGATCGTGGCACGCGGCATACAGGTCGATCTTGTGCGTCGTGACGAGCGCGCCGAGCGAAAGCGGATCATCGCGCAGAAAGCGCACCGCCTCGCGATACGCCTCGTGATCCGCATGCGGCGCGAAGTCGATGCCCTTCATCTGCACATCGCCCAAACCGAGATGCCTCGCCCACTCGGGAAACACGCGCATGATCGAACTCTGCGCGGTGGTCACGCCGATGAACCAGAACGTGGGCTTGCTTGCCGCTTCGTATGCCATCATTCGCGCTCCGTTCGTGCCAGCAGACCGGCGATCTGCGCCTCATTGCGCGCGACATACGCCGGGTTCGCCTCGCTGCGATAGCCGCCCCTGCCGTCATCGACAATGCGCAGCTTCATGCCGTTGGCGCGCTCGATGATCGCGTAGTCCTGCCCGGCATCCGCGGGATAGCAGAACAGCATGACGAAATCGTCGCTACCCAGATTCACCGAGCGATGAATCCATCGCGGCGGCACGTAGCACACGGTATGAGCCTCGATGTCGACGATACGCGTCTCGCCGTCGGGCGACTCCATCAACATGAGTCCATGCCCCTTGAGTCCGAAGTAGAGCTCGGGCCTGTCGATGTTCGCGTGAATGTGCCCGCGCGTCATGAAGAACTCGTTGCCCACCTTGCCGGGACTCATGCGCGTGACGCCGGTGATCAGGTCGCCCGGCGCGTCGCTCGGACGATGATCGGTCACGTCGTACACGACCTCGTCGCCGCGCGCGGCAGCCAGCGTGGAGAAGGCATCGGCATCGCCATAGAGGCCGTCAAGATCCTTCAAACGCTTTTGATAGCGCGTGCCCGTGCCCTCCATCAGGCCGCTCGACAGATCGACTCTGAACGCGCGAGGTTCGGGCCAGTTCGAGAGAGTTGGCTTCATCGGTCACACCACTTTGCCGGGGTTCAGAATGCCGAGCGGATCGAGCGCCGACTTGATCGCGCGCATCGCCGCGATATCGCTTTCGCGGCGGCTTCGAGGAAGATAATCGCGCTTCTTCGTGCCGATGCCGTGCTCGGCCGAGATCGAGCCGTCGAACTCGCGCGTGACGTCGTATATGACACGGTCGATCTCGTCGTGATCGTGCTTGCCCATGCTCGGCACATCCACGACGATATGGATATTTCCGTCGCCCAGATGGCCGTAGGTCATCACGAGCGCGTCGGGCCATTGCTCGCGCAGACGCGCTTCGCAACGCTCCGCGGCGACGCCTGCCTGCGCGATCGAAAAGCTCACGTCGTAGGCCGCGTGATTCGGAATGAAGCGCTGATATTCGCCGGGCGCATCGCGGATCGCCCAGAAATCGCGGGCGTGCGCTTCCGACGATGCAATGGCCGCATCCGTCACCACGCCCGCTTCGAGCATGCCGCCGAGAAATTCCTCGAAGGCTTCGTTGTGTCGCTCGGGATCGGTGCCGACGCTTTCCAGCAGCACGTAGAACGGATGCGCCTCGGCAAGCGGCGCGCGCAGCGCGGAGAGGTTGGCGATCACCGCGTCGTGATAGCCCGCCCACATCACTTCGAACGCCGATACGCCCGCTGCCAGTTGCGCCTGTGCGCGCGTGAGGAGCGTCGTGACGGCGGCGAAGTCGGGCAAGCCACACCATGCGGTCGCAGTGGCCGTCGGTTTCGGCCGAAGACGCAGCACGGCACGCGTGATGACCGCGAGCGTGCCTTCGCTGCCGATCAACAAATGGCGAAGATCGTAGCCGCTGTTGTTCTTGATCATCTTGTTGAGTCCGCCGATGACTTCGCCGCTCGCGAGCACCGCTTCGAGCCCCAGCACCTGGTCGCGCATCATGCCGTACTTGATGACGCGGTTGCCGCCTGCATTGGTCGCGAGGTTGCCGCCGATGGCGCAACTGCCGCGCGCGCCGAGATCGAGCGGGAAGTAAAACCCGGCGGCGCTCGCCGCTTCCTGCACCGTTTGCAGCGCGACGCCCGCTTCGACCGTCATGGTCGCGGAGACAGCATCGATTTCGACGATGCGGTTCATGCGCTCCAGACTTAGCGCAATTTCACCGCCACGCAGGTTCGCGCCGCCGACGAGACCCGTCAGGCCGCCTTGCGTCACCACGGGCTGACAGTAGCGCGTGCAGATCGCCAGCGCCTGCGCGACTTCGTCGGTATCGCGCGGACGGACCAGCGCGAGCGGCACGGCGCCTGGCAAGCCGCTCCAGTCCACCACGCGCTTGTCGCCGAATTCTTCCGGCAAGGCCACCACATCCGCGCCGAGGGCGTCGCGCAATGCGTGGATTGCATCGAGTGCGCTCATAGGTTCATCGTCTCCGTTCATCTTGTGAGTGGCTGCATCACCAGACCGTATAGCCGCCGTCCATCACAATGTCCGATCCCGTCATGAACGCGCTCGCACGCGACGCGAGAAAGACGACGCCCGGCGCGATCTCATCGGGCGTCGCCATGCGTTCGAGCGGCGTGTAGTCGAGCCAGACTTTGCGCCATGCCTCGTTTTCGAAGCCGCGCTTGGTCAGTTCGGTGCCGACATAACCCGGCGAGATGGAATTCACGCGGATGCCGTCCGCCGCCCATTCTACGGCGAGCGAACGCGTGAGATGAATGACGCCCGCTTTCGATGCGTTATACGATGCCTGCGGCTGGGGCTTGTTCGCGATGCTCCCGCTCATGCTCGCGATGTTGACGATCCGTCCGCTCTTTTGCCGCGACATGTGACGCGCGGCGGTGCGGCAGCAATAGAACACGCCGTCGAGGTTCACGGCGAGCACGGCGCGCCACGCGGCGTCGTCGGTTTCGAGCGCGGACGCATTCTTCACGACGCCCGCGTTGTTGACCAGCACGTCGAGTCTGCCGTGCTTGGCGACGATCGCATCGAAGCCCGCATCGATCGATGATGAATCCGTCACGTCCAGCGCGACGAAGCTGCCTGCGATTGCGTCGGCGGCGCGCTGCCCGAGCGTCGCTTCGCGGTCGGCGATGACGACCGTCGCGCCGGCATTGCGCAGCGCCTTCGCTATCGCGAGACCGATGCCCTGCGCCGCGCCGGTGACGACGCAGACTTCGCCGTCCAGACGAAAGACGTCGAGCGTCGCGCCAGTGTCTTCCTTTGCGATCTCGCTCATTGGCGCGCTCCGTCGAATACGACGATATTCGCCGTGCCGTTTGCATGACCCACGATCATCTCGCTCGCGATGCCGGTAAAGAGGCCGTGCTCGACGACGCCGGGAATGGCGTTGAAGCGCGGCGCGAGCGCGAGCGGATCGGGAATGGCTTCGAGATGGCAGTCGAGAATCCAGTTGCCGCTGTCCGTCACCACGAGCGCGCCGTTCTTCATGCGCCGTTCTATTCTGATGCCCGCATCGAATCCCGCCGATACGAAAAGCTCGCGCAGCAGACGCTCCGTGCTTTGCCAGCCGAACTGGATGACTTCGATGGGCAGCGGAAAACGCCCGAGCGTATCGAAGACCTTCTTGTCGTCGACGACCGCGACCATCTTGCGCGACGCCGCCGCGACGATCTTCTCCCACAGCAGGCACGCGCCGCCGCCCTTGATCATGCTGCCCTGATGATCGATCTCGTCCGCGCCGTCGATGGTCACGTCGAGCCGGTCGATCTGCCCGAGGTCGGTCAATGGCACGCCGAGCTCGATCGCCAGTTCGCGCGTCGCGTTCGATGTCGGCACGCCGACGATATCGAGCCCGTCCTTCACGCGCGGCGCGAGCGCACGCACGAACCAGTGCGACGTCGTGCCCGAGCCGAGCCCCACTTTCATGCCCGGCGCGAGATAGTGGTCGACCGCCTTGATGCCCGAGACGAGCTTCGCCTCGTCCTGCTTCGATTGCGGCTCCAGTCGGGCATAGCCCGGTTCGATATGCGTACCCAATTGCGTCTCCGTTGTTATCGAAACACCCCTGAAACAAGGGCTAATCCATGAACTTGTCGGTGAACCACGGGTCGAGCGCGGCGAGGTTGTCGGGCAGTTCGCGCCCTTGCCGCAAGCCCAGCATGGCGACCAGCATGTTCACCACGAGCAGATGATTGATGCGCGCCGTGAGCGGCGTGTATAGCTCGGTGTTCTCGTATGCGGGCACGGCGACGGTCAGGTCGCAGGTTTGCGCGAGCCGCGAGCCCGGCGCGCACACCGCGATGGTCACCGCGCCCTTGCCCTTCGCCATCGCGGCCGCCATCACGAGCGACTTGGTCGAGCCCGAATGCGAGAAGAAGACCGCCACTTCGTCGTTGCGCAAGGTCGGCGCGAGCAGCAGTTGACGCTGGCTTTCGAGCACGACGCGGCAATGCAGCCCGAGGCGAAAGAACTTGTGCTCGGCATCGAAGGCGATGGTCTCCGAGATGCCGAGGCCGAACAGGAAGATGCCCTTCGCATCGATCAGATACTGCGTCGCGCGCTCGATGGCCGCGGAATCCACGTCACGCGCGAAGCGTTGAATGGCATGCAGCGAATTGTTCACGATCTTGCTGCACACGCTCGCGGGCGTGTCCGTGTTCGTGATGGCTTCGTAATCGAACGGCGCCTGCGGTATCAGGCCCTGGCCGAGCCGGACCTTGAAGTCCTGATAGTCCGCGCAGTCGAAGCGGCGGAAAAAGCGCACCACGGTCGGGTCGCTGGTCTGCGCCGCTTCCGACAACTCGGCCATGCTCATCTTGAGCGCGGCTTCGGGCGCGCCCAGCAATACATCGGCGATGCGCAGCGTCGCGCCCGTCAACGATGGGTGTTCAAGCGCGATACGGCGCAGCAGGTCGTTTCTCATCAGGCTCCCGGCAGGCGCGACGCATTGAGCGCGGCGCACCTCGTCACTAACTCGGCGAAGGAATCGAGCCGCCTGTCATCGGGCACGGGAACATCCGGCCCGGTGCCCCAGTTGACGATCAGACAGCGAACCTGCGCGTCGCGTGCGCACTGCGCGTCGATGCGCGTGTCGCCGATATAGAGCGTGTGCTCGGGCGCGGCGTCCATCTGTTCGAGCGTCATCAGCAAATGCCGGGGATGCGGCTTTCTCTGCGCAAGCATATCGCCTCCGACGACCGCGCTGAAGTACCTGTCGATGCCGAAGTGAGCGAGCACCGCCTGCGCGAGTTGTTGCGCCTTGTTCGTGCAGACGCCGAGCTTCACGCCGGCCGCATGCAGCGCGGGAATCGCCTCGAGCGCGTCGGCGTAGAGCGTCGCCTTCTCGACCGGATGCTGCTTGTAGATGGACAGATACGTCTCGACGTCGGCGCTGACGCGCGCCGGATCGAGTTCGAGACCGAGCCCCTTGTACAACTTGTCGATCAGCCCGTGCGAGCCTTCGCCGATGAACTTCTCCACGAAGCCGACCGTCTGCGGCGCGATGCCGTGCGTTGCGAGCAGGCGGTTCACGGCGCTTGCGATGTCCGGCGCGGTATCGACGAGCGTGCCATCGAGATCGAATACGACTGCGTCGACCGTTCGTTCGGCCTCAAGGATGATTTCGTTGACGGTCATCGGCTCGGGTTCTCCATGGCGATGTGTTGATAGACCGGACGCAGCGCGTCGTACAGCGTGCGGAAGGTGTCGAAACGTGCGTCGTAGAGCGCTTTGAGCGACGCATCCGGGCTCACGCGACCCGTCACGCGCAGGGTGCCGACCGCTTCGTCGAGCGATGTCCACCAGCCCGCGCCCACGCCCGCCGCCAGCACCGCGCCGTACGCGCCGCCCTCGGATGCGCCCGTGACCGTGGTCACCTCGCGTTGCAGCACGTCCGCGAGCATCTGCAGCCACAGCGGCTCGCCGGTCGCGCCGCCCGAGACACGCACTTCGTCGCACGTGAGGCCTGCGCTCGCGCCTAGCGATGCGATCGCCCGGATGTTCAGCAGCACCCCTTCCATGACGCTGCGGATCATGTGAGACGCATCGTGCGTCGACGTGAGGCCGATCCATGCGGCACGCCCGTCCGCCGCGACGTGCGGGCAGCGCTCGCCGAGCAGATACGGCAGGAAGAGCAGTCCGTCGCAGCCGGGCGCGGCGGCTTTCGCCAGTTGCGTCATGCGTTCGAAAGACAGATCGGCCGTCATGCGCCGCAGCGCGCCGCGCAGCCATTCGAACGCGCCGCCCGCGGAAAGCGTCACGCCCATCACGTGCCAGCGGCCCGGCGCATTGCCGCAGGAAATCTGCAATTGCCCAGTGGCCTCGGGACACGTACGCAAGCCGCCCGCGACGATGCCCGCCGTCCCGATGGTCACGCCGAGCGGGCCGGCATCGATCGCGCCCATCGACGTCGTCTGAATGACTGAGTCGCCGCCGCCGCCGAATACGGGCAGATCGCCGGGCAAGCCCCACGCCTGCGCCAGTTCGCCGCGCAACGTCCCCGCGCGTTCGGTCGATTCGACGACCTGCGGCAAAAGCGATGCGGGCAAGTCGAGCGCGGACATCAGCGCGCCGGACCACTGGCGTTGACGCACATCGAAGAGACCGGTGCCCGACGCGTCGGACACATCGGTAATGTGCTCGCCTGTCAGACGCAGGCGAAGATAGTCCTTCGGATTCAGCATCCGCCGCATGCGCGCGAACAACTCCGGCTCATGCTCGCGCATCCACAGGAGCTTGCCCGCGGTGAATCCCGGCAGCATGCGGTTCTGCACCCGCGCGAGCAGACCGTCGAGACCGCCCGCGCGCGCGGTGACCTCGTCGCAATACGGCGCCGCCCGCTGGTCGCACCAGAGGATCGCGGGACGCAGCACCTTGTCGGCTTCGTCGAGCGCGGTCAGGCCGTGCATTTGTCCGGATAGACCGATGCCCGCCACCGCGCGACGATCCGGCAGCGCGTCGAGCACTTGCGCGAGCGCGGTCTGCGTCGCGCTCCACCAGTGCTCGGGGTCCTGCTCGGCCCAGCCGGCACGGGGCGAAACGAGCGGATACGCCGCGAGGGCCTTCGCCGCGACATTGCCCGCGCCGTCCACTGCAATGACCTTGCATGCGGACGTGCCGACGTCGATGCCGAGAAGATACCGTTCCATGGCCGCTCCGTTTGCGTATGCGTGGTCGTCGTGCGTCTCTTATGCGCGGTGACGCAGCCGCACGTGCTTCAGGTGCAGATAGCCTTCCATGCCTTCGCGCCCGTGCTCGTACCCCGTGCCGCTCTGCTTGCGGCCGCCGTACGGCGCGTTCATGATCCCCGCGTCGACGTTGTTGATGGCGACGTTGCCGAAGTCCAGCTCGCGCGAGAGCGCGAACGTCTCCCGCACATGTTCGGTGTACGCGTAAGCCGCGAGGCCCGCGGGCGTGCTGTTGGCCGCCTCGATGGCGTCGTCGAGCGTCCTGTAGCGCGCCACGCCGATCACCGGGCCGAACGTTTCCTCGTGCATCACGAGCATGTCGGGCGTGCCGTCGGCAATGACCGTCGGTGCATAGAAGAGGCCCGGTTCATTCGACACCATCGATTCGGGCCGGCCGCCGCCGCACAGAAGGCGGCCGCCGCGCTCGCGCGCATCGTCGAGATGACGGCGCACCTTCTCGACACCGGCGCGCGTGGCCATCGGTCCGACATCGGCCTTCTCGTTCGCGATGCCGTCCGCGACGACGAGCTTCTGCGCGCCATCGACAAGGCGTTCGAGGAAGGTGTCATAGACCGCTTCCTGCACGTAAGCGCGATTGATCGAAATGCAGATCTGCCCTGCGTTGCGGAACCCGCGGCGCAACGCGCCCGCGACCGCGAGATCGAGGTCCGCATGGGCGGTCACGATCAGCGGACAGCTTCCGCCCAGTTCGAGCGACAACCCCGTGATGCCGCGCACCGACTTGTAGATGTCCTCGCCCGCGCTGCCCGATCCCGTGAACGCCACCTTGTCGATGCGCGGATGTCCGACGAGCCGCTTGCCGGCCGCTTTCGCGCCCATCACGAGATTCGCGACGCCCGCCGGCAATCCCGCGCGATGCACGCAGCGAAACACGGCTTCCGCGCTCGACGGCGTGAATTCCGACGGCTTCACGACGATCGTGCAGCCCGCCGCGAGCGATGCCGCGAGCTTCCAGCCGATCAGTTCCACCGGATAGTTCCACGGCGCAATGGCCGCCACCACGCCGACCGGCTCCTTCTCCACGATACTGACGAAACCGTCGTCTTCATTCGGGATCGTCTCGCCGTAGATGCGCACGGCCTCTTCCGCGTAGTAGTGAAACGCCTTGGCGAGCTTGCGCGCCTCGCCCTGCGCTTCGGCGAGCGGCTTGCCCATTTCCGTCGTGATCGCCAGGGCGATGGCGCGTTCGTCCTCCGCGATGCAATCGGCTATCGCATGCAACAGGCGCGAGCGTTCGAACGGATTCACGCGGCGCCAGCTTCTGAAAGCGCGCGATGCCGCATCGACGGCGGAATCGATCGTCGCCTGATCGGCATCGGGCGCGCGGGCGACGATCTGCTCCGTCGCCGGATTCACGACATCGATCCATTCGCGAACGCCTTCCCTGCCGAAGCGCCCATCGATATACATCTCGCACTGACGAGGTTCTGTCATGGTCCGGATCAAGGTTATTGCGAAACGAAGTTGACGCGGATGGCATCCACCGCGACCGCGATGAAGATGAGAATGCCGCCGATCATCTGCACATAGAACGACGGCACTTCGGTAATCGCGAGGCCGACGTGGATCACCGTCAGCAGCAGCACGCCGCCGAGAATGCCGAGCGCGCCGCCGCGTCCGCCGAACACGCTTACGCCGCCGATGATCGGCGCGGCGATGGCATAGAGCAGGAAGCCTTCGCCCTGATCCGACGTGATCGCCATCTGCCATGCGGCGAGCAGATAGCCCGCGACGCCCGCGAGAAAGCCCGACAGCGTGAACGCGATGACCTTCACGCGATTCACGCGAATGCCGGCGGAATTGGCGGCGAGCGCGTTGCCGCCGGTCGCGTAGAGATAGCGGCCGAGCACCGTCTTGCGCAACATGAAGCCCATGCCGATGAGCACGACGAGAAACACGATCGGCATGACGGGCCAGTTGTTGACCGTGTACTGGCCGATCCAGATATAACCGGTGGACATGTCCGAGATGGTGTTGCCCTGCGTCACCGCGAGCAGCGAGCCTTGCAGCACGATCATGACGGCAAGTGTCTGAATGAGCGACACCATTTTCAGGCGCGTCACGCACAGCCCGTTGAAGAAGCCGATCGCAGTCGCCACCGCGATACCCAACGGCACGCCGACGGCGGGCGTGAGCCCGAGCCGCGTCGAAAGAATCGCCCCGATGGCGGCGGAAAATCCCATGTTGCTCGCAATCGACAAGTCGATCTCCGCCACCATCAGCGGCATCGACACGGCCAGCGCGAGCAGGCCGAGCACGGTCGCCTGCACCAGCACATTCTGCAGGTTCGACAGCGTGAAGAAGAAGGGATTGAGCACGCCGAACACGACGACGAGCGCCGCGAGCCACAGCCAGACGACGTTCTGGAAAACCCACTGCACGCCGCCTTTGCCGCGCTTGCCGCTTCCCGTGGCCGGCGCCGCGCCGCCATGACCGGCGAGCGCCGCCGGCGTAGGCGACGAAGAAAGGTCGCTTCGTGTTTGCATGGACTGTCTCCTCATGATTGATTCACCAGCGGCTCGGCGCGAACACTGTCGGTCGACGCCGGCTCCACATTGAAGGCGGCCTGCAGAATGGCGTCCTTCGCGATTTCCGCGCCGGTGTATTCGCGCTCGATGCGCCCGCCGACGAACACGGACACGCGATCGACCAGGCGCACCATCTCGTCGAGGTCGCTCGTAATGACGATCACGCTCAATCCCTCGCGCGTCAGCGTATCGATGATGCGATGCACTTCCTCCTTCACGCCCACGTCGATGCCGCGGGTGGGTTCGTCGAGAATCAGCAGCTTCGGAGACGTGGCGAGCACGCGGCCGAGGCAGACTTTCTGCTGATTGCCTCCGGAAAGCGTGCCGAGCAGCACCTCGGCGGTCGGCGCCTTCACGCGGAAGTGCTCGAAGTAACGCGCGACGACACCGCGTTCCGCGTTCGCATCGATGACGCCGGCCTTCGATACGTGCTTGAGGCTCGACAGCGTGATGTTGTGCGCGATGCTTTGCAGACCGACGAGCCCGTCGCGATGACGGTCGTCCGACAGATACGCGATGCCTCGCTGGAACGCCTCGCCCGGATGACCGGCCGGCGCGCTCGTGTTGCCGTCATGCGTGATCCGGCCGCGCGTCGCGCGATTCGAGCCGAAGAGCGCGAGCGCGAATTCCTTCGCGCCCGACCCCGGCAGTCCGGCGAACCCGACGATCTCGCCCGGCGCGATGGAAAACGCGTCTACCTGCACGCCCGGCGCCGCGAGACCCTCGACACGCCAGCCTTCACGGCCGGCCGCCGCCGTATCGCGCCGCTCGCGATAGAACAGCGGCACGTCTCGCCCGATGACGAGTTCGGACAGACCGTCCGAGTCGATCTTGGAGAGGTCGTCGTGCTCGCCCGCGAGCCTGCCATTGCGCAGGACGGACACGCCGTCGCAGATATCGAGAATCTCTTCGTTGTAGTGCGAGATGAAGACGAAGCTCACGCCGCGCGCCTTCAGGCTGCGCATGAAGTCGAACAGGTGCTCGCGGTCCGCGAGCGTGAGCGCGGTGGTCGGTTCGTCGAGAATGAGCAGCTTGCCGCCGCTGTGCAAAGCTCGCAGGATGTTGAGCTTGCGCTTGGCGACGGCGGACAAGGAACGCGCGGGCATGCGCGGATCGAAATCCGTGCCTTCGAGCGCGGCTTCGACGCTTTGCATCAATGCGCGCTGATCCACGCGACCGGTGATGCCGCGCTTCAGCGGCCAGCGCCCGAGCATCAGGTTGTCGGCAACCGACATGGAATCGACGATCATCGGTTCCTGCGTCACCAGGAACACACCGCGCGCTTCCATCTCCTGAACGTCGGAGCCCTGTACATCTTCGCCGTCCAGGACGATGCGCCCTTCGCTCGGCGCCGTTTGCCCGCTGATCAGCCGCACGAGCGTGGACTTGCCCGCGCCGTTTTCGCCGAGCAGACCGTGGATCGTGCCGCGCCGGATGTTGATCGAAACGCGGTCGAGCGCGAGCACGGCCTTGTAACGCTTGACGACGTCGTGGGTCCGCAGGATGTAATCGTTGCTGGGTGTATCCGACATTCAGAAAGTCTCCGGTCCGTATTCGGCGCGCTGAATGCGCGCCGTTTAACTCGTCTGGACTGGCGCGAATCAGGAATAGCGGATGCCCCATTCGTTATAGGCGATGTTGCCCCACTGCCGCTTGTCCTTGACCGAGCCTGCATCGACGACGAACGGCTGAATCACGAGACTCGGTCCCGTCTCGGACTTCGTGACCACCGCCTTCTCCCAGAAGTACTGATTGTTCTGGTAGTCGCCGTGCGGCACCGGCTGCCCCTTGAGCGAATACTTGTCCAGCATCTCGACCGTGATCTGCGCATAGGCGATCGGGTCCTGCGAGACGACGGCGTCCATGTAGCCATCGCCGATCCATTGCAGCGCGGCCGGTTCGCCGTCGATATTCACGAAAATCACATGCCCCTGCTCGCCCACCTTCTTCCACTTGCCCTTCTGCTGCAAGGCCGTGACGATGCCGCGCGCCGGCGAATCGCTGGGCGCGTGCACGGCGTCGAGATCGGGATACTCGGACAGCGTGGAGAGCGTGACCGACAACATGTTCTTGAGCAAGCCTTCCGTCGGACGGCTGATGACCTTGACGTCCGGATACTTCTTCATCGCTTCTTCGAAGCCTTCCTTGCGCAGACGCCACGCGACCGACTGCAACGCGCCGTAGCAGTTCAGGACCGTGCCCTTCGCGGACCCGTTCTTCTTCTTGAGCGCCGCCACGATGGTCTCGGCGGCCATGACGCCGCCCGCCTTGTTGTCGAAGTCGACGGTGATGGCGACATCGCCGCCGAGCGCCGGCGTGTCGATGATGCCGACCGGGATCTTCTTGAAGTTGTACTTCTTGATGACGCTGACGATGGCCTGACTGTCGATCGGGTCCGCGATGATCGCCGACGGGTTCTTCAGCATCAGGCTGTTCCACTGCTCCAGTTGCGACGTGTTGCTGAAGTTCGCATTCACGGCCTGAAACTGCCAGCCCTTCGCTTCGACCGCGCGCTTCACTGCTTCCTGCTGCGTGACGAAGAAGTAGTAGTCGAGACTCTTGTTGCTGAACGGCACGAACACTTTCTGCTGCGCGAAGCCGAGCTTCGATACCGACGACAGCGCAACGCCGCCGGCCGTGGCGGCAAGACCCGCCAGGAACTTTCTACGCGATGCGACTTCCTGTGCTTCTTCCATAGTTGTTGTCTCCTCAACACCGATATGGGCAGCGGCGCGTGCCACGGATAGCTCGACTGGATGCTAGTGATGTTCCTTTGCTGCGTAGTAATACAATCAAAATATACTGAGAACGGTGGAACGCGGGCAAGCTAGGGTTTACTCGTTGATGCGCTGCAACGGCCTAGTTTTCGGGCTTTGCCGGTAAATCGCAGGTTACAAGAGCGTAGGCGTCTTCGCCGGGAGAGCGTAGTCCTACTATCATGAGACTCGACGGGAACTGTCGCAGCCGACGCTGGCGGATGTGTCAGACAGCGCGCATGGATCGAGTCACGACTACCGGCGTGTGTATGACGGCGTTGTCAATGAGCGAGCCGCTACGACTGCCTGTTCGGGACGAAGGCGAGGCAGGCCTGTTGAATCGTGGAAGAGAGAGATGCCAGTCCGCACGCGGTGACGTTGGTGCGAACAAAGGAAATCGAAGTGCGAACCGAAGGCGATAGCTCGATCTATGTCGACCGGCGCGCGCTTAGCGTTCCGGGGGAGCGTCAACAGCAACGACTCGTGCCTGAGGATAAAGAAGCGCTCAAGCGGGCTCGTCGCGCCCTACGCATCGGCGAGTGACCATGCCCAAACTGCTGCACCGGCCGCGTCCCGCACGTTCGGCGTAGCGACCCTCGAGCAACGGGTCACCGAAGGACGCGTGATTCAGGCATCGCACTGCCGCATCCCTATTGCACAGGCCGACGGCAGTAACGCGACGCCCCACGCCCGCTACGCCGCGCCTCCTTCACTGCGCCGCGGCGTTGGCCACTTCATCGTTCCAATAGGCGGGAAGTCCCTTATAAGGGTTCGGCGCCGTCAGCGACGTCACATACACGCCGCCCGCGCCATGCGTTCTCGCATACGCCAGTACGCCAGGCATTTGCGCCGCGCTTACGTTGTAGACGATGTGCACGAAACGGCTCTTCGGATAAGCCGCTTGCCAGCTCATAGGCTGGAATTTCCCGTAATTCTTGGCGTTGTCCTCGAAGACGACGAACTGGTCCGCCGTCGGCAAGCTCGCGTAGACCTCGGGGATCGTGGTGCCCGGATTGCCCATGACCGAATACGTCGACTTCAGTCCCTTGATGTAGTTATAGACAGACTGATAGAACTGAACGTGCGACGTCTGACTGTCGGAAGTCATCTCATCGATGAAAAAGCCGTCCACGTTATAGAGGCTCACGTACGCATTGATGTCGGCCACGACTGCGGACAAAGAACGATTCGCGTAAGACGTCGATACGTAGCCTATGACCTTTCCGCCCGCCGCGTGCAGCTTGGCGATGGCGGCGGCGTAGTTGGCATCGGCGCTCGTGCCGGGTCCGCTATTCGGATTCAGGATAGCGGTGGTCGACACCCGGCTAGCAGACGCAGTGAGACTGTTCCAGTCTGCCGCGCTTTTGGTCGGGTAGAAATACGACGGCACGACGAGGCTGAGAGACGTGCTCGCCCCGCCCGTGCTGCCTGCCGCCAACACCGCGCCGCTCGTCATGACCGCCGCGAGCGCAGCCCCCAACTTCAAAAACGCCCGATTGAATTGCATTTCGCCTCCTGACACGGGCATTGCTGCCGCCGTCGATTGGCCCGCCGTTCGTGGCGGGCAACTGGCAAACTCACTCGTGGTCACGCGTGAGTCCCTTTAGCTTTGCGTCGCCGGATCACTCCGGGTTTGCCTCGTCGCATTATCGGCTCGGGCGGCGGAATCTTTAGCCGTTTTCGCTTCTTTTTCTTCGCGGCGCAGTCTGGCGTTGAAAGCACGGTCGGCCAAGCTGGGCTTGTATCGACATGCTCTGAAGGAAGAAGCGGCTTTTGCGCTGACGAAATGCCTGCGTGCGGCGTCGCACGCATGCTGCACTTTTTGGATCGGACACTAACCCTACGCTGCTTGCGAAAACGGATTCCCCATCTAACATACGTACAGTACTGCATATCATTTTTGGAGTTAGGCATCGATGCGAAAAATGCCGCCATTCCAGAAACGTATCGTCAGAGCAGCGGCCGTCGCATCGGGCGTCATCGGCGTTGCCCTGATCGGACTGGCAGCGCCGGCTCGCTTGTTCGCGCAAACGGGCGGCGCCTGCATTCCCGTCAATGAACGGACCACCGAGTACGGCTGCTTCGTCCATGCGGAACAGCATCTGCAAGAACTCCCGAACAGGCCGGTTTACTGGCATATCGATCGATTCGCAGACCGTTCATCGGCGCAAGCGGCCAAGAGTACGAACGGTACGGTCGTCGAAATCCTCGGGACGGTCTGGCTTTTCACTATCGCAGGCGAGTCCTGGCGCCCATCGGCGGGAGAACACATCGCCGATGTCGGCCCTCTGACACTTCCCCAGGCCAGCTCCTTGATGGCCACCTACATGGAGGGAAACTTCAGGCCCGGCATGCAATCCACGATCCATCGGCATCCGGGCACCGAAGCGTGGTTCGTTCTCACCGGCGCGCAGTGTCTCGAAACGCCGCATGGGGAACAACTCGGCCGGCCGGGCGCGCCACCCGTGATCGTTCCGCCGGGAGAGCCGATGCTGCTCACCGGCATCGGCAAAGAACAAGCCACTGGCTGGTGCTTATCCTCATGGACGCGACCATGCCGCGAGGATTGCCAGCCGACGACTGGACGCCGAAGCATACGTGCGAACGCTTGAGCATGGAATGACGATCGGGAGCAAAGGGCTCGCAGCAGTCCGTAGTAGACAGTGCACGCAGCGCGAACCGATGGCTCGTCGCTGATGAAACGTCGGACGTTACGTTCAAGGCACATACATCAAGCGGAGAGCCATCAGAAGCGCACACCCGTGCAGAGGACGGGCTTACGCGCGCATTGCATTCTCCTTATCGCGGCCTATGCTTAACGATGCACCCTTAGCTTCGTTGTGCTACGCAACGGGAGGCCTTATGCGCGCTGCGTTCGCTTGTCGTCATCGCCTGTCCCGGCCTGCGGTTGTGATCTTCCTGACATGCGCCTCGCTACCGGTCGCCTTCGCGGCCGGCCCGTTGCCGCAGAACGGCCGCTTCGTCGCGGGATCGGGCGGCATCGCGTCGGGTCCTGATCAGGTCACCATCACGCAGAATTCGGCACGGGGCGTGATCGACTGGAACAGCTTCTCCATCGGCGCGGGCAACAGCGTCAAGGTCAACAATGGCTCCGGCGCCACGTTGTCGCGCGTGACCGGCTCGAACATGTCGACCATCGACGGCAGCCTGAGCGCGACCGGCAGCTTTTACCTCGTCAATCCGCAGGGCGTGCTGATCGGACGGCAAGGCGTCGTCACGACCGGCGGCCGCTTCGTCGCCTCTACGCTCGATACGTCCAACGACGGCTTCATGGCAGGCGGTCCGCTGACCTTGTCGGGCGCGAGCACTGCATCCGTGCTCAATCTGGGCCGGATCAGTTCGAGCGGTGGCGACGTGTTCCTCATTTCCGTTTCTCGCACAGAAAACGAAGGGCGTATCGCTGCACCGAACGGAACGGCAGAACTCGTCACCGGCAAGCAAGTCTTGCTGAAGGAATCGGCATCCGGCACGCAAGTCTTTGTGCAGCCGGGTAGCCTGGGCGATGTCGTCAACGGAGGCACCATTCGCGCCGCGCAGATCCATCTCGAAGCGGCCGATGGCAACGTCTACGCACTCGCCGGCCGTCACGCCGCCTTGCGCGCGACAGGCACCGCCAAGCGCGATGGCCACGTGTGGCTCGTCGCTCGCGAGGGCGATGTACAGCAGCACGAGAGAATCAACGCGCGGAATGGCGACGGCACCGGCGGCACCGTCGATACCATCGGCAAGACAATGGAGTTCGAGCACAGCACGGTGGCGGCGTCGAAGTGGAACATCGGCGTGGGCGAACTGAACGCGGGACCGCACAACGCGGCGGCGCTGTCGCGCAGCCTTTCGAGCGGCACGTCGGTGACGATCAACGCGGACAGGGACATCAATATCGTTTCGGCCCTGCGCTGGAACGGCGCGGCATCGCTCGCGCTGAACGCCGGACATTCGATTCTGATCGGACCCGCCACCACGCTATCGGACACAGGCGCGGGCAACCTGACGCTGCGCGCCGATTCGAAGGGCGTCGACAATCACGGCAGCATCACGAACGCGGGCACCATCGACTGGTCGCGAAGCACCGGTTTCGTCGCGGCGCTCTACGATTCGAATGGTCGGTACACGCCGGGCACCGTACGCACGAACGCCGCGTGGGCCGCCGCGCCGTTCAGCGGACTCAAGACGCAAGTGACCGCTTACCGGCTCGTCAACTCGATCGACGAACTGGAGAACATATCGCAAAACCTCGCTGGCAATTACGCACTCGGGAAGGACCTGTCCTCGAAGGGTTTCTTCACGCCGATCGGTCTGGGCAGCACGACCGGCTTCACCGGCCAGTTCGACGGCTTCGGGCATACGATCGACGGCATCTCGGTCTACACGATCGAGGCCTCGGATTCCCCGCCACTAGGCACCTTCTCGACGATCGGGGCATCCGGCGTGGTACGCAACGTGAACCTGACGAACGCCAACGCTTCGACGGGGGGAACGCTGGCCGGCCTGCTCGCGGGGACATCGGCCGGCTTGATTGCCAACGTCAGCGTCAAAGGGCAGATGTACACCGCGGAGGAAGGCGCCGGAGCCATCGGCGGCGTGGTCGGTGACAACACGGGCACCGTCTCTCGCGCGACGAGCAGCGTGTCGATGTACGCGCAAGGGTCGATGGGCGGCATCGCGCTGTCCAACTCGGGGCTGATCATTCAGTCGTCGTCGAACGGTGACTACTCTGGCGGCTCGCATTCTCACGTGGGTGGCATCGCGGCGGAGAACGCGCCGAACGGGATCATCCGGCAGTCGTATGCGACCGGCACCGGCAGCGGCGTGACGGACGGCGGCTTGACCGAGCACAACGGCGGCAGGATCGAAGAGTCGTTTGCCGCGATGAGCATTCCCCCGGTTCTGCCGCCGGGCGGTACCGGGGGCATCACGTCGACCAACGCAGGCAACGTCGCCAGAGACGTCTTTTGGGACCGCGAAGTGTCGGGCCAGAGCGTCGGTGCCGCTGACGGGACGCCGATCCCGGCAGCCAACGGCCTGACGACCGCGCAAATGAGCATGGCGTCGAGCTTCGGGCCGACGTGGAATTTCGCGCCGGGCGGAGTCTGGACGTTCATCGCGGGCGTATCTCACCCGGTACTGCAATGGCAAGTGGGTAAATAGCGTTTGGCGCAATCGGCCTGTTTGTTCACACAGGCGCCGGTGCGAGTTGGTCACGAGTCGTGAGAGGCCATTGATCGCGCATCGAGTTACGTTTCCGGTACGCGCGCATTCCGATGCAGGCGTGATGCGCCCCTTCTCGTTCGACGCTCGACAAAAAAGGGCGACTGAGAGAGGCGCATGTTCCGCGCCCGTCTTAGTCGCCCTAAGCCGGTCCCTGCTCTACGCTCAGTGCGTCTTGAACGCAGACACCGCCAATCCCAGCCGACGCGCCTGATCGTCGAGCGACGTGGCCGCCGCCGCCGCTTGCTCGACGAGCGCGGCGTTCTGCTGCGTCACGTCGTCCATCTGCGCGACCGCCCGGTTGATCTCCTCGATGCCCCGGCTTTGCTCATGCGTCGCGGCGGAGATTTCGCTCATGATGTCGTTGACACGCTGAATCGACGTGACGATTTCCCGCATCGTGTCGCCGGCCCGACCGACGAGCTGCGTGCCCGCCGTCACCTTGTCGACGGAGGTCTCGATGAGCGCCTTGATCTCCTTCGCAGCCGATGCGCTGCGCTGAGCCAGCGTGCGCACTTCCGTCGCGACGACCGCGAAGCCCCTGCCTTGCTCGCCCGCGCGCGCGGCTTCCACCGCTGCGTTGAGAGCGAGAATGTTCGTCTGGAAGGAGATGCCCTCGATGACCGCAATGATCTCGGCCACGCGAGTCGAACTCTCCGAGATCTCGGACATCGTCGACACGACCTGCCCCACGACTTCGCCGCCCGTTTGCGCGGTCGCTGCCGCGTTCTCTGCGAGTTGAGCGCCCTGGCTCGCGTTCTGCGCGCTCTGCTGCACGGTGCTCGTCAGTTCCGCCAAGCTCGAAGCCGTCTGTTCGAGCGACGCAGCCTGCTCTTCCGTGCGTTGCGACAAGTCGGTATTGCCCGCCGACACTTCGCTCGATGCCGTGCCGATCGAATCGGAGCTCGTGCGAATCTGGGTCATCAGGTTCACGAGATTCGCTTGCATCGCAGCAAGCGCGGCCAGAAGCAGGCCAGGCTCGTCCTGACTGTCGGCTTCGATACGCGCGGTCAGGTTGCCCTTTGCGATGCCGTCGGCGGCATCCACTGCACGGCGCAGCGGAACGCAAATGGCGCGGGTCAGCCAGAGGCCGAGCATCGAGGCCAGCGCCACGGCGATCAACGTGCCGACCGCGAGAACGGCTACCGTCACGGATCGAAGGTGCTGGACTTCATCGCTGCGCTGCGTCAGCAGCGAGGCCTCTGCTTCGCGGAAGTCCCGCAGCGTCGCCCGCATCTCGTCCATCTGCTGCTTGCCGGATTGCGACTTGAAGTTACGCGCGAACTCTTCGAGCGAACCGTTGCCCGCCGCGACCGCGCGGCGCGTTGCCATCATCGGCTCGACGACCGTCGCATACCAGGCACGTTGCTGCTCGCCGAGCACCTTCAGGCGCGCCTGCTGCTGGGCGTTGTCGGCTGTCAGCGAGCGCAGTTGCTCGAAGCGCTCCGCGAAGCGTTGCTTGCCCGAGTTGAGCGGCGCCAGGACTTCGTCGTCGCCGCTCACGGCGAATGCGCGCAACCCGGTTTCCATATTGACGAGCGACAGTGTCGCCTCGTCTGCCGCCTGGAGGACCTTATAGGAGTGGTCATTCCATGCAACCGCTTCGGATAACCGCGACAGGTTGCTGTAGCTCACGCTCGAGAGAAGCACGAGGATCGCCAGCACGGCGCCGAAAGCGAGCGCCAGCTTCTTTGATACCGAGAAATTTCGAATGCTCATAGATAATTCGGTCGTCGGCGTGGCACCCGCCACGCCTGGAACACCGTAGTACGTCCATCGGAGCGCGCATACGCACTTACGCACTTGCTGTCGCATCCCCGTCGCAAGGCCCGTTGTGCTTCGGTTGGGAATGCAGTCCCGTTATCGGCGCGGTCATGCCGGTTCTTTAGCGAATTCGCTTCGCTGAGATAGCCGCTTGGCACGCGGCGCCACGCCTTTGCCAGAGCCAGCAATTGTTACCTCCGGTTCCGCTGATCCATCGCGCCGCTGCTTATGCCTCGAACGGTCGAGGTTCAATCCGAGCCGACGCACGGAAACATTCGCTACCAGCAGCCGACTCGCTGACATCGATGCGTCATCCCGATGTGCGCCTTTCGTCTAAAATGAGCCGTTCCCAGCTGCATCGTGAGTGCGATGCGAGAACCCGCTGACGATCGTTCGAAGCAGTCATGCCCGGACCATCGTCGCATTCTTGAGTTCTAGTAAACGCATGCACGCTAACGAAGACGCATTGACACTTGCATTGCTGGACGCGAACCCCGCCTTGTGCGCGGTTCTCGGGCCAGACTTCTGCGTCGTCGAGGCCAACACGCGGTTCAAGCAACAGTTCGGATGGTGGCCGGCCGGTGTCTGCGCCGAGCCGTTTCTGTCCGTCATACGCGCCAGGTTGCCGTTACCCTCTCGCGACGCCTCTTGTGCGCGGCTCACGTCCGTGGCGACGCAAGCACTCGATGAGCGTCGCGTGGTCAGCACGACCGAAGCGTTAGCGGACGAGTCGGGCGCCGGCGGCATCCGGACGTGGCGCTTCGAATTTCGCCCGTTGGCGAGCGGCGATTCCGCCCCTTCCGCGCCGGCCGTGCTCCTCATCGCGCAGCCGGATTCGCGACCCGCGCTCTCAGAGTCCGAGCGCGAGGCGCCCGACTCCGGCGAGCCCAGCGCTTCAGCGGACCGCCAAGCAACAGCGGGCGACTATAAGCTGCTTGCCGAGGTCATGCCCCTCATCGTCTGGACCGCGCGGCCCGACGGCGCGCTCGATTACTTGTCGAGCGTCGTGTTCCAGCACACGGACCCGGATCAGCACTTGCTCGGGCGCGCATGGGAAGCGCTGCTGCACCCGAACGACCGGGAGAACACGCTGGCGCGCTGGGCGGCATCGGTCGCCAGCGGCACGGATTACCTGATCGACCATCGCTTCCGGCAGACGGACGGCACCTATCGCTGGATGCGCTCGCTCGCGAGCCCCATGCGTCACAGCGACGGCGCGATCGTCCGCTGGGTCGGGGCGACCATCGACGTCGGGAATCCCGGCAATGTCGAGCTGGACCGCATGCGCCTGGAGTCGCGCTATCGCGCGCTCGTGACCGTGGCGAGCGCGGTGGCGTATGTCTGCGATGCGATGGGCCGGTTCGTCGCGCCGCAGCCGTCCTGGGAGCGCTACACGGGGCAGCCGTGGGAAGAGCACCGCGGTTATGGCTGGGCCGAGATGATTCACCCGGACGACCGCGCGACGTCCCAGGCGGCGCTCGACCAGTCGCTTCACACCGACACGCCGTATCGCGCGGACGTGCGCGTGTGGCACGCCGCGTCCTCGACGTTCCGGCGCTGCCAGGTCCGCGCGGCCGGCACTCACGACGAGCAGGGCGAGATATTCGAGTGGGTCGGCATGATCACCGACGTCGAGGAAACGCTGCGCACCGCGCAAAGCCTGCGCGACGAACGTCATCGTCTTCATCTGGCGATCGAAGCCGCCGATATCGGCACGTTCCATTGCCCGCTGCCGCTCGACCGCATCGTGTGGAATACGAAGTGCAAAGAGCACTTCTGGCTGCCGGCGAACGCGGGCGTGAGCATGGACCTGTTCTACTCGCGGATTCACCCCGACGACCGCGACAAGACGCGCGTGGCCGTCGAGCAGTCCGTTACGCACGGCGTTCCGTACGACGTCGAATTCCGGACCGTTTCGGCATCCGGCGAGATCCGGTGGATTCGCGCCAAAGGCGGCACGCACGTGGACGAGCAAGGCCAGCCGCTGCGGTTCGACGGCATCACCATCGACATCTCGCGCCACAAGACACTGGAGTTCGAGCGCGACCGGCTGCTGGCGAACGAGCGCCTGCTGCGCCTCGAAGCGCAACACACGAACCAGCTGAAGGACACGTTCCTCGCAACCGTGTCGCATGAACTGCGCACGCCGCTCAACGCGATGCAATCGTGGCTCTTTCTGCTCAAACAGGAGAACGCGAATCCCGGCCTGACCGCACGCGGCATCGAAGCGATCGCGCGCAACGTGCAGTTGCAGTCGCGGCTCGTCGACGATCTGCTGGACCTGAGCCGCATCGCGGCGGGCAAGATGCTCATCAGCGCGGAGCCGTTCGATCTCGTGCCGCTGCTCAAGTCGGAGATCGGCGACATCGAACTCGCAGCCGGCGCGAAGCGCGTCACGGTGACCACTGATCTGCCCGATACGCTCATCGTCGAAGGCGATCAGATGCGGCTGCGCCAGGTCTTCTCGAACCTGCTCAGCAACGCGCTCAAGTACAACGGACAGAACGGCCGCATCTGCGTGCTTGCGACAAGCAAGAGCAACCGCGTCGATGTGCAGGTCGCGGACAACGGCGCGGGCATTCCGGCTTCTTTCATCGACCGCGTGTTCGAACCGTTCGCGCAAGCGTCGCAGGCGACGACGCGCACCTTCGGCGGACTCGGCATCGGGCTCGCGATTGCGCGCAGCATCGTGACGCTGCACGGCGGCTCGATCACGGCGCATAGCGACGGCGAAGGACGCGGCAGCACGTTCACGGTTCAGCTTCCGCTGGCGTCGGCACAGTGGTCGCTGCAAAGCGCATCCGGCGCGGCGGACGTCGCGTCGTCTTCCGACGAGGCGCTCGCGAGCCTCTCGATCCTGCTCGTCGAGGACGAAGCCGACGCGCGCGAGGCGATGCGCGCCGTCCTCGAATCGGCGGGCGCGGCGGTGCGCGATGCGGAATCGGCTGCCGAAGCACGACAGTGCATTGCGGCGCAAGCGTTCGATGTCGTGCTGTCGGACATCGGCATGCCTCGCGAAGACGGCTACGTGCTGCTGCGATCGTTGCGCGAGGCGGGCTGGACGTTTCCCGCCATTGCCGTGACGGCGTTCGGCAGGCCCGAGGACAAGGCTCGCGCATTGCAGGCGGGGTTCGACCTGCATCTGGCGAAGCCCGTCGATCCCGAAACGCTTTTCAACGCGATCAGGCAAGTGACGGCGACGCATCGCCGGTAGAGCATCTGACTGCGTGGGTGAGACGCAGCGCCGCGTAGGCTGGCGCTGCGTCGGACAATCGAACGCCTTGCGGGCCGCTTCGACGGAAACGAGCCGCCGCCGTAAAACGCGACGATGCCATGCGTCGATGGCGCGTGCAGCCAATGCATGTCACGCTCAACGGGACGTCGACCGCCTTCGTCGCAAACGAAGCGCCGGATACAACCCGAGGCGGACACGCGATCACGCGACCTCAAGATTGTTCGAGCGGCTCCGTAAACACAAGTATCAGAAGACATCGGCGCGTCGCCCATCCAGCGCGACGCGTTCTCCTCCAAGGAAGCTCTCGCAATCATGAAGTTCTTGCTCGCTGTCGCGGCAGGCGCCGTCGCGCTCTCCGCCCCGCTCGTTCACGCAAGCGAAATCTATGGGCAGATCGGCACCGAAGGCGCCGGCATTGGTTTTTCACAGCCGCTCGGCAGCCGCGACAACGTGCGCGCCGAGTTCAACGGCGTGCAGTTCTCGCGCAGCTTCAGTTCAGGCGATCTGCATTACGACGGCACCGCGCATATCTATCACGGCGGGCTCTACCTCGACTTCTTTCCCGCGCCGGACACCGTGAGCTTCCGGTTCACGGCGGGCGCGCTGATCGGCAACGACAACGTCGATGCCACCGCCACCAGCCCGAGCGGCACCTACACGATCAACGGCACGCCGTATTCGACGCTCGGCGAAAGCATTCACGCCAGAGCCCGCTTCCCGACGGTGCGGCCGTATCTCGGCATCGGCTTCGGCCATACGCCGGTGGCGCAAAAGGGCTTTTCCGCTTTCTTCGATGCAGGCGTCGCCTATGGCCGTCCGCATGTCAACCTCGACGTGCCGGCCGATATCGTTGCCGAAGCCGGCGCGGCGAACATCGAAGCCGAAGAGCGCAGATTGCAGGACAAGGCGGACAAGCTGCGGTTTTATCCGATCGTCAAGGTCGGCGTCACGTATCGGTTCTGATACGTGACGGAGGGTCGTGGTGGCGGGATCGTTCGGCCGCTGCGAAACGTCGCGCGCCTTAAACGGCGGCGATGGACTCGTGCGGTTTGCGAGAGCGTCTTGATCTAGCCCTGCTTGTCGCGGTCTGGCGGCGTGGGCGTGGCTGCGTCGATGGTGCGGCCACCGGCCCGCTGAAGCGCGGCCTCGACGTCATGTGCGCGGGCTTCATCGACGCGCGCAGTCAATATGTAGCGCGACACCTCGCCCTGATGTCTGAAGCGCCTGTCGTATTCCTCTTCCGTACCGAGCGATGTCACGCTGTCGCCCGCCAGAAAATTGCCGCGCACAGGACCCGCTTCGTCCGCTTGAAACGCGATATCCACCGCGTCCGCTTCGACGCCCGCCTTTAGAAGCGCTTCGCGCGCCTGCTCGGTTTCCTCAAGAGACCGAAACACCCTTGCAATCGTCGTCTCCATGTTCCTCTCCTGTCGGCTTCATGGTGACGCAATCGGCGTGCCGCAGACGGTGTTCTCGCTCGCGAAAGTCCCCGCCGCGATCCCAGCCGAACCGATTGAACGTCAGTCGAGCGACGGCTTGGCCGCCATCGCCATGCCCGAGCGCCCCAGCGCCGTCACGCGATGCAACGTCACGAGGCCGAGCACCGCCAATACGGCGCCGAGCATGAAGTCGGTTTCCACGCCCGCATGGTCGACGATCGCGCCGCCCACGGCCGACCCCGTCGCAATGGCCACCTGAATGATGCTGACGAACATTGCGGAGCCAGCCTCCGGATAATCGGCCGTCCCGCTTTGAATCCACACGCTGAAGCACAGCGGCAGCGCGCCGAACGCAATGCCCCAGATCAGCATGGCGGCAGTCTCGCCGATGTGCGAATGCCCGAGTAGCAGCATCGACATGATCGCGGCGAGAAGCAGCACGATCATGGCCCCGACGGATTTGACGAGATGTTTCGCCACGATCATCGACATAAGCGCGTTAGAGAAGAAGCCGATGATGCCGAAGCCCAGCAGCAGCAAGGTGATGGCATTCAGCGAGAAGTCCTGCTCCAGCAACGGTGCGATATACGTGTAGGTCGAAAAGTGCGCGCCGAAAGCGAACGCGACCATCACCATGCTGAGGCGCGCCTGCGGCCGCGCGAGCAGCGCCCGGAAGTCTTGAAGACGCAGCGCGGACGCGGACGGCAGTCGCGGCACGAGCAGCGCCTGAGCGATCAGCGCGACCGCGACGAGGCCCGCCGTCGCTGCGAACGAAAGGCGCCACGAAGCGAACGATGCAATGAAGATGCCGAGCGGCACGCCGATGACCGTGGCGAACGTCACGCCCGTGAGAATGATCGCCGTGGCTTTCGCCGCATCGTTGCCTTGCACGAGTCGCGGGGCCGCAGCCGTCGCGAGCGTCCAGAATCCGCCGAGCGCCGCGCCGAGCAACGCGCGACCCACGAGCATCGTGACGAGGCCGGGCGCCATCGCGCAAACGACGTTGGAGACGAAGAGCACAGCCGTGAGCAGCAGAAAGACGTATCGACGGTCCATGCGGCCCGCGCCGACAAGCAGCGTCGGGGCGAAGATGGCGGCCATCACGCCGGGCGTCGTCACCATCAGGCCCGCGACGCCCGGACTCACGCCCAGGTCGTGCGCGATCTGCGGCAGCAGGCCGACCGGCAGGAATTCCGCCGTCACGAACGCAAACGCGCTGACTGCGACGGCAAGCACCGCAAGCCACTGACGCAGCGTGGTTGCGTGGCCGTTCGATGTTCCGGAGTTCGTAGGGGTGTCGAGGTGCATGAGGATCGAGACGAATAGGGAGCAACGCTTCGGCGTAGCGTTCGACATCGAACGGCCGGCGCGACGAATGCCACACTGTAGGGGTATACGCGATCACGAAAAAGGCCGGAGCCTCGAATTGACAATCCGGGGCAGGCGAACAATCGCGCGTGGAATTTCAGGCGGGGCCTAGGCGTGCGGCTGGTGATAGCGCGCGTAGCGTGCAGACGGCCTCGCTGCCGCTGGCGATCTGACCGAATAGGGCGGTTCGTCCGTCACGTTTTTACTGACGTCTCGCATTGTGAACGAAGCCATGTCTTCTTGCGTCGGATGTCGCCTTCTTGTGAGCGATCGAGCCGCAGAAAGACAAGGTTCGTCGAACGTAGGACTTCAGTGGGGGCAGTTGGGTACCCCACGGGCGGCACGCTCATTAGCGTGTCGCACTCAGTAGGCGGGGACTCGGACCGGCGCGCCCTTCAAGTGCCGCCCATGTAAAACTCATCGCGGTTATTGCCGCTCGTTCGAATGCAGATCGGCGACCGATACAGCGGCTCGGCATACTTCGTCCCCGGCAGTTCGTCGCGTATCTTCGTGAAGAGCGGCGCGAGGCCGTTGTCGAGCCACAAACCCCAGATCGCATCGTGATGATCGGGCAGGAAGAGCTTGGGCTTGAACAACTGGAGATGCTGGAACGTGAAGCTCAACTGCGTTTCCGCGATCGGATGCGGCGTCCACGGAAAGATGCCGACATCCACGCCCGGCGCCACGCTCGTCGCGAGCTGCAACTCTTCGGGGCTGGGATTGCTCACGCTGTCGAACCACACGATCTTGAAGCCGTTCGGAAACGTGAACGTGAAGCCCATCGTGCCTTGCGTAACGATGTTCGGATCGCTCGATCCGCGCGCCGAAACCGCATCGTGTTGCTGCTGCTCGGCGGCGGTCAGCGGTGGCGCATCGAGTGCGTAGAGCGCGGCGAGCTGAGTCGTCAATCCGGCTTCGATCGTGCTGTGAATGATGTGCGTCGGGCTGATGCTGATATCGCCATACGTGAACTTCTCGGTATTGTTGCCCGTCACCGTGGTGGTCTGCGCGACGGGCACGCCGAGCACCTGGGCTTCCTTCGTCGTAATCGCGGAGCCGATGACCTGTGCCTTCGTCTGCGCCGCGACCGCAGCGACATCGCTGATGTGATCGGAATGCGCGTGACCGATCAGAATGACGTTCGCCTTCTGCACCTGCGACACGGTGAAGCCGAGCGGAGCCGTGCGCGCGGGCCGCTCATAGTACGTGTCCATGATGACGACCACGCCGTGATACGCGAGCTCGTAGTTCGCGGTGCCGAGCCAGCGCAGCACTGCGGTGTCGCCTTGCGGCAGCGGCCCGCCTTGCGATGCGGGAACGAGACTCTGACACGCGGGATCGGATGCGAGCGGCGCGTCCGCCGCGTTGGCCGGCGTGATGCCGGAATCGTGGTCGTGACCGCACGCGGATAGCAACGAAGTCGATGCAATCAGCGCCGCGATCAATGTTCGCAAATGGCCAGCCCTTCTCATGACATGTCTCCTTGGTGGACTACCGACAGAAAACCTGAATCCTCGGGTCATGCGAAAGCTGGCTTCGAAACGATACTAGTCCCCGAGAAACGCGCGCGTCTATATGCCCTGCAGCATTTACTTCAGAGCGAATGGATTTCGTGTCCGGCGCGGTCACGAGAGTGGCCGGGCCATCCGCCACGCGCATGCGACGCACCCTGCCGCTGCATGCGCAAGCTGGCGACACTGCTGTAACATCGCCGACAAAGCCTTACGCCATCGCCGGAGGCCGCGCGACGTTGCTCTCCATTCAGCGGAGGAATAGCCTATCCATGCTCAAGCCGACGCTGCCGAAGCACGCGGGCTTCGCCGTCAACGCGCTCTGCAAGGAACTCAAAGAAACGGCGG
Organism: Caballeronia sp. GAFFF1; assembly: GCF_023630705.1. GTDB lineage: Bacteria > Pseudomonadota > Gammaproteobacteria > Burkholderiales > Burkholderiaceae > Caballeronia. The sequence continues at coordinate 318,905 of NZ_JALQEM010000041.1, forward strand.
AGTTTCGATCAATCCGCCGCAGCGGCCGTGGCAACGAACACGAATAACGTTCGATCACGGCCGACAGACGCAGTCTGACCCGGTGGACATCTCAGGAGACAACCATGGCTGGCGTAGGAAGCGAAAAGGTGTTCGAGAACGACAAAGTCATCGTGTGGAACTTCGCGCTTCAACCGGGCGAAGAGACGCCGGTTCATACGCATGAGCACTCGTACATGTGGTACGCAATAGAAGGCGCGCCGCTCCATATCTACGACAAGGACGGCGCGGACCTAGGCATCTTCGAAGTACCGACGGGCGCCGTGTATTCGCTCAAATGCGAGGGCGGCTATCTCGAAGTGCTCTCGGAACTCGGCAAGGGCGCCCGCGTGCCGGCGACGCACAAGGCGCGCAATGACGGCACGCGGCCGTATCGCGAAGTGCTCGTCGAATACAAGGACGCCATGCCGGCAAGCTGAAGCCGGCTCAGGGCCCCGGCCGCCTCCTCAGGCGCGCCGAACTCGCGTCCGCACCCTCGTCAGCGCGTGCAAGGGTCATGAAACGCTTTCGGTACTCCGAAGGCGTCACGCCCACGTGCTTGACGAAGGTGCGCCGCAACACGTCCGCATTAGCGAACCCGCATTTCGCAGCGAGCTGTTTCGGCGCATCGCCGCGCGTCTCGATGAGATTGCGCGCAGCCGCCACGCGCGCCGATTCCACCCAGACCGCCGGCGTCACGCCCACTTCTGCCTGAAAGAGCCGGGCGAAATGGCGCGGGCTCAAACGGGCATGCGCGGCCATGCTGGCCACGCTATGGTCGAGCTCGGGTCGCGCCGCGACGAGCCGCTGCACTTCCTGCAAGACCGAGCGGCCCGCTGGCTGCGCCCGGCCCTTGCGGCTGAACTGCAACTGTCCGCCGGGGCGCTTGAAGAACATCACAAGCTGACTGGCGACGCGCATCGCGATATCGCGCCCGAGATCCTCCTCGACGAGCGCGAGCGCCAGATCGAGGCCGGCCGTCACGCCCGCGGCCGTTCGCAGCTTGCCGTCGCGCACATAGAGCGCGTCCGGCTCCGCGGTCACTGTCGGATAGCGGCGCGACAACTCGTCGATGCAAGACCAGTGACTCGTGATGCGCTTTGTCTCCAGCAAGCCTGCTTCGGCAAGAATGAACGCGCCGGTGCATACGGAGCCAAAGCGTTTTGATCGCTTCGCAACTGTCCTCAACCACTCGCGCAACGTGGTCGAAATCGTCATGGTCGATGCATGAGGCGCGCCCGCGACAAGCAGCGTATGCACTGCAACGAAGTCGTCGCCGACTATCTCGTCCGGCAGCAGCCGCGCGCCCGACGAACTTCTCAACTGCCCTGCCCGAGTGCCGACGATCTTCAGGTCATACTCGTCGCGCCCCGTCTCGACGTTGGCTTGCGCGAACACGTCGAGCGGTCCGCAAACGTCGAGCATCTGCACGCCGGGCACCGCAAGGATGGCAATTGTCTTGGCCATGACAGCATGATTCTCCAGGTCCGAATGTCGCGCGAAATGGCAGGATTCGACGTTTCACGCGTAACAGTGCCAACGATACCACGCCTGACAATAGTGCTCATCACCCTCAGGAGAACACCATGAGCACTAGCGCGAATACCGTTGCCATTCCGGATAGCCAGCTTGCCCGGGCAATCACGGAGTTCGTCCGCGATACGGAAACGGAGCTGCTTTTCAATCATTCGAGCCGCGTGTATTACTTCGGCGCCCTTGCCGGCCAGCGGCGCGGCGTGAAGTTCGACGCGGAACTGCTCTACGCCGGCGCCATGTTTCACGACATGGGCCTCATGCCTTCGCACAGCAGCCAGACCGAGCGTTTCGAAGTGGACGGCGCGAACGCCGCGCGCGACTTTCTGAGGCAGCACGGCATCGCCCCCGCCGACATCGACCTCGTGTGGACCGCCATCGCGCTTCATACGACACCGGGCGTGCCGCAACATATGCATCCGGTGATCGCGCTCGTGACCGCGGGAGTCGAGATGGATGTGCTCGGTCTCGCTTACCCGGAGTACAGCGAGGCGGAAAGAACCGCTGTCGTCAATGCGTATCCGAGGACCGAGCACTTCAAGGAGGACATCATTCAGGCGTTCTACGACGGTATCAAACACAAACCTCACACCACGTTCGGGAACGTCAAGGCCGACGTCATCGCGGACAAGGAACCGCGCTTTCGGCCGGGCAACTTCTGCTCCGTTATCCGCAACTCGGCGTGGCGCGGGTAGGCGCCGGGGCTGCGCGAGCGTCAGAGGACCGCGAGCCAGCCACCGTCGACGTAGATGATCTGTCCGTTGACGTAGCTCGATGCGGACGACCCGAGATAGACCGCCGTGCCGACGAGTTCTTCGGGCCTGCCCCAGCGCCCTGACGGGTTGCTGCTCTTGACCCACCGGTCGAAGTCGGCGTTGTCGACAAGCGCCTGATTCATGTCGGTCAGGATATAGCCGGGGCCGATCGCGTTGGCCTGAATATCGAACGGCGCCCACTCGGCGCTCATGGCGCGCGTGAGCATCTTGATGCCGCCCTTGGCAGCCGTATAGGGTGCCACCGTCGCGCGCGCGCCTTCGCTCGTCAACGAGCCGATATTGATGATCTTGCCGCCGCCCTTGCGCTCGATCATGCGCCGCGCCGCTTCTTTCGCGACGATAAACGCGCTCGTCAGATTGGTGTCGATCACGCGTTGCCAGTCGGCGAGCGCGAGCTCGATCATCGGCTTACGGAACTGAATGCCGGCGTTGTTCACGACGATGTCCACTTCTATACCTTGCGCGTCCCACGCTGCGAATGCGGCTGCAACGGATGCTTCGTCGGTGACGTCGAAGGCTTGACCACGTGCGTCGAAGCCTTGCGCGAGCAGCCGGCTCACGGCCACATCGACGGTCTCGGTCTTCGTCCCGTTCACGATGACGCGTGCGCCAGCCGAGCCAAAGCCCTCCGCGAGCGCATAGCCGATGCCGCGCGCCGAACCCGTGACGAGCGCCGTGCGGCCGCTCAGATCGAACAACTTGTTCATGCTGTTTCCTTGTGTGATGCGCGTGATGAGCGCGAGCGCCGTCCTTTATGGCGATGCATAAGCCGTCGTGCATCGGCAGCGAGCGCGGTGGTCGCGCCTCCTACTGCCGGACAATAGCGGAGGAGCGCATGTTGCGTCTGTTGAACGAGCGGACTGTGGCACGCCGTGAGAATCGCGCCGTGAACGCGAGGTCCGCGGGCACGTACCTGCCCTGCCCCGCGACGGCAGGATGCATCGCACCGAACGCGCATGATCCACGTGATCGCTTGCGGATCGGATTACGGCCAATGGGAACGCGGCAGTACGATGGTTTCGCGAATGCGCCCTGCGCAGGCCTGCTCGCCCATGTGACTGAGCACTTGCCGCTGCAACGTCCGCAACGAATACGAGCCGCTCCAGATCATACGCAGAAGATGGGGAAGCTAGCAGAGGGCAATACTAGGGAACAATCAGGGTTCACCCTCCGCGTGAGCCGAACAAGGACAGCGGTCGCCGAGGGGAGGCACGCGGGCTGCTAGCAGACGTCGGTTGGCGCATTGCGCCGTGCATTGCGTGGGCTCCGGAGGACGCTGACACATGAACACCGACCGCGACTTACCAGCCGACGCGTACCGGATCGTCTTCAGGCTGCTGCCGAGCCCTTGCCTGCTGCTCTCGGTCGACGAGGGCTACACGATCCTGGACGCGAACGAGGCATACCTGCGCGAGACCGTCAGTGAACGCGAGCATCTGGTCGGCCGCCCGGTATTCGACGCGTTTCCCGACAATCCCGGGGATCAGAAGACGCAGGCGACGAAGATTCTCGGCGACTCGCTACAGCGCGTCGTCCGGTTGCGCCGCACGGACGCAATGGCGTTGCAGCGTTACGACGTGCCGGACCGATCGAGCGATAAGGGCGCGTTTATCGTGCGCTACTGGAGTCCGATCAACATCCCGCTCTTGAACACGGATGGCTCCGTGGCGTTCATCATTCATCGCGTCGAGAACGTCACGGACTTCGTGATGGACGTACACAGCCGCACGACGACGCGGCACATCCCGGCATGCGATCGCGGAAGCAAGCACGTCGAAAGCGAATCGGAGCTGATTCGCCGAAGCCGGCAGCTATCGAATTCGAATCAGGAACTGCGCAGGCTGAGTGAGGAGGCGTTCGCGCTCGCTGCCCGGCTGAAGGACGAGAGCATCAGGAAGGACGAGTTTCTCGCGATGCTCGGTCATGAGCTGCGCAATCCGCTGGCGGGTCTCGCATCGGCGTTTCAGCTTATCGACAGGACGGATGCGGAGCAAGGCGTGCCGCAGGAGATCGGCTCGCTGATCAACCGCCAGATCGGCACGCTCACGCGTCTCGTGGACGATCTGCTGGATGCGTCGCGGGTTTCGCGTGGCACCATCCGGCTGCATCGTGAGCCGATCGATCTGCGCATGGTCATCGAAACGGCCGCCTATTCGGTCCGAAAGGAATTCGAGGCGAAAGGACATTCTCTCGTCATCGACCTCGCGCCGGGCGATTACGCGATGAACGGCGACGCCACGCGCTTGCAGCAGGTGGTCGCGAACCTGCTCTCGAACGCGGTCAAATTCACGGACGCCGGCGGCAACATCTGCATGCGTTTGTCCGCGAGCAAGGCGAACGAAGAACGGCAGGCCGTGCTTATCGTCGAGGACAACGGTCGTGGCATTCCGGCGCGCCATCTCGAGTCCATCTTCGAATTGTTCGCGCAGGTCAATACGACGCTCGACCGCGCCGAGGGCGGTCTCGGCATCGGACTGAATCTCGCGCGCCGGCTGGTGGAACTGCACGACGGCACGCTCGTGGCGCGGTCCGAGGGCGAGGGAAAAGGCAGTCGGTTCATCGTCGAGCTACCGCTTTCGATCGAAGCGCAGCGAGCGGTTCCGGCGTCCGAGCAGTTGATCTTCCATGGCGATCAGGATGTCTCCATCCTGCTGGTGGAGGACAACGAGGACGTGCGAGCGGCGACCGCCGCGATGCTGGAGTCGCTCGGGTACACGGTCGCGACTGCATGCGACGGCAAGAGCGGCGTGGACGCGATGGTGGCCCAGACGCCCATGGTGGCGATCGTCGATATCGGCTTGCCCGGCATCGACGGATTCGAGGTGGCGCGGCGAGTGAAGGAAACGCTCGGAAACAAGCGTCCGCATTTGATCGCGCTCAGCGGCTACAGTGGCCCTGAAGTGACCGAGCGCGCCATGGAAAGCGGTTTCGACGATGTTTTCGTCAAGCCGATCGATATCGGATTGCTGCGGCGATCCATTCACGGCGTCATGGCGAAGCGCCACGCGGCAGAGCTAGGGTTAGGGGAGCCGAGCGCGTGAGTCGCGGGCTTTGATTCAAAGCATTACTAACGACCACGCTCAAGGAAAGCCGATGACCCTGCCCGCATAGACCGCCTCCGTCCCGGAGATCGTCGCCTGTGCCGCAATGTTCGCTGCGATGTCTTCATCGAACGAAGCGGCCTTCGGCGCGCCGCTCGTGTCGATATGCATGAGCATCTGTTCGCAAGCGGACGCGGGCTCGACGCTCTCTCCCTCGAACATCTGCAAATACAGATGTATGCGCTTCCTGTCGTGCGCGATGACGCGCGCATCGACGCGCACGGCCGCGCCTTCCTTCAGTTCGCGCAGATAGCTGACATGCGCCTCCAGCGTGAAGAGCGTGCGATGCCGCGCGCGCCGCTCGCTGTCTCCGAGGCCGATGTCGTCCATGAAAGCATCCGTTGCGAGACTGTAGATCAGCATGTAAAAAGCATCGCGCAGATGCCCGTTGTAGTCGACCCACTCGGGCCTTACCGTGTCGCGATAAATCATCTGTCAGTCCTCGATGCCATGACGCGCCTTCGCCTCTGCAATCGCCTCGATCACGCTCGTGATGCAGTCGTCGCGATACCGTTCCAGATCCTTGATGCTACGTCCCTTCGTCTGCTTCGCGGTGCCGTCCACCACACGGTCGATGAGTTCATCGGTCAACTCGGGCGCGACGAGCTTCGTCCACGGCAACTCCAGCGCCGGCCCGAACTGCTGCATGAAATGCCGCATGCCCGCTTCGCCGCCCGCGAGCGTGTAGGTCAGGAACGTCCCCATGAACGACCAGCGAATGCCCGCGCCGTAGCGAATGGCGTCGTCGATCTCGCCTGTCGTCGCCACGCCTTCATTCACGAGATGCAGCGCCTCGCGCCACAACGCTTCGAGCAGCCTGTCGGCGATGAAACCGGGCACCTCGGCGCGCACGCGCAACGGCCGCATGCCGATGGAAGCGTAGAACGTCATGGCAGCGTCGATCGATTCTTCCGATGTGCTGCCGCCGCCCAGCACTTCCACGAGCGGCAGCAGATACACCGGATTGAACGGATGGCCGACGACGCATCGTTCGGGACGAACGGCACTCGCATAGAAGTCGCTCGGCAACAGTCCCGATGTCGACGACGCGATGATCGCCTCGGGTTTCGCCGCGCGGCTCACGCGTTCGTGCAGCGCGAGCTTCAGGTCTTCGCGTTCGGGCGCGCTCTCCTGTATGAAGTCCGCATTCGCGACGCACTCTTCCACGCTCGGCACCACGCGAAGCCGTTGCTGCGAGGCGCCCGCCGTCAGCCCGACGCGCTCCAGCGCGGGCCATGCGTTCGCGACGTTCGCGCGGACCACCGCTTCGGCGTTCGGCGCCGGGTCCCACACGGTGACATCGAGACCATGCGCGAGGGCGCGCGACACCCATCCACTACCGATGACGCCCACGCCCAGCGCGGCGAATTGCTTGACTTGCATGTGCTCGCTCCTTCGGTGCTCACGCGAATTGTTCGACTGCACGCTTTTCCAGCGGACGCTCGCCGCGCGCCGGCAGGCCCAGTTTCCGGCGCCCCTCGGCAGGCGTGAGCGCGCGGCCCCCCAAGCGTTCGATGATCTCGACGGCCCGCTGCACCAGCGTTCCGTTGCTCGCCGGCACGCCGCGATCCAGCCAGAGATTGTCTTCGAGGCCGACGCGGACATGGCCGCCGAGCAGCATGGCCTGCGCGACCATCGGCATCTGCATCCGGCCGATGCCGAAGCCAGCCCAATGCGCGCCGGTCGGCATGTTGTCGACCATCGCCTTCATCGTGCCCGTGTCGGGCGGCGCGCCCCACGGAATACCCATGCACAGCTGAAAGAGCGGCGGCGCATCGAGCAGACCCTCTTTGAGCAGTTGATTGGCGAACCACAAGTGCCCGGTATCGAATATTTCGAGTTCGGGCTTCACGCCCAACTCCTGTATGCGCTTCGCGCCCGCTCGCAATTGCGCGGGCGTGGAGACGTAGATGTAGTCGCCATCGCCGAAGTTGAGCGTGCCGCAATCGAGCGTGCAGATCTCGGGCAGCAACTCTTCGACATGCGCGAGACGCGTGAGGCCGCCGACGAGATCGGTGCCCTTGCCAAAGCGCATCGGCTCTTCGCCCGGACCGATCTCCAGATCACCGCCCATGCCCGCCGTCAGGTTGATGATGACATCCACGTCCGACGAACGGATGCGGTCCACTACCTCCCGGTAGAGCGCGGGATCGCGGCTGCCTCGTCCGGTGCGAGGATCGCGCACATGGCAATGGGCGACGGTGGCGCCGGCGCGCGCCGCTTCGATGGCTGCATCGGCAATCTCCTTGGGCGTTACCGGAATCGCGGGATGCCTGTTGGTCGTGTCGCCCGCTCCGGTGACTGCGCAAGTAACGATGACTTCGTAGTTCATGTTTATCTGGATACCTAATTACTTCAAGGGACCGGTGATCGCGTCACCGGGGCGGAAATCAGAGGCCGAGATACTGCCTGACGGCGGGCAGACCGTCTTTTCCATCGACAGTCTTCACGCCCGCAAGCCACGAATCGAGCAATTGCGGGTTCTGCTTGAGATAAGCCTTGGCTGCATCGGCGGGGCGTTCCTTGTTCATCACCGGCTGCATGAGGCGGTTTTCGAGGTCGGTCGTGAAGCGCAGATTCTTCACTAGCTGGCTCGCGTTCGGGCAGCGCGCGAGGAAGTCCGGGTTGGTCAGCGTGTAAACGCGCGCCTCGCCATAGTTCGGGCCGAACACGTCGTCTCCGCCCGCCAGATAGTTGATCTTCATCTGAATGTTCATGGGATGCGGCTCCCACGCGAGGAACACGACCGGCTTCTTCTCGCGGATCGCGCGTTCCACTGTCACGAGCATCCCTGCCTCGCTCGATTGAACCAGCTTGAAGCCGCCGAGGCCGAACTGGTTGGTGTCGATCATCTTCTGAATCTTGGCGTTCGCGCTGCTGCCGGGCTCTATGCCGTAGATCGTGCCATCGAGCTCGTCCTTGTGCTTCGCGATATCGGCAAACCTCTTGATGCCCGCGTCGTACGCATAGCTGGGCACCGCGAGCGTCGCCTTCGCGCCGGAGAGATTGGGCGGCTCGATCTTGTCGATGCTCTTCGCATCGAGAAACGGCTGCACCGCCTTCTCTTGCACCGGCCACCAGTAGCCAAGCGACACGTCGATCTGTTTGTTCTTCAGGCCCGCGAGCGAGATCGGCACCGATGCGACCGTGGTGCGCGGCGTATAGCCGAGCCCTTCGAACAGCACGGACGCGAGCGCCGTCGTCGAGGTGATGTCCGTCCAGCCGATGTCGACGAAGCGCACGGTGCGGCAGGTCGCATCGTCGTTCGCGTAGGCGACGTGCGCGGCGCATGCGGATGCTACGAGAAGCGAGAGCAGGCGAAGTTTCATGGTGGCGTGACCGTCGAAAGAACGTGTGTAGAAAGTACCGCTGCATTAAACCATTGGAACGCCTCATTGCGACCACGAGTTGACCGCGAGCGACCTGCGGGTTTACAGGGACACGCCCGATTGCGCGCGCTTTTTGCACTTGATAGCGTGACGGATCGCTGACTGGTGCCCCTTCATTCGATGCCCGTCCCTCAAGACTTCCACTTCCTGCTGCTGCCGCAGTTCTCGTCGATCGGCTTCATGTCGGCGATCGAGCCGCTGCGCGTCGCGAACCGCTTCAGGGGCGAGCTGTATCGCTGGCACATTGTTTCGGTCGATGGCGGGCCGGTCGTCGCGAGCAACAGCATTTCGCTCAATGCGGACCATTCCATCGACGAAGCCGCCGATGCGCGCACGCTCATCGTCGTATCGGGATTCGAGCCGCTCGCCGCGTACACGCGCGGCATCGGCGAGTGGCTGCGCAAGCTGGATCGCGCAGGCGCCACGCTCGGCGGCATCGATACAGGAAGTTTCATTCTTGCCGAAGCGGGGCTGCTCGCAGGCAAGCGCGTGACCTTGCACTGGGAGGCGCTGGCGGCTTTCGCGGAGCAGTATCCGTCCATCGAAACGAGCCAGGAGATCTTCGAGATCGACGCGCGACGCATCACGTGCGCGGGCGGCACGGCATCCATCGACCTGATGCTCGACCTGATCGCCCGCGATCACGGCGCGGAACTCGCCGCGCAAGTTTCCGAGCAGTTCGTGCTCGGGCGCATCCGGCAGCGCAGCGATCATCAGCGCATGAAGATCGCCGCGCGTTACGGCATTCATAACCGCAAGCTGATCCAGGTGATCGGCGTGATGGAGCAGCACATGGAAGAGCCGCTTGCGCCCGATGCGCTGGCCGAATCCATCGGCGTCACGCGGCGACAGCTCGAACGTCTATTCTGCTCGGCGCTGAAGGACACGCCGACGCATTTCTATCTCGGCCTGCGTCTCGCGCGCGCCCGCGAACTGCTTCAGCAAACCGATATGTCGATACTCGCGGTCTGTGTCGCGTGCGGCTTCGAATCGCCTTCGCATTTTTCGCGGACGTACCGGGCGCGCTTCAATGCGAGCCCGCGGCAGGACCGCAGCGCCGTGCGCGCCGCGATCACCGCCCGTGCCGCCTGACGTCAGAAGGAGTGGCGCATGCCGACGCGCACATCTGCCTGCGTGTTCGATGTCGACGGCGTGAAGCTGTAGCCGATGACCGCATCGACCGGGCCGGAAGAACGCAGATAATCGCCGGAGATATAGACGTCGGTGCGCTTCGACAAGAGATAGTGCAGCCCGAGCGATCCCTGATTCCAGTGATTGCCCTCGAAGCGCGTGTGCTGGTAGCCGCCGTAGAGCGCGATATCCGGCCTGAAGTTATACGAAGCGCCCGCCTCGTAGACGCGCATGTAGGACGTCACGCCCAGCCCCTTGACGCTCGTCCATGTGAAATTACCCGACACCATGAGATCGCCGATGGTCCAGGCGGCGCCCATTGCGAGCGCGCCTTGCTTGTCGGTCGGAAACGCGTTCGTGCTGTAGAGGTCGGTGCGCGCGCCCGTCACGGGATCGATGCTGACGACAGGCTGCCCGAGGAACGTATGCGCGCCGATCATCGCGTACGGATCGAACGCATAGATGCCATTGGGGTTATTCAATTGCGTATAGGCGATGCCGAGGTTGAACGTATTCGCGGCATAGTGCCCGCCCACGCTCCATGCGCTATTGCGATGAAAATTGCCCGCCACGTTGCCGAACGAATACATGCCGCCGAACGTGAAGCCGCCATAGTTGTTGGACAGGAACTTCACCGAGTTGGGCAGCCGGTCGCCGTTCATGCGGTCGAAGTCGCCCTGGTGAATGGCATAGCCGCTCGCCCACGCGGAGATGTTATACAGATAGACGAACTCTTCGGTCATATCGAGCTGATTACCGAACGACACCTGGCCCCACTCTTTGCTTGCGAGACCCACGTACGCCTGACGGCCGAACTCCGCGCCGCCGAACGCGTAGCTTCCGTTGCCCAGATGGAAGCCGGATTCCAGCACGAAGACCGCTTGCAGTCCTCCGCCCAGATCTTCCGTTCCGCGAAAGCCGATACGGTTGCCGTAGGAGATGCCGTCGTCGAACTTGACGACATGCGAACCGCCGGTGTTGTTCACATAGGTAATGCCTGCGTCGAGAATGCCGTAGAGCGTCACGCTGCTTTGTGCTTGTGCTTGAAGAGGCGCGATAAGCGCGCTTGCTGCGAGGACGAAACCGGTGATGCACGACGCGCGTCGTGCGTGGCGTTGTACGGCATTCGGTGTGTTCATCAGCGTGTCCTTTTTATTGTGGATCGACACGTAAAGTAAATTGCCATATACGTGGTGGCTCGACTAATTGCGACGCAAATGTGTTCAGTTGCGACGAGATCGCGCTGCACGCGTCGGCGCAGCGATGCTCCGGCGCGCGCTTGAGAGGGCTTGCTACTTCACGCCCAGCGCGCTTTGGACCGCTTCCAGTCCATTGCCGCCGTTAGCCGTGGTCACGCCTTCGAGCCATGTTTTGAGGAGCGCAGGATTGCGTTTGAGCGCATCCGTTGCGGCCGAATCGATCTTCCGCTTCTTGTCCAGCACGTCGGAGATGACGCTGTTCTCCAGATCGACGTTGAACGCCATCTGCCGGAATAGACGCCCGACGTTCGGGCATTGCTGTTCATAGCCGCTGCGCGAGACCGTGTTCACCGTCGCGCCGCCGAAGTCGGGACCGAGATACTTGTCGCCGCCGTCGAGATAGACGAGCTTGAACTTCGTGTTCATCAGATGCGGCTCCCACGCGAGGAAAACGATGAACTTCTTGTCGCGTATGGCGCGCTCGACTTGCGTCAGCATGCCGGTTTCGCTCGATTCCACGACCTTCCAGTCGCCGAGACCGAAGGCTTTGTCGTCCACCATCTTCTTGAGGTTCTGGTTGGCCGGCGCGCCCGGCTCGATGCCGTAGATGCGCTTGTCGAACTTGTCCGCGTTCTTCTCCAGGTCCGCGAATGAATGCACGCCCGCCGCCGCCACATAGTCCGGCACGGCGAGCGTGAACTTGGCGTTGGTCAGGTTCGGCCGCACCACGTCGATGGATTTTTCGTCGACGAACGGCTTCACGAGCGGCGCTTGCGCGGGCATCCAGTTGCCGAGAAACACGTCGATCTGCCCTTTCTTCAAGCCCTGATACGTGATCGGCACCGAGAGATTCGCGACGTCCTGCCGGTAGCCCAGCGCCTTCAGCACGATGCCGCTCATCGCGTTGGTCGCGTCGATGTCGGTCCAGCCGGGATCGGCCATGCGCACCTGCGTGCAGGACGGCGGATCGGCGGCGAATGCGACCGACGCCGCGCAGCCGAGCGCGGTACATAAAACTGCCTGAAAAAGGACTGTTTTCATCTGCGTTCCTGTCGGTGAGTGCGGTTGATGGTCAAGCGGCTTCAGTGCTCGACGGCGGGAAAGCGCGCCATCGCTTCGAGATCGTCGAGGTCGAGATGATTGCGCATGTAACGCTGGCTCGCGTCGACGCGGGGCTGCCAGTCCCACGACTGAATCGCGCCGCGCGTGGTCGACGCGAAATGGAAGTGACGGCGGCGCTGGCTCGCCAGCACGTCGCGATGCAACGCGTCGAGGTCCCAGCGGCGCGCCACTTCCTCGCGAAACGCGGCAACGAGCTCGCGGTGCCGTTCGTCCTCCGCGAGATTGCTGCGCTCGAACAGATCGGCTTCGAGGTCGTAGAGCTGGTCGGGATCGACCTTCGTATGAATGAACTTGTACACCCCGCGCCGGATCATGACGATAGGCGCGATCGCGCCTTCGGCCAGATACTCGCCGATCGCTTCGTCATGACCGCCCGTTCCGGTCAGATGCGGCATGAGGCTGCGTCCGTCGATGGCATCGGGCCAGTCGCGCGGCGATGCATTACCCGCCAGATCGGCGAGCGTCGGCAGCAGGTCGAGATGCGAGACCGAGTCGGCGACGCGATGCGCCTCGAAGCGCCCCGGCCGATGCACGATGAGCGGCACGCGGCAGCCGCCTTCGAAGAACGTCATCTTGTACCAGAGGTTGCGCTCTCCGAGCATTTCTCCGTGGTCGGATGTGACGATGATCGTGGTGTCGTCCGCGAGTCCGGCCTGTTCCAGCGCTTCCAGAATGGCGCCGAACTGGTCATCGACATACGACACCGCGCCGTAATAAGCGCGCCGCGCGTTGCGGATCTGCTGGTCGGTCGGCGGCGTGCGATCGGCTTCGTAGACATGCCGCAGACGCCGCGAATGCGGATCGCTCGCTTCGAGCGAGTCGCGATGAAGCGGCATGTCCACATCCTCATCGCGATACATGTCCCAGTATTTGCGCGGTATCGCATACGGATCGTGCGGATGCGTCAGCGACGCCACCATCATGAAAGGCCGCGCGTCCTTGCCCGCTTGCCGCTCGCGGGCGAGATCGAAAAGCTTTTGACGCACGGTGAACGTCACTTCGTCGTCGAAGTCGAGTTGATTGGTTCGCACGCACGGGCCCGCATCGATGACGGAGCTCATGTTGTGGTACCACGAAGGGCGCGTTTCGAAGTCACGCCAGTCGGGCGTCCAGCCGAAATCGGCAGGATAGATGTCGGTGGTGAGCCGTTCTTCGAAGCCATGCAGCTGATCCGCGCCGCAAAAGTGCATCTTGCCCGACAGAATCGTGCGGTAACCCTCCGCGCGCAGATAGTGCGCGAAGGTCAGCGTCTCGGACGGAAACTCGGCGGCGTTGTCATATGCGCCGATCTTCGACGGCAGCTTTCCCGCCAGCAAGGAGAAACGCGACGGCGCGCACAGCGGACTCGCGCAGTACGCCGATTCGAACACCACGCCGCGACGCGCGAGGGCGTCGATGTGCGGCGTCTTCGTCACGCGATTGCCGTACGCGGCGAGCGCGAACGGCGTCAGTTGATCGGCCATCAAAACAAGGATATTTTGTTTCGCTTCAAGCATGGCGCACGCCTCGAATAGAATCGGATGCCGGAATCCGCGCGCCCGGGGTGTTCGCGCAACGCCACTATTGCCGTCCGATTTCCGTCTGTGAAGACGACATTTCGTTATGCGCTCATAAGGAGCCGTTATGCCGCGACAAGACCGCCTGCCGCCCATGCAGGCGCTGCTGATGTTCGAATCCGCCGCGCGGCTCGCGAGCTTCACGGCGGCTGCGCGCGAACTCGGCTCGACTCAGCCCGCGGTGAGCCAGCGCGTCGTACAACTGGAAGAAGCGCTCGGGACAGCGCTTTTCGAGCGCGGCCATCGCGGCGTGACGCTCACCGAAGACGGCGCGCGCCTCTTCGACGCGGTGCGTCAGGGCCTCGACGTCATCCGCGAAGCCACGAGCGATATCCGCGCGCGCCGCGCCCAGCGCGCGCTCACCTTGTCGACCGACTTCGGCTTCGCCACCTATTGGCTCATGCCGCGCCTGCCGCAATTCAAGGCGTTGATGCCCGATGTCGACGTGAAGATCATCACGTCCCAGCAGATGCCGAGTGTGTCCGGCGACGGCGCGGACGTGGCCATCGTCTTCGGCGACATGCACGGCGACTGGGGCGCGCGCCGGGCCGTGAAGCTCTTCCCCGAACGGGTGACGCCGGTATGCAGCCCCACCTTCGCGGCAACGCACGACACGTCCTATCTCTCAAAGCTGCCGCTGCTGCACGTCGAGCGCACGCAACCGGAGCGGTGGCTCTCCTGGAACGCGTGGTTCGACGCGCACGGACAGGCCGCGCCGCCGATGCACGGCGGGCTGACATTCAACAGCTACGCCCTCGTAGCGCATGCGGCGGTCATGGGCCAGGGCGTCGCGCTCGGCTGGTCGCCGCTCGTCGACGAACTGGTGTCCACCGGCCAGCTCGTCGGGTTGAGTGAAACCTCGCTCGTCACCGATCGCGGCTACATGCTGCTCACGCGACGCGAAGAACCACCCGCCGTGCGCGCGTTTCAGGACTGGCTGCTGGACGAGTGCGACGCAAGCGTCTGACGCAGAACGCTCGCGTTTTTCTCGCGTTTTTGTTGATTGACCGTTCAATATAAAAAAAGTAGCATGTGCCGACACACTGGTCAATGCCGAAGGCGGCCGCGCTCTCACAGGTCGATCAACCATGCCAAAGCTTGGAATGCGCGAGCTTCGTCGCGCGCAACTCATCGATGCCACGCTGCTGACCATCGACGAAGTAGGACTCACGGGCGCCACGCTCGCGACAGTGGCGCAGCGCGCGTCGATTTCGACTGGCATCGTGAGCCATTACTTCGGGGATAAGGACGGGCTGCTGGAGGCCACGATGCGCCATGTGTTGCGATCCTTGTGGCAAGGCACCTCGCGCCGGCGCAAGGCCGCGAAGCCCGATGCACGTTCGAAGCTGCGCGCGGTCGTCGCTGCCAACTTCGACGTGGAGCAGGTCAACGGACCGGTCATGAAAACGTGGCTCGCGTTCTGGTCCGAAAGCATGCACAAGGAACAACTGCGGCGCTTGCAGTACGTGAATACGCGCCGTCTCTATTCGAACCTCTGCACCGACTTCTCGCGCGTGCTGAGCCGCCCTGCCGCCCGCCGCGCGGCGACGGGACTCGCGGCGCTGATCGACGGTCTGTGGTTGCGCGGCGCGCTCGCGGGCGAACCGTTCGATACGAAGAGCGCGCTGCGCGTCTCGTACGACTACATCGATCTCATGATCGGGCCACGCGACTGATCCCCATAACGCACTCAGGAGACGCAGGCGATGCCCCTTTTCGACGAGCAACGGCTTTACATCGGCGGCGAATATGTCGATGCGACGAGCGGCGAAACCTTCGACACGCTCGATCCCGCCACGGGTGAAAGCCTCGCGCGCGTGCAGCAGGCCTCGCAGGCCGACATCGACCGCGCGGTTCGGTCAGCGCAGGCCGCGCAGCAGGAATGGGCCGCGTTGACGTCGATGCAACGCTCACGCATTCTGCGTCGCGCGGTGGACTTGCTACGCGCGCGCAACGACGAACTTGCCACGCTCGAAACGCGCGATACAGGCAAGCCGATCGCCGAGACGCGTGCCGTGGATATCGTCACGGGTGCGGACGTTATCGAGTATTACGCGGGGCTCGCGACGGCCATAGAGGGCGAGCAGATACCGCTGCGCGAAGCGTCGTTCGTCTATACGCGGCGCGAGCCTATCGGCGTGTGCGCGGGCATCGGCGCGTGGAACTATCCCATTCAGATAGCATGCTGGAAGTCGGGGCCCGCGCTCGCGGCTGGCAACGCGATGATCTTCAAGCCCAGCGAAGTCACGCCCTTGAGCGCGCTGAAGCTCGCGGAAATCTACACGGAAGCGGGCGCGCCGCCGGGCTTGTTCAACGTCGTGCAAGGCGATGCCCGCGTCGGCGCGATGCTCGCGGAGCACGCCGGCATCGACAAGATATCGTTCACCGGCGGCATCGAGACCGGCAAGAAGGTGATGGCTCGCGCGGGCGGTTCCACGCTCAAGGACGTGACGATGGAACTGGGCGGCAAGTCGCCGCTGATCGTCTTTGCCGATTCGAACCTCGAACGCGCCGCCGATATCGCGATGAGCGCGAACTTCTTCAGCTCAGGCCAGGTATGCACCAACGGCACGCGTGTGTTCGTCGAGCGCGGTGTCGCCGAGCAGTTCGAACGCCTCGTGCAGGGACGCGTGAAGCGCATTCGTGTCGGCGCGCCGGAAAATCCGCATACCAACTTCGGGCCGCTTGTGAGCGCCGCGCAGATGCAAAAGGTGCTCGGCTACATCGAAGAAGGCAAACGCGAAGGCGCGCGGCTCGTTGCAGGCGGCGCGCGCCTCACCGATGGCGCATTCGCCCGCGGCAACTACGTAGCGCCGACCGTGTTCGCGGATTGCCGCGACGACATGCGCATCGTGCAGGAAGAGATATTCGGACCGGTCATGTGCATCCTTTCCTTCGACGACGAGGCCGAAGTCATCGCCCGCGCGAACGACACGGTCTATGGGCTCGCGGCCGGTGTCGTCACCGAGAACCTGTCGCGTGCGCACCGCGTGGTGCATCGGCTGCATGCGGGCATCTGCTGGATCAATACGTGGGGCGAGTCGCCTGCGGAGATGCCCGTTGGCGGATACAAGCAGTCCGGCATCGGTCGCGAGAACGGCATCGTCACCCTGCACGCCTATACGCGCATCAAGTCGGTTCAAGTGGAACTCGGACCGTATCAACCCGTGTTTTAAGGAGCATGCCGATGAGCGTGAAAGAGTTCGACTACATCATCGTCGGCGCCGGTTCGGCGGGCAACGTGCTCGCGTCCCGTCTGACCGAAGACGAAGACGTGACTGTGCTGCTGCTGGAAGCAGGCGGTCCCGATTACCGCTTCGATTTCCGCACGCAGATGCCGGCCGCGCTCGCGTATCCGCTACAAGGGCGCCGTTATAACTGGGCCTACGAAACGGAGCCTGAGCCGCACATGAACAACCGCCGCATGGAATGCGGACGCGGCAAGGGGCTCGGCGGATCGTCGCTCATCAACGGCATGTGCTATATCCGCGGCAATGCGCTCGACTACGACAACTGGGCGTCGATGCCGGGGCTCGAAAACTGGAGCTACCTCGATTGCCTGCCGTATTTCCGCAAGGCCGAGACACGCGATATCGGCCCGAACGAATACCACGGTGGCGACGGCCCGGTGCATGTGACGACGAGCAAGCCCGGGAACAATCCGCTCTTCGCCGCCATGATCGAAGCCGGCGTGCAGGCGGGCTATCCGCGCACGGACGATCTCAACGGCTATCAGCAAGAAGGCTTCGGGCCGATGGATCGCACCGTCACGGCGAACGGCCGACGCGCGAGCACCGCGCGAGGCTATCTCGACCGCGCAAGGCATCGCGCCAATCTCACCATCGTGACGCATGCCGCAACCGACCGCGTGCTGTTTTCGGGCAAGCGCGCAATCGGCGTCGCTTATCTGCATGGCGGTCAACGGGAGACGGCGCATGTGCGTCGCGAAGTGCTCGTGTGCTGCGGGGCGATTGCGTCGCCCCAGTTGTTGCAGCGTTCGGGCGTGGGGCCGTCTTCGTGGCTGAAGGAGCTGGAGATTCCGTTGGTGCACGACTTGCCGGGCGTCGGCGAGAACCTTCAGGATCATCTGGAGATGTACATGCAGTACGCATGCAAGGAACCGGTGACGCTCTACCCTGCGCTGAAGTGGTGGAACCAGCCGGCCATCGGGCTCGAATGGATGGTCAAGGGAACCGGCATCGGCGCCACGAATCATTTCGAGGCGGGCGGTTTCATCCGCACGCGCGACGACGATCTCTGGCCGAACATCCAGTATCACTTCCTGCCCGTTGCGATCAATTACAACGGCTCGAATCCCATCGAGATGCACGGCTTTCAGGCGCACGTCGGCTCGATGCGCTCGCCGAGCCGCGGCCGCGTGAAGATCAAGTCGCGCGATCCGAACGCGCATCCGAGCATCCTGTTCAACTATATGGCCGATCCGCTGGACTGGCGCGAGTTTCGCGACGGAATTCGCATCACGCGGGACATCATGCGGCAGCCGGCGCTCGCGCGCTATCGCGGAGAAGAGCTGCATCCCGGCGCCGATGCAATGAGCGATAGCGAACTCGATGCCTTCGTGCGCGCGAAGGCGGAGACGGCTTACCACCCCTCATGCTCGTGCAAGATGGGCTATGACGACATGGCAGTCGTCGACGCCGAGGGACGCGTGCATGGCATGAGTGGCCTGCGCGTGGTGGACGCATCGATCATGCCGCAGATCACGACGGGCAATCTGAACGCGCCGACCATCATGCTCGCGGAGAAGATCGCGGACCGCATTCGGGGCGTCGCGCCGCTTCCTAAAGTCAATACTCCTTATTTTGTGGCTGACAGCGCCAGGAAGCAGCCCGCTTCTGTAGGCGCGAACGCGCCGCTACCGTCCGTCGTCAGCGTCAAAGAGCTTTGAAGAAAGCAGCAATCACACGATAACCCCTTCCAACTGGAGCAGCGATGAGACACTTCGTAGCCGGATTGACATGCACCTTCGCTATTGCTTTTGCCAGCAGCTTCGCCGTGAGCGCGCAGGCGGCGGATCCGGCTAGCTGCCGCACCGTTCGCATGGCCGACATCGGCTGGTCCGACATCGCTGCGACGACCGGGCTCACGACCAACGTCCTGCAGGGCCTGGGCTATGCGCCGTCGAAGATGATGGCCTCGGTTCCCATCACGTTCGCCGGCGTGAAGTCGAAACAGATCGACGCCTTTCTCGGCTATTGGTCGCCCTCCATGGACCCGGTGATCGAGCCGTTCGTCAAGTCCGGGTCTGTCAAGGTCGTGAACCCGCCTAATCTGACCGGCGCGAAATATACGCTGGCCGTTCCCGACTATGTTTATCAAGCGGGTATCAAGAGCTTCTCCGATATCGCGAAGAATGCGGACAAGCTGCAGTACAAAATCTATGGAATCGAGCCCGGCAACGACGCGAACATCCTCATCGACAAGATGATCAAGGCCAATCAGTTCGGTCTTGGCAAATTCAAACTCGTGGAGTCCAGCGAGGCGGGCATGCTCGTGCAGGTGAACCGGGCGATTCAGAACAAGGAGTGGATCGTTTTCCTCGGCTGGGAACCGCATCCCATGAACGTGCGAATGAAGATCGACTATTTATCGGGCGGCGATGACGTGTTCGGCCCGAACTACGGTGAAGCGAAGGTGTACACCGTGCAGCCGACCGACTACGCGACGCGATGCCCGAACGCGGCGAAGCTCTTCTCGAACCTTCGCTTCAGTACCGCGATGGAAAATCAGATCATGACTCACATCATGGACAAGGAAGACCCGAACAAGGCCACGCTCGATTGGCTAAAGGCCAACCCGTCTATTCTCGACGGCTGGCTCGCGGGCGTGACGACAATCGACGGAAAGCCGGGACTGCCCGCAGTCAAGGCTTATCTGGCGAACCACTGAGAAGCGAGCGGACTCATCGCCTAAAAGCGGCGGTTCGACTGCGGACGAAAACAAAGCGTGCTGCTGGCGATTCGATTCGATTCGCCAGCAGCTTGCATTCGACGACGAAGCCCTGAGCAACTCATGACCCATGAAAAGACGTCGGCCTATGGCGCATTATTCGTAGCAATACTGCTCGAAATCGGCGCAACGACTTGCCTGCAGAGGTCCGAACAGTTCACGAAGCTCGCCCCGACGTTCGCAATGGCTTGCCTTTACCTAGGCGCGTTTTATTTTCTCTCTATCGTGCTGAAGACTATTCCCGTTGGACTGGCTTACGCCATCTGGAGCGGGCTGGGCATCGTGCTCATTTCGGGCATCAGCATCTTCGTGTTCCATCACAAGCTGGATGCGGCCGCCTTTCTCGGTCTTGCGCTGATCGTAGTGGGCGTCGTCGTCATCAATGTCTTTTCAAAAGCGAGCGTGCATTGAGCGTTGGCTATCTGGACTAGCTCAAAGGTCACGCCGCTTCAGCCCCGGCAGCATGCGCGCCAATACCGCATCGCGCACGATCCAGTGATGGAACAGCGCCGCGGCCGCATGTGCCGCCGCGAGCACGATGATCGCCCAACCGATGAACTCGTGCGCTTCGCCGATGTTGTGATGCGACGCCTTGCTGAACGGTGCGAACGGCGGCGGGATCAGGAGGCCGAAGAAGCTCATCGACTCGTCTCCCGACCATCTCAACACGAAGCCGAGCACGGCTTCCGACATGAGTAACGCATACAGCAGATAGTGCACGCCCTTGGCCGCGAGTTCCGCCCATCCGGACGTGGCGACCGGCGCCTGATGCCCGGGCGACACGCGCCACAGAATGCGCGCAATGATCACCGCCGCCAACGTGATGCCGAAGGACATGTGCGCCACGATCAGCAGATGCCGTGTCGGGCGGGGCGTGAATCCCCACACCTGAGACAGAATGAATTGAGCCAGCACGAGAACGGCGGTCAGCCAGTGCAGCGTGATGGACACGCGGTCGTACGAGGTTCTGTCGTCGCCGGCCGCGATTCGCGTCGCCGTCATGGCGGGATTCGAAGGTTGCTTGCGTTGCATGGTGCAATGTCCGGCAAAGTGCCGCTCGGGTTGTTCAACGTTTAGAAATAAGGCAAGACTAGCGGGTCCGCAGACGGCGATGCCCTCGGCATCGCAAGATAACAGAGAAGCCATGAAACTTTCGCGACTGCGCGAACAAGCCCCAAAGTCTGTTACGCCGCTGCTTAAGGCTCGCTTAACGGCGTGCCACGCATGCACGAGTGTGCGCATGCGCGAATGCAAACCATTGGCATTCTTGGTCACCGCGCGCTTGAGGGCTTTTCGCGCTCCCGTTTCGCGCTGGCGATACAGTTGTGATTCTGATCCGCAGGCCCACCGTCATGGCATCAAAACAAGAATTGAAGCGGTATCGCGCGAATCTTGCCGATGAACTGCACAGCGCGGCCCTCTACGAGACGCTCGCGCGCGTCGAAGCGCGAGCCGACCGCAAGCGTATTTTCGCGGAACTCGCGGCATCCGAGAAGCAGCACGCGCAAGTGTGGGCGGACAAGCTCCGAGCGAATCACGAACGCGCTCGCACAGGGCCGGCTCTGAAAACCGCCCTGATGAAGGGACTGGTTCATGTGTTCGGCGCGCGCTTCGTGCTTCCGACGCTTGCCGCATCCGAGTTCGCCGACCGGAACAAATACGCGGGCAATCCCGATACCGCAACGATGTCAGCCGACGAGCACCGCCACGCAAACGTCGTGCAGTCGCTAGCCAATGAAGGCAAACGAGCCGCGACCAAAGGCGCTGAAATTGCCGATGCCGAGTCGTGGCACCGGGGCGTCTCATCGGGCAACGATCTGCGCGCAGCAGTGCTCGGCGCCAACGACGGTCTCGTGTCCAACTTCTGCCTCATCATGGGCGTGGCCGGCGCGAGCGCACCCAATCGAGCCATTCTGTTGACTGCGCTCGCGGGCATCATAGCGGGCGCGTGTTCGATGGCGCTCGGCGAGTGGCTGTCGGTCACGAACGCGCGTGAACTCGCCCGGACACAGAT
Source organism: Caballeronia sp. GAFFF1 (assembly GCF_023630705.1). Lineage (GTDB taxonomy): Bacteria > Pseudomonadota > Gammaproteobacteria > Burkholderiales > Burkholderiaceae > Caballeronia. The sequence continues at coordinate 340,714 of NZ_JALQEM010000041.1, forward strand.
TCAACGCGAAGCGGACGAACTCGAACACACGCCGGAAGCCGAAGAGCACGAGCTGCGCATGATCTATCGGGCAAAGGGCCTGGATGGCGACGAAGCAAGCCGCGTCGCGTCACAGATCATGCGCGACAAAGACAAGGCGCTCGATGCGCTCACGCGCGAAGAGCTCGGCCTCGACCCGGCCGAACTCGGCGGCAACCCGTGGTCCGCGGCCGCCGTATCGTTCTGCCTGTTCTCGGCGGGAGCCGTGTTTCCCGCGATGCCGTTCCTGTGGTCCACGGGACGCCCCGCGATCGTTCAATGCATCGCACTGAGCATACTGGCGCTCGCGGCCATCGGCATGTTCACGTCTCTCTTCAATGGCCGCGGCACGATCTTCTCCGCCGCGCGTCAGATTCTGATCGGACTTGCCGCCGCTGCATTCACGTTCGGCGTCGGACATCTGCTCGGCGTCTCGGTATCCTGAACACGTCCGGTCTTGCAAGGCCGCTTCACTGCGCTCTAAGCAACGCGGACACGTGCACCGAACGCGTCTCTTCCGCGATATCGAGCGCCGTCTTGCCGCGATCATCACGCAGATCGCGATTCGCGCCGCGCGCGAGCAGCATCGATGCGGTCTGCGCCTGATCGTAACCCGCTGCCCACATGAGCGCGGTCAGATGGTTGTGATACGCGGCGTTGATATCGACACCCGCATCGAGCAGACGTTGCACGATCGCCGTCTGTCCGCGCCCCGCAGCGTATTCCATTGCGGTCTTGCCGACGCGATCGGTCGCTGCCGTATCGGCCTGATGCGCGATGAGCAGCGCCGCGATTTCATCGTTGCCCTCGAACGCGACGGCCATCATCGGCGTAATGCCTTGCACGTCGGCCTGATTCACGTTCGCGCCGCGCTCGATCAGCATGCGCGCAAGCGGCGTCATGCCTCGCTTGCACGCGCTGATAAGCGGCGTGTCGCCGATGCGGTTGCGTGAATTGACATTCGCGCCCTGATCGAGCACCTGGGCGACGGCCTGCGCATCGCCATTGCGCGTTGCAATGAGCAGCCGTTCGTTGAGCGCGTATGTGTCGGTGTCAGCGTCAGCTTGCGGCATGACCGCGAGCGCCGCGCAGGTCAGAAGAAAGGTGCCTGTGAATCGCAGCTTCATTGCAGATTGGCGATGTAGTTCGCGAGATTCTCGATATCCGCGTCGGTCAGGTTCTTGGTCACGCTCGTCATGTTGCCCGCATCGTTCGTACGCTTCTTCTCGCGGAAGTCCTGCAACTGCTTCACGATATACGCATACTGCTGACCGGCCACGCGCGGTATCTCGTTCTGCCCTTTGAAGCCGCCGAGATGACACATGGTGCAGAGCACTTCGTCGGACTTCTTCTTGCCGGCTTCCAATTTCACCGAATCCGCCTTGAAGTCGGTCGACGCGAGCGTCTGCGCGGCGAAGTAGTCGGCGAGATCGTGCATGTCTTCCGTTGAAAGATTCGCCGCCATCGGCGACATGCGCGGGTCGCTGCGGCGGCCCGCCTTGAAGTCACGCAGTTGCAGAAATATATAGCGCGACGACTGCCCCGCGAGCGACGGATAGTCGCCGCTCGTCGAATTGCCGTTCTGGCCATGACATGCCGCGCACACGGCGGCTTTCGTGGCGCCTGCCTGCGCATCGGCCTGCGCGAGACAGGGCAGCGAAAGCGCCACGCACGCGACGATCGCGGCCGTCTTGCGTATCCGCGGAAGCATCATCATCTGCAACACGCTCAAGGCAACGCAAACACGAGCAGACTGTTGCCGCGCTTGAAGTCGAGTTGCGTATTGCCGCCCGCCGCGACCGCGATGTATTGCTTGCCGTTCACCATGTACGACACCGCCGGCGCGTTGACGCCCGCGCCGCACTGGAACTCCCACAGCTTGCGGCCGGTCGAGGCGTCGAAGGCGCGGAAAAGACCATTGCCCTCGCCGTTGAACACGAGCCCGCCCGCGGTCGCGAGCACGCCGCCGATCAATGGCTGGTCCGTCTTGTATCCCCACGCGATCTTGCCCGTATCGACATTCACCGCGACGAGCCTGCCCCATTGCTGCTCGCCCGGAATGGTCTTGAACGCGCCGCCGAGCCACAGCTTGCCGCCCGGATACGCTGCGTCTTCGACCTGATACGTCATCGGCTGATGCAGGTTCGCCGCATAAGCCATGCGCGTCTGCGGATTGAACGCCATGGGCGACCATTCGACGCCACCGTTCGCGCCGGGCAACATGCGCGCGCCGCTCGGCGTCGGCAGCGTCCATACGCCCTCTTGCGGGATCATCGCTTCGGAAATGCGGATGATGTGTCCGTCGCGGCGATCATGCACGTACACGAAGCCCGTCTTGCCGCCATGAATGATGGCGGGGACCATCTGCCCGTTCTTGTCCTTCACGTCGACGAGAATGGGGGGACTGACCGCATCCAGATCCCATACGTCATGCGCAATGTACTGGTAGTGCCACTTGTACTTGCCCGTATCGAGATCGATGGCGACGAGCGAATCGGTATAGAGATTGTCGCCGGGACGAATCGCGCCATAGAGGTCCGGCGAGGGATTGCCCACGACGAAATACACGGTGCGCGTCGCGCGGTCCACTGCGGGCGCCATCCACACGCCGCCGCCGAGCGTCTTTTCGAAATCCCGGCCCTTGTCCGCGAGCGTCTTCTTCTCCGCTTCGATATCGCGCTTCATGTTGCGGCCAACGGCGTCGTTCTCGGCCCAGACACCTTCGCTGCCGGAATCGGGAATCGTGTAGAACGTCCAGAGCAATTGACCGGAATTCGCGTCGAACGCTTTCACGAAGCCGCGTATGCCGTACTCGCCGCCGTTCGTGCCGATGAGCACCTTGCCGTCCACGACGACGGGCGCCATCGTTTCCGAGTAGCCGTCCTCCGGGTCCGCGATCTGCGACGACCAGACGAGATTGCCCGTCTTCGCGTCGAGCGCGACGAGCTTGGCGTCGAGCGTGCCCATGTACAGCCGGTCGCCGGATATCGCGACGCCGCGGTTATTCGGCCCGCAGCAGAAGGTCGTCACCGGCCCCATCTTGTGCTTGTAATGCCAGAACTCTTTGCCGGTGACGGCGTCGATGGCATACACGTGGTTATACGAGGTCGTCAGGAACATGACGCCGTTGAACACGATCGGCGCAGTCTCCATCGACTCCATGACGGCAGTCTGGAAGATGAAAGCGGGCCGCAGTTTCGCCACATTGGAGCGATTGACCTGGCTGGCCGGCGCATACCGCGTTTCGGAATACGATCCGTTGGAATGCAGCCACGAAGCGCTGTCGTTCGCGGCTGCATCGAGCTGCGCTTGCGATATGGGCCGCAAGGTAGCGGGAACGGGCGCGGATTCCGTCGTGTTGGTGTTCTGGATCTCGTCGGCCGCGCGGGCCGGAAGCGCTGTCGATGTTCCCCAAGCGCCGATACAGACTGCTATCGAACCAAGCAAAACGCGGGAATAGCCTGTCATGACGTCTCCCTATTCGTTTTCGTTCTTCGCGTGTGGGTCGGGTGTGTCGGCTGCGTCGGCTGTGAGCGGCCTCATGAATCGCCCGGAACCCGGAGAAAGCATAGGCAATTTAACGAGCCACTTCCAGAACGCGATGATGCGCAAAGCGCGGTGGCGCTCTTTGGGGAGATCGCTCTACAGACTGGCTATTCGGTTCCCGATTTGACCTTTCCGCCACCTGTGCCTTGACTCGTGCCAGGCGTCACCGGCTGCATGCCGCCTGCCGAGCCTTGCGCGGCCGGTCGTGCGTTGCCTGATGAAGTGTCGGTGGTGCCGCCGGGCGTGGCGGGCTGCATGCCGCCAGCTGATCCCTGCCCGCTGACGCGACCGCTCCCCTTGCCCGTATCGACCGAAGACGCTGCATCGCCGGTTCCTGCCGCGTAGACAGACCCGAAGAGGGCCAGCGCGAGCGTGCATAGACACGCTTTCAACACGAGCGGTTTCATTGCAGTCTCCCAAGGTGAGTCGGGGCACCCTTCTACTTGCCGATGCGGTTCGCAATGGTCGCGGCGTTGCCGTCGGCCGGGTCAAGTATGCATCATTGGCGGCGGGGCGAGCATGGTGTTTCCCCGACTCGTGGCACGGCGCCCGGCGTGCGGGACGTGTCTGATGAAAGAGAGTCGTGGCTCGTCGTTCTCGCTGATCGTTGCTCGCATGCGCCAGCGCGTCGCGTCGCGTCGCGTCGTACACTGATCGAACACCGTACACCGCGAGGACATCATGAGCAAAGCACAGGATGCAAAGAAGGCGCAGAAGAAAGCCGCCACCAAGACGCCGAAAGAAAAGAAGCAAGCGAAAAAGCTCAAGAAGGACGCAGCAAAGCGGCAGTGATCATGGCGTTGCGCCATCACTAAGGTTTCGCCCGGGTGACGGCAGTGCGGAGCCGTTCTATCGAACGCTCGTGCTGGAAACCGCCGACCGTAAGCCTTTGGGATCTGACTGTCGAGACCTCTTTCTTGCTCAAATCAGGCTTCGTCGCCCGTCGCTATTCGTCAACCTCTGATCTGCACTGACCGCCGCCGGTTCAACGACATCGCGGCTGTCCATCGACGCGCGCGTCAGCCATGCCGACTTCTGCAATTTACGTTTTCATGCAGCCGCTGCCGTCAAAAGACTTTCATCGAACTGAGTCATCAACGTCCTTACTAGCTCAACGATACCGGGCTAAATATGTCACGACGTGACAAATTTTCAAAGCTTTGAAAAAGCGCGCAGCGGCGCATTCGGACCGCCGCCGTCCTCGTCGTCAGCGCATTGCATTCGGCAGCCGCAGCCGCGGATTTGCGCTGGCTCTCGACAACACCGAAGCAAAACCGCCTTTCAAACGCCTCATGCGCCAACGGCACGTTCGTTGCGTCTAGCTAGATACCAACCCTGTCACCGCGTCATCGCACCGGCGAATCTCGACGTAAGGTGACACCGATCGCATCCTTATCCCGGAGAATCAAATGACGAGCCCGACGGTGGGTGACTTCCTTGTCGACCGCCTCTACGCCTGGGGCGTGCGCCGCATTTACGGCTATCCCGGCGACGGCATCAACGGCGTATTCGGCGCGCTGAACCGCGCCAACGGAAAGATCGAATTCATTCAGGCGCGCCACGAGGAAATGGCCGCCTTCATGGCCTCCGCGCACGCGAAGTTCACGGGCGAACTCGGCGTGTGCATCGCGACTTCCGGACCGGGCGCCTCGCACCTGCTCACCGGTCTCTACGATGCCCGCATGGACCACATGCCGGTGCTCGCCATTTGCGGGCAACAGGCGCGCGCTTCGCTCGGCGGTCACTATCAGCAAGAGCTCGATCTGTCCGCGATGTTCAAGGACGTCGCGGGCGCCTTCGTGCAGCAGGCGAGCGTGCCTTCGCAAATCCGACATCTGGTCGATCGCGCGATTCGCACGGCGCTCGGCGAACGCAGGGTGACGGCGCTCATACTGCCGAACGATCTGCAAGACCTCGACTACGAACCGCCCGGCCGCAAGCACGGCACCGTGCATTCGGGCGTCGGCTATCGCGCGCCGAAGACGGTGCCCTACGCCGACGATCTGCAACGCGCCGCCGACGTGCTCAACGCGGGCAAGAAAGTCGCGATCCTTGTCGGCGCAGGCGCGCTGCAAGCCACCGACGAAGTGATCGCCGCTGCTGAAAAGCTCGGCGCGGGCGTCGCCAAGGCGCTGCTCGGCAAGGCCGCGCTGCCCGACGATCTGCCCTTCGTGACCGGCTCCATCGGTCTGCTCGGCACGGAGCCGAGCTACAAGATGATGACCGAATGCGACACGCTGCTCATGATCGGCTCGGGCTTTCCATACTCGGAGTTCCTGCCGAAGGAAGGCGCCGCCCGCGGCGTGCAGATCGACCTGAAGGCGGACATGCTCTCCATCCGCTACCCGATGGAAGTGAACCTCGTCGGCGATAGCGCCGAGACGCTGCGTGCGCTCTTGCCCATGCTGCAACAAAAGACGGATCGCGCATGGCGCGAAGGCATTGAAGGCTGGATGGCCGATTGGTGGAAGAAGCTCGAAAAGCGCGCGCTGGAGCCGGCTACGACAGGCGTGAATCCGCAGCGCACGGTGTGGGAACTGTCGCCGCGCGTGCCGGCCAACGCCATCGTCACAAGTGATTCGGGGTCCTGTGCAAACTGGTATGCGCGTGATCTGAAGGTCAAGCGCGGCATGATGTGCTCGCTGTCCGGCGGCCTGGCTTCGATGGGCGCGGCGGTGCCGTATGCAATCGCGGCGAAGTTCGCGCATCCGGAGCGGCCCGTGATCGCGCTCGTGGGCGACGGCGCCATGCAGATGAACAACATGGCCGAGCTCATCACAGTCGCGAAGTACTGGAAGCAATGGTCCGATCCGCGCTGGATCTGCATGGTGCTCAACAACGAAGACCTGAATCAGGTCACGTGGGAGCAGCGGGTGATGAACGGCGACCCGAAGTTCGAGGCGTCGCAGAACATTCCGTCCGTGCCGTATCACCGCTTCGCGGAGTTAATCGGCTTGCGCGGCTTCTATGTAGACGACGCGGAGCGCATGGCCGCTGTCTGGGACGACGCGTTGGCATCGGACCGGCCTGTCGTGATCGAAGTGAAGGCGGACCCGAACATCGCGCCGCTGCCGCCGCACATCACGCTGCAACAGGCCAAGGCATTCGCGACGACGCTCTTCGAAGGCGATCCGAACGAACGCAACATCATCGTCGATACGGCGAAGCAGGTGTTGGGCGCGGTGCTGCCGGGGCACAAGGACGAGTAGACGGGGCCGCGCCATGCATCTCACCAAACGCGAAGCGCCGATCGACGCCGTTCGGGCACGCGCCTATACGATCCCGACCGATCGTCCCGAAGCAGACGGCACCTATGCGTGGAACTCGACGACGCTCGTCGTCGCCGAGGTCAGCGCGGCGGGCAAGACGGGCATCGGCTACACGTATAACGATGCGAGCGCGGCGACGCTCGTCGAAGCGACGCTCGCGCCGACGCTCATCGGCGAAGACGCTTGGAATATCGACGCGCTCTGGCTGCGCATGCAGCAGCGCGTGCGCAACATCGGGCGTTCGGGGCTCGCGGCCAGCGCCCTATCCGCGCTGGACTGCGCGCTTTGGGATGTGAAGGCGCGCCTGCTCGACATGCCGCTCGCGCGTTTGCTCGGGGCGATGCGTAATCGCGTTCCCATCTACGGCAGCGGCGGATTCACGACCTACACGGACGATGAAATCCGCGCGCAGCTCGGCGGCTGGGTTCACGAAGACAGATGCCGCTGGGTCAAGATCAAGATCGGCACGGAGCCTTCGCGCGATCCGCATCGCGTGGCGGTGGCACGAGAAGCCATCGGGGATGCAGCGGGCCTTTTCGTCGATGCGAACGGCGCATTCGATCGCAAGCAGGCGCTCTTCTATGCGGAGCAGTTCGCGCAATACGGCGTGGAATGGTTCGAAGAGCCGGTGTCATCGGACGATATCACGGGCCTCGCTTTGCTCAGAGATGCGCTTCCCGCGCACATGGAACTCGCTGCGGGCGAATACGGCTACACGCTCGACGACTTCCGCGCGCTGCTCGCGCATCACGCCGTCGATGTGCTGCAAGCCGATCTCACGCGCTGCGGCGGCGTCACGGGCTTCTTGCGCGTGGCCGCCCTGTGCGATGCCTTTCACGTGCCGCTGTCCGCGCATTGCGCGCCCGCGCTGCATCTGCACGCGGCCTGCGCCGCGCCCCGCTTGCGGCATCAGGAATGGTTCCACGATCACGTTCGCATCGAGTCGATGCTGTTCGACGGCGCGCCGCGCGCCCACGAAGGCGCCATTGCGCCGGACTGGTCGCGGCCCGGCTGCGGGCTCGATTTCCGGCACGCGGACGCGCACCGGTATGCGGTTTAGAACGTACGGCATTCGACATCAAAATGACGCAAACCAGAATGATCGACATCGCCATCGGCTGCGGCGTCGCGGCGGCGGGACTTGCCGTCGCGCGGCTCGGCACGCGCGAAGCGCATCGCTCGAAGAAGCAGACGCACATCGACACGGCGCGCACGTTCAACCATAGCTCGGCGCTGCTGGCGCTCTCCGTTCTCGCGGACAGCGCGATGGAGCACTATCGCGGCTCCTTCGACAACCCGGCTATGTACACGCCGCTCGTCGTCTCGACGCTCTCGCTACTCGCCGGACTGCACGGCGGATCGGACCGCGAGGCGGCACGGCATCCCGTGCGCGATTCGGTCTATATTGGCGCGGCGCTCGCGGGTATCGCGGGGACCGGGTTCCATCTGTACAACATCACGAAGCGTCCTGGCGGATGGAGCTGGCACAACCTCTTTTATGCCGCGCCTATCGGCGCGCCCACGGCGCTGCTGCTTTCCGGCGCGCTCGGGGCGGTGTCCGAACGATTGCGCGACGAACCCGCGCACGAGCCGCGTCTTTTCGGCATGCCGGCCGGACAGGCGCTCGCGCTCGTCACGAGCGCGGGCCTCGTCGGCACGCTCGGCGAAGTCGCGCTGCTGCATTTTCGCGGCTCGTTCCAGAACCCGTTCATGTATGCGCCGATCGTCATTCCGCCGGTCGCGTCCGCCCTGCTTCTCGATACCGCACTTGCCGCACCGCGCGAACGCCCGCTCACCCGGCTATGGCTGCGCATCACGACGGCGCTCGGCTTTGTCGGCGTCGGCTTTCATGCACGCGGCGTCGCGCGCAATCGCGGCGGCTGGCGCAACTGGAGTCAGAACCTGTTCAACGGGCCGCCGCTGCCCGCGCCGCCGAGCTTTTCCGCGCTCGCGCTCGCGGGGCTCGCCGCGCTTCGACTGCGGGAGACCGAAAAATGACCACGCTGCCCCGCTATCCGGACTATGACGTGATGAACAAGCGCGACACGCCCTCGTGGGACGACGTGACGCGCCAGGTCATCGACAAGCGGCTCGCCACGCCGAAAGGCCCGAGATTTTTCGATGCAGTCGAATGGCGCGCGCTCTGTGCGTTGTGCGCGTGCATCGTGCCGCAGGACCGCGAGCGGCCCGCCGTACCGGTGGCTTCGCTCGTCGATGCGCGCCTTGCCGAGAACACCGGCGACGGCTATCGCGACGCGCGCTTGCCGCCGATGCGCGACGCGTGGCGCATCGGCCTTCGCGCGCTCGATGCCGAAAGCCGCGCGCGCCATGAACTGCCGTTCGCGAGCATCGACGACGACGCGCGACGCGCGCTGATCGACGGCATGCAGCACGGCAAGCTCGACCGCCCCGAGTGGCAAGGCATGCCGCCTTCTGTCTTCTTCGCGGATCGCGTGCTGCACGACATCTGCGGGATGTATTACGCGCATCCGCACGCGTGGAGCGAGATCGGCTTCGGCGGGCCGGCCAATCCTCGCGGCTATGTGCGCATGGTCGCCAACCGGCGCGATCCGTGGGAACCGGCCGAAGCGAAGCCCGGCCACGAAGACGATGCACGCAAGGAGAATCGCCGTGTCCGCTGAATCGCCGAAGGACGCTGAGCACTTTCCGCGCGGCAAGAACGGGCGCGCGCCCGACGTATTCCATCCCGGCGCATGGATTCCGATGCGCGAATATCCGCAAGACGAAGCAGTCGATTTCGCGATCGTCGGCACCGGCGCGGGCGGCGGCACGCTCGCGTGTCGACTCGCGGAGAAAGGCTTTAAGGTCGTCGCGTTCGATGCCGGCGCGTGGTGGCGTCCGCTCGAAGAGTTCGCATCCGACGAGACGCATCAGGGCAAGCTCTTCTGGACCGACGACCGCATCTGCGACGGCGAAAACCCGCTCAAGCTCGGCAACAACAACAGCGGCAAGGCGGTGGGCGGCAGCACCGTTCACTTCGCCATGGTCTCGCTGCGCTTTCGGCCGGAGTGGTTCAAGTCGCGCACGCTGCTCGGCTACGGCGCCGACTGGCCGGTGGACTGGCGCGAGATGTGGCATTACTACGCGCAAGTGGAAGACGCGCTGAAGATCGCGGGACCGGTGAACTATCCGTGGGGCCCGAAACGTCCGCGCTATCCGTACCGGCCGCACGAACTGAACGCAGCGGCGCTCGTGCTCGCGCGCGGCTGCGAGGCGCTCGGCATCGACTGGTCGCCGACGCCGCTCGCCACCGTCTCCGCGCCGCGCGGCGAAGCGCATCCGTGCGTGTATCGCGGCTTCTGCGTGTCGGGTTGCGCGACGAATGCGAAGCAAAGCGCGCTCGTCACGTGGATACCGCGGGCCGTGCGCGCAGGCGCGGAGATTCGCGACCTCGCGATGGTCGGGCGTATCGTGATGGGCGATGACGGACGCGCAACCGGCGTCGAATACATGCGCGGAGGGCAATGGCAGTTCCAGCGCGCGCGCAATGTCGTCGTGGCGGGCTATGCGATCGAAACACCGCGCCTGCTCTTGATGTCCGCCACGGACCGCTATCCCGATGGCCTTGCGAACAGCTCCGGGCTCGTCGGCAAGAACCTGATGGTGCAGATGAATCAGGCCGTCTGGGGAACAATGGACGAAGAAGTGCGCTGGTACAAGGGCCCGCCTTCGCTTGCGCTCACCGAGCACTGGAACTACGAAGACACGGGCAAGGATTTCTTCGGCGGTTATTGCTACATGAGTCAGGGCCCGTTGCCGGTGGCGTGGGCGTCCGTGCAGAACGGGCGCGGCCTGTGGGGTCAACAGTTGCTCGACGAAATGCAGAAGTACAACCATCAGGCCGGGTTGAAGATCGTCGGCGAGACCATGCCGCAGGAACGCAACCGCGTAACGCTCGCCGATGAGAAAGATCAGTACGGCCTGCCGGTGGCGCGCGTGACCTATTCTCTCTGCGACAACGACAAGCGCCTCGTCGCGCATTCGCTCGACTACATGAGTCTCGCGCTCGAAGCTGCCGGCGCACGCGATGTCTGGCGCGAAACGGACGACACGTGCCATCTGAACGGCACCGCGCGCATGGGCGACGATCCCGCGACGAGCGTCGTCAATGCCGACTGCCGCAGTTGGGACATCGACAATCTCTGGATATGCGACGGCTCGGTGTTTCCGACAGTGGGCGGCGTGAACCCGTCATTGACGATACAAGCCATCGCCATGCGCACCGCCGACAGGATCGAGGCGCTTGCGGCACGCGGCGAACTGTGACGACAATGAATCTTCTCAACGACATCTTCGGCACGCAGGGACACGTCACGGTGCTTCAGGAATGCGCCCGGGCGGCGATCGTGTTTTGCTGGGGTCTCTTTCTCGTGCGGGTCGCGGGGCGCAGAATCTTCGGAAGATGGGCGGCCCTCGACATCGTGGTGGCGATCATCGTCGGGTCCAACTTGAGCCGCGCCGTGACAGGAAACGCGCCGCTCACCGGCACGCTCGTCGCAACCGCTTTCATGATCGCGGCGCACTGGGTGGTCGCGCATCTCGCTTCGCGCTACCGGCTGTGGACGTTCATTGCGGAGGGCAGTCCCGTCACGCTGTTCTCTCAGGGCAAGCCATGCGAAAAGGCGCTCATGCGATACGGCGTGTCCGAGAATGACATCAACGAGGCGCTAAGCGAGAACGGCGTCGACGACGTGGAAGACGTGCAGAAGATCACGCTCGAACCCAGCGGGAAAATCAGCGTCTCGAAACAGAAACGAAGCAATTGACGACGAATGCAAACGGCTTGCGCAGACCGCGATGCGGAACGACGCTTGCTTATGTCACGACGTGATATTGGTCCCCCAGGAGCGCGCAGATGAGCAAAGAAGCCAAGAACCCATCGTATCCTTTCGCTTCTGGCGGGTGGGGATCGATGAAAGCGGTCGCGACGATCCTCATGCAGGAAAAAGTGCCGATCAAGGACAGCGCGATTCTGCTCAAGCAGAACAAGCCTGACGGCTTCATGTGCGTGAGCTGCTCGTGGGCCAAGCCCGCGGATCCGCATACGTTCGAATTCTGCGAAAGCGGCGCGAAGGCGACTGCCTGGGATACGACCGCGAAGCGAATGACGCCCGAGTTCTTCGAACTGCACACCGCTAAGCAATTGCTCAACTGGCACGATCACGATCTCGAAGAAGCAGGACGGTTGACCGCGCCCATGCGCTATGACGCAGCGACGGACAAGTACGTGGAAGTCACCTGGCAGCAGGCGTTCGACGAGATCGGCAAAGAGCTGAACGCGCTGGACCCGGAGACCGTCGTCTTCTACGCGTCCGGGCGCGCCTCGCTCGAAACGGCCTACATGTACCAGCTTTTCGCGCGCATGTACGGCTGCAACAATCTGCCGGACAGCTCGAACATGTGTCACGAAAGTTCGAGCGTCGGTCTGAAGGAAGCGATCGGTGTCGGCGTCGGGACCATCACGCTCGAAGACTTCGAGAAGACGGACCTGATGTTCTTCTTCGGCCAGAACGTCGGCACGAATAGCCCGCGCATGCTCCACCAGTTGCAGGACGCGCGCAAACGCGGCGTGCCGATCATCACGTTCAATCCGCTTCGCGAGCCGGGTCTCGTCTCCTTTGCGAATCCTCAGTCGCCAGTGGAGATGCTGACGCCCAAGGAAACGCAGATCAGCACGCAATATCATCAGTTGAAGACCGGCGGCGATACGGCCGCCATTCTCGGTATCTGCAAGGCGGTAATCGAGGCCGATGACCGCGCGCAGGCGGAAGGCACGGAACGCATGATCGATGTCGCGTTCATCGAGGAACACACGACCGGCTTCGAGGAGTTCGCGGCCTGCGCGCGTCGAACCGAATGGAGCGAGATCGAAAAGATCAGCGGACTGCCGCGCTCCGCGCTGCTCGAAGCGGCCAATGAGTACATGAAAGCCAAGGCCGTGATGGCGCACTACGGCATGGGGCTCACGCAGCACAGGCTCGGCGTGCAGAACGTACGCATGCTCTGCAACCTCCTCTTTCTGCGCGGCAACGTCGGCAAGCCCGGTGCGGGGCCTTCGCCGATACGCGGCCATTCGAACGTGCAAGGGCAGCGCACGGTCGGCATCACGGAAAAGCCGGAACTCGCGCCGCTCGATCAGCTCGCGAAGCAGTTCTCTTTCGAGCCGCCGCGAAAGAAAGGCATGAATACCGTCGAAGCATTCGAGGCGATGGTGAAGGGCAAAGTGAAGGCGGTCTTCAATCTCGGCGGCAATCTCGTGCGCTCGGTGCCGGACAGGTTGCAGACGGAGCCCGCGTGGTCGAGCCTGCGCCTCACGATCAACGTGGCCACGAAGCTCAATCGCAGTCACCTCGTGCATGGCGAGATATCGTACGTGCTGCCGTGCCTGAGCCGTATCGAGTTTCATCGCACCCGGCTGGGCGATCAGGCAGTCTCGATGGAAGACAGCACGGGCTGCATGCACGGCTCGAAGGGCGTGACCGAGCCGGCAAGCGAGAAAGCGCGAGCGGAGCAATTCATCGTCGCGGGCATCGCCAAGGCGACGCTGGGCTCGCGTTCGACAGTCGACTGGGACGCATGGAGCGACGACTATTCGCTCGTCAGGAACGAGATCGCGACGACGTATCCCGAGACGTTCCATGACTTCAACGAACGCATGTGGGAGCCGGGCGGCTTTCATCGGCCGCTGCCCGCTTGCAAACGCGTCTGGGAAACGAAGTCCGGCAAAGCGGAATTCATGACGCCGAACTCGCTCGGCGAAGACCCGGACATGCCTGAGAAGACGCCCGACGCGCTGCGGCTCATGACTCTACGGAGCGACAGCCAGTTCAACACGACCATCTATAACCTCGACGACCGGTTCAGAGGCGTAAAGGGTTCACGCATGGTCATCTTGATGAACGAGGCCGACATCACGAAGCATCATCTGAAGGAAGGTCAGGAAATCACCTTGCAGACCGTTGCAGACGACGGCATCGACCGCCGGCTGTCGGGGCTGAAGATCAAGGCGTATGCAATTCCCGAAGGCTGCATCGGCGGCTATTACCCGGAGTGCAATGTCTTGCTGCCGCTATGGCACTACGCTGAGGAGAGCAAGGTGCCGGGCGCGAAGTCGATCCCGGTGCGTATTGTTTGATTCAGGCGTCGCTGATCTGAGCGGCCCGCGTGCGTCACCGCGCACACGGGCCGCTTCTCATTGATGGATCTTCGAACGAAGCCGCTCCACCTCGCGGTCCGAGACCGGCGCCGCATGATTTCCCCAAGTGCCACGAATGAAGCTGACGACCTGCGCCATTTGCGCGCTCGTCAATTGACCATGAAAGCCCGGCATCTTCTGCGGCGCAGGCCCTGTGTCCGTCTCCGGGCTCTTGCTGCCCTCGATCACGATGCGCATGACCGATGTCGGATCTTCCGCCAGCACGAGCGGGTTGCCGGCGAGCGCTGCCACCTTGCCCGGCTGACCCTTGCCGTCCGCCTGATGGCAGCGCGCGCAGAACGACAGATAGACACCCGCGCCGGGACGCTCCACTTCGCCGGTCTGAATGCTGCGCGCCGTCTGCACCTTCGCATGCTCGTTGTTGGCGTAACTGCCGTACGTGCGCTGCGGAGGCAGTGACTTGAGATAAGTGGCGATCGCTTGCAGGTCTGCATCGGTCATGTACTGCGTGCTGTCCCCGATGACCGGCGCCATGGCTCCGAAAGCAATCGCGCCTGCGCCGTGACCGGTACGCAGGAAATCGACGATGTCCTGGGCAGTCCAGCGCGCCAGTCCGCTCCCCGGGTCGCCGGTGAGATTCGGCGCGAGCCAGTGATCGTTCACGCCGCCCGTGAGATACAACGGCGAGGCCTCGCTGTAGCCGAGCTCGTTATAAGCGGGGCCGCGCGGCGTATGACATGCGCCGCAATGCCCCAATCCCTGCACCAGGTACGCGCCGCGATTCCATTGCGCGCTGCGCTTCGGGTCGGGCTCGTATTGATCTCGATTACCGAATGCCCAGCTCCAGAACAACATGCCCCATCGCTGATTGAACGGAAACGGCAGATGCGTTTCCGGCGCGCGCTTCGCGCTCGGCTTCACGCCATGCATCAGATACGCATAGAGCGCGGTGACGTCGTCATCCGTCATGTTGGCGAGCGACGGATACGGCATGGCCGGATAAAGCCGCTTGCCGTCGCGGCGCTTTCCATAGCGTATCGCGTCCGAGAACTCCTTCAGCGTATAGCGTCCGATACCCAAGGTCGGGTCCGGCGTGATGTTGCTCGAATAGATCGGGCCAAAAGGCGAATTGACCGGCATGCCCCCGGCAAGCGGCGTGTGATCGGCCGCATCGTGACACGCGCTGCAATCGCCCGCTTTGGCAAGGTATTCGCCGCGAGCGATCAATTGCGGCGAACGGATCATCGGCGACTGCGCCGTAACGTTGTCGGGAAGCGTGTCGTTCGCCCGGCCACTGCATGCGCCCAGAGTGGCGAGCACGACTGGCATCAGTGCAGCGGCGATGTGGTTTTTCAAACTCGTCGCGTTCATTTCAATGCCATTGATTGCAGGAGTCGAGGAACACTTCGGCCAGAATGGTGAAGACCAGCGCGAGGACGAAGAGACAGCCGATCAACGCACTGCAGAGCGCAATGAAGCGCTTGCGGGCCAACTGTTCTTCGAAGCGCGAAGGCTTATCCGACGAAGAAGCGCTCGCTTTGGCCTGCTGCTCTTTCTTCTGCAAGAAGCGAAAGCCGTAAACCGCCATGCTCGCGCAAACAAGCGACACGATCACAGCCGCAGCCGAGGTGCCGTACAGCCACGCATGAAAGTGCCTGAAAACTGGCTCCGCACGGCGAATCGACTCGGCGTAGCAGGCCTGGGCCGAGATCGTCTCGGAGATCATCACCTGCAGCAGCCACGCGCCCGGCGAGAGGAAAAAGCCCGCGCACGCGCAGACGACGAGACGTCGCTTTTCTTCTTTCGTGAGATGCTGCTCAGGCAGCGTGCACGTTTGCATCAGTGACCCCGCATCCAGAAAGGCGTCACATAGAGCGACGTGAAGATGAAGAGCCACACCACGTCGACGAAGTGCCAGTACAGGCCGCCAATACGCATCGGTGCATTACGTTCCTCGTCGAAATAGCCGAGCGCGATCCACACGGCGAGCAACACGAGAATCGCGATGCCGACCATGACGTGCGCCATGTGAAAGCCGGTGATCGTGAAGTACAGCGAGCCATAGAGATGAGCCGTGATGCCGTAGGGATGGTCGTGCCATTCCTTCAACTGCATGCCGGAGAACACGCAGCCCAGCGCAATGGCGCCGAGCATCCACGCGAATGCCGGCCAGCGCTTGCCCTTCTTGAGCGTTCGCTCCGACATCCACGCCAGCACGCTACTCATGATGAGCACGCCGGTGCTCATCGCGCCGGTGCCGATCTTCGGCATGCCCTCGGGCGGCCACGGCAATGTGGTTTGCGACTGCGAATAGAAATAGCAGAAGATGAGATAGCCGAAGAGACTCGCTTCGGTGGCGACCAGCGCGATGACGCCCCACCATCCGCCCGAATGCTCGCCCGTGCTTCCGACGGGCAGTACGTCGTTCTTCTTCGCGGTCTTCGCCGGAATGGTTTCTTGAGAAGTGGGCGGCTCGCGTTGCCCGAGCGAGCGGCGGGGCCACATCCACGCCACCAGCGTTGCACCGCACCCCGCGAGCATGAGAGCAGTGAACCACGGCGAGCGAAGCAGCAGTGCCGCGAAACAAAGCGCAGCGAAAAGAGCCAGCAGGAATGGCGACCATGCGTCCTCCGGCATCTTCAGAATGGCGTCGGGCTTGCCGTTGAACGGATGCACGCCGAGCGCCTCGCGTCCCTGATGCAGCAGATAACCGGACTCAAGGCTCGACTGCCGCCCTTTGGGTTGCAAGCGATCTTCCCACATAGGATGCCGCGACTCGACAATCGGCAGCACCGCGAAGTTGTAGGCCGCAGGCGGCGAATCGGTCGACCATTCGAGGCCCGGCGCATCCCACGGGTTCTGCGGCGCCTTCTTTCCCCGCTTCGCCGAGATCAGCGCATTGACCAGAAAGATCCCGATGCCGATGGCGAAGATGAACGAGCCGATCGTCGTAATGAGATTGGAGGTGTCCCATCCCATGCCTTCCGGATACGTATAAATGCGCCGGGGCATGCCGAGCAGCCCGGATATATGCATCGGAAAGAAACCGACATTGAAGCCGACGAGAATGATCCAGAACGCGATCTTCCCCCAGCGCTCGCTCATCAGACGCCCGGTGAATTTCGGAAACCAGTAGGTGATGCCGCCGAATACCGGGAACACGTTGATGCCGAGCAGCACGTAATGAAGATGCGCGACGACAAAGTAAGTATCAGTGAGTTGCCAGTCGAGCGGCACCGCTGCGGTCATCACGCCCGAGACGCCGCCGATCACGAACATCAGCACGAAGCTCGCAAAATAGAGGAATGGCGTCGAGAACACGGGGCGCCCTGTCCAGATCGTCGCGATCCACGCGAAGACGGCGACCGCGCTCGGGATCGTAATGAGCACGCTCGCCGCGCCGAAGAAGGCCAGCGCAAGCGGCGGAATGCCGGTCGCGAACATGTGGTGAATCCACACTTCGAACCCGATGATCATCGTCGCGACCGTCGACATGGCCACTGCCGCGTAACCGACGAGCGGACGCCGACAAAACGTGGGCAATGCATCCGAGACGATGCCCATAGCTGGCAGCACCACGACATACACCCACGGATGCGCGAACATCCAGAAAAGGTGCTGCCAGAGCAGTGGCCTGCCGTCGCTCGCCACATCGAAGAAATGCGTGCCGACGTTGCGGTCCATCCATAACAGGAAGAATGCAAGACTCACGGACGGCACGGCAAACAGGTTCGCGAACGAGATGGTCAGCGTGCCCCATACGATGATCGGCAGCCGATCCACCGACATGCCCACCGCGCGCATGCGAAAGAGCGTGACCACGAAATTGACGGCGCCCACGGTCGTCGAAATGCCGAGCAACACCATGCCGAGCGAATAGACGTCGATGTTCATTCCACGGCTGTATTCGAGCGACGAAAGCGGTACATAGTTGAACCAGCCCGCATTGGGCGCTTCGCCGAGCGGAAAGCTGCAATAGAGAAAGATGCCGGCAAACAGAAAGACCCAATACGAAAGCGCGTTCAGACGCGGGAACGCCATGTCGCGCGAACCCAGCATGAGCGGCCAGAGAAAATTCGCGAAGCCGCTCAGGACCGGCAACGCGTAGAGAAAGATCATCGTGATGCCGTGCATCGTGAACAGCTCGGCAAACTGTCCCGGCGTGACGAGCGTCTCGTTCGGCCGCGCGAGTTGCAAGCGCATGATGAGCGCCTCGACGCCGCCCAACAACAGAAACACGAACGCGGTCACGATATAGCGCAGGCCGATCTTCTTGTGATCGACTGTCGTGATGAAGCCGCGCCATCCCGCTTCGCCTTCCCATACATCGAGCAGCCGCTTCTCGGCTTCCGATCCTTTCGGGACGCTGCCGAACTCCGGCTCGCGTCTGAACGCGACGCGGTGCGAGTGCCCGGCGCTTCGATCCCCTGTCACGGCCATCGTCTTGTCCTTACCTTAGAGTAGCGAGGTATGCCGACAGCTCGCCTGATTCAACAGGCGAAAGCTTCATGTCGGGCATGAGCGTGCCGGGCTTGATTTCCTGCGCATGCTGAATCCAGTCCATCAGATTCTCCGGCGTATTGACGACCGTGCCCGCCGCCAACAGCCGGCGCGACAGCACATGCGTGAGATCGGGCGCCTGAACGCCGGCCGCGTTGCTGCCGCGCACCGCGTGGCATCCCGCGCAGCGTTCCTCGAAGAGCTTCCTGCCGTGCACGGCCTGCGTCGTGGCGGGCGCGGCTGCTGTGCGTTGCTGGGCGGCGTACCATCGGTCATAGTCCGCTTGCGGCTGCGCGTAGACTTCGAATGCCATGTGAGCATGTTGGACGCCGCAGTACTGCGTGCACTGGCCGCGAAAAATGCCGGGCTTGTCTGCCTGTATCCACTGACGGTTGGTGTTGCCGGGTATGGTCTGCGTCTTGCCGGACAATTGCGGCACCCAGAACGCATGAATGACGTCCGCGCTCTTCAGCAGCACGAGCACCGGCACGCCCACCGGAATATGCAGTTCGTTGGCGGTCGCGAAGGCGCTCGGGCCCTGTCCGTAGTCCACTTTCCACCACCAGTCGTACGCAGTGACCGTGACGGTGAGAGCCGGCGTTTCGGGCGGATCCGCGACCTCGGCCAGCACCGTCAGCATATAGATGGCGATGCCGAACAACGCCGCGGTCGATATGGCCGTGCCGACATAGATAAAACTCAGGCCGCCACCGTTGCCGAGCGCGCGGTGGTCTTCTTTCTTGCGGTGACGGAAGGTCGCAATCAGCAGCATCACCGCGATGATGATGCAGACAAGACTGCATATCGCCGTCAGCACCCAATCGAGATGCAGGACGGGATGCGCCGCGGGTCCCTTGCTGTGAAGGAAATAGGCAAGCGGCGTCGGTCCGCTCGTGAGTGAATCGGATGTGTCGGGCGCTGCCTCGTTCGCAGATGCCGTGATCTGACGAAGCGAAACCGCGAGCGCCAGCCCCGTTCGCAAGAGGGATACGAAAAACCGACGCACACAGATCACATCTTCTCCTTGATGCCTCGCCGGATGAGCCAGTAAATGACCGGGTATGTAGTCAGAAAGCCCGCCACCATCGCAAGTTGCATGCGCACCCACTACGCCGAGTCAGTCGGCTCGATCGGCGTGGCAAGCTTCGCGAAAGCGTTCGTCACGCCGAACATGCCCACCTCGTACGCGACGAGAGAAAGCGTGTCCGCCTTGACTGCCGCGATCACGCCATCGCGAAAGCCATGGCCCCGCATTGGCGCGCCGATCAGCTAAAGCCTGCACCAACGCCAGCGCGAGCCGCACGATCAGTTCCGAACCCGCGATGCTGAAGGCAAGCAGTAAGGCTAGCCATTACCCAATGCGGTCTCCCAATGCGCAGCCTGCGCCGAATGCGTCGCACCCAGAAATGTGGCTTGCCACATCGGCGCTTCGCGCTGCTTTGCGCCTGGCGTGGCGCGCCTGGACGCGCATTAGAAAATCAAGCCTGCCGGGCCCCAGTACAGCATCGTCAACGGCTATACCACTGACATGATCGCCACCGGTTGTCGATGTCCGGGCATTGCAACGTCAACTACCACTGCACAGGTGGAAGCACTGATAACGCCAGCCATGCCGGTGCAATCGCGACCGACCAGTGTGCCGGCATCTCGGTTCTCCTGCGTTGTGATCGGGCGACATGCTCGTGCTCGCACGGCTCCAAGAGATCATCGAAAAAGGGGGCTCATCTGGGGGCTTCCACGAAGCAAGCCGCATTCCGGGGCTTGTTTCACGCACGCAGCGCGGGCGATCCGCCGCGCGCCAGCGGTGGCATCGACGTCGATTTGTAGCACATTGTGCTTTTTTCCTGCCGATTGCAAATTGTTCCTGAGCGCCGCCCCGCGCGACTTCAGGCACCTGGCAGGCTCAGATGCATCTGCTACCATGAATGGCACATCCGGCCGAAACGCAATGCATTTACCGACCCACTGAACGAAGATCCGTGCGCAGAAATGAAGCAACCGAATATTCGCGGGACCAAGGGCCTGCCGAGCAAGACGGATCTCGAATCGCTTTCGAATTTCCGCTATCAGCTTCGCAAGTTCCTTCGTTATTCCGAAGAAATCACTCACGCGGCCGGCATCACGCCTCTGCAGTATCAACTCCTGTTGCATGTGCGCGGCATGCCGGGACGTACGTGGGCGAGTGTCGGTGAACTGGCCGAACGCCTTCAGGCAGCGCCCAACGGCACGGCCGCACTGGTAAGCCGGTGCGAGCGTGCGGGACTCGTCGTGCGGAAGCCGGGAGAGAGCGATCGGCGCCAAGTTGAAGTCCACTTAACGCCTAAGGGCGAGCGATGTTTGTTGATGCTCGCTGCAATGCATCTCACCGAGATGCAAACCTTCGGCTGGCTGGCAAACAGTGTTTGATGCTCTCATAGCGTCGTCTGCGCATCAGCGGTTCACCTCACCACAAAACGTCACCGCGTGACATTCTCGCTCGCCGCCGAAAACTTGGCACGGCTGCTGCTGTGAGGCGTTTGACTGTCCTTTCAACCGTTGTTCCTGACATCGCCCTAAGCGTCAACGAGGAGGCACCGAATGCCAAAGGTAGTCGTAATCACAGGCGCGGGTGCCGGCGCAGGTCGCGCGACCGTAGATGAATTCGCGCGGCAGGGCTACGACGTCGCCCTTCTCTCACGCGACGCCGAGCGGCTGGAGCGGGCGGCGTCGCAAGTCCGCGAGACGTATGGCGTGCGCGCGCTGCCCATTCCGATCGACGTGGCGGATGCGCAGGCGGTTGAGCGCGCGGCATCGCATGTAGAAGAGACACTGGGACCCATCGACATCTGGGTGAACGTTGCGATGGCGACCGCGTTCGCACCGGTCTCCGAACTCACGGCAGAAGAGATCGAGCGCGGCACGAAGGTCACCTATCTCGGGCAGGTCCACGGCATGATGGCCGCCCTCGCGCGCATGCGCACGCGCAATCGCGGCACCATCGTGAATGTCGGCTCGGCGTTGGGCTACCGCTCGGTGCCGCTGCAATCCGTCTATTGCGGCGCGAAGTTCGCCATTCGCGGCTTCACGGACTCGCTTCGCTCGGAGATCATCCATGACCGGCTGAAGGTCCATCTGACGATGGTCGCGCTGCCCGCTCTGAACACGCCTCAGTTCGACTGGGCGCTCAACAAAATGGGTAAGCGCGCGCGACCCGTCGCGCCGATCTTCGAACCGGAGGTCGCTGCGCGCGCCATCTATTTCGCCGCGACTCACCGCCGGCGCGAGGTCTGGGTGGGCTTTTCGAGCGTCAAGGCAATCCTCGCGAACCGCATTGCGCCTAATCTCATCGACCGCTATCTGGCACGCAGCGGTTATAGCGGCCAGCTTACCGACGAGCCGCTCCCGCATGACGCGCCGAGCAATCTGTTCGAGCCCGTTCCCGGCGATTACAGCGCCCACGGGCGCTTCGGCGATGAATCGCGGCAACGCAGCGTCGAATTATTCACCGATCGTCACCGCGCGCTGTTGTGGGGACTCGCGGGGATCGGGACCGTCGGTTTGTTCGGACTTCTATATAAACGATGGAGCGGGCAGCGGTGAGCCGGCGCATCGAAGACTATGCGCTGCTGGGCGACGGCCAGACCGCAGCGCTTCTGAGCCGCGATGGCTCCATAGACTGGCTATGCTGGCCGCGCTTCGACGACGATGCGTGCTTTGCCGCGCTGCTCGGCACGTCGGACAACGGATGCTGGTCGCTTGCGCCTGCCGGCAACATCGAGCGTCGGGCGCGGCGCTATCAAGAGAACACGCTCGTCATGGAGACCGACTTCGAACTGGGCGACGGCGCGGTTCGCGTGATCGACTTCATGCCTGTCGGCGAAGCATCGAGTTCGGTGGTGCGCATGGTCGTGGGCCTGCGCGGCGTCGTGCAGATGAACATGAGCCTCTGCTTACGCTTCAACTATGGCGCGCTGCGTCCGTGGAGCGAACCGATCGACGGCGCGATTCGGTCTTGCATCGGCCCGGATGGCGTTTTCCTGCGCGCGGACATTGCGCTCTGTATGGACAAAGGTCGCGCGCAGGCGTCGTTCGCCGTGCAGGCCGGCGAATCCGTCACCTTCGCGTTGAGCTATGGCGCGCCGAACGAGACTCCGCCCCCGCCCGTGGATGCGCAAGCCGCGCTGCGACGAACGCAGCACTTCTGGCGCGACTGGATAGACCGCTTCGATAACGGCAGGACGCACTGGCCGGAAGCGGTCAGGCGCTCGCTGCTGACGCTCAAGGCGCTCACGCACGGCCGCACCGGCGCCATCGTCGCCGCGCCCACGACCTCGCTGCCGGAGGCGCCGGGCGGACGGATGAATTGGGACTACCGTTACGGCTGGCTGCGCGATACGAGCTTCGCCATGGTCGCCCTGCTGAACGCGGGCTTCAACGAAGAAGCGAGTGCATGGCGCGACTGGCTCCTGCGTTCGATCGGCGCGTCGCCCGAGCATATCCGCATCATGTATCGCGTCGATGGCGGGCGTCACCTGTCCGAATGGACCGTCGACTGGTTGCCGGGCCACCGCTATGCGTTGCCCGTGCGCGTGGGCAACGCCGCGGCCCATCAGCATCAGGTCGATGTCCTCGGCGAAATCATCGACTGTCTCGACGTGGGACGGCGCGGCGGGCTCGAGCCTGCGAGCAGCGAGAAGTTCATCGAGACGCGCATCGTCGAGCATCTGGAGCAGGTCTGGAATACGCCGGGCTCGGGTATTTGGGAGTCTCGATCCACGCCGCGCCACTACACCTATTCACGCGTCATGGTGTGGGTCGCGCTCGACCGGTTCGTGAACAACCGGTCGGGCGACGCCGCTTGCGCTGCGCTCGTCGAACGCATTGCGTCGCTTCGGGAGACCGTGCGCGAGGAAATCTGTCGCGAGGGTTGGAACGAAGCGATGGGCAGCTTCACGCAGTACTACGGCGCGGACGAGCTGGACGCCAGCCTGCTTCTGATGCCGCTCGTCGGTTTTCTGCCTGCCGACGAGCCGCGCATGGCATCGACGATCGAAAGAATACGCCGCGATCTGAGCGAGAACGGACTCATCCGACGCCGCAAGAAGCGGCCGGACGGCCCCAACGAAGGCACCTTTCTCGCGTGTTCATGCTGGATGGCCGACTGCCTGCAAATGCAGGGACGCACGGAAGAGGCCCGGCAACAATTCGAGCGCGTGCTTGCCGTGGCAAACGACCTCGGACTGCTTTCGGAGCAGTACAACGCAGAGCGCCACGAACTCGCCGGCAACTTTCCGCAGGCGCTCACTCATCTCGCTGTCATCAATTCCGCACTCGGTCTATGCGGGCCGACGATACAGCGCGGAGGCGGGTGATCGCGATGCACCGTTTCGGACCGCCCTCAGTTCCCAACATTCCTTCGACAATTTCAACCGCCGCGCGGCGACCAACTAATTAGCCATCCGTAATTCACCTAACGAATAGGCATCCGGTTCAACTTACCGATTCGGCGCGCAGGCTTTGTGGGGAAACACACACATACAAAACGATTAGGGATACGACGGTTTTTCCAATGCCCTAATGTCTCCTTGCGGTGATCCGACACCGTCCGTGGACAGAGGAGCACACATGAAAACGTCGCTGAAAGAATTCGGCGCTGCTATGCGCGCCTTGCTTCTCACGCTGGTTTTGATTCCTGCGCTATCGTTCGCGCAGAGCACGCTGAACGCGCGATCCTTCACCGATGTAGACGACACCGCCGATGCGACCGCCGGCAATTCGGCCGTATCCACAGCCGGAAGTCTCGCCTCGCTGTTGCAGCGGCTGCAATGCGCCTCGGGGCTCAATCCGTCAGGCAACTCGGCGACCGTCTCGCTCACGGCGAAGATGACGTCGTATCGAATCTACAACCCGTCCACGAATGTGTTCGATACGGTCAACATGCGTTCGTATAACGGCTGTCCATCGGGACCGACCATCAGCATCAAACCGGGCGCCACGCTCAAGCTGAACTTCACGAACAATCTTCCGCTGAATCCGAACGACGCGACCTGCCCCAGCCAGCCCGATCATGTCACGCCGCATTGCTTCAACAACACGAACATTCATACGCACGGGCTGCACGTATCGCCGTCCGGTAATGCCGACAACGTGCTGATCACCGTGCCGCCGAGCGGCGGAAAGTCCACCAGCGACAGCACGCATCACTACGTCTACGAGATTCCGTCGAACCATCCGTCCGGCACCTTCTGGTATCACTCGCATCTGCACGGGTCGACCGCCATCGACGTGGCGAGCGGCATGGCGGGCGTGCTCATCGTGCGCGGTTCGCGTCAGGCGCGCGCGGGCGTCGCGAACGGCAGCGCGGACATCGACACGATCCTCAAACGCAGGACATTCGGATTGCCGCTCACCGAACATGTAATGCTCTTCCAGCAGATCGAATACGCGTGCTTCAGCGACGCGACTTCCACGGTGCCGCTGCTCGACTCGACCACGGGCGAGTGGATCTGCCCATCGGGCAAAGTAGGCGAGATTCGCGGGTATAACAATCAGTTAGGGTTCGTTCCCGATACGCGAACGGGCGCGCCCGCCGGCGCGGTGAATTCGTCGTGGATCATCTCGGGACGCTATACGCAGATCAACGGCGTGGTGCAGCCCATCTTCCCGAGTGCGATCGGCTTCGTGCCGGCCGGCGATATCCGGCGTCTGCGCATGGTGCACGGCGGCAACCGCGACACCATCAACGTGAAGATCGTGCGGGCGAACCTGTCGTCGCTCGGCCTCGCCGATTCGCAGTCGCTCAGTACCGCACAGGTGAACACGGCGACCAATGCCGCGACGTCCGCATTGGCGAACGACCGCACGAAGTCTTCGCAGGTCGTCACGCTCGACGCGCTATGCAGCGGCGAGACAGTGAAGCAACTGGAGTTCGCCGAAGACGGCATTACCATGCAGACGATGGTGGAGAAAGACGTCAACTCAATGAATCCTGGTTATCGAAGCGACGTGCTGGTGGCGTTCCCGTCGCCTGGCTTGTACTGCATCCTCGACGAAGCGGCATCCGCTTCGGCCACTATCAATTTCCGCGCCGGCGCGAGCAAGGTCAAGGACCGCCGGCTGCTGTCGTTCGCGCGCGTCGGTCCTGGCGTGAACATTCCCAATACGACTCTGGGCAGCCATTCGAAGTACTGGCAGTTCATCCGCGATCAACTGGTGGCCGCCAATCCCGCGCTCGCGCAACCCGCGAAGTCGGATCTCCAGTCGTTGAACCTGCGCGCTTTCGCGCCGACCGTGCCCGTCGACGGTCCCATCAAGCAGACGGTCAATCAGCAATTCCAGATCAATCTGCCGACCGGGCCGAATCAGCCGCTGACTTTCCAGATCGAAGGCGCGTCGTATGACCCGTCCGTCATACGCGTGACCGGCACGCTGGGCACGGTGGATCAGTGGAACGTGTCCGCCTCGACCTTCGCGACGCACGTGTTCCATATCCACACGAACCCGTTCAAGATCATGGACATCAAGAACGCGGCGAACCATTCCATCTTCGACGGTTCCGGCAATTGCACGCAGGAGGAACTTGCAACCGGCGACACGGAGTACTGCAACCTGCAAGGCGTGATACGCGACACGCTCTTCATCAAGGCGGGCTACACGCTGCAAATGCGCACGGCCTACGAGGACTTCACCGGCAAATTCGTGATGCACTGCCATATCCTCGATCACGAAGACCGCGGCATGATGGAGAACGTGGCTGTCGTATCGCCGACGACCGCCTGGTTGCAGCGCCTCACGTCACCGGTCACGGCGATGAAGGCGAGCACGAGCCGATGGCTCGCCCGGCTTCGCGGCGAGGACGAGACCAAGCTGGCTCTTGCGGCATCGTTATGTTCTGCCAAAGACTTCGGGAGAGGTCAGTAGCGTGATGCACATTCGCCGGCGCGCGAACGAACCCGCCCTTTGCGGGACCGTTCGCCGCGTTGGGGAACGCGAGTTGTTCGCGATGACTCAAAGCGCGAATCGCGCATGCAAGCTGCAACGAGACACGCCGTCTATTTTTCTCGCGCCTCAAGCCTGCACCCGCCGCAATGCGCCCTTGAACGAACATCCATTGAGCGCGAGAAACACGAGCAGCGTCGCGCCGAAGATGCACTGCCGCCCTGCTTCGCCGATCTGCAGCGCGGTCAGGAGACTCGTGAGCGCGGTGAGCAGCAGCGCGGCCATGGCCACCGCGATGTAGTCGCCGCGTCCACCTGCGAGCGACACGCCGCCGATCACCGCGACGACCACGCTCGGCAGCACATACGTGGTGCCGAGCCCGAGGAACGCCTGACCGACATAGCCGACCAGCAGCACGCCCGTCAGCGCCGCGATGACGCCGCTCGCCGTATAGACCGCGATGCGAATGGCACGCACGCGCGTCCCCGCTATCGCCGCCGCCGTCGGGTTCGCGCCGCTCGCGAGCAACCGTCGCCCCCACGCGGAATGATCGAGGAAGCGCCAGACAAGCGCGCCGGCCACGAGCCAGATCACCGCGACGGTCGGCACGCCCGCGAGCGTTCTGCCGGCGAGCGCGGCGAGCGCCGGGCTCGCCGCCGTGTTCACATGCATTACCGATGACCATACGATCAGCCCGCCATCCACGAGACTCGCCATCGCGAGCGTCATGACGAGCGGCGGTATCCGCAAAAGCGTGATGCCGACGCCGTTCACCGCGCCCACCAGCGCGCCGCTCGCCGCAGCAACGGCAATGGCCGCGCCCAGACCCAGCGACGCGGGCCCAAGCAGCGCCGCGCCGAGTATGCCGCCGAGCGTGGCCGCCGCGCCGACCGACAGGTCCAGCCCCTGTTCGCCCGCGATCATCACGAGCGATTGCGCGATGCCGAAGAGACCGAGAAACGTCGCGATCTTCAATTGATTGGCGACTTGCCCCGGACTCGCGAAACCCGGCACGGCGAACTGCCCGCCGACGAGGACGATGATCGCGAGCACGAGCAGGAAGAGGCGGCGCGATTGCGTATTCATGATCAAGCTCTCCTTTTCGCGCCGACGAATGTGAAGCCGAGCGCGATCACGATCACCGCGCCCTTGAACACTTCCTGATAGTTGCTCGGAATGCCCGCGAAGTAGACGACGTTGCCGATCAGCGCGAGCACGAGCGAGCCGCAGACCGCGCCGAGCATGGAGCCGCGCCCGCCCGCGAGCGAGATGCCGCCGATCACCACGGCGGCCACCGAGTTCAGCGTGTACGGCAGGCCGAGGCGCGCATCGCCGGATGCGGTCTGCGCCGAGAGGCACACGGCCGCCGCGCACACGAAGAGCCACGCGAGCATGTAGCCGAGCAGCTTGACGAGCCGCACGTCGACGCCGACCTTGAACATGGCGTCGGCGTTGCTGCCGGTTGCAATCAGCCGCCGTCCGAAACGATGCCGTTGCAGCACGGCCCAGATCACGACAGCCGCGAGCACGGGCAGCGCCGCGACCGGCACCACGCCGATGCGCGCCGCGAACCATTCGCCGAGCGCGTCGGGAACGGTGCCGCCCGGCTGCGGCATGAGCAGCAGCGCGCAGCCGAACCACACCGCGCCTGTCGCGAAGGTGGCGATGAGCGCGCTCTGCTTCGCGTAGCCGACGAGAAAGCCGTTGCACGCGCCGGCCGCGAGCGCGGCAACCAGCGCCGCAAGACACGTCGCGCCCGTGCCCCAGCCCATGAGACCGGGCGCGGCCGCGAGCACGCAATTCACGAGCGAGATGCCCGCGCCCACCGACAAATCCAGCTCGCCCATCAACACGACGACCGCCTGCGCCATGCAGACAAGAATCACCGGCGCGGCGTTCTGCATGTTGCTCGCGAGCGAGTCGAGCGTCAGAAAGTCGGGCTGAAGCCATGCGTTGCACACGATCACGGTCAACAGCATGACGAGCGCCGGCAATGCGCTCGCGGCGCGCGCAAGCGTCGCCTTCAGCCCCGTGCCGGTGCGTGTCATCGGCACGGCTTTCGTGCCGGGAAGGCCTTCGCTCAAGTGCGCTTTCATGCCGCGCTCCGGCCGAAGAGCGCACTGGTCACGCGGGATTCGTTCATCTCGTCTCCTTCCAGCAGCGCGACGATCCGGCCTTCGTACATGACGACGAGCCGGTCGCACACTGCGAGCAATTCTTCGGTGTCCGAAGCATAGACAAGCACGGCGGTCCCTGCCGCGGCGAGCGCGCCGATCGCTTCGTAAATATCCTTGCGGGCGATGACATCTACGCCCTTGGTCGGATCGCTCAGGAGCAGCACATCGACCTGACGGTTCAGCCAGCGGCCGATCACCACCTTCTGCTGGTTTCCGCCCGAGAGATCGCGCACCGGCTGCCGCGCATCGGATGTCTTGATGCGCAGGCGCTTCACCACGTCGTCGACGAAGCGGCGAATCGGCGCGCGATGCAACCGCCACGGGCTTTGCGCGAAGTTCACGTTGACCTGCGCGAGGTTGAACTCGACCGAATGATCGAGCCACAAGCCCTGACGATGCCGGTCGTTCGGCACGAGGCAGACGCCGGCCGCGATCATCTGCCGTGGCGAGCGCGGTTCGACCGTCTTCGCGCCGTGCGGTCCTGCCAGCGTCACCGTGCCGCCGTCCGGCATGCGAAAGCCGGCAAGCGCATCGAGCAGTTCTTCCTGGCCGTGGCCCTGCAATCCCGCGATGCCGAGTATTTCGCCGCGCTTGAGTTCGAGATCGACGCCGCGCAGCCGCGCGCCCGCTCGCAGGCCGCGCACCGTCATCGCCACAGATGCGCCGTTGCGCGACACGCGGTCCGTTTGCGCCGTTTCGTGCGCGCCATCGTGCAGATGCGCGGCCGCCGCGCCGCCCGCCACGCCGCCCATCAGTTCGAGCACGCGCGGCTCATCCAGTTGGCCGCGCACCGGCAACTCGCCGACCGCGCGGCCGTTGCACAGCACCATCACGCGATCGCATAGCGACTCGATCTCCGCCATGCGATGCGAGATGAAGACGACCGCCGTGCCGCGCGCCGTCAGGCCGCGCACGGCGCGCATCAGGCTATCGACTTCGGCTGCGGCGAGCGCGGCGGTCGGCTCATCGAGAATCAGGACGCGCGGCGCGAGCGCGAGCGCCCGCGCGATCTCGACCAACTGCTGATCCGCCGCGGTCAGGCTGGCCGCAGCGGCATCGACGTTCCAGCCCGGCCGCAGGCTTTCGAGCAACTGAAGCGCGCGCTCGCGCGTGCGCGGCTGATTCAGAAAGCGCGCCGCGCGACATAGCTCCGCGCCCAAAAACACGTTCTCCCAGACTGGCAAGTCGGGCGCGAGCCCCGGATGCTGATGCGCGATCGCGATGCCCGCCGCCCGCGCCGCCTTCGGCGATCCGACGGCGAGCGGCGCGCCGCCCAGTTCGATGGAACCGTGGTCCGGCATGCTGTCGCCCGCGAGAATGCTGGAGAGCGTCGATTTCCCCGAGCCATTCGCGCCGAGCAAGCCGAGCACTTCGCCGGCTTCGAGCGTGAGGCTCGCGTCGTCGAGCGCCAGCACGCCGCCGTAGCGTTTCGTGAGCCCGTTCGCGATCAATAGAGACATGGTGCCGCCGTCACTGCGCGAAAAGCGCGTCGAGCTCGGCTTCGGAGAGCCACTGCCCGAGGAAGTAGCTGTCCGGCTTGCCGTTCATCGAGGCGAGGGTGGCGTCGAGCGTGTCGCTCGTCACCGTCTTCGTGATCGGGAAGTAGTAGGTGTTCTCCGGCAGGGCTTTGAGCTTGCGTCCCTGCGCGAGACGCACCGCGATGCCGAGCGCCGTGCGGCTGATATCGGGCGGATTCACCTGCACGAAGACCTTCATCGGATTGCCCGAGTCGCGCTGCTTCTTCCATTCGGTGAGAAAGCCCTTCTGCGCCTCGCCGGTCATGATCGGCACGCGGCGGTTCGCGTTCTCGAAGGCGCGCAGCACGCCGAGCGCCATCGCGTCTTCGGTGAACACGGCGTCGATTTTCGGCTGCGCGGCGATCACCGTCGCCATCACGGACTGCGCCTTTGCCTCGTCCCATTCGCCATAGCCGGACCACACGACCTTGATGCCGGGATACTTCGCGAACGTATCGAGCGCGGCTTTCTTGCGCGCTTCGGCCGCCGGATGTCCGGGAATGCCGTCGAGCACCACGACATTGCCCGTGCCGTGCAGTTGCTCCGCGATCCATTCGGCGTAGCGCTGGCCCCACTTGTAGTGATCGACCGTCACGTTGGTCGCATAGCGGTTCGACACGGCCTGATCGAACGAGACGACCGGAATCTTGCTGCGCTCCGCTTCGTTGATGACGCCGTTGAGCGCGGTCGCGGAATTCGCATCGACCATGATCGCGCCGACTTTCTGGCGGATCATGTTGCGCATGTCCTGGATCTGCTGGCCGGTGTTCGCGCCCGACTGCTGGATGACCAGCTTGTCGGCCATGCCCTTCGCCTTATAGGTCTCGAACTGCTGGTTCGCGCCGTCGATCATCTGGTTGCGCCATTCGGTGCCGAAGTAGCCGTTGGACAGCCCGATGGTCGGCGCGGCGGCGAACGCGGATGCGCACGCGAGGCTGGTCGCCAGCGCGGCGAGCAAAGTGCGCGGTTTCATGTGGTCGTCTCCTGATTTTTTCGTAAGCGAAGGCGCCGGCCGCAAGGAACGGCCGGCGCCACGCAACGCGTCTGCGAGCGTTTAGTGCACCGGCGCGGGCGCCGCTTGCTCGACGCCTGCATCGGCCGGCAGCGGCGTGCCGATATGCAGTTCCCCGCGCGGCGGCAGCGAGTCGTGCGTCGTCTTGAAGATGTCGCCGTCTTTCATCACGAGCGTGATCTTCTTCGGGTCCTGCAAGATGGTGAGGTCCGCGAGCGGATTGCCGTCCACGAGGATGATGTCGGCGAGATAGCCCTCGCGAATCTGGCCCAGCTCGTCGGGCATCATCATCAGTTCGCCGCCGTAGCGCGTCGCGGAAACGAGCACTTCGACCGGCGTCATGCCGATGTAATCGACGAAGTACTGAAGGTCGCGCGCGTTGGTGCCGTGCGGCATCCACGCGAAGCCGTAATCGCCGCCCGGCAGAACGCGGATGCCGCGCTTGTGCATCTTGCGCAGCGTTTCGGCGGCGGTTTCGAGCTCGCGCTTGTAGCCCATCTTCGTCGCCATTTCCTCCGTGATGCCCCACTTCTCCGCGTGATACAGCGTGCTGATGAGCCAGCCGATGCCCGGCGCAACGAAGTGCTTCTCCTTGTTGGCTTCAAGCATGTCGAGCGCTTCTTCGTCGGCAAAGCTCGCGTGGAAGATGAGTTCGAGACCGTGCCGCACGCATTGCTTGACCGATTCGCTCGACCGCGCATGCGCCGCCACGCGCTTGCCCGCGCGCTTGGCTTCGGCCGCGAGCATCGCGATTTCTTCTTCCGAGAACGGCGAGGATTCCGCCGAAATGCCCGCGATGTACTCACCCGACAGATTGATCTTCAGGTGATCGACGCCGTACTTGACGAACATGCGCGTGGTCGCGCGCATTTCTTCGGGGCCGCTCACGACCGCGCCGAAGTTCAGTTCCTTGAACGGCATGTGCGGCAGCGTGTTATCGGCGAGGCCGCCGAGAATGGTGATTTCCTGACTGCCCGCGAGATAGCGCGGCCCCGGAAACTCGCCGGCATTGACGGCATTGCGCAGCACCACATCGAGCCGCGGCTTCGCGGCGGCCGCGCCGAGCGCCGACGTCCAGCCCATTTCGAGGTAGCGCTTCGCCACGCGCACGCACCACAACATGTGCTCCTCGGGCGGCATGAACTGGATGGCGGATAGCGAAGGCTGGTCGTTCCACGAGAAATGCGTGTGCGCCTCGGTCATGCCGGGCATCAGGAACGCGCCGCGGCCGTCGATGCGCCGCGCGTCGGGCGCGCTGATCGGCGCTTCCTCGCGCGCCACGCGCACGATGCGGCGGCCATCGACGAGCACCTGGCCTTTGAAGGGCTGGGCGCCGCTGCCATCGAAAATGGATACGTTGTCGAACAGGATCGAACTCATGTCTGTCTCCTCCACGCGGACCCGGCGCGTTCGCGCGGGCCGCCGGTTGATTACGGTCTGACCTGGTGGGTGTTGGTCCGGCGCCGGTCGGTGGCCGTCTCTGCGGCGCTTGCTCGACGCGGCGTGCCGGCTCGTTCAGTTCCTCACTGCGCCGCCTCGTAGAAGCGCTTGAGTTCCGCCGTCGATTCGGCGGGCTTCTCGAACGTCGTCCAGTGGCCGCAGCCGTTCAGCACGACGACCTGCGCGCCCTTGATGCGCTCGGCCATCGCCTTGACGGCATCCGGCTTGCCGACGCCGTCCTGATCGCCGGTGACGAGCAGCGTCGGCACTTCGATGCGCTCGATCTCGGCGGCCTGAGCGCCCGCGAGCGCTTCGCAGCTTTGCGCGTAGCCTTCGGGCGACTGCCGCATCACGCTTTCGCGCACGAGCGCGAGCGTCACCGGGCGCTGCGACTTCGTCTCGTCGCTGGTCGCGCCCTTCACGATGGCATCGGCAATCTCCTGCACGCCCGGCACGCCCTTCTCGCGCGCGATTCCGGCGCGCTGGCGCATGCCTTCGCGGCCCGCATCCGGCGGCGCGACGAGCGGCCCGAATAGCGCGAGGCTCTTCACGAGTTCCGGATGCTTCACGGCCAGATGCTGCGCGACGATGGTGCCCATCGAATGCGCGACGACGTCGGCATTCGTCACTTGCATCTCGCGCAGGACGGAGGCGATCGTGTCCACGTACAGATCGATCGACAGCTTCCCTTCAGGCAACGGCGAACGTGCGCTGCCCGGCAGGTCGAGGCGAATCACCTTCTTCCCTTCGAATGCCGACAGCACCGGCGTCCAGTTGTTCGACGATCCGCCGAGACCGTGGATGCACACGACCGGCGCGCCTTCGCCATCGGTTTCGATGAATACGCCCTGCACTTCTCTCGTTGCCATGTTCACGCCACCTCGTTTTCAAGAATGCCGATGCCCGGAATCTCCATACGCACGACGTCGCCGCTTTGCAGGAATTTCGGAGGATTGAAGCCGATGCCCACGCCCGCGGGCGTGCCCGTCGCGATGACGTCGCCCGGCTGAAGCTCCATGCCGGCCGAAAGCGTCTCGATGATCGTCGAGATATCGAAGATCAGGCGCTTCGAGTTCGATTCTTGACGCAGCTCGCCGTTGATCCAGCAGCGCACGTCGATGTTCTCGGCGTCGATCTCGTCAGCCGTGACGAGAAACGGACCCATCGGGCAGAAGCCGTCGAGCGACTTGCCGATGAACCATTGGCGATGCAGCTTTTGCAGATCGCGCGCGGTCACGTCGTTGATGATCGTGTAGCCGAAGACGTGGCTCATCGCGTCGGCCTTCTTGATGCCGCGCCCGGCCTTGCCGATCACGACGCCGATCTCCACTTCGTAGTCCATCTGCTGCGTCACGTCGGCGTGGCGCGGAATGCGCTCGCCCGTCGCGATGATCGTCGAGACGGGCTTGGTGAACACGACCGGCGCTTCCGGAATGTGCTCGCCTGCCTGCGCGCTCTTGTCGAAGCCCGACTTGCTGAACTCTTCGGCGTGGTCGTGATAGTTCTTGCCGACACAGAACACGTTGCGGCGCGGCTGGTCGATCGGCGCGAGCAATCGCGCCGAGGCGAGCGGCTTGCCTTCGCCGCGCGGCTTGAGCGTTTCGCGCAGGTCGGCAAACTGTTGGACCAATTGGACCATGTCGTCGGAGAAGCCGTCGCAAAGCTCGGACACCGGCCAGTACTTCTCGCCTTCCGCATCCACGACAGCGACCGTTTTCGCGCCATCTACCCGCAAAGTTGCTAATTTCATGGTGGGCCTTTAATCTAGACTTGTCGGTGAATCTGGAGCCACTCTAGGACCAAAAAAGGACAAAGAGAACTAGGGTTAACCAATCATCGGTACCAATTGGTCTTCAAGGATGAGCAGGAAAAGTCATGAGCAGCGTCGACGAAATCAGGCTGACAGTCAGGTCCAAAGGAGCGCGCGAGCTCGCCCACTATCTCGAAGAGGCAATCCGCAGCGGCCGGCTGGGCGTGGGCGTGCGTCTGCCGCCGGAGCGCGAGTTGAGCGAAGAGTTCGGCGCGTCGCGCGGCGCGGTGCGCCGCGTGCTCGCGGATCTCAAGGAACGCGGGCTCATTCGCCAGGCGGTGGGCAGCGGCACGTTCGTGATGCCGGGCGGGATGTCGACAGGCCTGGTGGCGCCGCCCGAGCCGCAACCGGAGTCAAAGAGCGACGTCGTGCAGACGAGCCCCGCCGAACTGATGGAAGCGCGGCTCCTGATCGAACCGCTGATGCCGGGATTGATCGTGCGCTATGCGACGGTCGCCGACTTCACGCACATGACCGAGTGCATCGAGCGTTCGGAAGCGGCGCCGAGCATCGAAGAATTCGAACACTGGGATGGGGAGTTGCATCGCGCGTTCGCGGTGGCGACGCATAACAGCTTTTTTCTGCGCGTGCTGGAATTGACGAACGAAGTGCGCGAACAAGGCGAATGGGGACGCCTGAAGCGCAAGTCGCTCACGCCCGAGCGGCGCAGTCAGTACGAAGCGCAACACCGCGCCATCGTGGATGCGCTTCGGGATCGCGATGCGGAGCTGGCTTGCGAGCTACTGACCGGGCATCTGCTTCAGATTCGCGAGAACCTCTTCGGGCGTTGAAGCAGTCACTTGCCGCCGCCCGCATCGCCACGCTTTTCGCGGACTCATTCACCGCATGAGTCCGTGCGTGCGTTTCATCGGGAAAGCTCTAATCGAAGCGCCGAAAATAGCTGCATATAGTGGCTCTGTTCTTTTTCCCGCCTGTGCGCTGCATAAACCAAAATATGAGACAACCGCGCGATTCAGTGCGTCATGCCCGCCGCGATTCCCGTTTCTGAGCGCCAAGACGCGAATAAATACGCATTCAGAGCTTCATCGAAACGCATCGAAAGAAAATCATCATCGACGTCTTTCCAATGTGAAAGCCGCTCTGAAGTGATTAGCAAGCGATCACCCATTATCTGGACGCAATCGACGACACGTCGACTCGCATCGACCAAGAAACGGAGGTGGACATGACGCAGAACGGCAACGCAAAAGACGGCAGCACGAAAGACGATAACCACAGCATCAGCACCGCGCGGCGCGGCCTGATGCAGGGCGCGGGGCTCGGCGCGGCGCTCTCGCTGCTGGGCGGCGTCACGGGCGCGGGCGGGTTGATTTCGAGCGCTCAGGCTGCCGAATCCGCATTTCCGCAGCACAAGAAATGGAAGATCGTGTTCGTCAATCACGTCACCACGAATCCGTTCTTCGTGCCGACGCAATACGGCATACAGGACGCGTGCTCGCTCTTCGGCATGGACTATCAGTGGACCGGCTCGGCCACGTCCGATGCCGGCGAAATGGTGCGCGCCGTGAACTCCGCGATCGCCGCGAAAGCCGATGCGATCGCCGTGCCGATTGTCGATCCGACTGCATTTGACAAGCCGATACAAGCCGCGCTTGATGCCGGCATTCCGGTGTTCGCCTATAACGCCGACGCGCCGCGTGGCAAGACGAGTCCGCGTCTCGCGTATATCGGACAGGAACTGTATCTCTCCGGTTATCAGATGGGCGAGCGCATTGCGAGTCTCGTCGACAGCGGCATGGTGGCGCTCTTCATCTCGACGCCGGGTCAGTTGAACATCCAGCCGCGTCTGGACGGCGCGAGCGATGCCATCAAGAAGTCCGGCAAGAAGATCGACATTCAGACCGTGGCGACGGGCGCGACGGTCAACGAGGAACTGTCCAAGATCAAGTCGTTCTATCTGGGACACCAAAACCTCAAAGGCATGTTCGCCGTCGATGCAGGCAGCACGCAAGGCGTCGCGCAAGTGATGAAGGAATCGAACCTGCCGTCGAAGGGCGTGCATGGCGGCGGTTTCGACCTGTTGCCGCAAACCGTTCAGCTGATCCACGAAGGCTTCCTCGATTTCACCATCGACCAGCAGCCGTATGTGCAGGGCTTCTATACCGTGGTGGAAGCGTTCACGTTCCTCGCGTCGGGCGGACTTGTCGGACCGGCGAATATCAACACGGGTCTCAAGTTCGTGACCAAGGCGACCGTCGAGCCGTACCTCAATACGTCGACGCGTTATGAAGGCAAGACCACCAAGCCGCAAATCGTTCCGATGAGCGGCGCGATCAAGTCCTGATGAATACGCTGAACGAGCCGGGCAAAACACACGGCGCCGCGCCGGTCGCGAGACCGCGCGGCGCGCTCTTCGCGCAATGGGCGGCCGAGTTGCGGATACTGCTCGTCGCGGTGCTGCTCGCCGCGTACTTTCAGGTCGTCAACCACGACTTCCTGCTCTCCAACGCGAGCCTCGTCAACCTGTCGCAGTTCATCGCGCCGGTGGCGATCATCGCGCTGGGCGAAATCATGCTGATGATCGGCGGCGATATCGATCTGTCGGCGGGCATGGTGTTCGCGTTCGCCCCGTTCATGATGGTCTTCGCCAACGATGCCGGCGCGCCGATGTGGCTCGCCGTCATCGCGGGCCTCGTCGCGGCGGCCATCATCGGCTTCGTGAACGGCGCGGTGACGGTATATCTGCGCCTGCCCTCCTTCGTCACGACGCTCGGCACGCTGTTCCTCATCAACGGCATCACCCTCACGGTTTCGCGCGGCACGCCGGTCGCGACGCCCGGCTCGCCGGAGTTCGCCGCCGTCATGGGCGCGTGGGGCTATAGCGAGATCATCTGGACGGTCGGGCTCGCGATCATCATGCATGTGCTGTTGCGGCACACGCGCTGGGGCCTGCATACTCAGGCGGCGGGCGCGAATCCGCTTGGCGCGGGCGAAGCGGGCATTCTCGTGAACCGGCTGCGCCTCGGTAACTTCGTTCTCGCGGCCGTGCTCGCGGGTCTCACGGGCATACTCGAAGGCTTTCGCATCACGTCGATCGATCCGCAAGCGGGCGGCAATCAGATCATGTTTCTCGCGGTCGCGGCAGCCGTGATCGGCGGCACGCCGTTGACGGGCGGCTCGGGCACGATCGTCGGCGGCGTGATCGGCGCGGCGGTGCTCGGCATCCTGAACGACGGCTTCACGCTCATCGGCATCAACGCGTTCACGTTCAACATCATTCTCGGCGCCGCGATTCTCGCCGCGATGATCTTCAACATTCACGTCGGGCGCATTCGCCGCAAGGGAGGACGGTAATGGCTGAAGCGCAAACCGCCGCGCCCGATCTCGCCTTGCGCGGCGACAACCTAGTGAAACGCTTCGGCGCGGTGACCGCGCTCGACGGCGTCTCGCTCACGCTCGGCAAGGGCGAGATTCTCGGCGTGCTCGGCGACAACGGCGCGGGCAAGTCCACGCTCGTCAAGATTCTCACGGGCTTTCATCAGCAGACTAGCGGCACGCTGCACGTGCACGGCCAGGAAACGCTGATCCGTTCCGTCGATCACGCGCGTTCGCTCGGCATCGAATGCGTGTATCAGGACCTCGCGCTCGCCAATTCGCTCAGCATCTACCACAACATGTTTCTGAACCGCGAGATCGTGCGGCGCGGGCCGCTCAGTCTCCTGCGGCTCGTGGATCACAAGCAGATGCGCGAGCGCGCGGCGCAATGTCTCGACGATATCGGCGTGCATGTGCCGTCCGTCGATTTGCCGGTGGAGCGTCTGTCGGGCGGTCAGCGTCAGGCGATCGCCGTGGCGCGCGCCGTCAATTCGAACGCGCGCATTCTGCTGCTCGACGAACCGCTCGCCGCAATGGGCGCGCGCGAAGCGGGGCTCATCATCGACCTCGTGCTGCGGCTCAAGGAGAAAGGCGGGCTGTCGATCATCATGATCATGCACAACTACGCGCAGACGCTCGACATAGCGGATCGCATCATGTTGATGCAGCGCGGCCGCGTCACATATGAGCAGCGCAGCGCGAATACCTCGGTTGCCGAACTGATGGATATCGTGCGGCGTGAATATCGCGCGATGCGGGCAGCCACGGCGCATTGAACGCGCTTGGCCGAAGCGCGAACGTTACTCGACTTCCCGCCCGCCGATAAAACCGATGCCGCGAGCATGATGCAAGCCCGCGGCATCGGTCATCAAACAGCCACTACTGCGCCGCGCACGTAAAGCTCGACGCGACGTTCACATCGCCCGAACCGTTATAGCGCGGGAAGGTCGGGTACTCGCAGAGCGGGCGCGTGCGGCCCGGCACGCCCGTCTTGTCCGCGACGATCTGCGCAGGCGGCGTTACGCCCTTCTCGACCCAGTTCTCGAGCGTCGTCAGCGAGTCCCATCCCGCATTGAAGATGCTGCTGATCGAGTGCCCGTAGCCGGGAATCTCGTAATAGCGCACGAAATTGCTCACCGTGGACGCGCCCATCGTCTGACGCAGACGCTGGTAATACTGCTCAGTGGCCTGCGTGCTGACGAGCGCATCGGACATGCCGTGCGCCATCAGGATCTTGCCGCCCTTCGCATTGAACGCGGACAGGTCCGTCTTGTTCACGTCCTGCTCGGCCGTCAGCGCGCTGATCCGTGCCTGATACGCGCCCGGGTTTTGCGGATCGACCGTGAGCGAGTTGACGCTCGGATCACGCGCCACGAAGTAGCGAATCCACTGATCCCAGAAGACGCTGAAGTAAGGCGCGGTGGCAGGCATGGGACTCGCCGGCTGCACCAGGTTCAACGCGAGGGCAATGACGGTCGGCTGCACCGCCGATGCATTGACCACGCCCAGGTCTGCGCCCCACACGTTGAAGCCGGGATACTGCGTCTCTCCGCTTGCCAGTGGGTAACTGAACGTGATCGGCGTCGCGTAGACCTTGAGCGCCGTGATCTGCGCATCGGAGAGGCACGTGTCGCCCGTGTCCGCGCCGTTCGCGCATCGCAGCGGCGTGCCGTTCACCGTCGCGGTCGCCGGATCGAAGCTCGCATTGCAGGCGGCCACGTTGCTGATGAGACCGTCCGCTACGCCGTCGAGCGCATCGCAGGCGGACACCGCGGCATCGAGCAGCACCTTGCGCTTCGCCTGATTCGGATACGCGCCCGGCTGCGCGAGCGCGCGCGTGATGCGGCCAAACTGAAGGTCCAGCGTCGCCGCATTCCATGCCGGATACAGCACGATGGAGCCGTCCCAGTCCTGCGGCCAACGCTGGACGACCGCCAGCGCCTCGCGTCCGCCGGACGAGCCGCCTGCGAAGTAGGCGCGCTTGGGCTTGTCCACCGCATAGCGCTTGCCGATCAGATAGACCGCCGCATCGCGCGTTTTCTTGAGCGCATCGCCGGAGAAGTTCGCGACGGCTTCGTCGTTGGTGCCGAACGAACCGTCGCGGCTGCCGAGCGCGCCGGCCTGATGGCCGGAATCGCTCGCGAATACCGCATAGCCGCGAGCGAGCGGCGCGGGCTGTGTCGTCGGGCCGGCCGGGACGTTGCCGCCCACGGCGGGTATCGTGCCGTCGTAGCCGCCGCCGCCGAACATCATCGCCTTGCTGTTCCACTGCGTCGGCATCGCGACCTGGAAGTTGATCTTCGGCGCGGTCTGATCGACGGGCGCAATCGATCCGCTCACGAGGCAATACTCGGGCGTCGCCGTGACGCCCGTTCCGGATGCGGGCACGATCGCGGCGGCGGCGACGGTCGCGCCCGTCGTCGGCAAACCGATCGCGCTTGCAGGCACGCTCATTCCCGCGAGTTGCGCACAACTGAGCGCAGCGGTCGGCGGCGTGCCGTTGTTGTTATCGTCGTTTCCGCCATGACACGCGGCAAGCGCCAGCGCGGCAAACGGCGCAGCCGCCACCGCTGCCTTGTTGACGTACCGGATATAGCGAGGCCTGCAGAATGCTTCGGGCATGTCTCCTTCCTCCTGGCAATTGAATCGCTCTCGTGAACGGCTTTCTCGTGCCGCGTCGTGCGGTGCGTTTTTTTGCGTCCGCGTAAGAATCGTTGACGGCGGCGCGATGGAAGTCAAGCGGGGCGTGTACCAACGCGTGGGATGGCAATCAATTCAATAAGACTTACTGCGCCAGCAGGAATAAAAGTGAGTTGCGAAGGTAGGCTTTACCTCGTCGATGAACGGCTCATCGGCCCGAGTTCGATTTGATTTGACATGTGCGATAGCGGAAGGCCGCATCCGTGCCTTCTTTTCGCATGAGTTGGCCGATTAGCCGGATGATTCATCAGTCGCCATGCAAGGCGAGCGATTAGCACGCTTCTTGGCCGTGCTCAAAGAAGCGCCGGAGTCATTGACATGACGAACCGGCGCTCGCGTGACTTAACTCGCCTCGGCTGCGTTTGCGCTGCCATTTTGCGCAGCCTCGGATACCGAAGCGCGCTTGACGGAAGCCTTCTTTGCAGCCTTCTTCGTCGCCGTTTTCCTCGTCGCGGCCTGCGTTTTCTTTGCGACCTTCTTCGTGGCCGCCTTTTTGGTTGCCTCCTTCTTGGTTGCCGTCTTTTTGCCGGACGCGCCGTTCGCCGCTGCGGCATCGATCAGAAACTTGGTTCTGTCTTTCGCGGAGGCGAGCCACGCCGGTGCCTTGCCTCGGCCACTCCATTCCGCGCCTGTCTTCGGATCGCGATACTTCGGCGGCTGCGGGCCGCGTACATAATTGCCGAGTTGCTTGGCCGGTTTCGCATCGGCGGCTGAGGCCGTGCTTGCGCCGCCGTCGATGAGAAACCTGTTGCGGTTCTTGGCATTTGCAATCCAGCCCGGCGCGCGGCCGTGACCGCTCCACGTCGCGCCGCTCTTCGGATCGCGATATTTCGCATTCGACGCGCCGCCTTTCTGCAACCCCGCGCTTGCGCCGCGTTTCGCGCCAGTGTCTTTGCCGGCCGCGTGCGCACGCAAGTCGTCGACAGTCAAACCATATTCGTCCATCAACGAATGAATTCGGGCGATGACACCCGCCGACTGTTTCTTTGCTATTGCTTCGGCTTGCGCCTGTAGCTTGGCTATCTTCGTCTGAATGTCTTTGAGCGTTGCCATAGGATTCCCCTTTTCGATTGCAATGCCCGCACTATGCCATATGCGTCGCCCGCGAAACACATTCATCGCGTGACACAATGGCCGACATCGATCGAAGCAAACGCATTTTGACGATTTTTCGGCGCGCGCGAAGCCGCTAATTGCACGCTATCCGAAAATACGCGCCCAAATCTTACGAATGCGGCGAGCGCGGTCCTCAAATAGAAATGAAGCGATGAACGCGAAGATTCCTGATACCACGCCAGTCAGAAAATGTTCGACGTACGGATTGGAGTAATGACTTGCGTGTGAATACGCATCGCCTAATGCAGTCAGCAAGCCCACCAGCAATGCATTGCCGTATCGGTTTTCATAGAGTTTCGTCGCCGGCGTGAAAGTGAGGAGCACCGCGAGAAGTCCCGTCAGAAGTCCGGTTTTGAATGCGATAGTCCAGTGCGCGAGACTCATGACGTTGCTCCAGCTACCCGGCATGCAGGTCATGCATGCACTTGTCGGTTGCCAGAAACGCTGCACGAACAATCGGACGCGACGTTTCCACTCGGTTGACATGATCGTTGCCCTCGGCAATCGCGACGCCGGATAACTCACGTTACGACGACGAGCGGCTATGTGCAATCCCTGTCTTGGTTACGCCTCTTGTTCGAAGTCATTCGCTTCGAGTGACTCAAGACAACCCAGTCCAACGAGCGTCGCTTCGATTGCATCGTCGAGCGGCGTATGCGGCTCATGACCGAGCACATCGAGAAGCCGTGTGTTGATCATGCGCACCGGCGTTCGCCATAGATAACGCATTTCGCGCATCTCGCGAAAAGTCACGTTGAATGGCGATGCAAGCGCCAGCAGCCACCACGGAAAGGCGCCTATCGCAGGCGCTCGCCCGCTCTGCCGCGCTACCACGCGTTGAATGGCCGCGGCGAATTGTGTGCCGTCTTCGTCCCAATGGCCGCTCATATGAAAGCGCGCGAAACCATCCAGCGTATTGCGGCGCTCAAGCAGTTCGACCATGGTGCGTGCCACGTCCGGTAGATACGACCACGCGTGTCCGACACCTGCCGTCCCCGGATAGACGATCTTTTCGACCGGCTTTCCCGGCTTGACGAGCCCTTGCGAGAACCAGTTGTTGCCCGCTTTCGGCCCGAAGAAATCGCCCGCGCGCACGATCAACGTCTGCACGCCGTCGCGGCTTGCATGTTCGAGCCGCGCTTCCATCTCCACGCGAATTGCGCCTTTCTTCGTGACCGGATGCTGCGGCGCATCCTCGACGATAGCGGGAAACGCGTCCGGTCCGAAGTTGTACACCGTGCCGGGCAGCACGATCGTCGCGCGCTCGGTTTTCGCTGCCGCAATCGTGTTGTCGAGCATCGGCAGCACGAGATCGGCCCAGCGCCGATAGCCCGGCGGATTCACCGCGTGCACGATGACCGTCGCCCCCTTCGCCGCGCGTGTCACGTCCGCGCGATTCATCGCATCGCCGTGAATCCATTCGATGCCGTCCGTCTGCTCGCTCGCCGCAGCGGAACGCCGCAGGCCGCGCACGCGCCAGCCTCCATCGCGCAACTGCCGCGCAACCTCGCCGCCGATGCCGCCGGTTGCGCCGAGCACCAAAGCCGTTTCCCGAGTCATGACACGCTCCTTGTTATGTCGATTGGATGATTCTGCGCGAGACACGGCTGCAATAGAATTGCCGAACCACGTAGAGCGGATATACAAATTTGCATGGCAGACAACATAGGCTGGGAACTCTATCGCACGCTGTTAGCGGTGCTTCAGGAAGGATCGCTGTCGGCGGCGGCGCGCGCGTTGGGCATCACGCAGCCGACCGCTGGCCGTCACATCGAGGCGCTCGAACGGGCGTTGAACGTGAGCCTCTTCACGCGTTCGCAAACCGGCTTGCAGCCGACCGACGTCGCGCTCAATCTGCGCGCTCATGCGGAGGCGATGCAGAGCACGGCTCTATCGCTGGAACGCGCGGCCAGCGGTCACGGCAATGGCGACGACGTGCGGGGCGTGGTGCGCGTATCGGCGAGCGATGTGGTCGGCGTCGAAGTGCTGCCGCCCATCATCGCCGCGCTGCGGCAACACCATCCGCAGCTGGTCGTGGAACTGGTGCTGTCCAATCGCGTGCAGGACCTGCTCAGGCGCGAAGCCGATATCGCCGTGCGCATGGTGCGGCCGAAGCAGACGCAACTCGTCGCGCGGCGTGTCGGCAACATCGAACTCGGGCTGCATGCGCATCGCGACTATCTCGCGATGCATGGCACGCCCAGGAACGCGGCGGCGCTGTGGAAACACGCGATCATCGGCTACGATCAATGGACGGCCTTCGTCCGCGAGGCGAGTAAGGCTTTTCCCGGCTACTCGCGCGGCGCGCTCTCGCTACGCACCGACAGCGATGTCGCGCAATTCGCGCTGATCCGCGCGGGCGCGGGCATCGGCGTGTGTCAGGTGCCGCTCGCCCGCCGCGACGCGTCGCTCGTCCGCGTGCTGCCCAAGCTCGTCGCGCTGCAACTGGAAACGTGGGTCACCATGCACGAGGACCTGCGCGCGTCGCCGCCTTGCCGCGCGACCTTCGATGCGCTCGTGCAAGGGCTTCTGAACTATGTACGGTGAGGCAGCCACGCTTCAGGCGCGCGTGAAACGACTCGGCGCGAGCCGGTGAGACAATGGTTCGCATTGAGCGTCAACTATCGGGAGCACATCATGTCACGCTGCGTCGCAAAGAAACGCGCGGCCTTTCGCGCATTGCATGAGTCGGGTTGCTTCATCTTGCCCAACCCTTGGGACGCGGGCAGCGCGCGTTATCTCGCGAGCCTCGGCTTTCAGGCGCTCGCGACCACGAGTTCCGGGTTTGCCTGGTCCACCGGGCACGCCGACAATCACGTCACGCGCGATCTCGTCCTCGGGCATTTGCGCACGATGGTGGACGCCACCGATCTTCCCGTGAACGCCGACTTCGAGAACGGCTTCGGTGCGACGCCGGCCGATGTTGCCGCAAGCGTCGAGCTGGCGGTCGCGACCGGCGTGGCCGGGTTGTCGATCGAAGATTCCACCGGCGACGCGTCCGCGCCGCTCTTTCCGCTCGACGTCGCCGTCGCGCGCCTGCAAGCGGCGCGCCGCGCCATCGATGCGAATGGCGGCGACACGCTCTTGGTCGGCCGCGCGGAGAATTTCTTTGCCGGAACGCCCGATCTAAGCGACACGCTCGCGCGCCTCACGGCCTACGCGGCGGCGGGCGCCGACTG
The DNA here is from genome assembly GCF_023630705.1 of Caballeronia sp. GAFFF1. GTDB lineage: Bacteria > Pseudomonadota > Gammaproteobacteria > Burkholderiales > Burkholderiaceae > Caballeronia. The sequence continues at coordinate 385,428 of NZ_JALQEM010000041.1, forward strand.
CCTCTACGCGCCCGGCATTCACACTCGCGAGCAGATCGAGGCCGTGGTCGCCGCCGTCGCGCCCAAGCCCGTCAACGTGCTGATCGGCGGACCGTCGGCCTTCACGTTGAGCGATCTCGCCGCGCTCGGCGTGCGGCGCGTGAGCGTCGGCGGCGGACTGGCACGGGCCGCATGGGGCGGTTTCATGCGCGCGGCCGCGACGCTTGCCGACGGACGCTTCGACGGTTTCGAGGGCGCGGCATCCGGCGCCCAACTCAACGCGCTGTTTTCGGGCAACGCGTGACTTCGAAGGAGCCCGTCATGGCTCGTGAAATCATTCGCGTGGAACCGCTTTCCAGTTGGCTCGAACGCAGGAAGGCGCCAGTATCGGTTGTCACGCGTCATCGCGACACAGTGTTTGTCTCGGGTCTTCCGCCCTTCGATCCCGAAACCGGCGACGTGCTCGATGCGCCTATCGAGCAGCAGACGCAACGCGTGCTGGAGCAACTGAAGCTGTGCGTGGAGACGGCGGGATCGTCGCTCGATCAGGTGTTGAAGTGCAATGTCTACTGCACGTCGGTAGAGCTGTTTTCCGTCGTGAACGAGATTTATACGCGCTTCTTCGGGCATGCGCCGCCAGCGCGCATTTTCGTGAACGTGCCTGCGTGGCCGGGACGCTTCGACATCGAGATCGACTGCGTGGCGGCGGTGTCACGGTAGGCCAGCGAAAGCCGCATCATTCCGGCGTCTGCGCGCCGCGCCATACGCGGCACTGCTGGCGCACCACTTCGTGCAGCGAATCGTGCGCGCCGTAGATGCGGCGCAGCCACATCGCATCGGTCATTCCCTGGGTCACGGTGCGCCTGATTGCGTCGAGCGCTTCATCAGCGGCGAGAGCGCGGGCGTGCGGCGCGATGGCGTCGAGCGTGGCGAGAATGTCTTCGCCAATCGGGCGGCGCATCCCTGTCTCCGGATTGACGCATACGCCGTCCAGTCCGAAGCGGCACGCCATGAACCGGTTCGCCCGATAGACTTCGTAGTCGCGCTCGGTCAGGCGCAAAGGCAGATCGGTCAGCAGATAGCGCGCGAGCGACTGAATATACGCGGCAATGGCCGCGGCCCATTCGACGCGCAGCGGCGTATCCATCACGCGCACTTCGATGGTCCCGTATCCCGGACTCGGGCGAATGTCCCAATAGAAGTCTTTCAGGCTTTTGACGAGACCCGTGTGCGTCATGCGTTCGAAGTACGCTTCGAACTCACTCCATTTCGTCACGAAAGGCGCTTGCCCCGACAAAGGAAACGGCGCGACCGAATTCAGGCGGGCGCATTGAAACTGCGTGTCGCTGCCCTGCACGAACGGAGAAGACGCGGCGAGCGCAATGAAATGCGGCACGTAACGCGAAAGCGAATGCAACAAAACGAGTGCCGAGTCGGAGTCCGCGCAGCCGACATGCACGTGCTGGCCGAAGATAGTGAATTGCTGATAGAGCGCGCCATAAAGCCCCATCAGATATTCCGAGCGCTCGCGTCCGTCGGAACGCTGGTCGTACCAGTTCTGGAAAAAATTCGTTCCACCGCCGCACACGCCGACATTGAGAAAGTCGCCTGCCCGAACGAGCGTATCGCGAAGCACCTGCAATTCGCCTCTGGCCTGATCGAAGCTCTTGCAGATGCCCGTCGACAACTCGATCATCCCTTCGGTTGTCTCCGGATTGATCGCGCCCTCGAAATGCTCTTCTCTCACGCGATTCAGGAGTTCCGTCGTCGCCTTCGTCAGGTTGTAGTCGTGTGTATTCACGACCTGAACTTCCAGTTCGACTCCGATCGTGAACGGCTCTGACGACGCAAATGGCTGGAGCATGGAGTGTCCTGTTTCGCGGGAGACGAGACGAAGCGGCGAGTTCATTCTACGCGACGAGCGGGGCTTGACGACGAGACCGGCGTGCGCGGAGAAAGCCGCATGCAAGTCAGCACCTTCGACCTGAAGTCGAACGATCGATCGTGATGCGCACCGCGTAGCAATAAGAAAGGCGTCGCGGTGCCAGCCTCCTCATCCGAGACGCCGTCTGTCCTATTCAGCAGGCATATTCACTATCAAGATTCCAATGCTTTCTGAACATGCCCACTTCTATCAAGCACGCGCCCTACGACCCGCCGCACGACCCCGAAACGCTCGTTCTCACATGGATAAGACGCGCCCGCGAAGCGCAAATCCGTCACTACGCGATGGCCGACCGCCTGAGTGCCTGCGCACGACACCTGGGCCTCGCGGTCATCGCGATAACCGCGCTCACGGGCACATCGGCGTTCGTGTCGCTTGTGACGCTGGCCGTGTCGCCGGGATTGCGGGTGGTCGTCGGACTGACGAGCATGAGCGCTGCGGTGCTCGCCTCGTTGCAGACGTTTCTACGCTATAGCGAGCGCGCGGAGTTGCATCGCAAAGCCGGCGCGCGCTATGGCGCGGTGCGCCGGCGACTCGAAACCATTCACGTCGACGGTGCGCGTGAAGAAGCCATGTTCAGCATCGACGTCGTGCGCGACGAACTCGACGACATCGCGCAAAACGCGCCGCACGTGCCGCGCCGTGTCATGGCCACGCCTTAGCGACCGCGCTTTTCAAGGCTTATAACCGTCGTTCAGCGTATGAAGAAACGCGACGATATCGTGAATATCCTCTGGCGTCATCGCGGGCGTATCGCCGAACTTGCGATCGAACGGCGCGTCCTTGTCGTCCACGTTCGCGTGAAATTGCGGCGGCAGGTCGTCGTATTTGCGCACCTCGCCCTTGGCGTCCTTCGGGTAGAACTTCTGCGGCGCGGTATTGCGCTCGTTATAGAACGCCATCACGTCGTCCAGTGAACGATAGATGCCGTTATGAAAGAACGCGTGCCGCGTCGCGACGTTGCGCAGCGTGGGCGTGAGGAACATGCCGCAATACTGCGTTTGTTCGCGCAGGTCTTCGCGGAACGGCCCGCACACGCCCATGTCGTAGAACGTCGGATCGCGATTGATCGCGAGCGCCTTGTTGCGCGGCACGCCGAGCGATTCGTACTGGAAGTCGGTGAACATCGGCGGCAGACCGTCCGTGCTCGGCTTCGAGACATGGCAGCCCGCGCAATTCGCCTTGTCGGGATCGTTGAAAAGGCGCAGTCCGTGCAGTTCCGCCTGCGTCAGCCGCGCCTTGCCTTCGAGCCAGTAGTCGTATTTGCTCGTGTACGGATGAAACGCCTGCTCTTCCACCTGATAGCGGGCCACGGCGAACATTGCCTCCGATACCGCCAGATCGCCGCTAATAAAAATGCGCGCCCCGAAGAGCTTCTCGAAGTCCGCCTTGTAGGACGTACGCGCGAGCTTGTCCGCGACTTGCGCGAGGCTCGCGTTCGCCATTTCGACCGGATTGACCATCGGTCCGCTCGCTTGCGCCTGCAAGGTATCCGCGCGGCCGTCCCAGAAGAGGCCGCCTTGCGGCACCATCGCCGGGGCGGCGGGCGCCACGCCCGCGCTTTTCTGCGCGCGCGCCGTGCCGCTCGCCTGCGCGGCGAGTTTCGCGAGATCCGGCGCTTCGTCGGCATCGCCCTGATCGGGACCGATGCTGAATGCCGGCTGCCGGTACAGATACATGAGCGACGGCGGCGGCCGGTATCCCGGGAGCGTCAGATGCGGCCCGCCCTGCTGCACGGCGAGATCGTTCGGCGGGCCGAAGGCATGCGCCGGATCGTGGCAGGAGGCGCACGACTGCTGGCCCGACGCCGACAGAGTCGGGTCGAAGAAGATGCGCTTGCCGAGTTGCGCGACGGCGCTCAGTTGCACCGTCGGCGGACGTTGCAACACGACGGGATGCGCGTTCGCGCCGGTCAGATTTTCGACGACATCGCCGATTGCCGCGGGCACGCGCGACGGCGCGACGACGGCATACGCGCCGAACGCGCCCGCCGCGACGATGAGCAGAGCGGCCACGCGAAGCGCGCGGCGCTTCCGGTTCGGTTCAACGCTGGAGTGGCCGAGAGCCGGATCGACGGTAGTGGACATGGACTGATGAATACGAGAGCTTCGATGAAAACGCGTTGTCGCCGGCAAGCGGCGACAACGGAAAACGTCAAGGCATGAGCACGCACGGACGCGCCGTGCGTGCTCGTGCGCATGGCGAGCTTAGATCGCCGGCACCGATGCCACCGGCGAGCCGAGGTTCGGATCGACGAAGAGCTTCGCGTTGTTGCCCTTGCCGCTGAAGTCGAACATGCCCATGATGCTGCCCGCGGTCGCATCGAACGAGCCGCCGCCGAGACGCGCGGAGCCGAGCCAGTTGTCTTCGATAAAGCGCACCACGGAAGCCTGGCTGATCGGCGTGTGATCGACGTAGTTCACCTTCGCCCACGGCGAGATCACGAGGAACGGAATGCGCGTGCCCGGGCCGCAGCGGCCGTTCACCGCGCCGCCGTTCACGCCGATCGGCGCCGCGCCGGAGCCGCACTTGCCCGCGCCGTTCAGCTGGTCGGCCTGCGCGTCGAACGAAGAGGCAGTCGGCGTGGCGTAGGCGTGGTCGTACCAGCCGTCCGAGTCATCCCATGCGACGATCACGGCGGTGCTGTTCCAGTCCGGCTGCTGTTGCAGGAAGTTGACGACCTTCGCGGTGAACGCCTGTTCGTCGAGCGGGTCCGAGTAGCCGGCGTGGCCGTCCTGGAACGCGGGCGCCTTCACGAAGCTCACCGACGGATAGTTGCCCGCCTTCACCGCCGCGAAGAAGTCGTCGCTGTCGTACTGATGGTTCGCGGGCTCCGGCGTCTTGCCGTCCGCTTGCACCGACGAGCCGATGGCCGCCGTCGAGCTCGGGCGCAAGTGCTGCGGATTGGCCGTCGACGCGTAGTACTGGAACCAGTTGTGGTGCGGGATATAGTCGGCCGTCGCCTGTCCGACCACCGGCGACACGGTGCTGCGCTTGCAGCCCGTCGTGCCGTTGCCGTTCACGGTCGCGAGGTTGAAGCCGCCCATGAAGCCGCCCCACGTGATGTTCTTCGCGTTGAGCAGATCGCCGATGTTCTTCGAGGTCATCATCGCCTGGTCGGTCGTGCTCGAGCAGATGTCGTAGCCGGGATCGACGTCGTTGATCATCGAGTAGCCGCCCTGGCCGTCTGCGACATAGTACGAACCCGAGGCCGTCGTCATATTGAACACCGGCTTGCTCGCCTTGACGATCTGCATGCCGTTGTTCTGGCCGGACACCACTTCGAGCGCGCCCGGCGTCGACGGGCCGTAGGTGTCGGTGTAGGCGTTGTCGCTCATCGCGAATTTCTGCGCGTAGTTCCAGAGCGCGGCGACCGTGTTGCCGTCGAAGTAGCCCATCACCTGCCCGGCCGTGCCGAACGAACCCGCGCCGCCGCTCGAACCCTTACCCGTGTACTTCGGGAACAGGTCCGCCGCGCCGTTGTTGTAGGCCTGCTGTTCGGCCGTGTACGCGTGATTCTGGTCGGCGGTGGCCGCCTGCGTGCGGTCGAGGCGGAACGGATTGGCCGCCGCCGCGCCGTTCAGCGTGTTCGTGAAGTTCGGGTTGGCGGTGAGGAGCGTGCCGCTCAGGCCGTTGACCGCCGGAGTGCCCGCCGCCGCCGTGAAGGCCGGTTCGCCGGCCGGGTTCGTGGCGTTCGGGTAGGTCGCGAAGTAGTGATCGAACGAGACGTTCTCGTTGAAGATCACGACGAGATGCTTGATCGGCGTCGCCGTGGCGAGCTTGTTCTGCGCGCTTTGCGCGGTGTCGTTGTGGTCGCTGCCGCAGGCGTACATGCCGATTGCGGCGGCGGCCGATGCGCCAACCATGAGGGCTCGACGAAACATGAAGGGGACTCCGGTGTCGTTTTGATAGTGGTTCGGTCGTTCGCGCTTTCAGGCGCCGCGAAAGCGAGAGCGCGCACTGTGCACGCGCGACGGATTTAAGCACCCGCTGATGGCCTCATTAAGACAGTGCGCTTGCGGCAGACTTACCTTGAGTTGACGATTCGTCTCGGCGGACTTTCGAAAGCGTTACGCGGCCGCGCCTGGACAAAAGCTTTGCGGCGTTCTGCGGGTAAATGCGCCGTTCGTCGCGCTAAAGCATCGCATTCGCGCGACGTAAACCAGCTATCGCCACGCGTTTGCCGCGCGGCCGGCTCGTTCGCTCGTCCATCCCACAGGCCCATGCTTCGTCACCTTCTATCGACTACCCGCCGCATCGTCGCCCGTCGCGGCGATGCGCCGGGCATGCTCGGGTGCGAACATGCTTTCGCGCATCGCGCGGGCTTTGAATCGACCGAGGGCTGCTGCCATGACCTTCGCTGATGCGTCCGATCTCGCCCCGGACGAGCGCCCGACGACGCATCGCCGCGGCGCCGGCTTTGCGAGGCGTTCGTACGGGCTGCGCTGCATCGGCCTCGCGATGGGCTTCGTGCTCGTTCAGACGGTGCTGTGGACGCAGCATGCGTCGGCCGGCGCGCGGCTATTCGTCTTGGCCTACTGCTTCGGCTGGCCGCACCTCGCGTTTGTCCTCGCGCGCGCCGGCGCCTACCCGGACCGCAGCGAGCGGCGCAATATCTACGTCGACAACCTCGCGGGCGCGATGATCGTCGTCGCGATGAAGTTCGCGTGGCTGCCGTCCACACTCGTTCTCTTGATGTTCATGATGAACAACGTGGCGGCGGGCGGCGCGCGCTTGCTCGCCCGCGGCTCGCTTTTTTGCCTAGCGGGATTCGCGCTCGGCGCGCTCGTGTTCGGCGTCGGATTCGACTGGGGCAGCGTGTCGGCGAGCACCATCGCGAGTGCGCCGATGCTGATCGTCTATCCGTTGTCGCTCGGCATCGTCACGCATCGCACGGCGATCAAGCTTGCCGACCGTTCGCGCGCGCTCAAGCATCTGAACGAACGCGACGTGCTCACCGGCCTTTTGAATCGGGCGACGCTCGCGCGGCGTCTGGACGACACGCTCGCGCGGGCGCGGGCGGACGGCACACGCGTGAGCGTGCTGTTCATCGATCTCGACGAGTTCAAGGTGGTGAACGATTCGCTCGGTCACCATCTCGGCGACGAACTGCTGGCCACGGTGGCGGCGCGGCTCATGGCGACGGCAGGCCCCACAGAGCAGATCGGGCGATACGGCGGCGACGAATTCGTGTTGGTGTCGACGCTGCCCGCGCTGGAAGCGGTGAAGTCGCTAGCCGCGCGGCTCATCGACGCGGTGAACGCGCCGGTCCAGCTCGGCAGCGACACGGTCGGTCCGCGGCTGAGCGTGGGCATCAGCACGTGCCCCGAAGACGGCGACGAAGCGCAGCCGCTTCTCAATAAGGCCGACGCGGCGATGTATGCGGCCAAGCACGGGGGAAGGAACCGATGGGTCGTGTTCGAGGAAGGGCTGGCTGAGGCCGAGGTGTACGGGTAGATCGAGGGCTGATATTCGACAGACGACGCGCGTCGCGGCCAGCAACGCGCTTGCTTCGTTGCCTCGTGCTATCAAGGCGTCTGTGGTCCGTAGCGCCGCCGTCCGCGCATTGGGACCTGAGCAGCATGGGCCACGCACGTCGAGCGCAGCGCTTGCGATCGCCAGCGCTATCGCGAAACCGCGCCCGTATCAACGCGGCTTCATTGCGCGACCGGATCGAGCCCGGTCTTGCGGACGGTCGGCTGCGCGGCGGGCGACGCGAGGAACCGGAGCAGCGCCCGCGCTTCGTCTGGATGCTTCGCGCCGACCGGAATGCCGGCTGCGTAGCGCGTGACCGACTGCACTTCCTCCGGCACCTTGCCGACGAACTCGACGCCCGGCACCGGCAACAATTCGGCGACCTGCTGGAAGCCGATCTCGTAGTCACCGTTCGCGACGACCGAGGCCACGGGAATGCGCGGAACCATCTTTGCCTTCGGCCCGACCTGATCCTCGATGCCGAGCTTTCTGAACATTTCGTTCTTGATGTACACGCCGCTCGCGCTGTCCGAATACGCGATGGATTTGGCGTTCAGCAGCGTCTGCCGCAATGCATCGACGGTGCCGATGTCGGGCTTCGGCGCCCCCGCGCGCACCACCATGCCGATGCGCGAATCCGCCAGCTCGACGCGCGAGCCGGGCATCACCTTGCCGTCCTTGATGAGATCTTCGAGCGCGTAGCCGACCATGATGACAACATCGGCGGCCTCGCCGCGCGCGAGGCGATTGGGTATCGCTTCGGGCGACTTGCCCATGGAAGGGCCGAGGATGGTGTCGAGCGTATTGCCGGTCTCCTTGGCGAACTCGGGGCCGAGCGCCTTGTACGCGGCCGTGAAGCCGCCCGAGGTCATCACGTGCAAGTCGGCCGCGTATGCCGCGACGCTTGCGCATGCGACGGTGGCGACGAATGAGAAGGCGGCGAGTCGGGCGAAGCGTGTCTTCATAAGAGCGGGATCGGGTGTCGAGAAGTCGGGAAGCGGGCTGCCATTTGACCGCATGACGCGGCACGCGCGCAAGTTGGGTTATGGCGACTTCGAAGAGTCTTCGTTACCTCGACTCATCTTGACGCGATCCGCCGATGATCGCGGCTGCGGCTGTGTTGCTCGATGCGGGCACGCGTGGGCGTATCGGCGGATCAGGCGTGCGGCACGCGCGTTGCCGCGATATGGCGGTACGTCCGGTCATGACGCGACGCGTATGAACGACCAGCATAACGAAGCCGTGCGTCGCGAGTCCGCGACTGACGAGATTCGCGCGAGAGAGATTGCAGAGATGCGAGATGTCATGGCACGCGCACTCGAAGCGCATCCCGTTCGTGCTGCATCAAGCCAGAATGGTTCCGACGTCGGCGAACACGTCACCGATTGATGCAGTGCCTCGCGCAACGTGAGCTCATCGGAAGAAGGCGCCGCCCGCATTGCGCGGCCCGAAACTTCCAAGCGTCGAGGGTTCGGCTGACACGCGACGCGCTTGACGCCGCACATCAAGTACGGATGCGTGCTCGACCGCACCACGCGCGACTCTCCACTCGCCCCGCAAAGCGCCGCCCGCATTGCGCGGCGCGCAGCTTCCGAGCGTCGAGGCTTCGGCTGACACGCGACGCGCTTGACGCCGCACATCAAGTACGGATGCGTGCTCGACCGCACCACGCGCGACTCTCCACTCGCCCCGCAAAGCGCCGCCCGCATTGCGCGGCGCGCAGCTTCCGAGCGTCGAGGCTTCGGCCCAGACGCGACGCGCTTGACGCCGCGCATCAACTACGGATGCATGCACGACCAAATTACCCCCCTACTTCCCACTTGCCCCCGACGCCCCGCCCGCCTTCCCATGCTGCCGCGCGGTCTCATCGCGCTTCAGTTCCGCCGGCGGCGTGCCGGTCTGGGTCGCGCCGCCCTGACCGCCCTGCGGACTCGCGCCTTGTCCGCTCTGTCCCGACTGCCCGCCGCGCACGCCGAGCCCTTCGTTGCGTTGCTGATTGCCCGGCGTCGCCTGCGCGAGCAGGAGCGCAGAGCCGCCTGCGTCGTTCGCCGAGGCGGGCGTCGCGGCAATTACCGCAGTCGTGAGCACGAGACCCAATGCCGCTGTGTACTTGCCAATCATTGCATTCTCCTTCGATTATTCGACCCGCATCGATGCAATGCGCATGCCACGCGCGGCATCGAAGCTCTTACCACTCGACGCAAATCTTCCCCAGATGCGCCGCGCTTTGCTGATAGCGGAACGCATCCGCGAGCGCATCGAAGTCGAAAGTCCGGTCGATGACAGGCCGCACGCCGCTCTCTTCCAGCGCGCGCACATACTCCTGCTGTTGCCGCCGGCTGCCGACGATCAGCCCCTGCAAGCGCGCCTGCCGCGCCATCAGCAGCGACGTCGGCACGGTGCCTTCGCGCCCCGTCAACACGCCGATCAACGAGATATGCCCGCCCACGCGCACCGCCTCGATGGACTGCGCGAGCGTGCCCGGCCCGCCCACTTCGATCACGTGATCGACGCCTCGTCCGCCGGTCAGCTCGAGCACTTGCGCCGCCCACTTTTCGTGTCTGCGGTAGTTGACGACCTCGTCGGCGCCGAGCGCCTTCACGCGCTCCAGCTTCTCGTCGGACGACGACGTAACGATGATTCGCGCGCCCATCATCTTGCCGATCTGCAACGCCGCGATCGACACGCCGCCGGTGCCGAGCGCGAGCACGGTGTCGCCCGCCTTGAGCGCGCCGTCCGCAACGAGCGCGCGCCAGGCGGTGAGCCCCGCTGTCGTAATGGTCGCGGCTTCGGCGTGACGCCAGCCGCGCGGCGCGTGGGTGAAAGCGGTCGCCGCGCGCACCACGTGCATCGCCGCCATGCCGTCGATGCCGTCGCCCGGCGTGCCCGCGAAGTTGCCCACCTCGGCTTGCGCGGCGCCGTCGAGCCATTGCGGGAAGAAGCACGACACCACAGGGTCGCCGACGGCGAACTCGGTCACGCCGTCGCCGAGCGCCTCCACGACGCCCGCGCCGTCCGCCATCGGCACGCGGCCATCGGCGGTCGGGCTCTTGCCGCTCACCACGAGCAGGTCGTGAAAGTTGAGCGATGTCGCGTGTATCGCAACACGGATTTGTCCCGGCCCCGGCGCGCCCGGGTCGGCGACGTCGCGAATCTCGAGCTTGTCCAGTCCGCCCGGCGCGCGGACAACGAATGCCTTCATCAGAATCTCCTTGGCCGCGCTGCGGCAGTGAATGGGTCGCGCACCGACAGCGCGCGCGGATCACGCCGCAACTCGTGGACCCGCTCCGTCACGCGCGCGCGGTCAGCCTTTCTCGCTGTCGAGATGCGCCATCTGCACGGTCGCATAGCGGTCTCCGGCAGCGGCGCCCTTTGGCACGGCAGCCTCGATGGCGGCGATATCGTCCGCGTTCAGCGAGACCTCGAGCGCGCCCAGCGATTCGACGAGCCGCTCCCGCGTGCGCGCGCCGATGACCGGCACGATGTCCTCGCCCTGCGCGAGCACCCACGCAATCGCGATCTGCGCCACGCTCACGCCCTTCGTCTGCGCGATCTGCGCGAGCGCATCGACGAGCGCGAGGTTGCGCTCGACGTTGCCCTCCTGAAACCGCGGGCTGTGCGCGCGCCAGTCGCCCGCTTGCGCCGATGCCTTCGTCCAGTGGCCGCTGATGAGTCCGCGCGACAGCACGCCGTACGCCGTGATGCCGATGCCGAGTTCCCTGCACGCCGGCAGGATCGCCTCCTCGATGCCGCGCGAAATCAGCGAGTATTCGATTTGCAGATCGCACACCGGATGCACGGCCGCAGCCTTGCGGATGGTCGCCGCGCCCACTTCGGACAGTCCGACGTGGCGCACATAGCCCGCCTGGATCATGTCCGCGATCGCGCCCACGGTGTCTTCGATCGGCACCTTGGGATCGAGCCGCGCAGGGCGGTAAATGTCGATATGGTCGACTTGCAGGCGCTGCAACGTGTAGGCGAGAAAGTTCTTCACCGCATTGGGCCGCGCGTCGTAGTCGGTCCAGTTGCCCGACGGCTCGCGCATGCCGCCGAACTTCACGCTGATGATCGCCGAATCGCGGCGCGACGGCGGCGCGCTCTGCAGCGCCTCGGCGATCAGCAATTCGTTGTGGCCCATGCCGTAGAAGTCGCCGGTATCGAGCAGCGTGACGCCTGCTTCGAGCGCGGCATGAATCGTCGCGATGCTTTCCGCGCGGTCGGACGGGCCGTACATGCCGGACATGCCCATGCAGCCGAGACCGATGGCGGACGATTGCGGTCCCGTCTTGCCGAGTTGACGCACTTTCATGTTGATTCTCCCAACGAGATGGTCAGACGATGGAGCCCGCTAACCCGGGCTTGCGATGCATTATCCGAGCAAACTGCGCGTGCGATAATCCGCCTCAATTCGAATGGGCTGTGCGCCGAGGCGAACAATGAGCGAACCGGATCTGTCGGACCTGCATGCTTATCTCGCGGTGGCGCGCTCGCGCGGCTTCCGTCAGGCGGCGCTTCTGCGCGGCGTGTCCGCTTCGTCTTTGAGCGACGCCATTCGCCGTCTCGAAGCGCGGCTCGGCGTGCGGCTTCTGAACCGCACCACGCGCAGCGTGACGCCGACCGAAGCCGGGCAGCGTCTGATCGAGCGGCTCACGCCCGCGTTCGCGGAGATCGCCGGCGCGCTCGACGCCGTCAACGTCTTCCGCGACAGTCCCACGGGCACGCTGCGTCTCAATGTGCCGACCATCGCCTCGCGGGAAATTCTTCCGTCCATCATTCCGCGCTTTCTTGCCGCGCATCCGGGCATCTCGCTGGAAGTCAGCGCAACCGACAACTTCATCGACGTGCTCGCCGCCGGTTTCGACGCCGGCATCCGCTATGACGAAAGCATCGAGCGCGACATGATCGCCGTGCCGATAGGACCGCGCACGCAACGCTTCGTCGCGGCCGCCGCGCCTGCGTATCTCGAAGTGCATGGCGAGCCGAAGCATCCGCGCGAACTGGTGAATCACTCATGCATTGCGCATCGCTTCGAAAGCGGCGTGCTCGCGTCGTGGGAATTCAAGCGCGGCGGCAAGACGGTGCGCATCGCGCCGCGCGGGCCGCTCGCCACGACGTCGATCGAACTGAGCAGAAGCGCCGCGCTCGCCGGACTCGGCTTGACCTATACCTTCGAAGAATTCGTCCGCGCCGAGATCGAGCGCGGCACGCTGGTGCCCGTGCTCAAGCCGTGGTGGCAGAGCTTTCCGGGGCCGTCGCTCTACTACCCGAGCCGCGCTCACATGCCGGGGCCGCTGCGCGCGTTCGTCGATTTCCTTCGGGCGGAGAACGCGCGGTCAGTCGAAAAGTAACTTCTACCGCGCGTCGAAAAACATGCAGTAGATTCTTTAGACAAAAGCTAAAGTCGCCTCGGGGTGGGTCGTTAAACAAGCAAGAAGAGCAACACCTGGTTACAAACTCGGTAAGTTCTTCCTAAATCCATTGAACTGCAAACGTTTGCACTTTTGCACTTCCGGACGGTGAAAGCCACGGAAGCGTACGCGCTCGGCAGTTGAATCGAAGTTGATGCAGCTTTGCCCGCCCGCAGAGATACGCGGGACTCGTGGCCCGTTGCCGACCCGCCCCTGAACGGCGCTCCGGACAGCACGCCTCCTTTCGACGATGCACGCTTGTCCATCAGTAGTACTTACCATACTAACCAACAAAAAATCATGACCCAGACCACCACTCGACGCCTCTTCGCGCGCAAGGCAGCCATCGCCGCCGCAATGACCACGGGATTGCTGCTCGCCGCTTGCGGCGGTGGCAGCGCCGCCGACTCCGCCTTCGATGCAGCCGCCACCGCGAAGGCCTCGACCGTGCCGGGCAGCATTTTCTACGGCATCAACGGCCACAATAACGAAGGCGGCGCGTACGACATTTCGACGCCCACGCTTCAGCTTCAACAGGTGAAGGACCTCGGCGCCACGCTTTACCGCAACGAGGTGTACAACCTCGGTTCGGCGACCAAGCTCGCCGGCATCGCGAAGACGGCAGCAGCGGCAGGCGTCACGGTTTATCCCGTGCTGCTCATCGGCGTGAGCAGCTTCACGAACGAAACCGACGCCTATAACGCCGGCTTCACGCTCGGCCAGCAAACAGCAACGGCGTATAAGTACCCGTACTACGAAGTCAGCAACGAGCTCGACAGCAGCCTTCTGACCGGCAATGTGGACGGCGTGTATCCGCAGCAGTTCGTCAACGCCAAGTTCCAGATCGCGCGCGGCATCGTGCGCGGCATGATCGCGGGCATCAAGTCGGTGGATACGAACGGCAAGATCATCATCGGCGGCGGCGCGTGGATGCACTACGGCTTCGACCAGATGCTGTGGAACGGCACGCAGCCGGACGGCACGTCGGGCTATCCGAAGGTGACGTGGGACATTACCGCGTGGCACTGGTATTCGGATCAGGGCGACATCACGCGTGCTTGCGGCGGCACCGGCTGTCACGACATCCTCGCGACGCTGCAACAGTTCGGCAAGCCGATCTGGATCAACGAGTTCGGTGTGCGGCCGTGGCTGGGCACGGACGACCAGATCGCGTCGTACCTCGTGGGCAACAAGATGATGGCGCAGTTCGTCTCTATCGCCTCGAAGTACAACATCCAGTCGATCCAGGCGTATCAGCTGTATGACGACCCCGTGGGCGGCGAAGGCAACTACGGTCTCTTGAAGAACGACGGCAAGACCACCAAGGCGGCCTACAGCGCGTTCAAGAACTTCGTCGTGGCCAACCCGAAGTAAGCGGCACGCGGGCAGATCCACATAACGATCTGCCCGCTCGAACATCGACGAATGCTGGACGCGAACTCGCTTAACATAGACGCGCGTCGTCCTGTAACCGTACCGGCCACCGGTATGCGCGTTGCTACGACGAGACGAACCGGCGGACAAGAACAATGCCGCCGGCTCGACCACTCACCTGTGACTCTGGCACAGAGCAAGGAGCGCGCTATGAGCGACAAGGCATTTCTCACCACGCGACAGGGACACCCTGTTCCCGACAATCAGAGCATGCGCACCGTCGGCGAACGCGGCCCGGCGACGCTGGAAAATTATCCGTTCATCGAAAAGATTACTCACTTCGATCGCGAACGCATTCCCGAGCGCGTCGTGCATGCGCGCGGCACCGCGGCTCACGGCTACTTCGAGCCGTACGGCAAGATCGGCAATGAACCGGCTTCCAAGTACACGCGCGCGAAGGTGCTGACGCAAACCGGCGTCAAGACGCCCGTTTTCCTGCGCTTTTCCACGGTGATCGGCGGCAAGGAGTCGCCCGAGACGGCACGCGATCCGCGTGGCTTCGCCATCAAGTTCTATACGGAAGACGGCAACTGGGACCTCGTCGGCAACAACCTCAAGATTTTCTTCATCCGCGATGCGATCAAGTTCCCCGACATGATCCACGCGTTCAAGCCCGATCCTGTCTCCAACCGGCAGGAGCCGTGGCGCTTCTACGATTTCATCGCGCATCATCCGGAATCGCTGCACATGGTGACGTGGGTCAAGAGTCCGTGGGGCATTCCCGCCGGCTACCGCCACATGCAGGGTTCGAGCGTCAACACCTACAAGCTCGTGAACGATCAGGGCGAAGCCGTGCTCGTCAAGTTCTCGTTCGAGCCGAAAGCAGGCGTCAAGAATCTGACCTCGCAGCAGGCGTCCGAGATTCAGGCGAAGGACGTGGGCCATGCCACGCGCGACCTGTACGATGCGATCGAACGGGGCGAGTATCCCGAGTGGGAAATGTGCGTGCAGATCATGTCGGACGACGAGCATCCCGAACTCGACTTCGATCCGCTCGACGACACCAAACGCTGGCCCGAGGACAAGTTTCCGCTTCTGCCGGTGGGACGTCTCGTGCTCGACCAGAACCCCAAGAATGTGTTCGCCGAAACGGAGCAGTCCGCGTTCGGCACCGGCGTGCTGGTGGACGGCATCGACTTCTCCGACGACAAGATGCTGCAAGGACGCACGCTCTCGTATTCGGATACCCAGCGGTATCGCGTCGGCCCGAACTATCTGCAACTGCCGGTCAATGCGCCGAAGAACGGCGCGCGCACGAATCAGCGCGACGGGCAGATGGCGTATTACGTCGATCAGGCGGGCGAGAATCCGCACGTCAACTATGAGCCGAGCATGATGGGTGGCCTGAAAGAAGCGCCGAAGAAGGAGCACGACTACCACCAGTGGGTCGAAGGGCATCTCGGACGCTATCAGACCTCACGCACGCAGGACGACTACAAGCAGGCCGGCGAGCGGTATCGCACGTTCGAGGATTGGGAGCGCGATGACCTGATCGCGAACCTCGTCGAAGACATGAAGGCGTGCCCGAAGCCGATCGCGCTGCGCATGGTGTGGCACTTCTGGCATTGCGATCCGGACTACGGAACGCGCGTCGCGCAGGGCGCGGGCATCGACCTCGAAGAAGCCAAGAAGCTGCCGCCGCTGGAAGGCAAGCCGCTTCCGGGCGAAGGCCGCGAAACGCCGGCCTACACGACTAACGAGCCGGAAGCAGAAGCGGCGCGTTGATCGACGAACGGTTCGGGGCGCATGGTGCACGCGCTCCGAACCGCGCGCGTGGCTAGAAGAATCGCGGCGCGAGAAAGATGGTCAGCGCCGCGACCAGCCATGCGGCGAGTCCACCGAGAATTGCCAGCCGGTAGTCCACGAAATGCACGAGCACGTAGCATGTTCCCAGGAATACGAGGTGGGCGGGAATGGTGCGCGCGCCGGAGAGGCACGTGGTCCTGAAACCGCCCGCATCGCCCTTGGCGCCTACCACGAGGAGCGCCATGATCGCGAACGTGGGCGCAAGAGGGAGAATGCCGGGAAGCACGTTGCCCCGTTTGGATGCCATCGCGATCAGCGCGGTGACAAGACCGCCGAGCAGACCCTTCCACAATACGTCCATCGAATTTCCGTTGATGCAGATGCGAAGCGGGGATCATAGGGAGAGTGGGATGGACGTGTGCGCACCGAATGTAACCGCGCGAAAAGCAAGGCGCTTGCGCCGCGCGTCTATTGATCCGGATATACCGCCACCGAATCGAACTCGATGAGCGCGTCGGCGCCAATGGACGCGTCGATGGAGGCGATAAGTTTATGTGGGCTATCTCTTCCCCACGGATACGAATTGTCGAGGGCGGCGCGAGCCTGTTTGAATTGCTGAGACTCGAAATCCGATAGGACAGTCATTGAAGAGATGATGTTTTGAATCAGGAAGTCTCTAACGAGACACCGCGTTGCTCCTCTGAAGACGACCCGGACCCGATCCTTTCGGTTATCGAATAAGAGTCTCAGTTCGACGACGGCCCCGAACATGTCTGCCGAAATTGCGCACAAGTACCAATCGTGAAACGCGTGATACTGCGCGATAACGCTCGAGTTGTTTTCCATGTCAGGGATTCCAAGGGCTAAAGGGAACAACGTCGTCGCCACCGTCTCTCACACCGTCATTCCAATTGTGAGCATGCGGACGAAGGCCATTGTGCACATGGTCGAAATCGAGGTCGATCACTGGCGCACCAGTGTCTCCGTACAAGCGCATTTGGCCGCTGCCGGGGTTCGTGTACCACGCCCACGAGTCCCCTGTGTTCGGCGTTTTTGTTTCCTGTGATGCGATGTCGAAGACATCGCTAGAGGCTGAACCGGGCCGATACTCGAAAGGCGCGGCGTCCCCGAGCGAATCATGTTCGACGTCCCGAAGACTCTGCAACATTGAACCGCCTTTTGCGCCGATGGCGGTGGCTATTCTGCCATCCGGAAGCACATCCCCGGGCCTGGCAAGCCACGCGGCCATGCAGTCGTCAGCGAAGAGCCTTATGGGTGCCGGGCGGTCGAAGGAGCCGGCGCTCGATATGCGCGGCGCGCCCTTGAAAAGTTGTGATGGCGTGAAAGTCACCGAACGCGGCTTCGGCATGTCGACGCCGTGACTACAACAGACGCCGCTGCGCCGTAGGTCGGGTACCGTCACGATCTCGCCTGTTTCGATAGCGCGTCGAATCTTCCAGCGTGCGTTCGAAGTGTCGGCCTCATCGATGCCCAGTAGCGCTCGCAGCTTCGCCATGATCGCCCGATCGCGCATCCAATCAGATGCGTCAGCCAGAAACCTGCGAGCGCTTTCGGCGGCGCGCTGCTTTTCGTCCGAGTTGACGAAACACCTGTCGCGCCTGAGGTACAACGTGAGCGACCACTTGTCCGCTCTGATTCCGCTTGGCAACTGTGCGTCCTCCCCAATATCGAATCAGAGAGAATTACCACGCCGCAGCAAGCGGACGGTAGGGCGTTATTCCGAAAGTTATTGCAGTGACGGCCAGTTCTAGCGCAACTGCGTACCTCGCCGGCTCAAACCACCCCCTCATCACACCGCGCCTCGCCCCACTGCGCGAGCCGCCCCACCTCCACCCGATTGCCGCCGCCCGCCTTCGCCGCATACAAGGCCCGATCCGCCGCGCCGAGCACATCGGCGAGCGCGCTCGCGGGCGTGCCGGACCGCGCGAGGCCGATGCTCACCGTCGCCCGCAACTCCGCGCCGTTCGCGCCGCGAGAGGTCGTCGCGGCGAAGCGTCCGACGACGTCCTCCGCGAGTTCTTTCGCGCGATCGCCGTGCGGCCCGGCGAGCACCGCCGCGAACTCTTCGCCGCCGATGCGCGCGAGAACCGCATCGGGTCCCAGCACGTTTCGCGCGATGAGCGCGAATGTCTTCAGCACTTCGTCGCCGGCCTGATGGCCGTATCGGTCATTGATGGTCTTGAAGTGGTCGAGGTCGATGGCGAGCACCGACACGTCGCGCCCCGCGGCCGCGCGCCCGCCTTCTTCGAAGAACGAGCGGCGATTGCCGAGTCCGGTCAGA
The DNA here is from genome assembly GCF_023630705.1 of Caballeronia sp. GAFFF1. Lineage (GTDB taxonomy): Bacteria > Pseudomonadota > Gammaproteobacteria > Burkholderiales > Burkholderiaceae > Caballeronia. The sequence goes on from NZ_JALQEM010000041.1 coordinate 403,717, forward strand.
TAGTCGGTCTGCGATTGCCGCAAAAGCTGCGCGTGAGCTTCGTCGCGGACGAGCCGCAAGAGCGTCATCGGCAAGAGGACGGAATAGAGCACGCCCTCGTACATCGTGATCTTGGCGAGCAGCATCAAGAGCGGCGTGCCGAGCGCCGCCATCCACGGAAGAATGCACGCGCGCGCGGCGTAGAGGAGCGCATGCGCGGCACAGACGATCACCGCGATGCGCCGCGCCTGTCCCCAGTGCATGCGGTCGCTGCGCAGCAGTTCGCGCGATGTCATTGCGGCTGCGGCGGCGATAGGAAGCGCGCTCGCATAGCTCCACACGGTCTCCTGCCAGCGCGCGCCGCCGATCGCCCAGGCGAGCGCCTGCACGGCGAAAAGGCCGATCGAGAACCGCCGGCAACGCCGCCCGTTCAACGCCGCGACGCCGTGCAGGATCAACAGATACCCCGCCTCGATGACGAGGTTGCTCAACGCCGAGCCGAGCACGCCCGGCACCGCGTGCCGGAACGACGCCGCCGCGCAGCCGATGGCGAGCGTGCCGTATCCCGCCGCGAGGATCTTGAGTTCCCTGCTGCGTCCGGGGTTCGTGCGATGCTCCCAGAACGTCATCCCGCAACTGACGAGAAGCGTTCCGATAGCTAGGACGTAGAGGGTGATGAGGTCGACATGCATGCGCTCGCTTGCCTGATATCTGCGGAGAACGACGGTTTCATAGAACGCGTTAACGGCTGCGGCATGGAATGCTGAAGGCCGCGGGCAGCCGTGAATCGCCGCGTGGCGGTACCATGTCCGTTTCGCCGCTCGGCCGTCACATGGAACTGAAGCAGATCCAGTACTTCATCGCGCTATTCGAGGAAGGCACCGTCACGCGGGCGGCCAAGCGCCTCAATATTGCACAGCCTGCGTTGAGCATGCAGATCGCGAAGCTCGAAGCCGAACTGCGGCAGACGCTCTTCGAACGCGGGCCGCACGGCATGGCGCCGACCGAAGCCGCGCGCCTCATGTACCGGCTCTACACGCCGATCATGCGCGACATCGGTCATGCGCGCGAGCAGTTGAGCCGGCGCGATGTCATCGTGACGGGGCGCGTGTCGCTCGGGATGGTGTCGTCGGAGGCGCAGAGCGTCTTGCCCGAATCGCTCGCGCGCTTCGACGCCCTCTTTCCGCAAGTGGAAGTGTCGGTAGCGGACGGCTTCAGCGCGCAACTCATCGACGCCGTGGAATCCGGCCGGCTCGATGCCGCGATCATCAACAAGCCGCGCGGCCGCCTCGCGCTCGATGTCGAGCCGCTACTTGTCGAAGAAATGGTGCTTGTGACGAGCGCGGCGCACGGGCCGGATTTGCCGGAGACGATCGACCTCGTCGCGCAGTCCGACATCGAACTCGTGCTGCCCACGCGGCGCAACGGCCTGCGCGGCGCGCTCGACGCCGCGCTGATGGCGGCCGATGTCGTCATCAAGCCGAAGTTCGAAATCGATCTTCTCAGCACGATCGTGCAGTTCGTCGAGCAAAGCAGCGTCGCGACGATCCTGCCGCGCGTCGTCGTGCAATCGAAGGTGGACGAAGGGCGGCTGCGCGTTCGCACCATCGACAAGCCGCCGATCGTGCGTCACATCATTCAGGTCACGCATCCCAAGCGGCCCATCGGGCCGGCGGCGCAGGCGCTCATCGCCATCATCACCGAGGAGATCCGGCGCGTGACCACGGGCGCGCCGGCTCCTCCTGCATGATGCGAATCAGCCGCGACGCGCAGTGGAAGGCACCGTGCGCGGCGCATCGCTGCGCGTGCCGAACAGCGTGTCGCAGATCGGGAAGGTGAGATTGAAGTTCTGCGTCGCCATCTGCTCCGGATCGTGATGCGTCACATGCAGGCGCCGCACCGTGTTGACGAACGGCACGCGGTCTAGAAACGGACTGTCCGTGACGTGCGAGAGCGTGTGCAGCCCTTCGTACATCAGGTAGTACGCCGCCATCGTGAGAAGCGCGATATAGCCTGCGTTGCGCGTGAACACGAAGCCGATCAGCAACGCGAGCGGCGCGGCCGCGAGCACGAACGCGACCGGCGCGAACGGCGGAAACAGCAGCGCGCGCCAGTGCTTGTGGCCTTTGTACTCCAGCGTCACATGCGTGAAGAAGCGGTGATGCACCGCGCAGTGGCGCTTGTAGACCATGCTGAAATACTTCGTCGGCCGATGCAGCACATACCGGTGCGCGGCCCATTCCGCCCAGTTGCCGAAGAGAAAGAGCGGCACGACCGCGAGCCATTCCGCGAACGTCGGCGCGTGAAGCTGCGCGGCGCAATACACGATCACCGCCGTCGTGAAGACGAGCGTGAAGCCCAGATGCATCTCTCCGCGATACCACTTCGGCGTCGCTTCCACGTAATCGTCGCGAAACTTGTACGAGCGCGCGCGAACGTCCTCGTCATACTTCATGATGAGCGTCTCCAGTGTCTGTATTGAACGATGCGGGTGTGGGCGCGTGCGTCGCGCGCCCACCGGTGACTGCCTGCTTCAGGACGGATTGCGCGCCGCGCTGTTGTCCAGCTTGCCGAGCGTTTCCGGCACGACGAACGCGCCGACGAGGAAGATGATGCTGATCGCGCCGACGAAGATCGCGAGCGTCGACGGCAACTGGCTCGCGTCCTTCGCGACGAGCGAAACGAAGGTCGGCATCATCCCGCCGATCGCGAAGCCGATGTTCCACGAGAGACCGGTGCCGGTCGCGCGGATCGCGGTCGGGAAGCGTTCGTTCAGGAAGATCAGAATCGGCGCATAGCCCGCGCTGCCGAGCGCGGAGAGCAGCACCGCGTAGACGCCGATCATGGTGATGCTTTGCGCCGTCGGCAGCAGCAGGAACAGGCCGGGCAGCGCGACGAGCCGAATGAGGCCGATCCACACGAACGCGCTCTTGCGTCCGATGAATGTGGAGAGATGCCCCGCCGCGATCGATGCGAACACCACCGCGACGCTGCAGATCATCAGGATCGCGGCGGCCGCGCCGTTCGGCGCATGGCTCACGACCTTGAGGAACGTCGGCAGATAGCCCGAAGTGAGGTAATAGCCGCTGCCGCCGCCGATCGTGAGCAGCAGGTTCACGAACAGCACCCCGCGATACTCGCGCGAAAACAGCGTGCGAATGGGCGAGCGCACGACTTCGACCGGCGCGGTCTTGACCTGCGCAGCCGCCTTCGCCGCCTTCTCCGCCGCGAGCTTCTTCCAGAGCGGCGATTCTTCGAGGCTGTTGAACACGAAGAGCCCGAGCACCGAACTCACGATGCCGGTGAAGAACATGCAGCGCCAGCCCCACGCATCGAAGAGTTCGCCCGGAAAGATGGACGACATCGCCAGATACGTGAGCGAGGCGAGCAACGCGCCGAGGCCCGCGCCGCCGCCGCCGATCAGCCCCGACACCGCGCCGCGATACTTCGGCGCGACCGATTCGGTGCCGATGGTATGCGTCGATGCCACGACGCCGCCGACGAACACGCCCTGCACGAGACGCAGCAGCAGGAACAGGATCGGCGCGACGAGGCCGGCCTGCGCGACGGTCGGCAGCACGCCGAACGCCGCCGTCGAGATGCCGACGCCGACCACCGCGAAGATCATCGCGCCCTTGCGGCCGTGGCGGTCCGCGTAGGAGCCGAAGAGCGCGGAGCCGAGCGGACGCATGAGCAGCGTCACCGCGAACGACGCATACACCGCCGCGAGCGATAGCATCGCGTGTTCGGACGGGAAGAAGAGACGCCCGACCACCGGCGCGACGTACAACAACACGAAGAGGTCGAACAGATCGAGCGCCCAGCCCATGCACGAGGCCAGCACCGCGCCCATGATCTGCCGCTGATTCACCGGAAGCGCGGCGGCCCCGTCTTGTGCAGCTACGGACATGTGTATCTCCTAGTTTGTCACCGGGCCGTCTTTCGATCGCCCCGGTTTCGCAGGCACGTTTCTTATTGCGTGCTCTTGTCGAGGTTAAAAAAAATCGTTAGTGGGCGGCGGCGAGCGGCGGCGACCCCGATACATCGAGTTCCGCGCGTTCGCGCCGCGCCGCGACCATCGCGTCGGCAATCTTCTCGGCGATCATGATGGTCGGTATGTTCGTATTGGCCGATGGCAGCTTCGGCATCAGCGATGCATCCACCACGCGCAAGCCTCGCGCGCCATGCACGCGCCCTTGCCCGTCCGTGACGGCATCGCGGTCCTTTGCGCCGCCCATGCGGCAGGTGCCGCTCGCGTGCCACACGCCGAACACGTTCGCGCGGATAAAGTCCGCGAGCGCGCGGTCGTCGGCGAGCAGCGCGTTCATCTTCAGGCCGCGCGTGAAGAAGCGTTCGATCAACATCCGGCGCACGGGCGCGGGCGTGTCCAGCAGAAGCCCGAGCGCGGACGTCAAGAGCGCGTTGCCCTCGCCGACCTTGCTCAACGCCTTCACGCGCGGCGAGAAGGCAGCCGGGAAGAAGTCGCGTTCATCGCGGCTCAGACCCGACGCTTCCACGATGCGCGCAAGCATGCGCACGCCGACGGCGAGCCGCTCTACATCGCGTTCGTCGTCCAGCAGATTCAGATCGACGCGCGGCGCGGCGGCGGCATCGGCGGAAACGAGCTGCACGCGGCCGCGCGAATACGGCCGGTTGCACCACAGAAAGAACAGCCCCAGCCGGTTGCCGAGCGCATGCCATGCGGCGCGTGTCGCGCTCGACAGATACAGGTCCGACTCGTCGCAGCCCGCGACGCCCGAACTGAGACGCGCGGCCATCATGCTGGCGCGGCGTCGCGCGAGCGGCATGCGAAAGCGCGGCTCGAGAAAATGACAGAACGTGAGCGACGGATGATCCTGCAGATTGCGTCCGACGCCCGGCAGATCCACCGCGCACGCAATGCCGAGCGCCGCGAGTTCGCGCGCATCGCCGATGCCGGCGCGCATCAAAAGCGCCGGCGATTGCAGCGCGCCCGCGCTCACGACCACTTCGCCCGCATCGAAGCGCAGGCGCTCGCCGTCTTCGTCCACCGCGATTACGCCGCGCGCCGTCGCGCCTTCCATCACGATGCGCTCGACACGCAGCTTCGGGTACACCGCGAGATTGGGGCGCTTGCGCGTCGCTTCGTCCAGATAGGCGATGGCCGTGGACACGCGCTTGTCGTCCTCGTTCGAGAACGCGCCGGGAAAAAAGCCGTCGCCGAACTCGCCGTTTTGATCCTGCAACTCGGCGACGTCCTGCGCGCGCAAGCCCTGGCCGAACGCATGACAGAACGCCGGCCAGTCCTTCGGCATGATGCGGCGGATCGGCACCGGGCCGTCGCCGCCGTGCAGTTCGCCGCCGGGAAAGTCGAGGTCGCGTTCCAGCTTGCGAAAGTACGGCAGCACGTCGCGCCACGCCCAGCCGTCGGCGCCCGTCGCGGCCCAGTCGTCGTAATCGCGCGGCAAGCCGCGATTGGCCGACTGCACGTTGATGCTCGACCCGCCGCCCATCACGCGGCCCTGCTCGTACACGCGCGGCGCGGCCTGCTTCGTGGCTTTCGCTTTCAGGTCCGGCCAGATGTACGTGTCGCCGCAGAAGACCGGCATCGGATAGCTGTCGAGAATGGCCTCGGGCACCGCGCCCGGCGGCGTGTCCGCGCCCGCCTCGATCAGCGCGACACGCAGCGACGGCAACGCCGACAGCCGATGCGCGAGCACGCATCCCGCCGAACCGCCGCCCACGATCACGTAATCGAAGCGTCTCATGTCGTCTTCCTTTGTCTGCGTTGTCAGAAGCCGCGGAACACCGGCTTGCGCTTGCCGTGGAACGCCTCGACGCCTTCTCGGAAGTCGTCCGACGAGCGCAGGCGGCTATAGCAATGCCCTTCCAGTTCGATCGCGATGGAAAGCGGCGCGTCTTCCGAATCGTTCAGGAGCTTCTTCGCGGTGCGCTGCGCGAGCGGCGAGAACGCGCGCAGTTCGTCGACCAGCGCGTCCGTCGCGGCTTCGAGTTCGGCGTCGGGCACGCAGTCCACCGCAATGCCCCACTCGTACGCCTGCTTGCCGGGAATGCGGCGCGAGCGCATCACGATGTCCTTGGTCCGGCCGATGCCGACCATCGCCTGCAAGCGCGCCGAGCCGCCCGAGCCGGGAATCTGGCCGAGCTTCTGTTCGGGCAGCGCGTAGAACGTCGTATCCGTGACGATGCGGAAATCGCACGCGAGCGACAACTCGAAGCCCACGCCGAAGCAGAAGCCGCGATTGGCTGCGATCACCGGCTTCGAGCAGCGCGCGGGCGCCGCGATGTTCCATGCGAGCTTCGACACGTGTTCGGGCGACGCTTCCAGGAAGCCCTTGATGTCGCCGCCGCTCGAAAAGTGCTCGCCGTTCGCGCGCACGACGATCACGCGCACGCGCTCGTCGTCGTCCAGTGCTTCGAATGCGGCGCGCAACTGGTCGCGGGCGTGCATCGAAATGACGTTGAACGGCGGCCGGTGCAGGATGATGTCGGCACGTTCGCGTTCGGCGTCGATCTCGACCGAGAAGCCGTCGAGGTCTTGCAGCAGCGTCTGGCCGCGGTGGTTCAGGTCGGTCATGTGGGGTTACTCCTTCGTGGTTTCCATACGTTGTGCGAGCGGCGCGCTGTCGGGCGTAGCATCGGGCACGTACTCGCCCGCCGAGAGCTTGCGGCGCAGGATCTTGCCGACCGGCGACTTCGGAATGTCATCGACGAACACGTAGTCGCGCGGGCGCTTGAAGTTGACGAGGTCGGACTGGCGGCACCAGGCGTCGAGCCCTTCGGCATCGACATATTCGCGGCGCTTGATGAACGCGACCACGCGCTGGCCCCAGCGCTCGTCCTTCACGCCTGCGACCGCGACTTCATCGACGGCGGGATGCAGCGAGAGCACCGACTCGATATCCACGGGCGAAATGTTTTCGCCGCCGCTGATGATCATGTCGTCCACGCGGCCGGTCACGTAGAGGTCGCCGTCAGCGTCGAAATAGCCGGTGTCGCCGGTGAAGTACCAGCCGTCGCGCAGAGACTTCGCGTTCGCGTCCGGGCGGTTCCAGTAGCCTTCGAATGCTTCGTCGCCGAGCAGGTCCGCGATGATCTGCCCTTCCTCGCCGGCGGCCGCCGTCTGCTCGGGCGAGACGGCATCGAGCTTCACCACGCGCAGCCGCGTGTTGATGCCCGCGCGCCCCGCGCTGCCCGGCTTTCGGGTCGCGTCCTGATCGATGCTGAACGTGTAGACCTCGGACGAGCCGTAGTGATTGACGAACAGTTCCGGCTGGAACGCGGCCGAGAGGCGCTTGAGCAGGCCGTCGTTCATCGGCGCGCCCGCGAAGCCGAGCTTTCTGACCGACGACGTATCCGTGCTCGCGAAACCGCTGTCGGCGAGCAGGTCGTGATAGAGCGTCGGCACGAGATAGAGGCACGTCAGCCGGTGCGTTGCGATGGAGTCGAGCGCGAGCTTCGCGTTCCAGCGGCGCACGCAGACGAACACGCCATCGACGAGCGCCATCGCAAGCAGCGAGCGCACGCCCATCGTGTGATAGAGCGGCATCACGCCGAGCGTGCGTTCGCCGCGCCGGTACAGGTTCTGCGCGACGTGCGCGAGCGCGCCCGCGCGTTCGTGGCGGTGGCGGCGCGGCACGCCCTTCGGCTTGCCGGTGGTGCCCGACGTGTAGAGGATCAGCGAGATGTCGTCGGCGGTGGCATGGGCGCTGTCGTCGATGCGCCCGGCTGTGCAGTCGCTCGCGCATTCCGGCGCGCGCTCGGCGGTCAGCGCGTCGAACGTCAGCGTGCCGCCGGATACGTCGTCCAGTCCGATGCGCGGCAGGTTCTGCGCCGACGCGCTCTGCATCACGGCATCGGCGGAAACGGGTTCGTAGACGATCGCCTTCACGCCTGCGTCCGTCACGCAGTATTCGACTTCTTCCGGCTTCGCGCGCCAGTTGAGCGGCACGATCACGATGCCCGCGAACTGCCCTGCCCAATGCAGCGTCGCCATTTCCCAGCGGTTTTGCAGCACGACGAGCAGCCGGTCGCCGCGTCGCACGCCGAGCGCGCGCAGGCCATCCGCGACATTCAGGATCACGCGATGCCACGCCGCGTACGTGAGTTGCAGGTCGCCGTCGACCAGCGCGAGCGCATTCGGACTGCGCTCGACGCTTTGAAGGAAAGTGCGCCCGAGATCAAGCATGTTCGGTCTCCTTCGAGTTTGCCTTCGCCTGACGGCGCGCGGCGACATCGAGCACGGCCGCGACGATGGGCGTATAGCCCGTGCAGCGGCAGATGTGGCCCGAAAGCATCTCGCGCACCTGTTCCTCTGTCGGGTCCGGCACGCGTTGCAGATAATCCGCGCACGACATCAGAATGCCCGCCGTGCAAAAGCCGCACTGCAACGCGTGATGCCGCTGAAACGCCTGCTGCAAGTCGCCGAGCGTCTGCTCCGGCGCGAGACCTTCGACGGTGTCGATGCGCCGTCCGTCCGCCTGCAACGCGAGCATCAGGCACGAGCGCGCGGCGATGCCGTCGACATGCACCGTGCATGCGCCGCAGACGCCGTGCTCGCAGCCGACGTGCGTGCCCGTCGCGCCGAGTTCGTGCCGGATGAAATCCGACAGCAGTTCGCGCGGCTCGCAATAGCCGCTGCGTTCGCGGCCGTTGAGCGTCAGCGTGATGCGCTGCTGCTCGCCGTGCCGCATGATGTTCTCCGCCGTGTTGCTCACTTCGCCTCCTCGATCACGCGCCATCCCAGTTGCCGGACCAGATTCCGGCGATACTTCGCGCTGATGTGCGCGTCGTCCTGCGCGTTCAGTTTCCAGCTCAGGTCGTTCAATGCGCCGCGCAGGTCGTCGCCTGTCAGACGCGGCCAGGTCTCGGCAACCGGCCGGTCCGCGACGCCGCCTACCGCGATGCGGATCGCGTCGTCGGTCACGATCGCCGCGCACGCGACCACCGCGAAATCGCCATGCCGCGCCGAGAACTCGGCGAACCCGTGACGCTCGCCGGGCTTTCTCAACGGAAAGCGCACGGCTTCCACCACTTCGTCGGGCTCGCGCGCCGTCATCAGCATTCCCTGAAAGAAGTCCTGCGCGGCGAGCGTGCGGCGCTTCTTCTTCGAGCGCAGCACGACGTCGCCGCCGAGCGCGGCCAGCACGAGCGGCAGTTCCGCGCTCGGATCGGCATGCGCGATGGAACCGCACACCGTCCCGCGATTGCGGATCTGAAAATGCGAGATGTTCGGAAACGCCATCGCGAGCAACGGCACTTCGTCGCGCAACGAGCGGCGCCACTCGACGCCGCCTTGCGTCGCCGCCGCGCTCACGACGAGATGGCCCGTTTTGTCATCGACGCGCACGGCGTCCAGCTCGGCGGTGCGCGAGATATCGACCAACACGCGCGGCTGCGCGAGCCGCATGTTGAGCACCGCCATCAGCGACTGCCCGCCCGCCAGCACGCGGGCGTCTTCGCCGTGTTGCGCGAGCGCGTCGAGCGCGTGTTGCGTCGTCATCGCGCGTAGATAATCGAACGGCGCGGGTTTCATGCGTTCCTCCTGAAACGGCCGAGGAGCCGCGCGATCCACGAGCTGCGCTGCGCCACCGGCTTGCCCGCCGCCTGCCGGCCGAGCGATTCGAACAACTGCCTGAGCACCACTTTCGCCGCGCCTTCGAGCATGCGGCCGCCGACCGCCGCGACCTTGCCGGAGACCTGCGCTTCGTAGTCGTATGCGAGGCGCGTGCCGCCGCCATGCGGCGTCAGTTCGACGAGACCGTTGCCGCGCGCGCTGCCGAGCGGCGAGATGCCCGCGCCCGCGAGACGCAGGCGGCGCGGCGCGTCGATCTCCGACAAGCCGATGCGCGCCTCGAAACGCGCCTTGATCATGCCGACGCCCACCGTCACGTCCGCGCGATACTGGTTCGGCGCGGTCTCTTCCAGCGCGTGACAGCCGGGAATGACGTTGGCGAGCGCCTTCGGGTCGAGCAGCACGGCGAACACCGCTTCGGGCGTCGCGGGCAAATCGACCGTGCCTTGCGCCGTCAATGCCTTGCCGCCGCCCGGCGTCGCGGGCTTCGCCGGTGCTGCTTCGCGGTATTCGGGGCGCGACGGCTCCGGATCGTCGATGCCGATCAGCGCCATCACCTTCTGCGGCGTGAGCGGCAGTCGAATGTCGTCGACGCCGAGCGCATCCGCCACCGCATTCGCGATGCATGGCGGCGTGCTCATGTTGTTGCCTTCGCCGAGCCCTTTCGCGCCGAGCGGCGTGAACGGCGACGGCGTTTCGAGATGCACGATCACCGGATCGGGCACTTCGCAGGTCGTCGGCATCAGATAGTCGGCGAGCGTGCCCGACTGGAAGCTGCCGTCCGCGCCGTAGCGGAACTCTTCCATCAGCGCGGCGCCGAGCCCTTGCGCGAACGCGCCGCGAATCTGGCCGTCCGCGAGCGCGGGGTTCAAAAGCGTGCCGGCGTCGTGCGCGGTCACGTATCGGTCGATGCGCACGCGCCCCGTCGCGCGGTCCACTTCGACGGCGCACATGTCGAACGCGAAGCCATACGCCGCCGATGTATTGATGCGGTCCTCTTCATCGGGCGCGTCCATGTGCGGCGGCGACCAGAACACCGTCTCGCGCAGACCCGGCTCCTCGCCTTCGGGCAGAAGCGCGGGCGCCCAGTGCGGCGCGTTGCTCGCCGCGCGCGCGAACGGCAACGCGCGGTCTTCGGCATCTTTCGGGAAAATGCGCGCACGTTCGAAGCGCACGTCGTCGGCTGCGCAGCCGAACTGCTTCGCGAGAATGCGCGAGAGCTTCTCGCGCACGCGCGTTGCGGCGAGATGCACCGTGCCGGCCACCGCGCCCGCGAAGCGGCTCGAATAGTTGCCCGCCGCGACGGACCACGCGTCCTTGTGCGTGTCGAATTCCACGTTCACGACGATGTCCTTCGGGTCCAGCCCGAGCACATCGGCGACGACTTGCGCGCACACCGTCATGTGGCCCTGGCCCGCGGGCGTCGATGCAATCGTGACGACCACGCCGCCGAGCAGATCCACGCTCACGGTCGCGCTGGCTATCGCGCCGTTCTTCGGGCCGGCCTTCTTGCGCGCGTCGGGCGGCATGACGGTCGTGATATAGCCCATGTTCGATACGGACGGCTCGACGATCGCGGCAAAGCCGATGCCATAGAGACGCCCTTCCCTGCGAGCCGCGTCGCGCCGCGCGACGAGTTCTTCGTAGCCGCCCTGCGCGTTCGAAAGCCGCAGCGCCTCCTGATAGTTGCCCGAATCGAGCAGCGCGCCCGCTGCCGCGCGATACGGGAACGCATCGGCGGGAACGAAGTTGCGGCGGTACACGTCGAGCACATCGAGCTTCAGTTCGATGGCGATGCGCTGAATCAGCCGCTCCAGCGCGAAATACACCTGCGGTCCGCCGAAGCCGCGCACGAGGCCGGTCGGCGTCTTGTTGGTCAGCACCACGCGGTTGCGCACGGCGAGGTTCGGAATCGCATACGCGCCCGTCAGACAGCCATGCATCCGGTAGAAGGTCGCGGGCTCGGGCGCGCGCACGTAGCCGCCCACGTCTTCGAGTTGATCGTATGAAAGCGCAAGAATGCGGCCGTCGCTTTCCACGGCGGCTTCGATGGTGGACAGACGCGCGGTCGCGGAGGTCGCGGCGCTCAGGTGTTCGAGCCGGTCCTCGACCCATTTCACCGGCGCGCCGGCCTTGCGCGAGGCGAGGCACATCAAGACGACATACGGAAACACCGCCTGCTTCACGCCGAAGCTGCCGCCGGAATCGCGCGGGGCCTTGTGGCGCAAGCGGTTAGCGGGAACGTTGAGCGCCATCGCCATCACGGCGTGCAGCGAGAACGGACCCATGAAATTCGAGGTGACGTCGTAGCCTTCGTCGCCCGACAGGTATTCGGCAATCACCACGCCGCATTCGATCGGCGCGCACGTATTGCGCGGATAGTGCGCGACGAGTTTCACGCGATGCGGCGCGCGCTCGAACGCGGCTTGCGGATCGCCATAGCTGAAATGCCGGTCGCTGATCACGTTTGTGCCGACGCGTTCGTGCAGCACGGGCGAATCGCCCTGCACCGCTTGTTCGATGGACGTGACCGGATCGCGCAGCGCGTACTCGACCTTGATGAGGTCCATCGCGTCTTCGGCAATGGCGCGCGATTCCGCCATCACGACTGCAACCGGCTCGCCGACATAGCGCACGCGGTCCATTGCGAGCGCCCACTGTTCCATCGGCGACTTCACGCCGACCACGAACGGCCGCGACCACGGACGCAAGTCGTCGCGCGTGAGAATGGCGCGCACGCCGTGCAGCTTCGACGCGGCTTCGGTGTCGATGGACACGATATCCGCATGCGCATGCGGCGAGCGCAGAATGGCGGCTTGCAGCGTGCCGGGCTTCACGGCGAGGTCGTCGCCGTAGCGGCCACGGCCCGTCAGGATCGCCGGGTCTTCGAAACGAGGCATCGGACGGCCGACGTGGCGCTCGGGCGCGGCGGCACCGTTCTCAGCGACGCGTGCGTTGATATCCGCGAATCCTGTGTCGCGCTGGTTCATGGCGTCACTCCTTGCTTTCGGCGCGGCTGCCGAATTCGTCGGCGAGACCGCTCCAGCGGCGCGCAATCTCGCCGTGCTCGATGCCGAACAAATCCAGAATGCGTCCGACCGTGTGATCGACCACATCGTCGATGGTCTTCGGATGCGCGTAGAACGCGGGCACGGGCGGCATCACGATGGCGCCCATTTCGGTCGCGAGCGTCATGTTGCGCAGATGCGCGAGGTTGAGCGGCGTCTCGCGCGCGACCAGCACGAGGCGGCGGCGCTCTTTGAGCATGACGTCGGCGGCGCGCGTCAGCAGGTTGTCGGCGAAGCCGTTCGCAACCGCGGCGAGCGTCTTCATCGAACACGGCGCAATCACCATGCCGTCGCTCAGAAACGAACCGCTCGCCACCGCCGCGCCGATATCGCGCACGTTGTGCACGACGTCAGCGAGCGAATCGAGGTCGGCGCGCGCGAGGCCGAGTTCCTGCGCCGCCGTGACCGCGCCCGACGCCGAGACGATCAGATGCGTCTCGTGCGTGCCGAGCCGGCGCAGCGCGGCGATGAGACGCACGCCGATCACGGCGCCGCTCGCGCCCGAGATGCCGACGACGATGCGCTTCTTTCGCTCAGCCATGATCGCGCGTGAGGTAGGCGTCGAGCGCGCTGTTGTCATTCGCGACGAGCGCGTCGAGATCAACCGTGTCTTGCCCCGGAATCCGCACGCGCGTGAAGACGTGCGCCGGATAGACGACGGGCCGTGTGGCGTCGATGCCCATCTTCGCGCTCACGCCTTGCAGATGCGCGGGCGCGTCTTCAGGAAGGCCCACGGTCGTCGAAGGATCGAGCGGCGAGCCTTGCGCGCCCGCCACCACGACGAGATCGCGGTCTGCCTGAAAGCGCGTCGCGATCGCCCATTCGATTTCGGCGGGATCGTGCACGTCCACATCCGTATCGACGACGACGACCTGCTTGATGTCGTAGTGCGCGCCGAACGCGCAGAGAATCACATTCTTCGCCTCGCCTTCGCGCTTCTTGTCGAACTGCACCCACAGGTGATAGCGGCACACGCCGCCCACGGAAAGATGCACGTCCTTAACCGAAGGATGGCTGCGTTGAAGATGCGCAAGCAGCGTGGCTTCGCGCGGAATGGCGCCGAGCAGCAGATGCTCCATCTCCGCCGGCACGATGGTATGAAAAATCGGGTCGCGCCGATGCGTGACCGCCGTCACTTCGATGACTTCGCGCGATTCCTTCGCGCTGTAGTACTTCGGGAACTCGCCGAACGGGCCTTCCGGCTCGCGCACGTTCGGCAGAATGCGCCCTTCGATGATGATCTCCGCGAACGCCGGCACATGCACGCCGTTCGTCACGCACGACACGACCGGCAGCGGCGCGCCGTGCAGCGCGCCCGCGATTTCAAGCTCGTCGTGGTCGATCGGCGTGATGGCTTGGGACGCGAGCATCGTCAGCGGATCGACGCCGATGGCGACGGCCACGTCGAGCGCATCGCCCGCTTCTTCGGCGGCGCGCTGGAACGCGTACAGATGGCGCGGCAGCAGCAGAATCGCCATGCGGTCGCGGCCATGTACCTGAATGCGGTTGATGGAGACGTTCTGCACGCCCGTGCGCGGATTGCGCGCGATTACGAGACCCGCCGTGATGTACGGGCCGTTGTCGTGCTCGCTGTGCGTGGGAATCGGCAAGAGCGCGTGCAGGTCGATGCCGTTCGTATGCACCACTTGCTGGCACGGCGCGTCTTCGCGCGCAATCACCTTCGATTCGAGCGGCGCGGCGGCCGCAGCGGAAAATCGCGCGAGCAGCCCGGCTTCTTCGACGCCCATCGCTTCGGCGATCCACGCGCGCTTCGCCATGAAGCCGCTCACGACCGGCACCGGATGGCCGCCCGGACGCGTGAAGACGGCCGCTTGCGTGCCGTCGAGCCGCTTGGCGATGGCCGCGAGTTCATGTTCGAGCGCGACGGGCTTGTCGATCGTCGCGACGCGTCCGGTCTTCGCGAGATGCGCGAGCCAGTCGCGCAGCGAGAGCGAGCCCGCGTCGGCGCCCGGTCGGGCCCATGCAAATTTGGAAATGCCGTTCGTTGCGGCATCGCGTGAGTTCATTAGTGTCTCCATCCATTGCCTGCCGTTGACTGGAAATGCCGCAGCAAGCGCATGGTTGAAGCGTAGCGAGATCACTCCATAAGTTCTAATACTGTTTTCTGATGCGCCGGATCATCGGGTCTTATATCGGTGTTAGCCCCGATGACAGCGTTCTTACAGTTACGTATCAATAGATGCCTTTCGCACGCCGTCCAGCGGGGCGCGGCTTCACGTGATGCACTCAGGCCGCGTTTGACACACAGTGATAACTCGACGCAGGCCTATTAGCGTTGCTGATGAGGATGGGATCAATGGACCTCAAGCAAATCCAGTACTTCATCGCGCTCTTCGAAGACGGCTCGGTCACGCGCGCCGCCAAACGGCTCAACATCGTGCAGCCCGCGTTGAGCATGCAGATCGCCAAGCTCGAAGACGAACTGCATCAGCAACTCTTTGAACGGGGCGCGCACGGCATGGCGCCGACTGCGGCGGGGCGGCTCATGTATCGCCTCTTTCTGCCGATCATGCGCGATCTCGCGCACGCGCGGCAGCAGCTCGTGCAGCGCGACGAAGTCGTGACCGGGCATGTGGGCATCGGGCTGATCGCGTCGGTCACGGAGAGCGTGCTCGCCGACTCGCTCTCGCGCTTTCACGCGCGTTATCCGGATGTCGAAGTGACCGTCGCCGATGGCTACAGCGCGACTTTCATCGACTGGGTGGCGGGCGGCCAACTGGATGCGGCGATCATCAACAAGCCGCGCGCGCGCCTGTCGCTCGATTCGCGCCCGCTGCTCGACGAAGAGATGGTGCTCGCAACCAGCGCCGCGCACGGGCCCGACTTGCCGCACGCCATCGAACTGGCGCAGTTGCCGGAGCTCGAACTCGTGCTGCCGACCAAGCGCCACGGTCTGCGCGGCGTGCTCGACAGCGCCGCGCAACATGAAGACGTGCTGCTCGCGCCGCGCTTCGAAATCGACGTGCTCTCCACTATTCTCAAGCTCGTCGAGCACACGCGCTTTGCGACGATTCTTCCGCGCATCGTGGTCGAACGCGCCGCGCGGCACGGCACCCTGCGCGCGTGCCCGATTCTCGCGCCACGCATCGTGCGCCATATCGTGTGCGTGAGTCATCCGCGCCGGCCGTTGAGCGCGGCAGCGGAGGCGCTGATCGCGATCATCGGCGACGAACTGCATCAAGCATCGAATACTTCGGTGTCCGATACATTACCCCAATGAAGGAACGAACACGATGAACGCATTGCACTGGATCGGCGGCGAATGGACCGGCACGCCGACGCTCGACAGCATCGACCCCGCGACGGGCGAAGCCATCGGCCAATACGCCGACGGAGGCACGCACGAAGCGGACGCCGCCATTGCCGCCGCGCGCCATGTGTTCGACCGCACGACGTGGGCGCAGGATGCGCGCTTGCGCCAGGACGTGCTGCTCGCGTGGGCCGCGGCGCTCGAACAGCAGCGCGATTCGCTTGCGACGCTGCTCACGCGCGAGAATGGCAAGGCGATTGCGCAATCGCGCGGCGAGATTGCGGGCGCCATATCGGAGGTGCGCTATTACGCGGGGCTCGCGCGGCATATCGCGGGGCACGTGCTCGAACCGGAACCGGGCACCATTTCCACGATGTTGCGCGAAGCCGCTGGCGTCGCAACGATCATCGTGCCGTGGAACGCGCCGGCCGTGCTGCTCGTGCGCTCGCTCGCGCCCGCGCTCGCCGCGGGCTGCACGGCGGTCGTGAAGCCGGCCGCGCAGACGTCGCTCGTCACGGCCGCGATGCTGCGCTGCTTCGATCACACCGCGTTGCCCAAGGGCGCTGTCAACCTCGTGAACGAACAGGCGCACGCCGCCAGTCAGCGGCTCGCGGATTCGCACGGCGTGGACGTGGTGAGCTTCACGGGATCGACCGCGACCGGCAAGAGAATCATGGCCGCCGCGGCGGACAGCATGAAGAAGCTCTCGCTCGAACTCGGCGGCAAGTCGTGCTGCCTCGTGTTCGACGATGCCGACATCGCCGCTATTGCGCCGCGTCTCGCGCGCGCCGCGACCATCATCTCCGGTCAGCAATGCACGGCCGCGCGTCGCGTGCTGGTGCATGCGTCGCGCGCGGCCGAAATGCGCGAGCATCTCGCGGGCGCGCTCGCCGCGCTGAAAGTCGGACCCGGCATCGATCCGGCGACGGATATCGGCGCGCTTATCGATGCGCCCACGCGCGATGCGGTGGACCGCACTATCGAACGCGCAAGCGACATGGCGGATCGCGTGCTGTTGCGCGGCGCACGCTCGGGCCACGCGTTTCTTTCGCCGACGCTGGTGGAGCACGGCGACCCGAAGGCGTTCTTCTGCCAGGACGAAATCTTCGGGCCGTTCGTCACGCTGGAAGTATTCGAGAGCGAGCAGGAAGCGCTCGCGAAGGCGAATGACACGGTCTTCGGTCTGTCAGCGAGCGTATGGACCCACGACGGCCCGCGCGCCTTTCGCATGGCGCGTGCGTTGCGTAACGGCACCGTCTGGATCAACGACCACAACAAGCTCTTCGCGGAAGCGGAAACCGGCGGCTACCGGCAAAGCGGCCTCGGGCGTCTGCATGGCTACGACGCGCTCGCCGACTTCACCCAGATCAAGCACATCTGCATGCCGGCGGGTGTCGCGGAAGGCATCGCTCCGTTGCGCTGACACGCTACGGCAGCGATCGTCGTTCGCGCGCCCGCGCCTTCGTCATCCATGCGACGCAGACGGCCATGAACGCCAGCAGAATCAACGACGCCCACAGGCGGCTCATCGCGAGCCCGCCCTGCGCGACCGGTTTGTCGAAGAAGTCGCCGAGCGTCGCGCCGAGCGGCCGCGTCAGCACGAACGCCGCCCAAAACAGCAGCGTGCGGGACAGCGAGGTCCAGAAGTACAGCGCCGCGACGCACGCCAGCAGTCCGCCGAACAGGAGCGCGCCGCCTTCGTAGCCGAGCGCGAGGCCGCCGCGGTCGTCACCTGCGATCCAGTCGCCGAGGGCCGTGCCGAGCGTTTGCGAGAAGAGGATCGTCACCCAGTAGAACCATTCGACGCGCGGCGTGTTCACGGTGTCCACCGACACGCTGCCTTCCACGCGATACCACACTGCAAGGCTCAACAGCAGGCATGCGGAGACGATCGCCACGCCGCCCGGATAGCCTAAGCCGAGCGAACGGTCGGCGAAGTCGGCGAGCGTAGTGCCGAGCGTCGTCGTCGCGACGATGGTGGCCCAGTACAGGAACGGGTGAAAGCCGCGCGCCTTCACCTGCGCAGTCACGAAGCCGACGAACAACAGCGCGAAGATCGCCGAGCCGATCAGATAACCCAGGTTGAGCGACATGGACACCCAATCGCCGCCCGTTTCGCCGAGTGTCGTCGCGGCAATCTTGACGATCCAGAAGAAGAGCGTGATGTGCGGAACCTTGGATTTACTTTTCATTAGGATGCCTTTCTATAGCGAGTATTGCAGCATGCCTGGAGCGCCCGGCGTTACGCCGACATGTTCGCGCAGTCCTCGCGCGCGGCGCTTTTCGTGGTGCCGTGCGAGCGGCGCACGCGCTCGGCGACGGGCCACGATGCGAGCGCCAGCCCGCCTGAGAGCACTTCGCGCATGCGCTTGACGAGCGCGAGCGACAGCGCCGCCTCCGTGCCGATGCCGGCGAGCTGGCTCGTCAGCACGATGGCGGCATCCTGCACGCCGACGCCGAGCGGCACGAAAAAGGCCACATGCCGCGCGATTTGCGCGACGGCTTCGATGGCGACGGCATCCGAAAGCGTCACGGGCACGCCCATCGCCCAGAGCGCGAAGAAATTCTCGAGCGCGCCCGCGGCCTGCCCCGCGAGTTGCCACGCGAGCGCGCCGAGCCACGCGCGCGGACGTTGCGCGAGCGCGCGCAGTGCGGCATCGAGCCGTCGCGAATGACCCGCGCGCAGCAGCGGACTGTGGCCGAGCACGCGGCGCGCGAGCGCCATTAGCACATCGAACGGCGCGCCGCGGCGCAGCCACCAGGCGCATGCGGCGAGCGCCGCAAGCGTCGCCGCGCTCGCGGCTCCAAGCGGCCACAACGCGCGATGCAACGCGACCGAATGGGCAAGCGCCGCGATGCCGAATAGCGCGAATATTGCCTGCATGCCGAGCGTGACGAGCACTTCCACGATCACCGACGCGATGACCGCCGATGAATCGCGCAGCTTCCAGCACGCGAGCCGCACGCCGACCACTTCGCCGCCCACGCTCGCCACCGGCAGCAGGCGGCTCACGCCGTCGCGTACGGTCGCGATCCACCATACGAAGCGATACGGCAGGGCGCGCGCAAGCAGAATCCACCAGCCGAGCGCATCGAGCGCGAGTGGCAACGCGCGATATGGCACGAGCAGAAGCAACGGCAGCCATGCGTGCATGATCCGCTCGCTCGCGTGGCCGATGCTCTCGCGCAGCGTGTAGACGATCACGCTTGCCAGGACGAGCGCGAGCACGCCCGGCCACGCGGTGGCGGCGGCCTTGCGTAGCGACATCACGCGCGCTCCGCGCCGAATACGTCGGAGAAGCCGCCCAGCGCGACGCCGCGCGCACGCGCCGCCGCGAGCGCCTGGCTCACGCGTGGCGACAACAGCGCGTCGAGTTCGTCGGCGTGGCGGTAGTCGCGCATCGAAGCCGTGATGGGCGTGTCGCCCGCCACGGCAGGATGACAGTAGATCTCGCCGACTCGTCCATCGTTCGCGTCGATGCCGGCGAGCGCCGCGAGCCACGCGGCTTCATCCAGGCGCCCCGTTTGCGCCATGCCGACCACGTAGTCGTTATGTGCGATGCCCGCGCGCGCCAGACGCCGGCGCGTCAGCGCCATCCACGGCTTGAGCCACAACGGCGCGTTCGCTTCCGATGGCAGGCGCATCGCGCGCATGCCGTATTCGCGACCGATCGAGAGAATCAGCGAAAGCACCACGGGATGCACATGCAGATGCTTGTGCGTGTTCACGTGGTCGAGCGCAAGGCCGG
Source organism: Caballeronia sp. GAFFF1 (assembly GCF_023630705.1). Lineage (GTDB taxonomy): Bacteria > Pseudomonadota > Gammaproteobacteria > Burkholderiales > Burkholderiaceae > Caballeronia. Next base: position 423,358 of record NZ_JALQEM010000041.1, read on the forward strand.
TCCTGCGGAACGCGTCGAACTGCGCGCGGATTTCCTCGGCAAGCTGACGGCGCACATGGGGAAGCAACGCATAACGCAGGCCGTCTTTCAGCGGCGCATCGCGCATCCATCCGTTCTCGTCGGTCAATGCGGGAATTCGCGACGCGCCGAGCGTCGACAGTCCATCGGCCAGTACCACATGCAGCCCCACGCGAAGCGACGGACACTGCCGCGCGCGCTCGACGGCATCGCGCGCGGCGGGCGCCGCGACCATCAGGCTCGCGCAGGCGAGGACGCCATCGCGATGCGCGCGGATCACCGCCTCGTTGACGCGCTCGTGCAGGCCGAAGTCGTCGGCGGTGACGATCAACGCTCGCATGCGCTCATGCCTCATGCGCCCGCAGGAAGCGGAAGAATTCCACGCCTTCGCGCAAGCGGCGCTTCATCATGTCCCAGCTCGTCAGCATTTCGCGCACGATCTCCCAGATCTTCGACGGGCGGAAGTAGAACCGCTTGTAGAAGCGTTCGAGCTCGTGGTAGATGTCTTCGCGGGACAGATGCGGATAGCCGATTGCCGCGAGTTGCACGCCCTCCTTGCTGACGAGATTGATGACCTTGTTCTCGGCGAGCCAGCCGTTATCCACTGCCTGCTGGTAGAGCGTCGTGCCCGGATAAGGCGCGGCGAGCGAAACCTGAATCGTGTGTGGATTGATTTCCTTCGCATACCGAATCGTCTTCTCGATTGTCTCCTTCGTTTCGCCCGGCAAGCCGAGAATGAACGTGCCGTGTACCTTGATGCCGAGCCTGCGGCAATCGTCCGCGAAGCGTCGCGCAATGTCGGTGCGCAAGCCCTTCTTGATGTTGAGCAGAATCTGGTCGTCACCGGATTCATAACCCACGAGCAAAAGGCGCAGGCCGTTATCCTTCATGATTCTCAGCGTCGAATAGGGGACGTTGGCTTTCGCGTTGCACGACCACGTCACGCCGAGCTTGCCGAGACCGCGGGCAATCTCTTCCACGCGCGGCTTGAAATCCGTGAAGGTGTCGTCGTCGAACATGATCTCCTTTACTTCCGGCATGTTGTCGCGAATCCACTTCACTTCTTCGAGTACGTTCTCGACCGAACGCACGCGATAGCGATGCCCGCCCACCGTCTGCGGCCACAGGCAGAACGTGCAGCGTGAACGGCAGCCGCGCCCCGTATAAATGGACACATACGGATAGTTCAGATAGCCGATGAAGTAGTTCTTGATGTTCAGGTCGCGTTTGTAGACGGGTGCGACGAACGGCAGCTCGTCCATGTTTTCGAGGATAGGGCGCGCTTCGTTGTGCTCGATCGAGCCGTCCTCGTTGCGCCACGAGAGCCCCTTGATCGACGCGAACGGCAGGCCCTCGGCGACTTCCTTGCAGGTGTAGTCGAATTCCTCGCGGCACACGAAATCGATCGCCTCGCTCGCGGTCAGCGAATGATGCGGATCGACCGCCACCTTCGCGCCGACCATGCCGATCAGCACCGACGGCTTGCGCGCTTTCAGATGCTCGGCGAAGAGCGCATCCGTCGGAAAGGACGGCGTGCTCGTGTGGATGATGACGAGGTCGTATTGCGCGGCAATCGCGAGCGCTTCCTCGACGGACAAGCCGTCGGCGGGCGCGTCGAGCACGCGGCTTTGCGGCACGAGCGCGGCGGGTTGGGCAAGCCATGTCGGATACCAGAACGAGCGAATCTCGCGCTTGGCCTGATAGCGCGATCCCGCGCCGCCGTCGAAGCCGTCGAAGGACGGAGCCTGAAGAAAGAGCGTCTGCTTCATGATGCGAAGTCCTGTGAATTCATGACGGGTCGTATGGGCTGTCGGACGAGCTGGTCTCGTACGCATCGCGCTTTGCGGCCGACGCATCGAGCGGCACGCGCACGCCGCGCCACATCACGCTCGAACCGAACAGCGCAGCGAACCAGGCGAGCCACATCAGCGCGTCGCGCAGTGGAATGAGCGGCAGGTCGCGCCAGAACGCGCGCCACGACCGCGCGCTGCGCGAGTGCAGCAAGAGGCGCGCGCTGATACCGAGCGACGTGCTGATATCGACGATAGCATCAGCAGTGGATTGCGCGAGGTCCGTGCCGCTCGTGTCGAAAGAGATCCCGAGAATCGCGCTCGTCAGAAGCCAGGGCGATGCAAACGTAATGCACAAGAAAGCGAAACCCAAGGGATTGATCGAACGGATGGTGCGCAGCCAGCGCGTCTCGCGCCGCCACAACGAAGACAGATCGTCTTCGATGACATCGGTCGTGACGACGACATCGGACAGCACCGTGCGCAAGCCGATGACGCGCGCGCGCTCGGCGAGCCAGAAATCGTCGGCAAGGCAGTCGCGCAAGGCTTCGAGGCCGCCTATCTTCCGAAGCGTCTCGCGTGTCAGCGCGAGCGTCGCGCCGAAGCCGAAGCGTCCGTAGCCGAGCGCGTTGGCGACATACACGGACGGCGCGAACCATTCGTCGATAAAGAGGCCGCCGAGTCTCGCCCAGATGCCTCCGACGCAGCGCGCCCGATAGAGGCAGGTCACGACGCCCACGCCAGGATCGGCGAGCGGCACGGTCACGCGCATCAGGTAGTCCGGTTCCACAGCGATATCGCTGTCCGCGATCACGATCACATCATGCTTCGCGTGTCGCGACAGATTGATGAGATTCGCGACCTTGCGGTTGCTGCCATGCGCCGTTGCGTCGATGACGAGTTCGATGTCGCGCTCGGGATACGCCCGCGCGAGTCGCCGCACGACACTCGCCGCGGCATCGGACGCGCGCGCGACGCCAAAAAGAAGTTGATATGAGGGATGAGTTTGCGCGCAAAACGTTTGAAGGTTCGCGTACAGACGTGGTTCCGCGCCGCACAGCGGCTTCAGGATACTGACCGGCACGACGTGATCGGCGGTCGTGGAATCGTCGCTTCGCAAAGGCACTGCGGTGCGCCGGCCGCCATGCAGAAGCGCAGCGAGCGCCGCATGACACGTCGCCGCGCAACACAGGCCGATGATCAGCCACATCCATGCGGGAATGAGATGCGCTGTCATGCGTGTCTCGGCCGCATTGAGCGAAGTACGGATCGTCGCATGGCGGCTGTGACCATTGAATGACCGGTAGGCGTGGTTGAACTCGGCACCGCCCGAGCGGCTTCACCGGGACGCTTTTCGTCTGAGTGAAATCGGCAGGCTCCCCGGGATATAGTGCGTGGCTCAACCTTATGCAATGCTTAAGTAACAGCGGCTGCATGTGACCGATACCAGACGAACGGTTCGCATGCCTGGACGCGGCACGACGCTTGCACGCAATGCTCCCGTATGCATCCAGTGGGAGATCCGAAATGAAATCGAGACTTGCAGTGACTGCGCTCCTGATCGCACTGTCAGCCGGCGTTAATGTGGCCGGCGCGGCCGGCGCGGGTGGCGGCATGATCGGCGGCGCGGCGGGCGGCGCCGTGGGCGGAACGAGCGGTGCGGGCACGGGGACGAACGGCGTCAACGGACTGTCCGGCGCGACCGGCGCGAACACGTCGGGGCCGAGCAACGGCGCCGGCATGGCGCGCGGCGGCGGCATCGGCGGCGCGAACGACGGCACCATGAACGCTGCGCCGGGCCAGGGCGGCATGCAGCCGCCGGGTGCGACGCGCAACATGTCCTCCGGCGTGACGAGTCCGCAGAACACGCCTTCGCCCGGCGGCGGCGGATCACGCGGCGGATGGTAAGGACGCGCTTCTAAGCTTTGGGCCAGCGCGGTTCGCGCCGCGCTGGCGCAACGCATCTTCGCTTCATCGGGGTCTCAATAGAGAGCCGCCAGCGGGTAGAATAGTCTGAAGTTCTCCCGCCCGACCGGGCATCCGCAAGCCGTTGCCGACACCGATGCTTGTCCCTATTAAGCCTGCGAACGAAAACGAGCGCATCGCCGCGCTCCGCGCACTGAATATCCTCGATACCGCGCCGGAAGAGCGCTTCGACCGTTTGACGCGGCTCGCCAAGCGCCTGTTCGACGTGCCCATCGCACTGGTGAGTCTTGTCGACGAGAATCGCCAGTGGTTTAAGTCATGCACTGGCCTCAAGACGCGTCAAACGTCGCGCGATGTTTCGTTCTGCGCACATGCCATCGGCGGCAGCGACGTGTTGATCGTGCCCGATGCCCGCGCCGACGCGCGCTTCGACGACAATCCGCTCGTCATCGGCCCGCCGTTCATCCGCTTTTATGCGGGGTATCCGCTGAGCCTGCCCAATGGCGCGAAGCTCGGCACGCTGTGTCTCATCGACCAGCAGCCGCGCGCATTCGGCGAGGAAGACCGCCGGCTCTTGCGCGACCTCGGCCGCATGGCGGAACAGGAAATGGCCGCGCTGCAACTCGCGACCATCGACGAACTTACGTTGCTGTCCAACCGGCGCGGCTTCGAGATGCTCGCGCAGCATTCGCTGAATGTCTGCGAGCGGCTTTCGCGCGCCGCGACGCTGCTTTTGATCGACCTCGACGGGTTCCGCGAGATCAACGATACCTACGGGCACGCCGAAGGAGACCGCGCGTTGCAGACCTTCTCCGACGTGCTGCGCGATGTGCTCGCCGAAAGCGACGTAATCGCGCGACTGAGCGGAGACAAGTTCGCCGTGCTGCTCACCGACACGAGCGCCGAAGACACCGACGAACTGATCGAGCGGCTGCGCCACGCGCTGCGTCAGCGGGAAGCGCGCGTGCATCGCGGCTACGCGATCGGCTTCAACGCGCGGCAGACGCAGTTCGATCCGGCGCTTCATCACGGCGTGGTGGACCTGCTCGCCGAAAGCGGCTTCGACGAGTAGGCCGCAGCCTGTCAGCCGTTTTGTTTCATGCCGTTCAACTCGGACACGACATCGAACATATGCGGCACGTATTCGTCGCCGTGGCCGAGGTTGATGCCCAGCACGTAGATCTGGCGCACGGCTTCGGCCAGAATGGCGGTCGATGAGTACGAAGCCGCAAGCTGACTATACGAGCGCATGTCCTTTGCGGCATTTCGGATTGCGAACTGTTGTCCGCTGTCGTCGCCTTCGAGCAGATACGGAATGATGCGGTCGAAAGTCTTGCTATGCGCGCCGCTCAGACGGCACACCGCCGCGAACTCATGGAGGTTCAACTGCGCTTTCGCGGCCGTGCCGAACGCTTCAGCGAGAATCGCGCCGTTCGCCTGCGCAATGAAGTTGTGAATGAGCTTCGCGCGATAGCCCGATCCGTGCGCGCCCAGATGATGCACCGTCTCCCCGTACGCAGCCAGGAGCGGCCGCACGCGATCGAGCACCGCTGCATCACCGCCTACCAGCACGTTGAGCCGGCCCTCGCGCGCTTCCTTCGGCGTGCGGTTCACGGGCGCATCGAGGAACGCCGCGCCCTTCTCGCCGAATGCGCTGGCCGCTTCGGCGGCGAAGTCGGCATCGGCCGTCGTGCTGTCGATCACGATCAGACCGTCGTGCGCGCCCGCAAGCAGGCCATCTTCGCGAAACACGGCATCACGCACGTGGGGCGTGCCCGTGACGCATACGATCACCACATCGACGTTGCGCGCGAGCTCGGCGGCGCTGCCGAGTTCGGTCGCGCCCTGCGCGACCAGTTCTTCGAGCGCCTGACGGCTGCGGTGCCCGACCACCGAGAGCTTGAATCCTTTCTTCATCACCTGTGAGGCGATGGCGCTGCCCATCAGTCCCAGTCCGATCATGCCGACGCGTTCGATGCGCGCCGCAGATGCCGTTTCGTTCAGGCTCATGTTGTTCGTGTCCATTGACGTTACGCTCAGAGGGTGACAGCTTCCTGGATCGGTTGCGGCGCGCGTGCCTGCATCGGCTCTGCGTTGCGCCGGGTCCATTGCAGATAGCGCGTATCCAGTTCGTCCATGCTCTTGCAACCCAGTAGACCGATGACGCGATCCACTTCCGTCTTCAATATTTCGATGGCGCGGTCCACGCCCGCGCGACCGCCCGCCGCGAGGCCCCACGTCGTCGCGCGACCGAGGAGTACCGCATCCGCGCCGAGCGCCATCGCCTTCACGATGTCGGAGCCGCGCCGGAAGCCGCCATCGAGCATCACGGCAAGACGCCCGTTCACTTCGGCGACGACTTCGGGCAGCACTTCCAGCGCCGCCACCGATCCGTCGAGTTGCCGCCCGCCGTGATTCGAGAGCACGATGCCGTCCGCGCCCACCGACACGGCGCGCGCCGCGTCTTCCGGATGAATGAGACCCTTGATGATGAGCCGCCCCGGCCAGCGATCACGCAGCCAGCGGATATCGTTCCACGACAGCGAAGGATCGAGTTCCTTCGCGAGCGCCGAGGCCGCGCCGCGCACGCTGTCCTGCCCCGGCGGCAGCAGATCGCCGAGATTCGCGAACTTCGGCATGCCGCCGGGCCACAGCACATCCATCATCCAGCGCGGATGCGCGAGCACGTCGAGCGTATTGCGCAGATCGAGCTTCAGCGGACGCGCGTAGTTGCGCAGGTCCCATTCACGCTTGCCATAGATCGCGCTGTCGGTGGTGACGACGAGCGCCTCGACTTGCGCATGCTTCGCGCGTTCGGCCAGCTTCGCGACGAAGTCCCGCGTGCGATACATGTACACCTGCATCCACACGCGCCCGCCTGCACTGGCCACCACGCGTTCGAGCGGCACCGTCGAGGCATTGCTGAGAATGAATGGAATGCCTGCGGCGGCAGCCGCGCTTGCAAGCGCGATATCGCCTTCGCGCGAGAGCAGACCGCTGAAACCCGTCGGCCCGATCATGAACGGCGCAGCGCTGCGTCGCCCGAAGAGATCGATTCCGATGTCCCGCTTCGATACATCCACCAGTGAACGCGGCCTGAAAGCGATATCCGCGAACACCGAGCGATTGCGCAGCAGCGTGGCTTCCTCTTCCGCGCCGCCTTCCACGTACTCGAAACAGAAGTTGGGCACGCGCCGCTGCGCCATGCCGCGAAGCTCCTCGATGCTGTGCGCGCGGCGCGGATCGTTACCCGTATAAAGACGACGTTGCACTACTGCTCTCCTGCTTCATTCCCGGTTATACCGGCAGCTTGCGTTGATAGTTGATGTTGAGTACCGACAGCACCTGGAACACGGCCACCGCAACGAAGAACATCAACGCGAGGAAATACGAGCCCGTCGTCTGCACGATATAGCCGATGAAGATCGGCACGAAGATGCCCGCGATATTGCCCACGAAGTTCATGATGCCGTTGAGCGTGCCGGTGCGCGCACGCGTCGCGAGCATCGCGGGCGTCGCCCAGTTGCAGCCGCCGTTCCAGCGCAGGAAGAACAGCGCGACGCACAGCAGCGTCACGACCAGGAACGGTGTCTTCACGAAGGCGACGCCGAGCATCGACAACGCGACGGCCGCCGCGCCGATAATCATCATCGAGCGATACACGACGTTCGCGCCCGCGCCCGACGCCTTCCACTTGTCGGCGAGCTGACCGCCAAGCACTTCGCCCACGAAGCCGCAGAAGAAGATCAGGAACGTCGCGCCACCCAGCGACTTCAGATCGAAGCCGTGGACCTTGAAGAGATACGTCGGCAGCCAGGTCATCAGCCCGAAGAAAATCAGGTTGGTGCAGGTATGGCTCAGGCACATGCCCCACACGGACCGGTACGCGAAGAAGCGAAACAGCGATCCGCCCGCCGCGACCTTCGGCTCGTTCGCGTCTTCCTCGGCGTGCGCGCGCTCGATGTACGCGGCCTCTTCCTCGCTGATCGACGGATGCTCGCGCGGCGTATTGCGGATATACCACCACGCCCACACGCCGCACAGTATCGTGCCGACGCCCGCGACCACGAAGGCTGCGCGCCAGGAGCCGAGCACCGTCATCAGCGTTGCCACGACGATTGCGCCGACGCCCGAACCGAGCGCGCTGCCGCCATCCAGCAGCGCCGCGCCGCGCGTCTTTTCGTTCTGCGTGAGCCACAGCGCATTCAGCTTGCCGCCGCCCGGATAGATCGGCGCTTCCGTCACGCCGAGGCCGAGGCGCGTCAACAGCAGCAGGAACCAGCCGGTACTGAGCGCGCCGAGCGCCTGAAAAAAGCCCCAGCCGACGGTGGCGACCGCGATCAGCGCGCGCGGCTTCAGGCGGTCCGCCAGCATGCCCGACGGGACCTGCATGAACAGATACGTCCAGAAAAAGGAGCTCAGGATGAGACCCTGCCGTTCCGGCGTCAGGCTGAACTCCTGCGAGATGGCGGGCATCGCGACCGAAAGCGCCGCACGGTCGATGTAGTTGATGGACACGAGCGTCAGCAGCAGAAGGAAAATCCTCCACCGCACATTCGTCATCTTCACGGCTTGCACACGACTACTGCTGGACACATCCATTGTCCGTCTCCTAACCAGTCTTATATTTCAGGCGAGCGGAATCGCTCGCTCGTCTTGCGTGAATGCTTCAGTGGCCCCAGCGCAGCACCAGCGGATCGAGCCGGCGCGCGACTTCGAGCAAGCCTTCGCGCGTCTTCGGATGCACGGACGCAAACGGGTGACGCACCGCGTCGGAGCCGATCACGCCGCCTTCCTTCATCAAGACCTTGCAGGCCGCGAGTCCGCACTGGCGGTTCTCGTAGTTGATGAGCGGAAGCCACTGCTGATACAGCAATGCCGCCTGTTCCTTGTCGCCGCTCACGTACGCATCGACGATCTTGCGGATGCCGTCCGGATAGCCGCCGCCTGTCATCGAGCCGGTCGCGCCCGCTTCGAGGTCGGGCATCAGCGTGATGGCTTCTTCGCCGTCCCACGGACCCACGACGCTGTCGCCGCCGAGTTCGATCAGCTCGCGCAGCTTCGAGGCTGCCTGCGCCGTTTCGATCTTGAAGTACGCGACGTTCTCGATCTCGCGCGCCATGCGTGCGAGAAACGGCGCGGACAGCGGCGTGCCCGCCACCGGCGCGTCCTGAATCATGATCGGAATGCCGATCGCATCCGACACCTTGCCGAAGAACTCGAAGATGCCCTTTTCGGTCACGCGGATGGTCGCGCCGTGATACGGCGGCATGATCATGACCATCGCCGCGCCCGCATCCTGCGCAGCGCGGCTGCGGCGCGCGCAAACGTCGGTGCTGAAATGCGTCGTCGTGACGATCACCGGCACGCGGCCGGCCACATGCTCCAGCACAACGCGCATCACCGTGTCGCGCTCGTCATCGGACAAAGCGAACTGCTCGGAGAAGTTGGCCAGAATGCACAGGCCGTTGGAACCGGCATCGATCATGAAATCGACGCAACGCTTCTGACCTTCGAGATCGAGTTGTCCCGACTCGTCGAAAATCGTAGGAACAACGGGAAAGACACCGCGGTATGAGGTCGTATTGTTCATAGTTAGGAATGCGATGGTTAAGGGTTGAGTACCGGATGTACCGGACTTCCATGCGCCTTCAGGTGATCGCGCCGATTTGCCAGGGCACGAATTCGTTCTGGCCGTAGCCGTGATTCTCGCTGCGGGTGCGCTCGCCCGATGCCGTGTCGAGCATCAGCTTGAAGAGGGCTTCGCCCATTTCCTCGATGCTCTTCTCGCCGCTCAGGATCGGGCCGCAGTTCAGGTCCATGTCTTCCTGCTGGCGGTTCCAGAGCGCGTCGTTCGTCGCGATCTTGAGCGAAGGCGACGGCGCGCAGCCGTAGGCCGAGCCGCGTCCCGTCGTGAAGCAGATGAGGTTCGCGCCGCCTGCGACCTGCCCTGTCGCGGAGATCGGGTCGTAGCCGGGCGTGTCCATGAACACAAGGCCCTTTGCGTCGACGCGTTGTGCGTATTCGTAGACTTCGACGAGATTCGTATTGCCCGCCTTCGCGATGCCGCCGAGCGACTTTTCGAGCACGGTCGTCAAGCCGCCGGCCTTGTTGCCCGCCGACGGATTGTTGTTCATCGCGGCGCGGTTGCGCGCGCAATAGTCTTCCCACCAGTGGATGCGCGCGACGAGCTGCTCGCCGACCTCGCGATTGATCGCGCGGCGCGTGAGCAGATGCTCCGCGCCGTAGATCTCGGGCGTTTCGGAGAGAATCGCCGTGCCGCCGTGCGCCACGAGCAAGTCCACGGCTGCGCCGAGCGCGGGATTCGCGGAGATGCCCGAATAGCCATCCGAGCCGCCGCATTGCAGTCCGACGATCAGGTGCGATGCCGGCACCGGCTGGCGCTCCACGCGGTTCGCGGAAGCCAGCATGCCCTTCACCACCTCGATGCCGTGCGCGACCGTCTTCGCGGTGCCGCCGGTTTCCTGAATACTGAACGTCTGCAGAAACGGCGCTTCGCTGAGGCCCTGCGTCTCCAGAATGCGCGAAATCTGGTTGGTCTCGCAACCGAGCCCGATCACGAGGACGCCCGCGAAGTTCGCGTGCGTCGCATAGCCGCCGAGCGTTCGCTGGAGCATCGCGAGCCCTTCGCCTTCGGGGTCCACCGCGCAGCCCGCGCCGTGCGTCAACGCGACGACGCCGTCCACGTTCGGATACGCTGCGAGGCTCTCGGGGTTCGTGTCGCGGCGAAAGTGGTCGGCAATCGCGCGGGCGACGGTCGCCGAGCAGTTGACCGAGGTGAGAATGCCGATGTAATTGCGCGTCGCCACGCGCCCGTCCGGACGCACGATGCCGTCGAACGTGGCGGGCGTCTGCGCGTGCTGCGTGGCGCGGGCGCTTGCGCTGAATGCGTAGTCGCGATCGAATTCGCCCATCGCGACGTTATGCGTGTGAACGTGTTCGCCCGGCGCAATGGCACGGCTCGCGAAGCCGATGATCTGGCCGTAGCGCCGCACCGCTTCGCCTTCATTGATGGCGCGCGTCGCGATCTTGTGGCCCGGCGGAATGAGTCCGGATACGGTGATGCCTTCGTCGGGGAGGCGCGCCCCGCCGACCAGTTGCTCTCGCGCGATGACTACGTCGTCGTCACGGTGCAGGCGAATAACGGGGGATCGCGGCCGGGCTTCGTCGAGCCGGCCAGTGATGTTCTGGCTTGCGTTCTGCATGATGTGAACCCGTTACGGGTTTCTCGAGTGTCGTCTCCGAGACCGACTATACGGTTGCCGGACGCGGCATGTATATTGAATTGTTTCCATCCCCCGATCACTTCTCCTACTTGCCCCGCGACTCGCCGATGAACACGGTCCAGATGCTGCTGTCGAGACTCAGAATGAAACAGCTTCAATTGCTGATTGCGCTCGACGAACACAAGTCGCTGCACAAGGCCGCGGCGGTGCTGGCCGTCACGCAGTCGGCCGCGAGCAAGGCGTTGCACGAACTGGAGGCGCTATTCGACACGCCCCTCTTCGAGCGCTCGGCGAGCGGCATGCTGCCGAATCAGTACGGGCATCGCGTGATTCAATACGCGCGGCTGCTGACCACGGATTTGACGCTTCTGTGTGAGGACATTGCGGAGATTCAGTCGGGGCGCGGCGGACGTCTTGCCATCGGCGCGATCATGGGCGCGATTCCGGCTGTCGTCGTGCCCGCGCTCGATGCCTTGCACGCGGACCAGCCGCATGTGTCCGTGGAAATCGTCGAGGACACGAGCGCGCGCATGCTGCTGCAACTCGACGAAGGCGTTCTCGACCTCGTGATCGGCAGATCGGCGGTCAGTGAACAGCCTTCGAAATATCGCTACTGGAAGCTCGCGGACGAGCCGCTCTCGGTGGTGGTCGGCTACCGGCACGCGACGAAGTCGCGCAGCCACATGGAGATGCGCGATCTCGCGCATTGCCGCTGGGTCACGTACCCGAGCCAGATGCCATTGCGGGAACTGCTGGAACGCGAGATGGACCTCGCGGGCGTGGCCATGCCCGCCAACACCATCTCGACGGCATCCACGTTCGTCACGGTCGCGCTGCTCAACCAGAGCAAGGACCTCGTGTCCGTGCTGCCCACCGATATCGCCAACTTCTTCGCGCAGCACAAGATGCTGCGCATTCTTCCGGTGACGTTGCGCTCGCCTTCGCAGACGTATGGCATCGTGACGCGCAAGACCGGCGTGCTCTCCCCGATGGCGGAACGGTTCATCGCGCTGCTGACTAGCCGAACGCGCGTTTCGAACGCCTCATACGACGGCGGGACCGGGGTTTGCTCGGCTCGTTCGGGCCACTGTAGAGAAGCCGAGGAGCCCCCGCCGTGACGCCCTTTGAGACAGCCATTCTTGTCCGACGCGAAGACCCGTGGTCGCTGGAAGCGCAGGCCCTGCTCGACGAACTGAGCGCCATGCTCGCCGTGTTCTCCGGCGACAGCGGGCAGAGCCGCTTTTCTCCGGAGGATGCGTGTTCGGCGCGCGGTGCATTCGTCGTCGCACGGACAACGCAGGGCCTCGCCCTCGGATGCGGCGCGTTCCAGCGCTTCGATTACGGGGTGGCCGAACTCAAGCGGATTTACAGCCGGCCGAATACGTGCGGCGTGGGCAAAGCGATTTTGTCGCAGCTCGAAGCGGATGCGGCCGCGGTCGGCTATCACACGCTGCTGCTCGAAACGCGCTCATTCAACCGGCGCGCCATTGCCTTCTATCAACGTAACGGCTTCACGCCGACGGGCCGCTACGGCATCTACGTTCATCAGCCCGACGCCTGCTGCTTCAAGAAAACCATCGGCGTCAAGGCTGATTAGTGCGCTACCTACGCGCCTCGCTTAGACGAGATTGATTTCGACTTCGATGTTGCCGCGCGTCGCTTTCGAATACGGGCAGGTTTCGTGAGCGGCATCGACGAGCGCGCGCGCCACGTCGGGTTGCACGCCGGGCAGGCTCACATTCAGGCGCGCGCCGAGCAAGTAGGCGTCGCCTGTCGTGCCGAGATCCACTTCCGCGTCCACGGACAAGTCAGGCGGCAGCGTCACCTTCAACTTGCGCGCCGCGAGCCCCATTGCGCCGATGAAGCACGCAGACCAGCCCGCCGCAAAGAGTTGCTCCGGGTTGGTGCCCTTGCCCGCGCTGCCGGGCGACGACAAGTCGATATCCAGGCGGCCGTCGGAGCTGCGCGCCGTGCCGTCGCGCCCGCCGGATGTGTGCGTCTTTGCCGTGTACAGCACCTTTTCGATCTTGGACATGATGTTTTCCTCAATGAATGGAAGGCCGCGGTTTAGATCGCATGCGATCTAATCGGTTGCGCCATACTGCTTGATGGTTTCGGCGGTGTCAATTGCTTTTGCGTAAGCCGGCAATAGCCGCCTCTTGTTCCTCCTGTTCCTCTTGTTCCCGATACGCAATAGTGTTTGTCCGTCGTGGGTGTTCGCGGCGCGGCGGCGCGCGCCTACAGTGAGCCTCCATCGGATCCGTCGATTCGAACGGCAAGACAGCCGACACTCCCACCAACAGAGGCTCATCATGAATGCAAGCAAAGTGGTCATCGTCACCGGCGCGTCGCAAGGCATTGGCGCCCAGACCGTGAAGGCTTTCCGCGAACGCGGCCATCGTGTCATTGCGACTTCGCGTTCCATCGGCGAATCAGCCGACGAAAATCTCATCACGATCGGAGGCGATATCGCCGATGCCGGCACGGCCGAGCGCATCGTCGCGACCGCCATCGAACGATTCGGGCGCATCGACACGCTGGTCAACAACGCGGGCATATTCATAGCCAAGCCGTTCACGCAGTACACGGCGAAGGACTACGCAGCGATCCAGCGCGTGAACGTGGACGGCTTCTTTCACATCACGCAGCGCGTCATCGCGCACATGCAGCAAGCAGGCAGCGGGCATATCGTCACTGTGACGACGAGTCTCGTCGATCACCCGATCAGCGGCGTGCCCTCGGTGCTCGCTTCGCTCACGAAAGGCGGCCTGAACGCGGCGACGAAATCGCTCGCCATCGAGTACGCTCGTTCGGGCGTGCGGGTGAACGCGGTATCGCCCGGCGTGATCAAATCGCCGATGCACCCCGAGCAGACGCACGCCGCGTTGTCGGCGCTGCATCCGGTCGGCCGCATGGGCGAGATGAGCGATGTCGTCAATGCAATCCTCTTTCTCGACGATGCCCCGTTCGTCACGGGCGAAATTCTGCACGTCGATGGCGGCCAGAGCGCGGGGCATTGAGTAGCCATTTCACGGGAGTCTGATATGCCTATCGTCACCATTCAGGTCACGCGCGAAGGGACGCAGCCCGGCGCGAATGCGATTACCGCCGACGAAAAGGCGCGGCTGATCGCGGGCGCGAGCCAGCTATTGCTCGACGTGTTGCACAAGCCGCTCGAAGCGACGTTCGTCGTGATAGAGGAAGTCGAGCTGGAGAACTGGGGCTGGGGCGGACTACCGGTGCAGGACTACCGCAAGAAGCTCGCGGACAAGGCCGGTTGACGCTTCACTGCGCCGCTCGATCGGCGCATGCGCGCGGCAGGTGTTCGAAGAGAAAGTCGACGAACACCCTGACGCGCGACGACAAGTGCCGCGCGTGCGGATAGAGCAGGATGAACGGACGCGTGGTGCGGTAGCCGGACAGCACTTCGATAAGACGTCCCGCGCGCAGGTCCTCTTCGACGATGAAGCGGTAAGTCTGAAAGAGGCCCGCGCCCGCTCGCGCAAGCGTGACGCCCGCGAGCGCGTCTCCCGACGAGCCATAGGCGCCTCGCGTGACGATATCGGTGTCGCCCGATGCATCGCGAAATGTCCAGGAGATATTGCGCCCGCTGCTCGGCCGCTCGAACTGAATGCACTCGTGCGTTGCAAGGTCGTCGGGCGACTCGGGCGCGCCCTTGCGCTTCAGATACGCGGGCGTCGCGACGACGACCATCTCCGCGTCTTCGAGCTTGCGGGCAATGAGCGAGGAATCTTCCGGCGCACGGCCGCGTATCGCGAGATCGAAGCCGTCTTCCGCAAACTCGATGTTGCGGTTGCTAAGATGCGTCTCGACGCTGACATCCGGATAGCGCTCGCGAAACGCAGGCAGAAGCGGCAACACGCGGTAATGCCCGTACGGCGTCGGCATGCTGATGCGCAGCACGCCCGCAGGCGTAGTTTGCTGACCGGTCACTTCGCGTTCGGCGTCGACCAGTTCGCCGAGCGCTTGCCGACACCGTTCGTAGTAGCGCCGGCCCGAATCGGTCAGACGAATTTGCCGTGTCGTGCGCACGAAAAGCCGTACGCCGAGGCGCTCTTCGAGCCGCGCGACCGACCGGCTCACCGCGGCCGGATTCACGCTCGCGGCATTCGCGGCGAGCGTGAAGCTCTCCAGCTCGGCAGCGAGGCAGAAGAGCTCGATACTGCCGAGCAGCAAGTCGTCGAACCTTCGTTGCATGCGTGCTCTTTCGGGTTGGCGCCGCCGTACGTCAGGCCGTTTCGTTGACCGAGCGGATGAGGTTCTCGCGCAGCGTGACGATCGCCTTCTGCACCTTCACGAATTCGGCGGCCTTGAGACCGGTGGCCGCGACGAGATCCATTTTGCCGCCCTTTTCGCGCAGTCGGCGGCCTTCCCTCGTCAGGCTCACGCGCACCTGGCGCTCGTCGGCGGGGTCGCGTTGTCTTTGGACGTAGCCCATCGCTTCGAGCTTCTTCAGGATCGGCGTCAGTGTGTTGGATTCGAGAAAGAGCTTCTCGCCGAGCCTTCCGACGGTCTGATCGTCTTCTTCCCAGAGCGCGATGATGGTGATGTATTGCGTGTAGGTCAGGCCGAGTTCTTCGAGAATGGGCTTGTACGCCTTGCCGAACGCGAGATTCGCCGAGTACACGGCAAAGCACAGAAAGTCAGACAACGACGGTGCGCAAGACGACGGTTCCGTCGATTTCATGATGCTCTCCGGGGCGAGACTTAGATAGGGCATTATAGATCGCGCGCGATGGAATCGCTTCCGTCGAATCTCGCATTGATCCCGCATTAACCTCGAACGAGACGGGGAATCCTGCGCAGCGGCTTTGTCTCGTGATACCGTACCTCCGTTCTTCGATCACACGAAGGACACGTTCTCGGGGCGGGGTGCAATTCCCCACCGGCGGTAATCGTCCCATGCGGACGTAGCCCGCGAGCTGCTCGGCCCGAATCATCGAAAGATGGCATGGGGCGATGTCGGCAGACCCGGTTGGATTCCGGGGCCGACGGTATAGTCCGGATGAAAGAGAACAGGACGGTGCGCGCGCCTTTTTCGGGAGGCGCGCGGCCGCCCTTCGCCCTGTTCACACAAACAGGCTGAAGTCCATGAACACATCCATTTTCAACGAATCACAGGCAGTACAGGCTGCGGGCGCTCGCCGTCCTCGCATTGCGTTCGTTCAGGCTTGCTGGCATCGCGATATCGTCGATCAGTGCAAGACGTCCTTTCTCCAGGCGATCGAAGAACAGGGCTATGCGCGCGACGACATCGATCTCTTCGAAGTCGCCGGCGCGTTCGAGATCCCGCTGCACGCAAAGCGGCTCGCGCAGAGCGGGCGTTATGCGGGCATCGTGGCGGCGGGATTGGTGGTCGATGGCGGCATCTACCGGCACGAATTCGTCGCGCAGGCCGTGATTAACGGGTTGATGCAGGTGCAGCTCGAAACGGGCACGCCCGTGTTTTCCGCCGTGCTTACGCCGCATCATTTCCATCACGGCGAGGAGCACGTCGGCTTCTTCCGCGATCATTTCCTGGTGAAAGGAAGAGAAGCCGCGCATGCGTGCGCGGATACCATTGGCAAGCTCAGCGCGCTGCCGGTTCTGTAAGCCTCAGCGAAGTCGCGGTCATGGGCGCTCGACCGTGACCGCTTTGCGGATGTGGCATCGGAAGACCGTTAGTTGCATCGAGACGGCGTAAGCAGAGGTTGCTTGCTTTCCGAAGCTATATTCTTGTCACGCGGGCGTAATTGGTCGATCGAACGCAGCTAATCCCACAAGCCCTTCGCGCACGCTTCTCTTCGCTTAAACCTGATGGCCCGACGCAACTCACCCTCTCCGTGGACGGACTCCGCGCGGCACAAGCGCAGCGGCCTATTGCGCGGCCTGTTCGCGCTGCGGCACTCGTGGAACGGCCTGGTCGTGACCTGGCGCGAGGAAAGCGCGTTTCGCCAGGAGGTTTGCGTGGCCGTCGTCCTGCTGCCAGTCGCGTTCATCGTGCCTGTGGCTGCGGCCGAGCGCGTGCTGCTGGCGGCGTCGGTGCTGCTTGTGTTGCTGGTCGAACTGATCAACTCGAGCATCGAGGCGGCCATCGATCGCATTTCGCTTGAACGTCATGAACTCTCGCGTCGGGCGAAGGATTGCGGCAGCGCGGCTGTCACTGTCGCGATCCTTATCTGCGTGCTGACGTGGGGCATCATCTGCGGGCCGATGGCGTGGCATTGGGCGCGCACGCTCACGTAAAGCGGCCGTACAGGTATCAGAACTCGACGAGCGCGAAGTCGTCTTTGCCGACGTCGCAGAGTGGACAGCGCCAGTCATCCGGCACGTCGCGCCAGCGCGTACCCGCTGGAATGCCGTGCTCGGGATCGCCCGCGGCTTCGTCGTAAATCCATCCGCATATCAGGCAGACCCATTGGGTGAACTTGGACGCCGCCGATTCGTGCGCGACGGGCCGGCCATCCGATTCGCGGGATTCGCCCTGCACGTCTTCGTCGAGCGAGACGATGAGCGGACCCGCCTGCGCATCGATGCCTTTCGCCAGGAACGCGCCGAGTTCGGCGTGCAGCCGCACGGCTTCCTGCGCAGTCAGATCGATCCAGAGCGGATCGCCTGCACCGTTGTTCAGCCGCGCCGATGAGAACTGCAATTCGAGCGCGGCGCCCTTCTTGTACATGCCTTCGGCCCTCGTGTTTATTCGCATACTTGCCGGAATTCAGATACCGTAGAGTATCCGAATGCTAACACGGATGCTTTCCGTCGCTGCCCTTACTTGCTAGCATCGGACGTTGGCAAATTTGACATCGAGAGGATTCGAACATGGCAAGGCTTTCGCGCGAGGAAACTCAGGCGCTCACGCGGCAGCGGTTACTGTCGGTGGCGAAAGAGCACTTTGCCCGCGATGGCTACTTGGCCGCCTCGCTCGACCGCATCGCCGACGAAGCCGGTTTCAGCAAGGGCGCGGTCTATTCGAATTTCGCGGGAAAGGACGAGCTCTTTCTCGGCGTGCTGGAAGAGCACGGGCGCGTAAGTCTCGATCAGATACTGGCCGATTTACAGGGCGCGCACAGCATCGAAAAGGCCATCGACCGTATCGCGGCGTGGGCCACGCGCAGTTCGCGGCTTGGCAACTGGCCGATGCTGATCCTCGAATACTCGCGCGCGACGAAGCCCGCGGACACCTTCCGCAAGTCGCAGGAGAAGGTGCTGCGCGCGCAGTGGAAGGCGCTCGGCGAGGTGCTGCTTGAGTTCGATCCCGAGCTCGACGTCAAGCCCGAAGTGCTCGGCGCGCTCGTGTTCGAGCTGACCTATGCGCCCGCGATGAGCTTCGTCAGCAAGCCCACATCGGGCGATTTGTTGCGCACTGCCCTGCGAGGTCTGTTCGGCACGCTGCGCGAGTCCGGTTGATCCGCGCTCACCATCCCTGCGAACCACCGGCATCGTGCTTCGTCACGGGCGAGGGCTTGCCGCTTTGCGCGCCGGAGGTCATCGCGCCGCCCATGTCGCGGCTCATGCCGCTTCCCTGGCCGCCCTTCGACACCGTGCCCGGCGACACGTTGGACGACCGCTGCGTACCGGACGCATCCGCCGATTGTCCTGCCGGCGTACCCGCGCCGCCCGACGTGCTGCCGCCCTGTCCGTTGTTCACGCAGCCGCCTCCGCCGCAGCCGAGTCCTCCGCCGGCCGCATGAACGTCGCCGGCTATTACGAGCATCGAGCCCAGGATGATGTTGCGTGTCGTTGCGTGCATGGCGACTCCTTTCTTCATCGAGGTTAATGCAGACGATGCAATCCACATGCCCCTCCGCCAGGCAGAGCCGGTCAGAGCGGCTTCGCCGCGGGACTGTGGATTGCTCTTTCGCCACGCCGACATCGCAACGTGAAGCAGGAGTCCTCATGCTCGCCTATCCGTCCCCGAAGCAATGGTCGCTCGCGCGGCGCGCGTCTTGTTCTCCGGCGTGCCTCGCGAGCGTCTGCGCGAGCCTCTCGATCATCCCGCTCGCCTTCGCAACCGCGATGCACGCGCTCAACGGCAGCGTCGTGTTCTACGGGTTAGCACTCCTGCACGCGGGCGTCATCTGGTCCTGCTTCTTCCGGCACGCAAGACACGCGCTGGACGGCGACATCGTGACCTTGCAGGGCCACACGCTCGTCATCGAATCGGCGCGCGGGCGCGACACGCATACGCGGCGAATCGATGCGCGCTGGGCGGTGCTTCTCGTCGCGCAGACAGGCGCGCGCACGCGATTGTCGCTGCGCTTCGCCGGTGAGACGCTGGAACTCGGACGGTTCGCGACGCAGAGCGGCCGTCTCCGCTTTCTCGCCGACTTTCAGCAGGTCGCGCGCTGCGAGATGAACGCACTGGCTCACTAGTCACCTAGCCATCACCAAGCACCCGGACTCACCGAATTTGCAGTCGAGCATCATGGACACCTCCCTCGTTTTATTGAAGGCGACCGCGGCCCCGGGAAAGCCCGGCCGCGTGACGCTGGCCGTAGCAAACCGGAGCGACGCGCGCATCGAAATCGTACGCAGCCTGTTCGAACTAAAGCGAACGTATCGCGACGCACGGCATGCGCTGCCGAGAGCGGGCTGGGGCTATACGGTCACCTCCGTCATCACGAAGGGCACGCTGCTCGACGCCAGCGCCGAGTGGTGGGCCTGGTTCCACGGCGATACGCGCACGACCTTCGGCGGCGCCATTCCCGCGCACGCCCCCGCGCCCGGGGAGCCACAGTTGTATCTCGCGGGGCGCATCTTTTATCGACGCACGAAAGGGGAACTGATGGAAACCGCGTTCTATCGCAGGCTCGACTATGCGGACATGTCGTTCAGCGGTATCGAACCGCTCGATGCCGCGCTCAACTACGCCGGCAGGGTGCTGATTCCGGGCGCGCTCGAAGCGCAGCATTAGGTTCGCGGCTCGCGCCGGCACGGCGAATGCAGTGGACAACTTCCAAGGCGGGCGTGGCGGCCCTAGAATCGAACTGCGCGCAGCGCGCCCACTTCACAGGACGAGAGAATGTCGAGCACACCGGACCACGAGGACGACGATGCACGCGACGCGATGACGCGTGAAGCCCTCGAACAGCGCATTCGCACGCTGGCCTATTACATGTGGGAGGCCGAAGGCCGGCAAGCCGGCCGGGCCGACGAGTACTATCACCGCGCGCGCGAGCAGCTGAACGCAGACAATCCGGATGCGGCTCGCGAACGCTCGGTCAATTCGAAGGGCAAGAGCAAGCCGCCCTCGTGAGCACGACGGCGGGCATCACAGGCTGCGTGCGTTCGTTCAGAGCGCAAGCGCCTCGTGTTCGTCGACCCACGCCATCGCGCGTTCGCGTGCGAAGGCGATCGCCTCGTTTTCATCGACGAAGGCGAGATGGAAGTCCATGTCGTGCGATTCGATGTCGTCGCCTTCGTTCGCCGGCGGCATATAGATACGCGCATTGCCGACGATGCTTCCGTCCTCGATGCTCGCCGACGTGTGAATCTTGCATGAACGATACTCGAATTCCATGGTGTGCCTCCGCGTGTGGGTGTGATGTTTGAAGGAGGGCACAGCATGTAGCGTGCCGCGCGCGGCGCTCGCACGTTCAAGACGAAAATCGGATAATGCGCGCCGGCGCGTCACAATCGACGACAACCGACCACAACCACACACAGCATCTATGCGTATTCCGCCGCTAAAGGCCATCGTCGCGTTCGAAAGCGTCGCGCGCACGAAAAGCGTGAATCGCGCGGCAGAGGAGATGGGCTTGTCGGCGTCGGCGGTGAGCCATCAGATCGCGAATCTGGAAAGCATCATCGGGCAGCCGCTCTTTCAGCGCTCCGGACGCGGCCTCGTGCTCACGCCCGCCGGCGAACGCTATCTGTCCGACGTCACCGGCCTGCTCGCGGACCTGAGCCGCGCGACCGAGCGCGCGTCGAGCCAGAAGGAAGTGGACATTCTGCGCGTGCATTCGAGCCCGAGCTTCGGGCTCATGTGGCTCTTGCCGCGCCTATCGTCGTTTCAGGAGGACAACGGCGACATCCAGCTCAACCTCGCGTGCTCGTACGAAAACGTGTCGTTCTCCAACGGCTATTACGACATCGACATTCGCCACGGCTACGGCAACTGGACCAATCTCGAAGTGCGGACCTTGCGCGGCGAATTCATCGCGCCGCTCGCCTCGCCGAAGTACCTCGAACGCCATCCGGTGAAGACGCCGGACGACCTGCTCTCGCATCGTCTGATCTATTCGGAGACGCCGCTCGTGCAGTGGAAGCAATGGTTCGGCAGAACCGGCGTTTCCGCGCCGCAGAAGACCTTCGACTTTTCGTTCGACCGCTCGTACATGTCGATCGAAACGGCGGCGCTCGGGCTCGGCATCGCGCTGGAAAGCCTGATGCTCGCGTCCGTCAAAATCAGCGAAGGCGTGCTCGTGCCGGTGTTCGACGCGAGCCACGCGGTCGAAGTCGGCGCGCATCACCTCGTCTATCCGAGCCAGAACGCCGACTTGCCGCGCGTCGAGCGGTTTCTCGCATGGATCGAACGCGAGGCCGCGCGCGACATCCAGCCCGCGCGCCAGCCTCGCCAGTAGCGCTTACGCCGACAGGGCGGGATCGCTCATGCTGTCGCAACCAGTCTCGACGTGCCCGGCGAAACGGCGCGCGAACGTGCTGTCCGTATCCACCGTCACGCGCACGTCGTACCACCCGTGCGACGCGCGCAGGTCCAGATACAACTGCGCGGTCTCGCCGCCCGCCACGCGCCGCTTCACGGTCTTCGAAGGCTCGTAGTCGTTCGTCACGCTGAACGTGCACGGCCCGCTGCCGTTGTTCTTCAGGCGCAATTGCAGATTGCCGTTCGCGACATCGTAGCCTTCGGCAACTTCGGGCAACGCCTCTTCGCGCGACCACCAGCTATGCGATGCCGCCGCCTTGCCCGCCACCCGGCGCAGGAACCCGTTCGGCCCGTGCACGACAAAGTCGTAGCTGCCGTCGGCGTTCGTCGCGACGTGATCGGCGAGGCGCTTGTTGGCCTCCACCGTGTAGGTGCGCGGCGCATCGGTGCTGCCCTGCCGATACAGCAGGAACACCGCGCCCGCCGCGCCCGTGTTCACGAAGTCGAACGCCACCGTGCGCTGGCTCGCGTTTGCGTGCGTGCGCACGAAGAGCTCGTACGGCAGCGCGCGCGCGGGACGAACGCCCGGTTCCTGCTTCGGCATCGCGCCGACGACGGGCGGCACCGGCACGTAGTCGGGATGACGCGCCTTGTCGGGCGGCGCGTACGACGACGTGCCGGGCAGCGTCGGCATGCCGCGATTCGGGTTGCGGAAGTCGAACGCGGAGGTCAGATCGCCGCAAACGGCGCGGCGCCACGGCGTGATGTTCGGCTCGGGAAGCCCGTGCGACGCGCCGAAGCGCTTTTGAATGAAGCGGATGACCGACGTGTGATCGAACGTTTCGGAGCACACCCAGCCGCCGCGCGACCACGGTGACACGACGATCATCGGCACGCGCGCGCCGAGGCCGTACGGACCCGCCGCGTACTTCTGGCTGCCGGGGAAAATTTCGAGGCTGGTATCGACGGTCGAGAGGCCGTTCGCGCTCGATGTCGGCGGAAACGGCGGCACGATGTGATCGAAGAAGCCGTCGTTCTCGTCGTAGTTGATGAGGAGCGCCGTCTTGCTCCAGATGTCCGGGTTGGAAGTGAGCACCTGCAACACCTGATCGACGTACCACGCGCCGTAGTTTGCCGGCCAGTTCGGATGCTCGGAATACGCTTCCGGCGCGACGATCCACGAAACCTGCGGCAGCGTGCCTGCCTGCACGTCCTGCCTGAGCTTGGTGAAGTAGTCTTCGCCCGCCGCGGCGTTGGTGCCGCGACGCGCCTTCTCGTAGAGCGGGCTGCCCGGCTGCGCGTTCTGATACTGCGTGAAGTAGAGCAGCGAGTTGTCGCCGTAATTGCCGATGTACGGGTCCTGCGTCCAGCCCCACGAGCCCTTCGCGTCGAGCCCGGTGCCGACGTCCTGATAGATCTTCCACGAGATGCCTGCGCGCTCCAGCACTTCGGGGAACGTGGACCAGCCATAGCCCGCTTCCGCGTTATCGACGACCGGACCGCCGCCCTTTCCGTTATTGCCCACGTAGCCGGTCCACATGTAGTAGCGGTTCGGATCGGTCGACGTGTTGGTCGAGCAGTGGTATGCGTCGCAGATCGTGAAGGCGTCGGCGAGCTGATAGTGGAACGGGATGTCGTCGCGCTTCAGGTACGCCATCGTCGTCGTGCCCTTGAACGGCACCCATTGATCGTAGCGGCCGCCGTTAAACGCGCCCTGGCCGCTCACCCAGTCGTGCGGCAGGTCTTGCAGGAACTGCATCCCGAGGTTGGATGCGCCCGGATGAAACGGCAGCACGTCGCCCGCGCCGGCGGCAATCGGCTGGTGATACACGGTGTTGCCGTTCGCGAGCCGCACGGCGCGGGTATCGCCGAAGCCGCGCACGCCGCGCAGCGTGCCGAAGTAGTGATCGAAGGAGCGGTTTTCCTGCATCAGCACGACAATGTGCTCGATATCCTCCATCGAACCGTGACGGTTGTTCGCGGGAATGGCGAGCGCCTGGCGAATGCCGAGAGGAACGATATTGAGTGCGGTGGCCGCGCCAGCGGTCTGCATGGCCGCGCGCAGGAATTCACGTCTGTTCTGGATTGTCATCCGTGTGCCTGGGAAGAGAGGGGAAGGCGTCAGTCGACCGTGTGTATGACCGGCGGCGCGAGCGCATCGGACGATGCCTGCGCGGAGACGGCTTGCGCGGATAGCGCTTGCGACGGACGGGGCGTGCCAGTGGACGTGGCCGAAATCGCCCAGTTCTCCAGTTCGCTCGTTCCCGCCGTCGCGGCATCCGCTTGCGCGCTCGCGCGCGCCGGTGCGGCCGCAGCAGGGTCGGCTGCCGTTTCGCTATTGCTGTTGCTATTGCTGTCGCTGTTGCAGCCGCCAACGGTTGCGCACGCGAATACGGCGATGCCCACCGCTACGTGGCGGCGTCTTTCGGCTCTCTTCATGCGTCCTCTCGGGCAAGTGGGCAGTTGCACTCAGCGCACGAAAGCGTATCGGGGGGATGTGTAAGCAGTGTGACCGGCGCGCGACGGGCCGGCGCATGGCATCTGCAAGAAGTTGCCGCGTTCAGCTAGCCGCGGTCTGTTCGGTGTCTGCGGCGGCGCCGGTGTCCGTGGCGGTCGACCGCTCGACGGGCACTCGCACGGCGGACTCCCACCGCTCGTAGCCGCACGCCTCGCACGGCCGGTCCGGACGCTCGTCCGACTGCACCGTGACGCCGCAGCTCCAGCACGAGAAATAGCCCTTCGCGCCGATGGCGTCGAGCAGCGACTGCTCCATGTCCGGCCGCACGGTAAGCCCCGGCAAAGGCTCCTTTCGCCACACGATGCTGATGGCCCCCGACGCCTCCATGTACACGCGGCGCAGTTGCCCGAGATGCGCGACGTTCGCCGCCCTCAACTCGGAAGCGAGCATCTCGCGCGAGACCTGGCTGGCTTTGAGTTCATCGAGCAGTATGCGGCCGTCTTTCACGAGAATCGTGACGTCGCCCTGCTCCAGCACTTCGAATCTGCGCCAGCGAAGGCCGGCTCTCGCGCTGAGGCGTTGCAGCGCGACCACCGCGAGCAGCACGACGGCGGCCGGCAGCACGCCCTGCGACGACACCTGAATCGGCACGCCGATGGCCGCGCCCAGCATCAGAATGACGGCGAGTTCCGTAATGCTCAGCTGCGCCGCGACGCGCTTGCCCATCATGCGCATGGCGACGAGCAGCATCAGGTACATGACCACCGCTCGCGGGATGACCTCGATGAGAAAGGCCCACGGCCCGTCGCCGATCAGCAGTCGCTCGATGAAAGGCATCAGCGCTCCACTTCGGTCACGGCATAGGTCCACTCGCGCGATCCGCAGTTGTCGCAGCGCAGATCGTCGGCGTGGCCGCTTTCGTCGGTCCGGACCGTGTTGCCGCACTGGAGGCACGCGGAGCAGCCCGGCACGCGGGCTTCGTCGCGCAATTCCTCGTCGATGGCGGGCAGCACCGACAACCCCGGTTTCGCGGGCCGCGCGGGGATCAACGAGAACGCGCCCGAAGGCTCCATGTAGAGGCGGCTGATCTGGCCGAGATGCTGCCAGCCCGCGAGCCGCATCGCTTCGTAGACCTTCTCGCGGGGCATCGCGGCGCGCGCCAGCTCGGCGCGTTCGAGCCGCCCTTCGCGCGCGAGCAGCGTGACATCGGTCGATATCAGCGTCTCCACGCGCCGATGCGTGATGCCCGCCGACGCGATGATGCGCTGGAGCGCGACCGCGACGAGCGCGATCAGAAACGGCGGCAGCATGCCGCGATTCGCGGCTTGCAACGGCACGCCGATGGCCGCGGCCAGCGTCACGACGATCGAGATCTCGAAGAGCGTGAACTGCGCGGCGACGCGCCGGCCCAGCAAGCGCATCGCGATGACGAGCAGCACGTAAGTCGCGCAGGTTCGGAGCAGCACTTCCAGCAGAAAGTGCCATGACGCGTTGCCGAACAGGAAGCGATGCCAGTCGGTCAGTCTGAACGGAGGGGATTGCAAAGCGGCACCTGACAGCATGTCGAGTGCGGAGCAAGGCGCATTTGGCGTGCCTGAAACGCGGGCGCATCGAGGTGACGAGCGCGTCAGGCACACGTCCTGCGATGCACTGCAAAAAAACCGCGCGCGCCGCGCCTCGCTGCGCGCCACCGAACCCGCAAGACGATTCATGCCCAAGCCATCCAAGCAAAAAGTACCCGAATTCGAGAGCCGGCAGGAAATACTCACGGCCCGACGCAACGCCAAGATGGCCCGCTCGACGCACGCCTATGTGCGCGGTAACACCTCGAAGTTCTACGACTGGCTCGAACAGGCGGAGATACGCGGCTTGCCGCAAGGCCCGGCCATCTGGATTTGCGGCGACTGCCACACCGGCAATCTAGGCCCCGTGGCGGACGCCAACAAGCGCATCGAGATTCAGATACGCGATCTGGACCAGACGGTCATTGGCAATCCGGTGCATGACCTGATCCGGCTCGGCCTCTCGCTCGCGACCACGGCGCGCGGCTCTGCGCTGCCGGGCGTCACCACTATCAACATGATCGAAGCGCTGTTCGAAGGCTACGCGCTCGCCTTCGACTTCGACACCGACAGCGACGCCGACGACATTTGCCGCAAGCCCGAAGTCGTGCGCGTGGTCATGCGCGAAGCGGTGCGCCGTTCGTGGAAGCATCTGGCGCTGGAACGTCTCGATGACACGCAGCCGACCATCCCGTACGGAAGCCGCTTCTGGCCCGTCAACAAGGACGAGCGCGCGGAGATCGAAGCGCTCTTTCAGAAGGAGACGCTCGCCAAGCTCGCGACGAGCCTTCGCGGTCGTCCGGATACCGGCAAAGTCACCGTGCTCGACGCCGCCTACTGGGTGAAAGGCTGCAGTTCGCTCGGACGCCTGCGTTACGCCGTGCTGCTCGATGTGGACGGCGGCGTGGTCGAAGGCGACGATCTGTGCCTCATCGACATCAAGGAAGGCGTGAAGGCCGCCGCGCCGCGCTATCCCGGCACGAACATGCCGCGCGACAACGCGGAACGCGTGGTCGAAGGCGCGCGCAACCTGTCGCCGCATCTCGGCGAGCGCATGCGATCCGCGACCTTGCAAGGACGTCCCGTGATTCTGCGCGAACTGCTGCCGCAGGACCTGAAACTCGAAATCGAGCACATCGGGCCAACGGAAGCGATGGAAGTGGCGCGCTATCTCGCGTTCGTCGTGGGTCAGGCGCACGCCCGGCAGATGGACCGCGCCACGCGCAAAAGCTGGCTCGCCGAACTCAAGCGCACGAAGCCCAAATCCATCGACGCGCCGTTGTGGCTGTGGAGCAGCATCGTGGAACTGGTCGGGAGCCACGAGGTGGGCTATCTCGAACACTGCCGGCGCTACGCGCTCGCGGCGGCCTGACCTGCGCCCGGGCACGCGAAATGCGGCGCTACATCACATCGAGCAATTTGGATTAGACGAGGACGCAATGCAGAACGCAGAAGGCAATCCGTCACAGCAACAGCAAAAGGAAATGGCGGCGAAGAGCCCCGCCAAAACGCCCGCGACCGGCACGGCTTCTCCCGACGCCGCAACGCAGGCGAAAGAGTTCGGCAGCACGAAACACGCGGGCTCGGCCGAACCGGGCCCGGCCGACGAGAACGGCGCGCTGCCGTCGATAGACGATCGCGCGGCCAGCAACGGCTCGCGCGACCCGGTGCAGGAAGCGGCGAGCCGCATCCGCGCGGTCGACGACGAAGGCATGGAGTCCACCGACGACACCGTAGACGCTGACGCGAAGTCGATCGAGGCGAGCCGCGATATGTCCGGCTGGCACGACAACGTGATCTCGTCGAACGCGACGCTGTCCAATAACGTGCGCGCGCCGGCACGCGGACTCGGCGGCATCGACAGCCGTCCGACCGGCAATGTGCCGCCCATTCTGCCCAAGCGCGGCTATCGCGTGGTGTTCAGCGAGACGCTTTACGAGCAGGAGATGAACGGCTCGAAGACATCGCATGTGTTCAGCTTCGAGCGTGTCGGGGATGCCTGAGCGCTAATGAGCGCGGCGATTCGAACCATCGACTTTGGTGAAGGAGAAGAAAGTGGGCTTGTTCAAACGTCATCGTGAGCAAGGCGGCGTCTCGACCGGCCTGTATGTATCCGAGTTCGAGCAGTTCCTCAACCGGCTCAAAGAGGACCATCCGGACATGGACCGGAACCAGATGCTCGGGCGCGCGCTCCTGTGGGACAAGCTGCCGCGCCTGCCGGACTCGCCCGATTCGGTCGGCAAGGAAGGCAAGCTGCGCCAGCCCTCGTACGTCTATTACAGCGACCTCGACTAGCGTCCGGCGGGTCTGAACCCGCCATGCGCGCTTGCCATGCGCGCGCCCGGATTGTCCTGGGCGATGCGCAGTCGCTCGCGCGTCTGAAGCCGCGGCCTCCCCTTGCCCGGCGCATGCCTATCGCGCAACCTCGCTGCGCGTCTTCTCACGCATCTTCCGCCTGTTTCTCGCGCTTTTCCGCAGCCGGTCGGGCGTCATTCGACGCCGGGCAAGCAAGCCGCTAGAATGGTCCGTTCGGAGACGCCCCACCAAAATCATGCTCATTGCCGCTTTCTGGTCAGCGGGGTCAGCGAGCCAAAAGAACCGATGACGAATGTCATGCGCAATAGCGAGAACCCGCCAGGCGGCATCCGCCCCGACTGGGCACGCGTCTGGATCGATTCCACGACCAATCTGGCGGCGTTCTGCCTGACGCCGGAAGGCTACGTGTCGACCTGGAATCCGGGCGGCACGGCCATTTACGGCTATGCGCCCGAAGAAATCATCGGACAGCACTACTCGGTCTTTTTCCCGGAAGACGGCCGCGACAGCGCGACGCTCGAAAACGAATTGCGCGAAGCGCGCGCGCACCACAGCTTCGAAACGGAAGGATGGCGCAGGCGCAAGGACGGGTCCGTGTTCTGGGCGAGCGTGCTCACCACGGCGCTCGTCGAGGCGGACGGGTCGCTCATCGGCTTCGTGAAGATTGTCCGCGACGAAAGCGACAAGCGAAAGGCGCACGACGCGGTAATCGAAAGCGAGCGTCGCTTTCGTCTGCTCGTCGAGGGCGTGACGGACTACTCCATCTTCATGCTCTCGCCCGAAGGGCTCGTGACCAACTGGAACAGCGGCGCGCGGCGCATCAAGGGCTATACCGCCGAGGAAATCATCGGCTCGCACTTTTCGCGCTTCTATTCGCCGGAAGATGCGGCGGCCGGCCTGCCGCAGCGCGCGCTGCGCATTGCCGCCCGCGAGGGACGGTTCGAATCCGAAGGCTGGCGCCTGCGCCGCGACGGCACGCGCTTCTGGGCGCACGTGATCGTGGACGCCATCCGCGACGAAACCGGCACGCTGATCGGCTTCGCGAAGATCACGCGCGATGTCACGGAAAAGCGCGAAGCGGATCAGCTTCTCGAAGAGACGCGCGCCGCGCTGTTGCAGGCGCAAAAGATGGAAGCCATCGGCAAACTGACGGGCGGCGTCGCGCACGACTTCAACAACGTTTTGCAAGTGCTGCGCGGCAATCTCGAACTCCTGCGCAGCCGTTGCCTGGGCGACAACTGGAGCATGGACCGCTTAAGCAATGCGATCGATGCCGTCGAGCGCGGCGCGAAGCTCGCGTCGCAATTGCTCGCGTTCGGCCGCAGACAAGCGCTGCGGCCCGTGTCCGTGAATCTCGCCTCGATGGTGCGCGGCATGGACGACCTGCTGCGCCGCGCGCTCGGCGAAACCATTCAGGTGGAGACGGTGGTCTCCGGCGGGCTATGGAATGCGTACGTCGACTTGCATCAACTGGAGAACGTGCTGCTCAACCTGGCCATCAACGCGCGCGACGCGATGCCGGACGGCGGCAAGCTCACGCTCGAACTCGCCAATGCGATGCTCGACGACCGCTACGTGCGCACGCTTTCCGACGTGCCGGCGGGACAGTACGTGATGCTCGGCGTGACCGATACGGGCGTCGGCATGCCGCCCGAAGTATTGGAGCGCGCATTCGATCCTTTCTTCAGCACGAAGCCGGAAGGCGAAGGCACCGGGCTCGGCCTCAGCATGGCATATGGCTTCATCAAGCAGAGCGGCGGGCATATCCGCATCTACAGCGAAGTCGGGCACGGCACCACGGTGCGGGTCTACTTGCCGCGATCGCTGGTGGAAGCGCTCGAACCCACCACGTGGCGCAACGCGCCGGTGAGGGGCGGCACGGAAACGATACTCGTCGTCGAGGACGACCAGAAGGTGCAGTCGACCGTCATCGAGATGCTGACGGACCTGGGCTACCACGTGCTCAAGGCCGACAATGCCGATCAGGCGCTCGTCGTGTTGAGCAGCGGCGTGCACATCGATCTCGTCTTCACCGATGTCGTGATGCCCGGCTCGCTCAAGAGCCCCGAGATGGCGCGCCGCGCCGTGAAGATGCAGCCGAATCTGCGCGTGCTCTTCACGTCCGGCTACACGCACAATGCGATCGTTCACGGGGGACGCCTCGATCCCGGCGTCGAACTGTTGAGCAAGCCCTACA
The DNA here is from genome assembly GCF_023630705.1 of Caballeronia sp. GAFFF1. Lineage (GTDB taxonomy): Bacteria > Pseudomonadota > Gammaproteobacteria > Burkholderiales > Burkholderiaceae > Caballeronia. Next base: position 453,481 of record NZ_JALQEM010000041.1, read on the forward strand.
GCCGCGAAGATCTGGCCTCGAAGATTCGGCAGATGCTCGGGACTCCGAATCAATCGCCCGAAACAAGTCGTGCCGAACCCGCACCTTCCGCCACGCCGGCTGCTGCTAAACGCGTGCTCGTGGTTGAAGACGACCGCTTCGCACGCGAAGCCGTGAGCGAGCTGCTCGTGATGCTCGGTCATCGCGCGGTGAGCACGGCCAATGTGAGCGAGGCGCTCGAAGCGCTGTCGCACGACGCTTTCGACGTGCTGCTGACCGACGTCAATCTGCCCGATATGGCGGGCACCGAACTGGCGCGGCGCGCCGTCGAACGCTGCCCCGGCATGCGCGTGATCTTCGCCTCCGGAGACAGCGTGCTCGACAACGAAGCGCAGGGGTTCGAGTGGCAGGCGCTGCGCAAGCCGTACACGCTCGAACAACTCGAAGCAGCGTTGCGCGACGAAGGCCGCGCGAGCGGCCAGCAATGAATGAACGGGCCGGCGCTGCGCCGGCCCGTTCACCGCATCACGACCTTACGCGGCCGTGACTTCGATGCGCCGTGGCTTGGCTTCCTCGCGGCGCGGCAGCGTCAGCTTCAGCACGCCGTCCTTGAGCGTCGCTTCGATTTTCGACGTATCGAAGTCTTCGCTCACGGTGAACGTGCGCGAGAAGTACGGCGCGCGCACTTCCGCATGCGCGAGGCGCAGACTGGGCGGCACCGGCACGACCGACTCGCCTTCGATGACGAGACTGCCGTCGTGCACCTTCACATCGAGCCGGTCCTTCGAGACGCCCGGCAGGTCCGCCCACAATGTGACGCCCTGCACGTCCTCGACGATATCGACATTCGGCGCGAGCGTCGTGCGGCGCCGTTCCTGGCTGGACTCCTGACGAGCCACAGCGCCTTTTTCGCGTTCCGCGATCTGAGTGTTGTCGCTCATGATGTCACCTCTTGTTTCGCTCATTGAACAGTGATCGCACGCGGCTTCGATGCCTCGCGCTTGCCGACCGAGATCAGCAAGCAACCATCGACATAACGCGCCTGCACCTTGTCCGGATCGGCCTGCTGCGGCAGTTCGATCACGCGACGGAAGGCGCCGTTGAAGCGCTCCTGCGCGTACTCGCGTGCGCCTTCGGGCAGGTCGCGCTCGCGCGTCGCGCGTTCGCCGGCAATGTTGAGCAAGCCCTTGTCGATGGACACGTCGAGCTTCGTGGTGTCGAGGCCCGGCGCGAACGCGACGATCTCGATGGTGTCATCGGTCGAACCGATGTTGACGGGCGGGAACACGCCGGGACGGCTCGATCGCAGGCTTCTCGGGAAGCCGTCGAACACGCTGGACAGTTGCCGCTGCACTCTCTCCAGTTCGCTGAAGAGATCGGCCGCAGTGAATGCTTCGTTCATTTTCGCTCTCCTCCGGCGGCAAGAGGGAAGCTGCATGCGCTTCAGCTTTAGCTGCCCCATGCCGCGGACAATTAAGGTTGAAACACGCAGCGCTCATGGCGAGCGGCTGCCTTTACGAGGCCAATATATGAAACGCCGCAAAATTTTCAAGGGGCCGGGCGTGCGCTTAGACGCTTGAAAACAGGGGCGTCGCCCATACCATCCGCGCACCAGGTCACAAGGAGAATGTCGTGGAATTCGATACCGACTGGAGAACGCTCGGACGGCATCGCATCAAGCTGCGTTCCACCCGGGGCTTTCCCACCGAGATCATGAATCAGCTCGCCGAAGTGGCCCGCCTCGCGGTGGATCACAATATGAGCGCCCGGGCGCGGATCGTCGAGATCGTCTTTCGGCACGAGAAGGTGCACGACATCACCGTGGGAACGACGATCGCCGAAGACCGCGTCTGCGCGCCGCAACTGGAAGCTGCCATCGCCGCCGTGTTCGGACTCATGCCGGAACAGATCAATCTCTTCGTGCAGACGGTCACGCAGGAGGAAGTGGACCTGCACTTCGGCGTCTACGAAAGGATGCTCGCGGAGAAGCTCGGGACGGTCGCGCCGATACATTGACTCCCTGCCCACCGGCTTGCGCTCGCTCGCGAGCGGCACAGTGCTTGCGCGGTCCGTTGTTCGGATGGCCGTCGCGCAACCCGCGCGAAGGCGGCCGTCTTCGAGCGGACGAATCAGCGTGCCGCGAATCTGCGATGGAGAAGCCGATGAACTCAGACGATACCCCGGCCAATGTCACGCCGCCGTCGGAAGAAGTGCGCCTGTCCGCGGTACAGGAAGAACTCGCGGTCGGCGTGCGCACGACCGAGACCGGCTCGGTGCGCGTGCGCAAGGTCGTGCATGAGGAAATGCAACCCGTTTCGATGCGCCTCTCCACGCAGCAAGTGGAAGTGAGGCGCGTGGCAGTGAATCGGCCTGTCGAGGAGCGCAGCGAACCGCGTCGCGAAGGCGATACGCTCGTCATACCGGTATACGAATATGTGCCGGTGGTCAGGATGCAACTGACGTTGAAAGAAGAGGTGTACGTGCAGACGACCGAGACGCAACACGACGTCGTGCACCAGGTTCTTGTGAATTCTGAGGAACTCGTCGTAGAGCGGCGCGAGGGGCCGGACGGCGAATGGAAGCGCGATCCGCAGGCAGGCTGATGCACGCGCGGGAACGCGCGTTGCGATCCTCATCGCACGCGCTTCAACCCCGGCTTGCGTACGCCTTTTTCTCGGAGATGCTGCTATGACTCAGACTATCATTGGTGTATTCAATACGCTTCAGGACGCCGAACTCGCTCAGACCCGCCTCGAAGCAGAAGGCATCGCGCGCGCGGACATGAGCGTGCATTCGAATGATGCCGGCTCGTCGATGACGACCGGCACCGCCACGAGCGATGTTGCGACGGACCGTCCGATCGGCGAAGCGCATGAAGGCGCGATGGGCCGCATCGAACACTTCTTCAAGAACCTCTTCGGCGACGACGACCGCCCGGAAGAGATCGGTCATTATCAGGAAGCGGTACGCCGTGGCAGCGCGTTGCTGTCGGTGGACGTGCCCGACGGAATGGAAACCGAACGCGTGCGCGACGCGCTGTATGCGGCCGGCGCAATCGACATCGACTCGCGCGTGGCGCAATGGCGCAATACGGGTTACACGGGCTATGACCGCAACGCACCCGCCTACACCGCGGATGAAGTTGCAGCGGAACGCCAGGCTTTCCCGGTCGTGCAGGAGTCGCTCGAAGTCGGCAAGCGTGAAGTGCAAACGGGCGGCGTGCGCGTGTACTCGCGCCTGACCGAAACGCCGGTCAGCGAGTCGGTGAACCTGCATGAAGAACACGCGAGCATCGAGCGCCGCGCAGTGGACCGTCCCGCGACGGCGGCGGACCTGAAGGAAGGCTTCGTCGAGATCAAGGAAACGGCTGAACAGCCGGTCGTCGCGAAGACGGCGCGCGTGGTCGAGGAAGTGGTCGTCGGCAAGGAAAGCTCCAACCGCACGGAGACGATCACGGATACCGTCCGCGGCACCGAAGTGGAAGTGGAACGCACCGCGGGCGTGGAAGGCACGACCACGGGCATCGAAGGGACCACGGGCGTGACCGGTACCAAGAAGAACCCGCTGTAACGTCAGCATGACGTCGGCCCGGTCGCGTCATGCACGCGGCCGGGCGTCCTTGTCGAATCAGATGCAAGAAATAGTTGACTGATTCGATTGGGATTGGCATAATGGCCCTTGAAGTACAAGAAGTCGATTGCTGCTCATCAATAGTCCGATTTTCCTCCGGTATTCGTTGTCCACTCCCTCCTTGCCGCTTCACCCCGCTCGATTCGAGCATCTTCAATTTTTATTTCAGGATTTTCATGGACACCGGTACCGTCAAGTGGTTCAACGACACTAAGGGCTTCGGCTTCATCACCCCCGACAATGGCGGCGACGACCTCTTCGCGCACTTCTCGGAGATTCGCGCCGACGGCTTCAAGACCCTGGCCGAAGGCCAAAAGGTGAGCTTCGAAACGAAGCGCGGCCCGAAGGGCATGCAGGCTTCGAACATCAAGCCGCTGTAAGTCTTGATTCAGTAGTTCGCAGTAATTCGCAGCATGCGCGGGGGCCACGAGGCCCCCGCGTTTTATCCGCGCTTTTTCCGCTTCCCTCGCTTCGCCTCTCTCCGTCCCCCGCTTATCTCTCGGCCCTCTCCGGCCAGATCTTTCGGCCCAGACGATTTTTTCTGGCGTCTATCGAGGGCGCATTGTCCTCCGGCTTCTTCCGCATCGACGGAAAGCCCACGACCTTAAAACTAAAATGAACACGACTCAACACTACCGCGGTTATGCGGTGCACGCGTTCGCGCATCCGCTTCGCGACGAAACCTTCTCCGCCGATCTCCTGCTCGAACGCGACTCCGCCAGCGAGAACGACGCGCAATATCGGTTCTTCTCGCTGGATTACTTTTCCAACGAAGCCGACGCCGTCGAGTACTCGCGCCAATGGGCTCGCGAGTGGATCGACACGCGCGGCTGATCCTTTTCTTTCCGATTCCCCTCCCCGCAGGCGCCGCTTTTTACCTCACAGACTTTTATCGGCCGACGTTATTCGATAATTAACATTCAACGCACCAAACGTTTGCCTTAGGCGCTCGGCCCTCAAGGCCGGACGCCTGCTGCCGATATTCCGGATGAGGGTGAATTATCCGGATAGTCCGGTCGGCGTGGTCGTTACTCGGGCCAGCAGTCGCATCGCTCAAGACGTATCAAGCGAACAACAAGAAGGTAAACATGCGCGTTGCCCCCAAGACGACAAACCGGCAACTATTTAACACGATCTGGCCGTTTCTCGCGGTCGTCATCTCCCTCCTGGCGATGGCGGCGACGAGTCTCGCGATCATGTCGTCGGTGCGCGCGTATATCGGCGGTGAAAGCACCTGGTCCAAAGGACAGAAGGACGCCGTTTTTTATCTCGCGCGTTATGCGCAGACCGGCGACGAACAGGCGTTCCGTCAATACGAAGACGCGATCGCGTATCCGCTCAGCCTGAAGCGCGCGCGGCTCGCGCTCGACCGGCCAGACCCGAACGTGCCCGAGGCGCGCGCCGCCCTGCTCGCGAGCGGCGTCTATCCCGCCGACGTCGGCGCGGTGATCTGGGTGTTCCGCACCTTCCGGCGCGCGAGCTACTTCCAGGAAGCCGTGGCGTACTGGACGGCGGGCGATCTGCTCGTCGACCAACTCACGGACGCCGGCAGGAAGCTGCGCGCCGCCGTCAGAAGCGGTCCCGGGGCTCGCGCCGAAGTGGACCGCCTCACCAACGAAGTCTGGAACATCAACGGTTCGATTGCGCCGATCTCGCGCGCATTCGCCGACGTGCTCGGCTCGGCGTTCCGCCAGACGGCGATGCTGCTGTTTACCGTGAACGTCGTGGTCGCCGTGCTGCTCGTGTGTCTGTCGGCCTGGTATGCGCGACGCTTCATCACCGCGCGGCTCGAAACCGAGAACGCGCTGCGACGGAGCGAGGCGCGCGCGAAGGCGACGCTCGGCTCCATCGGCGAGGCGGTGATTTCCGTGGGGCCGTCGGGCCTCGTCGAGTTCATCAACCCGGCCGCCGAAAAGCTCTTCTGCCGCGAAGCCGCCGCGTGCGTGAACCGGCCGCTGGGCGCGCTCGTCACCGTGGCGCGGGAATGGGATCGCCGCCCGGTCGATGTGATCGACGAAGCGCTCAAGGGCGCGGAACCGGAGGAAGCCGGCGGCGACCTCATTCTCACGAACGCGCTGGGCAAGGATATCGTCGTGCAGGCGATCACGTCGCTCGTGCGCGACACGTCGGATACGTTGACGGGCGTCGTGCTGCTGCTCAGGAACATGACGCGCGAGCGCGAGTACGTCTCGAACCTCGCGTGGCAGGCGACGCACGACGGCCTCACCGGGCTTCTGAACCGCACCGAATTCGAACGGCGCCTGAGCACCGCGCTCGATCCCGAGTCGGATGTGGACGACTCGCATCGCGCGCAGATGCTGATGATGCTCGACCTCGACCAGTTCAAGGTCGTGAACGACACCTACGGTCACGCCGCTGGCGACGCGATGCTGCGCGAAGTCGCGCTCTTCATCGAACAATGCCTGCGCGAAGAAGACGTGCTCGGCCGCTTGGGCGGCGACGAGTTCGGCGCGCTGCTCTGCAATTGCGACAAGCATCGCGCGATGCAGATCGCGGAGCGCCTGCGCAAGGACGTGGCAGCGTTCGAATGGTCATGGGAGACGCATCGCCTGTCGACGAGCGTGAGCATCGGCGTGGTCGATCTGCGGCAGACCGGGCTCGACGTGGAAACCGCGATGCGCTATGGCGACATCGCCTGCTATCTCGCGAAGGAGCGCGGCCGCGACCGCGTGCATCTGGCCGTGCCCGGCGACAAGGAACTGACGCGCCACGCGAGCGAAATGTCGTGGTGCGGCCGCATCAAGGACGCGCTCGCGAACGACCGCTTCTGCCTCTATGCGCAGGACATTCAGGCCGCCGACCCGCGAGCGGGCCGACGCGAAGAACCGCAGCAGCACGTGGAAATCCTGTTGCGCATGGTCGGCGAACGCGGCGATATCGTGCCGCCGGGCCTTTTCATGCCGGCCGCCGAACGCTACGGCCTCATGTCGGCCATCGACCGCTGGGTCGTGCGCGCGGTCTTTTCGACGCTCGCGAACACGCCGCCTTCCGATCACATGCAGTACGCGATCAATCTGTCGGGCGCGTCGATCGGCGACGAGCGCTTCCTCCAGTTCCTCAACGAGCAGTTCGCCATCAGCGGCGTCGCGCCCTCGGCGATCTGCTTCGAAGTGACCGAAACCACCGCCGTCGCCAATCTCGCCGCGGCCGCGCGCTTCATCCGCGAGTTGAAGAAGCGCGGCTGCAAGTTCGCGCTCGACGACTTCGGCGCGGGCATGTCGTCGTTCGGGTATCTGAAGCACCTCCCGGTCGACTACATCAAGATCGACGGCGGTTTCATCAAGGACATGCTCAAAGATGCCGTTAATCGCGACATGGTCGCCGCGATCAACGACATCGGCCATTCGATGGGCCGTCTGACGATCGCGGAGTATGTCGAAAGCGAAGCGATTCTGCGCGCATTGCGCGAGATGGGCGTCGATTTCGTTCAGGGTTTTCATGTTGGGCGCCCCGCGCCTTGGGCACAGCATGTCGAACCTATCAACATCTAATCAGGAGAACACGTTGGATCCGACTTTTCAGCGGGTGGGCGATTTGAAAGACATCGCAAGTTACCCGGCCTGGCTCGGCGATGTGCTGGCCGAGACCAAAGAAGCAAAGCTGGCCGTCGTCTCGCATCCCATTTTCGCGGCGATGCGCGAAGCCAAGCTCGAGCCGCGTCAGGCAGAAGCGTTCCTCGTCAACGGCTGGCCCGTCGTCGAGCAGTTTCCGCAATACATGGCGATGAACCTGCAAAAGGTCCGCTACGGGCACTCGCGCGGCGAAGACCTGGCGCGGCGCTATCTCACGCGCAATATCCGCGTCGAGCAGAACCATGCGGATTACTGGGTCGACTGGGCTGCCGCGCACGATGTGAGCAAGCGCGACCTGATGAAGGCCAACGGTCCGTCGCTCGCTTACGCGCTCAGCCACTGGTGCTGGAAGAGCAGCAGCACGGACGCGCTCGCGGCGAGCATCGCGGCGACCAACTTCGCGATCGAAGGCGTGACCGGGGAATGGTCCACGCTCGTATGCAGCACGGACACGTACGCGAACAGCTTCCCGGTGTCGATCCGCCGCAAGGCGATGCGCTGGCTCAGCCTGCACGCGCACTACGACGACGCGCATCCGTGGGAAGCGCTCGAAATCGTCGCGACGCTGCTCGGCAATGCGCCGGGCGTCGACGAAGTGCATGCGGTCAAGCGCAGCATCGCGATGAGCTACGAGTACTTCAAGATGAGCCTCGACTGCTGCCTGTAACCGAGCATCGCCGTTGCGGCAAATGATGATCCGCGCAGCGCGAGGGCGCGCTGCGGGGACCGGTACCCTATCTGGACAAGAAGAATGAAAACGAAGCAAATCGCGTGTGCGGCGGCCGCTGCCTTATGTGTCGGCGGCGCTCACGCACAGGCGGCGGGAAATATCGTCGTCAACGCGGGGTGGATGCACTTCTCGCCGCAGGATTCCAGCGAGCCGTTCAAGATCAACGCGCTGGGTCAGACGATGACGCAGCCGAACGCGGGCGCCTCGGTGAGCAACGCCGACACCTTCGCGATCACGACGACCTACTTCTTCACCGACCATATCGCCGCTGAAGCCGTGATGGGCGTGCCGCCGAAGTTCAATCTCGACGGCACGGGCACGCTCGGCGCTATCGGCAAGCTGGGTTCGGCGCGCGAATGGAGCCCGACGCTGTTGCTGAAGTATTACTTCGGCAGCGCGCAAAGCCGCTTCCGTCCGTATATCGCGGCGGGCGGCGCGTATGTGTGGTTCTCGGATACGAAGCTCACCGCGCCGATGGCGAACGGCGCATTCCTCTATTCGAGCCAGTTCGGCAATGCGCTGACCGGCCCGACGACCGTGAGCCTCAGCAGTTCGTTCGCGCCCGTGGCCAACGCCGGCTTCACGTACAACTTCACCGACCACTGGTCGGCGTCGTTCTCGCTGTCGTACATGTGGCTGTCGGCGCGCGCGCGTCTGGAAACGCAATCGGCCGTCGGCACGGTCCGCAGCGAATCGAAGATCAAGCTCAATCCGATCGTGAGCTTCCTCTCCGTCGGCTACAAGTTCTGACGAGACGCCGCCGCGCTCGCGCGCCGGGCGGCGCGGCGGGCGGTCAGGACTTCTGTCCCCTGCCCGTTTTCGCCTGAAGCTCGTCGATCCTGCGCGACGCATCCGCTTTCGTCAGCGACGCGTCGAACGGCTCCTTCGCCTCTTCGGAAAGCGTCTTCAGATACGACGCCTGCGCGCCCGTCATCGGCTCGTCGCCGGTCACCCACTCGTCGGGGTCCTTCTCGGCGTTCGACGTCGGCGACGCCTTCGGGTTGTCGAGACGCGGATCGCTTTGATCGCTTTGATCGCTTTGATCGCTTCGATCGCTCTGATCGTCCTGACGCTCCGCGTTTTCGGTCGGTTGTCCTTTCATGGCCGCTTCCTCCTGCGATGTCTGTTAGCGCGTCTTGCTCATGCAAGCTGCGTGCCTCGTCACAGCGGGCGCATCTTCACGCCGTGACGCGGGCCGTGCGCGCACAGGCCGGCTTCGAACTGCGATAGCGTCATCGGCGGCGGCGGTTCGGCTTGCGGACCGAGTTCGGCAAGCGCCCGGCCGAAGCGCGCGAACGTCGCAAAGTCGCGCGGATAGCGGCGCGTATCCACGCCGAGAAAACGCCCTTCTCGCCTGCTTCTCTCGATCAACGCACGCCACGCTGCAATCGGCGTCACACCGACGCCTTCGGTGCCGTGCGAGAACAGCATCAGGTCGATCTCATCGAACGATTCCGTTTCCAGAAAGCGCCGCAGCGTTTCAGCGGACGGGTCCGTGCAGAACACGAGCCAGAGCGGAATCGCGCGGAGGCGCAGGGTCGTTTGCGGGTCCATCAGAATGAACGAATCGACCACGAGCCGCGCCGCTTCCACGTTCAGGCTGCGATACCAGTCGCGAATCATCCGCGCCGCGACGAAGCTCAACGACTCGGGCTCGTCGAAGCGCATCTCCACCACGCGCCAGTTTTTCTCGCGGGCGAGCGCCACGATGCTCTCGGTCAGCGCGGCATCGAAGCCCCATTCGGCCTCGGGCGCGCGCTCGGTCGGCGCGGGCGGCTCCCATCGCGGCCAGCGCGAGCGGTAGCGACGCAAATACGCGTCGACGCGCGGACTGCCTTCGAAGTACTCGGCCTCGGTCGCGCCGCCGAGCGCGCCGAACTGATACACGGACCGCTCGCTCGTGCGCGTGACCGGCCAGTCGCGCGTGCAGGTGTCGATATAAATGGTCGCGTTCGGCGCGAGGCTGCGCAGCAGGAACTCGCGATACGCCAGCGGCAACGCGCGCATCTTCAGCCGGAAGTAGCTCATCGCGGACAACATCAGCCGGTCCTGATTCGGGTCCTGCATGTGATGCACGGCAATGCGCGGATCGGCGGCGAGCAAGCCCTCGACGATGCGCAAGCCTTCGCGAAAGCCGCGCTCTGCGTCGTCGGGATCGGAAAACGGCGCGCGCACCGGACACATGAACGTCTGCGGCAGCCACGGCACGCCCATCGCGGCGGCCAGATGCATGAGCGCGCCATTCGACGAGCCGATGAACGCTGCATCGAACGTCCGTTGCGGATACAGCCCCGCGATCCATTCGCCGATGCCTTCCACATCCAGCTTGCGCGCCGCGTGCGGCGCGATGCCCTCGGTCATGCCGCCGATCGAATACGCCCATTCGCGCGGCCGACGCGGCAGCTGGTTCAGCGCGGGCATCAGGCTGTCGAAGAGCGGCGACTGGCTCGGACTCGTGAACCGCTCGCCGTGCAGCGAGGCCGCGAGAGCCTGCACCATGCCGGCGGCGGAATCGAAACGCGCGATGCCGGGTGGAGGTCTCGTCATGCGCGCGCGGCTCCCTTGTCGCGATCGACGCCATCGAGCAGAAACGGGCGGATGGCGAGCGCCATGCTATGCGGGTACACATAGTTGAGCGTATGCGTGCCGCCTTCGATGACGAGCAGTTCGCCATGCGGCAAGCGCTGCGCCACTTCGCGCGCCCATGCGAGCGGCGCCACCGAATCACGAGAACCCACGACGACGAGCGTGGGCGCCTGTACCCGCGAGAGCTTGTCCTCGATGCGGTCCCGCACGAGTTCGCGCATCGTCGCGAAGGCGCGACCGAGGCCGGCTTTTGCATAGTCGATGCGCCCGAGCGCCGCCGCCGACCGCGCCCTTTCCAGCCGCCCGTTGCGCCAGTCGCGCAGCATCTGCGCGGGCAGAAAACGCGCCGCGCGATCCACGGTCGGCCCTTGCAGCACGAGCTTGTCGACGCAGCCGGGAAAGCGCGCCGCGAAATCCGCGAGTATCTGACAGCCGAACGAATTGCCGATAAACACGGCCTTGTCGATGCCGCGCGCCGTGAGCCACAGGCGCAGCGCATCGGCGAGTTCGGGCACTGTGAGCGAGCGCTCGCGCGTCGGGCTTTCGCCGAAGCCGGGAAGATCGGGCGCGTGAACGTCGAGGCCGTCGATGGCATCGCGCAGGGCGAGCGCGAGCGGCTCCATGTAGCGGCTGGAAATGACGAGGCCGTGCACCAGCACGACCGGCACGCGCGAACCATGCCCCTCGCGCAGCGCGTGCCGCGAAAACATGCGGTAGGGACCGGCCTGCGTTGTGCGCGCGGTGATGCCCGCGTTCGCGCTGGCGGCGGAAAGCGCAGGCGTGCGCTTGAGCCGCTTCCATTCGACGGCCGCCCATGCCGCCAGCGCGCACGTGCCCGCTACCGCGAGCGCAGGCCAGGCGGAGCGTGCGGATCGCGCAACGTGTGCGGATGCGTGTGATCGAACGCGTCGTGTCATGCCCTCGACGAGCGAATTGCGTGCCCGCTTCACGTCATCGCTTCACGTCATCGCCTCACGCCATCACGAGATGCTCCGCCGGAATGCCGGGCGAGCGTCCGGCGAGGCGCTCGAATTCGAACGGATCGTGGCTGCAAAACACCGTCAGCTCGGAACCGGCCGTGCGGCACAGTTCGCGCAGTCGCGCCTGATTGCGCAGGCGGGCCGCGCGGTCTTTCTCCAGCATCCACTGATAGAACGCGAGGCCGGGCGTGCAGCGCGGCCGCTCGGCGTCCATCTCGGTGTGGAAGAAATACGCATCGGCAGCGAGCAACAGCCACCGGTCATCCTTGCGCACGGCGATGCCCGCGTGCCCGAACGTGTGGCCGGGCAGCGGCACGAAAGCGATATCGTCGCTAAAGCCGGGCAGCGGCCGCACGCTGTCGAAGCCGCGCCACTTCTCGCCGTCCGCGCGATGCACCTTCCAGTTGCCGCGCGTCGACCACTGCTGCGGACGAAAGCGCTGCCGGTCGAGCCACGTCTTCTGCGCGAGCGCATAGTCGCGCTCGATCTGCAGCATATGAACGGTCGCCTGCGGAAAGTCGTCGAGTCCGCCCGCGTGGTCGAAGTCCAGATGACTCATCAGAATATGGCGGACATCGCTCGCCTTGAAGCCGAGCCGCTCGATCTGCCGCACCGCCGTCATTTCCTCGCGGAAATCGGGCTTCAGCATGAACAGGAAGAACGTGCTCAGGCGGCTCTGCGGATTCGCGACATCGCGCAGGCCGAAGCCGGTATCGACGAGCACGAGCCCGTCGTTCGTTTCGATCAGCAGGCAATGACAAGTCAATTCGCCGCGACGCAAGAGGCTCGGCGTGCGCCCGTCGAAGAGCTTGCCGCCGAGCGGACAACTCGAAATGCAATTCAGATGATGAACGCGCATGGCGGCTCGATCCTGCGTTGACCGGTCGCGCGGCGCTTACGACTGTCCGCCGCCCGCGGGTTTCACTTCGGACAAGTCGTCCGCCTTGACTTCGGCCTCGCGCACGGTCGTGCCTTCGTCGTCGGTTTCGGAGATATCGGTCGTAAAGGTTTCGTCGCTGCCGCTCTGCGCTTCTTCGTCGCCGTTCTGCGACTGTTCCGGCTTGCCGTTTTGCGATGACGTGCTCATGTCGATCTCCTGATGGTTCGATGTCGGGAAGTGCTCGTCGCAGCGAGCCGTCGCGGCGCGCGTCATGGCGTCGCGAGAAGCGGCCCGCGCCGCACGGCCACCATCAAGCAATCGCGGTGCCTCCGCTCGCGGCGGCGCGACGCATCGCGCCGGAACGGTGATTGCTTCGTTCACCCGAGGAGCAATGCAAGCGAACGGAGGCATCGATGCGCAACCGGCGTGAACTGTCGAACGAATTGAGCGGATCAAGCGCACCGGGCGGACGGGACGCCTTCATGCCGCTCGCGGCGGGCGTCGTGGCCGGTCTCGCGGCGGCGGCAGGCGTTCTGATCGGACGCCGCGCGAATGCCATCGCGCGCGTGGGTGAAGGCCATTCTGCCAAGCATCGCCTGCTCGATCTCGCATCGGGCGTCATGCAGCCGAAGTATCCGCTTCAGGCCATGAGTACGTGGCTGAACGGCTTTCACATGTATGCGGACGACATGGGCCGGCAGGTCGAGGCGCATCACTTCTGCATTCATCTTCGGCATGACCTGCATCAATGCGTGATTTTCGATTCGAACCGGCCGGACGCGCGTCTCATCGGCATCGAATACATCATTTCGGAGGAGCGGTTCCGGCAGTTGCCGGCGGAAGAAAAACGCCTGTGGCACAGCCATCACTACGAAGTGAAGTCCGGCACTCTGATTGCGCCCGGCATTCCGGAACTCGCAGAGCGCGCCTATTTTCAGGACCTCGTGTCGACTTACGGCAAGACGTTTCATACGTGGCAGATCGATCGCGATGAATTTCCGTACGGCCCGCCGCAACTGATGATGGGCTTCACGCAGGACGGTCAGGTGAACGAGGCGATGGTTGCGGAACGCGACGCGCGTCTCGGCGTCTCGTCCGAAGACCGCAAGCGCAGACGCTACGGCATTCCCGTGCCGGACATCGCGGAGGGCGCGAACGCGTGGGAAAGCGGCACGTCGGTGCAGACGACGCTCGTCGAAGTCCCGTTCAGGGACGTGAGCGGGTCGTCGTGATTCCATAACGAAGCACGAAGCACGGAGGACGAAAGCATGGTCAGGAACAGCACAACCCGGGTTGCAACGCTCGCCGCGGTGCTCATCGCACTGTCGCTCACGGCGGGCTGCAAGCGCGGCGGCGACGCGGGCAGCGGAGCGGGCGGCGGCGCGGCAAGCGATACGTCGGCGGCCGCACCCGCGTCGATGGGTTCCGCGCCGATGGCATCGGCGCCGGCCGCGGCGAGCTTCCCCGCGACCGCCGCGAGCGACGCGCCCGCAGGCGCGAGCCAGTAGTCAGGCGGCTGCGGCGTCAGTCGCGGCTGCAAACACACTTCACAGGAGAAATGCAATGGCGAACAACCAGTCCGGCGGATCGAACAGCATGTTCATCGACATGCAGAAGGCGCTGAAAGGCATCGACTATCCCGCCGACAAGCAGACGCTCCTCGACACCGCTCGCGGCAACGGCGCGAGCGAGGAGGTCACGAACGCGCTCGACGCGTTGCCCGATCAGGAATACGAAAGTCCCGCAGCCGTATCGAAGGCGGTGGGTCAGGAGAGTTGAAATTCTTTCCATCGCGGCGGTCGCGGCAGCGCGGCCGGCGCGCATTTTCATTCTTTCGATAGGAGAACCTGATGAGCATTTTCTCGACCATTCTGAACAAGATCTTCCCGCACGATCATCCGGCCGCCACCGCATCGGGCGGCGCGACACCGCCTGCCGCGAACAATGCAGCGGGCAGCGCAACGGCAGCGGCGCAGGCGAGCCCGACCGCGACGTCGGCGGCGCCGGCCACGTCGGGTGCCGAGCCCGCGCGCCCGCCCGTCACGCCGATGCCTGAAGTGGATGTCGAAGCCATCCTCTCGCAGAAGCAACAGCAGCACGGCGCCAATCTGAACTGGCGCACGTCCATTGTCGACCTGATGAAACTGCTCGACCTCGACAGCAGCCTTCAGGCGCGCAAGGAACTCGCATCGGAGCTGCACTTCACGGGTAACACGGACGACTCCGCATCCATGAACATCTGGCTGCACAAGGAAGTGATGAAGAAGCTCGCCGAGAACGGTGGCAAGGTTCCGGACGATCTGAAGAGCTGACGCTCCTCGCGGCCGGTTCCGCACTGCGCCGCGTGGTCATCGGAGTTCGGCACAGCGAATGCTTAACAGCTGCGTCGACTCCTTTCTCAATGATCCCGGCCATGAAAGAACCGGTCTCGCGACGTGCGAAGCTCGTCTTGTTCCCGTGGAAGAAGGACCATGCGGCCAAGCCCGGCCTCAACGAAGACGACTACGCGGTGTACGCGTCGTATCGGCCGCACGTGAGCGGCGGCTTCATCGGAACCCTCAAGGTCGTGCGGCTGACGGATGCGCGCCTGCTCTATCCCTTCGACGGAGCCGAGGAACTCGGTCCGTTCGATTCGAAGGATGCCGCGAAGAATGCCGCGCAGACGCGCGGCAAGCAGATTGTCGACGCGGACCTCAAGACGCCAGAACTCTGAACGACGGCGCGCGCCGCGTAGCGCTTCATCGCGTGAGGGACCATTCGGTCTGCGCCGCGCCCGCCTTCATCGCCCATTCGGCGAACGGCGGCAATTCGCGCGCATTCGGCGCGCCGTACCAGCGGACCTCGTAGCGCTCCTCGACGCGATTCCCCGGCTGCCCCGACGCTCCTGCCACGGCGGCGAGCCGGCAGCCGCGCGCGCGCATCGATTCGACGAGCGCTTCCTTCGAGAAGCGTCCGGGCTCGTAGGTGATCTTCAGTTGTGCCTGATTTTCGCGAGGAATCCGCACTTCGATTGCCTTCATGAACCACAGCACGACAATGCCGAGCGCGACGCCCGCGACGCCGAGCCCGAGTTGCCCGCCGCCGAAGCACAGGCCGACCACCGTCACGAACCACAGCGTCGCCGCCGTCGTCACGCCTTTGACGAGTCCGTCCTTGCGCATGATCGCACCCGCGCCGATGAACCCGACGCCCGACAGGATGCCGAGCGGCAGGCGCATCACGTCCATCTGCACGAACGACTCGGGCGTCTTGCCCGACTGCGCGAGCAGCGCGTTGACTTCGAGCATCGAGAGGCACGCGGCGAGGCAGACAAGCAGCGTTGTCCGCAGGCCCGCGACCTTGCCGGATTCTCCTCGGTCGAAGCCGATCAGGATGCCCGCCACCGCGGCCAGCAGCAAGCGTATGGAGACGTCGCGCCATTCGAGGGTGAGCGGCATCAGCCCCATGGTCGTTCTCCCTTTTTTGTGTTTTGGGCCGGTCTTGTTGATCGACACGGTCTTTGCGGCCCTATGCAGGATGTCAAGCAAATGTCGAACCAGGGGCGTTTCGCGCGGTCACTCGTTTCGCTGGCGTGTAAGCGTCTCGCTCGTGCTTACGCGGTTAGACGCGACGCGACGCGCCGACGGAAGCATGGGCGGCGGCCGCGCCCAGGACCGTAGCGCACGTGCGAACAGGACGCGCGGACGTTTGCGGTGCGCGAGACCGGTTGCGGATCGTCGCGTGAGGCGAACAGCGTTACCACAGCGACTCGACGCCTACCGCTGGCACCAGCCGGCGCTTCGGGCCGTCAGCGCCCGGCGCGAACGGCTCCGATAGCCGACGTCCGCCGAGCAGCATTATCGAAGCGACTCGCGGCCTACCGTAGGCATCCGACACGAGCGAGACCGCGAACCGAGTGCGACCAATGGGGCGATCCATGCCACGCGCCGCCCGCGCCGAGCGCCCTGCCGCCGAATCGCAAAGCTGCGCGACGCAACCCGCCGCACTCACTTACCTGCGCCGAATCGCATACAGCGAAGTCGGCAGCGCGATCGGGTTATCCGGCTTAAACCAGCTCATGTCCGGGATGCGCGAGTCGGTCACGTACACGGTGCCGTCCGGGCCTTGCGTGAACGTGTCCGGCCAGCGCAGCTGCGGATCGCGCAGCAGCGTCCAGAGCCGGTCGCCCTCGCGCACGCGCACCGCGTGATCCTCGACGCCCGACACATACAGCCGGCCGCGCCGGTCGAAAAGCAGCCCGTCCGCCGGACCGTCGATGCCCACCGTCTCAACGCGCGACGACACCTGCTGCGCGCTCAGTTGCGGATTCTGCAGCGCGTCGGTGGCGATGCGATACAGCGTCTTGCCCTTCACCGCCTGCCAGTACAGATAGCGGCCGTCGGGCGTGAGCGCGATGCCGTCGGCAGAGAAGTTCACGCCGCGGCCATCGGTCTGACGCAGCGGCTTGCCGTCGACGGTCACGGTCACGGTCTTGTCCGACTGCGTGCTCGGATCGCCGTCCAAGAGCCGCCGCGCGATGCCCGTCGTCCGGTCGATCACGACGATCGCGCCACGCGCCCCGGAGTCGGTGATGTAGACGAAGCGGCCATCCGGACTCAGGCGAACGTCGTTCAGATAGCTGCCTTGCGGCGCGATGCTCTCATCGAAGTGGAACACATGCGCGATCTGGTTCGTCGCGAGATCGATCTGCGCGAGCTTCGGCGCGCCCGGCACGACGAGCGACTGCGCCGGCGCGCCGGGGTCCAGCACCCATAAATTGCCCTGCTTGTCCGCCACGACCGACTGCACGCACACCCAGTGATCCTGAGGCGAAATCTCGTCGCGGCGCGCGTTGCGCCACGCGTTCCACTCGGCATCGGGGAACGGCCGCAGGTCGCCGCTCGCGCCGAGTTCTGCCACCGAGATCGGCGCGTCCTCCGTCCAGCGCGGGAAATTGACGAAGGTGCGGCCCGTCGGCGAGACGGTCACGCCCGTGACCTGATGCTCGAATCGCGCGACGAGTTGCAATCGCGCGCCACCCATGCGCGCGTTCGCGGCGACATCGCCCGTCGGGTCCTGCGCGAGCGCGGATTGCGCGACGAATGCACATGCGAGGCTTGCGGCGGCGACACAGCGGCTCAGTCGGTACATGGTCAACTCCTCATCGGGACAGCGTCGGTCAATAGGCGTCGCGCGTCTGGCGCACATAGCGCCGCGCCATCATCACGAGCAGCACGGCAGCCGCGCCGGTCAATGCGGCGCGCGCGCCCGCCGGTTGCAGGCGCGCGCCGGTGTACAGACTGAATTCGCGCACGCGGCCGTTCTTGCCCGAGCGCTCGCGCAGATCGCCGCCGCCTTCGTAAAGCGCATCGCCGGATTGCTTCGGTTCGCCCTTCGATTGCGCCTTTACGCCCAGCAGGCTCGCGATCGCGTCGTAGAGACGCGGCGCGCTCTGGCCGAAGCTCGCCATCGCCCGCGACGCGCCGCCGACATAGATATCGCGCTCCGGATGCACGGCCGCGTGAAGAATCGCCTTCGCGACGACGTCGGGCGCATAGACCGGCGGCGGCAGCTTCGGCTCTTCGTCGAGGTAGTTCTTCGCGTGCTCGACGAAGAGCGTGTCGATGCCCGCGGGCTTGATAAGCGTCACGGACACCGGCACCTTCTCGTTCTTCAGTTCGATGCGCAGCGAGTTCGTGAAGCCCTTTACCGCGTGCTTCGAGGCGACATACGGTCCTTGCAGCGGCACGGCGACATCGGATAGTTCGCTGCCCAGGTTGATGAGCGCGCCGCCGCGTTCGCGCAAGTGTTTCACCGCCACGCGCGAGCCGTTCACGACGCCCCAGTAGTTGGTGTCGAAGAGCTTGCGCTGGTCTTCGAGCGAGACATCGGCGATGCGGCCATAGACCGAGACGCCCGCGTTGTTGATCCACGTATCGAAGCCGCCGAAGCGGTCGATGGCTGCATCGGCGGCGGCCTGAAGCTGACTTTCGTCGGCGACATCGGCGGCCGTGTACGCGACGGCGGGCGCGCCCTCGCTCGTGAGTTCGTCGGCGAGCACGGCAAGCGCGGTTTCGTCGCGCGCCACGAGCATGAGACGCGCGCCGGCCTTCGCCGCGCGCCGGGCGGTGGCGAGACCGATTCCGCTCGTCGCGCCGGTGAGGACAATCGTCTGTTGATCGAGAGGCTTGAGTTTGATTCGCATGGCATGTCCGGAAGGTTGGAGATCCGGTTGCATGCAGCATCCCGCGTTCCTTGGCAGCCCCGACGGTTGGCGCGTCAGCCCGCAATGAGTGCTGAAAAGGCTTCGCGCATGTCGCTGACGAATGCATCGCATGCGACGGAGAGCGGCTGCGAAGCGGGCGTCACAATGTAGAAATGATCCGGCACGGCGGGCTCGAACGGCTTCACCGCCACGCGCTGACGCGCATACGCGGCGGTGACCGGGTCGATCAGCGCGACGCCTGCGCCGTTCGCCACCAGCGCGACGATCGCTTGCGAAAGCTGCGCCTCGATGACGAGATCGCGGCTCACGTCGTGATCGACGAAGACGCGGTCGATCGCGCTTCGCGCATCGAAGCTCAGCGGAAACGAAATGAAGCGCTCGCCGCGCAGATCGGCGGGGCGTAACGCGGGCTTGCGCGCCAGCCGATGTCCGCGCGGCACGATGCAGCGCATGACGGCATCGGCAAGACGCTCGCTGCGCACGGCGTGATGCGGAATCGGCTCCGCGATGAGCCCGACATCGCACTGTCCAGACGCCACTTTGTCGACCACCGTGGTCGCGCTGTGCGCGAGCAGCGTCACGTCGATGCCCGGATGCGTCTCGACGAAGCGCGCGATCACGGCGGGCAGCAGATCGAGCGCGACCGCGGGCGACCCGGCCACGCGCAGGGAGCCGCGCCGCATCGCGCGAATCTGCTGCGCAGCCTGCGTGATGCGGTCCAGCCCGACGAACGCGCGCTCGACTTCCTCGAAGAGCACGCGCGCTTCGGCGGTCGGCACGAGCCTGCCCTGCTGACGCTCGAACAGCACGAATCCGACGCGGCTTTCGAGATCGGCAATCAGGCGGCTCACGGCGGGCTGCGAGATATGCAGCGACGCGGCGGCGCGCGTCACCGTGTGGCGCAGCATCACGGCGCGGAAGGCTTCGATCTGGCGCAGGCGGAGGTCGGTGGCGGTCATAACATTGGATTATAGATGACGAAAGATTCGTCATTTGACGCCGATTTTTGCGCGCCGCACGCTTGCGTTTCGTACATAACGGACGCGGGATAAGCAGCGAATGCAGGAGTCGACGCACCATAACACGGGGCGACTGGCCTTCGATGTCGTCGTGATCGGCGGCGGACTCGTCGGCATGGCGATCGCCTACGGGCTCGCGCGTGTTGGCCAGCGCGTGGCCGTCTGCGATGGCGCTGATTCCGCGTTTCGCGCGGCGCGCGGCAACTTCGGCCTCGTATGGGTGCAGGGCAAAGGCGGACGATGCCTGCCGTACGCGCAGTGGTCGCGCGAATCGTCCGAACGCTGGGGCGCGTTCGCCGCGCAGTTGCGCCGCGAAACGGGCGTCGAGACGGGTTTCGAGCGGCCGGGCGGCATCGAGCTATGCGAGACGGTCGAAGAACTCGAAGCCGGCCAGCGCCTGCTCGAATCGCTGCGCGCGCAGGACGCCTCGCTCGACTATCACGTGCTCGACCGGCACGCGCTCAAGCAGCGCATTCCGGCGGCATCGAGCGCGCTGGCGGGCGGCCTCTACTCGCCGAACGACGGCCACGCGAGTCCGCTCTACACGCTGCGCGCGATGCAGCAGGCGTTTCAGCGCCACGGCGGCGTCTACCTGCCGAGCAACGAAGTGCGCGAGATTCGTCCGCGCGCGGGCAGCTTCGAGGTCGTCGCGGCGTCGGGCGTGCTGGACGCGGGGCGCGTCGTGCTCGCCGCGGGCCTCGACAATCTGCGTCTCGCGCCGATGGTCGGCATGCACGCGCCGATCACGCCGTTGCGCGGACAGATCATGGTGACCGAGCGCCTCGCGCCGTTTCTCGACTATCCGACGCTCGTCGTGCGGCAGACGCCCGAAGGCTCGGTGCTGCTCGGCGACTCGGCCGAGCACGCCGGCTTCGACGACGGCCAGACGCGCGCCGTCATGGCCGACATCGCGCGCCGCGCCCGCACGGCGTTTCCGGTGCTCGCGCACGCGCGCATCGTGCGAGCGTGGGGCGCGCTGCGGATCATGACGCCCGACGGCCTGCCGGTCTACGAGGAATCGCGCGCGCATTCCGGCGCGTTCCTCGCCATCTGCCACAGCGGCGTCACGCTCGCCGCCGCGCACGCCGACCTCATCGCGCCGTGGATCGCGGGCGGCGCGAAGCCGCCCGTCTTGCAGCCGTTCGTCGCCACGCGCTTTTCGAATTCGACCGATGCTCACCATGTTTGAACCTCTCACCGCTCGCCCTGCCGCGACTGTTCGCATTCATATCGACGGCGCCGCGCGGCACGTTCCGGGCCATTACTCCGTCGCCGCCGCGCTGCTGGAGAGCGGGCAGGCCGCTTGCCGCGCGACGCCCGTCACCGGCGCGGCGCGCGGCCCGTTCTGCATGATGGGCGTGTGCTTCGACTGCCTCGTGGAAATCGACGACGTGCCGAACCAGCAGGCGTGCATGACGCGCGTGCGCGAAGGCATGCGCGTGCGCTCGATGGCCGGCAGCGCGAGGCTCGCATGACGCAGACATCCTGCGACCTGCTGATCGTCGGCGCGGGGCCGGCCGGCATGGCCGCCGCCATCGAAGCCCGCGCGGCGGGCCTGTCCGTCGTCGTCGCCGATGAAGGCGAAGCGCCCGGCGGACAGATTTATCGCAATGTCGCCGAATCGCCGCTCGCCGACGCGCGCGTGCTCGGCGACGACTACGCCGCCGGCCGCGCGCTCGTCGAACGTTTCGTGGCAAGCGGCGCGCGACATCTCGCGCGGTGCGTCGTGTGGCAGATCGCGTTCGAAGAAGGCGTCGTCGCGATGCTCACGCGCAGCGCAAGCGGCGCGGAAGCGGGCGGCACGCTGGAACTGAAGGCGCGCGCCGTGCTGATCGCCACCGGCGCGCAGGAGCGCCCGTGGCCGGTGCGCGGCTGGACGCTGCCGGGCGTGATGGGCGTCGGCGCGGCCCAGACGCTTTTGAAATCGGCGGGACTCGCGCCTTCGCAGGACGCGGTGCTCGCGGGCAGCGGACCGCTGCTGTGGCTCTTCGCTTCGCAGCTGATCGCGGCGGGGCGCAGCGTTCGCGCCATTCTCGATACGGCGCCCGCGGGCGCGTTCAGGCGCGCGCTGCCGCACGCCCTGCCCGCGCTGCGTGCCGCCGACTATCTTGCGAAAGGCCTGCGCATGATGCGCGCGGTCGCGAAAGCGGGAATCGACGTGCATCGCGGCGTCAGCAAATTGTCCATCGAAGGCGAGACCGAAGCGCAACGCGTGAAGTTTCGCGATGCGCGCGGCGCGCGCCATGCCATCGACACATCGCTCGTGCTGTTGCATCAGGGCGTGATCCCGTCGACGCAACTCGCGCGCTCGCTTGGCTGCGAGCACGAGTGGGACGCCGCGAGCGCATGCTGGTGGCCGCGCACCGATGCAAGTGGCCGCAGCAGTATCGACCGCGTGTGGATCGCCGGCGACAGCGCGGGCATCGGCGGCGCGAAGGCGGCTGCGCACGCGGGCGCGCTCGCGGCGCTCGACATCGCGCGGCGGCTCGATGCCATCGACGACGCCACGCAGGCCGCGCGCAGCCGCCCGGCGCGACGCGTGCTGCGCCGCCATCTCGCGGTGCGCCCGCTGCTCGACGCGCTCTACACGCCGCCCGCCGCGCTGCGCCGTCCCGCTGACGACGACGTGATCGTCTGCCGCTGCGAAGAAGTGAGCGCGGGCGAGATCCGCCGCATCGCCGCGCTCGGCTGCCAGGGGCCGAATCAGATGAAAGCGTTCTCGCGCTGCGGCATGGGGCCGTGCCAGGGCCGCTGGTGCGGCACGACCGTGGGCGAACTGATCGCAGAGGTGCAGCAGCGCAGCGTCGGCGATGTCGGCTATTACCGCATCCGCGCGCCGATCAAGCCGGTCACGGTCGAACAACTGGCCGATTCCATCACGCTCGACGACGACTTCGCGCGCGGCGACTTCCCCAGCTAGTCAACCACACCAAACCACACCACACGGAGCCAACACGATGACCCCACACTCGAGGAAGATTCTCGCCGCCGCGGCGCTCGCCATGATGACGGCGGCCGCCTCGCTTTCCGCGTCCGCGAAGGAATGGAGCACGATTCGCATGGGCGTCGATCCGACGTATCCGCCGTTCGAATCGGTCGCGAAGGACGGCGCGGTGCAGGGCTTCGACATCGACCTCGGCAACGCGCTCTGCGAACGTCTGAAGGCGAAATGCGTGTGGGTGCAAAGCAGCTTCGACGGCCTCATTCCCGGCCTCCAGGCGCGCAAGTTCGACGTGATCCTCTCGTCGATGGCGGCGACGGCCAAGCGCCGCGAGCAGATCGACTTCACGGACCGGCTGTACCGCAATCAGACGCGCCTCATCGCCCGCGCCGATGCGCGCTTGCTTCCCGAAGCCGCGAAGCTCGCGGGCAAGCGCGTCGCGGTCGAGCAAGGCACCGTGCAGGAAACGTATGCGCGCGAAAAATGGGCGGCCGCGGGCGTCGAAGTGGTGCCGTATCCGAGCTACGATCAGGCGTACGCCGACCTTGTCGCGGGCCGGGTCGATGCCGTGTTGATGGACGCCGTGCAGGGCCAGTTGGGATTTCTCGCGACGCCGCACGGCAAGGGCTTCGCGTTCGCGGGCGACGTGGTGTATGACCCGAAGATCATGGGCGACGGCGACGCCGCCGGCGTGCGCAAGTCCGACGCCGACCTGCGCGACGCGCTCAACGGCGCGATTGCGGGCATGCTGCGCGACGGGTCGTATCGCAAGATCGAGGCGAAATACTTCGACTTCGACATGTACGGCAAGTGAACCGGCGCGGTGCGCGTGGCACGCTCACGCCCACGCACCGCTTTCCCCGAACGCGACGTGCGCCCGGCGCGGCCCGCCTGCGCGATGCATCGTCAGCGCGACGATCTCGCGCGTGGGAACGCTGGTCGCAAGCGTCGCGACCTGCCTCGCGCTGAACCAGTCGCAGCGCGTGATCTCGTTGCGCGGCACCGGAATCGCCAGATCGCCGATGACCGCGCCGAATACGTGATGATGCTTGTTCATGCCGCCGAACAGAAACAGGTACCGCAGTTCGCCGACGACCAGTCCGGTTTCTTCCTCCAGCTCGCGCCGCGCCGCCTCTTCCGGCGACTCCTTGCGCCAGATCGTGCCGCCCGGCAACGCCCAGCGGGAACGCTTGCGCGCGACGAGCAGAATCTTCATGTCGCGCGTGCAGATGATGGTCGCTCTCTCTTTCATCGTCGTCGGACGTTCCGGCTCTTCAGCAGCGCGCGGCAGCGCATTGGCGCCGCGCGGATCTCGTTGCACAATCCGTTAGCCATAACCATGCCGCGACGCGCTGCGTCTGACTGAACGGGCCGCAAATCATCGGCCGCGCGCCGGCTCGGACTAAACTAGCTGCATCATACGGAGACAGCATGGTCGAGCCTTCGCAGTGGGATGTTCTCGTAGTGGGCGGCGGCATCAACGGCGCGGGCATCGCGCGGGATCTGGCCGGGCGCGGCGCGCGCGTGATGCTCGTGGAACAGGACGACCTCGCGCAGCACACGTCGTCCGCGAGCACCAAGCTCATTCACGGCGGCCTGCGCTATCTGGAATACCGCGAGTTCGGCCTCGTCAGGAAGGCGCTCAAGGAACGCGAGGTTCTGCTCTCCATCGCGCCGCATCTGATCGCGCCGCTGCGCTTCGTAATGCCGCACGTTCCCGCGCTGCGCCCCGCATGGATGATTCGCGCGGGCCTCTTTCTGTATGACCACTTGAGCCGCCGCGCGGTGCTCGAAGGCTCACGCGGCGTCGATTTGCGGGCGCATTTCGCGGGCGCGCCGCTCGTCGATTCGATCACGCGCGGCTTCATTTATTCCGATGCCGCCGTCGACGACGCGCGGCTCGTCGTCCTCAACGCGCTGGACGCGCGCGAACGCGGCGCGCAGATCGCGACGCGGACGCGCTTCGTCGGCGCATCGCGGGGCGAGCGCGAATGGCGCGTCGAACTGAGCGATGCGTCCGGTCATCGGCGCGAAGTCGCGGCGCGCGCCATCGTCAACGCGGCGGGTCCGTGGGTCGGCGCGCTTGCCGCCGGCGATTCGACCGCGCGCCCGATGCGGCTCGTGAAGGGCAGTCACATCGTCACGCGCAAGCTGTTCGATCACGATCACGCGTACATCCTCCAGAACGACGACCGGCGCATCGTGTTTGCGATTCCGTGGCAACGCGATTACACGCTGATCGGCACGACGGACGTCGACTATCAAGGCCCGCTCGCGGACGTGCGCATCGCGGATGACGAGATCGAGTATCTGTGCGCCGCCGTGAACCGCTATTTCCGCCAGCCGGTGACGCGCGCGGACGTCGTCTGGTCGTATGCAGGCGTGCGGCCGTTGCTGGCCGACGGCGCCGACGACGCGGCTTCGGCCACGCGCGACTATCGGCTCGAACTGGATGCGCGCGGCGCGCCGCTCGTCACCGTTTTGGGCGGCAAGATCACGACCTATCGCCGGCTCGCGGAAGAAGCGGTCGAGCGGCTCGCCGCGCCGCTTTCGCTGACAGCGCCTGCCTGGACGCACGCCGCGCCGCTTCCCGGCGGCGACATGCCGAATGCGGACTTTGCGCGCTTTCTGCGAGCGTTTCGCGAGCGGCACCGCTTTCTGTCGGCGGAACTGGCCGAACGCTACGCGCGCGCATACGGCACGCGCGCCGACGCCCTGCTCGATGGCATCGACACGATTTCCGGCATGGGAGCGATGCTCGCGCCGGCACTCTATGAGGCCGAAGCCGCGTATCTCGTCGCTCACGAGTGGGCGCAATCGGCTGACGACATTCTCTGGCGCCGCACGAAGCTCGGCATGCGCGCGAGCCCGGCCGACGTCGAGCGCCTGAACGCGTGGCTCGCGGCGCGCAATCGCAATCAGCGCGATGCGCGGCGCAACAGTCCCGCGAGCGCGAAGCCCGCGCCGAGCGCGACGTAGGTGAGCGCGAGCCCCTGATTCGACAGATGCGCTTCGTAGCCCGGCGTCAGGCGCTTGGGCACGACATGGTAGTCGACGACATACGCGACGGCGCTCGTCGTGACCGCCGAAGCTGCGATCTTCGCGGGCGACGGACGGCGGCCGCAGAGCGTCTCGAACAGCACGCCCCAAAAGACTGCACTGCCCAGGTGTATGCCCGCGCCCGTTGCCGTGTATCTTGCGCTGAGACGTTCCTCGCGCGGAGCGGAATCGGGCCACAGACAATGCGTGACCGCGTTCATCACCGCATAGGGACGATGCCCCGACTTCGCCGCCAGCGCCGCCGCGATCGCAGCCGACGTCAGTCCCGCCACGCCGCCCGACGCGAGCGCGCGCATCAGTGCGCTATCGGATGTGGAATTCATGCGCTTCGCCTCCGTTCGAAACTTGTCTAGCTGCTCTTGTTACCCGGCTCGCGAACGCGCGTCGAGTACGTGTCGTTGCCGCACTTCGGGCACTTCGGAATGGTGTGGCCTTTCGTGACATGCGTCGAGTGATGGCACTTGGCGCAGCGGAAATCGCCGGTTTTCTCGGCCTTTTCGCCTGAATGAGCTGACATCTCGGCTCCGCTTCGGACTCCATTGTTTCTGCATCCGCAGCAAGCGTTATTCCGGGCGCGGCAAGCGCGCTTCGCGACGCGCGGCACAGCGATTGCGCGTCAACGGTTACGCGCGGTGAAGCGCGTTTCTCTCGACAAGGAGCACGTGATGACCGAACCCGCTGAACATTTGTTGGACTGGCTACGCGACGCACACGCCATGGAGCAGCAAGCCGAACAGATGCTGCGCGCGCAATCCGGCCGGCTCGAAAACTATCCGCAGCTGAAGGCCCGTATCGATCAGCATCTGGAAGAAACGCTTGGTCAGCAGAAGATCGTGCAGGAATGTATCGAGCGCCTCGGCGGCTCGACTTCCATCATGAAGGACCTGACCGCGAAGATGATGGCGTTCGGGCAGGCCGCTGGCGGCATGACGCAAACCGATGAAGTGGTGAAGGGCGCGATCATGAGCTATGTGTTCGAGAATCTGGAGATCGCGTCGTACACGTCGTTGATTGCGGCAGCCGAGCGTTGCGGCGACGCGCAGACCAAGGCGGCTTGCGAGCGCATTCTTCCGCAGGAGCAGGCCATGGCGCAGTGGCTGCTCGAACACATTCCGTCCATCTCGACGCAGTATCTGGAGCGTTCCGCCACCGGCCAGGAGGCGAAGAAATAAGTCATGCGCGCCGGAGCCGCCGCTCGGTGGCACGTCCGTTGCTGAAAGGAAAACGCCCGCCCGTTCGTATGTCCGAGCATGCGACGGGCAGGTTCCATTCGATACCGCGGCATTCTGCGCCGCATCACGCCAGCGCGAATGTCCTGCGCTGAGGCTCGCAGCAGCACGACTGCAAGTGACGTCATGACGCCCTCACTGTCGCTGCGAGTAGAAGCCTCTTGAAACCTCGTTCGGGTGCCGCTTGCGCCGCAAGCGCCGCTCGTCCATAACCAGGAGCCGTTGATATGTTCGTACATAACAAACGCCTGCAATATACCGTCCGCGTGGCAGCCCCGAATCCCGGCCTCGCCAATCTGCTCCTCGAGCAGTTCGGCGGCCCGCAAGGCGAGCTTGCCGCCGCCATGCGCTACTTCAC
>NZ_JALQEM010000042.1 GCF_023630705.1 Caballeronia sp. GAFFF1
CGATGTGTGCCCGAAGGGACTCAACCCGACGAAGGCCATCGGCAAGATCAGGGAAATGCTGGTGCGGCGGGCGGTTTAAGACACGCATCGTTCTGGCTCGCGGCTCATCGCGGGCCGCGTCTGACTACCGCGAAGCTCAACGCGATCGATCCGGTCGCGGGTCTGTCCTCTACTTCGCTCTCGACCGCCCGATAACGCGGCGGTCGAGACGATGCCTTCAGCGTATCTTTCACCTCTGGCGTTTCAGCTTGTGTTTCGTTGCCGCGACGCGCAGCGCGACCACGCACGGTCGTGCGAGATGTCATGTCCGTTCCTTGAGTTCATTTCGAGCCCTCATTCAACGATTCCGCGTTCGATTTGTAAAATGAATGATTTTCCGCATCTGATAACGGAGTCGAATGGAACTGAGACTGTTGAAGACGTTTCTCGCGGTGGCGGAACTGCGCCATTTCAGCCGCGCGGCGGAGGCGTTGCACCTCAGCCAGCCCGCGCTCAGCAAGCAGATCGGCGCGCTGGAAGCGAGCCTCGGCGGCAAGCTGTTTGAACGCGGCAGGCATGGGGCGGAGCTGACGCTCTTCGGCGAAGCGTTTCTGCCGGACGCGCAGGCGCTGATGCGCGACGCCGACGATATCCTCGCCCGCGCGCGCGATGCCAGCAGCGGCAGAACCGGTCATTTGCGCATCGGCATTTGTCTTTCCGTGCTCACGCTCGTGCCGCGGCTCATTGCGGACTTTCGCCGGCAGCATCCCGGCGTGGCGATTACGCTCTCGGATCTTTCATCGTCGGAGCAGAGCCGTCGCATTCTCGCGGGCAAGCTCGATGCAGGCTTCATGCGTCTGCCGGCGGCGAGCGGACTGACATCGTTCAGAGTGATCGACGAAGGTCTCGCGCTCGCCATGCCCGCCGATAGCCGCTACAAGCGCCTTCCGCCGGACCTCGGCGTGCTCAATGACATCGGGTTTATCGCGTTGTCGCGCGCACGCGGTCCGGGCCTCGCGGCGCAGATCGACCGATGGTGCGGCGAGCGGCGTTTCGTGCCGCACGTCACGCAGCACGCGGAAGACGTGCAATCGGTGCTGACATCCGTTGCGGCGGGCGTGGGCGTCGCGTTTATCCCGTCGCGCGCGCAGCATTTGCTACGCGATGCAACCGTCGTGCCGCTGAACGGCAAACATGCGAAGTGGCGCGTGGGTTTGGCGTGGCCATCGGCGAAAGAAAACGCGGTCACGGCCCGCTTCGTGCGGCATGTACGCGAGGCGTTGAAGGACGCTGCGACATAATAAGCACGACGAACGTTATTTTCGAAGTTCGCCCGGTCCCTTGCCCGTCCAGCGTTTCAACGCACGACGGAAGTTCGCCGTGTCGCTGAAGCCGAGCAGCATGGCGACGTCGTCGGTATTCATCTTCGTCGTCTTCAGATACTCGAGCGCGAGGGAGCGGCGCACATCGTCGACGATCGCAAGAAACGACGTGCCTTCCGCTTGCAGACGCCGCCGCAGCGTGCGCGTCGTCATGTGCATCTGCTCGGCCGTGGCCTCCATGCCGGGAAAGACGCCGGGCGTACTCATCAGTATCTGATAGACCTCGCCCGCGACACCGCTCGATGTCTTCGCCTGACCGATGAGCCTGTCGCACGTTTCCTGCAAGAGCGACGCCGTGAGCTGATGCGCGAGCTGCGGCTTGCGATCGAGAATCGCGCTGTCGTAGATCAGCTCGCATTGCGCTTGCTCGAAGTAGCAAGGACAGCCGAGATATTCGGTGTAAATGTCCGCATGCGGGGGCGCGGCGTAGGAGAAGCATGCCTTCACCGGCGGACACAGCCCGCCCGCGACATCCTGCAGATGCGTGACGTGCTGCGTGTACTGCTGCTCGATGATGAACTCCCGCAACTCGCGCGACGGACTGGAGATGAACGCGTCGGGAAAAGTCCAGACCATGCGGTCCGGATACTCGGTCCATTCGATGGCAACCGTAGGCGTAGCGAGCCGATGATATTTCACGCCCAGCTTGAAGTAGTCCCGCAGCGAGAGACAGGACATGAGCGCATAGCCATACATGCCGTAAGCCGATAGATGCAGCTTCCTGCCGACCTTGAACGGCGTCGCGGGATCGCACGACAGCGAGATCGCGTTCCTGCACACGGTCGCGTACTGACCGATGGACGTGAGCACGGACGCATCCTGCAACGCCTCGACGCTCACGCCCGTGCCGCGCAGACTGTCGGCGGGCGCAATGCCCTGCTCCGCCAGCACCTCGACCAGCGCCGCGATCTTGTACGGCGCGTACATGCGTTCGTTCAGTGGGGGCCGGATCGTCGCCATGACTTGCTCGCTGGATTCGCTATGTCCTCGCAGGACTTTCGCCTGTCCGGAAATGACCTTTCGGGCCGGATGCTAACTCAATAACATCAGTGTCACAAGCCGCCGTTGCGCGAAGCGCGGCCGCATGAGTCAAGCGACGATTCAGGCATGGAGACGAGGACAGCATCATGAGCAATCCGGGCCGCAAGGTCATCATTTCGTGCGCCGTCACGGGCGCAACGCACGTTCCCTCGATGTCGGAGCATTTGCCGCTCACGCCCGACGATATCCGTACGCAGTCGATAGAAGCCGCCGAAGCGGGCGCCGCGATCATCCATCTGCATGCGCGCGATCCCATCGACGGACGCCCCACGCCGAGCCCCGACATCTTCAGGCAGTTCGTGCCCGCTATCGCCGGGGCGACGGATGCGGTCATCAACATCACGACGGGCGGCAGCACGCGCATGACGCTCGAAGAACGGCTCGCGTATCCGCTCGCAGCAGCCCCCGAAATGTGCTCGCTCAATATGGGCTCGATGAACTTCTCGATTCATCCGCTCGCGTCGAAGATCTCGACGTGGCGCTATGAATGGGAAAAGGGCTACGTGGAAGGCATGGAAGACATGATCTTTCGCAACACCTTCAAGGACATCAAGCACATCCTGCTCGAACTGGGCGGCAAGGGCACGCGCTTCGAATTCGAATGCTACGACCTCGGGCATCTCTACAATCTCGCGCATTTCGTGGATCAGGGGCTCGTCAAGCCGCCGTTCTTCATCCAGTCGGTGTTCGGCATTCTCGGCGGCATGGGCCCGGACCCGGAGAACATGACCGTGATGCGCGCCACCGCGGATCGCTTGTTCGGCCGCGAGAACTACTTGTTCTCGGTGCTCGGCGCGGGACGTCATCAAATGCCGCTCGTCACGATGAGCGCCATCCTCGGCGGCAATGTGCGCGTCGGGCTGGAAGACAGCATCTATCTCGCGAAGGGCGTGAAGGCCGAATCCAACGCGCAGCAGGTCAGGAAAATCCGCCGCATCCTCGAAGACTTGTCGTTCGAAATCGCGACGCCCGCCGACGCGCGTGCAATGCTCGGCCTCAAAGGACGCGATCACGTCACGCTCTGATCAACGCAGTTATCGATTCCACACGGCCTGCCTAAAGCAACACATAACAACGGCAGCCATTCTTTCAGGAGACAACATGAACACCGGCGCTCTCAACGACACGGTCGACGCGATCCATCGCGCCGCGACGCGCAAGGCGATGCTGCGGCTCATTCCGC
The DNA here is from genome assembly GCF_023630705.1 of Caballeronia sp. GAFFF1. Classification (GTDB taxonomy): domain Bacteria; phylum Pseudomonadota; class Gammaproteobacteria; order Burkholderiales; family Burkholderiaceae; genus Caballeronia. Next base: position 3,586 of record NZ_JALQEM010000042.1, read on the forward strand.
TCATGTGCGCGATCTATTTCATGTCCTTTCTCGACCGCACGAATGTGGCGCTCGCGAAGGTGCAACTCGCCGCCGACGTGGGCATCAGCGCGGCCGCGTACGGCCTCGGCTCGGGCATCTTCTTCATCGGCTATGCGCTGCTCGAAGTGCCGAGCAATCTCGCGGCGCATCGCGTGGGGCCGCGCCGCTGGATCGCGCGGATTGCGGTGAGCTGGGGCATTCTTTCTACCGCAATGATGTTCGTGCAGGGCGAGTGGTCGTTCTATGTGCTGCGCGTGCTTCTGGGCATCGCGGAAGCGGGGCTCTTTCCCGCGCTCATGTACATGGTGACGCTGTGGTTCGCGCCCGCTGACCGGCCTATCGCGGTGGGCTGGATCTACACGGCGCCGGCGCTCGCGCTGGTGCTCGGCAATCCGATCGGCGGCGCGCTGATGCAGTTGGGCGGCATCGGCGGCCTGCATGGCTGGCAGTGGATGTTCATGATCGAAGGCATCCCGAGCGTGCTCGCGGGCGTGCTGCTGTACTTCAAGCTGCCGGAGCGTCCGCACAATGCGCGCTGGCTCTCGTCCGATGAAGCGCAAGCGCTCGAAGCGCGCGCGGTCATCGACACGCACGGGCACCCGGAGCTGACGTCGGCGGACTGGCTCGCCGCGCTCAAGCGGCCGACGACGGTGCTCATCGGCCTGATTTACTTCCTGAATCAGGTTGCCTTCGTGGGGCTGTACTTCTTCACGCCCGCGATGATTCATCAGATGCACGTGAACTCGCCGTTCATCGTCGGGCTGCTGTCGAGCAGCGTGGGCGTGGGCTTTCTGCTGGGCGTGCTGATCCTGCCGCGCATCCATCGTCGCTATGGCAACGACTGTGTGTATCTGGGCATACTCACGGCTGGGCTCGTCGCGGGCGCCTGTACGTTCGTGGCGACGGCCCATCCGGCGGCGCGCATGACATTGCTCGCGGTCACGGCGTTCTTCGGCGGCGGCGTCCTCCCTTCGTACTGGGCCATCGCGATGAAGCGGCTGCAAGGCATTCAGGCAGCGGCGGGCCTCGCGTTCATCAATACGATCGGGCTCATCGGCGGATTCGTCGGACCGTATCTGTTCGGCATGACGGAGACAGTCACGGGGCGCAGCGATTCCGGCTTCCTCGTGATCGTCGTGGCCTCGGTGCTCGGGCTCGCGCTCGTGCCGGTCTTCGCGCGAGCGATCCGGCGCGAAGCGGGCGCGGCGTCGGCAATGAGCAATGGCAAGGCGGCCATCCACTCCTGACTGACACGAGAACATATCAACGATGAGACTCCAGAACAAAGTAGCGATCATCACGGGCGCGGGACAGGGCATCGGCGCGGCCACGGCATTGAAGTTCGCGCGCGAAGGCGCGATCGTCGTCGCGTGCGATATCAACGACTCAGCCGCGAAGGACGTGATCGCGCAATGCCGCGAGGCAGGCGCCGAGGCTTCGGCCTTTCGCGTCGACATGTCCGACCGTGACAGCGTGGATGCAATGATCGCCGCCGTGCGCGAGCGGCACGGCCGAATCGACGTACTCGTGAACAACGCGGGCATCACGCGCGATGCGCGTCTGCAGAAGATGACCATCGAGCAGTTCGATGCGGTCATCGACGTGAATCTTCGCGCCGTGTTCCATGCCAGCCAGGCGGTGGTGGACGGCATGATCGCGCAAGGCTCGGGCGTGATTCTCAACGCGAGTTCGGTGGTCGGCATCTACGGCAACTTCGGGCAGACCAACTATGCGGCATCCAAGTTCGGCGTGATCGGCTTTACGAAGACCTGGAGCCGCGAGCTCGGGCCGAAGGGCATTCGCGTGAACGCGGTCGCGCCGGGTTTTGTCGAGACGCCGATTCTGTCGACCATCCCCGACGACGTGCTCGGCAAGATGCGCGCGCAAGTGCCGCTCGGACGGCTGGGGCGTCCTGAAGAAGTCGCCAACGTCTACGCCTTCCTCGCAAGCGACGAAGCGAGCTATATCAACGGCGCGGTCATCGAGGTATCCGGCGGCATGACGCTGTGATGCTTCCAGACGGCCGCGCGCTACCGCATGGTCCCACCTGAACATGAACACATTCGAACTTCTGAAACCGCAGCCGGGCTTGCGCGTCCTCATTACCGGCGCGGCGTCGGGCATCGGCGCGGGCATCGCGCAAGCCTTTCTGGAGACGCAGGCGCACGTTTTCATCTGCGATGTGGATGCCGCGGCGGTCGAACGCTTCACGGCCACGCACGCGTCGCTGCATGGCTGCGTGGCCGACGTGAGCGATCCCCAGCAGGTCGATAAGGTCATCGACGAAGCGCGCGCCGCGCTTGGCGGCCTCGACGTGCTCATCAACAACGCGGGCATCGCGGGTCCGACGGGGCCGGTAGAAGAGCTCGATCCCTCGCAATGGGAGCGCACCGTCACGACCAATCTCAACAGCCAGTTCTACTTCTTGCGCAAGGCGGTGCCGCTTCTCAAAGAGACGTCGGAGCGGGCGAGCATCGTCACGATGGCGTCGGTGGCGGGGCGGCTCGGCTATGCGTTTCGCACGCCGTATGCCGCGACGAAGTGGGCGCTGGTGGGACTCATGAAGTCGCTCGCCATCGAGCTCGGCCCGAGCAACATCCGCGTCAACGCGATATTGCCCGGCGTGGTCCAGGGCGAGCGAATGGATCGCGTGATCGCAGCGCGCGCGCAGTCGGTCGGCGTTCCGTTCGATGCCATGCGCGAGGAGTATCTGAAGAAGATATCGCTGCGCCGCATGGTGACGGTCGAAGACATTGCAGCGATGACGCTTTTTCTTGCGTCGCCGGCGGCGGGGAATATCACGGGGCAGGCTATTAGCGTGGACGGGAACGTGGAGTATTTGTGAGGTGGGGTGTTGTTGCTTTAGCGCGTTTTCTGCGGGATGCACCGTTCATCGCAGTGGATAGCGTCAGCGCGATGGCGGTCGCTAAACGCCGCCGCGCCGACCAGAAAACCGGTGCCTATCGCAATGACGAATTGGCACACACTTCGAATAGTAACCACGTTAACCTAGCGATTCCGCCTCCCAGTCACGTCAAGACGGCCAGAGGGAGGGCGGCCTTAGTAGCGCTCGAGACGTATCGTTAGGAGTCGATAGGTTTTTGGGCGGGCGAACTGATCGACTCGACGTTGATCGGAAGTTAGAGGCAAATTCTTAGTGCGTCGACTGGTAGGAAGTATGCCAGCGCCTAACGCTACGGCACTCAGTGGTTATGACTAAAGTTCTCTTTATCCCGGTTTGTCTTGCATTAGGGCAGGTCAGAGCACGGCGAAGCCAACGCGTTCCACCAGAGGGCCGCAAAATTAACATCGCGACATTGGGACAGCAGCGGCCATGAGCAAAGCAGTTATTCGCGACTCTATATCGCTCCGTTCGTAGACCGCCGAACGCGAGCGCAAATTATACGCGGCGGCGGATCAGTAAAAACCCTTTAGGCTACGCGTTGCTCGTTAGGCGGACGTTAGAATCGTGCTGCGTTTCCCGGCGTCTAGGATACGTTCGTTCGCTTCATCTCGCCAAGAGAGATCAGCATGAAAGCGCGCTATTACTTTTTCGTCGTCGGCGAATTTCTATGTTTAGTCGACCGCAATCTTGCCGGCGATCGCAGCGTGGCCAACGATATAGCGCGAATTATCGACGAAGACCTTGCGCCTATCATCGTGCGGCCGTTCCGCCTGTTCTATCGAGATAGCTGCGGGCGATGGGATGAAGCTAAGCTCGCGTACGAAAACGGCTTTGCCCGCTTCGACGGCTTTGCACCGGTCGAGCCGAAGATCGCTTCGACGTTCGACACGTTGACCCCCGCATTCTTCGGCAACGCCTCAGACGACGATCTTCTTGCGATGGGATACGAGCGCCCCTTCAAGATCCTCAACGATGGACGAATTGCAGCGATACAGGTCATCAATACGTGGATGGTCGCGATTGCCGCCGACGTTCACGCATACGGCCATCGGGACGCGTACTACTATCGCAATCGCGATGACGCGCGACGCGCGCTCGAAGCATGGAACGGCCAAGGCGAGCCTGCGGGCTGGCTGCGTCATCCGCAAAGCGGCCGGCGCCGTGAGGACGGCGACCCGGCGCGCGAACACTTCCAACCTTGATCGATTGGAGACCAGCATGTGCTACGGAGACCCGGATCAACTATCTAGAGGACCTTTAGGAAGCTCGTCCACTAGAACCCGACGCGCATGGATTTACGGCCGCTGATGACTTTGGTGTTTCTGTTCCTACTGTGACAGCAGGAATATATCGAAGGCGTTAGATCACCAAGTCCCGACGCGTACGCTCCGCCCGGGCTGAGCCGCGTGCTAATAGGAACCGTCAGCCGGAGGCTTTCTGGGACCCCGACAACTGCATTCGGGCCCAAAGGCATCGCAGGCCTTAGTAATGCATTGTTGATATGGGCCCGTGCTCCGACGACGCTCGGCGTGAAGCAGTTCGGAACGTTGAACGACGCCGCTGGGTTCAGCAGATTATTGCTCTCATTTGCGTAGTCAGCCGCTGTCTGGGCGACGCTCTATTCAAGCAGGCAGCCAGCCTGCAGCAACCAGTCCTAAGCAGCACCGTCGAGTTCTTCCACGTCTTCTCCGTGCAATAGCCTCGATTTGATGCGTGGCGGCATCACGCGAGCCGGTAGAAACTGATGGTCGCGCGTCAACGTAGCCGCGCCGCGAGCTGTCGTATTCGAGGCCCTGCGTGAGCATGAAACTTCTTGATGCCAACGCACAGGTAGTTCAGTCCGGGTTCGTCCTCGGGCGTCCGCAGGAACCGGTTCTTCGGACATTCACCCCAGCAAAGCGCAAGATACCTGCAATCGCGGCAATAGCGCGGTAGCGCTTTCGCTTTCGAATAGCCGAACGCTTGCTGCCGAGCAGAAAAGGCCAGTTCGCCAATATGCACATCGACGATATTTCCTAGTTCATACTCCGGATAGACATAGTGGTCACAGGAGTACACGCTGCCGGTATGCTCAATCGCGATTGCCTTCCCACAGAATTCTGCCGTAACGCATAGTTGAGCCGACAATCCCATCGATTGAACGACAGCTGTCTCAAACAGATTGACGAGAACCTTTCCTACATCCTTTTGGTACCATTCATCGAAGGTACGAGAGAGAAAGTAGCCCCAGTCGGCGGGGTCCACTGACCAATCGGTGACGACAGAGTCGGGATTCCCTGGACGAGCGGCATCCGATCCGATGATTGGCATACTATTCAGCGGCCAATGCTGTGGTGCTACTTCACGAAAATCCTTCGCTTCGACGCACGGGATGAACTGCATATAAGTCGATCCCACAACATCACGCGGGAACCTGTAGACATCGATCGGCCGTGTCGCGTTGTGTCTGTTGACCACGGTCAGAGTGTTGAACGGAATACCGTGCTTCTTCAGCAATTCAACGCCACTCATGACATCATCGAACGTCGGTGCGCCCTTTCGATTGACGCGATGGATATTATGGAGGTCGCGCGGGCCATCAATGCTTACCCCGACGAGGAAGCGATGCTCTTTGAGGAATTGGCACCAGTCGTCGTTGAGCAAGGTCCCGTTCGTCTGGAGATCGTTCTCGATACGTCGGCCTTCCGGCTTGTATCGATCCTGCAACGCCACAATGTCCTTGAAGAACTGCAAGCCGAGCATTGTCGGTTCACCGCCCTGCCAGGAAAAGACCACCTCGTCGCCGTTTTGCGCCTCAATATATTGTTTGATGTATCGCTCCAGCATCGAGAGCTCCATACGTCTCCCTCGTTGCTGATGGAGCAGGTGCTCCTTGTGCAAGTAATAACAATAAGTGCAGTCTATGTTGCAAGTTGACCCTATGGGTTTCGCCATCGCATGGAATCGCCCCTTCCGATCGGGCGGAGACGGTTCTTTCGAAGCTCTTGCGCCCGACTTGACGAACTGAACGGGGACCGCATTCATATACTCGCGCATCGTTGTTTTCTCGTGTCGTATCCGTGGTGCGTGCCCCGATTTGCATTCTCACAGACTCGGTGATCCGAGTTTGCTAATCGGCGGCAGCGGAGCCGCGTTGTAGCGATTGAAGCCGCTGCCTCAACGCTTCCAGCCGCTGATACTGAGATAGGCGGATGGGCCCGGTGTACGAGAGGCTTTGCGCTTCGCGCGGCGGAAATTTCTCGTAGCTCTCCAGTACTTGCTTCATTACGGCGTCAAAAACCGGCATAGTCCAGCTCTTCTCGGTCCAGTTGGTCATGAAAATATCGTAGTGCTCACCGGGATCCGACTGCAGATCATACAGACGCGGCACCGTCGCGACGTACCGTTCCGGTCCGCGCCAACCTGTGTGGCTCTCGTCCGAGAACGGCGGGTAATCGCCGCGCAGATTGAAAACGGCCTTGAACTTGCCTACGCGGATTGCACCCGGAGCGAGCTCGTCCTCCGTTTGGTATATCCAGAAGTTCCGCTTTGACTTGCCGGTCCCGAAGAGGACCGGTGATAGATCGTAACTATCAAAGGTCGTAGGCTTCCCTTCACGGTCTTTCGTGGGCAAACTCGTTCCGGCCACGGCAGCGAAAGTGGCTATTAGATCCAGGCCGCCGCATATGTCCCATGACGTTCCCCCCGGGGAAATGTGTCCTGGCCACCAAGCGATGGCCGGCACTCGACTACCTCCTTCCATGTCGGTGCCTTTCGTCCCACGGAACGGCGTCCATCCCGAATCTGGATAGACGTCCTGCCATGCGCCGTTGTCGACCGTATAGAACACTAGCGTGTTATTGGCGATTCCTGCTTGACGAATCGTGTCAAGGATGCGGCCGACACGAGTATCCAGTTCGACAACTGAGTCGCCATATTTTGTCTTAACCTGCGATTTGCCCGCGAACTCCGGCGCGGGAAGAGTGGGCTGGTGGTTTTTGGTGAAATTGATGCTCATGAAAAAAGGCGTGCGATCGCCTGCATGTGCATTGATATAGGTTCTGGACGCTGTCTCGATGCCGTCGTCGAGAGTCGGTATGTCAGCGACGCCTATTTTTCTCACCTCTTTATACGGCTGTCCCGCGACACCCTCGAGTTCGCCAATCAAAACGGGCTTGGGGATGGAAGGTGGCCAATCAGGGTTTGACTGAGGATCGCCGTACGTGTAGGCATTAAGGTGATAAAGAAGGACGTCCTTCATCTGATCGTAACCGTGCGCCGTCGGCATAGCGTAGCCCGCTTCGCCGAGATGCCACTTACCCACGAAGAAGGTTGAATACCCAGCGCTTTTGAGCACGTCTGCGACCGTGACCTCGCCCTTCGGCAAGCCTCCGCCCTGTCCGGGTGCCGCGACGGTCGTCATGCCGCTGCGGTTGGGAAGGCGACCAGTCTGCATTGCCGCGCGTCCCGGCGTGCAACTGGGCTGCCCATAAAAGTCCCAGAATTGCATTCCCTCGCGTGCCATCCGATCCAAATTCGGTGTCGGCGCACCCCGTCCTTCTCCGCCGCCATAGACGCCCAAGTCACCCCACCCAGTGTCGTCCGACACCAGCAAGATTATGTTCGGTTTCTGTCCAGGCGTCTGAGCGAGAACTGGAGTTGCTGCGGTGCAAGCCGTCGCAACTGCCGATACGAGCGCGAGGGTTCGGTGTTTCACCATTGACCAACTGCTCATGCTCGACCTCCGAAGGGGTGAACCCGGCGCCACTTGGTTTCTAATCGGCGTGAAGGCAGGCTATCGCGGTGCATTGAGTGTAGTAAACGGCTCATTGAATGCCAAAGCTCGATTTGTTATCGGAACGCCGGTCGTAACGCCAACGCTTTGCAGCAGACCGCTTTGCAGCAGACGACGATGCTAAGCAAGCGTCGCTTGCGGTCGCTTGCGGACAATACGGTTCGATTTTGAGTCATGGCAGCTCGCGAAGGCCCCCCCTTTTTTGAGGGGGATTGTCCTGTGCCCCCCACGCCTATGCTTCGTGCTGCGGGCGTCTCGTCGAGACCCCGGCAGCGGACGATCGAGGCAGTGCGTACATGAGACACGTCTGGTTTGACCGACACTCATTGCACTGATTGATGTCGACGTTAGCGCCGGACGTGCGCAGCGCCAAGCGCTAGCACCCTATCGAGCAACCAAACTTGAACCGTGAGGAGGGTTAATGGCAACGTGGCTCAAACGTGGCGCGGAAGTGGAAGTCCTGAAAGCAGCGGCACGGGAAGTTCGCGAGACGGTCGAGACGACCCTCGCCGATATTGAAGCGCGCGGCGACGCGGCGGTGCGCGAACTGTCGGTGCGCTTCGACAAGCTGGATCGCGAAGACTATCGTCTGTCGAAGGGGGAGATCGATCAGTGTCTCTCGCAGTTGTCGGCGCGCGACATTGCCGACATTGAGTTCGCGCAGAAGCAGGTGAAAAACTTCGCGCGCCAACAGCGGGAATCGATTCGCGACATTGAAGTCGAGACGCTGCCCGGAGTCGTGCTCGGCCACAAGAATTTACCGGTGAACGCGGCGGGTTGCTATGTGCCGGGCGGAAAGTATCCGCTGCTCGCTTCGGCGCACATGTCCGTCATCACCGCAAAGGTGGCCGGTGTGCCGCGCGTCGTGACGTGCGCGCCGCCGTTTCATGGCAAGCCCGCTGCCGCTATCGTCGCGGCCCAGCACATGGCGGGCGCGGACGAAATTTACTGCCTCGGCGGCATTCAGGCAATCGGCGCGATGGCGCTCGGCACGGAGAGCATCTCGCCCGTCGACATGCTGGTCGGACCCGGCAACGCATTCGTGGCCGAAGCGAAGCGGCAGCTCTTCGGCCGCGTAGGTATCGACCTCTTCGCGGGTCCGACCGAGACGCTCGTGATTGCCGATGAAACCGTCGACGGCGAAATGTGCGCGACCGACCTGCTCGGCCAGGCGGAGCACGGAGCCGACTCGCCCGCCATTCTGCTCACGAACTCGGAAAAGCTCGCACGCGAGACTATGGCGGAAGTCGAACGTCTGCTGAGAATTCTTCCGACCGCGGACATCGCAAGCAAGTCGTGGGAGAAGTACGGCGAAGTCATCGTCGCGCAAAGCGAAGAAGAGATGGTGCGCATTGCCGACGAAATCGCCTTCGAGCACGTTCAGGTGATGACGCGCGACCCAGATTATTTCCTCGCCAACATGACGAACTACGGCGCGCTGTTCCTAGGTCCGCGCACCAACGTCTCGTTCGGCGACAAGGTGATCGGCACGAACCACACGCTCCCCACGCGCAAAGCCGCGCGCTATACGGGCGGGCTGTGGGTCGGCAAGTTTCTGAAGACGTGCACGTATCAGCGCGTCCTCACCGACGAAGCGTCCGCCATGATCGGCGAATACTGCTCGCGTCTGTGCGCGCTGGAAGGCTTCGCGGGGCACGGCGAGCAGGCCAACCTGCGCGTGCGCCGCTACGGGCACAAGCACGTGCCGTACGCGGGCATCGCGGTCTGATCTCAGAGGAAAGCACCCGGCGCACGCTTCTTGATGCGTGCCATCTGGCGAGGAGGAAAGAAGAATGAAATCGTTTGGACCGATCGCGCGGGCGGCTTCGGCTGCGCGCGTATTGCTCGCCGCCTGCATGGCGCTCGGAAGCGGCGCGCAGGCGCGGGCGGCAACGGATACACATCCCAACATCGTGGTGATCATGACCGACGACGTGGGCTGGGGCGACCTCGGCAGCTACGGCGGCGGCGTCATGCGCGGCGCGCCGACGCCGAACCTCGACCGCATGGCGGCCGAAGGCGAGCGCTTCCTGAACTACTACGGGCAGGCGAGCTGCACGGCGGGGCGCGCCTCGTTCATCACGGGACGGCTGCCGATCCGCACGTCGCTTTCGTCGGTGCTCGTGCCGGGCGACCCGAACGGTCTCACGAAACGGACGCCAACCATCGCGGAATTCCTGAAGAAGGTCGGCTACACGACGGTGCAGCTCGGCAAGTGGCACCTCGGCGACAAGCCGCAGAACTATCCGACGGCAAACGGCTTCGACGAGATGTACAACGAGCTCGCGTACTATGCCGGGGTGTATGCGTACGAGAATCGCGAGCTGCATCCGAACTGGCCCGCGCAAGACGCCGACTTCCAGAAGGCGTGGAGCAGCGTGAACGTGTCGATGCTGGAGCAAAAGGCCGGCCAGCCGGTTCGCGTGGTGAAGCCGAGATTCACCTACGACGACCTCGCGACCGCCGACGACGACATGCGCGCCACGGCCGTGAATTGGATTACGGCGCACGCGAAGGACGATCATCCGTTCTTCATGTATCTCAACTTCCTGAAGCTGCATAATCCGAACAACCCGTCGCCGCGCTGGAAAGGCAAGTCGCCGGGCGGCGGCAAATATCTCGATTCGCTGATGGAGATGGACGACAACAGCGGCCAGATTCTTCAGGCCATCCGCGATGCGGGTATCGCCGATAACACGCTCGTGGTCTGGACGACAGACAACGGCGCGTGGGTGGACGCATGGCCCGACGCCGGGTACACGCCGTTTCGCGGCGAAAAGGGCACGCCGTTCGAAGGCGGCTTCCGCGTGCCGGCCATCGCGTGGTGGCCGGGGCACATTAAGCCGGGTTCAGTGAACACCGACATGTTCTCGCACATGGACTGGTGGCCGACTTTCGCGGCGCTAACGGGCGAACAGCCGCCGGCCCACGAGTCGAAGGACAACGAGGGCAAGCCGATCATCTTCGACGGCGTAGATTTGAGCGACTCGCTTCTCGGCAAGGGACCGGGCAAAAGGACGAGCTTCATCTACTTCTCCGGCCAGACGTTCGGCGGCGTGCGCGTGAAGAACTTCAAGGCGCTCTACACTGCGCAGGATACGTGGCTCGGCCCGCAACGCCCGCTGAAAGCGCCGGCCATCTATGACCTTCAGTGGGACCCGCGCGAGCAGTTCGACATGGCATTCAACGGCGCAATGCCCACGGGCGGCAACCAGACCTCGCCGGGCCGGTACAGCGGGCAGGACAATGGCTGGATCGGGCTGTTCTTCGTGCCGGTCATGACGCGGTTCTTCAGCGAACTAAAGACGCATCCGAACGTGCCGTATGTCCCGGCTGGTGAAGGCCGTTACCTCGCCATTCCCGACGAGTTCAAGTAATAGCGGCGGCGCGTGGCACGCACCGGCCGTATCGCAGGCCACTTCGTTAAACAATCAACGATTCCATGAGCAAACCAACTTTGCACGAGCGAGGGGCATATCGTCACTTTCTGACGATCCCTACCCGTTGGATGGACAACGATGTGTATGGCCATGTTAATAACGTGGTGTATTACAGCTACTTCGACACGGTGGTGAACGAGTACCTTTTGCGCCAGGGCGTGCTCGACTTCGGCACGAGCGATGTGATCGGTCTCGTGGTGGAAACGCAGTGCAACTACATTGAATCTCTCGCGTTTCCGGATGGCGTCGAGGCAGGCTTGCGTGTGTCGAAAGTCGGCACGTCGAGCGTGCGCTACGAGATCGGGCTCTTTAGGGAAGGCAGCGTTTCACCCGCGGCGCAAGGGCATTTTGTGCACGTATATGTGGATCGAAAGGGTCGGCGTCCGAAGGCCCTATCGGAGGGCATGCGAGCGGCGCTAGCGCCGCTCGAACCGATACCCGCGTGACGCGGCAGGCCGCAAAGCAGAAGATGCCGTCTTTACTTACTGTAGGGATCCGCCACGGCACTTCATGTTGAACTCCCATTGCGCCGGCGTGCATTCACCGACTGATGGAACAATACACAAACTATGCGAGTTTGTTGACAATCTCCCTGCTAGGTCGAGTGACCGACACTTGCCGGAGCCGGCATTCCGCGGACCCCGATGTCGCAGCGAGCCACCAGCATGGAGAGGCAACACCGCACAGCCTGCCCGTGTAAATATGACGGCCACCAGTGTCTCGTGCGCAAGATCGGCGACCGTACCAAGTTGATCTCACGTCAAGGCGACCCCATGCACGAGTCGTTTTCGCACGTCGTCCAGGTCGCCAGCGCAGCGCCGGCCCGACCTCGTGTTGGACGCGGACATAACCCTTGACGATGGCACCGGGCAGCTTCGTTTGTACGCCGGCAACTGCGCGCGGAAACCAAGGTCAGCTGCCGGCGGCACTACGCCCCGACCGCCAGTAAGAACTAATCGGTACGGCGTCAATGTGAAACAGACGATGTAAATGGCGAACGAAGCCATCAGTCTCGGCGACGTGGCACAGCACGCAACGCAGCTTGAAGTCGCATGCTCGCGATGCGGGCGGCGTGACCGGCCTCGCATCGGAGATTGCGGGCTGCCCGACACGTAGCTGCTGCTCGAACGAGCGGTGCGATGTGCTCTATCCCGGGCCTCATCCGCATCGTGGGCGGCGACCATACGCCTAGGCAGCCCCGAATACCCCCAGTTACCGCGTAAGCACACAGTGTTCAATACGAGAGCCCGCTGAATTGCGATCAGCGTGCTCGAACACGCGCTGTCGCTCAACGCTGACCAGAGCCCTCTTCCTAAGTATCGAACCGCCCGCCGAACCGACTCCCATGTAATGGTCATATTCAGCCCGGCGCAGTGCTCGAAATCGACGAAAAAAGTCGTCGTTGGGCAGACCGTTGTCTAGGGCCATCGTGCAGCCGTAGTCTAGTTCCTTGCAGTCCGCAATCGTTTGTGCCGCATCGAAAAGCATGCCATATCTGTAAGAAAGGTTCTCCCCGCGAATAAAGAACTCATGCAGCCGCGGATACGGAACCAGACGGCGGCATTCCGCAGCGCGAAGAAGAACATTAGCGAGTTTCAACGTTCGGTCTGAAGCGCACATAGCAGTGCCCTCCCGTTAATTCAGGCGGAAAACGAACTTCGCGATAGATCACGATGACGGGCCGCAAAAAAACCGTTGCTAACGGGAAACGATGACGTTCGGCGCTCGGCGAAGGGTCCGCTACGACCGAACGGCCATTGAACATTAGCAAACATTTAGCAAGGTTCAAGCGAGAAAAAACTATCGCTAAACGGTCAGCCATACGTTTGTCAATCCCAGCTGAAGCGGGAATCTTGAGCGTTTGCACTGCTGAAGTCGTGTGCTTTCGGGTCTCGTCTTGACAATATTCAGTTCGGCGGTGATGACCGCTGTGAACAGAACCAACCCTTAGGGATTCAGTATGGACAAAATCCGAATCGGCGCTCGCTTCACGCTCGTCACTAAACGCGAACACGATGAATATGGTCGTGTGTGGTGGAAAGTGCTGTGCGAAGTGACCGCAGTCTTTTCGCATCGCTTCGATTATCAAACGATCGATCTGCTTGAACTCAGCCACGACGCGCTTCGCGATGACGCACCGATCAGCGGTGGCGTCGCGCTCAGCGCGGCGGCGATACGCGTGATGCGTATCGAGTGGCAAGAAAGCTGAATTGGAGCGCAGCATGAAGCGAGTAACGATCACCGATATGCGTGGCAAGTATCCGAAGTTCGATCAGATCGTCGAAGACGACGCAAACCCTTACATGCTGATCGACGCGCACGTTGCTGCGAACGGCGGCAAGCCCTACAAGGTCGGCCAATCGTCGTCAACGTACTACGGCCGCTTTTGGGTCGAGCAGACACCGATCAACACATTGCACTAACGCATATGACAGGCACAGCAAAAATCGTCACCGAACTGCGCGCCGAGCTTGCAGAGATGAAGCGCGACGGCATCGACGTGCCGGCCAAAGCCGGTTGGTACATCAGCGCGAATTGGCAGGAACTCGAAGTGATGCGTCAAACGATGACGCTCGCGGAGGTCGCGGATTACGTCTGCGAATCCGCGCGAAGACTCTAGAGTATTTGCACTGCGGTTCAGCATGTACGAACACAAGTAATCACAGCAATATGAAGTTGTCGGCGATGACCGACGTAACCGAATAAGGCGAGGTGTCAGATGGGCTGGAGTTTTAGCAAGTCGTTCAAGGTCGCGCCCGGTGTGCGCGTCAATCTGAGCAAGGACGGCACGAGTATGTCGGTCGGCGCAAAGGGCGTCACGTACAACACGCGTAGCGGTCGCACGACCTATAGCGTTCTGGGTACGGGCTGGCGTTGCACGACGAGCGGCAAACGGTCGAGCGCGCCGGCAGCCAATAGCAGCGCGCCGTCGCTTCGCGCAGTCGTCGTCCTATCGGTTCTGTTTGAGGTTCATCTGATCGCTGCAATAGGCCATGATCGCGCGTTCGATCGGCACGATCGAGACCGAGCTTGTCGTGCATGTGTGCCTCGCTTTCGCGCGGTTCTGACAGATAATGCGCCGGTGGCCGAACTGTGGCCGCCCATCATCGCGGCGGCTGCGCGAGAGCTGGTTCTGCCCCGACATCGCCGAACCGCATCGCATGCACTTCGCGATGCCAACGCCGCTAACGACACCGACGATTCTGCTAGTCCAGTTCGCGACGCGCCCACGCTGTTTGCGCAACTGTTGCAGTTCTTCAAACTCAGCCTCAGTCATTAGCGGCGGATAGTAGCCGGGCAGAATGTAGGTTGCTTCTTCGTAGTACGAGGATGCTCTGACAGTGATTTCTTTTTCGCCAATCAGCGCGCGGTTTCCCATGATTTCATAGATTCGCCGGACGTTGGCCAGACCGCTGATGACGCTACCCTTTCTGGTCGTCCTGACGTTGCCGTGTTCGTCCAACTTCGGCGGCGGCAACGGAATACCCGCTTCGTGCAGCAGCGCGAAGCATCGACGCAGGGAAGCGCCCGCGCGAAAAAAGTCGATGATCGCCAGGATCGGTGTGGCGAACTCGGGTACGACTTCGAATTCGTTGGTTAGCGCGTTGTACTTGAGCCAGCCGGGGTCTTTGCCGACAGCGGCGCGTTTGCGGCTGATTCCTTCACTCCAAGCTCGCGCGTTTCGGTGCGCTGCGTCAAGGATACGGTCTTTTTTGCGCTCGCTTTCTTCATTCGCTCGAAGTTGACCGCCAAGCATCATGAATAGCAGGTGCGGTTGTTTCTTGATCGCGTCGGCGTTGAGCCGTTGGTTCTCTGAAGCGATTACGACTTCAATACCCGCGATCAGAATGCCAGAGAGTTGATGCGATGCGATAAGCGGTTCGGCGCGTGAGATGCGGTCGAGCGATTCGACGATTAAAACGGAACCGGGTGGCACCATACCGGTTTCGATCGCTTTGAGGAAGAGGCCGAAGTTGCCCTTCTCAATGTGCTTTTGGTGAAACGCGGATAAACCTTCGTCTTTCAGCGTAAGCGTAGTATCGAGTTGCATGCCATGATCGGCAGCCCATTTGACAGCGTAGTCAAGCTGTCGCGCGATACTCGCGCCGGCCGCCTGCTTCGCGTTACTGAAGCGCAGATAGCTATAGACGCGCGCGCCGACGCTGTTCCGCGCCGCCGCCGCTCTGTGTGTTCTCACCATGTTGAGACCTCGCGTTTGTTGAAGAACGCGTTCTGTAGTCTAGTCTATGAACGGTGCGAAATGCGACGGCGACGAGACCATAACTGGCGGGCGGGTCATAGCGTGTCTATCTCAGTGCTTCGATGGCGGGCGAAAAATCGCAGTACAAGGCGACACCGCTACCTGTGGGAAATGCAAAGGCGTCTTTCCTATTGCTGCCTCCGGCTATCGCGCGACCGATCATGGCAGGCCGATGATTCTTGACGGTGACAAGGTATATTGTTCGTGCGGAGCGAATCACGTGACAACAAGCGGGAAGCCGCGTGTGTGGTATGGACACGAATCAAACGCTCTGCTGTCGTCCTCGGTCAGCCAGGATGAATGGTCGCCTTCATCGGACGGCTCGAGAGCCTACGACGAGCAGTTCGTCCTCTGCGACGCTCGGAGCGGCGAGCCGCTTGCAGGTTGGCGCTATCGCATTCTTAGCGGGTCGGGGCGAGTAATTGAAGGAACGACAGACGCGCTCGGCAGAACCCAACGGATCGCGGGCTCTGGTCCCGAAACGCTTCGGCTGCATGTAGAAGGTGCGTGATCATGGCGAACCAGGACTATTTCGAAGTAGCAAGCGCAACGACAAACACGGTAGAGAAATCATCGGCCACGGTCTTCATCGATTCGACGCCTATTTGTCCCAATATGACAGACCGCGAGTTCCGTGAACTCGCCGCCAAGCTGCTGAAAGCTTCGCAAGACCTGGTCGAGCGACGGCTGGCTGATTTGAGGCGCTACGACGCGAAGACCAAAGAGAGAATGACTTATTGGTTTGGAACTAGCGATGAGCCTAGTCGCCGCTATCTGATAGCCGGGTTTGAGAAAGTCAGTCGGGTCCTGGGCGATCTGAGACCGACTAATCTTATTCGTTCACTATCCGATGAGGACCGTTCGCTCGGTTGCGCGCCCAACTTGAAGAATCTGGATGGCGAAGCGGCGCACGTGTGCAAGCCCAACATCAACACTCGAAGAATTGCAATCGCCATCCAATTCTGCACTACGCTCTCCAACTTCAAAATGTTCGCCGATTCTCGCGTCTCGACGCTGATCCACGAGGTAACGCATTTCCTCGATACGTTCGACAGTACCGATGAGATGTATTCGATATCGACGCCATTGGCCCTTTGGGGGCAACGTAACTCTGTATTGGCATTAAGAAACGCTGATTCTCTCGCGGGGTTCGTCGTCTATGATGAAAGCATTGGTTAATTGGACAATCATTGTCGGACTGACGATTTCGCCTTGCAGCGAAGCGGCTTGCAACGGGTCGTTGAATATGCCTGCCCAGCATCTTATTGTCCATTTCGGCAAGGGAAGCTCAGAGCCGTCGGTTGAGGAGAAAGCCCGCCTGAACGCTTGGGCTGTGGACATGAACGCGCGATTTCCGCTGCATCAGTGGTTAATGGTCGACGGCGCTGCGACGCCCGATGAAGACACACCCCAAGCGCTGGCGTCCCGGCGTGCCGTGAACACGGCTAAAGCAGCGTTGGACGCGGGTTTGATCCGAGCGCCAATTGAAGTAAAGAGCGAAGTCGGATCTTTCGGAAGCCCGTCGACCTATCTCCCAGAGGAAAATTCGGCTACTTTGCAGCTAAGTCCCGGCTGCCCGGACAATTGCTGTCAGCGGTCTGGCGACTGAAAAGAGTGGAGCATGCGAGAGCCGCTAATGAGATTCTGGGCGGCTCGCGCATCATCTGCGCTCACTCCCGCTTCTCCCCACCCCCCAGCAAGCTCTTTATCTTCTCCTCCGTCTGCGCGTACTGCCCTTCTCCGAAGTGGGTGTACACGAGCTTGCCGTTCTGATCGATCAGATACAGCGCGGGCCAGTACTGATTGCCGTACGCGCGCCACGTCGCGAACTGGTTGTCCTGCGCGACCGGATAGGTAATGCCGTTGCTCGCAATCGCTTTCTTGAGATTGCCCGTATCGCGTTCGAATGCGAATTCCGGCGAATGCACGCCGATTACCACGAGCCCTTTGTCGCGATAACGCGCGTTCCACTCTTTGATATACGGCAGGGTGTGCGCGCAGTTGATGCAGTCGAAGGTCCAGAAGTCGACGAGCACCACCTTTCCCCGCAACTGCTTCAACTGCAGCGGCGCGCTGTTGAACCAGTTGTCGATGCCCGCGAACTCGGGCGCTGGTTCTCCGTTGGCGATAGCCGCGGACCCAAGCGCCGAAGCGCCATTCGACGCGAACACCGCAAAGCCCGCCGCCGCAGCGATGCCGAGCGCGACTGCCGCAATTCTCAGACGACCGAACATGGTGACTCTCCTCGATGGTTGATGTCAGCCCGTATTGCAGCGCGCCGATGTATCCGCACTGTGTCCCGCGTTGAAGCGAATCGCGTCGTCATGTATCGCCGCGCGCCGCAGATACCTTGCGATACATAACGCCAGGATCGGGACATTCGCGCGATACATGGCCGCCGTGAAATAGCGCTCATCGCTCATTCCATGGAGGGCAGTCTCATGTTGCTGATCATCGTGGCTTTTCTGGGCGGCGCGTTCACCGTGCTCAGTCCCTGCATTCTGCCGGTCGTGCCGCTCATCTTCGCACGCACCGACCGGCCGTTTCTCACCGATCGCCTGCCGCTCCTCGCCGGCCTCGCCGGCATGTTCACGCTCGTCACCGGCCTGGGCGCGGCGGGCCTCGCGGGCGCGGCGCAGTTGAGCGAGTACGGCCGCTGGCTCGCGCTCGGGCTTTTCGCGCTGTTCGGCGCGTCGCTGCTCTTTCCCGCCATCGCCGCGCGGCTCGCGTTGCCGCTCTCCGCACTGGCGGATCGCTTCATCGCGCGGTCTCAGGCGCAAAGCGCAACGCGCCGCATGCTTCCCGCGATGCTGCTCGGCGCGGCCACCGGGCTGCTCTGGGCGCCGTGCGCCGGTCCGATACTCGGCGCGATTCTCTCCGGCGCGGCGCTAAACGGCGCGAGCTGGCACACCGGCGCGGCGCTCGCGGCCTATGCGACAGGCGCGGCGGCCGCGCTCGCGGTGGCGTCGTCGCTCGGCAAGCGCGCGCTCGACGGCCTCAAGCGATCGTTCGGCATCGGCGAGCATGTGCGCCGGGCGATGGGCGCGCTCGTGCTGCTGACCGTCGCCGCCATCGCTTCGGGCGTCGACACGCGCGTGCTCGCGCTCGTTAAGGGCGTCTCGACCGATGGCATCGAAAGCCGGCTCGTCGCGCTCTTGTCCGCGCGCACGCCGTCGCGCGGCGACGCGCAAAAGCCGCGCATCGTGCGCGTGGCGATGTCGTCCTCGGACGCATCGGCGAGCCTGCCGGTACAAGGCGCGCTGCCCGCGCTCGACGGCGCGACGCAGTGGCTCAACTCGCCGCCGCTTTCGCGGGATGCATTGCGCGGAAAGGTCGTCGTCGTCAACTTCTGGACATACTCGTGCATCAACTGCCTGCGCACGCTGCCGTATGTGCGGACGTGGTCGCAAGCATACGGCGACAAGGGACTCGTCGTGCTCGGCGTGCACACGCCGGAATTCGGCTTCGAGCACGACACCGGCAACGTTCAGCGCGCGCTGCGGGATCTGCGCGTGTCGTATCCGGTCGCCGTCGATAACGACTACCGCATCTGGCAAGCGTTCGGCAATCGCTATTGGCCGGCGTTCTATATCGTCGATCAGGAAGGGCGTATTCGCTATCACCACTTCGGCGAGGGCGGCTACCAGGAGGCCGAGCATGTGATCCGCCAATTGCTCGGCGATGCTGCGCGGACGCCGGACGCGAGCGCGCGCCCGGCGGTCGTCGCGAGCGGGACGCAAGTGGCCGCCGATCCGGCGCACGAGGCGTCGAGCGAAACGTATGTCGGCTATCGAGAGGCGGAAGGACAGGCGCCCGGCCAGCAAGTCGTGCGCGATGCCGCCGCCGACTACGCGCTGCCGCCACGTCTCGCGCTGAACGAATGGGCGCTCGGCGGGCAGTGGAATATCGGCGCGGAGGCGGCCGTGCCGGTCGCGTCGCATGCGCGCATCGCGTATCGCTTTCATGCGCGCGATCTTCATCTCGTGCTCGCGCCCGCCGCGGACGGCAAGCCGGTGCGCTTTCGCGTGACCGTGGATGGCGCGGCCCCGGGCGCGTCGCACGGCGCGGACGTCGATGCGAACGGCAACGGCGTCGTCGATGCCGCGCGCCTCTATCAACTCGTGCGCCAGAGCGGGACCGTCGATGACCGCACGTTCCAGATCGAGTTTCTCGACGGCGGGGCGCGAGCCTATGCGTTCACGTTCGGCTGATGTTTGTATCGCTGTGTATCCGGCGCGGCGCATGACACATGCGCTTGCACCGGGGAGTGCGGGCGGAAACAAGCCAGATACGTTCGCGCGTTTCAATACGTCTCAAGCAAGGCCGATTCGCTTCCGGTCTTGCAGCCAACCTCTCGACCTTCGGAGAACACTATGAAAGCCATGCAACTGATTGCTGCCGCCGCGCTTGCCGTCGCGCCCATCGTTACCTTTGCGCAAAGCGGGAACGACATCACGCGCGCGCAAGTGCGCGCCGAACTCGTGCAACTGGAGCAGGCCGGCTACAACCCGGCAAGCGATCATTCGCAGTATCCGAAGAACATAGAGGCCGCGCTTGCACGCCTGCATTCGGGCGATGCCGCATATGGCGGCGCAGCGGCCGGCGCGTCGCAAACGGGCGCACGACAGGGTGAGGTCATCGGGCTGGCCTGGTTGTACGCGCGTCCGTGACGCACATGGCGTTTGTATCGCGCGGATGGGGTTGCGCGGTGGGAACGCCGATCCTTCACGCGATACGACACCAGCCGCGCTTTCGAACCGCCGCCTTCGTGCGGATCAAACCCAAGGTGCCGTTGACAGCCCGCGCGAATTGCCGCGCGATTGCAAGCGCCGGCGTGTCGCTCGTGTCCCGATTGCCCGAGCTTTCCGCCAGCATCGCATCGCGAAAGCAGGTCGTGCAGCATGCAACGCATAACCGCCGTTGAGAGAATTAGCGGCGCTTACAAACCGCCGCCTTCGCGCAATTGCAGGTCAACGTCGCGTCGATAGCCCGCAAGATCGCAAGCACTCGCCGCCGTGCTCAAACTTCCCGTGACCCTCGCATCGTACGAAACAAGTCGTGCAGCACGCACCGTAAAACCACCACTCACAACACCAGCCGCGCTTCCAAACCGCCGCCTTCGCGCGTATGCAACGTCAACGTGGCGTCCATCGCCCGCGCGAGTTGCCGCGCGATAGCGAGTCCCAGTCCCGTGCCGCCCGTATCGCGATTGCGCGAGCTTTCCAGCCGCACGAAAGGCTCGAACACCGCTTCGAGCGACGCTTCCGGAATGCCCGGTCCGCGATCCATCACCGAGATGCGCGCGCGGCCATCAGCGAGCGGCTTCATCTCGATCTCCGCCGCGCCCGAAAACTTCAGCGCATTGTCGACGAGATTGCCGACGATGCGCCGCAACGCCTGCGGACGCGTCACCATCGCATGGCCGATGCGGCCTTCGAGCGACACGCTCTTTCTCGCGTCGCGGTAGTCGTCGACGATGCTTTCGATGAGCGCGTCCGGATCAATACGCACGGGCGCTTCCTGCGTGCCGTGCAGCGTCCGCGCGTACGTCACGCCCTCCTTCACGAGCGTTTCCATCTCCTGCAAGTCCTGCCGCAGCTTCGCGCCGGTGGCGCTGTCGTCCATCACGTCCACGCGCAGGCGCATGCGCGTGATCGGCGTTTGCAGATCGTGCGTGATGGCCGCGAGTATCTGCATGCGCTGCGCCATGTACATCGCGACGCGGTCTTGCATCGCGTTGAACGCCTTCGCCGCGCGCAGCACTTCGTCCGGGCCTTCTTCGGGCAGGCGCTGTCCCTTGAGATCGGGACCGAGCGTATCGGCCGCGTGCGCGAGTTGCGCGAGCGGGCGCGTGGCGAGGCGCACCGCGAGCCAGCAGCACGCCACCACCACCGCCAGTTGCAACGCGAGCACGAAAGGCAGCCAGCTCGACAGCGGCGTGCCCTGCATCGGGCGCATGTCGATGGTGAGCGGCGAGCCGTCGGAGAGGCGCAAGTGGATCTGAAACCGTTCGTCGTGGCCGGGCACGGCGTTCGCCGTCAGCGGATAACGCTTGCCGATGCCCTCTGCGATCGACTGCGCGAATCGCTCGGACAACGCGGCGTCCGGCGGCGCGCCGCTCACGCCCGGACCGAGAATGAAATCGTACGTGCGCCGCGCGAGCCGCGGCAGCCAGGCGGCGCGCTCGCCGGGCGGCAGGTGATCGAGCAAGGCGACCGAACTCGCCACTTCGCGCTCGACGTAGCCCGTCATCACGTTCGTCATGCTCCGGTCGCGCTCGGTCATGGTGAGCCAGAACGCGGCCGCCTGCGCCACCGCGAGCCCGATCAGCAAGATGACCGCGAGCCGCGCGAAGAGCGTGCGCGGCAAGCGCAGCCAGGCGGCCGCTGCGCGCGGCGCGTCCTCCGATACCCCGATGCGCGCGCTCATGGCGTACCGCCGAGCGGCGTCACCGCGGCGGAGAACACATAGCCCTCGCTGCGCAGCGTCTTGATGTAGCGCGGCTCGCGCGCTTCGTCCTTCAGGCGCTGACGCAGGCGGCTCACGAGCAGGTCGATGGAGCGGTCGAACGGATCAGCCTGACGGCCCTGCGTCAGATTGAGCAACTGATCGCGCGTGAGCACGCGCTGCGGATGATCCAGAAAGACGCGCAGCAAGCGATATTCGGCGCCGGAGAGCGCGACCATCGTGCCATCGGCATCGAGCAGATGGCGCGCGGTCGTGTCGAGCCGCCAGTCGCCGAAAGCCAGCACGGGCGCCGTCTCCGTCACCTGCATGCCGGGCGGCAGCATGCGCGTGCGGCGCAGGACGGATCGCATCCGCGCGAGCAGTTCGCGCACGGCGAACGGTTTCGGCAGATAGTCGTCCGCGCCCATTTCGAGCCCGAGAATGCGATCGGCTTCCTCGTTGCGCGCGGTCAGCATGAGCACCGGAACGGAGCGGAACTTGCCCGCGCGCAATTCGCGGCATAGCACGAGTCCGTCTTCGCCCGGCAGCATCAGATCGAGCACGATCAGATCCGGCGCGCCCTGTTCGAGCACGGCGCGCATCTGCCGGCCGTTGGCGGCAAGCGACACGCGCATGCCGTTCTTCTCCAGATACGTCGCGAGCAGTTCGCGGATGCCGCGGTCGTCGTCGACGATCAGCACGTGGTCGGTGGTTTCCATCGATCGCTCATGGCTTCTTGCGCTTGAATTGCACCCGGGCGGGCGTGAGCAACAGGCACTGCACCGGGTGCGCGAGTTCGGCCGCCAGTCCGCCCGCGAGGAAGGCGACGATTGCCAGCATGCGTTTCACGGATGACTCCAGCGTTGACGATGCAAGCTTTATAGCCCAGAACGCGCGCGGTTTGGACACGCGGGCCGCGCGTTTTGTATCGCAGTGTATCCGCGGCTTTGCACGATACATAGCGTTGCACGCGTCGCTCATGCGTCGATGAAGCAGCAAAGCGCGCGGCGCCGCGTTTGTATCGCCGTGTATCTGGAAGCGGCCCGATACAGAGCGATTCGAACACGGCGCTTCCATGAAACATGGCGGATACACGGGCGCGTTTCAATGGCGTCACGGCAGCAGACGGTGCAGACGACGCAAGTGAGCGCGGGCCGGCACCTGAAGAGCGTCGTCACTTTCAACCTCAAGGAGCTCAATCATGAGAACTTCGATCATCGCTTTGTTCGTCGCCGCCAGCGCTTTTGCGGGAGCCGCGCAAGCCGCAGTCAACGATACCGCGCCCGCGTCGCAGGATACGCAGTCGTCGGCGGTGCATCGC
>NZ_JALQEM010000043.1 GCF_023630705.1 Caballeronia sp. GAFFF1
AATCGGCGCTCGCTTTGCTGTGGAATCCGTGCTCGGTTTGCCGTGGAATCAGCGTTCGGTTTGGCGTGGAATACGCAGGTAGTGTTTGCAGTCAACGCAGAGCTTCATCTTGACCTTCCTCGCCGACAGAGATTTCGCCCGCCTGGGTGCGTCCCGACACTGTGCATCATAATGCGGCGTATGTCGAATTACTCCACTCGCGGCGCTAAAGCACTTCTTTCTGGACCGCACGAGACGTTTCTGCGTCCACACGAAAGTGAGCCTAACGTTAAGGGCTATTCGATGCCTGCCATCAATCACCGCCATGTGACGGTGCCTTCGCGCGTGTTGGCAAGCGTCGAATAAGCCCGATGGAGGAAACTGCGGAATGCCCCACTGCGTTGGAGGACTCGCGGCGATGGCGATTGATAGACCGGGATGGTCAGTGGTACCGGATGCGGCACGCTCAGGCGGGGTGCCGGAGGGACGCTGACGCCGTGGCGAAGCGGTTAAGCGGGTCAGTCGTGCACTCGCGATGATGAAACGGGCGTGCGAAGCGCTTCACGTAGCGACGCGGCAGCCTTCCACCCGTCGGATACTTACGTCGTCTTCACGCTGCCCGCGCCAGTGAGTGACCGCCGACGTCGCCGGGTGTTGCAGCTTGCGCGATACACTGCTGAAGTGCCACGCCGCGGAGTTGAAAATGGACATTCGGCCACTTCACACTGAGAATGACTATCGGGCAGCGCTGCTAGAAGTGTCGGCGCTTGTTGACCAAGACCCCGAAACCGGCACCCCGGAGGGCGACAAGCTGGAGGTCTTGCGCATCCTTGTGGAGTATTACGAGCGCGGCTTTAGCGCCGCTCTTCGCGAGGCGCAGACGCTGAAGGAGTCCGGGGATGCTTGCGCTCTGCCGTGCGACGAGTCCGCAACTGGCCAGATCGAGGCTTTGAAAGGAGTGATTCGCAAGCCAGGTCAGCCGGTCTCAGTCGAAGACATGAATCCCGCCACTGTTAGCAGCTGCGACAAGCTGACCGATGCTGCTTGGCCGAGTGCTCAAATAGGCCAAGTGGACCTTGTCTTGCGGCGCTTGCAGCAGAAAATGAACGACAAAGCCCGGCGCGATCCACCGTCGGCGGTAGAAGCGGATGACTGGATCGTCACATGGAATCTGGGGGACGAAATCAACCAGCCGAGTGTAAGGACGTGGATTCCGAAAGCAGAATATTTTGCATTCCAGGCGCTACGTTCTTTTTACCTCGGAACCGGTGATCACGCCTACCGCGTATTGAGAATCCAAGCTCTAGCGGATAAGGTGTTCGACGATCGCCTCGCGGCCATGCTATGGCTTTTAGCTGCCACACCACAGCTGGATGGCATCCGGCCGATTGATGCGCTTGCGACAGAGCGCGGCCACGACCGTGTGCGTGCCCTGCTCCAGTGCCTCGCCGCAGCGAGTGAAGATCAGATGCTGAGCAAACAAGCACCATGACTCGGCTGGTGAACTGGCCAGTGTTCTGGATATCGGCATTGGGAACGGTCGGGGATTGATTGCCGTTGCTGAAGCCATTGCTGGGCTATGCTGCACCTGACGGCGATACACGAATGACAGAACGCGGCGGCATTCTGCATCGGATAATCGCCCTATCTGTTGCAACGGCGGCTGTCTTTTCGTTTAGCCAACGCGCGCGTCGCCGCATGAAAGCATCTATCACTCTATGCTGGCGACCACGACTGCATGTAATCATGTATGCGTTAAGCGCTGGGATGCGACTATGCATCGGTGACAACGCGGTGGTTCCGCGTATGGTTTCGAGTCCAAGCTTGGCATAAGATGCTGGGGATTGTGTTCGACTAATCGGAGTTTCGCCTCGTCTTGCGCCGATGCAAAACTGTCCAAACCTCAAATCTCAAGAGGAAGACCGTGACTTCCAAAAAACCAAGTTCAGATTGGCTATCGCTGGCTGACGCGTTAGCACAGCCCAGCGACCAGAAAATCGCTGCTGATTTCGATGTTCCACGCGCTGACATCCGATGTACGCCGGCTGAACTAGACGCAGCTGGGAAGAGCCTTAGAACGAGCGTCGCAGATCACATCGCAAAACTAGCCAAACAGCACGGCGTGGAGTACGTAGAAACCGGCAACTCCGCTTTGGCAAGAGTGATTACTTATCTATGCGACGATGACATGCCGGTTGGCGGGCCTGACAGGACGGAAAAATTGGTGATAGCGTTGCGTAAGGCGAAGGTCATCAGCGGGCGAACGATGGTAGAACTGCTCGGCCAATATTTTGACGAATTGGACGCAGTTCCTGTCAATCATAGGGATTGATGCAAGAAAGCATCCGCAATCACCTATCTCGGCAACGTCTTAAACCTTTATTTCAGACTGATTGCCTTCACGCTTTCA
Organism: Caballeronia sp. GAFFF1; assembly: GCF_023630705.1. Taxonomy (GTDB): domain Bacteria; phylum Pseudomonadota; class Gammaproteobacteria; order Burkholderiales; family Burkholderiaceae; genus Caballeronia. The sequence goes on from NZ_JALQEM010000043.1 coordinate 2,390, forward strand.
CGAGTGGTGGATTGCTCTACCGCTTAACGCCTACCGCGTCCGTAAGAAACGCGCGTCGGGAGTGTCACGAACTTGCTGACGGCTTCAATCTTCGGGTCGACACTACCAGTCACGCGGACCAAACCGGACGTGGGACACGAGTCAGTCTTCGCGTGAATCCTTCGTTCCGGTTTCTTCGTCGTTGACGTCTGCTGCGAATAATGCACGACGCTTTCGGCCCGTAAATTGGTTTCGAAACGATTCAAGAAACCCCGCATATCGGCGAGAACCTACTATTGCCGCTGCGTCCTTGTCGAAAATCTCTGGCGTTGCCTGGAATACGAACTTCATTAACTGATCGACCTGCGCGATGAGTAACTGCACGTCATCACCCACCCGTGCCGTCTCTTTCCGCGTCTGAATAGTATTCGCAGTCAACCGCCGCTCGATCTCGCGAAGCTCGTCTCGGAGCCCGTCTTCTCTCACGAACTGCGCGACGGCCTGGTTGATGAGTGCCGTCACGTTCGTTGACCGCCGTTCCGCAATCTCGCGCAGCTGCTCCTGGTGCGCGGGCTCTAAACGAACAGATGTGTGTGCTCTGGTCATATCGAAGGCGCTTGAACTCGTGTGCGTCGATTGGCGCACAAAATCGATGGGAAGGAGCGGAATGTAACACACTGCTAGTCCAATATCCACAAGGCTAAGCGCCGAAAATTGCATCGCGCAAGCACACACTCTTTATGTTCCACTAGATATTGATTTCGGGTCTTACCTCAGCTTTTCCGGGAAAAGCTCTGGATAGAAGCACCGGTTCCGGGGCGGCCAGGCGCTCCGCGCCGGGTTGGCCGACCCGAGAAACGGGGCCGGCGAGCCCAGCGGGAGAGCCGACGACGCGTTTTTTCCCAGCAGTTACGCATTTATGACAATGCGGTGTGCTAGACGTGTGCCAGTCGTGTGGGGCCGGTGTGCATCGGGAAGCCTAAGCGGCTCCGCGGTGTACGTTTCGTGTGTGAAACGTGGGTCTTGCGTGTGCGCGTCGTCAGCCATATCATCTGACGTATGCACTTCGTGTGTTTCGCGTGTGCATGCGGTGTGTGAACAACGACCCTGCCACGAATTGCCTATGACATGACGAACGCCAAAGAGAATGCTGGCGAGTTGCCGAGCTTCAGCCCGACGTCGCCAGCACGAACGAAGATGGGACGGCTCCGAGAACTTTTCGACGAAGTGGAAGCCGCGAAACTAGCTGGATTTCGGCACGAACACATCATCGCATCGCTGAAAGCCCAACAATTGGACGTGAGTTTCGACACGCTAAAAGACGCTCTTAAGAAAATTCGAGCCGAGCGTCGCGCGGGGAAAATGTCGAAGACTGCAGCGCCAAAAAAGGAAGTCACTCAAAAAAGCGAATCAGTAGCACAAGACAAACAGCAGCAGCCGGAGCGCAGAAAAGTATCGGCATCCGGATATCGTGAAGAGCCGCTGACATTTAAACGTGACATAACAAAGCGTATCAATCTGGACGAGTAGCGAGAAGCAATGGAAAACAAGATCAATGTGAACAACACCGTCAATTTCATCCTGCAAGGAAAAGGCGGCATCGGGAAATCGTTAGTAAGCAATATCCTTGCGCAGTGGTTTAACAAACGTTCCGCGTCGGTTAGGTGTTACGATCTGGATCAGGAAAACACGACACTCGCGCACTATCAAGCGCTTAATGTCACGCATCTCTCAGTCATGCGCAATGACCGGACGATTGACCCGAAGCAGTTCGACCAGTTGATGGTCGATATGCTTCAATCCGCGGAATCGCGAACGGGCGTCAATTACATTATTGACACCGGCGCGAATACCTTCTCGCCGCTGCTCGCGTATTTGATCGCGAATGGCGCATTCGATGCAATTCGAGATGCGGGAAAAACACCGATCGTCCATACCATTGTTGGCGGGGGTGACTTGCTGCAAGATACGGCTGAGGGTTTCGGATCAATCGCGGAAGAGACCGCTCGCCCGAAAGTGAGCGACGATGTAGCGTTAATTGTGTGGGAAAACGAGCACTTCGGTACCTTGACAACAGCGGGTGGAAAGCATTTCTCCGAAACAAAGTTGTATGAGCGCTTCGCGAGTCGAGTCAAGGCCAATGTGATTCTCAAGGCAAGAGCGTCAGACACCTTCGGCGATGACATTCGGAAAATGAACACCGCCCGCCTGACGTTCGACGAAGTGATGGCAGATACCAGATTCAACGTAATGGAAAAGAACCGGATTAAGCGGGTATATGGTGATGTGTTCCAGCAACTTGATGCAGTGGCCTGGTAGTTTCCGTTCTCACTGGCCTAAGGTGATCGTCGAGAAGCTTGGAAGGGCCCGCGTCGAGGTCGATGATCCACTCGGGACCGCAGCGTTCATGAAGTCCGCAATCAGGTAACTCGACAGTGCAATGCTGTGCGGCGGCGGCTCTCTGCTCGCGCTAGCCGGCAAGATTACGAAAATTGCGGCAGCTATGCAAGACCGCGGTGATTCGTAATGTCCTTGGCCTTCTTTTCGAGTTGCAGCGGTAACCGCTCGAAAGCTGCTGAACCGGTCAGAGCGAGCTGTGGTGAGTAAGCGCCCCGCAAAGCCAGCAGGACGACGCCGCAGCCCGTCTTGTGCCAAGTGGCAAGACGGGCTTGTTTGCCGCTGCGAACGCTAGCCAGCACGCTTGCGTTGGACGCCCTCTTAACACCGTTTCTTCCAGACCGGGGCCTTCAACCGGGCGGCGACCGCAAGCGGAGGTCTGGCTTGCTCACTCGTGTCGCACCGACCGAGCATCATCTATAGAAGTCCACCAACGAATATTGACGGCGGTATAAACCCGTCTCTCGGCCGAGAAGTTCTTCGATCAAGGCAGTTCGATATTGAATGTAGATCGACGACGCCTTGGGCTCGTTCTGTTTATTAAGCCTTGCTTGCGCCATCGAGATCGCGAAAGCAAGCATTGCGGGCCCTGTGCGAAGACCTTCGCCATTCAGCGTACCCGTTTTATACAAACCGCGGAGCGCGTCTTTGACCAATATCTTCAACCACTCGTCCGACAGATTTTGAGGGATCGCCGCGTCAGGGCCCCAGCCTACGACTTCTCGTTGCAGTCTCTCCAAAAGCTCATCGTCCATTGTGGGTGGCAATTCGCGAATTGCGCGGTGCACCATTGTGCCTCCTTTGGGTCGTAAATACCGTGGTCTTGCATGCATAGTACCGGGAACATACGGGCATGCAAAGAGTCTCTGGGGCTTTAGACGAAACTGGGTACTTGCTTGCCTTGGGTAGGGCCATCCGAGCGCTTAGAGCTGAGATTGGACTCTCCCAGGAAGGGTTAGCTCATGCGGCTAAGATTGACCGCAGTCACATGGGCAAAATCGAACGAGGTGAGCGCAACGTCACCATTCTCAATGTCGTCCGAATCTGTTCGGCCTTGCGCTGTTCCGTCTCTGAGTTGACGGGGCGAGCAGACGCAATGCTCGCTAACGACGCAGTGTCCGCCTCCGAGCGATAGGTCGTTGTCATCATCTGCTAGGGGAAACCGTTTCTCGGCGAGATTTCGCGTCATCGGCAAGGCGGGATGCAGCGAGGCATCAAGGTCGGCTATGCCGACGGCGGGTTCTTCCTCAACACCACTATGAACCTTGGCGGCGTCATCCAGGGGGACCGCGAGACGTTCGCTCGTAGTGAGGTCGAGAGGCGAGCAAACAGTGGATTATTAGGCCGTTCACCCCCCACCCAATTCGCGAAGAGCCGCGTCGAACGCGGTTTGCCGGTCTCCTTCTCAGTCCCAGGCAAACTGGCCGTCGTTAGGATTGCCCGGCTTGCTGCCTACGCAATTCAAGCCGAATCGATCGAAAGCCGGATGCAAGACGGCTACGAGCCACAGGGATGCATGGCCAGGAGAAATCGGCGCTGTTAGGTTAAGCCGTGCTCTTTATGTGAGATTTTTCTAAAAAAGAGCTAAAAACCTTCTCAAAACCTTCTAGCATCGGTCGACGCCACCTCTTTCCCGAATGTAATCAGACGTTTAAGTACGTTCAAGGGTGATTATCTGACTCGAATCGGGGAGTATCTGACTACCTTGAGTAAGCATTTGACTAGCGCTGGTGCGCATCTGACTTAGAGGGGTGAGCATTCGACTAGTGGCCTGTGGATAACAGCAATCTCGCCCTCTTGCCTCTAAGATTGGCACGTTTTTGTGTGCTGAGCCGGCCTGCAAACCCTGCGTTCCTCCCTAGAAAGTCGGTTTTCGGCTGGTTGGTGACTATTCGACTTGTGTTTTGGGCGTGCTAGGTGGCTTTTCGAAGTCGAATAGTCACCGTTGATTGAGGCGGTAGTGATCATTTGACTAGAGGCTAGTTGCGGTTGCGTTGGCCTTCGGATCAGCCAGTCCCGTCGCTCGATGCCCGATCGGCGTTCGCGGTGAGTATTTGACCGCGAACCACCCTGACTTTGTCCGTTTGGTCGAGTTGCCAAGATGAAAGGAATCCTACTTCCGTCAAGCGATCCAGTGCGGCTTTGATGGCGCGGCGGAAAAACTTGATCTCAGCCATTCGAGATCCACATAGCTTATGGATCGTCTCAACTTTCATTGGATACGGATGTTGATTGGTCGAGTAGAAGGCATGCAGCCATTTCTCCAAAGGAGAAAGTTTGGTCCTAATTTGCCAATCGATACGTGTGTAATCGCCAGGTTTAAGCTGTGCCGCTACCTCGCTGTTTATCTGCACCTTCCAAAACGTCACTTCGTCAAAACCGCCCTCTTGTGCCCCTGCGTACTTGAGCAAGAGTGGTCCGCCATAGACAACAGGGACACTGCTTTTCGTGCGGGAGCGAGTTACTTCTAGCGCGCATGCCGTCAAGCGACGTATGGTTTCCCGCAGTTCTACAAGGCTGCGAGAGTTTTGCGTCCAGCCAAGCATCTTTATCAGAGAACGGGCCTCGAACTCCACCCACTCTTGCCGATTGTCAACAGTGGCGCCGCGAGACAAATGGAGGATCTGCAAATAGACGTCATAGTCGCGCTGCCGCAGTTCTTCGCCTGTGTACGTGATTTTGATGTGTTCGAGCGCATATATCGGCTTCGCCTTGAGATCCATACGCGCATCCCTTTGACCGCAAGTGAAGAGCGCGGATCGAACCAGATCGTGCAGCACGGGTCGATGATCTTCCGACCATAGCGGAATCTGGACACGCGTTGGTGGTCGCGGCGACTGTTGACTCGCGTTCCCCCTTCCGGCGAGGGATTTCTCTAGCCTTGCCACGATCTCGAGCGCTGTCTCTCTGGGCGCTACCTTCTCGCTTGTCTCTGAGGAGTCGAGGAATTCAGTGGAAATCAGACCCGGCGTTTTCTTCGTCATTTGCTTTGTTCCTCGGCTTCGATCAGGTATTCTAGTGCCGATTACTTTTTCCAAGTATAACAACAATTTTTAATCGGACGGACAATGATTGATCCTTTGCGCCCTGAATACACAATAGATGACATCGAGGACCAGGCCAATCGCGTAGCAGACGTTGTAGAGCGTGTTAGGAACAGCATTTTTTCGCCGGACTACATCAAGAAGCCCCCTACTTTCTCCGTCGCGCAACTTGCTGCTCTTTGCCGCATCGATCGCAGCGCCCTAATGAGACGTGTTGCAAAGGGTGATCTTCCCGCCGGTAAGGAAATAAACAAGTCCCGTCGTGATTTCACTTTGGCCGAAGCGCGGCGATGGGCGCGTGCTTATGGACGGTCGTATACGCGCGGACCGGATGACCGGGCGGTAGTCGTAACCACCGGGAACAGCAAAGGCGGTGTAAGTAAGACGACTACAACGATGTGCATCGCACAGGGTCTGTCGCTTCTCGGCTATCGCGTGTTGTGCATCGATTTGGATCCGCAGGGGTCACTCACGAGCCTATGCGGCTACCTGCCAGATACTCAGGTTCAAGAGGAAGACACAATCTTGCCGTTGTGCGCCGGGGACGAGCTATCGCTTCGCTATGCAGTCAAGCCGACCTACTGGGATGGACTGGACGTCGTCGGTTGTAGCCCGGTGGCCTTCGCAGCGGAATTTCACATCCCGAGTCGACAGTCAAAGCGCGAGCCCGATTTTCGGTTTTATGACGTGCTCAACAAAGGACTGCAGGACCTTCGATGGGAATATGACGTCATCTTAATCGACACCTCGCCAACGCTTTCGTACTTGTCACTTAACGCGTTCTTTGCTGCTGACGGGCTGATTATGCCAATACCGCCTCGCGGCATGGACTTCGCCAGTTCGAGCCAGTTCTGGACTCTCTTTTCAGGTTTGGCTTCCTCGATTGCCGAGCAAGCAGGTGCAGAAAAGACGTGGAAATTTATCGACGTGCTGCTTTGCATGACCGAGGGTCAGGGCAATGTGAACGAAAGCGTGGTGAGGGAGTGGGTGAAGGTGGCGTATGGAGACAAGCTGATGACAGGCGAAATCCCGAAGACAGTTGTATCGAGCTCGTCTGGGACCAAGTTTTCCACGGTCTACGACATAACCAAGTACACGGGTAGTGCTAAGACATATCAGACGGCTCGGGTTGCCTATGACGCAGCCGTTGACCAAGTAGAGGCTCAAATCCGACGTGTCTGGGTTAATTGAAGGAGTTTGCTGATGACAAGTAAGAAAGAGGAGGCGGCTCGACTCGCCGCTGCGGCATTGGATCCGGCGCTGATGCCACGCCTGGAACGGAGAACGCCGCGAATTGCGATGAACAGAGTCACGGATTTCACAGGCGAACTTGAAAAGGTTGAACGCGACCTGAATGAGGCGCAAAGGAGACTCGCGCTGCATGATGGGGCGCGCCCGACGCGGAAGCTCTCACCGGAGTTAGTCAAAGCTTCGAAGTTTGCAAATCGGACCGAGCGATCGTTTGAAGGACCGTCATTCGAAGCGTTTAAACAAGAGATCTTGAGCGCGGGCGGGAACGTGCAGCCGATCAAAGTGCGACGAATTGGCCCTGAGAACTACGAAGTTGTTTTCGGGCACAGACGACATCGAGCGTGCTTGGAGCTCGGGCTGCAGGTCTTGGCAGTGATTCAGGAGGACATGTCCGACAAGGATCTTTTCGAAGAGATGAGCAGGGAAAACGAACAGCGACAAGACCTGTCCGCGTATGAGCTCGCCATGCATTACAAACGAGGGATTGATCTCAAGCTCTATCGAAATTGGTCTGAGATTGCAGCCGTGCTCGGGAAAACCAAGAGTCTTATGAGTCGGTACAGCGCACTTGCTGAGCTACCCGACACTGTGGTGAATGCCTTTCGGTCGCCAAATGATATCCAACCGAAGTGGGCAGAAAAACTTAGGCAAGTCATTGATGTTGATTCCGCCGCAGTGATGAGTGCAGCAAGAGCTGTTGCGGGAAAGTCCCTTCCACCCAAGGGGATCTATGACGCGCTCATCAATCGCACGCCGCAAGAGTTCACTCGGGTGAACTTTCCGTTCGGGACATGGCATGAGACTGAGAAGAAGGCGACGATCGACATTGATAAAACGACCTTAGGCCCAGAGAAGCTAGAATCGCTGCGACTGTTCCTGGCGTCATTGCAGTCGGAAAGTTCACCCGGGTGAACTTAGTTGTGCGTGACCGTCGATAGAATTCTGATGGTTCGTTCGCAGGTCTGCGGACGCGCTGACAACTGTGTGTAACCGTCATGGGGCAGACTTCTTTGAACCCTGATTTGCTCGACGCCATGCCCGTGTCTATGCTCGGCGATATCGCGTGGAGGGGTGGCTGCCACAGATGAGTCGCCTGAATGACGCTCGCCCGAATCGACTTCGAGTGCAACTACCAGTCTCTGTCATTAAGTTCCAGCTATCTTCCGATATCGGCCAAATCTTACAGATGGGCTGGCATTGCTTCTGGTCTCGTCGCTCATGGCGCCGCCATATCGCCTCTGTGCTGGTTCGGTCGCGTTGCTCGGCTCTTTCCATCTGCTCGGGGATACTGACGGTGCCTCCCGCGGCCTGTAACCTCGGCGCGGTATGCGTCGACGAAGTCACTGGCCCGCCACCATCGGGCTCCAGTTGATCCACTGCAGCAGCGTGCTGCGGTTATCGCGTTTCATGAAATTGTGGCGCCCCGCAACGGTGTCTGCTCATCGAAGATTCGATTGCGGGTAATGTACCGAGAAGTGTGCAAAAAGCTGTTGGCGGGAAGATGCTGAGAAGGGGTGGCCGTGGTGTAAGTTGATGAGTGTCGAATTCGTCAACCTGCCCTCGGGAGGGCTTGCACCATGGCCACGACCAAGCGTAGTACGAACCGGCCGCCAGTGGAAGCGCTGGTTGCCGGCGACCGCGACCTGATGAAGGCGCTCATGAAGGATGCGCTTCAGGAAGTGCTCGAAGCGGAGATGACCGAGCTGCTGGGGGCATCGCCTAACGAGCGGACCGAGACACGCAGTGGCTATCGAGCCGGTTACTACGGCCGCGGGCTGGTCGCGCATCGGCAAGCTGGAGCTGCGCGTGCCGCGTGATCGGCATGGTGATTTCTCAACGGCGCTGTTCGAGCGCTATGCGCGCAGCGAGAAAGCATTGGTGGCCGCGCTCGCCGAGATGTACGTACAGGGCGTCTCGACCCGCAAGGTCAAGGCGATTACCGAAGAGCTATGCGGTCACAGCTTCTCGGCCTCGGCAATCTCCGCCATCAACAAAGGGCTCGACGCGACGCTGGCGAAGTTCGCGCATCGGCCGTTAGAGGAAGCGTATCCGTATCTGATCGTCGATGCGCGCTATGAGAAGGTGCGCGAATCGGGCGTGATTCGCTCGCAGGCGGTGCTGATTGCCATCGGCATCAACTGGGAGGGTCATCGGCAAGTGCTGGCCGTGGAGCTGGCGAACCGCGAGAGCCAGTCGAGCTGAAGGAGTTCTTGCTGGGACTGAAAAAGCGCGGGCTCTCGGGCGTCGAGTTCGTCGCCTCGGACGACCACGCGGGGCTGAAGAAGGCGATCGGTGAGGTGCTGCCCGAAGCCGCCTGGCAGCGCTGCTATGTGCACTTTCTGCGCAACGCATTGGACTACCTGCCGCGCAAGGCCGATGACGACTGCTTGCAGGAGTTGCGCTGGATGTACGACCGACGCGATTTGCAGGAGGCGCAGCGAGATCTCGCGGCGTGGATTACCAAGTGGCAGGGCAAATATCCGAAGCTCGTCGATTGGGTGGAAGGCAACATTGCCGAGACGCTGACGTTCTACCGGCTGCCGCGCGCGCATCACAAGCGTTTGAAGTCGACCAACATGCTCGAGCGCTTGAACGAAGAGATCAAGCGGCGTACGCGTATTGTGAGGATCTTCCCAAACGAGGCCGCGTGTCTGCGCTTAGTCAGGGCGTTATGCAGTGAAACGCACGAAACGTGGCTGGAAGACAGCCGCTATCTGAACATGGCCCTGCTGGCCGAGCAGAAAAAGGACTTCTTGCGCGCTGCTGCATAGCGGCGGACGGCGTTCGGCGCTGCGGGCTACGCCCTCCGCACCGCACGCCGCACAGAAGGATCAACTGAAACCACCGGCATCCGGTTTCTGCACACCTTGACGCACACAACTCGATTGCGGCGATCGGGCAAGCCTCCTTTTGGCTATCGCAGGCGAGGCGGCCCGAGGACGAATCGAATTTCTAATATTCTGGGCGCGTATCGGGCGTCTTTGCCTAAGATCTAGGCGTAGCAACGGCTGGAGATCTGGGATCTGGAACGCCTTCGCAAGTCAATACGTCGAGCAAACTGACGGTGCGCGAAGAGCAAAAAGTGCGGCCGGAGCAGGGGCCAGTTATTGCGACGCGTCGAATGGAGCCCAGTTGGGACACCAGAGGAGTTGACGTTGCTTCGCCGGTTTTTAAGGCACATACGTTGCGAGGAGCGTCAGTTACGGCCGCTCGGCTTTGTCTGAGCCGTGCAGAGGCTGCTTGTACACCAACGATCAATCGACAGCGTTCGATCATTGCAGTCCAGGGCCTCTCGTGAAAGCCCAGAAAACTTTCTTCGCGTGCCGCATCGTGCCCTGCGCGCGCGAGTGTCATGAGGCGACCTTCCTTAGCGTGAGCGGATGAGCCCCGCCGATATATTTGCTATGGCCAGCATGCGTTGTGCATAGGCTAACGTCGGCGCTGGGCGTCGCTTTGCGCGGTGGATTGCCGATCTCCTGCGATTAACGCCAATACGCGTCGGAACACGCCCAAGTCTCGACCACAGTGGGTTTGACCGCCCTCAACGACGCGCAGTCGCGCAGTGTCGAGGGCACCGTTGGCGGCGACGGAGTGGTTCGGCCAGCGTCCGTCAGGCTGGAGACAACAATAGGGCGCTCTGTCGTCTGGTGTCATGGCTGCGCTTCATGCGAACGGGCCTGCTTCGTCTTGTGACTGTCACTAGACCAGCAACGGGAGCCGGACAGTGCGCCCGACGGATCCATCGGGCTGGGCTCCGACGCGCTTCAGGCCTCTGCAAGTGGGCTGCTAGAGTCGCCATGGTCGCGGCTCGCTTTGGTCCCGACCGCCTGAGGCTTTGGCCGGGGGAAGAATCTCCGAGCGGTATTCGACACTTTAAGCCTGATAACGTCGACTATCAGCGTGACTCACGCGCGCGCGGGTAAGACTCGTCAGTCAGTGCCCCGGCGGGGAACCACCGGTTGCCATGCGGGAGGCTCACGATCAAGATAGCCATTAGCGCTCGCTCTATCGCAAGTGCTGTCTTCAACTTTTATGGATCAAGCACACATGGCAACCGGTACGGTCAAGTGGTTCAACGATGCAAAGGGTTTCGGCTTCATCACGCCGGACGGCGGCGGCGACGATCTGTTCGCCCACTTCTCGGAAGTCCGCGCCGAGGGTTTCAAAACCCTCGCCGAAGGCAGAAGGTGACCTACGACGAGAAGATGGGTCCGAAGGGCAAGCAGGCGTCCAACATTAAGCCGGCGTAACGTGGGGGGATGACCCTGGCGATCCAACGGTCGTCCGGGCCGCGGAAAGGGCGGGGCGGAGGCCGGAAAGCTGGTCTGGTAACGTAGGAGACGCGCCGACAAGCCGAGCTTGCCTTGTCTGCTAATTATTATTAGCAGTGAACTATTTAATGGATAAAATGGACGGTACGGCGTTTTACGCCCCGTGGAGGCCACGAAAACTGGCGTAGAATACGTAAAATACGTACTGGGAGGAGCCCGCGATGCACACCATCACCGCCACCGAACTCGCCCGCCAGACGCGCCAGATCCTGGATGCCGTCGCGCGCGACGGCGAAACCGTCATCATCGAGCGCAACAACGTGCCCGTCGCGCGTTTGTTGCCGGCTGAACAGGCGATGACGGCCGCCCAAGTCCTCGCCGGCCTGCCGACGAACTTGACGCAGCAGCAGGCCAAGGCGTGGCTCAGTGACAGCCGGGCCGACTTCGACGACGCGCTGCGCGATCCGTGGGCGTCACGCCAGGATGTCACCGATGGCCAGAGTTAATGGGCATCGTCCTTGACAGCTGCATCTGGGTCGCGCTCGCCGCGAAACAGCTCGAACGCCAGACCGTGATCGGGCTGGCCGGCGAGGCGCCGGTCTTCATCTCGGTGATCTCGCTCGGCGAACTGGGCTTTGGCGTGCAAGCGTGTGCAGATCCGGTGGAGCGGGCCGGGCGAGCGGCGTATTTACAGCAGCTCGAGCGTCGGCCGGTTCTCGATGTGTCGCGACGCACCGCCGCCGCGTTCGGGGTGCTCGCCGCCGCGGTCAAGCAGTCGGGCCGTTCGCCGCGCCCGCGCTACAACGATCTATGGATTGCGGCCCAGGCGATCGAACACGGCTTTGCACTCATGACGTTGAACCCCACCGATTTCGCGGACCTGCCGGGGCTACGCCTCGTCGTGCCGGAGTGAGATCGTGCGCGCCATTGCATCGACGGTGCCCCCGCAGCCTGTAGTCGAATGGTCACCGAGGCCGCGTGAGATGCATCAAGCAGGGCAGTTCGCGGCGCACGCTGGGGCGCGCAAGAAACCAGTCCCGCGGCCGGCCCCGCGCCGTATCAGCGCGAATGTCAGCCACGCGGAACGCTGTGCCGTGGCGGAACAAAGGGCTTCGGAGGTCGCTCGCCCCCATTTATGCGTCGGGGCGCTACGCTGGTCTGCGCGCGCAGCTGACGTGAGCGGTCGGTGGCGATGCAAGGCACACGCGACAGCCTCCGCAATGGCTCGTTATTTTGCTCCCCGGAGAGCCGCACCTCAGCGGCGCAGCTCATCGCATGCGCCGGAGGCCAGTACTGCGCGCGCAAGGGCACGACCCGATGGCTAATCAACCCCAGCAGCTCATGCTGCCCGCGCCGCGGACGTACACGCGCACCGACTTCACCGCGCTGCGCGCGTTCGTGCAACGGCTGCCCGCGGCCACCATCGCGCGGCTCTACTACGATCCGGAACACGCGCCGCACGCGGCGAGCGCCGATGCGATGGAGCGCTATCTGCGCACGATGCGTGATGACCTGGTGCAGCTGGCGTTACGGCACGGCTCGTCGGTGCTCGCCGACCACCTGAAAGCGTCGATCAAACAGCACGGCAGCGCCAAGCTCACCGCGATGACCTTGCGCATGGTCGAGCAGGCGTCGATGCTGGCGGCGGCGGTGCCGCTCCCCGCGCACCCGGTGCACCTGTGGTTCCGGCCGCTGATCGCGCAGCGCTTAAGCGGGGAAGGCATCGGCACGCTCGGCGGGCTGATCGACTATTGCAATGCGCGCGGCGGCAGTTGGTGGCGCTCGGTGCCGCGCATCGGCGCGTTGCGCGCGCGGGCGATCGTCGCGTGGCTGCGGCGGCATGAAGCGACGCTCGGCGTGAAGGTGGCCGCCGACGTCGACACCGCGTCGTTGGTGCCGGCCAGCGGGAGCGAAGGGAAGGGCAATGAGGAGGGCGACGAGCGCGTCATCGTGGTGGGGGGCGATCCGAGCGCACCGCGGCTGGCCCCGTTCGAGCACCTGGCGGTGCCGGCCGAATTATCGGGGGCCGCAGGCTTTAATCGTGCAACGAGCTTTGCGTTCATTCGCGCCGAGCACGATCTCGCGGCGGTGCACGCGTACCTGCATCGTTATCGCGACCGACCGACCACCTTGCGCGCGTACACGCGCGAGCTCGAACGGCTGATCCTGTGGAGCGTGGTGGTGCGGCGCAAGGCGCTGTCGTCGCTGACGGTGGAGGACTGCGAGGCGTACAAAGATTTCTTAAAGGCGCCGTTGCCGTCGTTCACGGGACCGAAGCGACCGCGCAGCAGCGGCCGCTGGCGCCCGTTCGCCTCAGAAGGCTTGTCGGCCGACAGTCAGGCGTATGCGGTGCGCGTGCTGCGCGCGGCGTTCGCGTGGTTAGTGGAGGTCCGGTATCTCGCCGGCAATCCGTGGAGCGCGGTGCACGAACCGGCAACCGTCACGCGCGAGCTGTCGGTGCAGGTGCACCGGGCGCTGCCCGCGAGCTTATGGACGCGGGTGCGTCAGGCGCTCGATGCACGCTGCGACGGGCTCAACGGTATCGCGCCGGAGTCGGACGACGAGGCGCGACAGTGGCGCGCAGCGCGGGCGGCCATCTTATTGATGGGCGACTCCGGGTTGCGGCGGGCGGAAGCGGCGCTCGCGCGGCGCGAGGGGCTGCGCCTCGCCGAGGTGGACGGAGACGGACGCGCGTCGCGCAGTCCCTCGGCCCGGTCACCGTCTCAGCGAACGTCGCAGCCAACGTCGTCCCGCGCGGGCGAGTCGGCCGCGTCGGCCGAGTCAGGGCGCCCGTCGTCGGTCTGGACGCTGACTGTCATCGGCAAGCGCCGCAAGCAGCGTACGGTGCCGGTCAGTGGTGCGACCGTCGCGGCGCTGCGCGCACATTGGCACGACCGGGCGCGCGACTTCGACGCGCCGCACGCGCAGGGGCCGCTGATCGCGCCACAGTGGATTCCGGGCACACGCGCCGCGCTCGAGCGACACGACGCCAGTGCAGACGACGCGCCCTACACCGTCGATGCGTTCGGGCGGCTCGTCAGAACGGCGGTGCAACGGCTGGCCAGGGAGAGTGCTGCGCTGGCGGAGTTCAGCACCGACGACCTGGTGCAGTTGGCGAACACGTCGGCGCATGCTTTTCGGCACACGTTCGGCACACGGGCGGTCGCGCGAGACATGCCGACCGACGTCGTGCAGGCGATCCTCGGTCATGCGTCGTTGCAGACTACGTCGATTTATGTTCGCGCGGAACGACGGCGCATGCTCGAAGCCGCCGCGCACTTTTACGCTGACGACAAGCCGTAGTGGCGTGGTCCGTCAACCATCCGTCGGCGGGTACCCGCGCGCTTTCGTTGTCTTGCTGGCGGCTGCAGCTGCGTCGCCACCGCGGCAACGCCGAAGTCGTCAAACAGCGGTGGATTTTCCGCGCTTGTGAGCCGTGTCCTTGCGGCCGCCCAATACCGCTAGAACGCAAGAAGGGGCGCACACAGCTTGACGGTCACTGGTTGCAACAATTCGTTTGATCGCTCGCTCCTAACGAAGGCGCGAGCAGCTTCGGTCAACCCGCCGTTAGCGCGATAAGAGCGCTCTGCGCAGGTATCGCCAGTCCGGCGCGAGACTCTTTATTCCACGGGCCCCCGACCGCACCAGTACGGTTGACGGGGATGCGCTCGAGCAGCCGACGCAAACGCGACGAAGCGAAGCTGCGCGGCCGCCGATGGATCTGGCCTCTCGTGTCTCCAACCCCACACTTTTCTTGAATTGCATACCTGACACTGTGTCACGTCTGAACTTTCACACTTATAATCAGTAACACAAAGTTACAAAGAAAGTGAATGAGTAACGTCTACCGATCTCGACGTCAAACAAAAAGAGAACTGGATCATGGGATATTCGGGGCAGTTGCTTTCCAAACAGGACCATTACGCCAAAAAAGGCCTGGAGCAAGGGGGCAAATCGTTGCCCGCTGCATCGGCGCAGTCCCTAGATGGCTACGAGACGCAGCTGCAGGCGGAGGCGCAACGTTTGGCAGCCGGCGATCACGCCGATTTCAGCAAGAAGCAATCGGGCAAACGGAAATCGCTTGGCGAAGTGAAAGACACGTTGAGTCAGACATCCGTCGAATGCGAAACGTTGATTGCTGACCGGCCGCTTTCTGAGACCGTTTCCCATACGCGTGAACAGCAGCGGCCGCTGTTGGTAAAGCTACGAGAAGATCAGCTGATGCGCGAAGCCGAACTGAAGACGTATCGCGCACTGAACAAGATCACGGAGAAAGCGTCGTACCCCGAGAGTGTGATGTTGCCAGTGTTGTGGCTGGTGCCATTTATTCTTCTCGAAACCGGTGTCAACGCTTTCTTCTATGAGAATGCGCAGGGACTGCTCGGGGGCGCAGTTGTCGCGCTGACAGTGTCTCTCGTTAATCTCTTGATTGCCTTCGGTTTAGGGGCCGGCTTCAGATACAAGAACCTCTCGATGCCTGGTTGGCGCTCGTTTGGATGGAGCGCGCTTGTGTTCGCGGTCGTGGTTGCAGTCTATTTCAACGCGATATTTTCTGCTTATCGGAGCGAATATCAGCTCATCGTTGATCCTTCGGACCTGGCAGAAACTGGCGCGGCGTTCAAGCGCGCCTTGAGCGTTGCGGGACTCGTGTTTCTTGGTCACCTACCGTCGGGTGACTTCATGAGCTTCGTGCTGTTCTTTATCGGATTATTGCTTAGCGCATTCGCCTTCTACAAAGGTTATGGCTGCGATGACCGTTACCCCGGGCACAGTCGACGAGATCGTCGCTTCGCCGAAGCGACACGGAAGTACGACGAAGCAATGGAAATCGTGCGCCTGAAGGTCGTCGGTGAGGTCCAGCGTCGCTTGACTCGCATGGGGGCCGCGAAAACACAGCTGCTGCAATCCAAGGCCCGTCTCGACCAAATTAAGAATTCGGTGCCGGTTGAAGTCGGCGGACTCAAGGCGTCACTTACGCAATTGCAGCGCGACTTCGCGCTTGTTTTGAACACATACCGCCAAAAGAACGTTTCCGTTCGTCCGGTGAAGGCCCCTGACTACTTCGCCGAGACGCCTGATCTCATCGCGCAATATGCGAGCGAAGACGGCGGTGAATTGATGTCGCAAGTCGATGAGGCAGAGCGGCAACTCGATCTCTATAAAGACATGTACCTGGCTCGGCTCAACGACGGCATGCGCGACCTCGAAAACCAAGGTCGAGTGGAGCAGGGTGCGGCGCTGACCAAGTTCGTCGCAGATATCACACTGGAAGCGCAGAACAACATCGATAAGGGCAAGTTGAGCATGCCCGTGGCTTCTGCTTCAGTGGGTGCACCGGCATGAGTAAGAAGACGGTACAGGCCGGCGTGGCGGCCGGCGCGAGCGCGGTTTTGCTCGTCGCCTTACTCGCTTACGCGAAATACACTAAACCTGAGCCCGTTGATGCGATGGGTTGCGGGCAAGACGTCACGGGCAAAACGGTGATCGTGCTCGACACAAGTGATGACGTAGCGGCACAGACGCGCAAGGAAATTATCGACCGAGTCAATGACGCGATCGAGCGCAAGGTCAGCGACGGTGATCTAGTCTCAGTGTTCACCGTGAGCGAGCTATCCAAGAAAAATTTGGTGCCGGCATTTGCATACTGCAAACCGCGCCGCAAGGGAAGCGAGATAAACGAAAACACCCGCATGCTCGAACACGCCTATGTGAAGAAGTTCGAGAAGCCGTTGAAGGCAGTCGTACAGGCGCCGATCCAAGGTTCAAAAGAATCGCCGATCGCTCAATCGCTAATCGATCTTTCGCTATCCGACTATGTACGCTCGAAGGGTAATGCGAACCTGATTGTATTCTCAGATCTGATGGAGTACACCGACCGGTTCTCACTGTACAAGTGCAGTTCAGGCAACCAAGCGATTAGGGCGTTCCGTGACTCCCGCGGCGCGACGGTCGCCCGCCCGACGTTCCATAACGTGGACATTGAGCTCAACATTATCCCGCGTAGCGACACGTCCGCCGCGGTTGGCCGCTGTCGCGATATCTTCTGGGCCTGGTTCTTCGGCGACGATGACGGTCCCCGCGCCGGCTTCACCCCCTCGAACCTGCCTGGATAAGCGCAATGAAAGCGACCAATGTCAATCATATTTTCATCGGTGCGATGACCGTCGCGGCTTGCGCGGCTGCCGCATCAGTGATGTTGCATCTGCCGGTGCCGGTCGTGCTCGTTTGTGAACTGCTTCCGTTGTGCATGTATTTCGTGGCGCTATATCGTATCGGCACAAACGGTCTGAGCCACACCGCAATCGATAGCGTCTATTACTTCGGCTTCATCGTGACAATTCTGTCGCTCGCCGGCAGCGTTTTGCGAGTGTGGATGTTCGGTATTGAAAAGGATATGAGCGGGTTGATCGCGCAATTTGGCGTCGGTTTGCTCGCGACTGGACTCGCACTGGTGTTCAGACTGATCCTGACGGCGCGTGTTGAATCGCTCAACGCGAAGGATCTGAGCCAGACCATCGACGAATACGTGCAGCGCATCGATGGGATCGTCGTGAAGGTCGAAACATCCGCGGCAAGTTTTGAAGGACTGTCGCAGTCTCTCCAGGAGCGTACGCGCGCCGTTGTCGAGGCGACGTACGAGGAATGCACGGCACGCATGCGCTCGGCAGCAGCGGTTTTTGCGGAGTCGATAACAGGCATCACACAGCAAACGAGCGAATCCGTCACGCGCTTCGGCGAAGTGGTTCAATCGGTCGCCGTCGCCTCCCACGTGCAGCATTTCGATGCGAACATCAACGAACTTACGGCCGGTCTCAAGGGCTTCGCGGCGGAAGTGTCGAAATACGGCCGGCTGACGACCGACGAAGCGTTGCGGGCAACCAAGCAGGCGCTCGACGCTTCCGGCAAATGGCACGCCGAAAGTCTCGGCGAGATGTCGAAGGCCAGTCAGCAGGCAATTCAAACGGCCCTTGCCGCGCTGTCCGACCTTGACATGTCCGTCGACACATCAACCGTAAAGGCGGACTTGCAGGCCCTTTCGCGCGCCATCGCGACCTTTACTAAGAAGTTCGCGGAATTGGACGACAAACTGGCTTCGGCTCACGCGCGCCAGAGCGCGGACGTGCTAGAGCCTATCGTTGAAAAGTTCGCGGAAAACCTTGTGCGCGCCACGGGCGAAGTTGAAGTTCAAGCGCTCGCCCAGTTCAACGAAGCTTCAGCACGTTTGACTTCCGAAGCTGTGAAGGGCATCGCAGACATCGGCGAACGAACCCAAGTTGCGACGACGCACCAGGTCGACGTGTTGGCAACCCACGTAGACCGCCTGAGCGCTGCCTTGGAGCACGCCGACCATCGACCCTCCATAGAGCGCAACGGACAGCGTATTGATGCGCTAGCCGAAAGCGTGGACCGGCTTGTCGCATCTGTCGATCGCTCCGAGCGACTGTCGGCGGTTGACCGCAATGGTCAGCGAATCGATGAGCTTGCTGGCACCGTTGATCGGCTGGTCGTCGCGATCGGTCGCACGGATCACCTATCTGTGCTCGAGCGCACGGGGCAGCGCGTTGAGGCACTGACTACGAACGTCGAGCGGGTAGTCGCAACACTGGAGCGTTCCGGGCAGCAATCGGGCAACGAGCGAACAGGCCAGCAAACTGACGCGCTGGCGTCGAACATCGACCGGCTGATAGCTGTGTTTGAACGCTCCTCCTTCGGCACCAATCGGCCTGCAATGCAGCCGCCTGATTCCATCGTGCAAAGGCAGGCGCCCGTACTCCAAATGACGGCGATGCCCAACGCAAGCGCGCTGGCGTCGCATGCGAACCCATCGTAAGCGTCCAGGCTGCCATCAAATATGAAAGCGCCTACACAACAAGATAGCGTCTTTTTACTGACGCTGATCGATTTCCTCTTCCAGATCATTTTCTTCGGTTTGTTTGCATACGCAGTTTCAGTCGCGACCGAGGAAACTGATTGGAAGTCGGCGGCACTCGCGCTCCAGCAGAAGTTCAGGGTTAAATCGCCGGCCGATGTCCAAGAAATCGTCAAAGTGATGCCGAACGATGCACAGCGTCTGAAGGATGCACTTGCCAGCGAGGAAGCTGCGAAACGGCTGAAGCAGCATTTCGGCGTCTCGGACCTAACGACGCTCACCGACGAACTTACACGAATGGCGCCCGTTGAGGAGTTGCGCTCGGCGGACAAGCTGATTCACAAAGTAGGAAGCGTTGAGCGCGCCAATGACGCCGTCGACCGCTATCTCAAGAGCGGCATCGGCAAACCTGCATGCTTGCTAGCGGACGTTGACAAAAATCGGGCTAAGCCTTTGGCGACCCTCCTTGGGTTCGAAGATCACCTCGACATTCAGGCGGCTACGCCCGAACTCCTGACTGTCCTTGCAAAGATGGGGACGAGCTTCGAGTCCGTTCGCTCACTGCCGCTCGTGCAATTCAAGCGCGTTTTTAGCAGACTGGGCGCTTTGTACCCCGACTGCATGTATACCTTTGATCTCATCGAAAAGACGCGTTACGTCGAACCGCGCGACGCCGCTACGGCGAATTGGAATGTACGCGTCATTCCGCGGAAAGGCTAGAAGCCGTCCCGATGCACACGCCGATGTGCCAACGACCGACGTCGACAAACGATACCGGTCTGTGAGCCAGGAGGCAGACACTTTGGTATGGCCGCTCGAAAAACTGGATTGCGCGCTCGCCCTTACTGCCCGGGGACGACCAATGAAAACATTTTGCGATGTTGTCGGCGTGGCGCGCTCTGCTTTGGCAGTTAGGAAAGCCCGCTCCTCGGACTGGCAGGATGGCCGTCGCGCCCGGCATATCGACGACACGGACCCGGTTGCTGCAATCCACGACCATGTGGCCGTCTTGCCGACATATGGGTACCGCAGAGTCTGGGCGCTACTGCGACGCAGCCAGGAAATGGCTGGCGCGCCGTGCGTGAACGTCAAGCGGGTGTATCGTGTCTTGCGCGACCACCAGTTGCTGCTGCGACGTCCCGGTCAACGACGTGACACTCGCCGCCATGACGGACGAATCTCGGTCGACCAAAGCGATGTCCGCTGGTGTTCAGACGGCTTTGAGTTCCGTTGTGACGATGGCTCGCCGTTGCGCGTGACATTTGCACTGGACTGTCATGACCGAGAGACAATCAATTGGGCAGCGGCGACTGGCGGCCATAGCGGCGACGTCGTGTGTGATGTGATGATCGCAGCGGTCGAGCAACGTTTCGGCACGGCGCAGGCAGGCTCAACCATTGAATGCCTGTCGGACAACGGCTCTGCCTATATCGACCATCGCACGCCTAGCTTCGCTCGCGAGTTGGGTCTAGAGCCATTGACGACCCCGGTTCGTTCGCCGCAGAGTAACGGCATGGCCGAGCGGTTCGTGAAACGATGAAGCAAGATTACGTCGCCTTTATGGACAAGCCCGATGTGCCCACGGCGCTCACGCATCTGGCCGCTGCCTTTGAGCAGTACAACGAGTGCCACCCGCACAAAGCCCTGAAATACCGCTCGCCTCGCGAGTTTAGACGGGCTGCGGCATCATCAAGCTAATGGTGTCCGCGTGTCCTCAGTTGCAGGGGCAACTACACATGTCCCCATGTCACAACAGCATCAACGAATAATACCTTGAGAATAAGTATGCCTTTCGAGTCCGGATTACGCTGCGGCGAGATTATTGATAACAGTCGCTTGTGCGCGATTTTTGGTTGCGGTCCACAAGGTGGAATGCGGAGATCTTTGTCCTCGAACACGTTAGTGCTTGTATCGAACCACGTGGAGTCAATTTACGACGACCGGTGGATCGATGGGGTCCTACATTACACGGGCATGGGAAAGACTGGGGATCAGAGTCTTACGTTCATGCAGAACAAAACGCTCAAAGAGTCCAGCGAAAACAACGTCGAGGTTTTCCTGTTCGAAGTATTCTCCGAGAAGGAATACACATTCATCGGGCGGGTCTGTCTAGTTGACGTACCGTACCAAGAGCAACAACCTGATGAGCTTGAAGAGACGCGAACCGTATGGATCTTTCCACTAGGCTTGGTTCAGGGGCAGCCATTCGCACCGAACCAAGCGCTGTTAGGGAAGCTGGCTGCCCGTAAAGAGAAGTTCGCGGAGACTTTGTCAGAGGATGATTTGCGCCGTCGAGCGGAAGCGGCTCATAGCCGAACCGGAGGTCGCGTCGTCACCAGCGTTGCGCGTGAGCGAGACCCATGGGTGAGCGCTTACGTTAAGCGACTTGCAAATGGCCGCTGTGACCTGTGCGACCAGGCGGCTCCCTTCGAGACGAAGAACGGCTTGCCGTACCTCGAAGCCCATCACGTCGAATGGCTTGCTCGAGACGGTCTGGACGTTATCGAAAACTGTGTTGCACTATGTCCGAACTGTCACCGAAAGATGCATGTGCTGGATACAAAGCCTGATCGTAGGAAGCTTCAGGCTGTGATTCTACGGCGCTTGGACAGCCGGGGCGGTGCCACGCCTGGCGAGTCGCGTGGGACAGCTTCGTTCAATCGGGACGGGCGAAGAATACCCGCGATCGAGAATGCAAACTAGCTGCTGAACGAACGCCTTGAGAGCTTTGCTTCGGTGCTCGCATTTCGTGCAATCACAAGATCGGACGCAGACGTTTGCTGTCGGGTCTTTTGCAAAGCTCCCGGTCAAGGACGCAAACGAGCATTGAGCGGGACAGTGACTATTTGACTTTGGTCGTGCCTCCGCAACAGACTGCGCGCTTACGGTGCTATGTTGCCCAACGAATGGTGGTAGCCAGGTGCCAAAGCCTCTCGGTGATTACACATTCGAATGCGACGGCGACAATCATCACGCGAAGCGTGCGTTCCAAGCAACTACGACCAGAGGCCAGGGGAGAAGGGGCTGAGGCACGCGCCGAGCCGTTGGTTTTGTCATGGTTTGCGACGACACTGTCCGCCCGCTTAACGACGAGCGAATATTCGAGATTAGCCAGCTGTTTGATAGGCCCCTGGCTCGCGCGCCCGTATGTACCACGACGTGGGTCGAGTTGGAAGCCGGGTGGCTCACCTACCCGGCGACGCTTGGCATGATGCAGACGGATCAGTGCTTGCCCGACGATGGGTCGAGTTGCTCATGTTAACAGGCGGTCATTCTGAGGGACCGCAGTGCGCCGGATGCAACTACGGAATCGTTCGATTCGTCAGCCAGTTCTCGCTCGAGAACATGCGAGATGGTGCCTGTGCAGATGCATTTGCATTGCAACAAATCAGCGTGCACCGACGTCCGCTTGTAATAGTTTGCAGAACTGATAATGTCAATTATCCGGATGGCGTTTCGGGGTAGAATCAGGATATTCCCATTTACAGCAGGGCAGAACCCCGTGGCACAAGGCACAGCACGTTTTTCCGACCACGAGGTCGCGCAGGTCATCCTCGAGTTCGATGACGCGATGGTGCTGTGGCGACGGGCAGCCCATGCGTTCCTGCCGGAACTGCCCGGGACGCCCGGCGTGCCGCTCCTGCCTGACCAGATCGAGTGCGCGGTCTTCACCGCGCTCGGCCGCGCGTACGGCCGGGCACTCATCGACGATGCGTGCTGCCTGCCGGTACCCGGCTGCGGGCGGAATGCCATGCCGTGGTGGGGATGCAGCGCGTGCAGTCGGGCGCGTCGTCCGGGGACCGCCGGCCCGCCTCACTGCAGCGGGCCGTACGCGTCGCGACGGAGCGGCGGTGCGGCAGCTGGCCCGACGGGTTCACGGCGCAGGCGGACAGCGGAGGGCGATCATGACTGACGCACGGCCGGGCGAAACCGGCGCCCTCCCGGAAAAGCTCACCGCAGAGACGGCGCGCTCCCTGGAAAAGCTCACCGAGTCACTCACGCTCGAGCGGCCCTACACCACCAACGATATCACCGCGCTGCGCGCGTATGTGCAGCGCATTCCGCCGGCGGTGATCGCGCGCAATTACTACAACCCGGATGAGGATGCGCACGCGGCGACGCCCGGGGCGATGGAGCGGCACCTGACGAAGATGCTCGACACGCTGGTGGCGCTGGCGATTGCGCATGGCCCGACGGCACTCGCCGACCACCTACGTGCGTCGATCTGGCAGCACGGGCGGCCGAAGCTCACCGCGGTGACCTACCGCATGATGACCGACGCCGCGCACCTCGCGGCCCTGCCGCCGCATCCTGACCATGCAGTCGGCGCGTGGGTGCGTCCACGCATCGCGCGGCGGCTCAAGGGCGAGGGGATCGACACGCTCGGCGAACTGGTCGCGTTCTGCAACCGGCGCGGCGCGAGCTGGTGGCGCTCGATTCCGCGCATCGGCCCGGGCCGCGCGCGCGCCGTTGTGAGCGGGCTACGCCGGCAGCAGGCGTGGTTGCAACGAACGGTCGAGGCCGACGTCAACTCCATGGAACAGGACGGCGTGCCGTTGGTCGCGGCCCATCTGGTCGAAGTCACGCCGGCCGCCAGTGTGACGGAAAGCGGCCCAGGCAGCGGTCCGGGCGGCGGCCCACGTCGGGAAAGCCGACTCAAGGAGCGACTGACCCTGGCACCGCTTGAGCGCCTGGCGGTGCCGCACGCGCTGTCGGGCGCTGACGGGGAAAACCGGTCGACAGTCTTCTGCTACATCCAAGCGAAGCACGACCTCGATGCGGTGCGCGCGTACCTGAACCGCTGCCGGGACCAGCCGGCAACGCTGCGCGCGTACACCAGGGAACTCGAGCGCTTCCTGCTGTGGGCGGTGGTGCTGCGCGGCAAGGCGCTGAGCGATCTGCGCGTGGACGACTGCGAGGCGTACAAGGACTTTCTGAAAAGCTCCGATCCACGTTTTGTGGGCGACCGCTTCCCCCGGCACTCACCGCGCTGGCGACCCTTTGCGGCGTCGACCGACGGATCAGCCTCGCTATCGCAGCGCTATACCATCCGGGTCCTCCGCACCGCGTTCAACTGGTGGGTTGATGTGCGATATCTGGCCGGAAACCCGTGGAAGGCGATCAACGATCCAGCCGTGATCAAGCGTGCGAGTCCGATGAGAATCGAGCGCGGGTTGACGGCTGGGTTGTGGCGAAAGCTGCGTGACGAACTCGATGCAAGATCAACGGAGGGGAGCGCGACACAGTGGCGTGTGGTCCGCGCCGTGATCTTGTTGATGGGCGATTCGGGGCTGCGGCGCGAGGAAGCCGCGGTCGCGCATCGCGAAAACCTGCGCCCGTCGTTCTATGGAACCTTTGATCGGCCCGTATGGGAGTTGACCCTGGTCGGCAAGGGGCAGCGCGAGCGAACGGTGCCGGTAAGTGCAGCGACACCTGAAGCTTTGCGAATGCATTGGGCAGATCGACGGAAGGCGTTCGATAGCGGCGAAGCGGGCGCCGCTTCCAAGGGACCGCTCGTCGCACCGGTCATCATTCCGTGGACCGACGCATCACGACGACGCCATCGAGCCTGGACGAGCAACGATGCGGCCGAAGGATACGAAATTGGCTACACCGCTGATGCGCTAAATCGGCTGATTGGCAGAATGTCGGCGGAGCTGGTGAAGACGGCGGATGCGCTAGATCTAGATGATCGTATCTGGCTCGGTAAGGCCAACGCGCACGCTTTCCGTCACACTTTTGGCACCCGGTCCGTTGCCAGTGATGTACCAGTCGACGTTGTGCAGAAAGTACTGGGCCACGCATCTCTGCAAATTACTACGATCTATGTTCAGGCTCAAGAATCAGCGCGTCCTCGAAGAAGTTGCCCGTTACTATGCTGCGCGCAGCGGCTGGCGAAAAAGGATCTTGATTCGCCGAATGATGCAACGGGCTCTGATCATGCATCGACCACGAAGCAGCGTCGCGCCCATCATTACACTCCGAGGAATTTGCAACGAGATCGCGGATCGATTGATTTGAAATCGTGCATGCCGACTGATGTTCCGTGAAGCGCTTCGGACGAGGAGCGATCGCTAACCACTGAGTTGCCGAAGGATCCATCAGCACAAAAGTCGTCGACGACCGGCACGAGCTTGCGGTTCCATGGGTATAAGCAAAAAGAGCACAGAAATTGAGCAAGAAAGCTAAGAATCAATCTGCGAAAAAACAGCCTGGAAAGCCGCCTGCCGCTCTTCAGCTTTTCCGACGCATCGTGCACTCTGCAAAAACGCCAAGAAGTGGCTTGTCGAGAGCGCGTGCAGCGCTGCCTCCAGAGAGCTTCCCGGAGATCGTGCGTGAACTGGGTAGGCAGTCCATCTACAAGCCCCTGTTGGCGCCCACTGCCTTCGCAAGAACACTAAGAGATTTCACATCTAAGCCACGATTGATTCGCCTGGAAGCAGACGGTGAAATCGTGTGGACTGCTTCCATCCTTGCTTTGTACCGGGACGAACTTTGCAGTTTCATTATCCTTCGCGAACAATTCTATGAGTCGTATCTTCTTGGTGACTTGGTGGGGGCGCTGAATTTTCTCCAAAAAATAGAGGAGCAGTTCGGCGTCTCAATTTGGCTGCTTAACCAGAAAGTTCAGATTCTCCAGCTACACGAAGGACTCAAAGCACAAAAAGACTTGCTTGAAGAGGTTGTGAACACGCCAGGTTTCAGCCAATACGCGGCCTGGCTTGTCTACTATTTTAGTGTACGGGCAGAGGAGAATGTCTCATTCGCAAGCCTCGAACAACAGGCGGGGGACATCCTTGAAATTCCAGAAATGGGCGACTATTGGTTGAGTCATGTGCTCCCGTACGACCTCACGCAGGTTGAAAATGTCGCGACGCCGATCGCTCACGAAGAACCTCATCCTATCATTGACCGGTACGAAACGTTCGTCGCGATGCTTCAGATCTACGCCGTTCGGGTCCAAGCATCGGCTCTGCCTCGTCTTATTCTGGCACTGAAGCAAATGGATGGCTTCCCAGACGTTCGCATAACGCGGCTGCAAGAGGTCTTTGGTCTTCGCGAGCTCGGCTCGGTCGACGTGACGCTGCCGGATGCCGACGCCTATACAGCCGGGCGCTACGAAGAGCTTCTCCCTTCTCATGGAGACAACCTCGAACTCATCGCTCGCGCCAGAGTGATGTCTGGCCTCGGTGATTCGGGTAGTGTTGATCTGTCGATAAAAAGCCAAGTCATTCGACTGATGTGCGACGTTCTCGTTCGTTCCGACGCGGCGGCTCAAAGCAGACTCAGCCTGAAGAAACTTGCACTGTTCTGTTCTAAGCACGTCTACGGGATCCAAATTGCGTCGTTTCTCGAGCGGAGGCACGAGCATCTGCAGGTTTCGGAGTATTCGGAGCTCGACCGCTTAGCCGCGCTCGCGGGCCCGACTGACAACCCGTGGAGCGCGCCGATATTGGCGCAACTACTAACGAAGGTCCAATGGCTGGACAGACTTGAAGATAACGTCCCGGAGTCACCGGCAGTAAGGTTGAGAAGGGCGTTGTCCGATAACAGCATGGCGAAGTTGGAGGCCCTGCGTGGACTCATCCCCGAATATCGTTTCAACTTGTACGCAGGGCACATTGCGTTCAGCCAAGCGAACTACGATAAAGCTGCGGACTACTACGAAAAAGTGAGGAAAACGGGGAATGATTATCTAGAATCTACGGCAACTCGCTACCTGTTCGAATCACACTACGCGCTCGGCAAGTTCGAGAGCGCAATGACGATCGCGGTTTCGGAGTTGCTGCGCCGGCCAACTGCCTGGGATACATATCCGCTTGAGCGGCTGGTGAAACTTTGCCTGAAAGACCAGTCGCTAGTCAGCCGGGTTGAACTAGCGATTCTCGTGTATCTGACTTCGCGACATATCGATCCTAAATGGGAGCGAGAGTTATCAGATATCTATGAGAACGTCCTTTACGAGATGGATTTTACGAGGCCGTCCCAGCTGAGTGAGATTTTCCCTGACCTCAGTCAACCCGCAGTCGACCTTTGGATTTTCTTCCTTAGATATGTCGCCATCCCTCGCGTGCTCGACGACACGACTGCCTTTGACGATGTGGACGCTGTCGATAGAGAACGCATCTCGGTACTCCAAATTCTCAGTCAGCTTGACCCCAGTAACGGACAAGCTTACCTCTCTGAGATCCGGGCAATCACCCGGGACTTGAACGTCTCTCATTTCCTCAAAAAGGTGCAAAGCAGTAAGATCTATGTTGACGAAAGCGGCGTTCGCAGAGCGTTAGAGCTAACGCTAAGAGAATCCTTTACGCGTTATGTCAGGCTGCTAACAAGTCCATCGTTAGCTTACCAAGCTGAGAAATTATCGAAACGACTCGTCGCCATGCTCAACGTCAAAGGAAACCCCGAATTCAAGGAATTGAAGTTGCCGGCCTCTGAACTTGAAGGGCTGGTGCAATCGATGCTTTCAGATACGGTTCATGAATTCGCATTGAACCCAGCATTTGGGCTAGACACTCATATCAGCACCTCAATCCGACATGGGTCGTTTGAAGGCCATCTGAGAAGTCCTTTAGCGCTTGAAGGTCTACTCTGCGCTCGATTGGGAGAAACGTATCAGCTTCCCCCGGTGTGGTCGAGAGAGCTATCGGAACTGTCGCCAGACGATGGCGAGTATGTACGAAAACAACTCGCTCGTTTTACGCAAAAGTTCGAAGATTTAGTGCAAGGCTACACCAAGCAGAAGCTACATATCCGGGCGATCGGCAACAACATTGCGATGTTCGACTATCACACGTCGGACGAGGAGCTTGCAAGCTTGGAGAGCGCGGTTGCTGAAAGTTCGACTTATGAACTTGCCGTAGATAAATTAATAGCACATTGTTGGTACTTAACTGATCGATCTCTTGATGCGATTCGAACAGATCTTCAGACTTCGATGAGGCGGCAGCTCGCCACCGCTTTTGACGTTCTCGTTACCAACCTAGAGTCGAAATTGCAGCACGATCAAATCGTATCGCTGATCGATGCGATAGCCAGAGCACGCGTATCGTTAGATTCAGCACTTAACGACGTGACCGAGTGGTTCCACAAGCCTACCGACCTATCTCGGGACCCATTCGACTTCGATCTCGCGGTCTATGTAGCTCGACTGCAGGCAACAAACTGCTACACGCAAACGCCTATCGTCCCCACGTTCAATCTCTCCGTAACGGGAAAAGTGCCGGGGGCGTCGCTCGACGGCCTTTGCGAACTTATATTCATCCTTTTTCAAAATGCGATCATCCACGGCCTCACAGAGGACCGAGGAGTAAAGGTTCAGATCAGCACAATGCGAAAAAATGGTACGGTTATCCTTGAATGTCGTAATCTAATTCCGGCCGAGGCTGATCTCGCAGAGCGGCGAGCGATGTCACAGGCGGCAATGCGTCGATACGAGCGAGACTCGGCGCTGAAGCGTGCCCGAAGTGAAGGGGGGTCGGGCCTTTCTAAAATCTGGCGCATCGCGGAATTTGATCTTCGGGTGAAGCACGGTATCTTCTTGGAAGTTACGGACGATCGCGAATTCGTCGCAAAGGTCGAACTTCAGGGGGAGGCGGTGAACGAATGTTGACGTATGTTATTGAGGATAGTCCGGCGAAAGCGGCTGCGATCCTCCAGTTTTTGGCGGGTCATTACCCCGAAATCTCCGTTCAATTGTTCGCAAGCTTCCAAAGCGGATTGAAGCAGGTCGAGTCTGCTACACCACGACTGATTATTCTGGACATGACCTTGCCAACATTTGATCGTGTGCCAAATGGTCGAGAAGGGCGTGCTCGTCCGCTGGGTGGTTACGACTTACTTCGGAAGCTGAGGCGCCGGAGTATCAACTGCAAAGTAATCGTGGTGACGCAGCTGGAAACCTTTGGCGAAGGAGAAGACAAAATCACCTTCGCAGAGATTACTTCAATTTGCGAGCGTGAATTTCCCGGATTGTTCATGGGCAGTGTGTACTTCGATCAAGGCTCTGTCAATTGGCAGGAACAGCTTGCATCGTTGATCGACAATGTAAGGAGCGGAGCGTGTTAAAAATTTTGATCGTCGAAGACGAGCATGAAAAACGTCGGTTAATCGCTTCGGCAGTTCTGGGAACGCCGGGAATCAGTGAGGGTGACGTAGAATACGCGGCGGACGTCACCGGCGCCAAGCGTGCAATACGTCGCACCCGCTTCGATCTAGTGATCCTAGACATCAACCTTCCTGAGAAACCCGATGCATTTGCAACGCCTGGTGCCGGCTTGCAAGTTATCAGTTTCATCAAGAATAACAACGCAGCAAAAACACCGAGCTACCTTGTCGGCATGACTGCATACGACGAGAGTGCCGATGTTGCAGCGGACGAATTCGCGTCCCCACTTTGGAAATTAGTACGCTTCTCGTACACAGAGAACGGTTGGAAGCAGTCGCTGGAGCTAGCGCTCGAATATTTGGTGCAGAAGCACCGTCCGCCCTATGTGAGCGATGGCAAAACGTATCATACAGATCTCGCGATTTTCACCGCGTTGGACGAAGAGTTGGAAGCTGTCCTTGCGTTGAACGGGAACTGGCGAGAAGAAGCGGTAGCGCATGATCACGCTCGTTACTTCGTGGGGACGTTTCCTTCAGATGTCCGACCCGTAAAGGTAGTCGCGGTCGCAGCCCCGCGAATGGGAATGCCGCCGGCAGCAGTGACCGCCGCCAAACTGATAAGCACTTTTCGTCCTAGAACTCTAGCAATCACTGGCATTTGCGCAGGGGTAAGAGGAAAAACGGACGTCGGCGATATTCTGATCGCCGATCCTTGTTTCGATTGGGGGAGTGGCAAGTGGGTGCGCGAAGAAGCGACATCGGAACTCCGCTTTAGACCGGCCCCCTATCAATGGAGATTGGACGAAAGGCTCCGAGCTGGTGCTCGTGCAATTGCCACAGCGGGTCTAATGAGCCAAATACATCAACGATACGCGGATGCGAAGCCGGATAGCGCTCCTCGAGTAATTGTCGATGCAATGGCAAGCGGCGCGTCGGTCCTCCAGGCAGCGCAACTTGTCGATGATGTGCGCGATCAACACAAGAACCTTGTGGGGGTTGAGATGGAGAGCTATGCAGTCTTCACTGCTGCAGAATATGCATCGGAACCCAGGCCAGCATGCATTGCGATTAAATCGGTTTGTGACTTTGGTGACGAAACCAAAGCCGACGAAGCGCACGCTTACGCGTCGCACACCAGCGCGCAATTCTTATACGCGTTCGCAACGGAGTTCCTTGTGAACGAAGACATCGACTAAGTTGGACGCGGCGACGCGTATGTTCGAGTAGCTGGTCCCAATAAAACATATTGCGGTGGTATATGCTGGAACGATTAATGGGCAGATCCAACTCGGCGCTTCAATATTACGTCTTTAAGAAAGTCTCAGCCTTTGGCCCTTCAAAGCACTTGACATAAGACCGTCGTGACGCTGGTCGCATCACTAGGCGTTTGATGTTTCCTTTCAAGAACATAGCGCCCGCGTCGGGGCGTTATCGACACGGTTATCCACGTAATCTGTGGATAACTCAGCCCCCTGCAGCCACGCGCCAGACTGGAAGCGCCTCCCGACCGATTGGACAGCGACCTTCTCGAATTCTGAAGTCGGCCATGAAGCGACGTTCGCTGGCCCATAAACTTGGACTTCGCGCCGTCGACGACATATCCGGTAGCAGACGTTCACACGGCAATGTGAAGCAGTGCCAGTATGCAAACAAAAAGCGTAATTAGAATGAAAACGGCCCAGAATCCTATGCGAACGATCGTCTGCCTACCTCTGCCGGTACTTTCGAAGTAGGTTTCCCAACCAAGCCCTGCCGGGAGTTCTCCCTTCGTCCGGCTCGCCAACTCAACTTCCCTCAAATACTTACCCATCGTTCCGAGGTGAAGGTTTATCGAGTAAGCTCTCGCAGCTCCAAAAACCGCTATAAGACACGGAATTGCCCACGCCATCCACGTGAACGAGTATTGGAGTCCATCCGATCCCCCACTGTGAACTACCAGCCACGAATAGACGGCGGCGACAGATAACAGAGAGTTCCGCTCAAGCGCAGAAAGCTCTGCTAATTGAGTTTCGATCTCTTTCCTCAGACTGAGGTATTCCTCCTTTGGAAGCGAAAACGGGTCGCTCATCGTAGCTCCATTAAACTAGAAATAACGCCCTAGCTTATGACGCACGCCTTGAAGAACGGCCGCAGCGGGCGTGACTCCGGAGGTTTGCAAACAGCAGATTGGTGGCAAATTACAGGGCCGGCTGTCGAAGTCTCGAGCAACGTACGCTGACTGGTTGGATGGGTTAGCCGTTACTTACTTCCATGCGCTAATTTCGAAGCGCAACTGAGCGTTGAGATTCACAGGGTGCCCGCTGGAAACCTGAACCGTCGCAGAATATTTGCCCGGGCCGACCGAAGTCAGCACAAGGTCGCGCTGCACCGGTGGCGCGGTCGACCCCGGAGCGTCACTCTCCCAATAATATTTCGCGGTCCACGGGACGGTGTCCGTCGTCAGGACAACGATCACTGCGCCGCTAAAAATTTTGCTGCCTTCGTACTGACCTTCGGAGGCGTCCGCGCCGTTGACCTGAAAATCGGGCATCAAAACACTAAGCTGGAGCCGGTACGCAACAGTAGGATCATTGACGTTGCGTTTGCCCCAGTCGGCCATGAACACGGTAGACAGCAACTTTTGGACGGCGGACTTCCCGTCACCGGCTCGACGCAATGTCTTGTGCTCGAAGACGGCGGCCGAGTCTTCCACTGCGACGCGGCGTGTGAGATACCACGGCTTATTTCGAAGCGAGATCAGTACTTCGACCGGATATGTCGCGTCGAGCGTCCCGTTCGCATCTGCGTCGGCGAGTTTCCCGGGTGGCAGCTTGACGTCATTGACGTCAAGCCACACATCCACCCGATAAGTGCCGAAGAGGAATCGCTGCAGGTTCTGATAGCCTTCCTCACTGTTCACAATGCCGAAAAATCCAGAGTGGCTGCGAAAGGCGAAGGCCTTTGCGCAAGGCTCGACGATCCCCGCGTTGTCGAAGCCGGCGAGATCCGCATTCTGAATCTTCACGAGACCATCACTGCCCTTGCCAACGAAGGTCCTCGACAAGCCGAACGCGACCTCGTAATCCTGCCGGTTAGTACCTATGAAGGTGAAAATCTTGTCAGCCGCAAGGCAGTCTTGCGGCATCCACGCTACCGACTTCGTCGCCCGGTACCGCTCAACGAGATTGAGGTATTTGGACATCGTGTTGCGGCTGAACGTATCAATCTCGTGCGGGCGCAGAAAGGACGGGACATTCATGCCCAGGACGTCGATGCCGTTGTGCGGCGTCGCATAGGTAAAGAGCTTGAGAACCTTCGTGTAGAGGTTGTTCGGATCGAAGGCGCGGTTCTGAAGAAAGGCTCGCGCGACCAGGCCGCCCATCGAATGAGCGACGAGGTAACAGCGGAAGTCGTCGCGTGACTGGTATCCCTCCGGGCCGACCACTACCAGTGCCTGCATGCGCTCTATCAGCGAAGCGAGATCCTTAGCGAACTTGTCAATCGGCGGCACTTGCCCGTCGCCGAGGAGCGCCGACGCCTGGTCGTAGTAATGGTGAACGACGACAGAGCGCCGTGGTATGGGCGTGGAGAACCCCGGCGTTGTCAGATCGGTGCCCTGCGTGATCACATTGGCGTAGCCATGGTCCGACACAAGCCGCATTACGGGCGATTCGAAGACGAAACGCGCTGGCGGCGACGGGCTTGGCCTAGCACGGAAGACCGTTGAACCGACGTTGAAGCCGCAGAATGGGTCGGCTGTTGTTTCGTCGATGTCCGATTGGTTCATTGCGAACCCTCGGATGTAGATGATGGGATGGTACGACTCGGGACTCGCCTGTGCCTGGGGCATTCTTTTGCTCCGGACCGGTTAATTCCCTTGTTATAGGAGACGCATCTCGGCCGCGCAAGAGAACAGTGGATCGTCTGTTTTCCTCCGCTGTCGCCAGTAACGGTTGTCGGTATAGAGAGAACAAGATTCAGCAGTCGGGCAGCAGCAACCGCGCGGTCGTGTATCAGAGCGGCACCGGCAACGTCACCTCGATCGCCAACGCTAAAGCTCTATTTTGGCTTTGCCGTTGTGCGCCCAGCATGGGCGCACTTCTGAGGATTCGAGTCCTGCCACAAACAGCTCACAGCGGATGAAGTGACGTTAAGTCCCAGAAACGGTTCCAAAAAGGCTTCGCAGGGACTGTTAACCCGTAACGCACCCTGTTAACCTCGATCGTCGTGACAACGGGATCGAGGAGATGGGCAAACCAATCATAGACGACGAACTGTGGGCATTGATCGAACCACTTCTACCACCAGCAAAGCCGCGCCGCTTCAAGTATCCGGGCCGCAAGCCGATGCCGGACCGGGCTGCGCTGACTGGCATCCTCTTCGTGCTCAAGAGCGGTATCCGCTGGCGAGATTTGCCCGCGGAGATGGGTGCGGCTCCGGTGTCAGCTGCTGGCGAAGGCTGCGCGATTGGCAACAAGCTGGCGTATTGGATCGCTTGCACGCAATACTTTTGGCGAAGCTGCGAGCAGCGGACAAAATCGACTTGTCGCGCGTGATCGTGGACTCGTCCTCGATTCGCGCGGTCGGGGCGGGCGAAAAACTGGCCCGAACCCCACCGATCGAGCGCGACCCGGTTCCAAACATCATCTCGCCACCGACGCCAACGGAACGCCGATCGCGGCCGTTTTGACTGGCGCAAACCGTAACGACGTAACCCAGCTCGTTCCGCTGATAGAAGCTATTGTGCCGATCGTTGGCAGGCGCGGACGACCTTTGAGCCGTCCGGGCCGCGTCTACGCTGACCACGGTTCCGACCACGACAAATACCGACGCGTGCTTCACGCGCGCAGCGTCCCTACCAGCATCGCCCGGCGTGGCCACCCGCACGACAGTGGCCTTGGGAAAGTCCGTTGGGTTGTAGAGCGTACACATGCCTGGTTGCATCACTTCCGTCGTCTACGTATTCGCTTCGAACGTCGAGCTGACATTCACGAAGCGTTCCTCAAACTAGCCTGTTGCCTGATCTGCTGGAACACTCTTCAGCGCGGGCTTCAGTCTTTATGAAACCGTCTCTTAGTGCGGCTCAGTTGCAGAATCCTGCTTTTTCCATCGCGTGAGCTGGAAGCGGCCGTCTCGCCACTCCAAGCCGCTAGGCCGACGTGGATGACCGCACCGAGCGGTAACGCCATTCGACTCTCGATAATGCAACGGGCGGCTGTGGGGTCGGCTACGGCCCTCCCTTGTAAGACGGCACCCGGCCAGTTCGTCTCAAAGGAGCAGATCGTCTCAAATGGTGGTACCTGACGGGCAGGGTTGCAAGCGCCGTCTTTTCTGCCGTTCCGCGCTGTTTATCGATTTGTCGCGCTTCCCAGGCGGTTTTGTTACCGGCTGCTTGCTGGCCAGTTATCTAACGCGGCGTTTCCAAATAAAGGTTTTTCCAATCCTCGGGGCGTTGATATGTCATTTGCGAGAACCCTCCCTCGATCGGAATTCGAACTAACATGCAATTATTATTTTCTAAGGCTCTGCTGCAATCTTGAAGGTATATATAACCTAGTTGTCGTCCCTGCTCTGAGAACGTATGAGTTCCATCCCCCGCGACTTCTGTCCAGCCCTCGCCCTTTTTTTCGAAGCTTCCCCCGACGTGAAAGAACTTTCCTGAAGACTGCGATAAGGCTACGATTTGCTGATGGACATTATCTGCAAATTCCGGTTGGTTCGCTCTTAGCGTCTTCTCCAGATTTGTTAGGATCGGCTGCGAGAGGTCATGAGGGAACGTGGTCGCAATAACGCTTACGGCTTGGATGCGTTGCGATGCGTCTTTATTGGAAAAAATAAGATCTTTATTCTTGAAGAGCATGTCGGCAATGTCAAGGCGCCACCGACGCTCGCGCTCGATTTGCGCGATCTCGACGTCTCGCTTTTTCGCGATGTCGGCTGCCGCCAGTTCGCGATCTTTCTCAATATGCGCTATCCAAACTTGCGTGCCTGACACGGCTGCGGCGATGATTGCGGCCAAGACCGTTCCTGCGACTGTCAAAATAGCCGTGGAATATTTTCGGAGGAACGTATTGTCGGCATCAAATTTGGCTTTTTCAAAAGCAAGCTTCTCGCGTTCAAGCTCTAACTTGCTTTCTTCGATGTCTGCCATCTTCTGCTCCTGGCGGTCCGAACAACCACATTAGGACGCATTGAGCGGGTCTTCCAATGAACCATAACGGTTGTGTCTGCTTCCGCACAGTTCCGACATTTCGATCGCACATTAGGCATCGTTCTTGCGCGGTCCATGGAGACGGAAGTTTTTCGAGTGATGCGAACTCTTAAGCTTTGCGGAGACGGCAAGCACATCCCGGGGGCCAACGCCGGCGGCAACCGACCATCTTCGGCCATGAGCCGTCATTTGCGCCCATTGTCGCGCCGACGTTCGAATGGCGGCTCCGCCGAGCGAATCCGCCGTTGCAATTGGTGGGCCGCAGCACGGACGATCGCGAACTGGCGCGCCGAGCCCGGATAACGTTCACTGATAGCGACCGCACGACGCACACTCAAACGTACGCGAAAACGACGTGTTGGTAACAATGTTGTCAAGTCGCATTTATCCGTATTAAGTTCGCGAGGGCGTTTCCTACACTTTTAAAACGAATGTAGTAATCGCTTTCGTCGCCGTTTAGCTGTGCTGGCTGAGTACGACGTCGCAGAGCAATGCTCACATTGATTTGTGGTCCAGAGTATTGCGACATGGCCTTTGCTTCCCTGTATGGAGGCCTGCGGGGTCGCGGTCCGTGACTTCTTGCTTTCACACGAACGGTGGACGAGAAATGGAAGATATCGACGTCAATGCAATTGCGGTGAAGCTGTCTGAAGCCCTCCTCGGAGCGACAGACATCCCGGGCCTGAGTGCTGTGGGTACTGCGATTATTGGCCACTTGTTTCCTTCTCAAGAAAAGCCGCCGTCATATTTCACTGAGGTCTACCAGCAAATAAGAAACATCGTTCACGAGGAGTTGGTGGCGAACGACATTAGCAACGTCAACAACTTCATCAATGGCGTGGTGAGCTGGGTGCGCGCAGACTACAGTGTGCTCAAGGACGAGCCAGATCACAAAGCTGAGGCAGCCAAAAACCTTGACAACTACAACAACGATTTCTTCACAAAAGTCTTGAGCGTGCTCTACGCTTATCCGGAAGCTTCCTTTTCTGTCTTTTTGGTAGGTGCCGGTGTCCATATGGCGTTGTTGCAAGAACTTGCGCTCACCGACGCGCAGCCGGCCAGCCCGCTTGAATCAGCGTACGTCAGGATATTGCGCGGCCGCGCAGATGAATACGTTCGCCACGTCAGAGAAGTGTGGCCCAGAATTGTGCAAAAGCGAAGGGATGCATTCTCGTTCAACGTGGAGCGGACTTTGGTGACGGTAGGGTGGAATCCCGACGGGCCCTTACCTCCCGACACTTACTACTACGTCTCGTGGGCCGACGCTACCACCGGGCAGTCGAACAGACGCGGAGCGAGCGAGTCAGAACGAGGGCGGGTGTGTGATGAGATGCATGCCGAGATGGCGGCGCGGCAACAGGCGGCCGTTGAGAAACTAGCCAACGATCTTGGCGCTCCGGAGACAATTGCCACGAACTGGGAGCGTCTGCGGCAGAACCCCCTGCCGACTGTGGAGTTGCCGGGAAATACAGTTACCGTTCGGATTGGGACGTCGGCTAAAGGCTTTGACGTAGAACACATGTATGCGCTTTTTCGCAAGACGCCGTCCCACGGCAACTGGCCGGGAGGTTTCGATGTAAAAGCGGGCTCGCCTGTGCAATCGCTTCGCGTCTATTGTGATGGCGACAAAATGGTCGGGCTGAAATGGACCTTTTTTGACGGAACGGAGCATGGCGTCGCCGACACCGCGGACCACCACGCGTCAACAACTGTCCATTTCCAGCGCGGAGAAACGCTGCAGACGTTCACCCTGTGGATGACCGGTTACAGCGGCGGCGCCGGCTGCCCTTTTGGACTTGAACTGACAACCAGTACTGGCCAACATTTTTCCGCCAATGCGAGGGACTGGCCAGTTCAGCTAGACGACGTGAAGGGTCGCTGTCTTATGGGGTTTCATGGCGGCACGCATGGCCCGCAAAATCCGTTCGTTAGTGCGCTCGGTCTGTGGTTGAGCCCGACTTTCGACGAGTTTCTCGCGATGCCTCGGTATCCTGCACCTTTGCCATCCGTGCACTTAGAGGGCGTAGAGCCCACCTACGCGACCGTTGAGCCAGCGCAGCCCGCCGGAAATTGCGGCTTCCGGGTCATCGTGATTGACGGCGCTAACCCGTCCAACAGCAATGCAATTCGCCTGAATCGGTATTTTTCAACCCCAAACGTTCCTTACTGGCTCTATGCCAACAGCATGGCCGAGGTCTACAAGGATATCCATTCGGCGATCAAAGGAAAACTCGACCAAAGCGCGAACCTGCTCATCGTTGCCAGCTTCGGGATGGACCTTCATCTTGTGCCGACCGATGAGATGGTACGACTGCTTCAGTCGGCCGGCGCGGGAGAGCACCTGCAGACGTGGCGCAAGCTCGCCAAGATACCGACGGATTGGTCCGGGGATAGTTTGTGCAACTATGTGCTGGCAGGCTATTTCGGCGGTAACGAGGGCGTGGGTGTTGACCAGTTTGAAGTTGGACTCAGCCTAAAGCTTGAGGCTGTCATGGTTCCCCCTCTCAAGCGGGCTAGCCCTAAGCAGGTCGGATCTGGCGGTTCCAATGGGAGTCACTGAAGAGCGTCGGAGGGCGGCTACGCAAAGCTCAGGTAAGTGGCGCTCCGCAAGCCCAAGACAGCGAGATCTTTCCTGGAGATCGGCGCAACCAAGCCGGCGAAACGAGATGCCTCGCAAATCGTGAGATGGCGAGGCTAGGAGTGGCTTACGCGAGGTCGTGCGCTCCTCCTTATTGAAGCGCAAACGTTGCCACGGCGGTCCCGTTGCCAGCCATGAGCGCCAATGCTTCCGCGCCAGACCGGCCAGCGACGGTGATTTTGTTGCAGCGGACAGCCGTGTATCTCGCTCGGACAGACCTGAACGTGGAGAGTGCGATGGCGCCTGCGCCGCTCGCTTCCGCGAAGCCTTTGTTTCGCTGGTCACCTATAACTATTACTGGCAACTCCCAACAATAGTAACGGTCGAGTGAGCTCCGTTTGTGGGAGACGGGAATTTTACATTGCCGACGGAGCTGCATAAAGTAGCTATGTATCAGAGTGCGCATCTCTGGAGGACGGAAAGCGAATGGCACAGTCGGATTCTTCTTCTCAGCGCACATTACGCGTCGGTGTTCTCGTTGACTGGAAGAGGTCAAGCAGGACAAGTGCATGGCAACCAGTACTCGAGAGGATGGCGGATCGGAACCTACCGCTGTACGTCACCGAGTATCGGGTCGCGGACTTAATCGTGGCAAACCCCGATGGAAGCAAGCCGACAGGACTTGGGGCAATTGCAAGTGAAGATGTGCTCATCGTCAACTGGGACGCCGCCAACGGAGACCCCGAGTTTGGCGCACATCTCCTCATGGCGTGGCTGCGGCATCGGAGACCTGAAATCCTGTTGTGGCTCCGCCGTGGAAATGTATTAATCATCGAGTCCCAGGCAACGTTCGGGGTGCCTACTCGAGACGCTTATGACGCGGCAGTGGGCCGAGA
Source organism: Caballeronia sp. GAFFF1 (assembly GCF_023630705.1). Taxonomy (GTDB): domain Bacteria; phylum Pseudomonadota; class Gammaproteobacteria; order Burkholderiales; family Burkholderiaceae; genus Caballeronia. Next base: position 40,976 of record NZ_JALQEM010000043.1, read on the forward strand.
TGAGCTTCCAACGTGCGGGCTGCCCGACCCGCTGCAACCACTTACGTTCAAGAAACGCGTCGGGGCAAAATGTGTCAAGAGCGCCGCATTCCCCGTATCCAACGGCTTTGGTAACGTCGATTCACCTTTGGAGGTCCACAGTGCGAACCAGCCAGACAAGATGTTCCCCGCATCCGCGACTCGGTTGCTCACGACGGAGTTGCACGATTTCCACTGGGAAGACGCTCTCTACCGCGGCTGGTTCCGCCGGCGGCTTTTGCGAAGCCCAGAACTGCCGTGGGTAACGCTCGTAACCACCGCGACCAAACCCAAACACTCTACCCTCGAAGCGGCAAAAATTGATCGTGGCACGATTTTCGCGACCACGATGATGCTGGCTAATACCGGTCAGGATCGACTGATTGAGGCGATGCTGCGTTGCGCTCATGGCAATGATCACCTCCCTAAGCCGACAGAATGGATTGGGACATTTCGAAAGTGGTGGATGACAATTCTGACTGTCATTAGTGGTTCAGCCGTCACATGGTTTTTGGCGGGGCCGGGCAAAATCATCGGGAGCGCGCTGACCACGCTGCAGCTACCCACTGACTTCATACTCAGCAAGGACCTTTTGAAGTGGGGCTTTGTTTTTGGCGGGGGATTGGCTATTGGAGTTGTAAGGCACTGCTTGGCCGGCATTCGACGTTCCATTCGCGACTATCTCGGCTATTGATTTCGCGTGAATCGCGTCAGACGACTGTAGGAACAAGGAAATGGCGACTGCGGCAACCTTTATCGATCGCTTCAGCCTTCTTGAGCACACCATGGGAGCGCGCCGTCGGCCTGGACTCGTGATGGAATTCGGTGTGTTCGAAGGCGAGACGCTCCGTTTCATCGCGGACCGCTGCGGTGACGTGGTACACGGCTTCGACTCTTTCGAAGGACTACCAGCGGATTGGCGGCCTGGCTTTCCGAGGGGCTCGTTCGCTTGTGCGCCATTGCAACCGCACCCGCACCAGACGGAAATTCACGTAGGCTTGTTTGAGCGTTCGCTTCCTCGCTTTTTGGCGAGACACCGCGCGTCGATCTCTTTTCTGCACATCGATTGCGATTTGTACGAGTCGACTCGCACCATCTTCTGTCTTTGCGGCGACCGTATTGTGCGGAACACCGTAATCGTCTTCGACGAGTTTTGGGGTTTCCCGGGTTGGCAACATCACGAGTTCAGAGCTTTCACCGAGTTTCTTATCGATCAGCGACGCGCCTGCGAGCTCCTAGGCCGTGTGAGGGGCGGCGAGCAGGCCGCCTTCGTCATGCGGAACTGATTGACCGGATTTCAGTTCCCGCAAGGCTTGGTCGTTCATGACCGTGGGCGAGCCTGGACTGCGGGTCGATAAAGAGCGATACAGCCTCGGCAGACTTCCCCGACAAGTTTGGCTCAGGCATGACTGACAGTCCACCGACACACTTCTAAAGCATATCGACGGCTCCTCCCCAAATATCGGCGATAAAGCGGGCGGCCGGGGGAAGTTGTACTGCGGCTCGGACATGCCCAGCGAGTACGCCTGAACAGCACCCCGAAACGCCGTCCGCCTCTCCTTCCGACCGCGACCAGCCGTCATAATGTTCGCCTTCGCACTCCTGCCAAACCGCGGAGTGCTGTCCCTGGGAGAAGCTCGCCTGGATGACCGGACCAGGCTGTTAGCTGCATTCGGGCCACTGGCAACACGAACGTCGGGAGTGGGTCGCAATTTGCCAGTCGTGAGCTGCCATGCTACGCGTCAGCAGAAGTTCTTGCTGACCGTCGTCAGTCCGCCAAGCAGATGGGACATATCGACGAGTCGCTGCGCGACCAGGTGCCGGACTTCGCCCTCGCATTGCCAGGTGCCGTACACCGCGAGCAAGGCCGCGCCCAACGCTTCACGGCGTTGCTTCTCGAGCAGCGACGGCCATACGATGACATTGACGTTGCCGGTTTCGTCCTCGAGCGTCACGAACATGACGCCTTTTGCTGTCCCGGGTCGTTGCCGTACGGTCACGAGCCCACAGCCTCGCGCCAGACGGCCGTTTCGATAGCCCCGCAAGGTTGAAGCCGGCATTAACCGTTGTTCAAGCAGTGCCGGCCTCAGCAGCGACAACGGATGGCGCCCGAGTGTTAGTCCCGCAGTGTTGTAGTCGCTCACGATCTCCTGCGCCTCCGACGGCGTTCCAAGCGTCGGCGTCTCATCGTCGATCCGGGTATCGGCCAGGATGTCGCGGTCGGGTACTGCAGCCGCAGACTGCCATAGCGCCTCGCGCCGATTTCCTGCCAGTGACCGGAGCGTGTTCGCTGCCGCGAGCACCTGCAGGTCGCGGCGATCGAGCTGCGCGCGGCGCGCCAAGTCGCTCACGCTCATGAACGGCTTCACCGCGCGTGCCGTTTCGATCCGCTCCGCCGCGCCCTCGCGCATGCCCTTGAGCAACGAACGCCCGAGTCGTACGAGTGGCTTGTCAGGCTTCTTGTGGCCTGGCCGCTTTTCCAGCACAGAATCCCATCCGCTGATGGTCACGTCGATTGGTGCCATCTCGACACCATGACGCCGCGCGTCTTGCACCAGCTGAGAGGGCGAGTAAAAGCCCATCGGCTGAGAGTTGAGCATGGCGGCCAGGAACGCGGCGGGCTCATGGCACTTGAGCCAGCTGCTCGCATAGACGAGCAGCGCAAAGCTCGCAGCATGACTCTCCGGAAAGCCATACTCGCCGAATCCCTTGATCTGCTCGAAGATCGCTTCCGCGAAAGCCTGGTCGTAACCGCGCGCTTGCATGCCGCCGACGATGCGATCGTAGTATTGCTGCAAACCGCCTTTGCGCTTCCATGCCGCCATCGCGCGCCGCAGCTGATCGGCTTCGCCCGGCGTGAAGCCTGCAGCCAGGATCGCCACTTGCATGACCTGCTCCTGGAAGATCGGCACGCCGAGCGTACGGCCCAGCGCGATTTCCAATTCCTTGCTGGGATAGGTGACCGGTTCGAGCTTCTGGCGCCGCCGCAGGTAAGGGTGCACGGCGCCGCCCTGAATCGGCCCCGGCCGCACGATCGCCACTTCGATCACGAGATCGTAAAACTCTCTGGGCTGCATGCGGGGCAGCATGCTCATCTGCGCGCGTGACTCGATCTGGAAGACACCGACCGTGTCGGCGCGGGAGATCATCTCGTAGGTGGCCGCATCTTCTGCCGGAATGTCCTGCATTTCGAAGCGTTCGCCACGTTGCTCAGAGACAATATCGAGCGTGCGTCGAATCGCGGACAACATGCCGAGGGCGAGCACGTCGATTTTCAGTAGGCCGAGCGCTTCGAGGTCGTCCTTATCCCACTGGATCGCGCTGCGCTCCGGCATCGCCGCATTCTCGACGGGCACCAGCCGTGTGAGCTTGCCGCGACTGATCACAAAGCCGCCCGAGTGCTGCGACAGATGGCGAGGAAAGTTGAGGATCTGCGCCGCCAGATTCGCCCACATGGCAATCAGCGGATTGGCAGGATCGAGGCCTGACTCTTCGAATCGACGCAGGAGATCCTGCGAGTGATCGAACCACTGATGACTTTTCGCGACCTTGTCGACGATCTGCGGATCGATGCCGAGCGCCTTGCCGGTTTCCCGCAGAGCGCCGCGCGGTCGGTAGGTGGACACCGCTGCGGCGATCGCCGCTCGCTCCCGTCCATACTTGCGGTAGATGTACTGGATGACCTCTTCGCGCCGTTGGTGTTCGAAATCGACATCGATGTCGGGCGGCTCGCCGCGCTCCTTGCTGATGAAGCGCTCGAACAGCATGTTGCCGCGGGATGGATCGACTTCAGTGACCCCCAGGCAATAGCACACCGCGCTGTTCGCCGCCGACCCTCGGCCCTGACAGAGGATGTGCTGGCTGCGCGCGAAGCGCACGATGTCATAGACGGTGAGGAAGACGCTTCATAACGCAGTTCGCGAATGAGCTGCAGCTCATGCTCGATTTGTTGCTGCACGTTGTGCGGAACGCCAGCAGGGAAGCGCCGGTGCGCGCCGATATACGTCTCCTGCCGGAGATAGGCCTCGTGCGTATAGCCTTCGGGGACGAGTTCGTCGGGATACTCGTAGCGCAGTTCGTCCAGCGAGAAGCGGCAGCGCGCGAGAATTCTCAACGTTTCGGCAATCGCATGCGGCGGATAAAGGTTCGCGAGCCGTAAGCGAGAACGCAGATGCTGTTCGGCATTGGGCGCGAGCTCATAGCCGCATTCGGCGACGGGTTTGCCGACGCGAATCGCCGTCATGGTGTCTTGCAGGGGCTTGCGCGAGCGCACGTGCATGACGACGTTGCCGGTGGCCACGATCGGTATCCCGGCTCGCAACGCCACCTGTTCAACGATGCCGCGATGGATGTCGTCCATCGCCCGCTGATGCAGCGTGAGCCCGATCCACGCACGCGCCGGGAACGTCTGGCGCAGCCAGTCGACGTGCGCAGTCAGCGTCGCTTCGTTCGCCGGAAAGTCCGGCACCAGGATCGCAAGGCAGTCTGGAGCGCCCTTTAAATGCGAGTAGCTTGGTTCCGGCCGGGCAAGATCGTCGGGTGTCAGCACGTAGCTGCCCTTGGCCGCCCGCATGCGCGCCAGCGTGATGAGTTCGCACAGGTTGCCGTAACCTTCGCGGTTCTGCGCGAGCAAGATCAGGCCAAACGCGGGGCCAAGAGTGGGGCCAAAAGCGGGGCGGTTCTTGGGACCGCCATCCGCACCGTGACGCGCATGAACCAGACGAAAATACGAGCCGATGACGAGCGGCAGCTTTTCTTCCTTGGCCTGAACATGCGCGCGCACGACGCCCGCAACCGAGCACTCGTCGGTGATGGCCAGTCCCGCGTAGCCGAGTTGCGACGCGCGCAGCACCAGCTCTTCACCGTGCGATGCACCGTGCAGGAACGAGAAGTTACTGAACGCGAAAAGCTCCGCGTAGTCGGGCAGGGCCGATGAAGGAAACTCCACAATGCCACCTGCTTGTCCGCTTAGCCAAACAGGCCGTGGAGGAACCAGCGCGTTTCCTCGGTCTTGACGCTCGGCCGTTCGCGGTAGATCCAGTAGCAGCTTTTATCGTCCGCTTCCGCAACAAAATAATCGCGCGTCACCAGCGCGCCGTCATGCCATCCGGCTTCGATGCGTTCGCCGGTCGACACGAGCTTGAGCGGCGAGCCATAGAACGGACGATGATTCTTGACCATCAACCGCAACGGCAGGTGGAGCAGCCAGGTGGGCCGCGGCAGATCATCAGGCGCGGGAAGGACGGAGGGCGAGGGGCGCGCGGCGTGCGTCCTTGGGCTGCCTTGCACGGGCACCCACTGATTGGCGTGTTCGGGGCGATGATCGGGCGCGGGCGCGGGCCGCAGCACATTCTCGGGACCCAGGCGCGCAGCCAGTAACTCCAGCAGCCGGTTATGGTCTTGCGCGGATCCACCGGGCTCGGGGAACAGCGAATCGCTGGGCGGTTCAGCCGCGCGCACGTCCGAGGCGGTCAGCCGCACGGCGATCACCGCGGCTTCGAGCTCGGTGCGCCCGAGTCGCTCTTTTAGGAGACGCACCAGGTGCTCTTCATGCCAGGTTGGCTCGGCAAGCGCAATCTCAATGAGCGTCGGCTCGATAGCCTGCCGTCCGCGTTCATGCTCGAGGGTGATCGTGGCATGCGTGAGCGCCAGTTGCTGGGCGGTGAGCCATCCGCACAGTTGCACGACGAGTCGCCGCGCGGAAGAGAGAATGGCTTCGGCATGCTCGACGCGATCAGGCAGCTCGACGCGTGCGCTGAAGGTCGGCGGCAGTTCGAGCCATTCGTGCAGTTCAGGCGCTAGGCCATAGGCCCGGTCCAGGGAATCGAGTAGGTCCACCCCACACCTTTTCTTCAAACCTGCACGAGGCAGGCGTTGGATATCACCCAGGACGCGGCAGCCCAGTCCACTGAACCAGTCGGCGAACGGCCGCAGCTCCGGCACCACCATGAACGGCAAGGCGCCCAAGTGACGTTCAAGCGAACGCATCTTGAGCACCCGCCGGCGGCCCGCCTTGGCGAGGAGCCAGGCGCCGCGGCCGGTGGGTGCGACGCTCATGCGTGCGGTGACACCGATGGTCTTGACGACGTCCATGATGTCCCGGCACACGCGCAGGATGCCGCCGAAGAGTCGCAAGCTCGCAGTGACGTCGACGACGATGGTTTCCTCTTCGCACACGGCCACCTGCGGTGAAAAACGCAGCAGCGCGATGGCCACCTCGCGCTGCATTTCGTGTTCGCGCTCCGGGCTGCGATCGCACATCAGCGCCTCCGGCGCGAGCGTCGTGACCCCACCGCGCTTCATCCCCACGCGCACGCCCCCGTCGCTTGCCACCGAATCGAGCACGATGACCTTGTCGCGCTCGAGCACCACGCTCCCGTACTCAGACGGAGGCGACCACCTTGGTCTGAACACCTCCAGCGACAGCCGGGGCAAGTGAATGGCGACGAATACGGCCATAGGGACTCAGCAAGATCGGCGACGGTTGTAAGGTGACGGTCAAGGGCTCAGTTCGGTTGGGGCCGCGTCGTTTAATCATGTCGACTGCAATCCCGCCCTCTGCCGGTCGCACGCCAAGCCGTAAGCTCGCCGGCGACGCATCCTGGGCGCTGGCAAGCGGACGCACCAGAATCAGCAACGTCTCGGTCGCCTGAGCGGCCAGATGCAAGCGTCGCAACGCCTCGGAGCGGATGTGCTGTTGCCAGAACAGCAGCGCACCGCAACTGCCGGCCTGCAGCACGCGCTCCGCGCACCACAAGGCGTCCGCTGTTTCCGACGCACGCAGCCACATCAGCTTTTCCAGCGGCAGGCCGAGATACGAGAACGCCAACGCATTCGGCACGTGCGGCGCCTGCAGCAGCACAACGGGCCGCTGAGCGTGCCGACCCTGATGAGCCAGGCGCGCGAGCGCCGGACGCAGCAGACGCATCTCACCGACGCCGGGCTGCTGGACGAGCAATTCGACCAGTGCACCCAGCGGCCAGCCGCCGCCCGGCAACTCCGCCGACAACGCCGCGTAGCCGGTGTCGACGGTCTTTCCGTAGGCACGCGCCAACTGCGATCCGAGCCACAGGTTCGGATGAATGGACTCGACATGTTTGAGCAGGGCCGCCATTGTGCATAAGTACTGTATATATGTACAGTACTTTACCTCGAAATCCGCAACGCGGTATTGCGCCCTTTTTTGTCGCTGCGGCCCGGCAGGGCGACTATCCTGATTCGTTACTGCGCTGGGGAAACCAGACGGCGCTGGCAGGGCCAATCGGTAACAAAACCATGGCGGCGCCTCTGGCCGCGTGCGGAAATGCAACGTCATGTTGATTCCGGCCCCTGCGCCCGCAATTGCCATGGAGCGTTGCAATCGAAGCGAGCAACGCCATCAGGAAACGAAGCAAAGGAAACGAAACGACGTATGGCCGGATCAGATATCAACGATGTGATGGATGGGTCGGACGCGCGCGCCGAGTTGCTGTGCTTCCTGGTCGCGACCGTGGCGGCCTCCCATTCGCTCACGTATGAGTGGCGAGTCGATCATCTCGTGGAGAGCTGCCGCCTCTGGCTGCGACGCAACCACCTCTGGATGGATTGGCTCGAGCGCGTGCGCCTCGGCCAACTGGCGCTTAAGATCGCCAAACGAGATCTGAAAGGCGCCGGCATCGCAGTGCGGCAGTCGAACGTCCAGGCGCTCTTCACGGGTGACATGCAACTCAACTATTCGTGCACCGTCATCAAGAAGATGCTGGCGCTTTGCAAAGAGGCGCTCTGACGTACGGCGCCTTGGCGTTCGCCATCACAACACTGGGGAATCTGACGGATGTGTTACTCAGCGCAAATCCAGGCCGACTATCGGCGCTACGTGAAGATGTTCGGCGCACAGATGGACATCCGTGAGTTCGCGCGACTGTTCTGGGAGCGCGCCGAGGGCAGCAAGGCAAAGGTCCCCAAAGCGATGGAAGACGCCTTCCGTGAACCTCAGACCGATGACGAGCGCCAGATCAAGACGTTCATCGATCGGTACAACGCGGAACAGGCGACCAAGGTCGAGCAGGAACTCTTCAAGCAGCGAACGCGACTGGCCGATGCTGAGCGCACGCTGCAGACGAAGACGACCAAAGCGGCGACCGAAAGTAAGCGCATCGCCACGGACAAGATCGATGCGGCGTTGCGGCGCCTGACCGACCTTAGTCGCAGCGAGCCGGAGCCCCGTGACTCGCGCATTTTTCCCGGCTACTACGCGCCGGTCCTCGTGGTCGAAGACGGGCAGTATCTCGTTAAGCCAATGCGCTATCAATGCCGCATCGCGGGCAAACCTGCGAACTACGACATCAAATATCCAGGGACATACAACGCGCGGCGCGACAGCCTGGACAAGTTCTGGAAGCCGTGTTTTGGCTATACGCACGGCCTGCTGCTCGTCGACGTCTTTTATGAGAACGTCACGCGCGCGAAGTGCGAGAACACCTTGTTCGAGGAGCATGACGGACCGCAGGCGCCGGGCGAGAACGTCGTTCTCGAGTTTCGTCCCGACAACGGCCAGCTGCTGATGGTCGCGTGCCTGTGGTCCAAGTGGACGGCGCCCGGTCAGCCGGATCTTTTGTCGTTCGCCGCCATCACCGACGAGCCGCCGGCCGAGGTCGAAGCCGCGGGCCATGATCGCTGCATCGTGCCGATCAAGCGAGCGCACGTCGACGCCTGGTTGAATCCGCAGGCGTCCGACCTCGCCGCGCTCGATGCCATCCTGGAAGATCGAGACCGGCCGTACTACGAGCATCGGCTCGCGGCGTGAAGGTGGCGTTGGTGGCGTTGGTTGCGTAGTGGCGATCAGCGGTGATGCTTGTCCGGCGATGCTTGGCTGGAAACCTCGGAACGCTCCTTGCTCGACTGTCGTTGTTCTTTTCTCAAGAGAGGCGACGATGGCAGGTGACAACTCGTATAAGCCCGGTGAAATCGTCAAGGTGTCGGGTATCTATTCGGTGGTTCACGACGATGGCAAAGACACCTTCGAAGTGACGTGTGTGGAGGGCGAGCACTTCCCGCCGACGCGCAGCGGCAAAGGCGCTCACTTCGAGCTGAAATACGGGGCGACCCATTCGCATAAGCATGGGGAACTGAAGGGCACCGAGGCGCGCGGTTAGGTACGATCTACCGTGTGAAGTGCTGCTTGTCTAGCGCTTCATGCCGACCGCCCGGCGCATCGCGGCGGTGATTCCTTGCCGCGTGCGCCAGTAGCCTTCCCACGGATCGGTGGTGAGCGTCCGTTGTCGGTGGATGGCTTGCGCCATCGTCCATTGGTCGCCGCTCCTCACGTCATTCAGCTCGTCCCATGAGACCGGCATCGACACCGCCATGCCGGGGCGTGCGCGCACGGAAAATGCGGCGACCGTGCTCGCGCTTCGACCGTTGCGCAAATAGTCGATGAAGATCTTGCCCACTCGATTCTTCGGACCGAGGACTGCTGAAAAACGCTGCGGCACCACGCGTGTCATGTGCTGGGCGACCGCTTGCGAGAACAGTTTCACTTCGTCCCATCCCTGTCGCCGGTTGAGCGGCACGACAATGTGAAAGCCCTTGCCGCCGCTGGTCTTCGCGAACGAGCGCAATCCCAGCTCATCCAGCACCACTTTCACGAGCGCTGCCGCTTCCAACATGGCCGACCATGGCAAGGCTGGGTCGGGATCGAGATCGAAGATGACGCGATCCGGATGCTCCAGATCAGGCGCCGCGCCATTCCATGAGTGAATCTCGACGACGCTCATCTGAGCGAGTCCGACCAGCGCGTCCGCGGTATTCGCCACCAGCAGCGGCTTGTGTCCCGGATACAGACTGACGGGCAGCTCTTCGATGCCGGGAATGCGGGCGCGCTCGGAGTGCTTCTGAAAAAATAGCTCGCCGGCAATGCCGTCGGGCGCGCGCACGAGCGCAAGGGGTCGGGCATGCAGATAGGGCAGGGCCCACTTGGCGATCGCGTCGTAGTAACGCACGATGTCGAGCTTGGTGCGGCCTGACGCCTGATCCATCACGCGCTGCGGGTTGCTGATCTTGATGTCGCCCACGATGACCGTTCCGCGCGGACCGGGCCTTTCGCGGGTCGAGCCGATTTGCTCGGGACCCTCGACCCGCGGTTCGGCGATGACCTTTTCTTCCGTCACCGCACGGGCAGGCTTGTCTTCGCGCAGCGCATGAAAGACCGGATGGCGGACTTCACCGTTGGGCGTCCATTCCAGAAAGGCGACCTCCGCCACGATGTCAGGCTTGAGCCAGTAAAACTCGCGATCGCGCTCGGGTTCCGGCGCGTTATAGAAGGCCGGTTGCGCCTGCTGCAAAGCCTGAGCGCGCTTGCTGAAGGCAGCGCTTCGCCCGGGCGTGAGGTGGGGTGCAACGTGCCCGGCGTACCGGAGGGCGCCACCTGGATCGTAGACGCCCAGCAACAAGGAGCGCACGCCTGATTTCGCGCCCTTCACCCGCGAGAACCCGCCGACCACGAACTCTTGTCTCAGATTGCACTTGAGCTTGATCCAGTCGTTGGAGCGTCCGGACCGGTAGGGCGCGTCGGCCCGCTTGCCGATAATGCCTTCGAGCTGCATCTTGCAGGCGGACGCCACGAGCGAGGCCGGATCCTCGGCGAAATCGTCCGAATAACGCAGGAGCGGGTTTTCAACGCTTTTCATCAACTCGTGGAGCAATGCACGGCGCTTTCGCAACGGCTGTTCACGGATGTCGGTGCCGTTAAGCCAGAGAAGGTCGAAGACGAAGAGAACGATGTCAGCTGTACTGCGCCGGTCGAATGCGTTCTGCAGTGCATTGAAGTCGGGCTTGCCCGTCGCATCAAGGACGACCGCCTCGCCGTCAATCCATGCGGTGTCGGCGGGTATGGCCTCAAGTGCAGCGCGCAGCCGCGGCATGCGCTCAGTCCAGTCGTGGCCGTTGCGCGTGACCAACTTGACGTCGCCCCGTTCGATGCGCGCGAGCATGCGATAGCCGTCGAACTTGATCTCGTAGGACCAGTCGCCTTCGCCAGGATGACGTTCAACCAGCGTCGCCATTTGCGGCTCGATCAGCGCCGGCATTCCGCCAGGCAGCGCGTCAGGTGCGCGCACGCGTGTCGCGCGTGAACCGCTCCAGCGCCCCATCTCAGTCGTCCGCGCCCGGCGGCAAGCCACCGCCGTCATCAGCGTCATCGGCGTCATCGTCCTTCCAATAAAGATTCGGCGGATGAAGTGCCTGCATCGTGTCGATTCCCGCCATCTGGAGGGCTGCATCAATGCACTGGAGTTCGCGATCGAAGCGCATGGGCCAGCGCGACGGCGGTTCATCGTCGCCTAATAGCGTCATGCCGTCATGGATGACGAGCGCATATCGTGCAACCAGCAGTGCATCGACGAGCTGGGCTTCCCGTTTGACTCGTTCCAAGAATGTAGTCGCTTTCATGGCGGCGCCTCCCGCACTTAATTACGCAAGCGTTGCGCCCGGGGGAACCGGGAACGACGAGGCGTTGCACATCTAAGACAGCTCGGAACAGGAATTCCAGGTGAGCGATAAGGGTTTATTTTGGGGTTGTCTACTCCATGTCCACCGATATGGATTTTGCCCGCTCAACTGAGCGGGTTTTCTTTGCGTCTGTTTGCGTCCACCGAGCCGCAGTTGCCGCTCCCATACATCGACGCGGATCGCTCGTTGTACTAACGATTGCAGGCGCGACGTACCATTAAAGGTAATCCTAATAATACGAGTCATCAGGATTAGAACAGGGCGAGGGCGGTCGTCAGGGTTCGTGGACGAGCCTTGCCGAGGCCATTCGCGCCCCGGCTGCCGAACGTTCCTGCATGCTGAGCACGTCGATCATACTCAGCGGCGTGCGCACGTTCGTAGCCGTCTGATCGCCTTACCAAGCGGGCGTACCGATGCGATCTCTCATCAAGGAAACAAGCTTCCGGATCTGATAATACGGATGATCATGCGTTTCCTCTCGTTGGGTTGAACGGGTGATCTTACTGAACAACGGCGCGTCGGTTGGCCTTCGCCTCCTATTGGGCGGATGCGCCTCGGCTCCGACTGATGTAGGTCTCGGATCGTCGAAAGTCAGCGTTACGCTTGAGTCGAGAAGCCGAACAAACTAACCGCATTCTCCACGAGAAGCCTGCGCCGGGTCGTCTCGCTCGGCGCCCATGCCTTTACGAGCGAGAAATCCCGCACCTCATCCTCTTGTCTGAACGGCTCAATGTCCGTCGGCTTGGCATCTCCGCGCCGTTCTGTCGCGCCCGTGTGCGGCCAGTCCGATCCCCATACCACCTGTGCGGGCGCGGCTTCGACAAGTGCATGACCGATCGGCGCCGTGTCCGGATACGGAGCACGCTCCGAGATCCGGTACGGCGCGGACAACTTTACGAAGGCCTTGCCACTCGCCATCAGACCGGTCAGCGCGCTGAACCCGTCCTGCTGTGCGCCTTTCGCTGCCTTGGCAAACCCGAAGTGATCGAGCACCACGGGATGCGGCTGCGCCTGAATACGCGGCGCTAGTGCCTGGATGACTGGCAGCGCCGCAAAGATCTGGATCACCGCGGGGCGTCCGCGAAGCGTCTCGACCGTATCGGAAAGACGCCGATACGCGCCGTCCACATCATGGTTCTGCCCGACTTCCAGGTTGATGCGCATACCGCACACGCCCGCGCCGATTAGGTCGTCGACCTGCTGTGCGGAGAACGACTTGTCGATCACCGCGATGCCGCGCGCCGACTTGCCAAGTTGCGTCAGCGCGTCAAGCAGACACGCATTGTCGGTGCCGTAGACGCTCGGCTGGACGACGACCGTGCGCTGCACACCGATCGACGCATGAAAGCGACGAAGGTCAGCAACCGTCGCGGGCGGCGGCATATAGCGGCGCTTGGGCGAATACGCGAAGCGCGCCGGATCAAACACGTGACAATGCGAATCCACCACGCCTGCGGGCACCCGGAACCCAACGGGCGAGACGGCGGCAGTCGCCTTCGCCAATGCATTATCGAAGCCGAACAGCGATGCTGCCCCGGCAGCAAAGAGAAATCCGCGTCTATCCATCATCGAACTGTCTCCATCGTTATGGTTATGGTTGAGCGCTCATTCGTCTTTCACGAGGAGTCGAAGGCATCCGGTCAGCAACGTCGACACGATAAGCATCGCCGCCATGCCGAGCATGCCCATCGAGAAGGAGCCGGTCTGGTCCTTGAGCCAGCCCACGAGGAACGGTCCTGCGAAGCCGCCGAATGTACCGACCGAGTTGATGAAGGCCAAACCGCCCGCTGCTGCCGCGCCGGAAAGAAAGCGCGTTGGAATGCTCCAGAACACAGCGCGCGCAGTGGTCACGCCGATGACGGCGACCGTGATGCCGATCATCGCCGGCCAGAAGGCGTTCAGCAGCGCCGCGACGGTCATGCCGCCGGCCGCGAGCAGACAGGTCAGGAACAAATTGAGTATCTTCTTGCCGCTGCGGTCGACGGCGCGCGCCCACGTCAGCATTGCGACAGTTGCGAAGATGTAAGGCACCGACGAAACGAGGCTGATGGCGGATATCGAAAGCCCGTGCGACTTGAGGATCGTCGGCAGCCAAATGCCGATGCCGTATGAACCCATGACGAAGCCAAACTGGATCGCGGTCAGGATCAGCACGCGCGAGTCTCTCAGAGCGGCGCCGAGGTGCTTCTTCTCCTTCTCACGGCGCTCCGACGCCAGCATGTCGATCAACGCCTGACGCTCGGGCTCGGAGAGCCACGTAGCTTGCGTGGGATTGTCGCGCAACTTCAACAGCACAACCACCCCGATGATCGATGCCGGCAGTCCTTGCAGGATGAACATCCACTTCCATCCGGCGAGGCCCAGAATCCCGTCCATGTTGAGCAAAAACCCTGAAAGCGGACCGCTCAGGATCGACGAGACCGGCACGCCGACCATAAACCACGCCAGCATGCGCGTGCGGTACTTCGCTGGAAACCAGCATGCCAGATAGAACGTGACGCCCGGAAAGAAGCCAGCTTCCGCCACGCCCAGCACAAAGCGCGCAAAGTAGAAGCTCTTCGGCCCGACTGCGAGCGCAGTCGCGGCAGCGGCCAGACCCCACGTGATCATGATGCGCGCGAGCCAGCGGCGCGCGCCAAAGCGATACAGCATGAGGTTGCTCGGCACTTCGAGCAGGCAGTATCCTGCGAAAAGAATGCCCGCGCCCCAGCCAAACTCCGTCGCAGACAGGCCGAGGTCTGCGTTCATGCTGAGCGCGGCAAAACCAACGCTCGTCCGATCGATGTAGTTGAAGATGAACGCGAGTGTCAGCAGCGGAAGCAGCCGCCACGCCGTCTTAGCTACGGCCTGTTGTTGTAATGCTTCGTCGCTCGCGGGCGCGAGCGTCGCGGATTGTGCATGCAATGCGGATGTCATGACTTGTCTCCTGCCAAATACGGATGTCGGTCGCGCGAGGCGTCAGAACTTGTGTCGAATGCCGACTCTGACGGCGACCTGATTGCTCGTCGTCGAAGGCGTCATGCCGGTGATCGTCGCGACGGCGGGTTGATTGAGCGAATCGGTGCCGCTCGCGTGCTCGTAGACCGCGACTGAGTACACGTCCGTGCGCTTCGAAAGGAAGTAGTCCGCGCCAAGGCTCGCAAGCTCGTACTTCGCGCCGTCGCGCCCAGCGGCGCCACTGCCCTTCGTGTAATCGAAAGCCGCGCCGAAGAGCAACGCGGGCGTGAGCTGCCACTTCGCGTTGACTTCGACGTTGTGGAAGTACGCCGTGCCCGTATAGCCGAGAGGATTTGGCCCGGACGACGACCCGAGATCCTGATAACGCGTGTTCGAATACGCGACACCGAGCGTCGCGGGACCGATTGCATATGCTGCGGCAACCGCCGCGATCTGCAGGCTCTTCGCCGATGCGAAACCCGCGTACACCGGATTGCTCTGCGGCGACGTCGCCGAGCCGAAGCTGCCAAGATTGTTCGTCGTCGCCGGGCCACCGTTCGGATTCGAGCCGTAGAAGGACGTGTTGGGATTGCGCGCGTTCAGATAGCCTGCGCCAACTGACAGCGGTCCGTTCGCGTAGCCCGCGCCGACGGACCAGATGCTGTTCGTACCAAAGGATCCCGCCACCCCGCCGAAGCTGTACAGCCCGGCGAACGTGAAGCCTCCCATCGTCGGCGATGTGTACTTGACGGAATTGTTGATGCGGCGGGTGTTCGAAGCGTTGTCGAGATCGCCTGGATGCTCGGCCATGTAGCCGCCCCACTGCGGCGCGGCGAGCAGCGGCGCATAGAAATCGACCACTTCGTCGTACTGACGCCCGACCGTCACTTTGCCGTAGCTGCTCGCGACGCCGACCCACGACTGCCGCCCGAACTCGGCGCCGCCCTGCCCGAGCGTGCCGTTATTAACGTTGAAGCCGTTCTCGAGCACAAAGATCGCCGTATAGCCGCCGCCAAGATCTTCGACGCCTTTCAAGCCCCAGCGGCTGCCTTGCAGGCCGCCCGTGCCGCCGTCCATCACCGACCATTGCTGGCCGCCTCTGAAGCCGCTCGCCGTGCGGCCGGTCTGCGCGTTGTTGAGGTAGTTGAGGCCGATATCGACGATACCGTACAGCGTGACCGTGCTCTGCGCATGTGCCGCGAGGCAGGGCAAGAGCAAGGCGGCGGGTGCGAGTTTTTTCAACAAGATGGTGTCTCCGTGGGATATGTTGTGTTTTGGTTCCGTCGATGGCGCTCAGGCTTCCTGCGAGACGGATTCACCGGTCAAGCTCGACAGCACGTAAGGCAGGATGCCGCCGTGGCTGAAGTACGTTGCTTCGATCTGCGTGTCGATGCGCGCGAGCAGCGTGACCTCGCGACGCGTGCCATCGGCGCGCGTTATGACGAGCGTCACATGCTGCAGCGGCTGCACGCCGTTCTCAATGTCGGTGATGTCGAACGTTTCGCTGCCATCGAGGCCGAGCGATTGCGCACTGTCATCGCCGATGAATTGCAGCGGCAGCACGCCCAAGCCCGCCAGATTGCTGCGATGAATGCGCTCGAAGCTGCGCGCGATCACGGCCTTTACGCCCAGCAAACGAGTGCCCTTCGCGGCCCAGTCGCGGCTCGATCCCGTGCCGTACTCCTCGCCCGCGACGATGATCGAAGGCGTACCCGCGTCGATGTAACGGCGCGATGCATCGAAAATCGTCACGCGCTCGCCGCTCGGCTGGTGCAGCGTGTAGGGCCCTTCATCAGCGGCGCCGTCGGCTTTCGCGGGCAGCATTAGGTTCTTCAGGCGCACGTTGGCGAACGTGCCGCGCACCATCACTTCGAAATGGCCGCGCCGTGCGCCGTACGTGTTGAAGTCCTTTTGCGCGACGCCGTGCGCGGTGAGCCATTCGCCGGCGGGCGAGTGCTTCGCAATCGAGCCGGCCGGGCTGATGTGGTCCGTCGTGATCGAGTTGCCGAGGATCGCGAGCGCGCGCGCACCTTGGATGTTCGCTGCGGCTTGCGCGTCGCTGAAGAAGTCCGGTTCCGCCGCGTAGGTCGACTCAGGCCAGTCGTAAACTGCCCCTTCGCCGCTCTTAATGTCGTTCCACAGGTCGTGGCCGGCGGTGAAGTCGGCATAAAGACTCGCATAGTGGCTCGGATTCGCCGCGTAGCCGCTCAGTGCCTTGATCTCGTGGTTGGTGGGCCAGATATCGGCAAGCATCACCGGCTTGCCATCGCTACCGACGCCGAGCGGCTCCGATGTCAAGTCAATGCGCGTCGTGCCTGCCAGCGCGAACGCGACGACGAGCGGCGGGCTCGCCAGGAAATTCGCGCGCAGATTGCCGTGAATGCGCGCCTCGAAGTTGCGATTGCCGGAGAGGACTGCGCTGCACACCAGGTCTTTCGATACAACGGCTTCCTCGAGCGCGGGATCGAGCGGCCCGATGTTGCCCACGCACGCGCCGCATCCGTATGCTGCAATACCGAAGCCGAGTTGTTCAAGCGGATCAGTGAGGCCCGCGTCTCTCAAATATGCGGTCACGACGCGCGAACCGGGCGTAAAGAGCGTCTTGACCCAGGGTTTCGCCTTCAGCCCGCGTTGCAGGGCTTTCTGCGCGACGAGCCCTGCCGCCACCAACAGCTCGGGATTTGACGTATTTGTGCACGATGTGATCGCCGCGACGAGCACATCGCCATGACCGATCTCGTATTGCTCGACGGGACCGGGCGCCCCAGCCGGTGCCGCCGATACCGCGTGACGCTCATCGAGCTGCGCTGCCGTCTTCCCGTAGCCGCCGCTCTTCGCGTCCTGAAGCATCACTTCGTCGAACCGGTGTCCGAGCCGCGAAAGATCGACGCGATCCTGCGGGCGCTTCGGACCGGAGACGCTCGGCTTGATTTTGCCGAGATCGATCCGGATGACACTCGAATAGTCGACGTCGCCCGCTCGCGGCGCGCCGAACAGCCCTTGCGCCGTGAAGTAATCGCGGATCAGCTCGACTTGCGCATTGCTGCGGCCGGTCTGACGGTAGTACGTCAGCGTGTTCTCGTCGATCGGGAAGAAGCCGCTCGTCGCGCCATACTCCGGCGCCATGTTTGCGATGGTCGCACGGTCGGTTGCGCTCAGCGACGCGGCGCCATCGCCGAAAAATTCGACCAGCTTGCCGACCACCTTCGCGGCGCGCAGTGTTTCGGTGACTTGCAGCACGGCATCGGTGGCGGTCACGCCGGCCGCGAGCGCGCCGGTCAGTTCGACGCCAACCACATCAGGCATCAGCATGTAGACCGGCTGCCCCAGCATGCCCGCTTCCGCCTCGATGCCGCCCACGCCCCAGCCGAGCACGCCGATCCCGTTGATCATCGTCGTATGCGAATCGGTGCCGACGAGCGTATCCGGGAACACGACCCCATCCTTTTCGATGACGCCCTGCGCAAGGTATTCAAGATTGATCTGATGACAAATGCCGATGCCCGGCGGCACGACCTTGAACGTCTCGAACGCCTGCATGCCCCACTTCATCAGTTCGTAACGCTCGCGATTGCGCGCGAATTCGACTTCCATGTTTCGACGCAACGCGTTCGGCACGTTGGAAAACTCGGTCTGCACCGAATGATCGACAACGAGATGCACAGGCACGAGCGGCTCGACGGTTTTGGGATCAGCGTTGCGCTTTTGCGCCTGGCTGCGCATCGCGGCGAGGTCCGTCAATAGCGGAATCCCGGTGAAATCTTGCAATAGCACGCGGCCGACGACGAACGGGATCTCGTTCTCGCGCGGCGCGTTCGGCTTCCAGTTGGCAAGCTCCGTCACGTGCGAGTCGAGCACTTTCGCGCCGTCGCAATTGCGCAGCACCGATTCCAGCAGAATTCGGATAACCACCGGCAAGCGGTCGATGTTGTCGAAGCCTCGAGCCGCTAATGCGGACAGCGAGTGATAGCGGACAGCTTGCTTGTCTAGCGTACGGACGCAATCGAAGGCGCCAGCGCGGGGTGAGGCCATGATGATGTTCTCTCTGGAATTGCGGGGAATGTTTGCCGGTCAGAACTTGAAGAGGCTCGTCGGCGTGTCGTTAAGGATGGTCTGGCGGTCCTGCGCGTGAGGAATCCACTCATCGAGCGCGGCGCGCTGGGTCGCGTACTCCTGCGTCGCTTCGTATTGCGTGAACGGCCAGTCGCTCGCCCAGAGCAGACGTTGCGGACCGAACGCATCACGCAGAAGCGGTGCTGCCTGCTTCGCGATTTCGAAGCTCGTCCGATACGCCCCGGACAGCTTCACCCACACGCGGCCGCTCCCGCCGAACGTGAGCAGGCGGCGAAAGCCAACGTCGCTCGTGCCTTGCTGCCGGTCTGGCATACCGAAGTGATCAACAACGACGTTCACGCCCGCATCGACCAGTGGCGTCAGCGAGTCAGAGAGGCGCGCGGCGCGGTCGTTAATTTCGATGTGCCACTTACGCCTCGCGCATTCCGCCACGGCTTCCTTCCACGCTCCGATCGTGAAGTCTGGAACCGGCAGATTGCCCGTTAGATTCACGCGCACGCCGACCACGCCGGCCGCCTCAAACGCGTCGAACTGATCGAGATCCGTTTGCGGATCCACCGCGACGACACCCCGAAGTCGCGCGGGCTGCGCGCGCAGGCATTCGAGCAAATACGTGTTGTTGTTGCCAAGCACGCTAACCGCAATGAGCACGCCGCGCGTGATGCCGTTTGCATCGAGGTGCGCGAGATAGGCGTCGAGTGGCGCGTCGTAGTCCGGTGTAAACCGGCGCGAGTCGATGAACCTAAGGCTGCGATGAAAAACGTGGGCATGCGTGTCGACTGACATTAGCGCTCTCGTGACTGACTCAATTTGACGATTTACCGTCGAAAACGCAATCAGATTAAAATTGGCGGATGTCTTTGTCAACACGAAAACGCAATGTACGCGTCGCTGAGGGCGCAAAAAAAAGCCGCCCGAAGGCGGCTGCGTAGGCCTGAACGGCAAGACGTATGGTTTACCCGCTTACGCTTCGACCTGGTGGCTTTCCTTGTTTTGCTCTCGCTCGAAGACCTCGACGACGGCCTTCTTCGTGCGCGCGGCGTCGATATGTCGCCGCAGCAGACTGGCTGCACCGATGAAGTCGCCGCCCTCGATTGCATCGAGAATATCGATGTGCTCCTGCGCCAGCGCACGCCGTGGCAATTGCTGCCTAGCCTGCCGGTATTCGGCGAGTCGCCGCATCTGGTCAAGGCGGCGCAGCGTTTGCAGTGCGAAGCGGTTGCCTGACCACGCGGCGATGGTTTCGTGCAGTCGCGCGTTCGATTCGAAGCGCTCGGTAGCCGTCATCGCTTCGTACCCGCCGTCCAGAATCGCTTGCTGCTCGCGGCGCAACTCTCGCAATTCATCTAAATTGGGCCGGAACTTTGGGCTCAGGATGCCCGCCGGCTCGATCGCCGCACGCAGCGAATACATGTCGTCATAGGCCTCGAGCGAATCGATCATAGGAAGGAAGCGCCAGCCGTAGCCAGCCTCCTTTTCAGCCCAGCCCTCGCTGTGCGCGCGCACCAGCACTTTGCGAATATCGCCCCGCGAAGCTTCCAAGATGCGCGTCAGGTCGGCCTCCGTCACGGACTCAGGAATCTCCCCACGAAACCGCGCATCAGCGAGCCGCAGATAGAGCGGGTCGTCGGCGGAATTGACCTGCTCGAGTACATCGGCCGGCAGCTCGTCGAACGACGACTCGACGGAATAACCGCGATTCTTGCTGTAGCGCATGACGCCCGCCTCGACGAGCCGGTCCAGCGCCACACGGACCGGCGAACGCGACGTGCCGATGAGCTTGGCGAGTGTCCATTCGGGCAGGTGTGTGCCTGCGGGCAGCCGTTCACGGCGGACGTAGGCGATGATTTCGCGCAGCGCCTTTTGCTGACTGAGGGTGAGATCGGAGGTCATGTTCGTAACGCAACGTGGCAGCTTGTTGAACTATAACCCGCGCGGTTGGCGCTTAGGAGCGTATTCGCAAAAGGTGCAACAAAATCCTTGCGCGTGGTTTGCGTTTGTTATTAAATAAACGCAACTAAAGAGATTACGGAGAAGCAACGTGGCGCAGTCAAAACTTCGGGCGGTATATATGCGCGGTGGCACCAGCAAAGGTGTCTTCTTCCGCGACAACTGGCTGCCCGCCGATAGGGCCGTGCGCGACCGCGTTCTAATGCGCGTGATTGGCAGTCCGGATCCCTACGGCCAGCAGATCGACGGCATGGGCGGCGCGACGTCGAGCACGAGCAAGGTCGTGATCATCGGGCCGTCGTCGCGTGAAGATTGCGATGTGGACTACCGCTTCGGGCAGGTCGCTATCGACAAACCTGTAGTCGATTGGTCCGGCAACTGTGGCAACCTCACGTCCGCCGTCGGGCCATTTGCGATCGCCCAAGGGCTCGTTGATGCGCCGCGCGACGGCATCGCCACCGTGCGCATCTGGCAGGCGAACATCAGCGCGAAGATCGTCGCACATGTGCCGATGAAGAACGGCGAAGTCGTCGAGGAAGGCGATTTTGAGCTGGACGGCGTCACGTTTCCCGCAGCGGAAATAAAGATCGAATTCCTCGATCCTGGCGGCGACGGCGATAACGCAGGCGGTGCGATGTTCCCGACTGGCAACGCTATCGACGTACTCGATGTGCCGGGCGTCGGCGCCATCGAAATGACGATGATCAACGCGGGCAATCCGGCAATCTTCGTCGACGCGGCATCGCTCGGATTGAACGGCAGCGAATTGCAACGGGATGTCAACACCAACAGTGCCCTGCTCGAGAAAGCCGAGGCGATCCGCGCGCATGCTGCCGTGCGCATGGGCCTCGCTGCGACCGCGGAAGACGCCACGCAATTGCGCCCGCACACGCCAAAGCTCGCGTTTGTCGCCAAGCCCGCGAGCTACGTTGCGTCGAGCGGAAAGGCCATCGACGCAAGCACGCTTGATATCAACGCGCGAATCTTCTCCATGGGAAAACTGCATCACGCGATGACCGGCACAGGCGCAGTGGCGATCGCGGTCGCCGCAGTCATTCCCGGCACCGTGGTCAACCGGCTCGTGCCAGGATCGAACGGTTCCGTGCGCTTCGGGCATCCGTCGGGCAGCCTGCAGGTCGGTGCGGAAGCGCAGCAGAAGGACGGCGTTTGGACGGTCACCAAAGCGATCATGAGCCGCAGCGCCCGTAGGCTGATGGAAGGCTTCGTACTAGTTCCTTCGTCGGTATCGGGCGAGTGACGGAGCGCTTCAAGATCATCGGCAAAGAGGTCACTCGGCGCGTCGCGGTCATCTGTCAGCACGTCGCACCGCCCGTGATTGATGGCGCGCGCAAGGACCCAAAGCCCGGCGGCTATTCGGACAGCGGCGCGGACGTCGCATTCTGCCTGCGCGAACGCGGCATCGAGGTGATTACGCCGGTCTCCAATCCCGATCCGAAAAGGGATCTCGACTGGGTTTTTCCTGATTCGGCCGAGGGCGTGGAGGCTGCGTCGCAAATGGGCGCAACGGTCATCTGGGCCAACACGGTGCTCTTCTCGGGGCATCCGCTTGAAGCGCGCCTGCGCGACTTCTGGATAGTCGGCCAAGTCCCCGAACGGCAGCAGCGCGTGGACGATAAGTTCGCGACCAACGCTTTCCTACGCGCTCGCGGCCTTCCCGTGGCTGCGTCATTCGTAGTAAGCCGCGATGACGTCTCTACGCTTGCTCAGCGCGCATTGACCTTCCCCGTCATCGTCAAACCCGTGCGAGGCCGCGGCAGTCAGGGCGTGTGCCGGGTGCAGGATCGCAGGACGCTGATTTCGTCCGTCACGTCGCTGTTTGAGAGCGGCGCGTTCGGCTCGCTCGCCATTGTGGAGGAATATCTTCCTGGTGAAGAGCTGACGGTTACCGTCATGAATGGTCCGGGATCGACCGCGTTCGTCCTTCCGCCGGTGCGACGCTTCAATCACCTCGATGGCATTGCGCCCTACAACGGTGCGGTCGCCGTTACCCGCAACAGCGCGGCATTGAATGCGGCCGAACTCTCGGCGGCGCCGGTCATCGCGCTTATGCAGGCCTGCGCAGAAGCATTCGAGGCGATCGGCGCATTCGCTCCTATCCGTATCGATTGTCGCGCGAACGAGCAAGGCGACTACATGATCTTTGATGTCAACGCGAAGCCGAACATGACCGGCGCGGGCCGGCCGGGACGCGACGATCAGGACAGCCTTTCAGCGATCGCGGCGCGCACGATTAACTGGACTTACGGCGACTTGCTCGAGGCGATGCTCAAGATGGCGTGGAACATTTGTGACGCAAACGTTTAACGCCTCTTTCCCAAACCCGAACTTCCGTCCACATCATGAGCATCAAGCAAAGCGTCATCAAGGCATTCACACCCATGGGCGTCCTCCGCGCATCAATCAATCTGGGCAACCCCATACTCGCGAACCAAAATGCCGTAACGGGCGAGCCATACGGTGTATCAGTCGACCTGGCGCGAGCGTTCGCGCGGCATCTCGGCGTCGAACTCGAGCTCGTCGTCTTCGATGCGGCGGGTAAGTGCGTGCAAGCCTTGAACGAAGAACGCGCCGACTTCGGCTTCTTCGCGATCGACCCGTTGCGCGGAGAACAGATCGCGTTCACCACGCCTTATGTGCTGATCGAAGGCTTCTACCTAGTACGCGACGATTCGCCGATCAAAACCAACGCCGATGTCGATCACGCGCACAATCGCGTGGCGGTTGGCCAAGGCAGCGCATACGACCTTTTTCTGACACGCGAACTGAAGGCAGCGCGGGTCGTCCGCGCGCCGACATCACCGGCCGTAGTGCGCACTTTTATCGACCAGCAACTTGAAGTCGCGGCAGGCGTCAAGCAGCAACTTGAATCGGATGCGCGCGCCATCGCTGGGCTGCGCCTGCTCGACGAGCGCTTCATGGTCATCCGTCAGGCAATGGGAGTGCCCAAAAGCCGCGGGACCGCCGCGGCGGAAGTGCTCGTGCGGTTCGTCGAAGAGATGAAGGCGTCGGGGTTCGTTGCCGACGCGCTTGTGCGGCATCGAATCGACGGCCCGTCCGTGGCGCCGTTAGCGCGATAGCTCGTGATGCCTTGGCGCTAAAACAATCGGTACCGCGTCGATTGCGCCCCCTAACGAAACGACGCCAAGCATCCCGATATTGACCGGAGTCGGACGAACATCGGTCCATTCAAGAGATGCCGCAGCAGTGGCTGGGAACCGACTTCCGAACGGTCCATCGCAATACGCGTCCGAACAACCATTGCCTGACACATAGCAGCCACACTTGTTGCTCCGGGGGCAGCTTCGGGACAGCGCATTCGTGCCGTAACGCTTCGTATTCGCCAACCCTTACAGTTCGCGACGCGCTCGTAGCTTCCCGCTTTAGCTACCGTCGTTTGTTGTTCCGCTTTCTAGTGGCGACATGGACGTTGAAAATCTCTCACTTCTCCGCGTCGGAACGATCATAAGTTGCATCGCAGGGCAACCGAAGGATTTTGGCTATCACACCCGTCTTTTACGATCGTTACAGCCTCACGCGATCCAAAAAGGCCGCGGAAGCACCAGAATTTCCTTCAATCCGTCGACGCAACCTAGCGAGCGCCCGATCATGAAAACTCTGAAATTCATCCCACCTCTTTTGACGACGGTGTTCGCAGTGCAGCCGCTGCTGGCAGCGGCGGACGTCACGGTCAAGATCGGCCAGGTATCGCCATTAACCGGCGAACTGTCTCACATCGGCAAGGACGACGAGAACGGCGTCCGGCTTGCAATCGAGGATCTCAACGCGAAGAAACTCCGTATTGGAGGGCAGCCGGTTACCTTCGCACTGGATTCGCAGGACGACGCCGCCGACCCGAAGATCGCTGTGACTGTTGCGCAAAAGTTGGTCGATGACCGTGTTGCAGGCGTGGTCGGCCATGCCAACTCCGGCACGTCGATTCCCGCGTCGAAGATATATTCGGATGCAGGCATACCGATGATCACCGAGTCAGCAACCAACCCAAAGCTCACGGCGCAGGGCTACAAGAACGTCTTTCGCATGGTTGCGAACGACGTGCGGCAAGGAACGGTCATCGGCACCTATCTTGTAAAGGAACTGAAGTCGACAAAGATCGCGATTGTCGACGATCGAACAGCCTATGGACAGGGACTCGCCGACGAAGTCGAAAAAGCGGTCAAGGCTTCGGGAGGCACCGTTGTCGCACGTGAATACGGTACTGACAAAACCACTAACTGGACGGCGGTCCTCACGTCCATTAAGAGCCACGTTCCCGACGGGATCGTCTTCACCGGCGGCGACACGCAAGCGGCCGCATTCGTTCAGCAGGCCCAAAAACTCGGTCTGAAGGCCAAACTCGTCGCAGGTGACGAGGCCTGTACGCCGCAATTCATCAAGCTTGCGGGCACCGCGATGAACAGCGGCACGTATTGCACGCTGGCGGGCGTGCCGCCGTCGAAAATGCCGCAGGGAGACGCTTTCTTCAAGCGCTACCAGCAACGGTTCGGCGCTCCGGTGCAACTCTACGCCCCCTATGCATACGACGCCGTAATGGCGATGGCCGGTGCGATGCAAGCCGCCGACTCGGTCGACCCGAAAGTCTATCTCCCCAAGCTTCAGAACCTGACACTGGACGGTGTGACGGGAACGATAAAGTTTGACGCGAACGGCGACATTCGCAACGGAGCGATTACTGTCCGGCAGTTTGGCCAGGGCGATTGGCACGACGCGAGCGTCGTCAGATAAAGCCACCTCGTCGCGATGGATGACGATGTCCTCGGCGGAAACGCCGTATGCATCGTCAGCCGCGTGTCGGCGGGCGATGCAACAAAGACGCCACTTTTCGCGCGACCGCGTGGTGCACCGGATGATCTACTTCAGTCGCCGATATCTACAGGTACGCCGAGCCCGACTTTCACCCGACTCATGCTCACGAGCGTCTTGAAGCGCTTCACATTGTTATTGGAAAAGAACAGCTGCCGGGTCAGATGGTTGTATTGCTCCATGTCCCGCACTGTGAGGATCAGTACGAAATCCCATTCGCCTGCTACGTAGTAGCACTGCTGGATCTGCGGGCATTGCTCAAAGGTTCGCTTCATGGAATCGAGGAGGTCGATCTGCTCGCTCTCGACCTCCACCATGGAGACGATGGTGAGAGGACAGCCCACCTTTTCGGGCGATACGATCGCCGCATACCGATCGATCACTCCGTCGTCGGCCAGGCGGCGCAAACGGCGGTTCACGGCGGCAGTCGAGAGGTTGACCCGGGCGCCAAGTTCGTTCTGTGGGATCTGAGCGTCATGCTGGACTTCGGCTAACAGCTTGCGATCAAAAGCGTCGAGATTAATAACCATGGGGCCAAGCCTTTAAAAAAAAAACGAGAAATCGTTGCGTCTGAAAGCAGTATTTCCAAAATAAAACTGCGGCCGTCAAGCAATATTATTTCGCTATGGTTGACCTATCGACTCTCCAAACCTGGAAACCCGGTGGTCCTGCCGATCATTCATTCTCAGGAGCCCTATCGCAATGCTTCTCGCCAACAAGCACGCGTCGCACACCGACTACCCCAACGATCTAAAGACAATTCTGAACGTCGAGGCCGCCGAACAAAGCCGCGAATGGCTAAAGCACTGGGCGCTTCTCGGTTCGTCCGCTACCCCGCTATGGGACCTCCCCGATGCTGCGGCGCGACTTGGCGTGGCGCGTTTATGCCTCAAGGACGAATCCGTCCGCTCACCACTCGGCAGCTTCAAGGCGCTGGGGGCACCTATTGCACTCGTGCGCCTGATTTTGCGTTTGTGGCCCGAGCACAATCTTGATCCGAAGGGCTTGATCCAGGAACGCTACAGGGACATGCTCACAAACCTCGTTGTGATCAGCGCGACCGACGGCAACCATGGCAAAGCCCTCGCCGCAGCAGCACAAACACTCGGATGCAATTGCGTGATCGTCCTGCACGCCAACGTGAGCGCTGAGCGCGAGCAGGCCATCGCTGCATACGGTGCCCAAATCATTCGCATCGAAGGCAACTACGACGAGTCGGTAGCAGAAGCCGCTCGCCTCGCGAAAGCCAACGGTTGGCACGTAGTCTCTGATACATCCTACGAAGGGTATGAAGCCATTCCCCGCGACGTCATGCAGGGCTACGGCGCTATCGCGGCCGAGATCGTGGAGCAATCCGGAAGTCATGCCGACGAATGCGCCTTTACGCATGTATTTTTACAAGGCGGCGTCGGCGGTCTTGCTGCCGGAGTCGCCAGCTATCTCTGGGAGATTTATGGCAGCAAACGTCCGCGTTTCGTTGTCGTAGAGCCTCAGCAGGCAGACTGCCTGTATCAAAGTGCGCGCGAAGGCAGAGCGGCGAAAGCAACCGGCGCCGTTGACTCAATCATGGCGGGGCTTGCATGCGGTGAAGCGTCACCGCTCGCGTGGAAGATCCTTGAGTCGTGCGTCGACGATTTCATGACCATCAGCGACAAAGACGCGATCGCCGCGATGCGCTGGCTCGCGGCTGGAACGGGTGCGGACGTACCGCTTGTAGTCGGCGAGTCCGGCGCTGCGGGCTACGCCGGACTCGAAGTGCTCATGCAGGATGCGCAACTGGCACGCGCCGCGGGCCTGAACAACGATTCGCGCGTCCTGGTGATTAGCACTGAGGGGGCGACGGCGCCCTCCGTTTACCGTGAATGCGTGGGCGAAACGGCCGACTCGGTTCTTTCACGTCAGGCTCAATGGCTTGAAGCCGCGGTTCAATAAAACAATCCAAGTGGTCATCGAAAAAAAAGGGATAGACGTTATGGAAATCGCCCTGCAATCGCAGTTGAAAAGTTGGCGTCAGCATCTTCACCAAAACCCGGAAACCGGCTTTGAGGAAGTCGCAACTTCCGACTACGTCGCGCGCGCTCTGATGGCCCTCGGCCTCGACGTGCACCGGGGAATCGGCGGCACGGGCGTCGTCGCCAATCTCACGGTCGGCAACGGCGGTGGCGTGATCGGGCTGCGCGCCGACATGGATGCGCTGAATATCGCGGAGAACGCACAGAACCGTCCGCATGCCTCGCGCACGCAAGGGAAGATGCACGCCTGCGGACACGATGGACATATGTCGATGATTCTCGGAGCGGCGCGTCTGCTTGCCGAGAAGAAGAATTTTAGCGGCACCGTGCGATTCATTTTTCAACCGGCCGAAGAACATGGCCGCGGTGCGAAAGCGATGATGAAGGACGGGCTCTTCGAGCGATATCCCGTCGACGCGATCTTTGGTGCCCACAATATGCCCGGGATGCCCGCCGGGACATTCGCGACGCGCGCCGGCGGCATTATGGCCAGCGAAGACAATTTCGTCATCCACATCAAGGCCCGGGGCACGCATGCAGCGAGACCGCACATGGGCGTCGATCCCATCGTGATTGCGTCGCAAATCGTCTTGGCATTACAGACAATTGTGTCCCGCAATCTCGATCCGAGCCTGCAGGCGGTGATCTCCTGCACGGAATTCATCACGGACGGTATTCGCAACGTCATCCCATCGAACGTGACGATCAAGGGCGATACGCGCAGCTATGCACCTGAAGTCCAGGCGATGCTGGCGGCCCGAATGCGGGAAATCAGCGAAGGCCTCTGTCGAACGCACGGGGCTGAATGCACGTTCGAATACACGCACGAATTTGCGCCCACTATAAACTCACCGGAATATGTCGACCTTGCCGTTGCGGCGGCCCGCAATGTCGTCGGCGCAGACAAAATCGACGCCAGCGTGCAGCCCATGATGATCTCCGAGGATTTTGGCGCGTTCCTTCAGGCCGTACCGGGTAACTTTATTTTCATTGGCAACGGCGATACGGGGAAGGAAGGAGGTGTTCCTCTCCATAACGCCGCCTACGACTTTAACGACGACATATTGCTCACCGGCGCGCGATACTTTGCAGAGATAGCGCGACTCGCTCTACCTCTTCCCTGAGTGACATGAGCTTCGAGTCCCCGGCTTGGTCAACGGCCAGCTGGCTCTCGTCCAGAATTCCGATGTCTCATTGTTTTCGGTGAACGGCCTTTCGAATCGAGAGGCTGAAGACAACAAATTGGCCGGTTGGCGCATGGCAACCAGTTCGCCGGACTGACTGCCCTCCCAAAGTAGTATCGCGATTGACATAATAGCTATAGGGAACGAACGTTCTGAAACAGGCTTCGCCTAGTCTGATCAAGGCGTTCAGTCCAGGCCCTATTTTTATTCCAGCCCGTTCATGCCTCCTAACACGAATTATCAGGATAAGGGCGCAGAAGGGAACGGCGCCTTCCATCGTGGGACCTCAGAATCGAAAAGCGTAGCCGCCCTACAAACGCCGACCTTTTCCGTTCATGGGCGGCGAGTGAGCCGTGTGTTCCATAAACGAAGCGGACAGATCACGTGTCCGTTCCCCCGCGCAATTTTTCCACTGACGGAAAATTCATTCCACTCATTCCCGCCTAATCAAACGCCTGCGTCAGTCCGACAATCCTCTCCACGCACTTCGTTTCACATTCACCGAACCAAGGAGGAGAGCCATGAACAACGTCACGAACCAGCAGTTCAAACGCGTCTGGTTTATCACTGGCGCGTCACGCGGTTTCGGCGCATTGATCGCGCGAGCCGCTCTCGACGACGGCAACGCTGTCGTCGCCACCGGCCGCAACTCCGCCGCGATCGCCGAGCGGCTTGGAGAGTCGCCCGCGTTGCTCACCTTTGCACTCGACGTGACAAACGAGGCACAGGCGAAGGCGGCGGTCGAAGCCGCGGTCGACAAGTTTGGCCGCATCGATGTGCTGGTCAACAACGCGGGCTTCGGGCTGCTCGCGGCGGTCGAGGAATCGAGCGATGCCGAGGTTCGCCGCATCTACGAGACCAACGTGTTTGGCTTGCTCAACGTCACACGCGCCGTATTGCCTGTGATGCGCAAGCAGCGTTCGGGGCATGTGATCAACACGTCGTCCATCGTCGGGTATCAGGCTGCGGCAGGCGTCGGCGTCTACAGCTCGACGAAATTCGCTGTGGAAGGCATCACCGAAGCGCTGCATGCTGAGCTCAAGCCGCTTGGCATTCACGCAACAATGATTGAGCCCGGGTTCTTCCGTACGGACTTTTTGGATCCGTCGTCGCTCGCCGTCGGCAAGACCGTCATTAGCGACTATGCAGAGACGTCGGGCAAGCTGCGGCAACTCGCAGGCGAGATCAACCATAATCAGCCAGGCGATCCTGCAAAATTGGCCAAGGCGATGATCAGGCTCGTCGATGCAGAGACGCCACCGCTGCGTTTGCCCCTCGGCACGGACACGCTTAAGGCGCTCGCTGAAAAGAATGCGTACGTTACTGCCGAAACGGAAACCTGGAAAGCGCTTTCGGCATCCACCGACTTCCCAGCCTGAGCCGCAAAGAAAGAAGGGGCAGACAGCGCGCGTGCAAGCGACGTCTGCCCGATTCGGAAACGCTGCGGTCATCGCCTTTTCAGGCTTGCGCTCAACACTGACATGAAAAAAATTGGTTTTCTATCGTTCGGCCATTGGTCGGCTTCGGCATACTCACGCACGCGTTCGGCGTCCGATGTCCTGCTCCAATCCATCGACCTCGCCGTTGCTGCCGAGCAACTCGGCGCGGATGGAGCGTATTTCCGCGTGCACCATTTCGCGCGCCAGCTCGCGTCGCCGTTTCCGCTGCTGGCCGCCGTAGGGGCGAGAACCAGCCGCATTGAAATCGGCACGGCTGTCATCGACATGAGGTACGAGAACCCACTGTACATGGCCGAGGATGCGGGCGCGGCCGACCTTATCGCCGGTGGACGCCTGCAACTCGGCATCAGCCGTGGTTCGGGCGAGCAGGTGATCGACGGCTGGCGCTATTTCGGCTATGCGCCGGGCGAGGGTGAGACGCATGTCGATCTAGCCCGTCGACACACTGAAGTGTTCTACGAAGTGCTGCGCGGTAAAGGTTTTGCTGAGCCAAATCCCCGACCGATGTTTGCCAATCCGCCGGGCCTGCTACGGGTGGAACCCCATTCCGAGGGCTTGCGCGATCGCATCTGGTGGGGCTCGGGATCGGATGCCACCGCGATCTGGGCAGCGGGGATGGGCATGAACTTGCAATGCTCGACCCTGAAGAACGACGAGTCGGGCCGTCCGCTGCATGTACAGCAGTCAGAGCAGATTCGTGCTTATCGGCACGCGTGGAAGGAAGCCGGCCACGCGCGCACGCCGCGAGTGTCAGTGAGTCGCAGCATCTTCCCGTTGATGAACGATCGCGACCGCAAGTACTTCGGACGCGAGGCGAACAGCGACGACACAATTGGGCTCCTGGACGGCAACATCCGGACAGTGTTCGGCCGCAGTTATGCGGCAGAGCCCGACGCGCTCGTCAGGCAACTCGCAGCCGACGAGGCCATTGCGGAAGCCGACACACTACTGTTGACCGTGCCGAATCAACTCGGCGTGGAGTACTGCGCACACGTGATCGAAACGATCCTCGCGCATGTCGCCCCCGCGCTTGGCTGGCGCTAGCGCGACGGCTCCGGCTTCATCGCAAAGGAAGCCAAAGCGGTCCTTCCCATGATTTCAGCGCATCGAGAAACGCCTTCAACTTCGACGGCATAAAGCGCCGCGTCGGATAGACCGCATGCACGAATATTTCCGGTGACGACCAATCGGGCAGCACGCGCAACAGTTCTCCGCTGGCGATATGCGGATCGCAATAGCTCGACGGAAGCAGCGCGACGCCGTGCCCGCGAAGCGCGAATGCATGGACGATGTGAAAGTCACGCGCGGCGATTGGCCCGCGCACGTGCACCTTGGTGATTTTACGGCCGCTGACCAGGTGCCATTCCGTCTCGTTGTTCCGGGCGTTGATGAGCACGCAAGGGTGCTGACTGAGTTCGTCGGGCCGCGAGGGAAGGGGATGGTTTCGCGCATAGTCGGCCGAGACGACGAGCTGCCGCACGCTCCTTCCGACCCGTTGTGCCACGAGACCCGAGTCCTGCAAATCTCCGAAGCGAATGGCAACGTCGACGTTCTCTGCGATCAGGTCGATGAACGCGTTGGTGAAATATAAATCCAACTGAATCTGAGAATAGTCCTTCAAAAATGCGGACAGGAAAGCGTAAAACGGCTCCTGTTCGAGCATCACAGGGCCGGAGATGCGTAGTATGCCCTCGGGCTTCTTCTGCGTATGAGTGACGACGCGCTCCGCGTCGTACAGATGACTCAGCGGCTCGCTGCATTGATCGAAGTAGGCACGACCCTGCGACGTCAGGCTGAGCTTGCGTGTCGTGCGTTGCAAGAGCGTGACGCCGAGCCGTTCTTCGAGCGCGCTCACCTTGCGGCTGACCGTTGAGACGGGCATGGCGAGCGCCCGCGCGGCGCGGCTGAAGCTCCCGAACTGTGCTACGCGCACAAAGACGGCGATGTCGTTGAGGTCGGCGAGTTGGGTCATCTGCCGGTGATCTTTGCACTGTCGAAAAAGACATTCTATATATTCCAGTCTAATCAAAAATCGTCGATAGGACGAGACTTCTCTGCAAGCAGTTCTACTTCCTGGAGAGAAATCATGACAAACAAAGTCGTCGTCATTACGGGTGCCTCGAGCGGAATTGGTGAGGCCACCGCCAAACTACTTGCCTCCAAAGGCGCCACTGTGGCGCTTGCCGCTCGCCGTCTCGACAAGCTCCAACGCGTTGCCGCGGAAATCCTGGCGAAAGGCGGGCGAGTGTCGGTACATCAAGTCGACGTGACGGATCAGGAGCACGTCAACCGCCTGATCAGCGACGTCGTCTCGCAATATGGCCGCCTCGACGTCATGGTGAACAACGCGGGTCTGATGGCGATCGCGCCACTGTCACTGCGCAAGACCGATGAGTGGGACCGGATGATCGACATCAACATCAAGGGCCTCCTGTACGGAGTCGCCGCGGCGCTGCCGGTTTTCGAAAAACAGCAGTCGGGCCACTTCGTCAATATCGCGTCGGTCGTGGGCCTGAAGGTCTTCAGCCCCGGAGGCACGGTTTATTCGGGAACCAAGTTCGCTGTCCGCGCGATTTCTGAAGGGTTGAGGCACGAAGTGGGCGGCAACATCCGCACTACCGTCATTTCACCGGGCGCGATCGACACGGAACTGAAGTTCGGTTCGGGCCACGACGACAGCCGCAATTTTGTCGTCGACTTTTACAAGATGGCGATTCCCGCCGACGCGATCGCGCAAGCCATCGCTTATGCAATCGAGCAGCCCGGTTCGGTCGACGTCAACGAGATCGTGATTCGTCCCACCGTTCAGGACTTCTGAGGCGTGGCTTTGCGGTGGCTGCGCGCCGGCGGGACCGAGTGTTTCTGACCCGTCCTCGCGCCAGTCACGGCGAAGCCAGCCCAAATGACTTCATCGAGGAGTTCATCATGCCTGCAGCAGTGTTTTCTCTTGCATTCGCCGCGTTCGCAATCGGAACGACGGAATTCGTCATCGTCGGCTTGTTGCCCGACATCGGAAGAGCGTTCGGCATCTCGGTGTCGGCAGCCGGTTTGCTGGTGAGTTTCTACGCACTGGCGATTACCGTCGGCACGCCTGTGGTCTCGGCCATGACCGCGCGCTTGCCGCGCCGTGCATTGCTGCTCGCGCTGATGGCGTTTTTTACGCTATGCAATCTGGCGGCCGGACTTTCGACAGCCTTCCCAGCGCTGCTCGCGATACGGATCCTGATGGCGGTCGCACACGGCGTGTTCTTCGGCCTTGGGACAACCGTTGCGATGTCGCTGGTGCCGTCGGAGAAGTCAGGCAGAGCCGTGGCGATTATGGTCAGCGGCCTGACGGTCGCGATGGTGACTGGCGTCCCTGGCGGAACCTGGCTCGGCGATCTGATGAGCTGGCGGCTGCCGTTCCTGGTAGTGGCTGCCATGGGCGCGCTGGCGACCATCGGTCTTTGGCGACTCTTACCCGCGCTTGCGGCTCAGCGCAGCGCCGGGACCGTTCTCTCCCAGCTCGCTTTGCTGAAAAGCCGGGCATTGATGCCGCTCTATGCGATCGCAGCACTGGGCATGGGAGCGACCTTCGCGGTGTTCACATATTTGTCGCCGCTGTTAATTCATACGACGGGGTTCCGAAGCGAAGGCGTAACCCTGGGGCTGATGGTGTTCGGACTCGGCTCCGTGGTGGGGACGATCGGCGGAGGGCGTCTGTCCGACCGATATGGCCCGAAGCTCAGCATGAACATCGCGCTGGCCGGCATCGCCGCGTCGGTCGCCACGCTCTTGCTCACCGCACACCACCCGATGCTGGTGTTGATCAACCTGTTCGTCTGGGGCGCGTTCGCCTTCGCCGTTCCTCCCGTCATGCAGGCTACTGTCGTGCTCGTCGCTCGACGCGTGGCGCCGGACGCGGTCGGTACGGCGGCGGGGCTCAACGTCGCTGCGTTTAATCTCGGCATCTCTGGCGGGTCATTCATCGGCGGACTGACGCTGGCAGGCGTCGACGTCCTCACGACGGTGTACGCCGGCGTGGCTCTGGCGGTGGTGGGACTCGTCGTCGTCGCGACATATCGATGGTCGGAGCGTCCGGCGGCCGTGCCTGCCGGAGACGCACTAGCGCGGTGCTGAGCGTCAGGCCCAACTCGACAACACCGGAACATGCAACGAGAAACATCATGAACCTATCGAAGCCTCAAGTACTGCAGCCCGGACGACGGCGTTTCGTGCAGCTTCTCGCTTCGCTGCCGTTCGTTTCCGCCGCCGCACTCGCTTCGACCCTGTCCCCCTCGCCGTCAGGAACTGCAATGAAAACTGCACACGACACCACTCGGCCCAAAGCGCTTGTCTTCGACATGCAAGGCACCGTCTTCAACTTCTACGATCCGATGATGCATGAACTGGCACGGCTACCAACTGTGGCGCCGCGGCTTTCGGAGTGGTCGACTTTTGCTGGACGGTGGAGCGCTGCGGCACATGACGCTATCGTCGAGATCGCGGCCGGGCGCAAGCCGTGGCAGCCCAACAGCGCTGTCTACGCCGGGGTGTTGCCTGCGCTGCTTAGGCGTTACCCAGGCGGCAATACGCTTTCCGACGATGACAAGACCCGCTTGCTCGACGTCTGGGGCGCAATGACACCATGGAACGACACGCTGGCAGGACTAACATCGCTGCGTAAGGCGTTTGTGGTTGCAACGCTGACCAATGCGTCGATGGCGGGGATGATCGGCCTCGTCAAACGCGAAGGACTGCCCTTTGACGCTATCCTCACCGGCGAACTGGTGCACGCATTCAAGCCTGATCCGCGTGTCTACCAACTCGCTTCTGAATATCTCGGCTTTGTACCGGGCGAGATCATGCTGGTGTCTGCTCACAAGTGGGATCTTATGGCGGCCAAGCGCAGCGGCCTGCTCACGGCATTCGTTCCACGTCCCTTTGAAAACGGTCCAGGGATTGACGTCGACGCCTTGCCGGAGTCTTACATCGACGTTATCGCGTCCGATTTACCGCAACTCGCGTCGCTCCTGGATCGCGGCTAAATAGATCCAGCCGGGCAACAATCACGCGCCTTGATGTGCCGGTCACGCGGCCCACGCACGTCCGCTGTGGGTCGCCTTGCAGACACCGACCGGGGTTAGGGCACATAGCGGCAACGGGTCGGTAATAGAAGCGCGCAGGACAACGCGATCAGCGGCAAGCAACGCGTCCGTCGAGCTACCGGGGTCGGCAGTTGCTGCCGTTCGCGAGAGATATCAGCGGACCCATGCCGGCAAGAGCCACTCCGGCCGTCCTTGGTTGATCGCAAGCTCGCGTCAAGAGCATGCGGTGCGCGCTGACAGCGTGTCGCACGCCGACAAGGCTTTCCGATAGACACGAAGGTAGACGCCCGCGTTATTGGCCACGCCCGGGAGGGAACGGCTGGCCATCAGAATGATCTGTCCGCTCGTGCGTTGGACGCTGTCCGATTTGCGTTAGGCAGGCCTCGATCGTCGCTCCAGCGCGCGTCGCTGACCGGAAGTGACCCGTGCTGCATCCAAGCCATCGGCGCGCCGGGAACGTCGCGCCTTCTAGTCATGCCAAGGCGCCGAAAAGCAACATCAACGTGACGACCACGGTCGTCTGGCGAATTTCATCCGCGCGATTGCCTCCGGTAGACTGGGCGCTTCATCGATCAATCGAAGCACCGAGCCGACATGGACCGAATCGACGCGATGAAAGTCTTCATCGCCACGCTCGACGAAGGCAGCCTGGCAGGCGCCGGGCGGCGTCTCGGCCGCTCGCCCGCCGCCGTGAGCCGGGCGATCGCTTTTCTTGAAGAGCATACGGGCACGGCTCTACTTCACCGCACGACGCGCACCATCAGGCTGTCTGAAGCCGGCGAACGTTACGCGTTTGCGTGCCGCCGCATCCTCACCGATCTCGAGGAAGCCGATTTGCTGATCGCGCACGAACGCGCCGCGCCGCGCGGGCTGTTGACGATCACCGCACCCGTCGCTGCCGGCGAAGATCTGCTGCGTCCGCTACTCGACGATTTCATCGCCCGCTTTCCCGCCGTCTCCGTGCGTCTGCAACTGCTCGACCGGCCCGTGAGCCTGATCGACGAAGGCATTGATGTCGCGTTGCGTATCGCACATCTGTCGGACTCGACGCTCGTTGCGGTTCTCGTTGGTGAAGTGCGGCGCGTCGTGGCGGCATCGCCGAGCTATCTCGCGAAGCATTCGCGCGTCGAAAAACCCGCCGATCTCGCGCAGCATCAGATCATTTCGATGACGCACTTCGGCCTCGATTCATGGAGCTTCCCCACTTCAGGCGGCTCGGCGATTCCGCAAGTCGTGCAGTTCGCGCCGCGTTTCATCGTCAACACGGTGCGAGCGGCGGTTGCGTCGGCTGTCGATGGGCACGGCCTCACACGGCTCTTCTCCTATCACGTCGCGAAGGAAGTGAAGGATGGGACGTTGCAGATTGTATTGTCCGACAGCGAGCACGCGCCGTTGCCAGCGCATCTGCTGACGCCGCATGGTCGGCTATCGGTGCCGAAGGTGCGCGCGTTCGTCGACTTCGCCATGCCGCGTCTACGGCGCCAATTCAGGCAACTACAAATCGATTAGACCGATTAGCGGAAGATTGTCTTACGATCGACGTATATTCTCTCTTGATTCGATCGAATATAGACTGGCCTTCATCGGGGCGCGCACGCCGCGTCCCTCGCAGTGACGGAGGCCGTATGCGTTACTCAGTTTCGAACCCACCGGAACGCGAGTTGTTCCAAGCCTGGCGCGGCGTGCTAGCGGGCGCGAGCGCGAGTCTCGTTGGAATCGGACTCGCGCGTTTTGCTTACACGCCGCTCTTGCCGGCGATCATCGATGCGCACTGGTTTCCCGCGTCGACGGCCGCTTATCTCGGCGCGGCCAATCTCGGCGGTTATCTCGCGGGCGCGCTGGCCGCCGGCTGGTCCGCGCGACTCGCGCGCGCTCCAACGGTCCTGCGAGCGATGATGGTCATTGCGACCATTGCCTTCGTCGCGTGCGCATTTCCCGTGTCATTTCTGTGGTTCTTCATGTGGCGGTTTTTGTCGGGGATCTCCGGCGGCGCCCTGATGGTGCTCGCCGCGCCGACGATCATCGCGCACGTCGCGCCGTCGCGTCGCGGTTTTGCGAGCGGGGCGATTTTCACGGGCATCGGACTGGGCATCGCGGCGTCTGGGACGATCGTGCCGTTGTTGTTGAAGCAAGGTTTGACGCAGACGTGGCTGGGCCTTGCGGTCGTCTCGCTGCTGCTGACGATCGTCGCGTGGAACGGATGGCCGTCGCAGGATGCACCAGCGGCCGCCGCGCACCACGCGAGCGTCAAAGCGCCGCCGCCGCCCGCATTGCGCGCGCTGTTCGTCGAGTACGCGTTGAATGCGGTTGGCCTCGTGCCGCACATGATCTTTCTCGTCGACTTCGTCGCGCGCGGTCTGGGCAAAGGTGTCGATGCCGGCGCCGAGTTCTGGGTGCTGTACGGGCTTGGTGCGATCGCCGGGCCGCTGCTTGCCGGTCATCTCGCGGATCGCGCGGGTTTCGGGCCGGCGCTGCGGGTCGCGTATCTGCTCCAGTTGATTGCGGTCGCGTTGCCCGCGGTGTCGTCGAGTTCGAGCTTGCTGATGGTGTCGAGCGTGATCGTTGGCGCATTCACGCCAGGCATCGTGCCGCTTGTGCTAGGGCGCGTGAACGAACTGCTCGCGCATCATCCGGCCGCGCAGAAGAGCGCGTGGCGCACCGCGACGACGGGCTTTGCCGTTCTTCAAGCGCTCGCGGCATACGGTCTTTCTTTTCTGTTTTCGAGCAGTGGCGGCGATTACCGCCTGCTTTTCAGTTGCGGCGCGGCGGCGCTCGTGGTTGCACTCTCCGTAGATCTTTTCGCTGCGTTGAGGTCGAAATGAGTCAAGTCGTTCAACCCTCGGTGGCCCTCGGCTATGCAGAACGCAATGGCCAGTACTGGCGACGCAATCTCGCAGTCTGCGTGTTCGGTTCGTTCACGACGCTCGTGAGTCTCAGCATGCTGCTGCCGTTCCTGCCTCTGTACGTGCGGCAACTTGGCGTGACTTCGCAGGCGTCGGTGATCGAATGGTCGGGCGTCGCGTTCAGCGCGACGTTTCTCGGCACCGCCGTAACCGCGCCGCTCTGGGGCCGTCTCGCCGATCGCTACGGCCGCAAGCCGATGCTTATACGCGCGGCGGTCGGCATGGCCGTGGTGATGTCGCTGATCGGCGTCGCGCAGTCGGTGCATCAACTGGTCGCGCTGCGTCTTCTCGCAGGACTGATCGGCGGCTACGCGTCAGCGTCGACGGTAATGATCGGTACGCAGGCGCCTCGGGAGCGCGCAGGGTGGGCGCTCGGCGTCCTGTCGACGGGCGCGCTCGCGGGCAATCTCGCCGGGCCGCTCATCGGCGGAATGCTGCCCGGATTGATCGGCATCCGCGGGACGTTTTTCGCGGGCGCCGGAATGATCGCGGTGGCCGCGCTATTCACGATTGTCCTCGTGAAGGAAGACTTCCGTCCCGCCGATGCCACGAAGCGCCCGACGCATACGGCTTCGACAGAGGCACACCGCACGAATTACCTCGTGGTGGCCGCGCTGCTCGCGACCGCAATGATGGTGCTGCTCGCAAACATGTCGATCGAGCCGATTATTACGGTCTACATCGGCGGTCTCGGCGTGACGAGCAATCACGTGGCCCGCATCGCGGGCGTCGTCATGGCGTGCTCCGCGCTCGGCAGCGTGCTCACGGCGGCGCGACTCGGCGCGCTCGCGGACCGCATCGGTAGCTGGAACGTGATCGTCGGATGTCTCGTACTGACCGGCATCGCGATGATTCCGCAAGCGTTTGTACATCAATGGTGGCAGCTTGCCGCGCTGCGGGTCTTAATGGGCAT
The DNA here is from genome assembly GCF_023630705.1 of Caballeronia sp. GAFFF1. Classification (GTDB taxonomy): domain Bacteria; phylum Pseudomonadota; class Gammaproteobacteria; order Burkholderiales; family Burkholderiaceae; genus Caballeronia. Next base: position 79,843 of record NZ_JALQEM010000043.1, read on the forward strand.
GACGCTCGCCGGGCTGCTGCCGTCAATCTCGAAGCTCGCACGCAGTGCCGTCGATGAAAGGCACAGCGGGCAGATGCTCGGATATTTGCAGTCGGCGCAGTTCAGCGGGCAGGTCACTGGACCGCTGATCGGCGGCCAGATTGGCGTGTGGTTCGGGTTACATTCGGTGTTCTTCGCGACGGGAAGCCTGCTGATCGTGTGCGCGGGCCTCGCGTATTGGGCGCGCACGCGCTGAACGTTCAGCGAGATGACTTCGAATTACGACTTGCAGCTTGGAAAGAGCGGGCTCTTTCCGGACGAGACTTTTCGTGAAGCACTCACTGCCCTGCTTCTCCGTTGCGCGACCGCACGCGGCGTGATATCGCAAAACTGAGCGCTCACGCCTGTGACGATATGATTGTCCTCGGCGTTATGTGAGACGCAGGAGTATTGCGCCGATGAGCTGTATTCTAAGAATTCATGTTTTCGATGCGGGACATCTCAGGCCTGACTAGAAAGCTAGCCCAACGGTGCGGGTGGCAGACATACGACGGGCGATGTCCCGAAGACAGTTGAAGGTTGGAACGGCGGGTGCGGCATAGGTTAGGCAACCTTCCGATCATGGTCAATTGATTTCGAGCTTGACCGTTTCAGGGCCGCAGCGAGAATCCAGAGTTCATTCACGCCGAGGATTTTTCGGAAGTGCTTCTCAGCTTCCAGGAAGCCCGCGG
>NZ_JALQEM010000044.1 GCF_023630705.1 Caballeronia sp. GAFFF1
GCGGTGCCGTCGCCGCCATCGACTGCGGGCTGCGGATCTTCGACGAACTTCCAGTCGCCGCCTTCGTTCCACGGGCCGCGTGCGTCGTCGCCCTTCGACATGTTGAAGTACACGCTCGTGAACTCCGGCACGCCCGGCAGCTTGCCTTGCGGGAAGTTCGGCTGGATCGAATGCAGCGCCTTCTCGAACGACTTCTGATGCGCGATTTCGCGCGTCATCAGAAAGCCGAGCGCGTCCTTGATGCCGGGATCGTCCGTCACGTTAATCAGACGCTCATAGACGATCTTGGCGCGCGCCTCGGCTGCGATGTTCGAACGCAGATCGGCCGTCGGCTCGCCGATGGTGTCGATATACGCCGCCGTCCACGGCACGCCGGCCGAGTTCGTGAGCGGCGTGCCCGCGCCGTACAGAATCGCGGTCGTGTGCGAATCGTTGCCGTTGCCCGTCATCGAGCGATACAGCTCGGCTTCCTGCTCCACCGCTTCGGCAAGAGCGCCCTTCGCGCCCTTGTTCAGCATCGCGACAATGCTGCCGATTACTTCGAGGTGGCTCATCTCTTCGGTCGCGATATCGAACAGCATGTCCTTGCGGCCCGGATCGTCTTCGGTCACTGCTTGCGTGAAGTAGCGCATGGCGGCGGCAAGCTCGCCTTGCGGGCCGCCGAACTGCTCGAGGAGCAGATTGGCGAGGCCGGG
>NZ_JALQEM010000045.1 GCF_023630705.1 Caballeronia sp. GAFFF1
GAATCTTCGCTCGGCTTCACGTGGAAAGTCTGCTCGCTTTGCCGTGGAACGGCTGCTCGGTTTGCGTGGAATACGCACACTACCGGTTGAACCTTCAAACTTTCCCATCGAATATCGACTTAGCGGCTAAGAATGCGCTGTGCGCTATCAAGCTCGAAAAGGTGAAGGACGCAGTCAAGCGCGATCGCGTTACCGGCGTTGTAGTGCCCGACGATACCGCACGTGCGCAGGCAATGTGCGCGATTCAGCGCATACCATCGTTCCCGACCGATCTGATGATGCACAGCTGCGGCCGCCGGGCTCGCTGGTTCCAAAAGCGTCCGCTTGACGCTTCAAGACAAACCGGCAGCGGTCCCAAGGTGCACGGGGACGCTGACCGTCTTCGGGTGGACAGCCGGTAAGGCGTTGCGCGGCTGTTGATCAGACCAAGCAATCGCCACCAATGCTGGAACATCCTGCAACCCGATGACGTTGACCTGATTGACAACATCGGCGCGTGTTGTCATCATTGTCAACATGAACGCAATTTCCCTCTTGAAGCGCCGTGTCCCGGTCGATGAGACGTCATTTGCGGCTTTACTTGTCTGGAAGGTTCCGCACCCTGTCGACGGCAGCGCACACTTCTACAAGTACAGTGCCACGTACATCGTGAGGAACGTATGCGTGCTTCGTTACGATAACGAACGCGGGAAGGGCGACCATAAGCATGTTGGTGCAGTCGAGACGCCCTATGCATTCACGACGCCGGAACAGCTTATGGCTGATTTCTGGTCAGACGTAGACCAATGGAGGGCCGCACAATGACCACGGTAACGCTTGGGATCGCCTCCCGCGACGACATCACCCGAAGCTTCGCAGCCGCAATGCGCGGCGAAGAGCAGGGCGAATTCATCAGCTTCGCAACGCCCGAACTGTTGCTCAGGACGCTCACCCAACTGCGCTGGGACATCCTCAAGAAGATGACAGGCGCGGGCACCATGTCGATCAGAGAACTTGCCCGGCGCGTCGATCGCGATGTCCGCCGCGTGCATGATGACGTTCTCGCGCTAATCAATGTGGGCGTCCTGGAACGTTCGGACAACGGCGACATCATTTTTCCCTATGATGCTATCCACGTTGATTTCACGTTACAGGCCGAGGCCGCCTGAATGCTGTTAGGCGTGGATGCGCTTCACCGAGATTTACCCGCGATGATCTCGGAAGGGCCGTGGGCGCATCGGACAGCTGCTCCAATCCCTCCCTCCTAAGCGCCATCGCTTGTGATGGCGTGCTGTCTATCCCTCACCCACCGGTGGCGCATCGCCTTCATCCGAGTGCGGAAGTAGTCCGAGCTGACGGGCCGTCGCGCTGGGCAGCCGTAGCAGCACCGTGCCGGCCTTGGCCCCCCAAAGACTGTCGATCATCACGACGTCGGCTTGCACGCCTTCGAGTTCGAGGTAGACCACATCATCCTTCTCGAACGCCTCTTCATAAAGGTGCCAGGATGGCTCCTTTCCTTCGCCGTAGTGATACCCGATCGATGTCTTGGTGCTCATGGGGCGCCTTAAGGATTGATGGACACAGAAGCCAGTTTATCGTCGACCAGGCTGTCATCCAACAGTCCAACACACATCAGCGAAGAGACGGCGGTTGCCTCAGCAAAAGGCTATCAGATCGGCCCTTGGCTCGGCAAGGCTGTGCGCCATTCGAAGTCAGAAGGCGTGAGGCACGACGACGTTGCGGAGTGAACGTCAGATGGCTCAGTGCGGCCATCAAGAGACAGTTGCCGCGCAGAACTAAACGGCCGTTGTCACCGCCATATCGGACGCATGTCGAACAATGCCGCTTGCTTACGCCGATCGGCGGTGAAAGGGACTCCGCAGCACACGGTACCGACGGCTGCGGTGATGACGCCTGGGCTCCGCCGTAGTACACGTTACTGCGCCGCTCGACAGCATTCCGAAGGGGGACCACGCGAACATCGTGTGAACCGACGAATCAGGCGCTTTCGGCAGGACCTTTGCATGTGATCGGCGAGATTTATCCCTTGCTTTTCGTCTTGGCGAGGCGAAGCAGCGCGGAAGTCCGGTTAGCTGCCGAATCACCGGCCCGTGCAATGCAAACCCAGGATCGCGCGAGCCTGATCTGCCGTCGCGACCGGGCGACCATACTCCTCGCATAGATCTGCAACCTGGCGCACAAGCGCGGCATTGGACGAGGCGAGCGTATCCTTGTCCATCCGCACGTTGTCCTCCAACCCGGTGCGGCAGTGCCCTCCGAGTTCAAGGGACCAGCGAGCCATGGTCAGTTGATTGCGACCGATGCCGGCTCCTGTCCATGTCGCATCGGGCGAAAGGCGCTTAAGCGTATGGATATAGAATTCCAGGACTTCGCGGTCGACAGGCATCGCGTTCTTGATGCCCATGACAAACTGAATGTGCAGAGGACCGACAATCTCCCCCGTCCGTTGCAGATCGGCAGCCTGGAAGATCATCGATAAGTCGAAGGCCTCCACTTCGGGCTTGATGCCGTAAGCTTTCATCTCGGCGGCGAGCCAGTTGACCAAGTTCGGCGGATTGTCATAGACCCGGGTCGGGAAATTGACCGAGCCGGTTGCCAACGATGCCATATCAGGCCGAAGCGACAGCATGGCACCTCTCTCGTTGCCTGCCCCAGAGCGACCGCCGGTAGAGACTTGAGTAATCATGCCCGGCGCGTGCTTTCGAATACCTTCAAGCACCAATGCAAAACGATCCGGATTCGACGTAGGAGACTCATCGTCGTTACGAACGTGAAGATGGACCAGAGCGGCTCCTGCTTCGAATGCGGCATGCGTCGATTCCACCTGCTCGTTCACCGTGATCGGCACAGCAGGGTTATCTTTTTTGCGCGGCAGCGATCCCGTAATCGCAACAGAAATGATGCAAGGCTTGTTCATGCTCAATTTCACTATTCTAAGTAAGTTGCTGCCACGGTCGCGGTAGCAGTTCGGGCAACTTCCCTGTCACTGCAGTTTTCGCGAATACTGCCGCTTTCACCGGCCTATCGCTGAATCAGCGACCGCCGGCCCATCGTTGGATGGTCGTACTACGCTAAAGCAGGCAGGTGATGTCTTCGCGAAGGCAGCAATCACACGCGGGGCGGTTTTCCATTCCAAGCATCCTGCAGTAAAGACCGAAGCGGCTCGCGTTCGATCGGGCGTGGATTCCAATACGGGTTAGCCAGCGCGATGTCGCATGCCCGGTCAAGATCAGATTCCTGCATCCCAATTTCGCGCAACCCCGACGGAATGTTGAGTTCGCGTCCCAGTTCGAAAACTCCGAGCGCGGCGTTTTCGCTTCCGAGTGCTCGCGCGATCCGGTTCATGGCGTCATGCGCGGCGTCACTGTTGTACGCCAACGCGTGCGGCAAGACGATCGCATGTGTCTCCGCGTGGGGGAGATTGAAGCTTCCTCCCAACGTATGGCAAAGCTTATGGTGGAGAGCCATCCCAACATGGCCCAGTACGCTGCCGCACAACCATGCGCCGTAAAGACAGTCGCTGCGTGCCGAAAGGTTTTGCGGATCTGTCTTCAGGCCCCTCAGGCCCGTCGCCAACGCGCGGATTCCGTCCTCCGCCATGAGCGACATGACGGGATTGCCGTCGCGCGCATACAGACCCTCGGCCGCGTGCGCTATAGCGTTGAGGCCGCTCACGAACGACAAGCCGAGCGGCAGGCTCGACGAAAGCATGGGGTCGTAGATGACGGTTTTAGGCAGCACACGCGCGTCGCGGCCAGTGCGCTTCAATCCATCCTCGGTGAGGCCATAAATCGGCGTCATCTCAGAGCCGGCGTACGTCGTCGGAATCGCGATGATCGGCAAGCTCGATTCCAGAGCGATGGCTTTGCCCAGGCCGACGGTGGATCCTCCGCCTATCGCCACTGCGCAATCAGCGCCAACGCTTCGTGCATGGTCACGGGCACGTCTTGCCGTTTCAATCGGAACGTGCATCTTCGCTTCGGCGAAGACACCTGCGCTAAGCGGCCCCAACAGTTCCGCAACCGCCGTTGCCTGTGCTTCTTGCTCCGGGGTACAGAGGACGAGAGCCTTTTCTGCGCCCAGCGCTTGAACTTCTTCGCCGACGCGGGCGAGTGCGCCAGCGGCGAAGATCACTTTCGAAGGCTGCGAGGTATAAGTGAAGTCGTACATCGAAGGATCCTTACCTGTCGGTATGCGCATTTGGTGTCGGACGTGAGCTATCCGATCTGCCCGTGTCTCGCGACGGTTCAAGCATTGACTTTTTGTCGCCGTGCTTCAACCTCACGGAACTGCTGCATGGTTGTATCGAACGAGCTGATGGCCATTTGCTCCAGCGGCAGCTTGCGATATTCGGTCGAGATGATTTCAACGCCGTACCAATCGCCATTGAATCCCGCTTCTTGCACCGCTTCTATGAAGCCCGGACAGTCGAATACACCTTCACCGCAAAGCTTGCGTCGAAAGACGGTGTCTTCCAGCAAGGTTCCGTCGATGGTCGAACTGGCGTCGTCAAGCTCAATCGCTTTGATGAATTGCGGCGGGACCTTTGCAATTTCACTGAAGTCGATTCCTCCGCGAACCATGTGCCAGATATCGAGGAGGAGGCCGCCGTTTGGCTGGTTCGCCTTCTGAACAATGGCGAGCCCGTCCTCAAGCGTTTTGATGATAGAGAACGGCATGACTTCGATCGACACGTTCGAACCGACCTGGGCCGCTTCCTCGCATAGCGTGGCGAATTCATCCGCCATTCGAGCGAAGTCTGGCGTTCGCTGATCCAACGCGCTGGCGGCGATTTTCACGTTCTTCATGCCAAGCTTCGCCCCTAGCTCAAGAATCACGCGGCGAGCACGGTCGGACACCTGGCGCTCGTTGCCGTCCCTGTACCAGTCAACGAGAAACTCAAGCTCAAAGTGTTTGATGCCGTTGTCTTCGAGAATGTGCTTGACCGTATCCAGGCCGACCTTCTCAATGGTCGCAACCAGATCCTCATGGATGACGCCAATGCCTCGCCAACCTGCTTTCGAAGCCGCTTCGACGCGCGCTTGAAAAGAGTAAGGACTGATCGAAGGCTCGAGCGGATCGACGTCTCCCGCAAGGGTCCAATAGGCGGCCAGCAGGTCAATGTCAGGGTTGCTCAATTGGTGTACTCCAGAAGCAATGCGAATCTTTGATAGAGCGACTTTAGCAAGGCTCTCAGGAAGGGCAGAAGCAAGAGCCGCCCGAGTGTGTTTGTCCACGCGACAGAGAACGGTTAGGCAGGAGCGAGCTCTGCAAAACGCTCGCTGATACGGCGGCCGGATGCATCGAGTTCGTCAAGCCGTTGCTTCAGATTCTGATAGAGCAGTTTTCCGTCTCGCTTCTTGAACTCACCTGCTACCAACACCGTATCGACGTTAGCTGCGCTCGCCTGCATCAGCACGGCCGACACCGGATCATGTACGGGTCGCATACTCAATCCATCTGCGCGAATCAGAACGACATCGGCTTGCTTCCCCGGCGTCAGCGAGCCGACGCGGTCCTGAAGGCCCAACGCCTCTGCGCCTCGGATCGTGATCCAACTAAGCGCATCCGATGTGGATATCGTGGAGCGAGCGGGCAACTGTCCGGTATCGGCGCGGGCTTGCGCGTTGTCCAACGCACGCTGCGACGCCAGCGCGACTCGTGCCACTGTGAACATATCGCCCGCAATGGCCGACTCGAGATCGACGCCGAGGGAAGGCTCGCTGCCCGCGTCACGCAGACGGCCCGTAATCGGATGACCGTGCCCCTGCGTCATTTCGGTTTCGGGCGCCACTGAGAATGTCACGCCGCGATCGACCATCATGCGAAGCTGAGTGTCGGTCAGGTTGTTCCCATGCACGATGTTGGTCGTCTTGCCTAGCAAGTTGCGCTCGGCCAGACGTTCCCACCCATCCGGTGTCTTGGGCTCCAGCCCCGCACAATGCATGCTGGCGATCAAGCCGAACTCCGCGGCCAGCTTGAAATCGTGCTCCGACACTTCGTAGGTGGAGTAATGCGGCCCGAGAATCGCCATCCCGAGCGTGACCTTGGCGTCGCGGCTCGGGAATCTGTCCTTCAGTAATCGCTCGATCTCGCTACGAGGATGGGGAATCTCGCTGAAATGCTTCTGTCCGGGCTTGGGATCCGGCTTGGGAGAGCCGTGGAAATAAACTGCACGAATACCGGACTCAACAAGTCCGTCGATCGCGCGATCCGTGTAGTCGGGCGCGGGATTGTTGTGACACCAGTCGCCGAGCGTCGTGGTCCCGAGGTTCAACTGGTTCAGTGCGCCCACCAGCGTACCGATGTAGAGATCATCCGGTTGAAAACATGTCGCTAATCCCGCGTGAACGCTACGAAAGTAGGTAGGCAATGTCCAGTTCGCCGTCACTCCGCGCAGCGCGGTCTGCCACGTATGCATGTGCGCGTTGATGAGGCCCGGGATGACAATGCAGCCGGACGCATCGAGCTGTTGCGCATCGTGTGCCTGAACATTGGGTCCCACCTCGACGATCCGGTCGTTTTCAATCAATACGTCGAAGCGGCCATTACCGATGGCCGGATCCATGGTAATGACTTGACCGCCTGTGATCAGCAGCTTCATCAACGCGTCTCCCTTGTTATGTATGGAATGCCTAGTCGTCGAGGATCATGTGTCTCACGTTTCCGCGACGTTGAAGCGCGACTACTTGTTCAGTAGTTTGCGCTGCTGGGCAAAAAGCGCGAACGCCTTCAACTGCGCGGAGACGATCTCGCGGGTTTGCGGGTCGGTGATCGTTTTGCCTTCAACATCGACCTTGCTCGCAGCGCCGCCAACCATCACTTCGGGCTTGTTGAGTACCTGTGCATCGAGGAACACCATGCTTTGACGCAGATGATATTGCGCGCGTGCGCCGCCGAAGATGCCGGGCGATGCCGATTGGATCGCCACGGGCTTACCAACGAAAGGCGGCGTCGGGAGGCGCGAGAGCCAGTCCAACGCGTTCTTGAGCACACCAGGAACGGAATAGTTGTACTCGGGCGTCACGATGATCACGCCGTCTGCTTCGCTGATCGCATTGCCGAGATCGAGCACCGACTGCGGGAAGCCTTCCGCCTGTACATCCGCGTCATAGTGGGGAAGCAGTCCAACGGACGGCAGCTTCGTCACACGCACGTTCTCAGGCGCGAGTTCCTGCAGTGAGTCTGCGATTGCCGCATGGAACGAAAGACGACGCAGGCTGCCGACGAGCGTGACGAGGCGCAGCGAGTTTTGATCAGACATGGAATTTCCTTTGAAAGTTGTTTGTGCGACGGTCGAAAGACCGTCTATACCTAAAGTTGTTTAGCGTGCTGCATCGCCGTTGGCGGGGCGACTAGCACTGGCGTCGTACATTTAATCAAGCGGGCGCGGTCAAGGTATCGACGCGCTTCAAGAACTGTCGAACATCGACGGTTTTCCAGATCCCGGCTTTGTTGAACGGGTCTTCGTTGACGAAACGGAGAAGCACATCGTTATCGTCGGCTTCGTACAGAAAGAAGCTGCCGATCATCGTTTCGCCGTCGGAGTCCAGCAACGGGCCGGAAATGAGCGTCTTGATCGGGGCTGTCTTCACGTAAGCCTTGTGATCGTCGTAGTGCTGCAGACGACGTTGCACCATGCCCGGATGATCGAGGCAATAGACGGTGAAATGCATGCAGCCTCCTGCCTGCCGCCTGAAGACGGCAGTGAAAGTTGATACGAACCACGCTCAAACGCTCGCTTGGCGCAATCCTTGGCCTGCTGCAACGCTGTCTTGCGTTTCGGAGTCGGCTTGCGCGTCCACCTGGTAGTCAACCTGAAAGCGCGCTGTCCTGATGTTGCCGAGTCTCTCTCGCACTCGCAGGTGCTCGGGATGGGTCGCATACCCGTCGAGCGCGGCTTGCGAGTCGAAGTCCGTAACCAAAACGACGTCGCAGGCGTAGTCCACCGCACTCGAATCAAGTCCTACTTCCAGGTTGAGCATGCCGGGGATCACGCCACGCAGCCCTTCGAAGCTTTGTTTGACGAGATGGCGCGCTTCGTGACGTTCGACCGGTGTCTCGCCGCGGACTCGCCACATGACGATATGTCGGATCATGCAGTCACCTCGGCGGGATTCAATACGAAGTCGTACTCGAGCGAATAGAACGGCGTTTCCATTTTCGAACCGTCAGGAGCGACGCCGCTTTCGTGCTTGACCCATTGGGTGATCAGGTTCGAACGCACGCCAAACACCGCGTCCGAATCGAGATACTGGTCGCCATCGCGGAAAACATGAGTGATCAGCGTCTCGTATCCCGGCACCTTGATCAAGAAATGCAGGTGAGCGGGACGCCAGGGATGACGGCCGAGCGCCTCCAGCATGCGGCCCACGGGTCCGTCGTGCGGAATCGGATAGGCTTCGGCGAGAATCGACCGGAAATGGAACCGCCCGTCGCGATCGCTACGCAGTCTTCCGCGCGCCTGAGGCTCCGAGGCGCCCGCGTCATCTGACGACTTCTGCACGTCGTAGAACCCGTCCTCGTCAGATTGCCAGACGTCGATCTGCGCGCCGGCCAGAGGTGTGCCGTCCAGGCCGCGGATCTGACCGCTCACGAAGCAGGGCTCGCCACGCGCGCCGTTCGCAATGTCGGCGCCGTTCTCATACTCGGGCGCACCTTCGACATAGAAAGGACCGAACACCGTTGCCTCGGTGCATTCGGCCGGCTTCTTGTTGTTCTGGGCCATCACAAGCATCGACAGGCCGAGCGTGTCGGACAGCAGGATGAACTCCTGTCGCTTGTCGTCAGTGATATGCCCGCACTCCGTCAAGAACTGAATGGCCTTGAACCATTCGTCCTCGGTGAGCTTGACGTCCCGGGCAAAACTATGGAGATGCTGCACCAGGCTGGTAAAGATGGTGCGAAGTCGTGGATTGCAGCGATCGTCCATTGACGCAAGGACCGCTTGCGTAATGGTGTCTTCGTTGATGTTGCGCATCGCTCTTGTCTCCTAGTGCGCGTATGCATTAGACGACAGAGTAATAGGCCCGCTAAAGGAAAAAAATGCGCTATAGTGAAATGACATTTCCGCTAGGTGGATAAATCGCGAGCATGGACCGCTGGACTCAAATCGAACTTTTTGTCCTGACGGCTGAACTCGGCAGCCTGTCGAAGGCGGCGGAACAACTCGATATGTCGAACGCCGCAGCGAGCCGTACCTTGAGCGCGCTCGAGGAACGGCTAGGCACCCGCCTGATCGAGCGGACCACGCGCAGGCAATGGCTCACGGACGCGGGTGAGGCGTACCGGCGCAGCTGCGTTGCCGTGCTCTCGGAGATGGCCGAGGCCGAGGCGGCGGCAAGCGATGCGACCCTGCGGCCAAGCGGGGTCCTGCGAGTGACCAGTTCTGTCTCATTCGCGACCATGCACATCGCGCCGTTCCTCACCGAATTCAATCGACGGTATCCGAGCATTTCCGTGCAGGTCATCGCGGCGAACCGCTACCCTGACTTCATCGAAGCTGGGATCGACATTGCAATTCGCACGCGTGAGCATGAAGGCGATTCGGGGATCACGGTCCGTAAGCTGGCGGATACCTCTCGTATTCTTGCTGCGTCCCCGGCCTATCTCACCGAGTACGGCCGCCCCGCTAAGCCAGAGGATTTGTGCCAGCATCGCATGTTGGTGTACAACCTTGCTGTCGATCCCTACCTCCTTCATTTCCGGCGTGGCGAGGAAACGTCTGACGTTGCCATCACCAGTGTGCTGGATTCCAATGAAGGCCAGGTGATCGTCGCTGCGGGTCGGGCGGGCTTAGGGATCGTGATTCAGCCGCTCTATATTATTCACGATGACATCGTGGCTGGGCGTCTCGTACCCGTGCTCGAGGACTGGCAGTTACCCCGCCTCACTATCAATCTTGCCTATCAAAGTCGCCGCTATCAGCCGGCGAAGATAAGGGTATTCACCGAATTCCTTATCGAATGGACCGAGCGGCGACAACTCGCGGCCAAGTGGCGCGCGGTCCGATAGCAAGCGAGTTATCTTCCTGAAAACTTCCATAGCAGCTGCTCGTTCCCGGGAAAGTCCTTATGGACTTTTTCGGTGGGCGTCCGCCCGCAAATCATATTTCCGCCTACTGGAAATATGATTTCGCGAGAGCGCATATTTCTTTAGGGCACGTTCGAATAGTCTACAGCCATGACGTGATCGAGAAGACGCCAAGCGCCGACGATCGGCATTCGTGTTATCGGCGCCCGACCAGCGAAGTAAAGCAGCGAGACCAATTACTAGATAGGAGATAGCAATGGACCGACTCAAAGGAAAAGTCGCTTTGATTACTGGAGCCGCACAAGGCATCGGATTGACCGTAGCCCAAACGTTCGCACGCGAAGGCGCGACGGTTATCGCGGCGGACATCAAGGCGAGCGACTCGAAGGAATTCGACATTGAACAGCTTGATGTCTCGTCTCCGGCGGACTGGTCGCGTGTCGTCGAATCGGTCATCGCCAAACACGGGCGCATCGATGTGCTCGTCAACAACGCGGGCATTGTCTACTGCTATGAAACGCTGGATGGGACTGACCTGGATAGTTGGCAGAAAGTGCTGTCGGTGAACCTCACGGGAAGCTTCCTTGGCATCCAGGCCGTGCTGCCCTCAATGCGCGGTATGCGCAAGGGTTCCATCATCAACTTCTCGTCGATGTGGGGCATCGTAGGCACGGCCGGCGCAGCAGCTTATGCGGCAGCCAAGGGCGGCGTGCGCAACATGACCAAGAATGCGGCCGTGACATACGCGCCCGAGAACGTCCGGGTCAATTCCGTGCACCCTGGCTTGATCAGAACGCCGCTCGTGACGAGTCAATCGGACGATCTGAACGGCGAAATCATTGCCAAGACGCCGATGGGACGCATGGGCACTCCCGAGGAAGTCGCGAATGTGTGCCTGTTTCTAGCTAGCGACGAATCTTCGTTCATGACCGGTGCGGAACTCGTGATCGACGGCGGGTATCTGGCGCAGTAAGCCCTCGCAAACAATCGCGTTGAACGCGCATCCCAGTCTTCAAAAAGCGCAGTGCCTCTATCGACGCCAGCTGGTGCTTCCTGTACGCGGTTGGTGAAACTTCAAACAGCCTCAGCTCGTTCTGCAGGCGCAAAGCAGGTGAAACGCATGTCTACTGACCTTCTTTCCCAAATCGGCCGACGCGTGCGAGTGGGCCTTGTCGGCGGCGGAAAAGATTCCGTCATCGGTCGCACTCATCTCATTGCCATGCGAACCGACGGACTTTACGACGTTGTCGCTGGCGCGATGTCGATCGATCCCGAGATCGCAAAAGCCTCAGCGCGGGCCGAGTTGATCGATGAAGACCGGGCCTACACCGATTTTCGGGTCATGGCAGAACGTGAAGCAGCGCGCGAAGACCGCATCGACGCAGTAGTCATCGCCACGCCCCCGCAGTTGCACTACGAGGTGGCGCGCGTCTTCATGGAAAAAGGAATCGACGTCATCTGCGAAAAGCCGCTGACACGCGATCTCGCCGAGGCGCAACGCCTCAATGACCTCGTCAAGCAACATGACCGGCTTTTCCTTCTCACGCATTGCTACACCGGCTACCCGATGGTCCGGGAAGCGCGCGCGATCGTCGCGTCGGGCGCCCTTGGCAAGATCCAGTGCATTGAAGGCGAGCTGTGCGCAGGATTCGTGGTTGACCCAGCGAACCCTGATCGCCATTGGCGCTTCCGCGAATCCGCGATGGGCAAGGGCGTTCTCCTTGGCGAAGTCGGCTCCCACGCTCACCACATCGTTTCGTACATCACGGGGCTTCGCGTCGAGCAAGTGTCGGCGGAGATGACCACGTTCGCTGAAGGCCGGGAAGTGTATGACAACGCCTATTTGACGGCACGCTTCGAGGGCGGCGCTCGCGGCCGCTTGTGGGGAAGCTACGTTGCTACCGGCAACGATCACGGTCTGTCGTTCCGCATCTTTGGCGAAAAAGGCAGCCTCACCTGGGTTCAGGAAGAACCGGAAGTCCTCTGGTTCAAACCGCCGGGCGCGCCGGCCCAACGTCTGGCCCGGGGCTACGCAAGCAACTCTCCGCAAGCAGCTGCTGCAACGCGCTTCACCGCCGGACACCCCGAAGGATACGCCCTCGCTTTTGCGAATCTTTACTCCGACTTCGCGAAGGCCTTGATGGCGAAGCGTCTTGAGTTGCCGTACCAGTCGTACCTCGACGGCATTCCGGGCATTGAGGATGGCGTGGACACGATGTCGTTGATCGACGCAGCAGTCCGTTCCGCGGAACACGACGGCGCCTGGACTACCCTCACTCGGTAAATCGCTGAAGCACGAAGCACGTGAATAAACCTGAGTTCGGATCAACGTTCCCCGTCCGGACTCAGTTTAGGCCACTTAGGGTTCCTTATTGACAGGCGCGAACAACGCAACCTGACTACTCAGAGGCGGTTCGTTCGCAGGCTTTTCGAATCGACGCGCCGCTTCCTGCGACGCCCAGTTTCACATTATTTTCATATCATAATTGGAGACAGTGATGTTCAAGAAAATCGTGCTCGGTCTTGCAGCAAGCGGCTTGCTGGTAAGCGCAGTGTCGGCCAAGGAAGTCAATTCCGTCGGCGTCGCAATTTATTCGCTCGGTGATCCGTTCCAGAACGCCATCTCCAAGGGCGTAACGGATCGCGCGAAGCAGAACAACCCGAACGCCAAGGTCATGACCGTCGCGTCGGACTACGACCTCAACAAGCAATTCTCGCAGGTCGACAATTTCATCTCTGCGAAGACGGACCTCATCATTCTGACCGCGGATGATCCGAAGGCGATCCTTCCGGCTATCAAACGGGCCGACGCAGCTGGCATTCCAGTCATCGCAGTGGACGTTTCGGCGGACGGCGCGGCGGCCACCGTGCAGACCAACAACTTCAAAGCTGGCGAGATGGCATGCCAGTACATGTCCGACAAACTCGGTGGCAAAGGCAAGGTCGTCATCCTGAACGGACCGTCTGTTTCGTCGATTCAGGACCGCGTCAAGGGCTGTCAGTCGGTTCTTAGCAAGGGCAAGTTCGAGATCCTCTCCGACAATCAGAACGCAAAGGCGACGCGTGAAGGCGGTCTGACGGTCATGCAGTCGCTGTTGACGCGCTTTCCGAAGGTCGACGGCGTCTTCACGGTGTGCGACCAGGAAGCCATTGGGGCGGATTTGGCCGCAAAGCAGTTCAATCGGAAGGACTTTCTAATCGTGAGCGTCGATGGGTCGCCCGAAGTGACGTCGCTTTTGAAGTCGCCGTCGGCGATTCAAGGGACGGTTGCTCAGAGCCCGTATTCGATGGCGCAAACCGCATTCGATATCGGCAACGACATGCTGTCGAAGGGAAAGAAGCCTGCGAACCCCGTTATCCTGCTCGACCCGAAAATGGTCACGCGTGACAACGTTGGCTCGTACAAAGGCTGGGGTGGTTGAACTCGCGCCACGATGAATGCAGCGTAAATGATGCAGCAGTGGGGCGCGTACCGCATCCGCGTGCGCGCCCGCGAGCAGCACATAGGGAGACATGATGGCTACAGATGATCCGATTCCGCTTCTCGAGATGCGCAACGTCAGCAAGACGTTCGTCGGCACCAAGGCGCTCGATAACGTCGAACTGCGCGCGTGGGGCGGTGAAGTGCTCGCCCTTATGGGAGAGAACGGCGCAGGCAAGTCGACGCTGATGAAGATTCTATCGGGTGCCTATGAGGCCGACGCGGGTAGCGAGATCCTCATCGACGGCCAGCCGATAACCATCGGCGATCCGCTAGAGGCGAAGAGATACGGTGTTTCGATTATCTACCAGGAGCTGAGCCTCGCACCGAATCTCTCCGTGGCCGAAAACATCTATCTGGGGCGGGAGCTTTCCGTTCGCGGCGTGGCGAATCGGCAGGCAATGTACGCCGGCTGTCGAGAGGTACTGGAACGCCTCGACGTTCCTTTCACCGCCCGTACCCTCGTCGGGACGCTTTCCATAGCCGAGCAGCAGTTGGTGGAAATCGGTCGGGCGCTGCACGCAAAGTCAAGGATTCTGGTTCTCGACGAGCCCACCACGGCGTTATCGTCCCGGGAAAGCGAGCGGCTATTCGCGTTGATCCGGCAATTGCGCTCGGAAGGTATCGCCATCATTTACATCAGTCACCGAATGGAAGAGGTGTATGACCTGTCCGACCGTGTCTCCGTGCTGCGAGACGGGCGCTATGTAGGAACCATTGACCGCGCCGAGCTCTCCGCTCAGGCGATCGTGAAGATGATGGTTGGCCGGGACCTGTCGACGTTTTATATGAAAGAACACGACGCGCACGGCAGCCGGGGGCCTGTCGTCTTTGAAGCGAAGGACATCTCCGATGGCGACAAGATCAAACCGTGCACTTTCCAGGTCCACCAGGGCGAGGTACTGGGCATTGCAGGCCTCGTCGGATCGGGACGCACCGAGCTGGCCAGGTTGATCTACGGGGCCGACGAGAAGGCGAGTGGAACCGTCTTCATCAACGGTCAAGAAGTGAACATTCGTCAACCGTCCGACGCCATCAAACACGGCTTGGCTTATCTGACGGAAGATCGCAAGGCACTGGGCCTCTTTCTCGACATGTCGTGCGCCGAAAACATCAATCTGGGCGTCATTGTTCCAGATGCCCGCCCGGGCGGCTTCCTAAACTTGTCGAAAGGCAAGAAGCGCGCGAGCTCCGCGTTCGAGCAACTACGTGTGCGGGCAGCAAGCCCTATTGTCAACGTTGGGAGCCTTTCCGGCGGAAACCAGCAAAAGGTGCTGCTGTCGCGCTGGCTCCAGATTGGCCCAAAGGTGCTGATTCTCGACGAGCCCACCCGAGGTGTGGACATCGGCGCTAAATCCGAAATTTACCGCCTCATCGACGACTTGGCGCGTCAAGGAATCGGTGTGGTCGTGATTTCCAGCGAACTCGCGGAAATCATTGGAGTCTGCGATCGCACACTGGTCATGCGTGGAGGCCAGATCGTCGGCGAAGTCGGCGGGCCCAACAACGACGCAATTACGCAAGAAAACATCATGGCTCTCGCGGCAGGAGCGGATGCAACCCTCGATGCCGCTTGATAAACAGATTTGGAGACAATCATGGACAAGTCAACGCTTCGTAGTCCTGTCGTAAAGGGAAAGACACACGACGCGGTCGGAATGTCAGCGCATAAGGTGCATGTCCGTCGGCTGATTAGTGCAATCGGTATGCTGCCGGTGCTGATCCTGCTTTCCGTCGCATTCAACTTCGCTACTCAGGGAACGTTCTTCACCGGCCAGAATATCTCGATCGTCGCACAGCAGGCCGCGATCAATACAGTACTGGCTGCAGGGATGACGTTTGTCATTCTGACGGGTGGCATCGACCTGTCGGTGGGTTCAATGCTCGCGACTGCGGCAATGACCTCGATGATCTGTTCACTCGACCCCTCGTTCGGTGCCTTCGCGCTTCCGGTCGGGCTGGTGACGGGCATCGTTCTCGGCGCGATAAACGGCCTGCTTATCGCGTACCTCAGGCTCCCGCCGTTCATCGTCACACTTGGATCTCTCACCGCGGTGCGGGGCCTTGCACGCTTGATTGGAAACGACGGTACGGTGATGAACCCCAATCTGGGATTCGCGTGGATCGGCAACGCGAGCGTCCTCGGGGTCCCGGTTCTGGCCATCATCGCGCTCGCCGTCATCGTGATTTCGTGGATCGTCCTTCGCCGTACTGTGTTGGGCATCTGGATCTATGCAATGGGTGGAAATCCGGCGGCAGCGCGGCTTTCCGGCATCAAAGTCAGCCTCATTCTGCTGTTTGCCTATGCCGTTTCCGGTTTGCTTTCCGGCCTCGGGGGTGTGATGTCGGCCGCCCGACTTTATGCCGCAAACGGTCTTCAGATCGGCATGGGATATGAACTGGACGCCATTGCCGCAGTTATTCTCGGCGGCACGAGCTTTGTGGGCGGTGTGGGTTCGATTTGGGGGACTCTGGTCGGTGCGTTGATTATCGCCGTGCTCTCCAATGGCCTTGTCATACTTGGCGTCTCCGACATTTGGCAGTTCATTATCAAGGGCCTCGTCATTATTGCCGCCGTGGCACTCGATCGTTTCCGTCGCAGTGGTGAGAATCGCACGTGATCACCAATATCTGTAGTGGAGCGCAACAGTAGCTCGCGTTTCCATTCTTGTCTTAGCCCGCTCCGGTCGACGCGAGTCTTAGCGGAAGCACAGCTAGCGTCGACCTAATGAGTGCAGCAAGCCAGCGCGCGTGAGAATCGTGCTCATCGAGGGGCACGCGTACGGCCGACCGAGAAGTTTCTTCTTTCTAGCGAAGACCGTTAAGACGCGACGCTAATGAACCTAGCGTTGTGTCCGCGCGCCTATGAGGCATATCAATTCTGGCGTGCACGGAAGGGCCATGCGCCCGTACCGTCGCATTGATTTGTCGATGCGTCAGACCAGCAAAATGCATAAAGAGTAAGCCGCACCAACTGAGAAGGGCGGTTCGTTATCAAAACGAACAGCTAATAAATTTTGAATCACGATTTGGAGATAGGAGAGAACAATGAAGCGGGTAATTCTGGGATCGGTGGCAATGGGTTTCGCCGTTGCTGCGAGCGCACAAAGCAGCGTTACGCTGTACGGACTCGTAGATAACGGTGTGCAGTTCGAGACGGGCTTGCCGAAAGGTCATCGCTGGGCGGCCGAGTCAGGCAATTGGGCTGAATCGCGTTTTGGTTTGAAAGGACTCGAGGACATCGGCGGTGGCACCTTCGTAACCTTCCAGTTAGAGTCGCGACTCAACACGCAGAACGGAACCTACGCGAACGGGTCGTTCTTCGAGGGGCAGGCGACCGTCGGAATGAGCAACCCGACTTACGGGTCATTCAGAATGGGCAACTTTGGAGCGAGCGAGCTGCTTCAGTACGCCGGCATTCTCGATCCTCAACAGACGCAGAAGTACTCGTTCGGCACGCTTGTAAGAGGCCGCATGTTTCCCCAGGCAGCCAACGGATTCGAGTATTTGTCTCCGAGCTTTGGCGGATTCACGGTGCAAGGTCAGTACAATCTGACGAACTCGACGACGTGGAACGCAGGTAACCCCGGCAGTGCGCCTAGCCAACTAGGAACAACAACCGGACTGGGAAGTTCGCAGGGCCGGGATGACGGCATCAAGCTCGAATACGCCGCACATAACCTTGATGTGCAAGCGATTTACGACGAAATCCGCGATGGCAACGGTAAGTTCAGCAACGTTTATCTTGCTTCACGTTCCATCTTCACGGGCGGCTCTTACGTTTGGGGTCCGGTGACGGTCTACGTGGGATATCAGCACTTGAGCGCGCCCGATGCATCCAACGCAGGCTTCTACGGCACGGCGAATGCTTCGGCATTGCCCGCAGGTGTGTCCTTGCCGACGAAGGTCGATCATGAGTGGGCCGGCGCACGATGGGCGGTAACACCGGCGACGTTCCTGACCGGCGCGGTGTATCACGCCAATGCCAACAACGGAAATGGGAACGCGACGTTGTACACGCTTTCCGGGGCTTACCAGCTTTCGAAGCGCACTCGCGTTTATACCGAACTCGGCTATTTGCATAACAGTGCGACATCGAACCTTGGTCTAAACGGTGGACTCTACGGGGCAAACACGAACGACGATCCGATAAACGGCAATCCGGCCAGCACGAACCCGAATTATGGCCACAGCCAGTTTGGTGCTTTCGCCGGCATCGCAACGCAGTTCTAACCTCGCTGAGTAACGGCGGCGAGACTCGTGGGCGCCGCCGTGGCATTCATGTTCGAAGCGCCCGGACCTAGTCTGGCGTTTGCCGACAAACACGAGGCGTTGCGCGGGCCCTGATTAATTCCTTGGAGACGTGAATGACTTTCAGACAAATCAAAACGCTCGCATTGGGTGTGACGTGCTTGCTCTCGCTACTTTCAGTTGCTCAGGCACAGCCTGCCAGCGATCAAGCGTCGACGATGGATAATTCCGCCACATCCACGCAAGCTCAAAAGGCGACAAAGAAGGCGGAGCGGAAAGCGCGCCGTGAAAAGAAGAACGCCGAGTTGAGCAAACTCGAAAAGAACGGCTACAACCCGTCTGGCGATCAACTTCGATACCCGCAAAATGTTCAGAACGCGGAGAAAAAAGCCAATCCCCAAGGCCCCGGCGTTGTAGTGCCTGCTTCAGCACCTTGAGGCCTACTTCTGGGATCGCTGAAGCCGACACGACCTTAAGTCGGCGACAGCGATTTTGCCAGCGTTGGATGTGCACGCCAGCACTCGAAAGCGCTTGAGGCTGAACGTCTGCCGCCTTCGGATAGGTGACACTGGACCGAAATAGGTGAAGGTCCCTTTTGGGTCGGCAAGAGTCCTTTGCCTGGCGTGCTGCATGTTGCCCCGGCACCGTGCGCGAAGGCATATAAGGCTTGCACCTCCTTCGGCACTCGAAGGAGCGCAGAGACCGAAGAGCCGCGGGCAGTGCTAGGGAAAGCGATTCTAGGTAGTCGATCGCATTGAGTCGTGGCGTTCTGGTCAATGCCCGATTACGGGGCGATGTCCCGAAGACAGTTGAAGGTTGGGACGGCGGGTGCGGCATAGGTTAGGCAACCTTCCGATCATGGTCAATTGATTTCGAGCTTGACCGTTTCAAGGCCGCAGCGAGAATCCAGAGTTCATTCACGCCGAGGATTTTTCGGAAGTGCTTCTCAGCTTCCAGGAAGCCCGCGG
>NZ_JALQEM010000046.1 GCF_023630705.1 Caballeronia sp. GAFFF1
CTTTCGCGCTCGACGACCGAGGGCGGGTATGGCAACGCCAATGCGATTCGCTTCGAGGATAAGAAGGGGAAGGAAGAGCTGTGGATTCACGCGGAGAAGGATCTACGCACGGAGGTGGAGAACGACGAGAGTCACTCCGTCGAGCATGACCGCAGAAAGAACGTCGAGAACGACGAGACGACGACGATCGGGCATGACCGCGCAGAAACGGTGGGCAACAATGAGCAGGTCACGATCAACCAGAACCGCACGCACGACATCGGACGCAACGCGTTTCTGACCGTGGGCCGCAATTACGCGATCAAGGTCGATAAGGACCTGATCGAAGACGTCGGCAATCACCGTCACGAAAAGACGGCGGTAGATTACACCATCGAAACAGGCGGCAATACCCAACACTCCGTTCAGGGCCACCACAAGCTACAGGCCGGGCAAGGGATCGAGCATAAGACCACCGTCTTCGAACTGAGCGGAGCCGAGCGCATGGTAATCAGAGGTCCGGGCGGCACCATTACGATCGACGGCGGTGGCGTGACCATTGAAGGCGCATCGATCAAGCTGAAGGGCGCCGTGTCGCAGTCGAGCGGTAGCGGCAATGGGCTGTCGATGAGCGGTAGTCCCGCGTCTGGAGCCGTCGTCAACTGTGCGGAGCGTGCGTGATGACCTTGCCAACTTCGCAAGACGTGCTGATGAGCGCGCACAACAAGGCTGAGTACTTTTATCTCTTGGTCGATCCACTGGCCGGATGCGACGACTACACGCCTGTCGCGCCGGAAAATCTCGCGGCAAAGTTCGGTGACAGCGCGCTGACGATCGTGCCGCGCGCCGACCTCGCTCACGACGAAGACGCGTGTCCGCGACTTGTCACGCTATCGGAACCGGGCGCCTCGCCCGATGCCGCGCTGCTCGATGCATCGGCTCGCTATGCGTTGCGCGATGCCGGGTACGACAAGCGTTACTTGTGCGCATGGCTTTCAAGCGCCGAACCGCCTTATGCGGTGGCTTCGGGCATCGCAGACCGTTGCATCGTGAAAGCCGACAACGTTGAGCGCTTCGTCCCGTTCTTCGAGCCGGTGCGCATGGAATTGCTTCTTGCCACCTCCATTGAGGATGCCAACCTGTATCGCGGTCCGATAAGCGATTGGCTCTATCCCGACGCAAACGGCCACATCACGCGTTTGCGGCAAGCCAAGACCCATGCGGACCGGATCTCGGACAAGAGCCTCTCGGTGCAGGCCGGTGCGCCGTGGGTTGCGCGCTTGCTGTCAGCGTGGCGCAACACGATACGGTCGGAGGAGCTTACTTACGCTCCGGCACGTTGGCAGGGGCCGACTCTGTTGCCACCCGACGCCACCATTCAGGCATACCGCCAGTTGCGCGATGCGAGCGATATGGGGCTCACGAGCCTCGAGGATCAACTCGTATTCAGCCTCCACCGCTTGTACATGCATCCGCGCCTGGAGACGCACCCGCAAGTCCGTGCCGCGATCGCGCGCGCGGCAGCTGGCGAGACGTCGCTGGCGGCGCAATTCGACAATTACAGCGACGCCATGTGGGCACAGATCGTCGCAACTCTGCCGTAAGGAAGCAAAACCGTGGGTGGATCAACTGCAGTCAATCAGGGCGCACAGCAGGCGTCACAGTGTCAACCGGGTCAATGCAAATCATGCGAGCGCACGGGCATACCGGTGCTGCCGTTGCGCTTTGCGCCGACGCCGGCAATCGGCGCGAAGTTCAATCGCGGTATCGATGCGACGTTTCAGGACAACAACCTGCGCACGCTGCGCAAGGGTTACGTGTACGTGCTGCTCGACAAGACGATCTGGCAGGCGTATCAGGTGACGCCCGAAGGCGCGTTGCGGCAGTTCGATCCGTTGCAGCCGCCACGGGGCGATGCGAAGACGCTGTCCAAGGCGTGCATCACGGAAAACCACGACGTACCGGCTTCGTTTATCAACATCGATGGCAAGTACAAGGTGGCGCAGATCGCGTTCGCCAACGATGCGTGGCCGAAGAAAGTGCTGGACGATTACCGCACGGGTAAGTCGCCCGCCACACGGTTCTCGACATACACGATCGAGCAGTTCAAGACTGATCCGTCGAAGGCCGGCGCTTCGAAGTCGGATGAGGCGTTCGGCATGACGCAGACGCTCGACCTGATGAAGAAGGTGTGGGAGTACGCGCCGGGATCGAAAGACTTCGACAGCGTGCATGGGTTTTACTCGCGTGCGAACCGTGTCGCAGCCATGCAGGCGTTTGTGACGGCGAGTATCAAGCAATACCAGCTAAAAAACGGCGTGCCGGTGGTGTTGCTGCATGACGCCATTGGCGCCACGCTTGAATACAATTCCCTGCGTAACCTCTGCACAAAGGCGTTGCAAGAATATACGTCCGAGCCGCTGACCGCATACAAGTACTTCACGTCTCAAGCGTTGATCGGACTAAAAGACCAGGAAGCGAAATGGGCCGCGCAGGAAGCTCCGGCGTTGGTGCAAGCGCGGGTGGACCAACAGACAAAGTGGAACTCAAATCCCGTTCTGGCCGCAAAGGCCGCCTTGCCACCCGTGGATGTGCCGGCGGAAACGAATCGCGTCACTGCCGACATGACGCACGATGCGCATGTTCGTCTCGAAGACCCTTACAGGGAAAAGGACCGGAAGGCGTTTCAAGACCAGTACGATCGCACTGTCAATAACCTACAGAGGCAGATTGACCGTTTCGGACAGATCCTCGCTCAATGGTGCGAAGCAGAACGATGGATGAAGTCGTGCCATCACGACTACGACGGCGACGATTTGACTTCGAATTCGGGTTGTGACTATACGCGCATGATGGCGAAGTGCGTCGTAGGAGGACCGAGTGAAGCACCTGAGCCAACGGATCCGAAGAACCCGGACAAGACGCCGCCGCTTAAGGGGGCGACGCGCATTCTGTGGAATAAATGGCTCAACCACAAGAACAGTCCTCTATACCAGGCATTGCTCGCGAAGAATACCAATTTCCTGGCGGGCCTGGCTCCGAGCTTTGACGCTGGCGGTAATGCGACTCTGAATGACTTCAGCAAGATCTATGAAGCGTTCAAAAGTGCCCAAA
The DNA here is from genome assembly GCF_023630705.1 of Caballeronia sp. GAFFF1. Classification (GTDB taxonomy): domain Bacteria; phylum Pseudomonadota; class Gammaproteobacteria; order Burkholderiales; family Burkholderiaceae; genus Caballeronia. Next base: position 3,094 of record NZ_JALQEM010000046.1, read on the forward strand.
CAAGTGCCGACGTGGGGGCGAAATTCATGCAGCCGGCACTGCAACAGTCGGTCGGTGCGCTGATGCTCTCGATCAACAGTGCGGCAGCGAGTCTCCGACCGCATCTCGCTAAAGGTGTGGATCGAGGCGTGCGTCATATGAATATGGCGGTTGCAAAACTGTACTTGAACCGTGTAGTGACGCGAGTGACCGTCGAGTTGACAGTGACGGAATACTTCAAGCTTCTCAGCGATCAGTTACATGAGGGAATGAAGAAGACAGGCAAGACGGTGCGTGCGCTAATACTTGGTGGACTGACTTCGTTTCCCGATCCGGCCGTCAGAAACCGCTTGATCAAGGTAGGACTGTGGACCTTTGAGACCGCTGAACAAGTGAAGGCGCGGCTACTGAAAACTGTATCGAGCCGGGGGCAGAACGTCAGTGATACCTTCGGTCGAGTTTTGGAAGGATTGGAGACGTTTGAGCCGAACGCAATCGCCGTGTTGAAAAAAATTGAGGTCGGTGGCGGGAAGTTATATCAGTTTGCCTCGGCTACCCAGAACGCGCTTCGAGGGAACGCTGCCGGAGGAGAGATTCTTCTGGCGTTTCTGTCGCTGTACGGACAGTTGGACGGCCTGTCGACCAGCATGAATTCTCTGAAGACGGCGGTTGGCGCCAGCTATCAGGAAACGCTGATCGGCGCGTGGTCAGCGTCCGTAGGTGTGTTCGCCTCTGGTGCAGAGTTGGCAGGGAAGTCGGTGAAGGTTGTTGCCGAAAACCTGGCGCCTGTGTTCAAGGAGGGAGGCGCGGTCGCGTCTGGTCTTGAGGGCGCGGCAGGCGTCGCCAAATTCGTAGGCGAAAAGGCCGGGGTGGTGGGCGCGCTGTCAAGTTTCGTCGATGCGGCACAGGATGGCTTTGCAGCGGTTCGAGTGGCGCGGCAAGGTGATGACGGCGCCACCTTTCGCTATGGTTTCGCCGCCACACTTTCCGTTTTCTCCGGCATCTTTGGAGTTGCTGGAGCGGCGGCTGTGGAAGCAACGTTGCTCGGACCGGTGGGCATTGCGGTAGTGCTCGGACTTATGGCCTACGGGTTTGTCCAATTGGCCAAACAGGCAGAGTCAACAATGCCAGACCTGTGGGCGCGCCGTTGCTATTTTGGAGATCACAAAGGAAATCTGAAGCCATGGAACAAGCCGAGCGATCAGGATGAAGCTATCGCTACACTAAACGCAATCTTGCTTGGCATCAGTGTCGACGTGGTGTTTCGGCCCTCGCTCCAAACATTGGAAGGCGCAGCAGCGTTGACTGACGCGGTCGCTTTCGGTCTGGGCTACGATCTGGTATATCGCATCGTGCTGCCCAAGTTCAACCCTGCAGTTTCTGCTTATGCTTTCAGTGTGAGCGTAGCTCGTCATACTGGTGCCACGCAGATGCTCGTGTGTAGGCAGCAAGGTACCACGGCCTTGGCCACAATTACCGGAGCGTTAAAGGCTGCGCGCGATTACCATGGCGATACATTAGAGCCGGTGGTGTTCCAAAAGGCGGATCCGCAAGCGATAACCGGTGCTATCCGACTAAATGGTCCGCAGGAAGGCGGCAACGACGTCGTCAGCGCCCAGGTTCACGTCAAGTACTACCCCGATCGGCTAGACGAAAGTGGGTTTGCTGAACTGACCGTTCAGGAGACATTCTGATGCCGAATCCGCTGCCATTGCTTAATCCCCCTGCGCGTGGCTGGCGACGCGACTTGCCCGCCCCAGACGCGCCTCTGCAGGCGACACCGAGTTTGTCCTTCACCGCGCCAAACCATGTGGACGAGATCTATCTTGAGTTGTCGAGGTCTTATCTAGATATGCGAGGACTGGTGTTTTGGCTCTCGTTCGTCGGTTTTGCTTGTACGGCCTGCATGGTCTTTCTTGCCTGTACCATTAGTGGCGACTTGTCCGCAACGATGATGGCGATCGGCTGCTCACTGTTAGGTGTTTGGACCGGCTTATTCGCATTCCGAATGGACGTTTCCCCGCCTCGCGACCTTCCTATACGCTTCAATAGGCAGCGCCGCAAGATGTACGTTTACGAGTTTGAACCTATTTGGTGGAACCCGTTCACACGATGGCCGGTAAGGGCCGTCGCCTACGACTGGGACGACGTTCGCGCCGAAGCCTGGTCTCAGGGAGGAGCGACGAGTGGAGGCGTGTACTTCACGAAGTCCGGCGTCGTCTTGTCAGTAGTGAGACCAGGGACGAACGAAGTCATCGACCGCTTCCAGTTGCGTGCGAAGTCAGCCGACGAACGCGCATGGGCCTATATCTGCACGTACATGCAGAAGGGGCCGCAGGCACTTCCGCCTTCCAAGTGGCAGCCGCGTGACTGGAACAACGAGCCGACGGCGAACTTGGCTCGTCTGCTGGCTCCAAGGGTGAAATGGCCCGCAGAAATGGATATCGAATCAAGAACTGCGCCGTCGCAGCACAACTGCCGAGATTTTGAAGAGCGTGCGGTGGTCCGGAATATTTCGGTTCAAGGAGAGTAGATGCGATGCGCGCAATCGTTCTTCTCGGACATCATCACGAATGTCCTCAGCATGGGAAAGGTGTGGTAATCACAGCCTCGACGGGTCTTAAGATCAACGGAAGACAGGCTGCGGGCGTCGGCGATCTGACCAGTTGCGGTGCCGTGATTCAAAGTGGCTCTTCGTCAGCATCCTTTGGCGCTCGATGCGTTGCGCGAGTAGGCGATACGACGAGTCACGGCGGAGTGTTGGTCGAGGGCGACGATAAATTTCTTTTGGAATGAGGCTTCCAACGTGTACTTAACGAAAACTGAAGCTCTCACCGACTTTCGTGAACGCGTAGAGCAAGCCATCGCCGCTTTCGAAGCCAAGTTCGGCACGAAGCCGGCGGTGCTCGTCATGTGCGCCAGCGACGCTGATATTTGGATCGAGGCGCAACGGCGAGGCATCGCACTATCCGAGGATCTGGGGATCAGCGTGGACCCGTTCGCCACCGTGTCGGGGTTGAGAAGCGATATACCGCTGTCCGACGGCGGGCGCGTGTTGCACTAACAAACGCTGTGCGAAAACGCTCGGCGCGCCCAGTCAACGAATCCGTTCGTAGTATGTCGAAGTCATCAATCAAGCTTCCTCCTCAACCGAAAAGCTTCTCGGCACGTGAGCACGCGTCACCTGCCGTGCTCGAGCGAGTGCTGAGCGTGCTGGCCGAGTGGCCCGCGCGTCAAGGATATGACCGAAGCGAGCGCGATGCGCTCGTGCGGGTCTGCGCGGAACGCCTGATCCAGGCATGAGGCGGACGTCTGCTCAATCCCGCCACGCCGGATCTTCAGTCGCTCGAAGTCGAGTGCGAGCGGGGCCACGTTTGGCGCACCGGTTCTGCCAAACTGAAACTCGGCGCGTGGTGTCTCGAATGCGCGCACGACCGCCGGCGCAGTGGTCTCAACGCGATGCAGAAATTGGCGCGCGAACGGAGCGGTCAATGCATTTCCGAAACCTACCGCAACTCGCATGATCCTTTGCGCTGGCGTTGCCGCAATGGCCACGAATGGGAAATGTCGTCGACGAGCGTGCAGGCGGGCAACTGGTGCTCGGCCTGCCTCGACAAGGAGCGTGAGGAGGCATGGCTGCCCCTGCTGCAGGCGCTCGCCCGTCGACGTGGCGGCAAGTGTCTGTCGGACGCCTACGTCGATAGCCGCACGAAGCTGCGCTGGCAGTGCCGGCAAGGTCACGAGTGGAGGCGACGCCCGCTACGTGCGGACCGGATCTCGGACAAGAGCCTCTCGGTGCAGGCCGGTGCGCCGTGGGTTGCGCGCTTGCTGTCAGCGTGGCGCAACACGATACGGTCGGAGGAGCTTACTTACGCTCCGGCACGTTGGCAGGGGCCGACTCTGTTGCCACCCGACGCCACCATTCAGGCATACCGCCAGTTGCGCGATGCGAGCGATATGGGGCTCACGAGCCTCGAGGATCAACTCGTATTCAGCCTCCACCGCTTGTACATGCATCCGCGCCTGGAGACGCACCTGCAAGTCCGTGCCGCGATCGCGCGCGCGGCAGCTGGCGAGACGTCGCTGGCGGCGCAATTCGACAATTACAGCGACGCCATGTGGGCACAGATCGTCGCAACTCTGCCGTAAGGAAGCAAAACCGTGGGTGGATCAACTGCAGTCAGTCAGGGCGCACAGCAGGCGTCACAGTGTCAACCGGGTCAATGCAAATCATGCGAGCGCACGGGCATACCGGTGCTGCCGTTGCGCTTTGCGCCGACGCCGGCAATCGGCGCGAAGTTCAATCGCGGTGTCGATGCGACGTTTCAGGACAACAACCTGCGCACGCTGCGCAAGGGTTACGTGTACGTGCTGCTCGACAAGACGATCTGGCAGGCGTATCAGGTGACGCCCGAAGGCGCGTTGCGGCAGTTCGATCCGTTGCAGCCGCCACGGGGCGATGCGAAGACGCTGTCCAAGGCGTGCATCACGGAAAACCACGACGTACCGGCTTCGTTTATCAACATCGATGGCAAGTACAAGGTGGCGCAGATCGCGTTCGCCAACGATGCGTGGCCGAAGAAAGTGCTGGACGATTACCGCACGGGTAAGTCGCCCGCCACACGGTTCTCGACATACACGATCGAGCAGTTCAAGACTGATCCGTCGAAGGCCGGCGCTTCGAAGTCGGATGAGGCGTTCGGCATGACGCAGACGCTCGACCTGATGAAGAAGGTGTGGGAGTACGCGCCGGGATCGAAAGACTTCGACAGCGTGCATGGGTTTTACTCGCGTGCGAACCGTGTCGCAGCCATGCAGGCGTTTGTGACGGCGAGTATCAAGCAATACCAGCTAAAAAACGGCGTGCCGGTGGTGTTGCTGCATGACGCCATTGGCGCCACGCTTGAATACAATTCCCTGCGTAACCTCTGCACAAAGGCGTTGCAAGAATATACGTCCGAGCCGCTGACCGCATACAAGTACTTCACGTCTCAAGCGTTGATCGGACTAAAAGACCAGGAAGCGAAATGGGCCGCGCAGGAAGCTCCGGCGTTGGTGCAAGCGCGGGTGGACCAACAGACAAAGTGGAACTCAAATCCCGTTCTGGCCGCAAAGGCCGCCTTGCCACCCGTGGATGTGCCGGCGGAAACGAATCGCGTCACTGCCGACATGACGCACGATGCGCATGTTCGTCTCGAAGACCCTTACAGGGAAAAGGACCGGAAGGCGTTTCAAGACCAGTACGATCGCACTGTCAATAACCTACAGAGGCAGATTGACCGTTTCGGACAGATCCTCGCTCAATGGTGCGAAGCAGAACGATGGATGAAGTCGTGCCATCACGACTACGACGGCGACGATTTGACTTCGAATTCGGGTTGTGACTATACGCGCATGATGGCGAAGTGCGTCGTAGGAGGACCGAGTGAAGCACCTGAGCCAACGGATCCGAAGAACCCGGACAAGACGCCGCCGCTTAAGGGGGCGACGCGCATTCTGTGGAATAAATGGCTCAACGACAAGAACAGTCCTCTATACCAGGCATTGCTCGCGAAGAATACCAATTTCCTGGCGGGCCTGGCTCCGAGCTTTGACGCTGGCGGTAATGCGACTCTGAATGACTTCAGCAAGATCTATGAAGCGTTCAAAAGTGCCCAAACAAGTGCCGACGTGGGGGCTAAATTCATGCAGCCGGCACTGCAACAGTCGGTCGGTGCGCTGATGCTCTCGATCAACAGTGCGGCAGCGAGTCTCCGACCGCATCTCGCTAAAGGTGTGGATCGAGGCGTGCGCCATATGAACATGGCGGTTGCAAAACTGTACTTGAACCGTGTAGTGACGCGAGTGACCGTCGAGTTGACAGTGACGGAATACTTCAAGCTTCTCAGCGATCAGTTACATGAGGGAATGAAGAAGACAGGCAAGACGGTGCGTGCGCTAATACTTGGTGGACTGACTTCGTTTCCCGATCCGGCCGTCAGAAACCGCTTGATCAAGGTAGGACTGTGGACCTTTGAGACCGCTGAACAAGTGAAGGCGCGGCTACTGAAAACTGTATCGAGCCGGGGGCAGAACGTCAGTGATACCTTCGGTCGAGTTTTGGAAGGATTGGAGACGTTTGAGCCGAACGCAATCGCCGTGTTGAAAAAAATTGAGGTCGGTGGCGGGAAGTTATATCAGTTTGCCTCGGCTACCCAGAACGCGCTTCGAGGGAACGC
>NZ_JALQEM010000047.1 GCF_023630705.1 Caballeronia sp. GAFFF1
CCGCCGCCGCTTATCGCGCTGCCGAAAAAATTGTCGATGAGCGCACTGGCGAAATCCACGACTACACTCGCAAGCGCGGCGTGATCGACTCGGAGCTTTTTCTCCCTGGCGAACAAGCGCACGCACGAGGCGCGTTCTGGTCGTCGATCGAGCAGCATCACAAACGCGGTGATGCAGTGGTCGCGCGCGAGTTCACCCTTGCTCTCCCTCACGAGTTGAATCCCAACGACCAGTGCGAACTGGCCTTTGCCTATGGGCGGGAGCTATCCGAACGCTACGGCGTGGCCGTCGATGTGGCGGTGCATCGCGCCGACAAGGGCGGCGACAAGCGGAACGTACATGCTCACGTTCTGATGAGCGGGTGCCACGTGGACCGCGATGGCACGCTCGGCAAGAAAGCCGTTGAGCTGGACCCGATCCACTGCCAGAAGCACCGCATCGAGAACTTCGCAGAGCGCGAAAGGCCGCGCTGGGCGACGCTCGCCAACGAGTGGCTGGCCGAGCGGAGCATCGAGGCGCGTCTTGACCACCGAACGCTCGCAGCGCAAGGCATTGATCGCATACCGACCGAGCACCTTGGCCCAACGGCGACGGCGATCCTGCGGCGCGGCGGCGCAAGCACCAAACAGCGGCGGTTGCAGGAGGAAGCGCAACGGCGCATCGAGGCCGCGGCTGAGATGCGGGTTCAAGCCCACGCAGCCGCGCTCGAGGTGCGCCAGGCCGAGGCTGCGCTGGTCGATACGCAGACCAGTCTGCAAGCTGCGCTGGCCGAGCGGGCGGCCCGGCGTACCGTGCCTGACCCGGCTGAGCAACTGGCTCGGTTCAGGGCCGCGAAGGCGCCGGCGGAGCCGGTACTGAGTGCGGAAGAACGTAGGGAAAAGAGTCGTCAGGATTTGACGGACGCACTGGCCAGCATGCCGGACGGCGGTTACCGGCTGTTTGCCTCGCCCACGAACATTGAACACGGCCGTTATTCGGGCACGCTGCTCCTGAGCACAGATCTGCATATCGCTCAGGACTTTGGTCGGCGCGAGGCTGTCATTCACGAGCGAACACGGCTCGACGGCGATCTCAAGGTCGGTCAGAAGGTGACGATCCAATACAGCGACGGACGAGCCACGGTCACGCCCAAGCGCGATCAGAGCATCGACCGCACGCGGGCGGGGCCGCGCCTACGCTAAGGTCAGGACAGATTTCATCTTCGGCAGTGTCGATAGGGAATGTGAATTGCCCTCTCGATTGGCTCTACTCTTTGACTATCAATGCTGACCGTGGCTTATGAACACCAGTACCACTTGCTCAGCGCCATTGCCCCGCTGAGGGCAGAGATTCAAAATCGTCTCCTAAATGAACGCGAGACGTCTGCTGCGCTCCTTGCATTGGTCCGCCAAACCGAAGCTACTTTGCTGCTAGACAACCGGTTGAAACAGGATCTGCTCATCGTCGAGTCCCTTATCGTCCTCAAACGCTGGCAAATGGCATTGGATCGCCTTCAAGAGGCGATCATGGGCACTTATATGCGCTGATTCCAGACTTTTGGCCACGCCGAAACAGGGGCGCTCACGTTTTAGACCACCACCAGCGCCGTTTAGGAGCTGGCGCATGCTCTAAAAGTCGCAGGGACTGTCGCAGGTCGGCCAAATTAGCGTCCTTCGCCTCAATTTGCGCTTTTAACAACGCATTCTCCGCCTGTAACAGCGCTAAAGTGGCTGCGACTTCGGGTGGGACAGTGGGTGAGACAGACTGCGACTCTGTCGCATGCGACAGCGCAGGAGCGGGGTGGGACAGTTCCCCGAAAACCCTCACCAGCTCTGAAGTATCGATTCCTTTCCCGCCTGCGACATGCTGCGACATGGAGATGCGCCCATCTGCGACATAGCGCTGGATCGTCTTACGGCTCTTACCCGTCAAACGAGCAGCCTCAGAAATCGACACAACGGTCATGGCAGATTCATTTCCTGTTGGTCGGGGGGATCGATCGGCTCGTTGCCGATTAAGACACGCTCGGCTCCCTCAAGCACCGGTACCTGCTTAAGTTGGGTTTTCTCGTCCAGATCGATTCCAGTTTGTTCGCCTTCAAACGCGATCACGTCAGCTGTGAAGTGGGCGAAACGCTCCCCCCGCTTTCCTTGCCACGCAACACGAGTGTTGACGCGATAAACACATAGATTTCCGACTTTTACGACCTCGATAAATTTATGGTCCGACAGCAACTTAATCGCCCCGCTAACGGCTTGCCGCCCAATCCCGACCTTCTGAGCAATTACTGCTTGGGAAACGGCTAGAGCATTGTTCCGGCCCATGTTGTTCATGAGATAGAGCAGCGTACCCATAGCGGATGGATGCTTGATAGCAAGGCGCTGGAGTTCTTGGCCTACCTTCTTTTCAACCTGCAGCCACCCGAAAAATGACGGCGCTGAGTCTTCGGTGGCGACGACGGCTTTGGACATGAGAAGTTCGTTTTAAAGCGACAGGTTTAGTTTATAACTTGACCGATGTAGACGACAGGTTTATTAGCAAATGCGACTTTAGTGTCGTCTGGGGGCGACACGCCTGTCGCCTACAGGCGACAGGTCGAAATCGCGCAAACCCTTTCTGTATAAGGCTCGCAGCGATTTTCATCGGAAGAGGCTCTTATTGTTAACTATGGGTGTGGTTTAGCTTCAGGCCCCCAGAGGGGGCATGAACGCCGCCTCCGGCGGCTTGACGGCCCCCGAAGGGGTCGACATGCGCTCGTGGCGCACCGGTCTAAGCGCTAAAGCGCTAAGACACGGATAAATCGCGCCAGGCGGCCTCTGGCCGCCAGCCGCTCAACCGTGTGCCTGTGGGCACCGGGCGAAGCGTTCTAGCGGCTTATGCGGCCTCTTATGGCTTGCAGAAAGGAGGTTTTGAGGCACGTATGTGCAATTTGGGCGAGCGCAGCGAGTCACGCCGTAGGCTCCACGCCGCGAGGGGCCCTGTGGTCAGGCAGGGGGCAAGTCCGCAGGGACTTGTCCCCGCCTGTCCACGGGGACGCGGGTGTACCTAAGCATGCTCACTTAGGCATTTACGGCGAACCCAAATCAAAAAGAGACTCGCTTGTTGGCACAAACGAGTCGAAGCCACGTCCCCTGAGAGAGGGGTCCGAGAGGTCTGAGACCGGACGTGGAAATATGGTCCAGGCAATTGTCATACCGCCTCTTCGGTTATCGTTTCCAGGGCGATGGGGTGGCTCATGACTGCGCCTCCGGTTTGGGGGTGGCTTTCGGCTCAGCCAGCGGCGGCAGGCCGAATAGCGCCCGGTCCGCCTCCTTCTTGAGCCAATCCTCAAATCGTCGGCCGTTCTCGCCACTAAAGAGGAAACGTGCGGGATCGGCCTTGCGAGCAGCGAAAAACTCCATCACGAATGCGCCGAGGAGCACCTTGCGGCGCGTGTCTTTTGCGCGCTCCACTTTCGTTGCTGCAGCCCGTTTTCTGGCCTCAGCTAGTTGCTGGGCTGCTTTGGCCTTTTTGAGCCGTTCTTGAGCGGCTTTGACTGCGTCCTGCGCTTGTTGGACGCGCGTGGTCTGTTCTGGCATGCCTTACCCGTTTTTTGCTTTGATGTGAGGTCATCATAGAGTCGCAAACAAACGGCGTGTAAATCATCTGATCATTGTGTGACCTCTGGGGTACACTACCGCAGCCGACAGGCAAGGGGCACTTAGAGTAATCCCCTGCGGGGATTACGTGCGGTCAGGGCGAAGCCCCGACACCCCGAAAAAAAGAGAACGCGGTGGCGAGCTATCATTTTTCGGTTCAAGCGATTTCGCGCAAGGCGGGGCGGTCTTCGACCGCCGCCGCCGCTTATCGCGCTGCCGAAAAAATTGTCGATGAGCGCACTGGCGAAATCCACGACTACACTCGCAAGCGC
>NZ_JALQEM010000048.1 GCF_023630705.1 Caballeronia sp. GAFFF1
CGGGGGATTAGCTCAGCTGGGAGAGCACCTGCTTTGCAAGCAGGGGGTCGTCGGTTCGATCCCGTCATCCTCCACCAAGTCCTCAATGCACAGCGCTCAACTACACGAGTGCTGCGCATTGGCGACTATAGCCAGTTGATGCTGTAGGTATTGCAAGACACCTATCGGCTAAACGTTCTTTAACAATCAGGAAGAAGTAGTAAAGAGATTATTTGAAAGCACTTAGAGATGGGTGCGAGTAGAGTAGTCAGGGTAGTGATTGTATCGAGTATGAAAAGTGATCTTAATTGATGACTTGGAATACGGCACAACGCGAATACTCAGCCTGTAGCGTGTGAGTCTAGAGCAGCAATGAGACACACTCGTTATAGGGTCAAGCGAACAAGTGCATGTGGTGGATGCCTTGGCGATCACAGGCGATGAAGGACGCGGTAGCCTGCGAAAAGCTTCGGGGAGCTGGCAAACGAGCATTGATCCGAAGATGTCCGAATGGGGAAACCCGGCCCGTATGGGTCATCCTAGACTGAATCCATAGGTCTAGCGAAGCGAACGCGGTGAACTGAAACATCTAAGTAACCGCAGGAAAAGAAATCAACCGAGATTCCCAAAGTAGTGGCGAGCGAAATGGGAAGAGCCTGTACTCTTTATTTGTATTGTTAGCTGAACGCTCTGGAAAGTGCGGCCATAGCAGGTGATAGCCCTGTAAGCGAAAACAGTATGAAAGAACTAGGGGTACGACAAGTAGGGCGGGACACGTGAAATCCTGTCTGAAGATGGGGGGACCATCCTCCAAGGCTAAATACTCGTGATCGACCGATAGTGAACCAGTACCGTGAGGGAAAGGCGAAAAGAACCCCGGGAGGGGAGTGAAATAGATCCTGAAACCGCATGCATACAAACAGTCGGAGCCTCGTAAGGGGTGACGGCGTACCTTTTGTATAATGGGTCAGCGACTTACGTTCAGTAGCGAGCTTAACTGATTAAGGCAGGCGTAGCGAAAGCGAGTCCGAATAGGGCGATCAGTTGCTGGGCGTAGACCCGAAACCAAGTGATCTATCCATGGCCAGGTTGAAGGTGCGGTAACACGTACTGGAGGACCGAACCCACTAACGTTGAAAAGTTAGGGGATGAGCTGTGGATAGGGGTGAAAGGCTAAACAAACTTGGAAATAGCTGGTTCTCTCCGAAAACTATTTAGGTAGTGCCTCGTGTCTCACCTTCGGGGGTAGAGCACTGTCATGGTTGTGGGGTCCATTGCGGATTACTACGCCATAGCAAACTCCGAATACCGAAGAGTGCAATCACGGGAGACAGACATCGGGTGCTAACGTCCGGTGTCAAGAGGGAAACAACCCAGACCGCCAGCTAAGGTCCCAAAGATTGGCTAAGTGGGAAACGAAGTGGGAAGGCTAAAACAGTCAGGAGGTTGGCTTAGAAGCAGCCACCCTTTAAAGAAAGCGTAATAGCTCACTGATCGAGTCGTCCTGCGCGGAAGATGTAACGGGGCTCAAGCCAGTCACCGAAGCTGCGGATGCGAGTTTTACTCGCATGGTAGGAGAGCGTTCCGTAAGCCTGCGAAGGTGCGTTGAAAAGCGTGCTGGAGGTATCGGAAGTGCGAATGCTGACATGAGTAGCGATAAAGGGGGTGAAAAGCCCCCTCGCCGTAAGCCCAAGGTTTCCTACGCAACGTTCATCGGCGTAGGGTGAGTCGGCCCCTAAGGCGAGGCAGAAATGCGTAGCTGATGGGAAGCAGGTCAATATTCCTGCACCATTGTTAGATGCGATGGGGGGACGGATCGCGGAAGGTTGTCCGGGTGTTGGACGTCCCGGTCGCTGCATTGGAGAAGGCACTTAGGCAAATCCGGGTGCGCAATTCAAGGGTGTGGCGCGAGTGACTTCGGTCACGAAGCAATTGGAAGTGGTTCCAAGAAAAGCCTCTAAGCTTCAGTCTAACGATGACCGTACCGCAAACCGACACAGGTGGGCGAGATGAGTATTCTAAGGCGCTTGAGAGAACTCGGGAGAAGGAACTCGGCAAATTGGTACCGTAACTTCGGGATAAGGTACGCCCTGGTAGCTTGACTGGCCTGCGCCAGGAGGGTGAAAGGGTTGCAATAAACTGGTGGCTGCGACTGTTTAATAAAAACACAGCACTCTGCAAACACGAAAGTGGACGTATAGGGTGTGACGCCTGCCCGGTGCCGGAAGATTAAATGATGGGGTGCAAGCTCTTGATTGAAGTCCCGGTAAACGGCGGCCGTAACTATAACGGTCCTAAGGTAGCGAAATTCCTTGTCGGGTAAGTTCCGACCTGCACGAATGGCGTAACGATGGCCACACTGTCTCCTCCCGAGACTCAGCGAAGTTGAAGTGTTTGTGATGATGCAATCTCCCCGCGGCTAGACGGAAAGACCCCATGAACCTTTACTGTAGCTTTGCATTGGACTTTGAACCGATCTGTGTAGGATAGGTGGGAGGCTATGAAACCGGAACGCTAGTTTCGGTGGAGCCGTCCTTGAAATACCACCCTGGTTTGTTTGAGGTTCTAACCTTGGTCCGTGATCCGGATCGGGGACAGTGCATGGTAGGCAGTTTGACTGGGGCGGTCTCCTCCCAAAGCGTAACGGAGGAGTACGAAGGTACGCTAGGTACGGTCGGAAATCGTGCTGATAGTGCAATGGCATAAGCGTGCTTAACTGCGAGACCGACAAGTCGAGCAGGTGCGAAAGCAGGTCATAGTGATCCGGTGGTTCTGTATGGAAGGGCCATCGCTCAACGGATAAAAGGTACTCTGGGGATAACAGGCTGATACCGCCCAAGAGTTCATATCGACGGCGGTGTTTGGCACCTCGATGTCGGCTCATCTCATCCTGGGGCTGTAGCCGGTCCCAAGGGTATGGCTGTTCGCCATTTAAAGAGGTACGTGAGCTGGGTTTAAAACGTCGTGAGACAGTTTGGTCCCTATCTGCCGTGGGCGTTGGATATTTGAAGGGGGCTGCTCCTAGTACGAGAGGACCGGAGTGGACGAACCTCTGGTGTACCGGTTGTCACGCCAGTGGCATCGCCGGGTAGCTATGTTCGGAAGAGATAACCGCTGAAAGCATCTAAGCGGGAAACTCGCCTTAAGATGAGATATCCCCGGGGCTTCGAGCCCCTTGAAGGGTCGTTCCAGACCAGGACGTTGATAGGTCAGGTGTGTAAGTGCAGTAATGCATTGAGCTAACTGATACTAATTGCCCGTAAGGCTTGATCCTATAACCAGTGTGTCTCGACCAGAGTTAGTGCTTTAGCACTTACTCTGGTCCGACCCCCGTAGGGGGTAATTACACCACCCCAAGCGGGTGCCACTGGTCGAGTAACAGCGTGTGCGACAATCGCCACCCGAATTCACTACTACTTCTTCCCCGATTGGTTGTAGCGCCCACAACGCGATACAACATCCCTTTATGCCTGATGACCATAGCGAGTCGGTCCCACCCCTTCCCATCCCGAACAGGACCGTGAAACGACTCCACGCCGATGATAGTGCGGATTGCCCGTGTGAAAGTAGGTAATCGTCAGGCTCCCCTTGCCCTAAACAAAAACCCCACCCCACAAAGGTGGGGTTTTTGCGTTT
>NZ_JALQEM010000049.1 GCF_023630705.1 Caballeronia sp. GAFFF1
AAACCGCCCGCCGCACCAGCATTTCCCTGATCTTGCCGATGGCCTTCGTCGGGTTGAGTCCCTTCGGGCATACATCGACGCAGTTCATGATCGTGTGGCAGCGGAACAGGCGATACGGGTCTTCCAGATTATCGAGCCGCTCGCCGGTTGCCTGATCGCGGCTATCGGCGATAAAGCGATACGCCTGCAACAAGCCCGCCGGACCCACGAACTTGTCCGGATTCCACCAGAAGCTCGGGCACGACGTCGAGCAGCTTGCGCACAGAATGCACTCGTAAAGACCGTCCAGCTCGTCGCGCTCCACCGGCGACTGCAAGCGCTCCTTCTCCGGCGGCGGCGTGTCGTTGATCAGATACGGCTTGATCGAGTGATACTGGTTGAAGAACTGCGTGAAGTCGCAGATCAGATCGCGCACCACCGGCAGCCCCGGCAGCGGGCGCAGCACGATGCGCTGCGGCAGATCGTTCAGGTTCGTGAGACACGCGAGCCCGTTCTTGCCGTTGATGTTCATCGCGTCCGAGCCGCACACGCCCTCGCGGCACGAGCGACGGAACGACAGCGTTTCATCGAGCTCCTTCAGCTTCACCAGCGCGTCGAGCAGCATGCGTTCATGCGTCAGATCGAGCTCGTAGCTCTGCATGCGCGGCGCGGCGTCCTTGTCCGGATCGTACCGGTAGACCTCAAATATTCTCTTTGCCATTTGGATATCCTTGCCCTTGCCTTAGAAGGTACGCGCCTTCGGCGGCACCGATTCGACCGTCAGCGGCTTCATCTGCACCGGCTTGTAGTCGAGGCGATTGCCTTCGCTGAACCACAGCGTATGACGCATCCAGTTCTCGTCATCGCGATGTTCGTAGTCGCTGTGCGCATGCGCGCCGCGGCTTTCCTTGCGCGCTTCGGCCGACACCATCGTCGCGCGCGCCACTTCGATCAGGTTCGCCAGCTCCAGCGCCTCGACCTTCGCGGTGTTGAACACCTTCGACTTGTCCTTCAGGTGCACGTGCTTCACGCGCTCGGCCAATTCCGCGACCTTCTCGACGCCCTCTTCCAGGAGCTTCGAGGTGCGGAACACGCCCGCGTGCGACTGCATCGTCGCGCGGATGTCGTTGGCGATGTGCTGCGTGTATTCGCCCGAGGTCGACTTCTCCAGCACCGCGAGGCGTTCCAACGCGAAGTCGGCGGCATCGGCCGGCAGCGGCTTGTGCTCCTTCATCTCCTGCGCGTGCTTGATGATGTGGTTGCCCGCCGCGCGGCCGAACACCACGAGGTCGAGCAGCGAGTTCGTGCCCAGACGGTTCGCGCCGTGCACCGACACGCACGAGCATTCGCCGACCGCGTAAAAGCCGTTCACTGGATCGTCGTAGCCCTTCGCCGTGCCGACGACTTGCCCATGCATGTTCGTCGGAATCCCGCCCATCTGATAGTGGATGGTCGGCACCACGGGAATCGGCTCTTTGATGCAGTCGACGTTGGCGAACTTGAGCGCGATCTCGCGAATCGACGGCAGACGCTTCATGATCGTCTCGGCGCCGATATGCGACAGGTCCAGCAGCACGTGATCCTTGTTCGGACCGACGCCGCGTCCTTCCTTGATCTCCTGGTCCATCGAACGCGAAACGAAGTCGCGCGGCGCGAGATCTTTGAGCGTCGGCGCGTAGCGTTCCATGAAGCGGTCGCCGTTCGCGTTACGCAAGATGCCGCCTTCGCCGCGCACGCCTTCGGTGATGAGCACGCCCGCGCCTGCGACGCCCGTCGGGTGGAACTGCCAGAACTCCATGTCCTGCAGCGCGATGCCCGAGCGCGCGGCCATGCCGAGACCATCGCCCGTATTGATGAACGCATTGGTCGATGCCGCGAAGATGCGACCCGCGCCGCCGGTGGCGAACAGCGTGGTCTTGCCTTCGAGGATGTACACCTCACCCGTTTCCATTTCGAGCGCGGTCACGCCGAGCACGTCGCCGTCGGCGTCGCGGATCAGATCCAGCGCCATCCACTCGACGAAGAAGTGCGTCTTGGCCGCGACGTTCTGCTGATACAGCGTGTGCAGCAAGGCGTGACCGGTGCGGTCAGCCGCCGCGCAGGCGCGTTGCACGGGCTTCTCGCCGTAGTTCGCGGTATGGCCGCCGAACGGGCGCTGATAGATGGTGCCGTCCGGATTGCGGTCGAACGGCATGCCCATGTGTTCCAACTCGTAGACCGCATTGGGCGCTTCGCGGCACATGAACTCGATGGCGTCCTGATCGCCGAGCCAGTCCGAGCCTTTGATCGTGTCGTAGAAGTGGTAGTGCCAGTTGTCCTCGCTCATGTTGCCGAGCGATGCGCCGATGCCGCCTTGCGCGGCCACCGTATGCGAGCGCGTGGGAAACACCTTGGAGAGCACCGCGACGGACAGGCCCGCGCGCGCGAGCTGCAGCGACGCGCGCATGCCCGAGCCGCCCGCGCCCACGATCACCACGTCGAAGCGCCGACGCGGCAAGGAAGTCTTGATTGCAGCCATGTTCTTTAAACTCTCCAGAGAATCTGTGCAGCGTAGCCGGCGCATCCGATGAGCCACAGGACCGTCAGCACCAGCAGACCCAGGCGCAATCCGACGGGCTTCACGTAATCCATCCAGATGTCGCGCATGCCGACCCACGCGTGATAGAAGAGCGAGAGCAAGGCGACGAAGGTGGCGAGCTTCATCCACTGCATCGCGAAGATGCCGGCCCAGCCTTCATAGGAGAAGTTATGCGCGCCGAAAAAGAGCACGAGCAGCAAGAGCGTGTACACCGCCACGGCGACGGCCGTCACGCGTTGCGCGAGCCATTCGCCTGTGCCGTAATGCGCGCCCACGACGAGGCGCTTCGGGCCGACCCGGTTTTGCGTTCCCATGTTAGAAGGCTCCGAAAAGTTTCAGCGCGACGGCAAGCGTCAGCACGAGCGACACGACCAGCACCGCGATGGCGGTCTGCCGTCCGCCTTCCTTGTTCACGGC
>NZ_JALQEM010000050.1 GCF_023630705.1 Caballeronia sp. GAFFF1
TGCGTATTCCACGCAAACCGAGCAGCCGTTCCACGGCAAAGCGAGCAGACTTTCCACGTGAAGCCGAGCGAAGATTCCACAGCAAAGCGAGCGCTGCGGACGTGGCGACGCGGGGTGAGTTCTTTTACTCCTTCCCGTCTTCGGTGGTCAAACCATTTCGGCGCTTGCGCATCGATTCGCCTGATAGCGTGAGTCGGTGCGCGTTGTGAACAAGACGGTCGAGAATCGCGTCAGCCAGCGTTGGATCGCCGATAGCGGCGTGCCAGCTATCGACCGGGATCTGGCTGGTGACGATCGTCGAGCGCCGGCCGTGCCGATCGTCGAGCACCTCAAGCAGATCGCGCCGCGCCGGATCCGACAGCGGCGCCATGGCGAGATCATCCATGACGAGGATGTCGGTCTTTGCCCATTGCGCGAGCAGTTTCGCGTAGCCGCCGCTGCCGTGTGCAATGGCCATCTCCTCGTTGAACTTGGGCATGCGCAAATAGCAGGCCGAGAAGCCCTGACGGCATGCCTGATTAACCATCGCGCATGCAAGCCAGCTTTTGCCAAGACCTGTCGGGGCGACCAGAATCACGTTCTGATGAGCACGTATCCATTCGCCCGTGAGCAACCGGGCGAGTAATGCGCGATCGAGTCCGCGAGGCTCGCGGTAGTTGATGTCTTCCGGTACAGCGTCAGGGAAGCGCAGCTTCGCGCGGCGCAGCCGCGCCGTAATAAGTCGCGACTGGCGCTCGCTTGCTTCACGTTCGACGAGCAGCCCAAGGCGTTCTTCGAAGCCGAGCTGATCGATGCTGTTTTGGGATTGCTGGTCGGCCAGCGCCGCAGCCATGCCGAACAGGCGCAGTTCGTGCAGCCGTTCGACGGTCGGGTGATGCAGCATGTCAATACTCTCCTTTAATGGAAGTAGGACGGCCCGCGCACATTGGCGTGCACGAGCGGCGGTTCGGTCTGAGCGACGGGCGCATCGGCGTTGCTCTCCAGACCGTTCTTCAACGTTGAGGCGATAAACCGATAGCTCGGCGCCTTCAGATCAATAGCGCGCTGGCAGGCGGCTTCCAGCCGCGCATGGCCGTAGTCCTTGCTCATGCGCAGCACGCCAAGGCAGGCGCGATAAGCCTGCTGAGGATGCTGGCGGCCGCCAAGCAAGTGTTCAACGACCGCAGCGGTGTGTGGACCGATGTCGGTGGCCCAGTTGATCAGCCGTTGCGGATTCCACTCCGTTGTCGCGGCCCGATGATTCGGCGGCATATGTGCAGCGATCGTGGTGTGATGGCCGCGACGCTCGCTCTTCGCATGCGCGGCTATACGCTGACCACGCAGGAAGATCTCAACAGTTGCCTTCGTATGGCGCACGTCGACCTGTTCGCGGGCGTGGCAGTAAGAGACCGAGTAATAGTGTTCATCGAGTTCGACGTGGTAATCGATGCCCACACGCGCAACCTTCCACTGTGCATACTGATAAGGCCTTTCTGGCAGCGGCCGAAGTGCCGGGCGATCAAGTTCCTCGAAGGCGCTGCGGCGGCAGCCTGGTAGCTTCTTGAACGGCCTGTTGTTCAGTTCGACGAGCAGCGCGGCGATTGCGCGATTGGCTTCGTCCAGGCTGAACAGCCGCTGGTTGCGCAGTCGGGCGAGAATCCATCGCTGTGCCAGGAGCACCGACTGCTCAACCTTCGCCTTATCTCTCGGGCGACGTTTGCGTGCCGGGATGATCGCCATCGAGTAATGAGCAGCCATCTCGCCGTAGGTCCGGTTCAGAACCGGATCGTAGAAGTCGGCCTTGTGTACGCCGGACTTTAGATTGTCGGGCACTAGGATCTCGACACAACCGCCGATGTAGCTCAACGCGCGCACATGCGAGCCGATCCAGTCCTCAAGCTGCTGAGTCCAAGTGACTTCGGCATATGTGTAGTTCGATGCGCCGAGCGTCGCGACGAACACCTCGGCCTCGCGGATCTCGCCGGTGTGCGGATCAACGATACCGAGCCTGTTGCCTGAGTAATCGATGAACAGCTTCTCGCCGGGCGTGTGCGTCTGGCGCAGCGTAACCGGCAAAGCCGCTGCCCAGCGCTCGTAGTGCTTGCAGAACCAACTGTAGCCGTACCCTTCGGGCTCTTGGGCCTTGTACTCGTTCCAGAGCAGGTCCAGGGTTACGCCTCGCCTGCCAAGCTCACGATGCACAAGCGCCCAGTTGGGTAACGGGCGCCTCCGACTCAACGACGGTTGCGGCGGAAACAGCAGCGCTTCGAGCGCCGCGTCGTCCATCGACATGGCCCTCTCGAAGTCGAGTTGCGCACGCCGGGCACGGTCTAGGTAGTCCCAGACCGTTGCGCTCGAAGCGCCGATCGTCGTCGCGATCTCGCGCTGGCTACGTTCGCATACGAAACGCAGGCGCAGCACTTCCCTGATTTGACGCATGGATAACCTTTTATTCGACATTCGGCCGCCCGACAAATCGTCGAGAGTGCCATGGTTATCCGCGTCGCCGTCCCGCCACCTTACTGCTCGGTTACGCGTGGAATTCGCGCTCGGGCAGTCGTGGAATACCTGCTCGGTTTGCCGTGGAATCGGCGCTCGCTTTGCTGTGGAATCCGTGCTCGGTTTGCCGTGGAATCAGCGTTCGGTTTGGCGTGGAATACGCA
>NZ_JALQEM010000052.1 GCF_023630705.1 Caballeronia sp. GAFFF1
GGCCGCAGCGAGAATCCAGAGTTCATTCACGCCGAGGATTTTTCGGAAGTGCTTCTCAGCTTCCAGGAAGCCCGCGGCTGTCCAGCGCAACGCCATCTCGGCGTCGCGATAGCGCTTCACGCGCCCCGCGACCCGGCGCACCGCGCCGTTGGGATTCTCGATGATGTTGGTCGTCGACAGCCCGCGCATGAGCGCCGGCGTTAGGCCCAGCTTGTTCACCGTGAAGGTTTCCTCCAGCCCCTCGAGCAGTGCGGCCGAGGCGTCCGGATGGTCGGCCTTGAGCCACGCCGCGTGCGTCTTGAGCTTGGCGATGCCATCGTCGGTCGACAACTTGTAGGCAGCCTTCATGATCGCGGCGGTTTGCGAAACGCTCTCCTTGGGCAGGCGCTCAAGGACGTTGCGCTGCTTGTGCACACGGCAGCGCTGCACGTGGGCGCGTTCGCCGAAGAACTCCTCGATGGCCGAGCGCAGCGCTTTGGAACCATCGATCACGAACAGGTATTCGCGATCCGCCGGCAGGCCGCGCTCGATCAGTCCGCGCAACAGATCCTTGACGACCTGGGCGTTCTCACTCGACCCGCTCGCGAGACCCAGGAGGTGTTTCTCGCCGGAGCTGTCCACGCCGATAGCGGCGATGATGTGGCGTGAGTCGACGATGATGCCGTCCAGGTAGATCGCCAGGAAGTCCTTGTCATCGAAGCGCCGCCCCATCATCTCGGTGAGCGCCGTCTGGCTGGCCTTGATGAACTCGCGCGAGACGCTGCTCTTGGAGATGCCAACGGTGCCGGCCATCTCGGGCAGGACCTTGGCATATTTGCGCGTCGACACGCCCGTGACCATGATCTCGTGCACGCGCTCGGCGAGCCGCGGATTCTCGTTCAATTGCTCGTAGGCGGGGACCGACACTTCGCCGCCGCCACGACGCCAAGGCGCGGCCGCTTCATGTTCAACTTGCGTTCGTCCATCACAATCTGGCCTTGCTGCGAGCCGTGCCAGCGGATCTCGCCGCCTCTGCGGCCCGGATGCTTCTCGCCGGCGACCTCCGTCGCCGAGATCACCAGCAGTTGCTCGACAAGGCTACGGCCGGCTTCATGCATCAACTCGTCGATGCTCGCGCGGGT
>NZ_JALQEM010000053.1 GCF_023630705.1 Caballeronia sp. GAFFF1
TGCAGCAGCGTGACCAGAATGCGGCAGCCCGATGCGCCGATCGGATGCCCGATCGCGATCGCCCCGCCGTTCACGTTGATCTTTTCCTGATCCCAGCCCATCTGCTTGTGCACCGCCAGCGCCTGCGCGGCGAATGCTTCGTTGATCTCCATCAGGTCGAGATCGTCGACGCTCCAGCCCGCGCGTTCCAGACAGCGCTTCGATGCCGGCACCGGACCCATGCCCATGATCTTCGGGTCGACGCCCGCGCTCGCGTACGCCTTGATGCGCGCGAGCGGCGTCAAGCCAAGCGCCTCGGCCTTCTTGGCCGACATCACGACCACCGCCGCCGCGCCGTCGTTGATGCCCGATGCGTTCGCCGCCGTCACTGTGCCTTCCTTCGAGAACGCGGGCTTCAGTCCCGCGAGCGCTTCGGCGGTGACGCCGTGGCGCACGAATTCGTCGGTCGCGAACTGGATCGGCTCGCCTTTGCGCTGCGGAATCGACACCGGCACGATCTCATCGCTGAAGCGGCCGGCCTTCTGCGCGGCTTCCGCCTTGTTCTGCGACAGCGCCGCGAACGCGTCCTGCGCTTCGCGCGTGATGCCGTATTCCTTCGCGACGTTCTCGGCCGTGGTGCCCATGTGGTAGTTGTTATAGACGTCCCACAGGCCATCGACGATCATCGAGTCGATCAGCTTCGCATCGCCCATGCGGAAGCCGTCGCGCGAGCCGGGCAGCACGTGCGGCGCCGCGCTCATGTTCTCCTGGCCGCCCGCAACGATAATCTCGGAATCGCCCGCGATGATTGCGTTGGCCGCGAGCATCACTGCTTTGAGTCCCGAGCCGCAGACCTTGTTGATCGTCATGCCGGGAACCATCTCCGGCAAGCCGGCCTTGATGACCGACTGGCGCGCCGGGTTCTGGCCCGAGCCCGCGGTCAGCACCTGACCCAGAATGACTTCGCTGATTTGCTCGGGCTTCAGACCCGC
>NZ_JALQEM010000054.1 GCF_023630705.1 Caballeronia sp. GAFFF1
GGCCCCGTGTAATTCGCGCTCGGCCGAATGATCTTGTTGTCGATGCGCTGCTCGATAATGTGCGCGCTCCAGCCCGACGTACGCGAGATCACGAAGAGCGGCGTGAACATCGCAGTCGGCACGCCCATCATGTGATATGACACCGCGCTGAACCAGTCGAGATTCGGGAACATCTTCTTCGCGTCCCACATCACCGTTTCGAGGCGTTCCGCGATATCGAAGAGCTTGGTATTGCCCGCTTCTTTCGACAGCGACCTGGCGACTTCCTTGATGACCTTGTTGCGCGGATCGGAGATCGTATAAACGGGATGCCCGAAGCCGATCACGACTTCCTTGTTCTCGACGCGACGCTTGATGTCGGCTTCCGCTTCGTCGGGCGTCTCATAGCGCGATTGAATCTCGAATGCGACTTCGTTCGCGCCGCCGTGCTTCGGGCCGCGCAGCGCGCCGATTGCGCCGGTAATCGCCGAGTACATGTCCGATCCCGTGCCCGCGATCACGCGGCTCGTGAAGGTCGACGCGTTGAACTCGTGCTC
>NZ_JALQEM010000055.1 GCF_023630705.1 Caballeronia sp. GAFFF1
GGGTTGCCACGGGAACGGCGTGCATCGTCATGGATGGATCGACTCGCCCAAGGCTCGTGACGCGCGGTGTTCCTCTCCTGATTTCACTGGGCGTGTTTTCCCAAGCGGCTGTTGCTCAAGTCGATATCACCGGCGGCTCGCCCAGCCAGGTTCCGAATATCGCGGGCTCGCCGCGCACCGCCTCGCTCGACATGCAATCGCAAGAAACGCAGTCGCTCGTGCTCGAGATCGTCGTCAACGGCACGAACCTGGGCGAGCCGTCCAACTTCGAGTTGCGTCACGGCCAGCTC
>NZ_JALQEM010000056.1 GCF_023630705.1 Caballeronia sp. GAFFF1
TCGATAATCAGTCTCCACAATTTAGTTTTCATATTTAGTGAGTTAAATAATAGTAATAGTATCCAGCTTGCATTAGGTAGTAGCAAAGCATAATAATCAATATGAAGTGCAGTACGTTCTTAATGAACTTTACCATACCTGTACAATCAGGTAGTCATTAGGGTGATCTTTTAGACTTCTATATTCATCAGCCTCTCCAACTGTATCAAACACCTCACCTAAGAAACTACAACAAGCTTGTGAGATAGTAATAGTTTCTAATTTTCCCTTCTTATC
>NZ_JALQEM010000057.1 GCF_023630705.1 Caballeronia sp. GAFFF1
ATCGTACAGCACCAGGAGGAACTATACAAACTGCATTCATTCCATTCTTAGGAAGTACCGAATGCGAAGTTGGTCCAGCGAAAAATCCACTGGGTAAGGATAATGCTGGTTGTGGAGCAGGATCTAGTTTTGGGGGACTTAACCAAGCAACAAACGCAGTAAACGCGATGCTTGCTGAAGCAGACCCATATCTGACTGCTGTTACAAATTATATGAATGGATCCTACTTGGCACAGTTCAGTACTCCTGGACGAGAAGGATCTATGT
>NZ_JALQEM010000058.1 GCF_023630705.1 Caballeronia sp. GAFFF1
ACGTACCCGTATCGCCGAGTGCTTCACGGCCGATGGCATCGGCGAGCAAGAGGCGCGGCGTCGAGTCAGTGAGGATGTGAGTCAGGCGTTCGCCGGGGTAACCCGGATCGATCGGCACATAGGCGCCGCCCGCTTTGAGTATCGCGAGCAACGCCACCACCATGCCGATGCCACGCTCCACGCACAGCGCCACGCGATCTTCCGGTTCGACCCCTAGCGCGAGCAGACGATGCGCGAGCCGATTGGCACGCGCATTGAGT
>NZ_JALQEM010000059.1 GCF_023630705.1 Caballeronia sp. GAFFF1
ATCTTCTGCTGCTATCATGGTTCTTGGTTTAATTTTTTATTAATTGCATTTACGATTAATTTAGATTGTCTTTGTGCATCATTACAACACTTGTAAACCTTGTATTTGCATTCCAGTTGAAAAGGGTAAAGTCGGAAATTTCTTATTCCTAAATTAACACCTAAATAATAATACACCCATCTTATGTAAGTTTCATCATAACCCTTTACATCATTAAATACTAAACCAAACTGATGCTGATTATCTATATGAGAATAAT
>NZ_JALQEM010000060.1 GCF_023630705.1 Caballeronia sp. GAFFF1
GTCGCAGGCAGACGCGCTCTCGCGCAGGAACATCGTGCATTCGCGCGCCACCACTTCGCGCTCGTTGTCGGACGTGATCATGTGATAGGAGTCGTCGAGCCAGATGGTCCGCAAGAACGACGCGCCTACGTTTGCCGCGACGAATCGCGCGTTGTGCGGGCTCGAGGTCTCGTCGTCGATAGCGTGAATGACGAGGCAGTCGCTCGTGACGCGCTTCAGCTTGCCACGCACCGATGCCGCGAGACGGCTGGCCTCGTGC
>NZ_JALQEM010000061.1 GCF_023630705.1 Caballeronia sp. GAFFF1
TTCCGATGATCCCCCGCAACGAAAACGGGTAACCTCCGATGCTTCGATGCGGCCGCAGTCGAGCCGCCCTCCGCCCACCTACTCCAGCGCCCAGCACACCCCCTCACCCCCCCTGGCCGGCCCCCCCCCCCCACCCCCCCCCCCCCCCAACAACACATTCATCATTGGCTAGGGCTAGCGCAAACTTTAAAACAATTACAAATGTTAGATACGGGGCCTCTACCACTTATACAACGACTAAAAAAATTCCACAAAAAA
>NZ_JALQEM010000062.1 GCF_023630705.1 Caballeronia sp. GAFFF1
CGTGTAGCCGTTGGTTCCGGCGCCGTTGAGGTAAGTGCCGGTGTTGTCGAATACGCCCGCCGGACTGAAGAGCCGCTGTTCGTTCCAGACGCCGAACTGACCGGCCGCCATTTCGCCCAGTTGGCGCGTGTACGTCACGTCGTAGTTGAGCGCGAAGCCGGTGCCGGGCGTTGCCTTCGGTGTAACCGGAAGCCGGTTGCCGAGGCGCTGCGCGATCTGACGCGACCGGTCGACGTCAAGAAGCGCCTGCTGACG
>NZ_JALQEM010000063.1 GCF_023630705.1 Caballeronia sp. GAFFF1
GTCTGATTCGGCCATGTCTTTGCCTCGAGCGTCGTCTTAATGCTTCTATGCGAGGCTCAAGCAAACCGCATTCCCTTTCCGATAGCCTTCGCTTTCGTGGCACAGCGATTGCTCCCTAGTCTGAACGTCCGCCTTCTGTCCAGCGAGCGATCATGCAGAGCGCACTGAGCCCGGCAGGCATTCAGGCCAGCCGTATCCTAGATCTTTGGCATCTGACACTGGCCGTCTGCTGCATCGTTTTCGCAGCGATCC
>NZ_JALQEM010000064.1 GCF_023630705.1 Caballeronia sp. GAFFF1
GCGGGAGTAGCTCAGTTGGTAGAGCGCAACCTTGCCAAGGTTGAGGTCGCGAGTTCGAGACTCGTCTCCCGCTCCAGGTTTCGAAGTTTTCGGTGCAGGCAGCGCATGAGCGAAGCGGTATCGAAAACGGCAAGCAGTAGACAGCAGTAAAGCAGCGCAAGATTTACGCGGGAGTAGCTCAGTTGGTAGAGCGCAACCTTGCCAAGGTTGAGGTCGCGAGTTCGAGACTCGTCTCCCGCTCCAG
>NZ_JALQEM010000065.1 GCF_023630705.1 Caballeronia sp. GAFFF1
CGTATGTTCGATCTGCATGCCGATCCCCGCCGGATTGCAAGCGTGTTGTCGCGCGACCCGTTGTTGGCGCCGCTAGTCGATGCCTCGCCGGGGCTACGCGTGCCAGGCGCATGGTCCGGGTTCGAGTTGGTGGTCAGAACCATCGTGGGCCAGCAAGTGAGCGTGAAAGGCGCTTCGACGATCATGGGACGAATCGTGCAGCGCGCGGGACGAATGATCGATGGGCATTCGCACGAGGCCACTG
>NZ_JALQEM010000066.1 GCF_023630705.1 Caballeronia sp. GAFFF1
CGCCACCACCGTGCCAATGAATAACGCAACCAACGGGGCGGAGATCGTCGTTGTCCAGCGGCACAGTGGCCTTGCGCATGACGTCCGGGGCGCGATAGCCGGGCTGGATGGCGCGAAGCAGGCGGGCCAGTCGGTGAGCGCCGATCTCGCCAGCCGTCTCGACAAACTGCGCAGCAGCTTTCTTCTCAACGGCGTGAGCGAAGGCGCTCACGTCTGGGGGGATTACCTCTATCAGAC
>NZ_JALQEM010000067.1 GCF_023630705.1 Caballeronia sp. GAFFF1
TTCCTGCGCTATGGAAAGGGCGTGCGTCTCGACCTCGTCATGCTCAATGGCGAATGGGCGTTCTTGCGCTTCATCGACGGCAAGCTCGAATCCGCGCAGACATTCGACATCGAAGACGAGCGCATCGTGCGAATTCAGGTGCAACGCAACCCGGACAAGCTCGAACGCATCGCGGCGCGTTACGGCAATGCGTAACGCCTGCCACTTTGATTGATGCGCGCGAAGCAATAG
>NZ_JALQEM010000068.1 GCF_023630705.1 Caballeronia sp. GAFFF1
GTTGTATTGCTATTGGGAAGCTACAGCCCGAAGACCGGGCAAGTGTTGATGTGCGATTTTTCCCGGGGTTTTGTTCCTCCCGAGATGGTAAAAAAGCGCGCAGTTGTTGTCATTTCTCGGTCGGAAACCCATGGGCGACGGCTTTGCACTGTTGTGCCCCTGTCAACCACGGCCCCCGCGCCGGCCCTGGCCTGGCATGTCCTGCTTACCCAGAATCCCTTGCCCGGCAC
>NZ_JALQEM010000069.1 GCF_023630705.1 Caballeronia sp. GAFFF1
GGGTCTGTAGCTCAGTCGGTTAGAGCACCGTCTTGATAAGGCGGGGGTCGTTGGTTCGAATCCAACCAGACCCACCATGTCGGCGGTCGTTAGCGCTTTAGCGCTTACGAAGGCCCCACCCTCGAAGAGGGCAGGGTCAACAGGACGCGGGGGATTAGCTCAGCTGGGAGAGCACCTGCTTTGCAAGCAGGGGGTCGTCGGTTCGATCCCGTCATCCTCCACCA